>DALZMP010000004.1:171942-269585 GCA_032006665.1 Sedimentibacter sp.
TTTTGAAATTTTCGTACAGTTTCACAAAATATGCGCAAAGTCAGAATAAAATATTGGAAACGCAATATAGAAGGGCAAGGTAGTATTTTGAATATGGAACAAATAATTGAACAATGTTTTAAAGAGGGCAAGTTCATATATGGTATTTTTACAACTCCAAGAAAAAAATCTGAGAATCCATATAAAAAAATAACCGCAAGGGCTATTCTCATAAAGAAAGATAGAATAATTCAGCTGGAAAAATACACAGATACGAAAGTATTTCATGAAAATTTGAAATATGAAGATGCAGTGATGGTTATAGTTGACTTAATAAGAAATGAATATAGAAATATTAACATATTTACAGAAGACTCCGACTACCAATTTATTGTCAGTAAAAAGGGTAGTGTTAAAATGATGGAAAGAGAACCATCTAAGAAACTTACTGCAAAAGAACATAATAAGAAAAAGCAATACATTATTAATGAAGGCGAACCATGCAATTTTTTAATTGAGCTCGGTGTTATGAATAAAGAAGGTCTGGTATTTGCTAAAAAATATGATAAATTTAAACAAATCAATAAATTTCTGGAAATTGTGGATGATTCACTGAAAGATAATGAACTTACAGATGATTTTATGATTATAGACTTTGGTTGTGGTAAAGCATATCTTACATTTGCTTTATACTACTATTTCTATAAAATAAGAAATATAAATGTAAGAATTATAGGGTTGGACTTAAAAGAGGATGTAATTGAATTTTGCAATAAAACATCAGATAAGCTCGGTTATAAAAATCTGGAGTTTAAAATCGGCGATATAAAAGATTTTGTTTATAAATCGAAAGTTAATATGATAGTTACACTTCATGCATGTGACAATGCAACAGATGCTGCACTGGTAAAGGCAATTAATTGGAATACGGAAATAATATTGTCAGTACCGTGCTGTCAGCATGAATTTTACGATAAAATAGAAAACATTAATTTAGAACCCATGCTTAAACATGGGCTTATTAAAGAAAGAATGTCATCATTGATTACAGATTCATTAAGAAGTTTATTCCTTGAAACTAAGGGGTATAGGGTTCAATTACTTGAATTTATATCAATGGAGCATACACCTAAGAATATTTTGATAAGAGCAGTCAAAACTGACAAAGACACAACTAAAGCCCAGAAACAATATGAAGAATTTAAGGCATTTTGGAACTTAAATAATCTATTTATAGAAGAGTACTATGATAATAGCAAAGCAGAAGTAGAATAATGATATAAAACAATGACACTATTATTTAGATGAGGAGTGTAATTATGATTTTTAAATCTAACTTCAATGAACATGATAAAGAAGTATTTGAGTATATTTTAGATAATATTCCGGATTCTATAACTATAGTAGATGAAAATTGTAAGGTTATATTTTTTAATTCAACTGCGGAGAACTATTATGGCGTATCTAAAAATGAAATTTTAGGAAAGGATGTTACAATTTTTTTTCCGGGCGCAATTTTACCAAAAGTTATAGAGCAAGGAACTTCATATTATAATGTATACAACAGTCCTAGGCAAAATAGCTACATAGTTTTAAGCGCTGCACCATTACTTGATAAATCCGGAAATATTATCGGAGCACTTGCAAGGGACCGTGACATTACAGAAATTGTAAAATTAAGTGATTTACTTAATAAAACGCAATTAAGTTTGTTGGAATTAGAGCAGGAATATTCAAAAATATCTTCAACAGGAGAGTCATATTTTAGCAAAATAATAAGTAACAATGCTCCCTTTATAGAGATTATCAACCTATGTAAGAATATTTCAAGAACCCCTTTAAATATACTTTTGAGAGGAGAAAGTGGAACAGGGAAAGAATTGTTCGCCAAGGCAATACATTATGAGAGTGGAAGAAGAGGTAAATTCATTCCAATAAATTGCAGTGCCATACCAAACGAATTATTTGAGAGTGAATTATTTGGTTATGAACCGGGTGCTTTTACAGGAGCTAAAAATGTTGTTAAAATAGGAAAATTTGAGGAAGCAGAAGGAGGCACGCTATTTCTTGATGAAATTGGTGATATGCCTATGGAACTTCAGCCAAAGCTGTTGAGAGTTTTAGAAGATGGAGAAGTCACTCGAATAGGCGGAAATGAAGCAAGAAAAATTAATGTGAGAATTATTTCTGCTACTAATAAGGATATACGAGATTTAATTAATGAAAATAAATTTAGAAAAGATTTATATTATAGACTTGATGTTTTTCAGGTTAATATTCCTCCTCTTAGAGAAAGAAAAGGAGACATAGTTCTCCTGGCTAATAAATTTCTTCAGGAATTTTGCATGGAACAGGGAATAAATATTATAGAAATTCCAAAAGATATTCTTGATATTTTTTTTGCTTACAGTTGGGAAGGTAATGTTAGAGAACTTAGAAATGTTATTCAAAGCTCAGTCGTGTACGCATCTCAAGGTGGCAAAGGTAAAATCGAAAAAGAGTTTTTACCCCAGTGCATGCAAGAAATAAAAGTAGATACCATTAGTAAAATTATAAATTTGTCAGAAATAAAAGAATCAGACAGCAGTTTGGAAGAATACATGTCAAGTATAGAAAAGAGAATTATTTTGGAAACAATGAAGGACTTAAATTATAATAAATCTGAAGTAGCTAAAAAATTAAAGATGCCACGAGCTACATTGTACTATAAAATAGAAAAATATAATATAGAAACAGGAAACAATAAAGCAACTATCAAATGAAAGGAATACTATGAGTAAAATAAAATTAGCTGCAATTTCCGCCTTTGGATTGGAAGCGATAGTAAAAAGAGAACTACAAGGGCTAGGTTATGAAGATGTAAACACTGATAATGGATGGATGTATTTTGACGGAGAAATCGAGGACATTCCAAGAACAAATATTAACTTGAGATGTGCAGACAGGGTAATGCTCGTCATGGGACAATTTGAGGCACTGAGCTTTGAAGAACTCTTTGATAAGACATATGAACTGCCATGGGAGGATTGGATAACAAAAGATGGTAAATTTACAGTTAAAGGAAAATCCGTTAAATCAAAACTTTTTAGTACTCCTGACTGCCAGGCAATAGTAAAAAAGGCAGTATCAAAAAAACTATGTGAAGAATATGATATGCAGTGGATGCCAGAAACCGGAGAAGAGTATACTATTCTTATTTCAATACACAAAGATATTGCCACAGTATCCATAGATACTACAGGAGCACGAGAAGGGCTGTTCAAAAGAGGTTACAGAGCGAGGTCGACAGAAGCCCCTTTGAAAGAAACAATGGCAGCGGCACTTGTAATGCTAAGCTATTGGAATAAAGATAGAATATTGTATGATCCGATGTGCGGTTCAGGAACAATACCTATAGAGGCAGCTTTGATTGGAAGAAATATTGCACCAGGATTAAACAGATCATTTGCATCTCAAAAATGGCCGGCGGTAAAAGAAGAATATTGGAAAAAGGTTAAAACAGAAGCAAGAAAGAAAATTGATTTAGATTCTGAAATAAAAATATATGCTTCGGACGTTAGTGAAAAGGCTATAAAAATTGCAAAAGAAAATGCTATAGAAGCAGGAGTCGATGATTGTATAGAATTTTTTGTAAAAGATGTTAATTTAATAGAAAAACCTATCTGCGAATATGGTATACTTATAACTAACCCACCATATGGTGACCGTATAGGTGATTCTGTAGATATAGAAAATATACACAGAAAGTTAGGTCAGGTTTTCGGCAAGGATAATACGTGGTCAAAATATATAATTACTGCCGTTGAATCATTTGAAAAGGAATATGGCAAAAAGGCCGATAAGAAGAGAAAACTATTTAATGGAGATTTAAAGGTTAATTATTATCAGTATTTTGGAAAAAGACCGGATTAACTGTCATGATCTATTCAAAATGTTGATAATATTAAATAATTGTTAATATTTTATGTTAAAGTAGTTGAAATATATTTGCTTTTATTGTAAACTGTAATAACAAGGGTTAAAATAGATTGTAAATCTAATAATATATCCTTAAAGTCTGGAATATAGAGATGTATAGCTTCTTGATAACAGGACTAATAGCCCAGATAGAGTATACTCTGTTTTGTTTGAGTCTTAGTTGATTTTTAAATAGTATTGTGTTATTATGTTAGCTACGATATTTGGTGCAGTGAGGCAATTATATGGTTGAAGAGGTTAGTGCAGGAGGCATTGTTTTTTTTAGAAATAATATTTTGATGCTAAGGAAATTCAATGGAGATTGGGTTCTTCCCAAAGGCAGAGTAGAAGAAAATGAAACAATAAAGGATGCGGCTATACGAGAGGTTTTCGAGGAAAGTAAGGCAAATGTAAATGTCATAAAATATCTTGGCAAAATTAATTATGAGTTTAACAGAACTTGTCTTAGAGAAAAGATTAGAATTAATAAAGTAGTTTACTGGTATTTAATGGTTGCACGAAACATGAACTGTACTGCTCAAAAAAATGAAGGCTTTAGAGATGCTAAATTTCTTCCTTTTGAAAGAACATTAATGATTGCTCGCTATGATGATGAAAGAAAAATTATAAAAAAAGCTATAGAGGACATTAGATTTCATTGTTATAAATAAAGAGGAGAGAACATGACTTTTTCTTCAGTGATAAAAAATGAACTTACGAGAACTGAAATAACTAACATATGTTGTGCCAGAGCTGAAATTGCAGCATTGCTGCGAACAACAGGATATATTACACTAAAGGGATTCAGTAAAATCGAAATTGAACTTTCAACTGAAAATGCTGCAGTTGCAAGGAGAATTTTTAGATTGTTGAAGGTATTGTATAATATGTCGACAGAGGTTAGTGTTAAAAAAAGTAATAGACTTAAAAAGCATAACAATTACAGTATTAAAATTGAAGATGAAAAGGTCAAAAGCTTTCTGCAAGACATAAATCTTATAAAAGATGAAGAAATGAATTTTATGAATTTTGATTATGGAGTTCCTTTGGATTTGTTAAAAAACGATTGCTGTAAGAGAGCATACATGAAGGGTTCCTTTATGGGCTGCGGTTCTATCAGCGATCCTGAAAAATCATATCATGCGGAGTTTGTCAACAACAAAGAGGAACATAGCCAGGGTCTTTGTGAGCTCTTGAAAACCTTTGATATAAATGCTAAAATGATATTCAGGAAAAATTACTATATCACATATATTAAGGAGGGAGAACAAATTTCCGACTTAATGGCTGTCATGGGAGCACACAATGCACTCCTTGATTTTGAAAATGTGAGAGTAATAAAGGAAACAAGAAATCGAATAAACAGGGTAATAAATTGTGAAACAGCCAATCTTGACAAAATAGTAGATACATCAATGAGGCAAATTAAGCAAATAAAAGTTTTGAAAAAATATAAAGCCATAGATAAGCTACCTGAAAATTTAAGAGAGCTTGCATATCTAAGATTAAAACATAGCAATGCAAGTTTGAAAGAGCTTGGTGAAATGTTAGAACCGCCCTTGGGCAAATCAGGTGTGAATCATAGATTAAGAAAAATTGAAGAAATTGCTGAAGAATTATTAGAACAGGAGAAGAGAGGTGTAAAAAATGAGATCACAGAAAGTAATATTAAAAAATAGAATAGGCTTACATGCGAGACCAGCAGCAATATTTGTTAAGAAGGCCAGAGTATTTGACAGTGAAATAATTATAAAAAAGGGTATTCAAGAGGCTAATGGAAAGAGTATCATCAGTATCATGGCTCTTGGCGCTATGAAAGGCGATGAGTTAATAATTTTAACTAAAGGTTCCGATGAAGATAAATGCATAACTGAATTATCAGCATTGCTGGAATCGATGGAAGAAGAAGAGTAAAAATATATAAAATAAAAAATGGAGGGTCTAGAGCCCTCTTATTTATTATTTAAATAAATTGATTAGGAGTACAAATGGATAACAAGTTAATAGCAATAGTTGATGGAAGAGAAGTTAGAGAATCAGATTATAAGCTGCTGATGAACAATTTAGGACAAAATGCAGCATATTTTCAAGGCGAAGAAGGCAGAAAAAAATTGGTTGAAGAACTGATAATGCATGAATTGGTATATTCTGATGCAATTGAAAATGAGTTGGAAAAAGATGAAGAATTCGTGAAAGCGCTTAATACAATGAAAAAATCTATGCTTCAACAATATGGACTGAGTAAAATGCTCAATAATGTTACTGTTTCGGATGATGAAATAAAAGAATATTATGAAAAAAATAAAAAGTTATTTAAGACAGGAGAAATGGTTAGGGCAAGTCATATTCTTGTAGATACAGAAGAAAAAGCTAATGAAATTTTAGAGGATTTGACGGATGGCTTATCATTTGAAGAAGCAGCACAGCAATATTCAAGCTGTCCATCTAAATCAGCAGGCGGTGATTTAGGTCAATTTGGCAGAGGTCAAATGGTAAAAGAATTTGAAGATGCAGCGTTTTCAATGAAAAAAGGTGAAATCAGTGATCCTGTTAAAACTCAATTTGGTTATCATATAATTAAATTGACAGATCATATACCTGCAAGAGATTCAGAGTTAGAAGAGGTCAAAGAAGATATCAGAAAGAATTGCGTTATGGCAAAACAAGATAAAATTTATATAGATAAAAAAGAAGAGCTAAAAAATAAATATAAAATAGAAATATTTGAATAAATTTTATTGCTAAATAACTAAAACTATGATAATATATTTCTGGTAAATATATTATCATAATTTATGCGGATATGGCGAAATTGGCAGACGCGCACGGTTCAGGTCCGTGTGGGTAACACCGTGCAGGTTCAAATCCTGTTATCCGTACCATAGTTTTTGACGAAAGAAGTTGATTGCTGTAGCGATTGGCTTCTTTGTATTTATGTGGTAAAATTTAGATTTAACTATTCAACTATATATATCATTTTGCCAATGATTGAATATGTGACTGAACATTTACAAAATGGTTAACCTAGTTATAAAATTTCGACTTAATTATGCTGTTGTATTTTACGAATAATTTTGGTATAATAACAACAGCAAAAAAGGAGCTGTTGTTGATGCCGAATATTAAACCTGTATCAGATTTACGAAATTATAACGAGGTTTTGCGTGATATTGCTGTTGGTGAGCCTGTCTTTTTAACCAAGAACGGTCGTGGTCGTTATGCGCTTGTGGACATTGCCGATTATGAAAAAATGCAAGCTACCATAAAATTAATGAGCGAGCTGGCAAAAGGCGAACAATCGGGAAAAGAAAAAGGCT
This sequence comes from Sedimentibacter sp., assembly GCA_032006665.1. GTDB lineage: Bacteria > Bacillota > Clostridia > Tissierellales > Sedimentibacteraceae > Sedimentibacter. The sequence goes on from DALZMP010000004.1 coordinate 179,196, forward strand.
GGTTGTCGCTGGATGAGGTCGAGGTCTCGTTGGAGATAAGCAATGACTAAATTGTATCTATCGCCGGAAAAGGACAGGTTCCTGTAGTTTGTCTTAAGGCGATTCTCGTTCTGGGAGTCGCTGTTTTATCATATATTTTAGTGGAGGAAACTTGAAAAAGGTATCCTCAAATAGGTTTTTTGTATTTTACGCGTCGTTTGCTGTTGTTTTTCCAATATTGATCCTATAACGCCAACAAACTATAAGCGATATAAATGGAATGGTATCAATAAAACAGAATAAGAGGATAATTTAATTGATAGTTGAAAAATTATATGATAAAAAAGTAATAAGAAAAGAAATTTATCTACTTATTATACCTATAATGCTAGAAAATATATTTCAAGTATCTGCAGGTCTGGTATCTGCTGCAATGATTGGTAGGCTTACCCCATCTCTTATATCTTCTCAAGGCATTGGTTCTAGAATTACAGGTGTGTTGTTGTGCTTATTTAAAGGGATAGGAATAGGTGCAACTGTAATTATAGCTAAAACCAACGGCGAGGGAAATATGAGCAAATGTAAAAGAACATTTGAGCAAACTGCTGTAACTGGAATTTTGGTTTCGATTGTTTCAATTATAGTTGTATTATTGAATTTGAACAGCATCTTATCCTTTTTTACATCAAACGGTGAAATACTGTCAGCATCTGGCAGATATTTAAAAATAGTTATTTTAGGTTCTCCGTTTGTTTTGATTATGGCAATAGTAACAGCGGTGTTTCAGGGATGTGGGAATACTAAAACTCCCATGTATATTGCTATAGCGGTTAATATTATAAATGTTATATTAGGATATTTACTCATTTATGGTAAATTTGGTTTTCCAAGATTATCACTTATAGGTGCAGGTATTGCACTTGTGGCATCTCAGACTTCAGGAGCAATACTGGGGATATATCTCTTATATAATAAAAGACATGGATTATTCAGTTCATTTATATATGATAAAGATAGATTTAAAATTGATTTTGGTTTGATGAAACAAGTTTATTCAATTGGTATACCGGCAGCATTTGAAAGCATGTTTTGGCAGCTGTCATCAGTAATAATGAGCAAGGTTATACTATCATATGGTGAAGTTACATTTGCAGCATACCAGCTGGGTTTACAAGCGGAAATACTATCAGAGATGCCGGCTGTAGGAGTTGGAGTTGCTTCTACATCTCTTACCGCAAATGCAATAGGGAAGAGAGATGGCGTCTTATTAAAAGCATATACAAAGCAGTTAATTAAAACAACAACGATAATAAGCTTATTTTCATCACTCTTAATAATTATATTTCCGGGAACATTTATGGATTTCTTTACAAATAATGCAGATATTAAGGTAATAGGTATCAAATATCTTATAGCCATGGGATTTATACAGATTCCTCAGAATTTATCAAAAGTTTTAAATGGAACAATTCGTTCAGCCGGATATAAAAATATGCCAATGGTTATTTCTTTTTTAGGAATTTGGGTTATAAGAGTGCCATTGTCGATGATCTTTGCACATGTATTGAAATTAAATATAATTTATATTTGGTTATGTATTGATATCGATCAAATATTTAGATGTATATTAAGTGCTATAGTATTTAAAACTAAAAAAGTAAATGAAATTGCCCGGGAGGTAAAATGTTGACAATTAATTACACAGCAATATTTGTTACACTGATAGTGATGTTTTTTGTAATAATCATTAGTATTCAATATACTTTAAATAAAATTCTTGTAATTTTGAAGGAAATTAAAGCCATTTTGCTAATAAAAAGAGAAAAAAGGGAATAATTTTTTGATTAGAATCCATAATATTTATATAGATATATTATGGAGGTTAATATGAAAGAAAAAAAGAAAAAAGAACTTACTCAAAATGACATTATGAAACTTGAGATAGCACAAGAAATTGGATTAATGGATAAAGTTGAAAAACTTGGATGGGGAGGTTTAACTGCAAAAGAGACAGGTAGAATAGGCGGAATAATGACTGCTAAAAAAAAGAAAGGGAAACTACAGGATGCAAAAAAACAGCTATAAAGAATTCTCGCAAATCTATGATTTGCTTATGAATGATATAGACTATGAAAAGTGGACATCTTTTATAATAAATAAAATAGGTAAAAATAAAAATAAAATATTAGAAGCAGCATGTGGTACAGGTGGTATTACATGCATTTTGTCTGAAAAAAATTATAAAATTACTGCATTTGATTTATCTGAGGACATGCTTATGAGAGCTTATGACAAGCTTGGCAGGAATAAAAGCGTGAAACTTTTGAATCAAAACATGACAGATTTTGAAATTGATGACAAGTTTGATTCTGCAATTTGCTGTTGTGATGGGGTAAATTATTTAAAGGAAAATGAGGTATATTTATTTTTTAAAAGAATATTTAAGCATTTAAATACCGGAAGTAGTTTTATTTTTGATATTAGCACGGAATACAAATATAATACTATGTATGATGACAATTATGTATATGACGATGGTGAAATATTTTACGTTTGGGAAAATATGCTTGACGATGAAAATAATTCAGTGAATATGGAAATAAATTTTTTTATAAATGATTCTAAAGATAAGTATAATAGAATTACTGAAATACAAACACAATACATATATCCAGCAGAAAAGATAAAAAATATTTTAAGTAATGTAGGATTTAGTAATATAGAAATATATGATGATTATAATGATATTTTTTATAACGATGAATCACTTAGAGCGGTATTCTGCTGCACTAAAGTTTAAATAATGAAGTTACATGAATAAAGATAATCTAATAATAGAAACAAAGGATGGATTTAAAATGGATTTTATGATAAGAGCAATGGATAAGAAAAAAACATTTAGAATTTTTATGGCCAAAACTACAGATACAGTTGAAACTGCCAGAAAATATCATAATACATCACCTACTGCATCAGCTGCATTGGGAAGAACACTGACAGCAGGCTTAATGATGGGATATATGATGAAAAATGATGAAGATAAAATTACAGTTACAATAAACGGGGGCGGACCTATTGGAAATATCCTTATTACTGCTGACAATAAAGGAAATATCAAAGGTTATGTAGATAATCCCAATATAGATGTTGAAATGAAAGACAATGGTAAACTAGACGTTGGTAAAGCAGTGGGGTTAGATGGAAAAGTTACTGTAATTAAAGACATAGGAATGAAGGAGCCATATATAGGCAGCACAGATATTGTAACTGGTGAAATAGCAGAAGATATAACCATGTACTATTGGTTATCTGAGCAACAGAATTCTGCAGTTGCATTGGGAGTACTCGTTGATAGAGATTACAGTATAAAATCATCAGGTGGTTTTATAGTACAGACTTTGCCATTTATTGAAGACGAAGATTTGACATTGATAGAAAATAAATTGAGCAGTATTAAATCTGTATCCGAATATTTTGATAATGATAGAGATGTAGAAGATATTGCAAAAGAAATTTTTGAGGAATTTGATATTGAAATAATGGATAAGATACCAGTTGGATTCAAGTGTGACTGCTCTTATGACAGAATGGAAAAAGCACTTGTATCGTTGGGAAAAGATGAGCTAAAGAAAATTATTGAAGAAGATGAAAAGATAGAAACGGTTTGTCATTTTTGCAATGAAAAATATTTATTTGAAGGTGAAAAATTAAAAGATTTATTAAGTAGCATTGAGACACGATAATTGATATGATACCTCCTAAAGCAGACAATGTAATTTAACTAAAATTGCAGAAATCTAATTTGGGAGGTATTCTTATGTTCATTAAAAACCAAAATTAAACAGAAAAATAGGATATTGTAAAAAATAAAAGAAGGTTTATCAGTATTATTAGTTTTAAATTTTATTTAGACAAAATTATATACTTTATGATATACTTATACAAAATTATCAAATTAACTTTGAAGGTCACTTATCAGCAGAGGTATATTATGAATAAATTAGAAATCAAATATTTGGGAATCCCTTCAATTAAATTAAATGAAAATGAAATTCATCTTCCATTTGCTAAGGCAGAGTATATTATTTTCCTTTTAGCGTATGAGAAAAATATAACCAGAGATAAGCTGTGTTCTTTTCTTTGGGGTGATGTGAAAGAAGATGTTGCAAAGAAAAGTTTAAGAAATGCTGTCTATACCATAAGAAAGAGTCTATATGATAATGTAATAATTTCCCCTAAGCGTTCATTGCTTCAAATAGATGAAAATTGCGAAATAATTACAGACATATCAGCAATAGAGAACTTTATAATAAATGATAAGTTAAAAGAAAATGATATAAATTCTTATATCAAATTATATACCGGAGATTTTCTTGAAGGTATTGAAAATAAATTATCTGCAGAATTTGAAGAGTGGTTGGTAATTTTAAAAAATAAATACAAAAAAGTATTCATTGAAAATTTAAAAGAAATTATAAACTTAGTTATGTATGATAATTATAATCTTTGCGAGAAATGCGGCATGAAGTTAATAGAGATGGAAGAGTTTGAAGAAATAGGTTACAGAAGTTTAATGCAAATATTTAGCAAGCAAGGAAGATACAGCGATGCCATAAATATTTATAACAATCTTGAAAAAATATTGAGAGAGAATCTATATGTAAATCCATCTTCTGAAACAAGAAAAATATTTGATAATATAATTAAAAATCATGCTCAACAAAAATAGAAAAAAAGAAAACAGACTTTTATGGTCGCAAAAAAGAAATTGAAATATTAAAAAATAATTTTGTACATTTTTTAAGCAATAAAAATTTTAGCTCATATATTGTTTTTGGAGAAGCAGGTGTTGGTAAAACCAGACTATTGGAAGAGGCTACAGTTGATATAGAAAATGAATTTTTATTGATTAAAACATCCTGCTATGATGTTGAATCCGAATTTATGTTTAAGCTTTGGGATAAGATATTTGAAAGCTTGACTTATTTATTGAAAGTGAAAAATATAAAAATACCGTCGGATATAATTGATTATGTTAAGAAATCATTCCCAACACTAGATATTGAGTCAAATGACTTAGAATTTAATGCAAACGTGAGAAGAAATTATCTTTTTATGGAAAATTATGTTTGTGATATGTTTTCAATAATAACAAAAAATCAAAAAATAATATTTGTTATCGATGACCTTCAATGGGCTGATAAAAATAGTTTAGAGCTTTTATGCAAGGTAATAGCATCTAATAGATATAAAATAATGTTTGTAGCATCTTGTAGAAGTGATAATGTAAGTTCTGTCGAAAAGTTCTATTTAAGTTTATGTCCATATAGGAATGTATCAAAATTTGAATTAGGAAGATTTTCACGGGAAGAAACTAAAAAATTTATTCATCTGATTATGCCGGAAGTTGAAAACAACAGCGAAATTATATATGATGAAAGTGAAGGAAATCCTTTGTTTATAACTGAGATGATGAATAGCCTCAAGCAAGGTATGAGTGAAAAAAATATAACTGATAAAATGGCTATTTTAATTAACAGCAGAATTCTAAACTTAAGCGAAGAAGCCAGAAAACTTTTGACAATTTGTTCCATGTTTTATGAAGCATTTGACATAGAAATATTATCTAAAGTCACCGGCATTAAGAGTATAAAACTTATAGACTTAATAGAAGAGCTTTTGTCAAAAAATATTTTAAAAGAAGAAAAATATTCAGATAACAGATATATGTTGATTTTTACTCATCAGAAAATAAGAGAGTATATATATAATAGCGTTTCAAATTCAAAACGCATGTTGTTGCATGAAATAATTGGTGAACACTACGAAAGCAGGCTAAATGACAATAAAATTGATAGGATATTTCATCCTAACCTTATATTTCATTTTACAAGAGCTAATAATAAATACAAAGTATTCAAATACGAAATTAAAGATATGCAGGTTATATTAGATGTAAGTCACGAAATATTCCCTATAATAGAGGACAAAAAATCATCAGGAGTTTTTGAATATTATACTGATGAAAAGGTTTTAGGAGAAAAATTTGAAAAGCTCAAAGATATGTATGAAGAACTCAAATTTCAAAGCAGTAAAGAAATGTATGAGCTGGGAATAATTTACCTTCATCTATATGGAAGATTTCACAAGGATATTGGTAATCCATTAAAAGGTCTGGATGCGATTGGAAATATGATAGAACTTTCTTTGAAAAAAGGGTATTATAAATACGCCTTTGAAGGGTATTTGCAATTGATACAGTATTCTATAAATACTAATAATTTTGATTTAATGGAAAGCTCCATTGAAAATGCGGAAAAAATTGCAACAATTGAAAATGATAGAGTAAAATTTGGTCTGTCTTTAAGGTTTAAAGGATATCTCAATGTTTTGAAGGGTAATTATACAGATGGGGAAAAATATCTATTTCAAGCCTTAGATTTGTTTAACTCACTAACAGACAGAGGTAAATATATATTAAACATAGTGGCATCTAATTTTTATATGGGAGAAAGCAGAAGGCTTCAAAAAAAGTTTAATGAAGCTATGGAATTTTACTATTGCGCCTATGATTTATGTGATGAAGACGAAGATTTCCCGGCACTGGCTTTGATTTTTTCTAAAATTGGAAATGCAAAGTTTGAACTTGAAATTTATGATGAAGCACAATTTTATCTTCTTAAATCGTTAAAAGCATATAATAAAACTGTATTTGCATGGGGAAGAGCAGAGGTTTACTATTGTCTGGCACTTATTTATGATAAAAAAAACCTAAAGGAAAAATCAAAAAATTATATAGAACTGGCTATTATTTTTTCTAATAAATATCATAACAGCGATTTAAACAAAAAGTGTCAAATGGTTTTGGAAAATTTAAAATAAAATATAAAGTCAAATAATTTTATATTATGAAGTTATTTGACTTTTTTTTGACTCATGGATATTACAATATAAGAAATGAGAGATATACTAATGTTTGGAGGACATATGATAATAGAATTAATAGTAAATAAAAAAAATATAAAAATGGATGTGGATCCGACAACAAGATTGATAGATTTTTTAAGAGATGATTTAAGTCTGACAGGGGTAAAAGAAGGATGTTCAGAAGGAGAATGCGGTGCTTGTACAGTAATTTTAAATGGTGAAGCTGTAACATCCTGTACAATACTGACAGGTCAGGTAGACGGGTGTGAAATTATAACAATAGAGGGGTTAGCACAGAGTGGAGAGCTTGATGATATACAGAAATCATTCATAGAAAATGGTGCCATACAATGCGGTTTTTGTACTCCGGGCATGATATTATCCTGCAAGGCTTTGCTGATGAAGAACCCAAATCCCTCAGATGATGAAATTAAAAGGGCAATAGAAGGAAATTTGTGCAGATGTACAGGATATAATAAGATAGTAAAAGCAGTTAAAGACATCATTGGAAAAGAGGTGTAGTTATGACTATGACAAAATTTGAAGCTCCAAATACAATTGAAGAATTGTGCAGTGCACTGAGAAATAAGAATAAAAATACTTATGTAATAGCAGGGGGTACAGACTTAATAATTCATTTCAATAAAAAAGGGATTTTTGGTTATGAAATAATCGATATTACAAAACTGAAAGAATTAAAAGAGATAAATGAAACAGAAAATGAAATTATAATCGGTTCTGCTGTAACTATGACTGAAATAGAAAATAGTCCGTTGATAAATAAATACGTACCTGCGCTGATTGATTCAGCATATAATTTAGGTTCCCAACAAATAAGAAACAGAGCTACTATAGGAGGAAATGTTGCAAATTCTTCACAGAGTGGTGATACTATACCAGTTTTGTTTGCGTATGATGCAAATGTTGAAATAATTAATTCATCAGGAACCAGAAGAATAGATAAAATTGAAAATGTAGTTGAAGGATTAGAAAAGAATAGTTTAAACGATGATGAAGTAATAACCAATATAATTATCAAGAAAACTAATTCAAAATCAGCCTTTTCCAAGGTTGGTTCAAGAAAGACAGTTACAATTTCAAAATTAAATTGCTGTATTAAAATAGATACCTCAGATGATATGATTATAAATAATTCAGTTGTATATCTTGGTGCAGTAGGGCCTAAACCTATCAGGGCAAAATTTATTGAGGAAAAATTATTGAATAAGAATGTTAATGACATAGCTTCTGCTGCTGTGCATGATGCGATTTACTTGCAGATAGAAGAGGCTATACCAAACAGATCCTCAAAACATTATAAAAAATCAGCAGCAGAAGGTTTAGTGGATGATATATTGAATAAGTTGAGGAGATAGATATGGAAGAATTAAAATATGTAGGTAAAAGTGTAATAAAAGAAGACTCTTATGATAAAGCAACAGGGAAAACTAAATTTATATGCGATGTTAAAAGGCATAACATGCTATATGCAAAGCTTGTATTAAGCGGTAAACCTCATGCCGAAATTGAAATAGATAAGACAGAAGCATTAAAGGTTGAAGGTATAGAAGCAGTATATACATATGATGATATTCCACATGTTCTATACAATTCCCATGAATGGTTTACTGGAGCAAATCAATATAAGGATGAGTATCTGTTGTGCAACAGGGCAAGATTTGTTGGAGATAGGATAGCTCTGGTAGTGGGAAAAAGTAAAAGAATTGTAGAAGAAGCTATATCAAAGTTAAGTATTGGATATAAAGAATTAGAAAGTGTTATAGGGATAAAACAAGCTAAAGAAAGCAAAACAATTATAAAGAACGATTCAAATTTAGCATTTTCGAAAAGTATAAATTGCGGAAATTATGAAGAGGAATTTAAAAATGCAGATTATATAATAAAAGATTCAGGGAAAACACAAAAAATTCATCATTCTGCAATAGAGCCTCACATATGCCTGAGTGAAATTGATGAGCAAGGAAGTTTAGTGGTGTGGAGTCCATGCCAAACTGCGTTTCAAGTACAATACCATACAGCCAGTGTACTTAATATACCATTCAATAAAGTCAGAGTTATAAAGGCTACAATGGGTGGTTCATTTGGAGGAAAGGGTCAAACTGTTTTGGAACCAATATGTGCTTTTGCAGCATATACGCTTAACCGCCCTGTAATGCTCTACATGGATAGAAAAGATGCCATATTAGGGACAAGAAGCAGAAATGCAACAGAAATCAGCGTTGAAACAGCAATTAGTAAAGAGGGTAAAATATTAGCCAGAAAAATAATTACGGATGTTGACGGCGGTGCATACTATACCAATGCATCTGCTGTGGCAATGGCAATCGGTAAAAAATTATTTAGAATGTATGATATTCAAAATCAATATTTCCAAGGTAATACTTATTATACAAACACTATTCCCGGAGGAGCATGCAGAGGATATGGTTCTCCGCAGGCACATGCTATAACAGAAATAAATATTGATAATGCTGCTAAAAGAATAGGGATGGACCCGTGTGAATTCAGACTTAAGAATTTGGTAAAAGAAGGAGCTAAGGATCCTACCGGCGGAACCGACATAGGCAATACAAAAATTAGAAAATGCGTTATAAATGGAATGGAAGCATTTGACTGGAAAAATAAAAGACAAAAAATAAAAGCAAATGATACAGAGAGATATGCCTATGGTGTCGGAATGGCGTGTGCAGCTCATGGTAATGGGTATATGGGAGCTTATCCTGACTTTTCTAATGTGGATATGAGCATATTTGCTGATGGAAGTGTATTAGTAAAAATAGGTATACATGACCAGGGCTGTGGAACTGTTACAACAATGCAGCAAATAGCCTCAGAGTCTCTCGATATAAGTATGGATAAAGTAAGAGTTTTAGAAGTGGATACACTTGCAACACCTTATGATTCTGCCGGAACACAGGCAAGCAGGGTTACATTTGTATGTGGAGGGGCTGTCAAATCAGCAGGAGAAAAACTTAAGAAAATGGTTATAGACTCTTTCTGCAAATTAAAAGGTTGCAATGAAGATGATGTAATAGCAGCCAATGGATTCGTATATAAAAAAGATTCTGCTGAAAAATATTCATATGGAGATGTTGCTGTAGAACTGGAGACAAAGTATTCTCAATCTTTATCCGTTTTTGAAAGATATGAATCACCGGCAAATCCAGCCACACATTCAGCAGCTTTTGCTGAAGTCAGAGTTGATAAATATACGGGATATGTTGAGGTAATCGATCTATTGGCAGTACATGATATAGGTAAATCAATAAATCCACAATTTGTTGAAGGACAGATACAGGGCGGCGCTCATATGAGCCTTGGGATGGCCTTGTTAGAAGAAATTGACGTAGATAAAAATGGATATGTAAAGTCAACAAATTTTTCAAAGTATCACTTATTAAACGCTCCTCAGATGCCGGAGGTCAGAGTGATGACCATAGAAGAAAATGAACCATTCGGTCCATATGGAGCTAAGAGTGTCGGGGAACTTGCGGCGGTTGCACCGGCACCTGCAGTAATAAATGCAATTAATTTTGCGCTTGACACAAATATAACAACATACCCGGCTACACCTGAGGTTATTATGAAAAATATAAACAGTAAAAATACAAATTAGCTTTGTGTAATTATGCAACTGTAGTCAAGGTTGGGTTTTGTCCCAACCTGACTTCGAAACAGGTAAAGCATATTGATTAGTTTGATTAAATTATTTTTAATTTAATAATATAAAAACTAGGAGGACAAAAGATGTCGAGTAGAACAAAAAATGAAGTACACAAGAAAAAGAAGAGGGAAATGCTGGATGGAATGGTAATACTTTTTATATTAGTATTTATTGTTGCAGTTTTAACTTATATTATTCCAGCAGGTGAGTACACAAGGACAGTTGTAGATGGAAAAACAATTGTAGATGGAACTAGTTTTAAGTATATTGAGCAAAGTCCAATTTCGTTTTTTAATTTTTTCAAAGCAATTCCAAATGGAATACAAGCCGCATCAATGTTGATAATAATGATATTACTGATTGGTGGTTCAATTAGAATATTTGATGGAACCGGCGCAATAAAAGCTGCTATTTTTAAATTAAAAGATATTATTGGGGAAGACAAAAGTTCAGTAATACTGGTAGCAATGATATTGTTTTTTGGGGCTTTAGGAGCTTTCCCGGGCATGCTGGAAGCGGCAATACCATTTGCACCTCTATGTGTGGGTATTTCTTTAGCATTAGGTTATGATGCTTTAGTGGGAATATTTATTTCTCTTGCTGCTATAGTAGCTGGTTGGTCAGCCGGAGTAACAAATCCATGGACAACTGGAATTGGACAAAACTTAGCAGAATTGCCTATGTTTTCTGGAATTGGATTTAGAATGATTGTATTTGTAGTATTTATGGCAATAACTATATTTTATGTATTAAGATACGCTGCAAAAATAAAGAAAAATCCTGAATCCAGTATAGTGAACGGTATGAGTATTGAACATCTTGTTGATAAGGGACTTGAGGATAAACCTGAGTTTACTACCAGGTTAAAGTTTGTTCTTTTAACTTTTGCTCTGACAATTGTAACTATTGTTTATGGAACACTAAACTGGGGTTGGGGTATTCCGGAAATGTCTGCTGTTTATATTATAGGTTCAATAATCGGTGGTATAATAGCCGGATATAACGCTAATAAAATTGTAAATGAAATTCTTGAGGGAGGAAAAGCAATATTCACAGGTGCTATGGCAATTGGTCTGGCAAGAGCTATTTCAGTTATAATGGATCAAGGTCATATCACTGATACAATTGTTCATTCATTGGCATCGTTGCTGCAAGGACAATCACCAACATTTAATGCAATAGGAATGTTTATTCTTCAATCTGTTTTAAATTTTTTCATACCATCAGGAAGTGGTCAGGCAGTTGTAACATTGCCTATTATAATTCCGGTTGCTGACCTCATAGGATTGAATAGACAAATAGCAATTTTAGCTTTCCAATTTGGTGATGGATTATCTAATTTATGTTATCCGACAGTAGGTGCATTAATAGCTTTCTTAGCATATACCAAAATTTCATATACAAAATGGATAAAATTTATCATGCCATACTTAATAATTATATGGGTTGCATCAGCATTGCTGCTTGGAACTGCAGTACTTGTTAATCTTGTTTAAAGATATAATTTTGTAAATGTAATACGTAATAATATTGTTAATATTAAATTCTAGTTAATTAGCATTAAGTAATTAACTAGAATTTGAATATTTTTATTTTGTTATCGTATTTTTGTTAAATTTGTATTATATAAAATAAGTTAGGTGGTTTTGAAATGGAAAAAGTGATTTTAAATGGAAATGATTTAAGTCTTGATGATGTTTATGATGTAGCATATAATTACAAACAAGTTGAGATTGATGAAAATGCAATGGAAAAAGCCAGAAAAGCCAGAAAAATATTATTTGATTTAGCAGCTGAGGGTCATCCGGTTTATGGTCTGAACAGGGGAGTTGGCTGGAATAAGGATAAGGAATTTGACGTAGATTTTTTTGAAACATATAATAGAAATCTTCTCAACAGCCACAGTTTAGGTATCGAACCATTTAGCAGCGATGAAGAAGTTAGAGCGATGATGCTGATTAGATTAAATACAGCCCTGTATGGGTGCACCGGTATTTCAGTAGAAATTTTGGAACATTACATGGATTTCCTTAATAAAAGGATACACCCTCGTGTTCCAAGAAGAGGTTCTATAGGAGAAGGGGATATTACAACTATGTCTCATATAGGATTATCTATTATTGGAGAGGGTGAGGTAAGTTATAAAGGTGAAATATTAAGCTCTATGGAAGCAATGCGAAGAGAAGGAATGAAACCTGCAATATTAGGTCCTAAAGATGGATTAAGCATAGTTTCGTCAAATGCACAAGGGACAGCGTATATTGCAATGCTAGTCAAAGAAACAGAAGAGCTTATTAAAATGTCTAATTTAATATATTGCTTAGGTATGGAAGGTCTTAATGGTGTTGTTCAATCATTGGATGAGAGTGTAAATAATTTAAGAAAATTAAAGGGCCAAATAAATTGTGCCAAAGAATGCAGAGAATATCTGGAAGGAAGCTATTTGAACGAGCCTCATGAAGGCAGAGCATTGCAAGATTCCTTAAGTTTCAGATGCTCATTTGCAGTAAATGGTTCAATATATGATGCAATAGATTATATTAAACAATTTTTGAAAATTCAAATTAATTCAACAGATGATAATCCTTGCATAGTAACAGATGAGGAAAGAGTTTCTGTAAGTGCCAACTTTGAAATAACATCATTAGTATTAGGTGTTGAAATGCTTGGAATAGCACTGTGCCATCTTTCCAAATCATCATGTAACAGAATGATAAAACTAGCAGACCCATCCTTCACAAAGCTTTCAAGATTTTTAACTCCAAGCGAAACTAAAACTATAGCTTACGGTACTATTCAAAAGTCTTTCACTTATTTGGATGCTGAAAATAGGATGTTAGCAAACCCATCATCTATGGATTACTTTTCTTTAGCAGGAAATATTGAGGACCGTGCCAGTAATGCACCATTAGTGGCAGATAAGGTGAAAAAAATAATTGATAATCTGAGATATATAATAGGTATGGAAGCAATTCATGCTGCTCAGGCTGTTGATTTAAGAGGTAACGTCAAGCTGGGGAAAGCTACGGAAGCAGCATATAAAGCAATAAGAAATGAAATCCCATTTTTAGATAAAGATAGAAATTTAAGTATTGATATTCAAAAATCCTATGAGTTAATAAAATCGGGGAAATTAATATAAAAACCTGTAATATTAATAAATAAAATGCAAACGATACTTTTTGACTTTTTTTTGACGATTACAATATATAATTATATTGAAATTAATAATACATACTAAAGGAGGATTTTCATGAGTAGTAGAGTTAAAAGCTTAGACAAGGTTGAAGTAAGGAAAATCGTTTTTATACCTATGGTAATTATTTATGTCGCCATAATAGTTCTAGGCCTTGTATCACCAGCATCATTTGCTTCGGCTGAGGGAGCTATAGTAAATTTTGCAGGTCAATGGTTTGGATGGTTGTATGATTTAGTTGCGTTAGCAATGATGTTCATATGTATCTGGATGTTGTTTTCAAAGAAATATGGTGACATTATATTAGGCGGAAAAGATGCAAAACCTATAATGAGTAAATGGAATTGGTTTGTTATATCTCTTTGCGGAGGTATAGCAACAGGTATAGTGTTCTGGGGAATAGCAGAACCTCTGACACATTTGATGTCTCCGATACCTGGGTTTGGATATGAGGCTGCGAGTAAAGAAGGAGCTTTATATTCATTAAGTACGACTTATATGCACTGGGGACCTGCGTTGTATGCATTCTATTGTGTAGCCGGTATAGGTATCGGATATGCAGTATACAACATGAAACTTCCATATCGTGTTTCATCTTGTCTTTATCCTGTTCTTGGCAGCAGAGTTAACGGTATCACAGGAGATATAGTTGATATTCTTTGCTTGTTTGGATTAGCCGGTGGAGTTTCTGCTTCTTTAGGTGTTGCATCTATGCAATTGGGAAGCGGAATGAATTTATTATTTGGAATTCAACCTACAACCATTGTTTGGGGAATAATATTACTTATAATAGTTGTAACATTTATTGTTTCTAGCTATACTGGTATAGATAAAGGCGTTAAATTCTTATCAGATAAAAATGCAAAGATATATATTGGATTGATGATATTTGTTTTGTTATTCGGACCTACAAAATATATACTTAATATGACAGTTGAAGCTATGGGATTCCACTTAAATCACTATTTCACACAAGCTACTTATTTAGGAACATTTGAGGGAGATCAATGGCCTATATGGTGGACAATTAACTATTGGAGCTTCATGATAGCCTATACACCATTGATAGGTATGTTCTTGGCTAAAATTGCAGTAGGAAGAACTTTAAAAGAGTTCACTTTATTTAACTTCTTATTACCGGGTATGTTTGGTGTAATTTGGTTTGGAGTGTTTGGTTCTTCAGCAATAAACCTTCAAATGAACGGAGCACAGTTATGGGAAGGCATACAATCAGGAGGATTAGAGTCAGCAGTATTTAATTTCTTTGCCAACTTCCCATTGAGTAAATTGCTGAGCGCACTATTTATGATAACAGCATTTTTATCAGTTGTAACATTGGCTGACTCAATGACAACTACAGTTTCATCACTTTCTATAAACATTAAAAATAACTCTACAATTGAACCACCTAAAAATATTAAGATGTTCTGGGGAATAGTAATGTCATCTGTAGCATTTATTAACATAGCAACAGCAGGTAAAGTAGGGGTAGTTAGTGGTATAGACGCAACAAAACAATTAGCAATAGTATCTGCTTTTCCATTGTTGTTTGTAGTTGCTCTCATGGTATACAGTACGGTTAAAATGCTGATTAAGTTCAAAGAATATGATGTAGTTGACAGTCCTGACACAGCAATCGTTGATAAAAATTTAATAGAAGATTAAAATGTTGAAGCAATGTTGAAGCAATGTACAAAGAGATGTAGATTGATACATCTCTTTGCAGCTTCAATTTTATTTTCTTGACGTTATATTTTTAAAAATATAACGAATGCCCGGTTTATATTTAGAATTATAAAAATAATGTTGATATTAAATAAAAGTTATATTATAATATTATAGACGTTATATTAATAAAAATATAACGATATTGATTATTGTGAAGTTCCAGGAGGTAATATGGACTTTTATGAAACTTTAAGAGAATTAGATAAAAATAAAAATAATATTATAGCCACAGTAATTTCTGGGGATAATATTGGTTCTAAAATGATAATGTCAGATGGAGAGATTATTTTTAATACTAATAATAAAATAAATTGGGAATCTATAGTAAAGCTAATATCTTATGATGAAAAAAGTCAGGTAATTACAGCGGGAAATGATAAAGTATATATTGAATTTATTAGACAAAGTTATAATTTAGTCGTATGCGGTGCAGGACATATTTCAATTTCAATTATCAATATGTGTAAGCTTTTGGATTTACCTGTAACAGTGATTGATGACCGCCTATCATTTGCAAATAATGCCAGGAATTCAGGAGCAGATAATGTAATATGTGATAGCTTTGACAGCGCTTTGGACAAAATAAACAGTGATAAAGGAACATTTTTTGTTATTGTTACAAGAGGTCACAGATATGATCAAGCTTGTTTGCAAAAAATTATTCAGAAAGAAAGTGCTTATGTTGGAATGATTGGCAGTAAATTAAGAGTGGCAAAAGTTTTAGATCATTTAGAGGGAGAGGGGATATCCCGAGATAAACTAGATAAAGTATATACTCCTATTGGACTCAAAATTGGTGCGGAAACACCAGGTGAAATTGCAGTTGCAATTATGGCACAGATTATTAAGGTTAAAAACAATGGAGTTATGAGAAGCATATACAGTGATGAGTTGATGGACAGTATTCTTTCTGAAAAGTATACGGATATTCCTAAATCAATTATTACTATTGTTTCGAGAAAGGGCTCAGCACCCAGGGGAGTAGGAACAAAAATGGTGGTATTAAGGGATGGAACAATGATTGGAACTATAGGCGGGGGTTGTGTTGAAGCTTCAATTAGGCAGATTGCACTTACTTGTATGGATGATAATAAGTCAAAACTAGTTAAAGTAGATATGACTGGTGCAGATGCCGAAGAAGATGGAATGGTATGTGGAGGAATAGTGGAGATATTTGTAGACCCTGTAGGAGGAATAAATGAAACAAATTAAAACTGTTGATGCGGTAGGCAATATACTTTGCCATGACATAACACAAATAATTAAAGGTGTAAAAAAGGATGTAGTCTTTAAAAAGGGACATGTAATAAGAGAAGAAGATATTCCTGTTTTATTATCTGTTGGAAAAGAGAACATATATATATGGGAAAAACAAGAAGGTATGTTACATGAAAATGAAGCTGCAGAAATACTTTATGGAATTTGTAAGAATAAATATATGAAGCCTTCCTCTGTTAAAGAAGGAAAAATAGAAGTGATTGCAGACGCTGAAGGATTGTTTAAATTAGATTTAGATAGATTATACGAAATAAACAGTCTGGGTGAAATGATGATAGCCACCAGGCATGGAAATACTACAGTAAAAAAGGGCGATAAATTAGCAGGAACAAGAGTTATTCCACTGGTTATTGAGGAATATAAAATGAGACAGGCTGAGAAAATTGGAGCCGGAGTACCTATTATGGAAATTATGCCATTTAAGCATAAAAAGGTGGGGATAGTGACTACAGGAAGCGAGGTTTTTCACGGAAGAATAAAAGATACATTTGGCCCGGTTATAATTGAAAAGCTGAGTGAATTTGATATTGAGATACTAGGTCAGAAAATTGTAGATGATGATATGGACAGTATTACAGAAGCTATCTTATGCTATATAAACAGTGGTGCTGAACTTGTGATTTGCACCGGAGGTATGAGTGTTGACCCTGATGACCGCACACCGGGTGCGATTAAAAATACAGGAGCAGATATTATAACATATGGTGCTCCGGTTTTACCTGGTGCTATGATGCTTGTAGCATATTACGATAACAATGGGAAAAAAGTACCTGTACTTGGTTTACCAGGTTGTGTAATGTATGCAAAGAGAACTATTTTTGATCTGATTTTGCCAAGAGTAATGGCAGATGACAACATAACTAAATCAGATGTAGATAGGCTCGGTCGAGGCGGAATGTGCTTAAATTGTGAAATATGTACATACCCTAATTGTGGTTTTGGTAAAGGTATGTAATATATATATAATCATTATAGATTGTAATTAAAAAAAGGGAGAAAATGAATTATGAAAAGAAGTCTTAGTTTAATTTTGATGTTGTGTTTAGTTTTAGCTTTAGTTGGCTGCGGCAGTAATGGCAGTGAGGAGGTACCTAATGATTCTAATGTGCCGGAACAACAAGGTGAAGCTGATACTACTACAATACTTGTGGCAGCTGCTGCAAGCTTACAGAACTGTGTCGGGGATGAAATAATTCCTATGTTTGAAGAAAAATATCCTAATGTAAAAGTAGAAGCTACATATGACAGTTCAGGGAAACTTCAGGCACAAATCGAAGAAGGTGCAGATGTAGATGTATTTATGTCTGCGGCGATGAAACAAATGAATGCATTGGATGAAAAGGATTTAATGATAAAAGATTCGATTATTCCGCTACTTGAGAACAGCATTGTTGCTATTGTACCAAAGGGAGATAAAGATAAATATAACGGATTTGAAGATATATTAAAAGCCGAAGTAATTGCAGTTGGAGATCCTGAAAGTGTACCGGCAGGACAATATGCAAAAGAAGCGTTTGAAAATCTTAAAATGTGGGATCAAGTATCAGCTAAATCAAGTCTTGGTACAAATGTAACAGAGGTGTTGAATTGGGTTGCAGAAGGAAGTGCAGATGCAGGAGTTGTATATTCAACTGATGCAGCTATAAATGACAAGGTTGAAATCATCGGCTCTGCTCCTGAAGGAAGTGTCTCAAAAGTTATCTATCCGGTTGGAATTGTTAAAAAAACAACTAAGGAAAATGAAGCTAAACTATTTACAGAGTTTTTAAAAACAGATGAAGCAATTAAGGTTTTTGAAACTTTTGGATTTAAAGCAAACAAGTAGAGGTTAATATGGATTGGTCGCCTTTATTAATTTCACTTAAGACAGCATCAATTTCAATAATTATTACATTTTTTATAGGAACTTTGACTGCAAGATGGGTTGTAGGGTTAAAATCTGAAAAATTAAGAGCTATAACTGACGGTATATTAACATTACCGTTAGTTTTACCTCCTACTGTAATGGGATTTTTCATATTATATGTATTTGGTTTAAAAAGACCAATAGGGATATTGCTTCTGGATTTTTTTGGAATTAAAGTTGTTTTTTCATGGATAGCTACTGTAATAGCAGCTGTCGTTATCTCTTTCCCATTAATGTACCGTTCTGCCAGAGGTGCATTTGAACAGGTTGACCAAAATTTGGTGATGGCAGGACGAACTCTTGGAATGTCAGAAATGAAAATCTTTCTAAAAATAGTAATGCCTATAGCATTGCCTGGTGTTGCGTCCGGAGGAGTATTATCTTTTGCCAGAGGACTGGGTGAATTTGGTGCTACCGCAATGATTGCAGGTAATATAGCAGGCAAGACGAGGACACTTCCATTGGCTATATATTCGAAAGTTGCCGCAGGGGATATGGATGGTGCTTACAGCTATGTAGGAGTTATACTTATCATATCATTTATAGTTATAGTGTTAATGAATTATTTTACACTTAAAGGAAGAAAATACGTGAACAAGGATACTAAAAAATGAGTTTATTTGTTGATATAAAAAAGAAATTTAAAGGATTTACACTTGATGTTAAATTTGAAACTGATGATGAATATTTGGGTATATTAGGTGCGTCGGGTAGTGGTAAAAGTATGACTTTAAAGTGCATTGCGGGTGTTGAGACACCGGACGAGGGACAAATTATATTAAACGGAAAAACTTTGTATGATTCGTATAATAAAGTAAATATCAGACCACAGAGCAGAAATATTGGATATTTATTTCAAAATTATGCTTTGTTTCCAAGCATGACTGTTGAGGAAAACATAGGCGCAGGAATCAAGCTTCCTCGAAAAAATAAAAAGCAAAAAATTGAAGAGATGATTAAAACTATTCAATTGCAGGGACTGGAACATAAATATCCATCGATGCTATCAGGAGGGCAGCAGCAAAGAGTTGCTTTAGCAAGGATTCTAGCCTATGAACCAGATGTATTGCTATTGGATGAACCTTTTTCTGCGCTAGATGCATATTTAAAAGAACAGATTCAAACAGAAGTCTTAGAACTTTTGAAATTATACCATGGAAAAGTTTTGATGGTGACTCACAGCAGAGATGAAGCATATAAGTTTTGTAAGAATATTACGATTATAGATAAAGGTAAGAATACGCGCATCGGAGATACAAAGGAAATATTCAATCAGCCTAAAACTCTAATGGCGGCTAGGCTGACAGGATGCAGAAATATTTCACCTTGCAAAATTTTATCACCGCACACCATTTATGCGGAGTATTGGGATATTACATTAGAAACAAAGTCCAAAATAACAGATGATATAAAGTATGTCGGAATTAAATCACAAACATTTCAATTAACAGAAAAACCGGAGGGAAATAATACAATAACCTGTGAAATAACTGAAATTGTAGAAGGAATAAATGGATACACAATAATTTTTAATAACAAGAATAGCAAAAATACAAATACAAATTCCAATATGTGGTATAAAATTAAAAAAGAAGAATGGAATAATAAGAAAAACAAAGAAAATCTATATTTGAAAATACCTTTGGATGATATTTTACTTTTAGAATAGTAAACATATGATGAATTATACTAATTATATATAGTTTTCAAAATATTTTGTAAATAGCTCATTTGAAATTGAATTAACTTCTTTATCAAAAGCCAAGTATTGCTCTAAGAAATCAATACATTCTTGTGTTAAACTTGAGCCTCCGCCGCCTATTCCACCAATTTTTCTATCCAGCAGCTTAAAGCCAAGCGCTTTTTCTGCAACCTTAATCATTCGGTATGCTTTAGAATATGATAAGTCCATTTCCTTAGCAGCACCATTCAAAGATTCAAATTCTCTGGTAAGGGTTAAAAGTGTTACCACGCCAGGTCCAAAAAAGATCTCTTCCTTAGCTAAACGAATTCTTAATGCTAAATGCAATTTTTCCATACTAATCTCCCTAAGTTTATTTTTGTGGCATATCATACACCACCCATAGTTCTGCTAAATTAATATTACATATACATTTTACCAAAATAGATAATAATTGCAACACTGTAAATAAATTTTTTAGAAAATAAATATTGCATAATTTATTAAGGATTATTATTTAAAAATTCGACAAGAGACGTGGAAATAAAAATAAGTCCATGCTATAATCATTGGTGTATATAATATATTAGGAGCAAAAAAATGAATCCATTTATTCCCAGAAGGGCACCAAGATATGCAGTTATTGATTATAGAGCAAGTGATGAAATAATTTATTATTTGAAAAAAATTAATATTGAGCCGATTAAAACTGTGAAGTGCAATGATTTGCAAGAACCCATTGACGGACATCCTGATATGGTAATGCATCCAATTGACGAAAAAACTTTTATTGTTGCACCAAATGTATTTGATTATTATAGCAATGTTTTTAATAACATAGGAATAAAAGTTATTAAAGGTGGAAAAACTCTATGTAGAAACTATCCCGAGGATATCGCATATAATGTAGCAAGAATAGGGAGATATGCTGTGCACAACACACATCATACAGACCAGGTTTTAAAGTATTATTTGGAAGAAGCGAATATAAAGTTTATTCACGTAAATCAAGGTTATACAAAGTGTTCTTTGACAGCAGTTGGAGAAAATAGGGCTGTAACCTCTGATTTTTCAATATGTGAAATAACTAAATCATATAATATAGACTGTATGTATATAAATCCTGAATTAGTGTATCTAAAAGGTTATGACTATGGATTTATTGGTGGCTGTACAGGATTAATAAATGACAAAATATTTTTATCAACCGGAAAAATTAATGATAAAAATATTATTAATGCATTTAAAAAATTTATACAGTCTTCGGGATATTTATATGAAGAAGCTTCAAGTCAACAAATAATGGATTTGGGATCAATAATACCAATAATATAACCTCCCTGCGAGAGGAGTGACTAAATGGAGCTTTTATCATTAGAGATTAATGAAAATGAGAATGATGAAATAGCAAAAAATATTGAAATTATTACAAATGTAGATGGAAATGATTTGAACATAGAAATTTCTTCGGCAGAAGAAGGAATTATTAGAATAGAATATTTTACAAAGGAGACACTAAATAGAAAAGATTGTTTAGAAAAGGTGATTAGTAAGATTACTAAACTGCTGTTAGAATATACCAAACGTGAAAGCTGTGCTTATCTTGAAGAAAATTACTTTTATTTTGATGAAGATGAATTTGAGCAAATAAAACAAACTATTGAAGAAGAAGTAGAAAATGATATTAAAATTCAACTTGTAATAAAAAATAAATTAAAAGAAATTATAGAAAATTCAAAAACAATTAATTTAAATGGATTTATCAAATTTAGATTAAAATTTATAAGTCTTTATGCTTCACAAATAGTGGAAAAGTGTATTGATAATTATTTAATGAAGAAAGAATACCTAGATTTTATAAGTGTTATCAGATATATATCTGATGTTGAAGAAAAAGAACATGAGACTGTAAATATTATGTATAACAATCATAAACTTCAAATTTATGACAGTAATATGAAAAAGTTAAATTATATTGGAACTATTGAAATTTCACAAGAGCTGGATGGCAAAATTTTAGAATATAATGAATTAATAATAAATGTTTTACTAAACATATCACCGAGAAAAATAATACTTCATACCAATGTGGAAAACGGAGATGAAGAATCAGAAAATACAATTGAAATAATAAAAAGAATATTTGAAAATAAAGTTGAAATATGCAAAGGGTGCAAGTTTTGTGAGCTAGTATAATTATCTAGCTGCCCCTTGGGCATACATATTAAGGAAACACTAAGTATTGAGTTGTAGAATGTATATAATAAATTTAATACAACATTTTATGATGATTTATATAAAAAGTAGGGGGGAGAAATACATATGTCATTTTTAATACTTGCAACATTGATTACAATAACAATTTCATCAACGTTGCATTTGCTTAATATTAAAGAAAAACATGTAAATAATGAAACTAATTAAATAAAATAAAAAAATCACTATTTAAAAACAAATAGTGATTTTTTTATTTTATTCAGCTTTTTGCGCCATGATTTCTGTCCATCTGGAACTGTATAAATCTATAAATTCTTTTGGATCTCTGAACATTTCCATTTTTTTAATATCTTCTTCGGGAATATTGAAAGCATTGTTATTGAGTAACTCTTCATCTACTTCTTTAATTGCCTCTGTGTGTACTGTTGAGTACCATACTTCATCAATATTTTTAAGTGTAGCATCTTTTGAACAGAGAAAATTTATAAATTTTTCCGCTAAAGGTTGATTTTTAGTTGTTGAAGGAACAAACATTGCATCAATCCATATATTGCTGCCTTCCTTTGGTATTATGAAACCAAGATTTTCGTTTTCTGCCATTGCTGATACTGCTTCACCTGACCAAACCAGTGCCATGTCAGCTTCTTCACTTATCATAATATCAGGTGCACCGTCTGTAATATAAGCCATAACCAGAGGTTTTTGCTCTAAGAGCAATTCCTTTGCCTCATCAAGTTCTTTCTCATTAACTGTATTTAAAGAGTATCCTAAGAGCTTTAATGCAGCAGCAAAAGAATCTCTTTGTGAATCCATCATTATAATTCTTTGGTCATGACTCTTATCCCATAGAATCTTCCAGCTGTTAGAAGAAACATCAACCGTATTCTTATTATATAAAATACCTAAAGTTCCCCAGAAATATGGTACTGCATACTCATTGTTTGGGTCATATGGTTGATTTTTAAATTGTTCCCCAATATATTTGTAGTTTGGTATATTGTCGAAATTCAGCTTGTTAACCATGCCTTCATTAATCATTCGCTCAATCATGTATTCACTGGATATTATTAAATCATAATTAGAGGCACCAGCTTTTGCTTTTATATACATTTCCTCAGGTGTTGAATATGTATCATACTTAATTGTGACATTATTTTCTGTTTCGAACTGATTTAATAATGATTTGTCAATATAAATATCATAATTTAAAACATTTAAAACTTCTTTTTCTTCCTTGCTGCATGCTGTTGCTAAAACAAGAACAGATGCCAGAACTGCCAGCAGTAAAAATAAATTTCTTTTTTTCATTAAAGTACCTCATTTCCTTTTATTCTTTTTATTTGTTTTGATTTTTCTATAGCATTTGACCTGTTATTTATAATAATCATCAGCAGCAATACAACGGAAAGCATTATAGTTGACAATGCATTTATTGTAGGACGAACACCTCTTCTTGCCATTGAATAAATTACAATAGACAGGTTTGTTACACCCTCTCCTTTTGTAAAGTAGCTTATGATGAAATCATCAATTGACAGTGTAAAAGCCATCAGAAATCCTGTTATTATTCCAGGTTTGATTTCCGGTATAATAACTTTTCTCAGAGCATACATAGGGGTTGCTCCCAAATCCATTGCTGCCTCAGTCATATTCGTGTCTAGCTGTCTTAACTTAGGAAGTATAGATAGAATTACATAAGGCGTATTGAATACTATGTGAGATATAAGCATAGTATTAAAGCCAAGGGTTATATTTAAAGATATATACAATATCATTAAAGCAATACCTGTAACTATATCAGGATTTACAACAGGTAAATAATTAATATTTAAAATTAAAGCTTTAATTTTTCCTTTCATACTGTTTATGCCTATTGATGCGGCAGTTCCTAATAATGTTGAAATTATGGCAGAAATTAAAGCAATTGAAACAGTGTAATAAAGTGCCATTTTAATATCTCTGTCCTGAAACAATTCAATATACCATCTAAGAGAGAAACCACTCCAATTTCCTCTTGACTTGGATTCATTGAAAGAATATACAGCAAGCACCACAATTGGAGCATATAGAAAAATAAATATAATTGCCATATAAATTTTAGATAAATATTTTTTTACCAAAGTCTGGCACCGCCTTCCTTATCTACATCAAACTTGTTCATAATTGACATAGAAATCAAGATAATTATCATCATAATAATTGATATTGCTGAACCGAAGTTCCAGTCGCCGTTTAGTATGAATAATTTTTCAATCAAATTTCCTATCATCATATTTTTATTTCCACCTAAAAGCTGTGGGATAATAAAAGTACTGACAGCAGGCATAAATACCATTATTATACCGGAAATGACCCCTGGCATGCTCAGGGGTAAAATAATTTTTCTAAAAACAGTTTTTTTATCTGCGCCCAAGTCATCAGCTGCTTCCAAGAGTCCTTTATCCATTTTGCTGAGAGCAGTGTAAATAGGGAGTATCATGAATGGTATGAAGTTATAAACCATACCCATAATCGTGGCCCCTTTTGTATATAAAAGATTCATTTTGTGAAGACCAATCATCTCAAAAAAATTATTAATCAACCCGTTATTTCCTAAAATAGTCATCCAGGCATAAGTTCTCAGAAGCATGTTCATCCACATAGGTAAAATACATAAAAATAACAATGTATTTCTTCGTGATAGACTGGCAGTTGAAATTATGTATGCTGCAGGATATCCGAGTATTAAACATATTATAGTTGAAATTGCTGCCAGTAATATGGAATCTAATAAAATATTTATATATAATGAGTTAAAAAATGTTTTATAATTTTCCAGAGTAAAATTTATGGTAGTAATTCCATTTGATTCTTTTGATGTAATGCTGTACAGCAAAACGAGGAAGGAAGGAAGTAAAATAAATATAATCATCCACACAATATATGGATAAGAAAAATATTTAGTTCTGTCTTTCATTTTCATTCCCCCTTTTCCATTATATGAATATCGTCGGGAGTTAGAGATAAACCTACTGTTGTACCTATAGAAGCTTTTGCTGTTGAATGAACCAGAAATTCAAAGTCTGAAACTACAACAATCATCTCGTAATGCACACCTTTGAAGGTTACTGATTTTACAATGCCTTCAAGAGGACTGATTCCTTTTTCCGTCAGTACTAAATCCTCTGGTCTGATTACTACTTCAATTTCTTCACCTCTGCCAAATCCGAAATCTACACATTCAAATTTTTTGCCTAAAAATTCTACCAAATAATCATCATGCATAATTCCATCCAATATATTACTTTCTCCTATGAAGTCAGCAACAAAGGCATTTTCCGGTTCGTTATAAATATCTATTGGCGTACCCATTTGCTGGATAATGCCATCGTTCATAACTACAATGGTATCTGACATAGTTAAGGCTTCCTCCTGGTCATGGGTTACATAAACAAAAGTTATTCCTATTTTTTTCTGCATAGCCTTAAGCTCATTTTGCATATCTTTTCTGAGTTTTAAATCAAGTGCTCCCAAAGGTTCATCTAAAAGAAGTACTTTAGGTTCATTTACTAAGGCTCTTGCTATCGCAATTCTCTGCTGCTGCCCTCCGCTAAGCTGGTCAATTCTTCGCATACCATAATTTCTAAGATTAAAAAGTTCGAGCATTTTTGATACTTTATCAGAAATAATGCTATCATCCATTTTTTTAATTCTTAAACCAAATGCAATGTTTTCAAATACATTCATGTGAGGAAACAGTGCGTATTTTTGAAAAACAGTGTTAAGCTGTCTTTTAAATGGAGGAACATTGTTCATTAAATGACCATCAAAGTATACTTCACCTGATGTAGGTGTTTCAAAACCGCCGATTATTCTAAGTGTTGTTGTTTTTCCGCAACCACTTGGTCCCAACAATGTTACAAATTCATTTTCTTTAACAGATAATGTTATATCATCAAGAACCGTTTCGCCGTCAAATTTTTTGGTTATATTATTTAATTCTATAATTGCATTACTCATATATTTTCTCCTTAAAAAATTAAAAATTGGGTGGAGTGCTCACCCAAATTACTCGGGCGGTATTTTTGCTTGTGTTTTCTATATAGTGGCTCTTATTTGTTTTAAAATAAAAAGATTCACCTTTCTTTACTTTAAACGCATGACTGCCATAATAAAGCATAATTGATCCTGTCAATACATAGCCAAATTCTTCACCTTCATGTGGGCTGTCCAACTTAGTTTTTGCATAACTATCAAGTTCTACCAATATGGGTTCCATCTTATTCTTTTGAGCATTTGGAATAATCCAGTTGATTATGTAATTATCATCTGTCTCCTTTACAAAGACATCATCTTCTTTGAAAACTATTTTGCCATCTACAGTCTCATTAAAAAAAGCACCTAAGTTTGTACCTAAACATTCCAAAATGTCTGTTAAGGTAGCGATAGAAGGAGAAGTTAAATCTCTTTCTATTTGTGAAATATATCCTTTCGTCAATTCACACCTGTCTGCTAACTCTTGCTGAGTTAAAGAATTGGCGTTTCTAAGTCTTTTAATGTTCTCTCCAATATCCATGGTAAACCTCTCGTGTTTTGTTTATATTATTAAACTTTGTGTTTATAATTATTAAACCTTTCATACGAATTAATTATACATATAGCTAATAGTAATGTCAATACAGAAAATAAAAAATATGTTTAAATTAATTAATTGATTTAATTAAGGTCAAATTACTATATAATAAGTTTATAATTACTAAACATTTCAACAATTTTATAATAAAATACACCAAATCCTGTATTCTGATAAAAATATTGAAAGGGCATAAAAAACATGTTATTATTTATTTAAAACAGTAATCTGCATTAACTACTTTAGGAGGTGTATTGGAATTAAAAATAAAAGTATATACAGATGTACAAATTGTGGTTATGAAAGTGCAAAATGGATGGGAAAATGTCCAAATTGCGATGAATGGAACAGCTTGGAAGAATTTATACCGGAAACAAAAAAAGGTGCCGGTAATCCCAGGTCAACAGGAAAGAAGAAAACTATAAAGAAACTATCAGAGGTAACTTCGAGTAATAGCGATAGAATTATAACTAATATAAATGAATTTAACAGAGTAATGGGCGGCGGAGTTGTAAAAGACTCAATTACAATTATTACAGCAAAACCAGGTGCTGGAAAATCAACACTTTTGCTTCAAGTTGCAGAAGATGTTTCTTCTAAAGGATACAAAGTGGTTTATGCATCTGGTGAAGAAAGTGATAGTCAAATCAAGAATAGAGCAGACAGAATACTAAATAAAATAAATGATAATATTTGGATAATTTCAGATACAAATTTAAACAATGTTGTGGATTCAATAAATGAAATTGATCCTGCACTGATAATTGTTGATAGTATACAGGCATTTACATTAGATGAATATTTACCTTCGAGGGCAGGTTCTCCAACTCAGACGATGGAGTGTGCTAATGAACTGCTTAGAATTGCTAAAAGCAGTGAAAAACCCAGAGCTGTAATACTGGTTGGACAAATGAATAAAAATGAAGAAATCGCAGGATTGAGGGCACTTGAGCACCTTGTGGACACGGTGTTGATTATAGAGGGTGAAAATGAAGAAGAGTTAAGAGCTCTGCAAAGTTCAAAAAATAGATTTGGAGGAACCGGAGAAATAGGTTTTTTTGGTATGACAGAAACAGGAATGGTATCTATAGACAATCCATCTGAGTTTTTTATGACAAAGAGAGAAGAGGGAGAAGCTGTATCGGGAAGTGCATTAACTGTTATAAGAGAAGGCTCACGACCTATAATTGTTGAAGTAGAAAGTCTGGTATCAAATTCATTTACACCATTTCCATCAAGAATTGGAGAAAATTTAGGTAAAGATCAACTGAATACTTTGATTTCTATACTTGAACAAAGAGGTGGATTTAATTTATTTAATAAAAATGTCGTCATAAAAATTACAGGTGGATTGAGATTGAGAGAACAAGCAATAAACTTAGCGGTAATAATGAGTATAGTATCATCAGTTTATAATATAGGAATAGATAACGATATTGTATTTATAGCAGATGTAGGACTTACGGGTGAATTAAAAAAAGTTCCTTCGCTGGAAACCAGAATCAGAGAACTTGACAGAATGGGCTTTAAAAAAGTGTATGTAGCAAAAAATGCTTTTAGTAGACCTGTAAAATTTAACAGCATTAAAGTGGTTGAGCTTAAAACTTTAAGTGAAGTTATAAATCATGTTTTCGGCAAGTCAAAATAATAATTATAATTAATAATTCGATACAAATAAGCCAGTATAAATATTGAATTTCAATATTTATATAGGCTTATTTACTTTTTCCCCCACCGATGTCATTCCTTTATATTGCTTGCTGTAAAAAGTGAAAAACAAGCCCGCATATTTAAGCAAAATAATGTAAATTTAAATCATAGTTCTGAATAACTATGATTTAATTGTTATAACTAAACTTATAGACTCAATTAACATTGCCACCACAGCCGTTAAATATATGTAATTAGTTTGAATTCTATAAATATATAGAATTATAATTGCTGTACAGTATAAAACTAATATGCCTCTGCTAATTAACTTATACCTTTCTCTCTTTCGGCTGGTCAGAGGCTTGTTTTCGCTTTCTGATGGAGAATATTTAATTACTAAAAAAATAGATATTGCCAAACCTATTATCAAAATTAATTCTCCACCTGCCTTAAACCACGAATCGCTCATAGCAGATATTAAAAAAATAATGAATGATACAGTCATACATTCTATATGCGACCTAGCATGATATCCTCCAGCATATGTCCTAAGTCCAGAGAAAAATACTATGAAAATAATAAATTCTGGAATTTTTCCGATTACATATGCTGTTTCAAAAAGTATTATTATGTTTAAAACCAGTGATAATATTACTTCTATACTGTAAGAATATACTTCTTTTTCTTCATCAGTAGAATTCATGCGATCGCCTAAGATATTTGACAGTTTCCCAGACAGCTTATTTATCATTTTCAATTAAGCAGTTTGGCACTTTAGGTTGATTTACAAGAAGTAAGCAAGTAGTGCCAAGGGTAGCTTTAGCAGTTGTTACTAAAACCATAGTCAAGCAAGTCAATAATGATAACGATATTTTGCTATAATTAAATTTTTTCATTTTATTCTCCTCCTTTCTGTTTGTGACAATATTATACAATATATTCAATGCGTATTCAATGATACTTTTACTGATATGTCTATTATCCTAATTTTGTTGTTTATTTGCGGTACAATAAAAAAATAAAAAATCTGATATAGTGTTGAACTTGCAATATTATATCAGATTTATATTATTTGAAAAAAATTTTTTGATTAAATGGCATATTTGTGTACGTTGAATAAATGCATATATATAAAATGCAATTTTATACATATTTACCAAATGTGTTCAATTCTTAGGTAAATGAATTGACTAATTTTTCATTCAGAAATACAACTTTAATTATAAATAAATTATCGATTGCTTCTGCTTCTAAACTGCCATCATATTTTTCGGCAATTTTTTGAATGCTTTTTAAACCAAGACCGTGATTCTTAGCATCTTTTTTAGTTGTAAGAAATACATTGTCCTTTTTTATCAAACGTTCATTTGTAGGATTTTCAGATTTTATTATGATGTAGTTATCATTATTGTATAGTAATATTTTTATATATTTATCAATGTTTTTTTCATTTGCTTCTATTGCATTATCCATTATATTGCCTATTACCTGACAAATATCTGTTTTATCAAGTATTATTTCATTAGTTAGTTGGTTTTCAATAAAAACTTTTATATTATTTGATTTTGCTTGTTCCACTTTATAGTTTAAATATGATGTAACTATGTTTTCCTTATCTATTTGTGGAACTACAAATACATTTGTCTCATCAATCAGATCATCTATATATTTTTGCAATTTTTCTTTTTGATTAGTTTTATTGTACGTGTCTATAATTATTAAACTGTTTTTCAAATTGTGTTTAATAATTCTCATTTCCTCTAATATATCATTTATTTGAGTGTAGTATTTGCTTCCTGTTTCGTATTGAAATAATAATTTGTCTTTTTCAGATTCAGATATTGAATTTTTTAATATGTTGATGAATAAAATTAATTCCAGCATGGACAAGGCGGAAATAGAAACAGTAATTAAAAAAATATAAAAATTATCATTTAATTGTAAATTTCCATACATCCAAACAACAACAGTTATGGCAATGATATTTACAAATAATATTAATCCTATTAAAATATAATATTTCTTATTTACTAATATAATTCTTTTATTAAAGGTTTTGTTTCTGACAAAGGTATAAATATAAAAGAAAATTGTTTGTGAAATTGTCATTATTGCTAATCGATAGAAGCCATAATCATAGACTTTCGATATACTTGTATCAACTAAAACCATCATTAAAGCAGATGCAGCCAATTCGCATACGAACAAAATAAATAAAATGCCAAAAATCAAGATTGCTTTAGTGGTTATCTTTCCATTGAAAATTATGATAGTTGAAATGTAAATAAATACATACAGCATCAAGTAAATAAATATATTATCTTTAATTGATATATAATAATTTACTGCTGTTACCAGTACAGTCATTACAATCATCGCATTAGAAAGCATATGTTTATAGCTAAATCTTCGATCATAAAATAAGTCGAAAGTTTTATATATTATGTACATCTGAAAGAAATTGACAAAGATTTCTATGGCTTTCCAAATTATTATCACAATTTTTCTCCTGTAATTATTATAATTTTATCATAAAGTATTATGAAATTCTTTTTTTACATATTTTAGACGACTTTCACTTATTTTAATAGTGCTGTCATCGCAAAAAGTAATTATATCTTTTGTAATCTTTCTAACATTTTTTAAATTAATCAAGGCACTCTGATTTGCTTTGATGATACTTTTGCAATCGGCTAATTTTTTTTCGAGATTTGTTATGGTGCTATTGACTATAACTGTTTTTTTATAAATGCATTTAATATGGATTTTCCTATCTTGTTGCCTTTCTATACAAATTATGTTATCAATAAAAATTCGTTGTATATTTCTTGATATGTCACTGATGTCTAAAAATTTTCTTTCCTTTTTTGTCATTAATTTTTCAGAACATAATAGAATATTTTGTTCAAGCTTTGAATAATCTATTGGTTTCAGGAGATAGTCTTCAGCTTTTACCAGATATGAGTCATATGCATATCCTTTGTGTGCAGTAACATATATTATATTTGTGGTATCCGTTATATTCTTTATATATAAGCCTGCCTCAATTCCATTTTGTTCAGGCATTTCCATATCGAGAAATATTATATCGTAGTGTTTTTTTTCGTGGCTTGTTATTAGCTGTTTGCTTGATGCAAAGGTATCTAAACTGAAGTTAAGATTATGTTCTTCTATAATATCAGCAATCATATTGGATATAATATCAATGTGCTCTAAACTGTCATCGCAGACAGCTATCCTGTGTGTCACCATTCATTACCTCCGCATGTATTTTGACATCATTATACAATAAGTTACAATTTTTTTCAATATATTAAAAAAGTAAATAAAAACCGAAAACAATGTGCATTATATTGCTTTCGGTTTTATTATTAATAAATATAATCAGTCTAAAAGAATATCAAATATTATTTAGGCTGTCTTTTTTCAAAAAAGGCTTTTGCAACCTGAGGGAATAGAGCGTATGACAGCACATCTTCAACAGATTCAGCAAGATTTCCGATTTCTGCTGCCATTTTTTCATATTCATCAGATAATAAATCAGCAGGTCTTACGGTAATTATACTTTCATTTCCAATAATCTTTGTTTTAATTTCATCTGATATAGGTACTGCCGATGCACCATAAAGTCCTTTAACATAATTTTTAATTTCAGTTGGAATTATTTTGTATCTTACTCCTGATATAATATTAAAAACTGCTTGTGCTCCAACCATTTGACTCATTGGAGTAACAAGAGGAGGAAAACCGAGATCTTCTCTTACCTTAGGGATTTCAGCAAGTACGTCTTCAAATTTATCGCTTGCATTTAGTGATTTCATTTGAGATATTAAATTGGAAAGCATTCCGCCGGGTACCTGATATAATAGTGTCTTTGGCTCTGTCATTAAAACTTTTGGACTTAAAGTACCATTTTCTATATATTTGTTTATTATAGGTTTAAAATAATCTGCAGTTTTGTTTAAACTATTAATATTAAGTTCCGGATCTCTATCTGTACCTTGTAAAGCCAGTGCCAGGGATTCTGTACAGGGTTGAGATGTACCGGATGATAGTGGAGAAATTGCTGTATCCACTATATCGATACCGGCTTCAATTGCTCTAAGCATTGTCATTTGTGCTATTCCACTAGTACAATGATTGTGAAGTTCTATCGGAAGGTTCGTAATTTCCTTTATCGCTTTAATAAGCTCATATGCCTTTGAAGGTAATAATATACCGGACATATCTTTTATACATATTGAATCTGCACCGGCATTTTCAAAATCTTTAATTAAATTTAAATAGTAATCAACAGTATGTACAGGGCTTATAGTATATGAAATTGCACATTGACAGTGGGCACCTTCTTTTTTTATTACTTCAATTGATTTTTGAGAATTTCTAAAATCATTCAGGGCGTCAAATACTCTTACAATGTCAATACCATTATATATAGCTTTTTTTAAAAATGTTTCAACTACATCGTCTGCATAATGTCTATAACCTAATAAATTTTGACCTCTTGTAAGCATTTGCAGTTTTGTATTTTTTACATTTGATTTAATTTTTCTAAGCCTTTCCCATGGATCTTCATTTAGAAACCTCAAACAAGAATCAAATGTTGCACCACCCCAGACCTCCATGGAGTGGAAACCTGCTTTATCCATTTCTGACAGTATAGGAATAATTTCATCGGTAGTTAATCTTGTAGCAATAAGAGATTGATGTCCATCTCTCAGTGATGTTTCCGTAATTCTTAATTTAGGCATAATAATCTCCTTTTGAATTTGATTTGAACAATTACTAAATACTGATTTTATGCAAACTTATTTTATATGAATGCGTTTTAGTTTACATAATACAGTTAATCTCAATTATAACTTTTTCTTAAATGCTTTTTTATCAAAATAAACATAAATAAAACAATGTTTCTCTTGATTTGGTTATTATAGTTATGTTATAATAACATGATTATAGGTATTTGTACATAATTTAAATTACACATTTTGAAAAAACACATAGCATTTAAAATAAATTTATAGATTATAATTAATAAAATAAGGTGGTAAGACGATGGATCAAACGGATGTTAAAATTGTTAGTATATTGCAAGAGGATGGAAGAATTTCAATGAAAGAGTTGGGAAAACTTGTTTCATTGAGTCCTCCGGCGGTTGCGGAGAGAGTTAAAAGGCTCGAAGATACAGGTATAATTGAGAGATATAAAGCAATTGTGAACAATGTAAAAGTTGGTAAACCAATATGTGTATATATCAATGCTACAATCAAGCCTGAAAAACAGGATAGTTTTTGGGAATTCGCAAAAAAGTCAGAAGATATTGTTGAGTGTCATCATGTTACAGGACCATACAGCATGATTATGAAAGCTTATCTCAGAGAAATGTCACATCTGGAAGAACTTGTAGGCAGAGTTCAGTCATACGGAAATACGGAGACATATATAATAATGTCAAGTCCAATAGAAGATAAACCTATTTAAATAGATTTAGCATAGTTTATTAACAAAAATACTGCAATTGATGCTGATGCTTCGCCGATTATGATGCGAAGATCAGTTCAGATGAAGTCGGCGAAGCATCAGACACAAGTATTTTTGTTGCAGAGTAAAAAATAGTATAACCTTTGAATAACATTACTTAATGACGCCCTCTCGCCAAAGTAATGTTATCTGTTGTGGTGCGAAAAATAAAAAGATAACGGCGCAGTTCAATATTTTTATTTTACTCAAAATTTGTTTTATTATTAATAATAATGAAGTTGCAAAAATTGTGATAGAATAATTTTAAAATTGTGGTATAATGTTTAAGTTACATAAAAATAATATAATATGGAAAAGATGAAAATAAGTTTGTTGTGTATTATTTTTATATTGCTTAAAGATTATAAGAGGTGCAAAATGATTAGAATACAGCAAGTGAAATTACCTATTGAACATAGTGAAGACGATTTAAAAGATAAAGCTGCAGATGCATTAAAGGTTGAAAAAAAGCAGATAAAATCTTTGTCAATATTTAGAAAATCAATTGATGCAAGAAAAAAAGATGAAATAATGTTTATATACGCACTAGATGTGGAATTGTTTAATGATATAAAAATTTCAAAGAGAAATAATAATATTTCAATTGTTGAGCCATTTATATACGAAGTTGAAATAACAGGCGAAAAGCCTATCAACAATAGACCGGTAATAGTTGGAAGTGGTCCTGCAGGACTATTTGCAGCATTGCTTTTAGCTGAAAAGGGATACAATCCCATAATAATTGAGAGAGGAAAAAGAGTTAAAGATAGAATTAAAGATATTGAAAAGTTCTGGAAGGATGGAACATTAGATGAAAGGTCAAATATACAATTTGGTGAAGGTGGAGCAGGAACCTTTTCAGATGGAAAACTTAATACCTTAATTAAGGATAGATCGAAAAGAGGAAAAAGAGTATTAGAGGAATTTGTGGAGGCTGGGGCTCCTTCTGAAATACTTTATGTCAATAAACCTCATATAGGAACGGATTTGCTGAGAGATGTACTTGTAAATATCAGAAAAAAAGTAATAGAACTAGGTGGTACATTTAGATTTGAAGAATGTGTTACTGATATATGTGTAAAGGATGATAATTTATATCGCATAATTACAGAAAATGATATAATTGATACAGATATATTGGTTTTGGCAATAGGTCATAGTGCCAGAGATACTTTTGAAATGCTTAATAAAAAAGTGAAGATGGAACCAAAACCATTTGCAATAGGTGTAAGAATTGAGCATCCTCAAAGTATGATTGATGAAGGTCAATATGGAGAACTTGCAGGACACCCAAGTTTGGGACCAGCAGATTATAAGTTCGTTCATAAATGTAAAAACGGAAGGTCAGCGTATACATTTTGCATGTGTCCCGGTGGGATGGTAACGGGTTCATCATCTGAAAAAGGCGGAGTTGTTACTAATGGTATGAGTTTTTATGACAGGGATTTAGAAAATGCAAACAGTGCAATTGTGGTAACTGTTAACCCTCAGGATTTTGGTGGCGAGGGACCTCTTGCAGGCATTGAATTTCAAAGAAAATTTGAACAGAAAGCTTTTGAGATGGGTGGAAGTAATTATCACGCACCTGTCCAACTTTATAAAGATTTTGCAGAGAAAAAAATTTCAAATAGCTTTGGTGAGATTTATCCAACTTATAGACCTGGTGCAACATTTGCGAATTTATGGGATTGTTTGCCTGATTTTGTTTGTGAAAGTTTAGTTGAGGGCATATCTGCATTTGGTACATGGTTGAAAGGTTTTGACAGACCCGATGCTATTTTAACTGGAGTAGAAACCAGAACTTCATCACCTGTCAGAATAATTAGAGATGAAGATATGCAGAGCAATATTAAAGGAATATATCCATGTGGAGAAGGTTCCGGATATGCAGGTGGAATTATGTCAGCAGCAATAGACGGACTTAAAGTTGCTGAATACATTATCAAAACATATAAACCTGTTGAAAACATAAAAAGTAAAAAGTTAAATTAAAAAGGATTGATTATATGAAAATAGCTGTTATTGGAGGCGGAGCTGCAGGACTTGTAGCTTCTATAGCTGCAAGGAGATCAGGTGCAGATGTAACCATTTTTGAAAAAATGAACAGAGTAGGTAAAAAAATATTGGCTACCGGCAATGGAAGATGCAACTATACCAATATGAACATTTTCTATAATTGTTTTCATAGCAAAAACATAAAACAAGCAGAACATGTGCTGCAGTTTTTTGATTTAAATAAAACTTTATCTTTTTTTGAACAGCTTGGTATTTATCCGTATGTAGATGAAAGCGGCAAGGTTTACCCTAACTCCTTGCAGGCATCAAGTGTTCTTGATGTCCTAAGGTATGAGGTTTTAAGGCTAAATATTAATGAAATAACTGACTTTGAAGTTAAAGAATTAAGAAAGAATAAAGATAAATTTAGTATTATTGGATTGAACGAAACATATTACGCGGATAAGGTTATTTTAGCAACAGGAGGAAAGGCGAGTCCACAACTTGGTTCAGATGGCAGTGGATACAGTCTGGCTGAAGCTTTTGGACATAAAATTGTTGAACCATTTCCTGCCTTAGTTCAGTTAAAATTAGACGGTAAATTTTTTAAAAGAATTACAGGTATCAGATTTGATGGAATTGTGAAAGGTTTCACTGATAAAGTAATAATAAGAGAAGAGGCTGGTGAATTACTTTTTACTGAATATGGAATTTCAGGTCCTCCAGTACTTCAAATTAGCAGAATGATATTAGAAAAACTGAACAAAGGTGAAAAAACTTATATATCTGTAGATATGTTTCCAGATATGAGCAAAAATGATTTATTTGATGTTTTAAGGGATAGATTTATAAAGTTGAAATATAAATCATTGGAGGACAGCTTAATTGGATTTATAAACAAGAAACTTATTCCGGTAATTCTAACTGAAGCCGGATTTGATAATAAGGAAGAAAAATGTGAAAAATTAAATAAAAAAGAAATTTATAAAATCATTGATATTTTAAAAGAATGGAAATTTCAAGTTGTTGGGCATAATACGTGGCAACAGGCACAAGTTACAGCAGGGGGAATTGATTTGTCAGGGGTGAAAGAGAAAACCCTCGAATCAAATAAAGTAAGAGGTCTCTTTTTTGCGGGAGAAATACTTGATGTTGATGGTGACTGCGGTGGATTTAATTTACAGTGGGCTTGGAGCTCTGGTTATACAGCAGGATATTTCAGTTCTGTGAAATAAAGGGATATACGGAGAAAGGATGATTACGTATGAAAAATTTTTTGGAAAAAGTTTTTGGCTCATATAGCGCAAAAGAAGTCAAGAGAATAGAACCAACTGTTGATAAAATAATGGCTTTAGATAATGCCATGCAAAAATTATCCGACAGCGAGCTTAAACAAAAGACAAATGAATTCAGGCAAAGACTTGCTAATGGTGAAACGAAAGATGACATATTGCCTGAGGCGTATGCTGTTGTAAGAGAGGCTGCATGGAGAGTTTTAGGACAAAAGCACTATAGAGTACAGCTTATAGGCGGTGTTGTTTTACATCAAGGACGTATAGCAGAAATGAGAACTGGTGAAGGAAAAACTTTAGTTTCAACATTACCAGTATATTTAAATGCATTGGAAGGAAAGGGAGTTCATGTTATAACTGTGAATGATTATCTTGCAAAGCGTGACTGTGAGTGGATGGGAAAAGTTCATAATTTCCTCGGACTTTCTGTAGGTTGTATTATTCATGGTATTTCAACAGTTGAGAGAAGAGCAAGCTATAATTGTGATATAACATATGGAACAAACAATGAATTCGGATTTGATTACCTTAGAGATAATATGGTAATTCGAAAAGAAGAAATGGTTCAAAGAGATTTGAATTTCTGCATAATAGATGAAGTTGACAGTATTTTAATAGATGAAGCCAGAACACCTCTTATTATTTCTGGTGAAGGAGAAAAAACAACAGACCTATATTCTAAAGCTGATAGTTTTGTGCAAACATTAACTGGAAAAGTCCAGGATCCGGAAGAGAAAAAATCGAAAATGGACTTTATTATGGGAGATGTTGATGATGACGATACTGTAGACTTTATTGTTGATGAAAAAGGTAAAAATGTAACACTTACTGCAAGAGGTATAACAAAGGCAGAGAGATATTTTAACGTAGAGAATTTAGCAGACCAATCAAGTATGGAAATCACACATCATATAAATCAAGCACTAAAAGCCCACAATACAATGAAAAATGATATTGATTACATTGTTAAAGATGGTGAAATTTTAATTGTTGATGAATTTACAGGACGTCTGATGTATGGTAGAAGGTATTCTAACGGGTTACATCAGGCCATAGAAGCAAAGGAAAAATTAGAAGTTAGAAAAGAATCAAAAACACTTGCGACTATAACATTCCAAAATTATTTTAGAATGTATAAAAAATTGTCAGGTATGACAGGTACAGCTAAAACTGAAGAAGAGGAATTTAGAGAAATATATGGTGTGGATGTTATTGAAATTCCTACAAATAAAGTTGTAGCAAGAAATGACTTGCAGGATGTTGTATATAAAACTGAAATTGAAAAATTTAAAGCAGTTATAAATGAGATTGCTGAGAAACATAAAACAGGTCAGCCTATACTTGTCGGTACAATTTCTATTGAGAAATCAGAATTAATAAGCAAAATATTAAAGAAACAGGGTATTAAGCATGAAGTTTTAAATGCCAAGCAGCATGAAAAAGAAGCGGAAATTGTTGCACAAGCAGGACGTTTTGGTTCTGTAACCATTGCGACAAACATGGCTGGTAGAGGTACCGATATTGTTTTAGGCG
This sequence comes from Sedimentibacter sp., assembly GCA_032006665.1. Lineage (GTDB taxonomy): Bacteria > Bacillota > Clostridia > Tissierellales > Sedimentibacteraceae > Sedimentibacter. The sequence continues at coordinate 218,395 of DALZMP010000004.1, forward strand.
GTAACCCGGAGTTTCTTGCTAAACATAAGATGAAATCTAAAGGATTTTCAGATGAACTTATAGCTTTAGCAGACGGCTTCAATGAAACAGATGATGAAGAAATTATTAAAGCCAGAAAAACTTATAAAGAATATCTTGAGGCATCAAAAGCAGAGTTGAAAGATGAACATCAAAAAGTATTAGATGTTGGTGGCATTCATATTATAGGAACAGAAAGACATGAATCAAGACGTATTGATAATCAGTTGAGAGGGCGTGCCGGAAGGCAGGGTGATCCCGGCTCTACAAGATTTTATATATCATTAGAAGATGATTTGATGAGACTTTTTGCCGGTGATAAGGTAAAAGCAATTATTAATACCCTCAAGATGCCAGAAGATGAACCTTTAGAGGCTGGTATGTTGACGAGAACCATAGAAACTGCTCAGGGAAGAGTTGAAGGAAGAAACTTTAATATAAGAAAACATGTACTCCAATATGACAATGTTATGAATAAGCAAAGAGAAGTTATTTATTCTGAAAGAAGAAGAGTGCTTCTTGGAGAAAACTTGAAAGAATACATTCATAACATGATTGTCGACTTAGTTAATAAGGGAATAGACATGTATACATCTGAAATGAAGGATCCTGAAGATTGGGATATTGGAGGATATACTAAGTATATTGCAGAAACATTTGCTATATTGATTGGTTTTGATACAGAACATGTAGATGAACTGACAAGAGATAAATTAAGAGAAAAAGTTATTAATGCAATAGACAGACATTATGAAAGACAAGAGAATGAGTTTGGACCAGAAATGTTTAGAGAGGTTGAACGAATTGTCCTTCTTCGTAATGTTGACACTAAATGGATTGACCATATAGATGCTATGGATCAATTAAGACAAGGTATTGGATTGAGAGCTCTTGGTAACGAAGACCCTGTTAGAGCATATCAGGTAGAAGGATTTGAGATGTTTGAAGATATGACTGCTGCTATTCAAGAAGATACTGTAAAAATGATATTGAGAGTTAGACCGCAAGAAAACATGCAACGTAAAGAGGTTGCAAAGATAACTGGTATGAGCGGAGGAGATTTAGGCGGAGGAAAGCCTCAGCCGGTAGTCAATAAAGAAAAGAAAATAGGAAGAAATGATCCATGTCCATGTGGGAGCGGCAAAAAATACAAAAAATGCTGTGGAGCTAATGAACAGTAGGGGAACGATAGGAGAGCAATAGTTTTACAATTGCTCACCCCATTGCTTAGCCATTGCTCAGCAATTGTAAAAGGAGTTGATAAATTGGTAGATGTGTATGAGGTAACAGAAAAATTAAAAAGATTTAATGAAATATTAAAAGAAGTAGGTGGTTCCCTTTGACTTAAATAAGTTAAAGGAAGAAAACTTACTTTTAGAATCAGAAATGCAAGAACCAAATTTTTGGAATAATCAAGAAAATGCTCAAAAAGTATCTCAAAAATTAAAAAGCAATACGGATAGAATAAAAGGGTACTTGAGTTTGAAATCTCAAGTAGAGGATATAGAAATTTTAGTTGGCATGATAGTTGAAGAAGATGATGCAAGTCAATTGCCGGAATTGTTTAAAGAAATAAATGATGTAGAAGAAGTGTTAGAGACTACAAGGATTGCTGCTCTTTTAAGCGGAGAATATGATAAAAATAATGCAATTTTATCAATACATGCCGGTGCAGGAGGAACGGAAGCTCAAGATTGGGCTGAAATGCTGTATCGCATGTATTCGAGATGGGCTGAGAGACATGGTTATAAAATGTCAGTTATAGATATTCTTCCGGATACAGAAGCAGGATTAAAAAGTGTAACAGTGTTAGTAGAAGGTGAAAATTCATATGGTTATTTAAAATCAGAAAAGGGTGTTCACAGGCTAGTGCGAATATCCCCTTTTGATTCGTCTAACAGGAGGCATACTTCTTTTGCATCTGTTGATATAGTTCCGGAGATGGCAGATGAAGAAGATATAGAAGTAAATGAATCTGATCTAAGGGTGGATACATACCGTTCAACCGGTGCCGGCGGACAGCATGTAAATACTACCGACTCAGCCATAAGAATAACACACATACCGACAGGAATAGTTGTTTCCTGCCAAAATGAGAGATCACAGCATAAAAATAAAGCCACTGCATTAAAACTTCTTAAATCCAAACTTTTAGAAATAAAAGCTTTAGAAAATAAAGAAAAAATTGAGGACATACAGGGCAAATACAATCAGATAGCATGGGGCAGTCAAATCAGGTCATATGTTTTTCATCCATACAATCTAGTTAAAGACCACCGAACAAATGCAGAGACCGGTAATTCCCAATCAGTTATGGATGGTAACATAGATGTATTTATAAATGAATATCTTAAAATGAAATCAAGAAACGACAGCGAACAATAGCATAGACAATTAAAACTAAAGGGACAATTATTAATGATTGATCCCCTATTGTTAGCTATTGTTATGCAATTATTTAAACTATTGTAACAACGGAGGGAGACGAAAAATGGTAGATATCAGTAAAATATTATGTGAGGAATTTAAAATAAAACCATTTCAAGTACAAAACACAGTAAAGCTAATTGATGAGGGAAGTACAATACCTTTTATAGCGAGGTATCGTAAAGAGCAAACGGGGTCATTGGATGATGTTGTTTTGAGAGATTTATATGACAGACTCATGTATTTAAGAAACCTTGAGGCAAGAAAAGAAGAAGTAATAAGGATAATAGATGAGCAGGGTAAACTAACAGAAACTCTTAAACTTGAAATACTAAACGCAGATGTTTTACAGAGAGTAGAAGATTTATACAGACCTTTTAAACAGAAAAAATCTACAAGAGCATCAAAAGCAAAAGAAAAGGGCTTAGAGCCTCTTGCTGAAATTATAATGGCTCAAAATATTTTATCAGGAGATTTGGAAGAAATCTCAAAACCTTTTATAGATGATGAAAAAGGTGTAAGTGATGCTAAAGAGGCTTATCAAGGAGCAGGTGATATTATAGCGGAAATAATTTCAGATAATGCTGAATACAGAAAGTATATCAGAGAAATTTATTTTTCTGATGGAATTATTATATCGGAAGCTGCAGATGAAAATGAAGAATCAGTGTATGAGATGTACTACAAGTATGAAGAAGCTGTAAAAAGTATTGCTAATCACAGAGTTTTGGCCATTAACAGAGGAGAAAAAGAAAAAAAATTAAAGGTAAAAATAAGTACACCTGACGAAAGTATAGTAGAATATCTAAAGTCAAAAGAAATAAAAAATGAAAATGCTTTGACAACTGTTTATCTTATTTCTGCAATTGAAGATAGCTATAAAAGACTAATTTCATCATCTGTGGAAAAAGAAATCAGAAACATGCTGACTGAAAGAGCAGAGGAGGAAGCTATAAAAGTATTTGGCAAGAATACTAAAAACTTATTAATGGTGCCTCCTGTTAAAGACGTTCGTGTTCTTGCAATAGATCCAAGTTTTAGAACAGGTTGTAAATTGGCTGTTTTAGATGAAACAGGTAAGTTTTTGGATCATGGGGTTATTTATCCTAATGAACCTAGAAATGAAGTAGAAAAATCCCAGAAATTTATGATAGATTGGATAAAAAAATATGATATAGATGTCATTACCATTGGCAATGGAACTGCATCCAGAGAAACTGAACGAGTAGTGTCAGATATGCTGACTAAAATAGATAAGAAAGTTTCATATATTATTGTAAGTGAAGCAGGTGCATCGGTGTATTCTGCATCAAAACTTGCACAAGAAGAATATCCGGATTTAGATGTTACAGTTAGAGGTGCTATATCCATAGGAAGAAGGCTGCAGGATCCTCTTGCAGAGCTTGTAAAAATTGACCCTAAAAGTATAGGAGTAGGTCAGTATCAGCATGATGTTAATCAAACAAAATTGGGGCTTGCATTAGACGGAGTCGTTGAAGATTCTGTTAACAATGTCGGTGTAGACCTTAATACAGCTTCAACAGCACTTTTACAGTATGTATCAGGAGTGTCAAAAACAATTGCTAAGAACGTGGTTAAATATAGAGAAGAAAATGGTAAATTTACAGATAGAAGAGAATTAATTAAAGTTAAGCAATTAGGTGATAAAGCTTTTGAACAATGTGCAGGATTTTTAAGAATTTCTGACGGCACAAACCCGTTAGATAAAACGGCGGTTCATCCGGAAACATATGAAATTGCAGAAAAACTACTATATAAATTGGGCTACACATTAGAGGATGTAAAAGAAGACAGATTAAAAGATATAACTGAAAAAATAATGGAAATAGAAGTTAAAGAAGACAAGAAAAATGTTAAAATAAGCAGCAAAAACACAAGGCTTAAAGGTCTTGAGGCTCTGGCTCAGTTAAATGTTAAAGAAGAAAAAAAGCCGTTTAAAGAAAGATACAATGACAGAATAAAAATATTGGCAGAAGAGTTAAACATAGGAATTCCGACTCTTACAGATATAATTGAAGAGTTGAAAAAACCGGGAAGAGACCCGAGAGATGAAATGCCAAAGCCGATATTAAGAAGCGATGTCATGAAAATGGAAGATATGAAGGTTGGTATGCAATTAAGTGGTACAGTTAGAAATGTTGTTGACTTTGGCGCATTTGTTGATATAGGAGTAAAGCAAGATGGGCTAGTTCACCTATCCGAAATGAGTGATAAATATATAAAAAGTCCTATGGAAGTTGTGCAGGTAGGTGATATAATAAATGTTACAATAATTAGCATAGACGTTCAAAAACAAAGAATTGGTTTAAGCATGAAAAATAGAAAATAGGACACGTTATATCGTGTTGTATCGTAAAAATAGGAGAAGACAATGATAACAACGGTAATATTTGACTTTGATGGAACCTTGGCTGATACGAATCAAATTATTATTAACTCTTTTAAACATACATACGATGCATTTGGCATGAAATGTGATGTGGAGCATATATTGAGTACGTTTGGTGAGCCGCTTATGACTACAATGAACAGGGATTTCAGCGAACATAAAATAGAAGATGTGTTAAAATGCTACAGGGATTATCAAATAAATAGATTCAATGATGAAGTATGCCTTTATGATACTGTAATAGAGACACTAAAATATCTTAAAGAAAAAAATATTAAAATAGCAGTAGTGACTTCAAGGATGAGACAATCAACAATAGATGCACTAAAAAAATTTAATATAGATTCATACTTTGATGTTGTAGTTTCAGCAGATGATACAGTAAACCACAAGCCTCACAAGGAGCCTCTGATAAAAGCTATAAACGAATTAAACAGCAGTCCAAGTGAAACTTATTATATAGGAGATTCTAAATTTGACATGGAGTGTGCAATAAATGCAAAAGCGATTCCCGTACTTGTGGGTTGGCAAAAAAACTCAGATGAACTGGTGAAAAAATATAATATTAAATATGTGCTAAATAGAATGTGGGACTTAACAAAATTAGTATGACAGGATTAAATATAGCAATCTACTTTAGAAAAGGTGTACGATAATTATGAAAAATATTTATTTGAATAAATTTGATGAAATAAATGAATATAGCAGTTTGAATGCGTCTGATGTATTTAATGAAATAGAGGAGATTATATCACTGAATCTAGAAAACAGAGGAATGGATAAAATAAAGTTAAATGGACAGCTTGAATCATGTGTTACATCATTAAATTCTTGCAATACTATTGTGATAGTGACCGGATTTGCAGTTAAGGATGTTAATATTGGAGAGACAGATGGACCTCCGGGTGCTTTAGCATTGGCGTATGTACTTGAGAATCTGGGTAAGAAGGTAATAATTGCAACAGATAAATATTCGGAGATATTTCTTAAAGATGGAATTAAGATATTAAACATTAATTCAGAAATTATCATTTTTGAAGAAAATACTGAAAAAGAACAAGCAGATGAAATTATTAAGAGATATAGTCCCGATCATATAATAGGAATAGAACGACCAGGCAGAGGAATTAGTAACAGATGCTATTCAATGCTTGGAGAAGACATAACAAGCTGTTGTCCAAATACGGATTTGCTTTTTATTAAAGCCAGAGAGAACATGATACCAACTTCAGCAATTGGAGATGGAGGAAATGAAATTGGCATGGGAAAAGTCAGGGACCTTGTGACTAAGTATGTGAATAAAGGAGATATCATTTGTGCAGACTTTGCAACAGATAATTTACTCATATCAGGAGTTTCGAATTGGGGAGCATATGGAATTTGTGCAGGTTTATGCATTATAAATAGTAATATGCTTATGTATGATGAGGCTATGTATGAAAGAATATCTATGGAAATGCTGAAAAAAGGTGCGGTGGATGGATGTACCAGAAAAAAAGAAGCTACAGTTGACGGATTAACCTATGAAGCAAATTTAGAAGTGTTTTTGAAACTGAGATTATTAGCAGAAATGAGTACAAAATCGCTTGTTGTGTAACAATATATAAATAACTGTGTTAGATAATATACTAAAGATTGTTAAAATTATTTTAAATATCTTTAGTATAATTAAGAAAAATGCAGTTCTGCTAAATAAAAGTTTGTTTATAAAATAACATAGTAAAGTTAAAAAATGTAAGCGAATTTAAAACAATAATAAATAAGAGGAGAGGAAATCAAATGGAATTCAAAAATTTATTAATTGAAAAAAATGAAGGAATTTGTACTGTGAAAATCAATAATCCTAATACTTTGAATGCACTGAATGCAGATGTTTTATCTGATATTGAAAGTGTTTTTGATGATTTGAGAGATGATAAAGATATTAGTGTTGTTGTTTTAACGGGAGAAGGCAAGGCTTTTGTTGCTGGTGCAGATATTGCTTATATGAAGGACCTTAATGTTTTAGAGGGTAAAAAATTTGGCGAAGATGGTTCCAGAATATTCAGAAAAATTGAAACTCTTGATAAGGTAGTTATTGCAGCGGTAAATGGATTTGCTCTTGGTGGAGGGTGTGAGCTTTGCATGGCTTGTGATATAAGAATAGCATCATCAAAGGCTAAGTTTGGCCAGCCGGAAGTTGGATTGGGTATAACGCCAGGATTTTCAGGAACCCAGAGATTACCTAGACTTGTTGGAGTTGGCAAAGCAAAAGAACTGATTTATACAGGTAATATAATAAAAGCAGAAGAAGCATATGCTATAGGTCTGGTTAATAAAGTTGTAGAGCCGGATGAGCTTATGGAAGAAACATATTCAATGGCTAAGAAAATAAAGTCAAATGCAAGATTGGCTGTGAAGTATTGCAAGGAAGCGATAAATAAAGGTATAGAAACTGACATAGAAACAGGAATATCATATGAATCAAATGTGTTTGGACTATGCTTCGCTTCAGAAGACCAAAAAGAGGGCATGACAGCTTTCATTGAAAAAAGAGGTTCGAATTTCAACGGAAAATAGTATAAAGAATAAAAAAACGAAAAAAAACATAAATTTAACTTGATATTTTATATACAAGTGTTATATAATGAACTGGGTTAAAAATATGTTTTTTGGGATTTAAATTGTCTAATATTTAACAATCGACAAGCTAGAAAAATTTCTATCGTGACGGAATGAAACATGTCAAAAAATAATAGGAGTGATAATGATGAATTTTCAATTAAGTAAAGAACATGAAATGGCAAGACAGTTGTTCAGAACATTTGCTATTGAAGAAGTAAAACCATTAGCTCAGGAAGTTGATGAAGAGGAAAGATTTCCTATAGAAACAATTGAGAAGTTTAAGCAATTTGGGTTTTTAGGAATTCCTTTTGCAAAGGAATTTAAAGGACAAGGTTGTGATATATTAACTTACATCATGGCTGTTGAAGAAATGTCTAAAGTTTGTGGTACTACAGGCGTTATATTATCTGCACATACATCACTGTGTGGTTCTCCTATAAATGATTTTGGTACTCAAGAACAAAAGGAAAAATATTTAACAAGAGTTGCATCAGGAGAAGCAATAGGAGCATTCGGATTAACAGAACCAGGCGCTGGAACAGATGCTGCAGGTCAACAAACTAAAGCAGTACGTGATGGTGATAACTATATAATTAACGGAAATAAAATTTTTATAACAAATGCTGATTATGCAGATGTTTTTATAGTAATGGCTATGACAGATAAATCAAAAGGGACAAGAGGTATATCAGCATTTATAGTTGATAGAAAATATCCTGGTTTCTCTATAGGTAAAAAAGAGCTGAAAATGGGTATTAGAGGTTCTGCAACCAGTGAATTAATATTCCAGGATTGTGTAGTTCCAAAAGAAAATCTTATTGGAAAAGAAGGCGAAGGATTTAAAATCGCTATGAAAACTCTTGACGGTGGTAGGATCGGTATTGCAGCTCAAGCATTAGGTATAGCTCAAGGTGCAATAGATGAAACAGTTAAGTATACAAAAGAAAGAAAACAATTTGGTAGATCTATATCAAAATTCCAAAACACTCAGTTCCAATTAGCTGATATGCAAGCAAAAGTTGATGCAGCAAGGTTATTAGTTTACAGAGCAGCATGTTGCAAAGATAACAAACAGCCATATAGCGTAGAAGCAGCTATGGCTAAGTTGTTTGCGGCTGAAACAGCTATGGAAGTTACTACTAAAGCTGTTCAGTTACATGGTGGATATGGATATACAAGAGATTATCCTGTTGAACGAATGATGAGAGACGCAAAAATAACTGAAATCTATGAAGGAACTTCAGAAGTTCAAAGAATGGTAATCAGTGCAAATATGTTGAAATAGGGAGGTTATTATCTTGAATATAGTAGTATGTATAAAACAAGTACCTGATACAACAGAGGTTAAACTTGATCCAAAAACAGGTACATTAATTAGAGATGGTGTTCCAAGCATCATAAATCCTGATGATAAAGCAGGATTGGAAGCAGCTTTGAGATTAAAAGATGAAAAAGGTGCGAAAGTAACTGTAGTATCCATGGGACCACCTCAAGCAGATTTAGCACTTCGTGAAGCTTTAGCTATGGGAGCTGATGAAGCAATACTTGTAACTGACAGAGCATTTGGAGGAGCTGACACATGGGCAACTTCTTCAACATTGGCAGCAGCATTGAAAAATCTTGATTATGACTTAATTGTAACAGGAAGACAAGCAATAGACGGTGATACAGCTCAGGTTGGACCACAAATAGCTGAACATTTAAAATTACCAAATATTAGTTATGCTGAAGAAATTAAAGTTGATGGCGATACAATTGTTGTAAAAAGACAATATGAAGATAGATATGACCTGCTTAAAGCTAAGTTACCTATTTTAATCACGGCACTTGCAGAATTGAATAAACCTAGATACATGTCACCGGGCGGTATCTTTGATGCTTATCGAGAAAAAGAAGTAAAAATATGGACATTGAAAGATTTAGATGTAGATTTGAATAATATTGGTTTGAAAGGTTCTCCTACTAAGGTTAAAAAGTCATTTACAAAAGGCGCAAAACAAGCAGGAAAGGTTTATAACTTAGACCCTCAAGAATCAGCCGAAGTAATAGTAAATAAAATGAAAGAAAAATTCATATTATAGTAGAGGGAGGAATCAGCAATGAATTTATCAGAATACAAAGGTATATTTGTTTTTGCAGAGCAAAGAGACCATAAAGTACAGAAAGTAGCCCTTGAACTAATTGGTAAGGGAAAAGAACTTGCAAAAGATTTACAAACAACAGTTACAGCTGTGTTGCTTGGAAAAGATATGCTTGATGAAGCCAAAAAATTAAATTATGCAGGTGCAGATAAAGTAATATATATTGATGATGATGCGCTTGATGTATATATGACAGAACCATATGTTCATGCATTACACACTTTATTTATGGACAAGAAACCTGAAATAGTGCTTTTCGGAGCTTCTGCAATAGGAAGAGATTTAGCTCCTAGAGTATCAGCAAGAGTTCATACAGGACTGACAGCAGACTGTACTGGTTTAGATATAGCACAGGATGATGATGATAAAGAAAAATTAAACTTAATGATGACTAGACCGGCATTTGGTGGAAATATAATGGCTACAATAGCTTGCCCTAACTTCAGACCTCAAATGGCTACAGTTAGACCAGGTGTTATGAAGGAAGCTGAATATTCTGAAAGTAATAAAGTTAATATAGAAGAATATAAAATAAACATTCCTGCAAGCAGCAAAAATGTTGAAATCTTAGATACTGTAAAAATAATTCAAGAAAAGATGAATATTGAAGATGCTACAGTTCTTGTTTCAGGCGGAAGAGGAATGAGAGGACCTGAAAACTATGCAATGCTGGAAGAACTGGCGGACTTACTTGGCGGAACAATTTCTGCTTCAAGAGCAGCAGTTGATGCTGGCTGGGTTCCTAAAGACAGACAGGTTGGACAGACGGGAAAAACTGTTAGACCAAATTTATATATTGCATGCGGTATTTCAGGAGCTATTCAGCATTTAGCCGGAATGGAAGAATCTGATTACATTATTGCAATTAACAAAGATGAATTTGCACCAATGTTTGAAGTAGCTGACGTAGGTATAGTGGGAGACATATTCAAAGTAGTTCCTGCGCTTATTGAAGAGTTAAAAAAAGAAGGCAGAGTTGCAAAAAAATAATATAAAAAAATCCGGATTATTTAATCCGGATTTTTTATTGCTAAATTTAGTTTATTTATTTCATGCTTCCATTCATTCCAGAAGTTCCGCTCATTTGTCTCTGAGCCATTTCAACTAATCTCTTAGTCATGTATCCACCTACGTAACCATTCTGTCTTGCTGTTAAGTTACCTTTATCTACTTGTTCATAATTTGATAAACCAAGTTCGTTAGCTATTTCTGCTTTCATTTGATTTAACGCTTGTTTTGCTTCAGGAACTACTATATTGTTGCTGCCTGTGTTATTTGAGTTTGCCATAATATTCACTCCTCTCTTTCTCTAAGATGTTATTATTATTGTCTTTTGAAATTTATTTAATCATGTAAGTTATAGTTTTATTGGCAAATTATTCTGATTTATTTTTTTAATGTATTTGTATTTTGCCAACATTCCAGCAAGTTTTATATAAGCTTTTATTACCTGTATCAAACTTTGCCAAGTCATTTATAACTACAAAATTAAATTTTCAAAATAGAAAATCTTTACTGACTTTCTATAAGCTTATTATGTGTTTGAACGTTAAAATAATACATGGCAAAATTATCAACTTTAGGATACGAATAGGAGATATTAAAAATTATTTGATTCAATAATGAAAAATTAATGTACTTATTGCCTGTTTTGTGATAAAATTAAAAAATGATGTAACTAATTTTTTGTAACTACATAAATTAATATTGAATATAATAAGGAGGTTAAAAAAGAAACTTGATAAGACAATTATGTTATAGCGCCAGAACTTATTTATATATAAGTTGACGAGGACAGAGTTATCGAATATTCGGCGGATGCTCTGCGGTGTAGCTTCATCGATAAAGTTTTTACAAATATAGTAGGAGACTGCTATGACAAAACAAAACTTATAAGCTTTTACACTTCTTTTAAAATGAAATAAAATATCTGTCTAGTTTAAGTTTCCCCAAAAATATTAAAAAAATTGGTTATTTAATTTTTGTGCTTGAAATATTAATAAATTTCAAGTTTAATTTGTTTTGAAAAAATATTAAATTTAGAATGGAGAACTTAAATTATGTGTGGAATAGTAGGTTATATAGGATTTGATGATGTAAAAGAAATTATCCTCGGAGGTCTTGAAAAATTAGAGTATAGAGGATATGATTCAGCAGGAATAGCGATAATTAGTAATAATGATGTTTATGTTTGTAAAGAAAAAGGACGTATATCAAAACTTAGAGAATGTATAGATAAAGATATAACAGGGACAATAGGTATAGGTCATACAAGGTGGGCAACCCATGGTGAACCAAATAAAATAAATTCTCATCCTCATCAAAGCTGTTCAATGAGATTTACACTTGTTCATAATGGCATAATAGAAAATGAAAATGAACTAAGAAAAAAATATCTTAATGGAACAAATTTTACAAGCGATACGGATACAGAGGTTATAGTTCAATTGATAGAAAAGTTTGTGAATGATGGTGAATCTGTTGAATTGGCAATAAGGCATACTATGAGTGAACTTGAAGGCTCATATGCACTTGCTATACTTGACAGAGAAGATATGGGAACACTCTATGCTGCCAAAAATAAAACGCCCCTTTTAGCAGGAAGAGGTTCGGGTTTTAACATGATAGGCAGTGATGCTATGGCCATGATAAACCATACAAACAACTTCTATGAAATTGAAGATAAAGAGTTCTTAAAAATAACTAAGGATACTATAGAAATATATACGATATATGGAAACAGAGTTAGTAGAGAACCGTATGTGGCTGATATAGATGCGTCAGACACTGAAAAAGGAACCTATCCTCATTACATGATGAAAGAAATTGAGGAACAGCCATTTGTTATTAGAAAAATTATGTCACAGTATGCTGACGAAAACGGACAGATGTGCATGGATGCTGAAATAATTGACAATGTAAGAAATTGTGATAAATTATATATAATTGCATGCGGGACCAGTTATCATGCCGGTCTGATAGGAAAGCAATTTTTTGAAAAAATAGCTGGTAAACCTACAGAAGTTGTAATAGCAAGTGAGTTTATATATAATATGCCTCTGTTAACTAAAAATCCACTTTTCATGTTTATATCGCAAAGTGGAGAAACTGCAGATTGCAGAGCTGTTTTAGTAAAAGTTAAAGAAATGGGTTACAAAACATTGACCCTAACTAATGTTAAAGGCTCAACCCTTTCAAGAGAATCCGATAATACGTTGCTTTTATATGCAGGACCGGAAATAGCAGTGGCTTCAACGAAAGCATATACTGCCCAAATAGCAGTTCTTTCTATTTTGGCAGCACTTGTTGACAATAAAATTAATATAAATATATTTAAAGAGTTGAGTAAAATAGCATACACAATGGAAACTCTCTGCGATGATAAGGATAACTATAAGAATTTAGCAGAAAAATATCTAATCAATAGCAGAAATTGCTTTTACATTGGAAGAAGCATGGATTACTTTGTTTGTTTAGAAGCATCTCTTAAATTGAAAGAAATTTCATATATTCAAACAGAAGGGTTTGCCGCAGGTGAGTTAAAGCATGGAACAATAGCGTTGATAGAAAAGAATACACCTGTCATAGCAGTGATTACACAGGAATGCATAAACTTAAATACAAGAAGCAACATCAAAGAAGTAAAAGCAAGAGGAGCTGCTACAATGGTAATCTCTATGCGCAAGCTAAGTCAGGAAACTGATGAGATTGTAATTGATGATATAAATGAATTACTATCACCACTGGCAACTATAATACCAGCACAATACTTGGCATATTATGCAGCCCTGTTAAAAAACTGCGATATAGATAAGCCAAGGAATTTAGCAAAATCAGTAACTGTAGAGTAAAATATTTATAATATAATATTTGCTGTTGTACACTCACAATAAACTCATCCTAATGACAATATATTTGTCTGAGTGACAGAAAAGTTGACCTAAAATCATGTATCAAATCAGGATAAAATTCCGGTTTATGCATGATTTTTTATTTTAAAAGTAAAAACAGATGGCAAGTAGTTGAGGAATGAGCTTAATAATTAGGGAAGGGTTAATTTTTTCTTAAGAGTTTTTTATAAATGGACAAAGGTGTGAAAATTTTTGAACAATATTTTGTAAATATACATAAATTTTGTATAAAATAATTTTATAAAATGTTGATTTTTCATTCAATATATTTATTTGCAATTAAAATTAATGCATGTTATCATTATTACAAATAATTGCAAAATTATACAAATATCATTAAAATATGTAACTATATATATATGATTGTATTTAATGTATTTTTGGTTAGTAATTATTACTCTAAATAAAAGAAAGGACAATACCAGATGCTCAATGTTTCAATTAATCAACTGGGTTTTTCTTATAAGGGCGGGAAAGATAGAGTGTTGGACAAAATAAATATGGAAGTTATGGCTGGAGATTTTGTTTGCTTGTTGGGGCAATCCGGTTGTGGAAAAAGTACATTGTTAAGATTGTTGGCGGGTCTTGAAAAACCAACCTGCGGACAGATACTTGTCAACGAAAAGCACATAAACGGGGCAAGCCTGGAAAGAGGTGTTGTTTTTCAGGATTATGGTCTTTTCCCATGGATGACTGCCGGAGAAAACATAACAATTGCTATTAAACATCGATTTCCAAAAATGAATAAGGCTGAACGAAAAGAAAGAGCCATACATTGGATGAAAAATGTCGATATGGATGAATCTTTGTTTTATAAGCTTCCAGGAGAACTTTCAGGCGGACAAAAACAGCGCTGCGGCATAGCGAGAGCCTTTGCCATTGATCCTCCTATACTTCTTATGGATGAGCCCTTTGGATCCTTAGATGCGGTCACAAAATCTAAACTTCAGGATTTGGTTCTTCGCCTTTGGCAGCAAGAGAAAGAGAATAGAAAAACTATATTTTTCGTCACCCATGAGGTTGATGAAGCGCTCCTTTTGGCTACCCATATAGCAGTTTTAAGTCAATCGCCTGCAAATATAATGTATTCTCATTCTTTCAATGGGAAGATTAAGCCTACAAGGAATAACATGCACAGTGAGCCTGAGATTATAGATTTAAGAAATCATCTTATAAAGCTTATACATGAAGATGCTAAAGTAAGAACTGCTTAATATAAATAAAGTCGTTTTACTTTACAAATATGAAATAAATTCAAAGTGTATTAAATTGAATACTTCAATTTAAGGATTACATCTAAGTTAAAGAATATATCTGATATAATAATAAAAAAAATGCGTTAAAACAAATTTACTTCAGGAGGATTTTTATGAATTTTACTAAAACAATACGTACGGCTATTCTTATCTTTTCATTGGCATTATTGGTTACTGCCTGCGGAAACAGCGCTCCAACAGATGTGACTGCAGATAATTCCAAAGATATTTCAGAAAATGAAGGGAAAAAAGAAAATGCTGATGATGTATTAAAAGTGCGAGTAGCTGCACAGCCCACTTCGGGACAAGTATTTCAATTTATTGCCGATAAGCACGGGTTTAATGACGAAGAAAATATTGAGGTGGAGATGGTTTGGTTAAGCAATCTTTCTGATGCTGCTTCTGCTCTCACAGCTGACCAGGTAGATGTTTTATCCACATATGGTACAGGTGGCCCTTTGACTCAAATAGCAAATGGACAAGATTTCAATATTTTTGGGGGCTATATGATAATAGGTGAAACACCTGTATACGGTAAACCTGATATGGAATATAAGGATTTATCCAGTTTTAAAGGAAAGAGGATAGGTATTACCAGAGGAGGAACTCCAGATATAGTTCTCAAGGGTATTTTATATGATAATGGATATTCATTTACGTACGGAGGTACGACAATTGTAGGGAATGCTGATGATCCTGATATGATTGAGTTTATAGAGTACAAAAAAAATACAGATGTATTACAGGCCATATCAAAGGGTGAAGTGGATTTTGGAGCCACAGCAACAGGCTATCAGATTCAAGCAAGGGGTTTAGGACTTGAAGTCAAAATGTGGCCGGATGAGTTATGGGAAAATCATTCCTGTTGCCGTATGCTTGCAACAAATACATATGTTGCTGAAAACGAAGAGGCTCTGTACAGATTATTGCGTTCATACTTACGTGCTGAGGAATATATGCAGGACAACATGGAGGAAGTTTCTGATCTTGTAGTCGAAAACCTTGATCTTCAAAAGGAAACGGCCGATAGCTTTGTACTGAGTCCTCATATGAAGTATGATACAGATCCATATACAAAGAGTGTTGAAAAAATGTGGGAAAAAATGGCTGGTTTTGGTTACTTGCAAATGGGAGATATTGATTTAAAAGATCATATGAATACAGAAATATATAAAAGGGCTTTAGACTCTCTTATAGAGGACTATCCTGACAGCCAGTTTTTCAAAGATAAAATGGATCAATTTAATTTAAATAATTAATAAATAAGAAATATATTTCTATAGTATATAACTAAATATTATTAAAGCAATGGGATGTATGATTCCATATAATAGACTTAAATAATAAATTGAAGGATGTGTATATGTAAATTTTACACATCCTGTTGCTGTTGAAGATATATAATTTTGATTTATATCAGATACACAAAAACCGTATTTTAGATAAGGAGCTTGTAACAAATGAAAATACATAATTATATAAAGAAAAGGCTTGGAATTATTTTTATATTTATTGGAATTATTATAACATATATTTTACTCACGGATATATTCCATGTTTTAGACCCTTTTCTTTTTTACAGTATATCTACTGTACCTCCGCTTCTTGGAAGTTATTTTCCTCAACTGATGGAAGGGCTGAAAAGTTCTATGTCTTTGTTAATTATTGCTTATTTTATGGCACTTATAGCAGGAATATCTATTGGTGCATTTATTGGGTCCAAAAACTTGGTGCGAAAAAACCTTTCTCCGTATATTAATGCTTTTAGTGCAGTTCCGGTGACTCTTCTTACGCCGTATGCAATAAACATTCTTCCTTCTTTCAGGGCAGCATCTATTTTTATTATATTTTTAGGATGCTTTTGGATAATATTAGGAACAACCATCACAGCAGTTATGACAATCGATAAAAGATATCTCGAAAACGCGGCGACTCTTCAGATACCAAAAGTTGAAAGACTTTTTCGTGTTATTCTCCCTGCTGCTTCACCTGCTATATTAACCGGCTGTACCATAGTGCTTAAACTGGCCTTTATGCTTCTTGCCGTGGCAGAGATGTTTGGTGCAACTTCAGGATTGGGATATTTTATACAATACTATTCTGATTTTGGACGTTTTGATTTGGTTGCTGTGGGATTTTTGTTTATGTCTTTGGTTCTTGTAATCATACTGCATTTATTTGACCTTGTTAAATCCAGAATATTGTACTGGACAATAAATAATTAAAACAAGTAAGTTTTAATTTTTAAATATATTAAATTAGGAGGTATGCAATGCTAGATATTATGACACCATTACAGCGAGGGACTGCCATCGCGAAAGGAGAACTTGCGGACCGCTTGCCATGTAATCCAAATGTTGCTAATGGAGTCGCCAGGGTGTACGGATGCAAAGTATCGGAATTTAATACAGATGCTAAAACATTAGCAAAGGCACAAATAGCTTCTTATCATAAATTTGGATATGACAGCATACGTATTTTTACTGATCTTTTCCCATGGGCAGAAGCTATGGGGGCTACGGTTGTAAAGCCTGACGATAATACGGTTGATTTGGATCAACCTGCAATTAAAAGTATTGAAGAAATTTCAAAACTTAATCCTGCGAATCCATATAAAGACGGAAGGCTACCTGTTCAATTAGATGCAATGAGGTACCTTATTGATGAAGTTGGCAATGAAATAGGCTGCTCATTTGGAGTAGTAGGAGCTTTTACTAATGCCTTTTTTCTGCTTGGAGTGGAGAAAACACTTATATCCGTGAGAAAAAATCCTGAAATAATACACAGACTTTGCAGGATTTCAATGGAAACAATTAAAGCATATGTGGAAGCTGGAATAAAAATTGGACTTAATCCTGCTATTTCAGAGCCCATGTCATCCTGCACTGTTGTGAGTCCAAAGATTTTTAGAGAGTTTTCCTTACCTTATCTCAAAGAATTAGTTGACTTTATAAAGTCAAAAGGTAAAGGGGTAATTGTTCATATATGTGGACAAACTAATAAAATATGGCCTGATCTTGCTGAACTGGGTATCGCAGGTATGAGTATTGATAATGTTGCCAGTCTTGCGGAATGTAAAAAGATAATTGGAGATAAAACAAAAATATTGGGAAATGTAGATCCTGGAGGAATAATGTATTCAGGAAACCGTCTTGACGTACGACTTAAAACTTTGGAATGCATTCAGGATGGCTACGACAGTCCTAAAGGATATATAGTTATGTCCGGGTGCAGCTTACCTATAGAATCACCCCTTGAAAATATAAAGGAAATGCTTGATACCGTACGGGAAGTGGGTTATCCTGTCAATATAAATAAAGTAGAATCTATGATTGCAGACTGCAAGAAAAAAATGAATTAGAAAGAAGTGGTAATATGGCTAGTAAAGAAGAATTGTTAACAGAACTTTCTAGATGCGTGCTTGAAATGGAAGATGATGACATAGCAGAGGTTGCAAAAGAATATGCAGAAAACGGGTATGATCCATTAGATGGCATCTTAAAAGGTCTTATAAATGGTATGAATAAGGCTGCGCAGTTATATGAAGAAGAAGAGTATTTCCTTCCTGAACTTTTAATTTGCTCAGCGGCAATGTATAACGGCTTAGACGTTCTCCGACCATATACTAAAACAAACTTTGGAAATGGGCATAAAATAGTTATTGGAGTAGTTCAGGGAGATACTCATGATATAGGCAAAAATTTGGTTAAGATTATGCTTGAGTCGGCAGGATATGAGTTGATTGATTTAGGTAGAGATGTACCTGTTGAAAATTTCATTAAAGCTGTAAAAGAGAACAATGTAAGTGTTGTTGGTATGTCTACTCTCATGTCTACCTCTATGAATAATATGAGAAAAGTTATTGAGCTAATGGAGGCAGAAGGAATCAGAGACAAAGTAAAAATAATTGTTGGCGGAGGCCCTATTTCTAAAGAATTTGCAAATAAAATTGGAGCAGATGGTTATGCTGTCAGTGGTGTAGAGGCGGTTCAAGTGGTTGATAAATTAATTGGAATCAGTAGGTAATCATAAAAAAAATTATGTATTAAATCAGGATAAAATTCTGGTTTATACATAATTTTTTTTGTTTGAAGATGAAGAATACTATAAATCTAAATATTAATAACAAATGCTTTGAAAATTTTTAAATGTTCTTAAAGTATCATAAACCAAGTAGCGTAATCTGTAATGGACATGAATATTTATTTTTTTAAGGAATTTAATTTTCTCCATAATATCTTCATAAGATTTTGCTATCATGATAAATGAAGGTTTCTATTAATTAAATTAAAATGGAGGAATTGAAATGAGTTGTCACGGAAACAATAATGATAATAAAGAGCAACATGGACATAGTCCAATAAAACATATGATTCATATGGTGCTTTGCTGTGGATTGCCAATATTAATTATTGCTCTATTGCCATTTATATCAACATTTAGTCCGGCAATCAGTAGAATATTATTAGTAATTGCACCGTTTATATGTCCTATCATGATGATAGGAATGATATTTATGATGTTTGGTAGAGGTAATAATAATAAAAAATCAAGCTGCTGTAAAGACGAAGAAATAATAAATCCAACAGAATAAAGATCAGGAAAAAGCGGGGCAGAAATTGCGTTTATTGCCCCGCTTTTAGTTTAATTCATAGATAATATAGGTATTTAAAAATGTGTTTGAAGATTATCCATTTGCAATTATCATCTGCTTTTATATTATTCTATTCATTATACAACATGACGATATGTCAGATGCAATAGCTTTTATTTATCAGATCATAAATTTTATGATAATTAATTGTACATATATTCCCTTGTCCATGGCAATTCGTTATTGACACCTTTGGTAAATAGGAATTGGTGGATGTCTATATTTCCACTGTTAAAAGAAGCAGCACATGCATTCAGGTACAATCGCCACATTCTAATAAATGTTTCATCGTAATTCTTTTTGATTTCAGGTAATGCATCCTCAAAGTTTCTTGCCCAATTTTCCAATGTTCTGCCATAGTGTCTTCTAAGGCTTTCTGCGTCTATCAAATGAAATTCCTCATCAGCCATATGTGTAACTAATTCCTTGACTGTTGGTATATATCCTCCCGGAAATATATATTTATTTATCCATGTATTAACTCTATTGCCGCTAATTCCGGTTATGCAATGCAGTAAGGATATTCCGCCTTCGGTTAATAAATTGTTTACCTGTGAAAAATATTCATGAAGATAATTTTTGCCTACATGTTCAATCATGCCCACACTGACTATTCTGTCAAATTTTCTGTTTTTTAGTTCCATATAATCTAACAGTTTAACTTCTACTAAGTTTTCCAGCCCTTCGATTTTTATTCTTTCTTTAACCTTGTTGAATTGTTCTGAGCTTAATGTTATTCCCATGGACTTAACATTGTATTCCTTAGCCGCAGCTATGATCAATTCTCCCCAACCACAACCAATATCAAGTAATGATTGACCTTTTTTAAGATTTAATTTTCTTAAAATGTGGGTTAACTTATTTTTTTGAGCAATATTTAACGTATCCTCAGCAGTCTTAAAATATGCGCAGGAATAAGTCATAGAATCATCTAACCATAACTTGTAAAAATCATTTCCTATATCATAATGGTAGTGAATATTATTTTTGTTATTTTTAATATTGTTACTTGGATTTTCAGTAACATTAATGCTGCTTAAAAGGCTTTTGTTATTCTCATATATGTATTCAATAATTTTTTGCAAATCACCATCTATATTAATTTTATTCATCATATAAGCTTCACCCAGCGCCATCGAAGGATCTTTCATTATTTCTGATTTTGAAAGGGGACTATTTATAATTATTTTAAATTCACTTTCTCCATCTCCGTAATTTTCTACCTCTCCATCCCAAAACTTTATTTGGAAAGGCATATGAAAAATATTTTTTAAGAATACCTTATAAAATATCTTGTCCATGTCCATAATTGATTTTGTTTTTTCTATTAGTTTAATCATAATATACTCCTTTCTTAATGTATATTCATATATTTACCAAATAAGTATTTAGTATACAAGAAGTTTTAAAAAGTGTCTTAGAAAAACTCAAGAAGGAAATCCGGAGGTATAATGTATATAGAGCGGATTAATTGTTTCACATTACTTACATAAATAACGCGCTTTTTTATAGATAATGTGGATTTCGCATGGTATGATCGGTAAGATTGGAGGTGGCTAGTATTACCTTTTATCACTCTAGAATTGGACAGCTATCAATAATGATACTAAAAGAGCAACAAAGTAAAAATTTAGTACTCTTCTAATCTTTTATTTTTAAAATTCATGTAAAAAAAGATTAATTTGGTACATTTAACCATAAAATGAAACATTATTGAAATTTTGTTACATTTTATATTTAGTATCATTTTATACTATTAATACCAGAAAGTCAACATATAAGTTGTTTTGTCGGATGGTATGCTGTTATATTTTTTGCAACATCATGAGCGACTTGACGGAAGTGGATATCCAAAAGGGCTAAAGGGATATGAAATATGCCTCAATGCCAGAATTGTAATGATTGCTGATGTTTTTGATGCAATAACATCCGGTCGACCTTATAAGAGGTCACAGGAAATGGAATCTGCAATAAGGATACTAAGAAATGACCAAGAAAAATATCCTCAGGAACTAATTACTTTGTTAGAAGAAATACTGGGATAACCTGATTATGTCATTATATTTTCGTTATTTTCCTTATGCGTATATAGCGGGTACTGTTTTTTAAAATACTAAGTTAGTGTAGGTCCACATTATTGTGCGTATAGACAACGAAAATAAATAAGTTTTTTAAATAAAATAAAAATAATAACTCTCCATTTTTACTATAGAGAGTTATTGTTTTTATTTTATTTTATTTTTAAACTCTTTAATGCTTTTGTTTGTTGGATTAATATATTTAAAATTTCCAGCTTTACTGTCAAGTGCATTAGGCTTACCTTGATTAGAATAATCGTCTAAATTTTCTGATTGACCTAGTGGATTTAAAGTGTTAGATGCTGCACCATTACATGTACCGTTGAATTTGTCCATACCATTACCTTTTCCTTCTCTACTGCTTCTGCCATTACCTTTACTCATATTATTCACCTCCCTGAACAGCGTTTTCTATTAATCTGATGTAAATTTTTTAAACTACAATTTTATTATTATCAAAATTTCTGCTATTATTACTGTCTGAATTAAAATATAAGATATTACTTAAATTCTAATTTTTATAACAATTGCATAGCTAAAGAATAATAACAATTATCTATGAAACAATATTTGTGAGCGGTAATTAATGAAAAATAGAAATATAAAAGGAAGGAAGTTATTCATGAGCATATCATTTGAAACGCTTCAAAATGAATTAATAGGAAAAGAATACAAATTTGAAACACCATATGGAACCAGAATTTTGACCTATGCAGATTTTACTGCTTCCGGAAAGGTTTTAAACTTTATAGAAAGATATTTACTCGAATTACAGAAATGTTATGCAAATACACATACCCAGGACGATATGACCGGAGATGTTATGACGAAATTATTACATAAATCTGAAACCATAATAAAAAAACATTTGAATGCAGAAGAAAATTGTTACTTAATACCTTCTGGAACAGGAGCGACCGGTGCAATTGAAAGATTTGCTAAAATTATGGGTATATACATTTCACCTGCAACTAAAATGAGGATAGATGATATAATAAAAGGTTACATAAAATGTAATAAAAGTATTGATGATATTATAGATGAATCAAATGAATCATTGCAACACGTACCTGTAATATTTATAGGACCATATGAACATCATTCAAATATACTCATATGGAAAGAAGGAATTGCAGAGTTGGTCGAAATAGGATTAAGTAAAGATGGCTCTATAGATTTGAATGAGCTAAAAGAAAAAGTTTCTGATGCAAAATACAAGAATAGATTTAAAATAGGTTCTTTTTCCGCAGCATCTAATGTAACCGGAATAATTACTCCTGTATTTGAAGTTGCAGAAATTTTACATGAGAACAATGCATTAGCATGCTTTGACTTTGCCGCTTGTGCTCCCTATTTAGAAATTAATATGAATTATGATGCTAGTTCATATTTTGATGCAGTTTATTTAGCACCCCATAAATTTTTAGGAGGACCGGTAACCTCCGGATTACTTGCAATTAATAAAAAATTATATGATAAAACAATTCCGCCTACGGTTCCCGGAGGAGGAACTGTTAATTATGTAAGTTCTGACGCACATGATTATATAAAAGATGTCGAAGAAAGAGAAATGGCTGGAACTCCTGGAATAATTCAGATTATAAAAGCTGCTTTAGCCATTGAACTTAAAGATTTAGTTGGAACAGATAATATAATGTCAAAAGAAAAGTATTATACTAAAATAGTAATTAACAGATTAAAAAACAATTCAAATATTGAAATTCTAGGCCCTTTAGATGAAAATATCAGACTCCCGATAATCTCTGTTAAAATTAAACACAATAAAAAATATATTCATCCAAAATATGTTGCTAGGCTGTTAAATGATTTATTTGGAATTCAAACGAGAGCAGGTTGTTCATGTGCGGCACCATATGGACACAGGTTGCTTGATATTAGCGATGAAACATCTAAAATTTTCAGGCAATTTGTAGATGACGGTATTTCATCTGTAAAACCGGGATGGCTTAGATTTAACATTCATTATATTATGAGTGAGGAAGAAGTGGAATTTATATGCAAAGCTATTGAGTTCACAGCTGAATTTGGATATCTATTTCTTTACGATTATGTCGTGGATATTAAAACGGGGAAATGGAGGCATAAAGATTATGATAAAAAATCAAGTATTGTAGAAAACTTTGGCATAAAAGAAAGTGTAAAATATATAGATGAATCAAGTGACAAATTTTCTGTTAGCCATAAAATATCTTTAGCTGATGAATACAATAAATATATGGAAGAAGCAAAGAAATATGCTGAACATCTAAAAAAACTAAATGTTAAACTTAAATACTTTGAAGAAGAAAAATATAATGGTCAAGGATGGTTTTACTTTGTAAATTCAGAAAATAACATATAAATAAATATAGAAAGCATCTAAAATTTATAACTTTAAAATAAGATGCTTTCTCTATTTATCAATAATATTATTTAATCGCTGTTAATCCGATTAACTCAACATCTTGAGATATGTGATCAGACTTTATTTCTTGCTCATTCATAAGGTCAGTAGATAAATATTTTTTATTATCGTCAGCAAAAACAGTTACCAAAACAGCATCTTTGTTATTCAGTACATCTTGAGCTTTTATTGCACCGAGAAAGTTTGCACCGGAAGAAATACCAACTCCTAAACCTAAAACACTGGAGAGTTTCCTTGCCATGTTGATTGCATCGCCATCGTCAATCATAATAATTTCATCAAGTTGATTTAACTTAACAATTTCAGGGATAAATTCATCTCCTATTCCGGCAATTTTATGTGGGCCAAATATTTTGCCGCCAGAAGCCATTACAGGAGAATTGGATGGATCAAGAGGAAATACCTTGCATTTTGGATAAACTTCTTGGACTGCTTTTTTTATTCCCATGAGTGTTCCGCCTGTACCTACACCTGCAACAATACCATCAGGTGTTTTTCCAAATTTATTTATTTGAGCCAAAATTTCTTTACCCGTCGTTTTGTAATGAGCATCCACATTTGCAGGGTTAGAAAACTGGTGAGGCAAAAATACACCTTCTTTTAATCCCATTTCATCAGCCAGCTTAATGGAACCTACGAAACCACCTTCCTCTTTTGATACACATCGAACTGTTGCTCCAAAACTCTCAATTAAATTTATACGTTCTTTACACATCCAGTCCGGCATAAAAATTGTAACAGGATTGCCCAGATATGCACCAATAGCAGAAAATGATATTCCGGTGTTGCCGCTTGTAGCTTCAGCTATTGTATCACCTTCTTTAATCAAACCTGCTTCGTACGACCGTTTCAAGATATTGTATGCAATTCTGTCTTTGATGCTTCCTGTGAAGTTATAATATTCTGCTTTTACATAGACCTTTTTGTATTCACCTTTGTATTTCAGAGATATTTCAAGCATTGGAGTATTACCTATCATTGCAGCTATTCCCTCAAATTTTTTTGATATTTTATTACTCATAATTTTTACCTCCTGAATAGCAATATATATTTTTGTATGTATAGCCTAAAGTAATATTATTAGAAAGTTATATCTTTTTATACTTTCAGTATAATTATTAACACCTCTAATAAAATTATTGACATTTAAAATGTGCGCGTTATATAATTTGTTTAATTGAATAAATAATGTTTAAGGTGCTTCAAATTGTTTGGAGATAATAGGGAATCAGGTGAAAATCCTGGACAGGCCCGCTACTGTATTGAGGAGTAACTGTGCAAATGCCACCGTATGGGAAGGCGTACAGGAATAATGATTCAAAGTCAGGAGACCTGCCTTGAGCAATTATAATGTTTGAATGATGGAAAATTCATATCTTTATTGATATGGATTTTTTTATTTTTAAACGAGACCTTAATCAAATTATAAATTCAGAAGTCTGTATAAAAATATTTATTTAAAGTAGGAGGAAGTTATGGAAAAATTAGAGCAAACATTAAAACAAATTAAAAGTTTAAATGAAAGTATTATGGAAAAATCAAAAAAAAGAGTAAATAATTTAAATAAACCAATTGGAAGTCTTGGAAAACTCGAAGATATTGTAGTACAACTATCTGGAATTACAGGAGACATATATCCAAAAGCTGACAGAAAATCTGTCATAGTAATGGCTGCAGACCATGGAGTATGTGAGGAGGGCGTAGCGGCAGCACCTCAGGAAGTTACATACAAGCAGACGATAAATATGGCTGACGGTTTAACTGGAGTATGTGCGTTATCAAATGTGTCAAATGCAGATGTGGTGGTTGTTGATATAGCGGTAAAACTAGATATTGAGCACATCAATATTATAAATAGAAAAATAGCTTATGGATCAAATAATATATCAAAAGGACCCGCTATGACAAAAGAAGAAGCCATAAGGGCACTGGAAGTGGGAATTGAAGTAGCCCAGCAAGAGGTTAAAAAGGGGAAAAATATACTTGCTACAGGAGAAATGGGAATAGGCAATACAACTCCCAGTTCTGCAATACTTTCTGTTATAACTGGATTTGACCCACTCGAAGTTACAGGCATTGGCGGAAATTTACCTTTGTCCCTTATAGAAAATAAAGCAAATGTTATAAGAAGGGCAATTGAAATAAACAAACCTGACAAAAATAATCCACTAGATATTCTTTCTAAAGTTGGAGGATATGATATTGCAGGTATGGCAGGAGTGATGATAGGTGGTGCTGCATGTGGAGTTCCTGTCATTATTGATGGGTTCATCTCAACGGTTTCTGCAATAATTGCAACTATGTTTGAACCAAAAATTAAAAATTATCTATTAGCTTCTCATATTTCAGATGAAAAAGCATCAAAAATTGCTTCTGAGTATCTTGGTTTAAAGCCTATGCTTGATTTAAAAATGAGATTGGGAGAGGGATCAGGTGCAGTTTTATTGTTTTGTATCGTAGAAGCAGCAACTGATATGAACAGCATGATGGTTACATTTGAAGAATCTGGAGTAAAATCAATATAAAAAAGAGATATGATGCTTCTGTATGAGGTATAGAAATATCGGTAAATAAACATGCTTAAAATTATGCACTTAATGCCCAAAATTCGGCAAAAAATATTTACTTTATTATAAGATAGTTGTATTGTATAAGCTTTAGTACATTATAACTATTTTTATATTTTTTTAAATAAATTTTATAAAGAGTATTATTTGAGGTAAAAATAGTAGAATGGTAATAAATACATGCTTAATGTTTGGCACGTAGTAATTTTTAACAGTCATAATACAGCTGTAAATGTTGAAAAATAAATATTAAAACATAATTTTAATTTATTGGCACAATAATTGCTATATACCTTTTGGGTTTTAACAATTATTTGGAGCAATAATTGAGAGGGATATGTAATTATTTTTTAACACGTATGTAGTAAAATGTATAGCAAATAAACTTAGGAGGCAGCAAAAATGAGAAAAGGAAATCCATACGGAATTCATAGAGTAATAGAGCCAAAAGGAATTTTACCGCAGCCAGCCACAAGGATTGATAACAACATGGAGATATATGATAATGAAATCCTTATAGATGTTCAGACATTGAATATCGATTCAGCAAGCTTTACTCAAATTCATGATCAGGCGGCAGGTGATGTAGAAAAGATTAAGGAAATAATGATGAAAATTGTTTCCGAAAGAGGAAAGCATCAAAATCCGGTGACAGGGTCCGGAGGAATGCTTATAGGAACTGTTGAAAAAATAGGTTCAGCTCTTACAGGAAAAACAGATTTAAAAGTAGGAGATAAAATTGCAACATTAGTATCATTATCTTTAACTCCATTAAGGATAGACGAAATAGTTGTTATACGAGAAGATATTGACCAAGTTGATATAAAAGGAAAAGCAATATTATTTGAAAGTGGAATTTATGCAAAATTACCGTCTGACATACCTGAAAATCTTGCATTGTCAGTTTTAGATGTTGCGGGAGCACCGGCTCAAACTGCTAAACTTGTGAGAGAGGGAGACACTGTTTTAATAATTGGTGGAGCAGGAAAGTCAGGAATACTTTGTTTGTACGAAGCGAAGAAAATTGTAGGACCTAAAGGAAAAGTGATATGTTTTGATTATAGTGAGAATACTCTCAAAGTGGTCAGAGAGCTTGGAGTTGCTGATGTTTGTATACAAGGAGATGCCACAGATGCAGTAAATGTATTTAATAAAGTTATGGAAGCTACAGATGGTCAACTGTGTGATTTGGTTATAAGTAATGTCAGCAGACCAAACTGCGAATTGGCTGCTATACTTTCAACTAAAGATAAAGGAACAGTATATTTTTTCAGCATGGCTACTAGTTTCACACAGGCGGCATTGGGAGCAGAAGGTGTCGGCAAAGATATAACTATGTTAATAGGGAACGGATATACGAAAGGGCATGCAGAAGTTGCACTTCAAATTATCAGAGAAAGCAAAATATTGAGAGATTTCTACACAAAAATGTACGCATAGTTATAGCGCTGGAATTAATCACTTTGTTTGACTTACTTCATATATAGAAAAAATTAATACATTATATAAATATTAAGCATTTGTTTTTACTATTTTAATATATTATAATTTAAATACATAAAATATTAATTAGAATGCTAAGGAGGATGTTTGTATATGAAGCAAGTTAAACCTGTTTGTATTGGTGTAGTTGGTAGTGGATATGCAGCTTATTTACATGGCAATGGATATGAAAAAGTAAGTGGTGTTCCTGTTAGACTTAAAACAGTTGTTGATATTGACTTGACAAAGGCTGAACAAGTGAAAGCCAGATATGGATTTGAGAAGGCAATTACAAGTTTTGAAGAATTATTGAATGATCCTGAAATAGATGTAGTAGATATTGTGACACCGCCATCATTGCATCCTGGTATGATAGAGAAATCGTTAGCTGCAGGTAAGCATGTAATATGTGAAAAACCTTTAACAGGTTATTTTGGACAGCCTGGTGATATTGCACCCATAGGCAAAAATGTTCCTAAATCTAAAATGTATGCTGAAGTATTAAAATCAATGGATGAGCTTAAAAAGGTTGTAGATGCAAGTGATAAGAAATTTTTATATGCTGAAAATTATGTATATGCAACGCCAATAAGGAAGGCTGCGGAGATTATTGCAGCCAAAAAAAGCAAAATATTGTTTTTGAAAGGTGAAGAGAGTTTAAAAGGTTCAAGTTCTCCAGTTGCCGGTGAATGGAACGGGACAGGTGGAGGAACACTGGTGAGAGCCGGTTGTCATCCACTTTCAGGAGTTTTATGGTTAAAGCAGCAGGAAGCAATTGCCAGAGGTGAGGAAATAACGATAGTAAGTGTTGTGGCCGATACAGGAGTGGCAACGAATTGTCTCACGGAATACGAGCATAGGCACATAAGTGCACAACCTAATGATGTTGAAGATTTTGCAACTGTTACTATTACTTTCTCGGACGGAACTAAGGCGTTGGTAATTTCCACCGACACTGTTCTTGGAGGAACTAAAAATTATATTGAAGTGTATTGCAATGACAACGCATTGATGTGTAATATAACACCGACAGATATATTAAATACTTATTTCTTAGATGAGGAAGGAATAGAAGATGTCGTTATCTCTGAAATGTTGCCGGCTAAATTAGGTTGGAACAAAGCATTTGTTTCTGATGAAATTATAAGAGGCTACATGGGAGAACTGCAAGATTTTGTTGAGACCATAGCATATGATAAGAAGCCATCTTCTGACTTTGATTTGGCATATCAAACTATAAAAGTAATATATGCTGCTTATTTATCAGCTGAAGAGGGAAGAAAAGTGACATTTTAATAATATGTTTAATATGTTTAATATGTTTTACAAAGTAAATTGAATTAAAAAAATATAGTAATTAATGTATAATTGATGTATAATTTTATTAATTACTATATTTTTTTATTTAAAATGAGGTGCAGAACTTGAACTTGCAGCAACTATATTATTTTAAAACAATAGCAGAATATGGACAATATACTAAAGCGGCCAGAGCATTGATTATTTCACAGCCTACTTTGAGCCATTCGATTTCTGAACTTGAGAATGAGTTAGGGGCACCTTTGTTTTATAAACAAGGACGAAATATTAAACTTACTAAATATGGAAGTGCTTTTTTGGATTATGTAGTAGAGGCTCTTGAAAAGATAGAATCAGGGAAACATGCCATTAAGGAAATGATTAATCCAGATGCCGGTACAGTGTCTTTGTCCTTTGTTAGTTCTTTAAGCACGCATTTTATTCCATATGTTGTGAAACAATTTTATGAAGATGAAAAAAACCTAAAAATTAAATTCGAATATGACCAGAATACTTCACAAAAAATCATAAACGGAATAAGGAGTGGTAAATTTGATATAGGGTTTGGTTCTAAAATGGATGCTCCGGAATTGGAATTTTATACTGTATGTGAAGAAGAAATGGCATTAGTTGTATCCAATAAACATCCATGGGCGGAGAGAGAATCGGTTGAATTAGATGAAATTAGCGACCAAAATTTGGTTACCTATGAACATCAGTGCGGAACCAGGATTTATGTTGACAATATCCTATCAACATTGAATAAAAAACCTAAGATAGTTTCAGAAGTTACAAATGATACAATGATTGCGGGTATAGTTTCTGCAAATATGGGAGTAGCTATCATGCCCAAAATGTTCGGACTTACTACTTATGACGTAAAAGCAATTCATATTAAAAATTGCGATTCAAAGCGTTATTTGTATATGATATGGCACAGGGATAGATTCATGTCTCCGGTTGCAAAAAAATTTAGAGATTATATTATTGAAAACATTAAATTTAAATCAATTTTTTAAGCTAATAATATTGAAGGAGTTGGTAATAATGCTGTTGATTTGGGTAGTAATAGGTTTGATTATTTATTATTTATATAAGAATAATGCAAATCTAAATATTAAACATGAAAGAGAAAGCAGTGCGGAAGCAATATTGAAGCAAAGGTATGTCAAAGGCGAAATAGATGATGATACTTTTGAAAAGATGATGAAAATTATAAAAGATAGATAGGAGGGGTTAAAATGATGGGATATAGCGGATTCGGAAATTTTCATAATGCAATGGGACTTAGCTTGATTGTTTTTATGATAATTATGGCAATATTAACAATTTTAATCATAGTAGCTGTAGTCTTAATAGTCAAGAAAATAAATA
The DNA here is from genome assembly GCA_032006665.1 of Sedimentibacter sp. Taxonomy (GTDB): domain Bacteria; phylum Bacillota; class Clostridia; order Tissierellales; family Sedimentibacteraceae; genus Sedimentibacter. The sequence goes on from DALZMP010000004.1 coordinate 249,041, forward strand.
AATCGAGCAGACAATATGCCGAAGATGCATCCTTGGAAGAACTTAAAATAAGGTATGCAAAGGGAGAAATATCTGAAGATGAATATTTTAGAATGAAAAAGGTTTTAAAGCAATAAACAACAGAAAATATAAAATATATTAAAATGGCTTTAACATTAAAAAATTAATGTTAAAGCCATTTTAATTAAATAACTAATATAAAAATACAACAGTTACTGATGCATCAATTTGTATATCTCCCGGGATTATGGGAGTCGCTGCAACTTCACGTTGAAACTGTTGTTTAGGTAAAGGTGAAAAACTGTTCTCAATAATTTGTATAGGAACAGGGTCTGTTTTCATTCCCAGGTTCATTGATATTGATTTAGATTTTTGAATTGCATTATTAATAGCTGAATTTAATGCTTGTTGATAGTAAATCTCCGGTTCTGATACCTGAAAAGAGATTAGGTCGACAACATTTGCACCTGCATTTACAGCGGAATCAATAATGTTTCCAACCTGAGACATATTTCTTGTTTTGATTTCAAGTATATTTCGCACGTAATAACCTTTGTCTATGCGATTGCCATTTTCGTAATCATAGATTTTATCTATTGAATATTGATAAGTTTTGACATCTGTTACTCCCAGTCTCTTAAGAGACTGGAGGATGGATTGAACTTCCTGAGCATTTTCATTTTGAATTAATAATAAGCTTTCACCGGTTGTTTGCACACCTAAGCGTATAACCGCTACATCTGGAATTAATGTAAGATTACCTTGCCCGTTTAAAGTCATGGTTTTGCATTTGAAATTGTTATCAGCTAAAGAATTAGTCATAGAATTATTCGCTCCTCTAAAAAATAATTTGTATAATTATATGTTGCTATATTTTTCCTATACCAATATTTTTACATTAAAGGCAGTAAAGTATTTAATTACCGAAATTAATTTGTATATGATATTTAAACATAATTTGATGTGAAGCATATATTGAATACTAGATAAGAAAATTGATACTGAGGAAGGTGTATATTATATATGGGAAATAACTATACTAATAAATTAATGGATTTATATGTAAGTAAATGTGCGAGTAACTATAATACAAGAACTGCTCTTCCTGATGAAAATATTGTTAGAGATGTAGAAGGTATAACTAATAAAGTTGGGTATTTAAATATTTATGTATTTACCGGAAAAGAACAAATACCAATTGCTAATGCTACTGTTACTGTTTATGTGAGAAAAGGAGATGATCTTGAGATTCCAATTATGAGATTTATAACGTCAACAAATCCTATTCTGATACAAATTCCTGTAGCATATAGCCCAGATACATTAATTGTTGGACCTGAATATTCTTTCTCAACATATAATTTAAGGGTAGAAGCTTCCGGATATTATATTACACGTATATTAAATATACGTATGTTTCCTGGAATAGTAACTGACTTCAACGTTAGTATGATTCCTACGACAGAGTCAAGTCTTGCAGGCAGCGGTGAACAAATAATTAATATTCCGCCACATCCGAGAGATATAATTGCTAGGTGAGAGTAGATAGCAGATTATTATTTTCAGTTTTATTCATTATTTAATCAAAAAGCCACCAAATAATAATATATATTGGTGGTCTTTTATAATTAAATTTAGTATTTAATAAATTTTGAACCTGGAACTCCGCAAATTGGACATTTGTCAGGAACAGATTTTTCAATATTGCCGCATACAGGACATAAATAATAGAATATTTCTTCAGTATCATCCAAATTTTCTAATGCGTCCTTGTATAGTTTTGCATGTACTTCTTCTGCCTTCATTGCATAAGTAAATGAATTTATTGCAGCTTTGTTACCTTCAGCTTCGGCAGCTTTTAAGAATTCTGGATACATGCTTTCAAATTCGTAAGTTTCACCGGCTACGGCGTCTTCCAGATTATCTTTAGTAGTTTTAATTTTTCCTGCAACTTCTAAATGCTTTTGTGCATGCAATGCTTCTGCATCTGATGCTGCTTTGAAAAGTTTAGCTGCATTAATTTTTCCATCCTTCTCAGCTTTTTTAGCATAAGCCAGATACTTCCTATTTGCTTGAGATTCTCCTGCAAATCCATCCATTAAATTTTTAAGTGTTTTTTGTTCTTCCATTTTGTAAAACCTCCATTTTATTATCAATATTATTTATAATTAAGTAAATTATACTTACTTTTTGAGCTTTTATTTTTTAATACAATCAGGGCATATTCCCTTAAAATAAACATTTTTATCCTTAACTGTAAATCCCTTCAAATCATGAGTATTAATTGAATCTATATCTACATCGAAATCATATATTGACTTACAAGATTCACATTTGAAATGACCATGATTTTCAGTTCGTATATCATAGCGCGTTTCATTGTCTTCTATGTTTATTACTCTTACCAAACCTGCATCTGTCAATGAATTCAATGTGTTGTAAACAGTAGTCTTTGATAATGTAGGAACATCATGGTGTAAACCGATATAAATTTGCTCTACCGTAGGATGGCATTGATTTAGAACAAGATATTCAAGTACCTTCAATCGTTGGTGTGAAAGACGAACTTTTTTCAATTTTAATTCATTTAATAAATCTTCGAATTTTATATCCACACTACATTCCTCCAATACAACATTACTAATCCCACATAACTAAATTAAATATTGTAACAATTACTAAGTTGTAATGATTACAATATAATAATACTACTAAGTATGTAATTTGTCAAGCATATTATTAAAAAAATATTAATTCATATTATTATTGAATCTAAATATTATAAAACCTATAAAAATGCATTGTACAACTAATAATAAATTTGTTATAATTATTAATAATAGGAAACATTAAATTATTTATGAGCAACAGAAGTGATTCTTGAATATTCGTAGGAGGAATAATGAAAATAAATAACATTGGTGAGCAAAAACATATAGCGTTAATAGCTCATGATAATAGAAAGAATGATTTATTGAAATGGGTGAAGGAGCATACAAACCTACTATCAAGACATTTCCTTTGCGGCACCGGAACGACTGCCAAAATGATTGCAACCGAAACATTGCTTCCGGTTAGAGCTTATGAAAGCGGACCATTAGGAGGAGACCAGCAAATAAGTGCTGCAATAGTTGATGGAAAGGTTGATTTTATGATTTTTTTCTGGGACCCATTGACCTCTCAGCCACATGATCCTGATGTTAAGGCTCTTTTAAGAATAGCAGTTCTATATGATATACCAGTTGCAATGAATGTATCTACAGCAGATTTTTTGTTAAAATCCAGTTTAATGGAAAAAGAATATATACGTGAATAGTAAATAAAAACCCCACTTATGTCAGTGGGGTGATAAGGATTATAATCACATTAATTGATATTTTCCAGCATTCCCATTACAATTTTTTCACTGGTAATAGGAAGTGTTCGTATATTAACTTTAGTTGCATTATACACAGCGTTTGCTATTGCCGGAGCAGGTGTGTTTATTACTATTTCACCAATAGATTTTGCTCCGAAGGGTCCTGTCGGTTCATAACTTGATTCAAATTCAACTCTTATATTACCTGCATCAATTCTTGTAGGTATTTTGTATTGAAGAAAAGAATCATTTATCATGCGTCCATTTTCATCATATATAATATCTTCATAAAGAGTCATCCCTATACCTTGAACTATGCCGCCCTCTGTTTGCACTCTGGCAAGATTTGGGTTAATTGGTGTTCCACAGTCTACAACTGCTACATAGTCGATTATATCAACTTTTCCTGTTAACTTATCAATTTCAATTTCTACAATACCAGCCATAAAAGGAGGCGGTGATGTAGGAGAGTAGTGAGATTCACTTGCTGTCAAATAGTTGTTCATTCCAACTAAACTATTATTTGCAATATCTATTAAACTTATTTTTTTATTATCTTTTAAACAGAAAACTTCTGTACCATCAAATTCTACATCATTTTCTGAACAATCTAAAAGTCTTGCACCTTCAGATAATATTTTCTTTTTAAGTGATTCGCATGTTTTTATTACCGCCATACCTGTGATATATGTCGTACTTGATGCGTAGGAACCGGTGTCATATGGAGATAAATCCGTATCTACTCCGTGAACTATTATGTTATCCAATTCGCAATCCAAGCAGTCAGCTGCTATTTGTGAAAGGATGGTATCGCATCCTGTTCCCATGTCAGTAGCTCCAATCATTAACGTATAAAAACCATCATCATTTAATCTTATTTCAACTGCTCCAACGTCAACGTCAGAAATTCCGGAACCCTGCATTGCAACTGCAACACCTACTGATCTGACTTTATTGTTTCCTATGTCTATTGCAGGATATTTTTTATCCCATTCCATCATTTCTTTTGCTTTTATTAAACATTTATCCAAGGTACAGCTTTTTAATTCTTCATTGTAGTAGGTTGGCATAATATTTCCAACCTGACTTTGTGACAGCATGTTTTTCATTCTTAATTCAGTCGGATCCATATTAAGTTTAGCTGCTAATTCATTTACTGCAGATTCAAGTGCAAAAAAACCTTGTGTTGCGCCATATCCACGATAAGCACCGGCACCCATAGTGTTTGTATAAAGTACATCAAAATCAAACTTATATGCTTTGGCGCTGTTATAAATAGTCATTGCTTTATGTCCTGCTAATCCAACTGTGGTCGGACCATGATCTCCGTAAGCACCGGCATTCCAAAGAGTGTTCATGTGTATGGCTTTTATTATTCCGTTTTCATCTGCGCCAAGACGTATATAAAGCTCGCTTTCATGCCTTGGACTGCCGTTTGTGAAACTTTCTTTTCGTGTATATATCATTTTAGCAGGTTTTTTTGTTATCCAGGTAACTATGGCAGGAAACATCTCACTTACTGCTGATTGTTTTGCACCGAAACCACCGCCTATACGTGGTTTTATCACACGTATTTTAGATTTTGAAATTTGCAGAGCATTTGCTAAAATACGTCTTACATGAAATGGTACTTGAGTTGAACTTATCACATTTAATCTTCCATAAGTATCTATGCTGGTGTATGTCCTGAATGTTTCCATAGCAGTTTGATGGTTAGCCTTAGTATGATAGGTTTGTTCTATTATATGAGAACAATCTTCAAATTCTTTTTCTACATTTCCAAGTTCGAAACATTCAGAGGCACAGATATTTCTTTTATTATCTGCTCCAACATCAACTAAAGCTTTGAAATCCTCTTCGGGGTGAACAACTATTTTATTGTCTTTAGCATTTCTAAAGTCTAGAATCGGTTCCAGAACTTCATATTTAACTTTTATTAAACTTAAAGATTTATCTACTGATTTTTCATCCCATCCGGCAACAATTGCAACGGGATCTCCAACACATCTTAAGAGCTTATCAAGTATCAGTCTGTCATAAGGGCTAAATTCAGGATATGTTTGACCTGCTGTCGTAAACCTTGATTTTGGAACATCCTTATATGTTAATATACACTCGACACCTTGTATTTTTTTTGCTCGTTCTGTATCTATAGCTTCAATAATTGCATGAGAATGAGGACTTCTTAATACTTTTACTATTAAACAATTTCCTCCGGTTATATCATCTGTATAAACCGGCTTGCCTGTAACTAATGACATGGAATCCTTTTTCCTTACACTTTTGCTTACAACTTTCATCTTAGTCCTCCTTGTCCAAATATTTTTTGATGGCTCTCAGTTGTCCCATATATCCGGTACAACGGCACAAGTTTCCTTCAAGGTATTTTTTTATTTCATTTTCTGTTGGATTTTTCAATTCATTTTTCATAGATAAAACACTCATTATGAATCCGGGGCTGCAGAAACCACACTGTTCAGCACCTTCATCAGCTAAAAAACTACCAAACTCCTCGGCTTCTCTCTGTAAGCCTTCAATAGTGGTAACATGCATACCATTTGCACGTACTGCAAGAGTTGAACAAGAAAGTATTGGTTTATTTTCTAACATAACGGTGCATAATCCGCAATTTGATGTATCACAACCACGCTTCACACTGTAAACCCCTTTAATCCTTAAAAAATCAAGAAGTATTGTATCTGGTGAAATATCATCGCTGAATTCTTTATTATTTATCCATAATTTAATTTTCATAGCTGTCTCCATTCATTATAGATTCAATGCTTCTTCTTACAAAGGCATTTGCCAGTATTTTTCGGTATTTTTCACTTCCGCGATAATTTGTACCAAAAGATGATACATCAACAGCTTTGGAAACTATTTTATTAATTTCTTCATTGCTCGGATTTTCATTTAGTTCAAGTTTAGTTAGTATTGATTTTTGTGGTCTTGCTCCTAAAACTATATTCCATGTATCTCCTATGTTTGAAACTGCACAGTTGAGCACAGGCAAGTCGGAAGAACTCATCCTATGGCTTGAATAGTATACTTTTCGGCAATCTTTTTTTATTATTATTCTAATTAAAATATCATTGTCCAGAGGCATTTGAACATATTCATTTAAAGAAACAATACCACCTTTATAAAGTTCTACATAGCTGTCTAAAGATAAAAGTACTGTTAAAATATCTGAAAAGCCAAACCTTGAATATATACTTCCACCGACTGTTGCCATGTTTCGCATTTGTACTCCAACTATATGTTCGACGGATTTTGCAACCATATTATTAAAATATTTTTTTAATCCGGTGTGGACTTCAATATCTCTGAGAGTGCACATACATCCGATTTTAAAACTATCTCCGTCTTCTTCTATTAAATTTAGATTTAAGGATGTCAAATCAATTGCTGTTCCAATTTTTTTTCTTCCCATTTTGAGCCAGAGCATACCCCCAAGTATTACATTTCTTCTGCTTTGATTCAGTTCATAAGCTTGTTCCAGACTTTCTGCCACTACATATTTATCTATTGTAAACATGAAATCAATCCTTTCATTTACCAACTTATATTTATTTTTAAGATTTAAAATTAATTGTTATAAATTTTAATAATTAAAATCAACAAATAATTCTACCTTAATTCTACAGAATTTTCAATGTATTTTTGAAACGATTCTGTTGTCTTAGTATATATCATTTGTATAAAAGCTTTGTAAAAGAAGATGAAATTTTATACATTACAAAAAGGCGTGTAATCGCATCTTTTTTTATTTCAAAAACATGCCTTATTTTGCTCTTTTAACAATTGTTAATAATTTCGCAAAGAATATTAAAGATTTTAAAGAGGTTCTGTAATATCTTTTAGATATAATTTGGCTGGGAATGAAGAAATGAGTAGAAATTTTGAGGAGGTATTAGATAAGAAAGGAGAGGATAAATTTGGAATTTGCTATAGCTCTTATTATTTTTGTTTTTATTTTGGGTGTTTATGAACAAATAAAACATAATAAAAGATTAAATTTTCTGAATATTAGAATTAATATAAACGGGACAAGGGGTAAATCAACTGCAACAAGATTAATCACTGGTATCTTAAAGGAAGAGGGGATTAAGGTCGTTGGTAAAACAACAGGAACCAGTGCGAGAATTATTTATTGGAATAAGGAAGAAGAAGAACCACTCATAAGAGGTCCTCTGGGTCCAAATATTATAGAACAAAAAGCTGTCGTTAAAAAAGCGGACAAGCTTGGTGCTTCTGCATTTGTGACAGAGTGTATGGCTGTAAATCCCGATTACCAGATTACGTTTCAAGAGAAGTTAGTTAAAGCAAATATAGGCGTTATTGTTAATGTTCGTGAAGACCATATGGATCTGTGTGGGCCGACTTTGGACTTTATAGCAGAGTCCTTTACGGCCACTATTCCCCACAACGGAACCCTTGTTGTCGCTGATAGTAAATATAATAATTATTACACTCAGGAGGCAAGGAAGAGAAATAGCCAGATAATTATTGCAGATGAAAAAGAAATCCCAGATGGTTATCTGGAACAATTCAAATATTTAATTTTTCCTGAAAATGTGGCCATTGCACTGGCTGCAGCTAAAGCACTAAATATTGACAAAGATACGGCCTTAAGGGGGATGTTAAATGCTAACCCTGACCCGGGAGCATTGATGATATATCCGTTAGATGACAAAAATGCATCATATTTTGTCAATGGCTTTGCCGCCAATGATCCAAATTCAACACGAATGATTTGGGATCATATAACCGCTGTCGGATATCCAACAAAGAACCCCATGGTAATTGTAAATTGCAGACCTGACAGAGTTGACAGAACACAGCAGATTGCAGAAGACGTCCTGCCAAATATGGATATTGCTATTCTCGTTGCAATGGGACAGTCGGTCAAACCAATTACTGAAGGAGTTAATGGTAAAAAAATATCTCCACAGAAATATATAAACGCAGAAGGTTTATCTCCACACGAGGTTTATAAATTAATTAAGGATTATTTTATAAACAGAATGATTTATGGAGTTGGAAATATACATGGCGGTGGAGACGAATTGGTTGAACTAATAGTTCACGAAAGTTTTAATTTAGAAACAGTGCCATAATTGGCCTGAAACCATGAAATTTAAAATAAAGATTTTATCAAATATTATTAAAGGAGGTAAGCAGTTTGGAGCTTACGAATATTAGTATAGTAATAGTTTTGAGTGTAATTTTCAGCTTGTTATTTACAGAAATTACAGGTATTTTACCTGCTGGCCTGGTTGTACCAGGATATTTAACTCTACTTATGAAAACGCCCCAGGCCATAATTATGACCTTGATTATTAGTATTTTAACTTATTTAATAGTTTTTTTTGGAGTAAGTAAAGTCACAATTCTATACGGCAAAAGAAAATTTATAGCCATGATAATAGTGGCAATATCGTTACAGTTTATTATACGTGCAGTAGTACCAATTGATTATAGTTATATAGCTGGGTTAGGCGCGGTTGGTATTGTTGTGCCTGGGTTATTAGCAAATACAGTTCAGCGCCAAGGCTTAGCAGCAACATTTTTAAGCACTGGCTTGCTGATTGCTGTAACCTATGGGTGCACAATACTTTTAAATATCAAAATAGTATAGAGTTGTGTTGCTTTTTCTTTTGTTTTTAAAGAAAAAGCTTACAAACTCTCAATATAGATGATTACAGTTGTCTTATATTTCATGAACGCTCTTCTCATGAAATATTTAGAAACTGTTTCAGATATGTATAGGAAAGGAGGTGAAAATTATAAAATGAATACTTCGTACAAGCTAATAAAAAAGGGACATGGCCAAAATCTTAGCGAAATAAACAGTCATCAGCATGCTCTTGCAGTTTTCAATGAATTAACATTAAAAGAAAAATGCCTGTATCTTGTCAAGGTAAGCAAGAGAAACACTAACTATCAAGCGCTTGCGCTGCTGGTATCAGCTATATCGATATTTGCTGCGAATTATCTGTTATCAGTAATAATTTAAATAACGAAAGGAGTAAGAAATATGAATAAGCAACTCGAGAAAATTTTAGCTTTTGTTTTATTGTTTACATTTAGTATTGGTGTAAGCATATATGCCTTAATGCCAGGTTCAGGTTATAGTAGTTTTGCTGAACTAGCTGCAGCTGAAGACCCTTCAGACTATACCATTAAAACTAATAATATCGGAAGCGATATAACAATTTTAGGTATACATGGTGGCGGTATTGAAAAAGGTACTTCAGAATTAGTTGAAGCATTGAACGAATTCGGTAAATATAATACTTATGCATTTGAAGGACTTAAATCGACGGGCAATGGCAGCCTTTTTATAAAGGCTATCAATTTTGACGAACCAACAGCTGTTAGTTTAGTTAATAAGTCAGATTATTCCGTTTCTATTATCGGAGCTACTGGCGATGGCGAGGTTACTTATATTGGCGGTCAGAATAGGATGCTGGCAGAATTGATCAGATTGCATCTTGCTGCCAAAGGATATAATGTAAAAACTTTAAGTATTCCTGATCGCATTGCAGGAGTAATGAACAGCAATATAGTGAATAAAAATAAATTGTTTAATGAAAATTATCAGCTTGGTGGAGTTCAGATCGCCATTTCTAGAGGTTTAAGAGAAAAGCTCGCAACTGACACTGATACCTTAAACGATTATTCAGGCACCATCAATCAAGCGCTAAGCGAAAGCTGGCCAACAATAGTTAAACTTATGGACAAGATTGATAATGATAAATCTCAAGGTTTTTTACATATGTTTGGCTCTTCAAAACCTGATTTGGAAAAGAAAGTGGAGAAGACATTAGAGAAAGGTCAAAAAAATCCTGATGAATTAATTAAAGATTTTGAAGACGTTGTATTTACAGAAGATTAATTTTGAAAAATCGTATCTATAAATAAAGCTGACAAGCCGCTCAAAGGTAGCTTGTCAGCTTTTATTTATAGGTGTTATTGCTTAACGGAAGCTAAAACTATCTGAGTCCTTCTTAATTGCTATTTGAAACAATCGTATTGCTCCCATGTATCAATTACTCCAATTTTTTAAATACTTTTATTGAATACTGTTGACTGCATCACTTATGGCGAGAACATAGCTTTGCAAGATATCCTTATTAGTCGACAAAAACTTTGTCCTTAAGCCCTCAGATATTTCTAGCTGTACTCCACGTTCGTCTATATTTCTATTCACTATGTTATCTGTCGATATACCTGCCAGATCCTTCGGAGTATCTTTTTTTACAGTAAAACCATACTTAGTCAGTGATTCTTTTATTCTGTTTGCCAATTCAGTATCCCGGCCTCCGATATATGTGAATTCCTCTGCACCTTCACACCCGTGGATTGATAATGTCACTTTAGATTTAGAAACCATTTCAAGCGCATATGTTTCAGCGAATTTATCTGAAGAAACATGCAGTGAAAAATTATCTGTACTTTTCAAACCCAAAAATGAATAATAGTTGTAATTATTATGGGAAGCTAAGGCATAAGCTAATTCGGTAGTACCTTTTTCAACTTTACCTCCATGAATTGCCAAAACTGTAACATTAGAACCTGTTTCCTTAACTTCAATTTCAAAATCAATGTCTTTTTGAGAATCCAATAATGATCTTAAATCATCAAGTTCATTTTTTTGTTCTTTTATTTTTTCATTTGCAATATCTAATTGTTTTTTTAGTCTTTCATTTTCATCCTTCAATTTTACGCCTCCGTATTTTACGTAAGCTGAATAACCTATCAATAAAAGGAATAAAGCAATTGCCGTAATCACCTTAATATGACTAATCATTGATTTTTTCATATCGCCTTGCCCCAATATAGCGTGGAGTCCAATAACTGTCTGAGATATTAAGATCACGAATCGCTACACCTTCAAATTTTGTTGCGATGATAAACTGCCCATTTCCAATATATAATCCTGGTAGTAGTACCTCAGATCCTTGAAAGAATAGAACATCTCCAATATTTAAATGTTCCCTTTTTATTTCAGTTCCCAAAGCCCATTGCTGAGATGAATATCTTGGCAGATCAATATCTAGACCTGCTTTCATAACGTATTGTATAAATCCGGAGTAATCAAAGCCTTCTATGGTATTTCCTCCTGCTAAATAAGGTACACCCAGGATTTTATATGCTTCTTCAACTACTCTGGAATCCGGTTGCAAGCTAAGCGAGTCAAAGCGCTTTACTACTGCAAGTCGATCCAGCAAATTATGTCCTAAATAGCTGATAGTAGTTATACCCTCATCGCCGGATGCATGAATTATATAGTTGTTTCCCAGATAAATTGCAGCATGTGATATCTCTTCCGGCTGACATTCTTCTGAAAAATAAAACACGTCTCCAGGGCGCTTGTTTTCATAAGCGATAGTTTTGCCTACTTCACATTGTTTATAAGTTATGCGGGGCAAATAAATGTTTTTAGCGTCTCTGAAGACTGTCTGAACTAAATAAGAACAGTCAAAACCATCAACCGTTTCACCACCTAACAAATAAGGAGTTCCTATATATTTCATCGCTTCACGAACAGCTGAATTCTCATGTTCCTTATAATTTTCGGGCTGAGAATAATATATATCAGCCTCTGTTAGCCGTTTTGCACCTACATATATATATGCCCAATATTCACTCTCAATATCCCTTTCGGCAACTCCTTCTGTAGTCTGAACTATAAACATGCCATTTCCTTTATAAATACCGGGTATAAGACCGCTTCCCTGAAAAAACACCAAGTCTCCTGCTTGAAGATCTTCTTTAGAAACGGATTCGCCTATTTCATAGATACTATCCGAAAAGGCGGAGAGCTCGATGCCAAGAACATCTTTAAAAACGTAGCGTACAAAACTAGTCGTATTAAAGCCTTCGCTTGGCGATTTTCCCTCATAATTATAAGGTGTTCCAAGGAGGTCGAGAGCTTTTATTACAATTGGATTATGGACGGTGACAGCTTGCTCAATAATATCTCTGGTGAACCGTCTTGCTCCCAACAGCCTGGATTTCCAATAATCACTTGTTTCGAGGTCTACTGCTGCAACCCCATTCGTTGTAACGATGACAAAGATACCGTTGTCTATGTAAATTCCGGGTAGTGGCACGCTGCTGCCCTGAAAAAACAAGACATCTCCAGATGCTAGATCAGCCGTATCTACTGTCATGCCTACCCGCCATTGTTCGTTTGACGTCTTTGGAAAATCCAGATCATATATTTCACTAAAAACGTATTGTACAAAGCCTGAATGATCAAAGCCCTCGGGATCATTACCTCTGGGTTCATAAGGAGATCCTGCCAATTCGAGGGCTTTTATGGCTAAAGGATTTAATTCATCAGCGATATTTGTGTAGCGCTTTGCCCCTTTATACCGATCCCTCCAATAGGAATTTTCTGCTATATTCCGTCTTACTACACCTTCATCAGTTGATACAACGATAATAGTATCATCGCCTGTATATATTGCCGGTATCAGATTGCTGCTTCCAGTAAAGAAAAGGACATCTCCTGGCTGTATTTCACTACGTTCTATAGGTTCTCCCAATTTCCATAACTGTGAAGGCGATTCGGGGAGTACTATATTCTTTCCCTCTCTAAATACATACTGAATAAACCCGGTGCTGTTAAATCCCTCATTTAATGTATTTCCCCCTTGTTTAAAAGGGGTGCCTAATACGCTTTCTGCTAATTCTATAACTTCCTCATTATTATATCCATAGGCTGGGACCATAATAGTCAGAGCCAATATGACTAACCATATGATATTTAGTTTTTTAAATTGCTTCATATTAAATTCTCCTAGTTATTATATTTTACAAAAACACCTTTTAGCACCTCCATATATAATTGTTTCTTTGAACTATTATAGTACAAAAAGAGATGTAAAGCCAGTACTTGTTGAATTTTGCAGGTTGTTTGTCAAGAACTATCTAAATCATGTTTTAAAATAATTTATGCTGTAATTTTCAAATATCGAGCCATAAAGACAAATTTAGAAAAGATAGATTTAAAGTTATCCGTAACATTTATTAATATTTTCGAAACAACTTTTTATATTTTGGTAAAAGGTAGTTAATATTTCTACAATATAATTATTTTGTAAGAAAGAATTAAATGAAATTTTTGGATTATGAGTGACGTCATTGCGGAAAAAATGAAAACAGGGTATTAAATTTAGCAAACAAAAAAGTAGTAAATGAGAACATAAGCTTTCAAAACAAATGTCAAGGGGGGACAAGTCCATGTTAAAAGAAAGATTGTTAGGATTATTACAACGCAAGTTTGGTGGCTGCATTAGCCCGGCATAAAGAAATAACTTCTTGTTGCCGGGCTTTTTACGTATTTTAGAAAGAGACAAAAGGCGATAAAGGTTGACAATATAATTATGGTCATATATAATTTAAAATATTAAAATATAGTATTTATAAATAAAAATTCAATCTATTTATGAAATTATTGGAAATTTAAAAATAAAATGCATTAATATGCATAATTAATGATACAGATAAGGAGGGAAAAACATGCCTTATTTGGGTAAAGTTTTAGTTGTGGATGATGATCCAAATGTATTGGAATTAGTTAAGTTATATGGAGAAAGAGAAGGCTTTAATGTTATAGGTATAAATGATGGTAATTTAGTATTATCAGCTTTTGACAGGGAAAATCCTGATGTTGTAATTCTAGATATTATGCTTCCGGGTATAGATGGGCTTACCCTTTGCCGAAAATTAAGGTCTATTAGAATGATTCCTATAATTATGCTTACAGCTAAAGGGGAAGAAGCGGACCGTGTTTTAGGTCTCGAGATGGGTGCGGATGATTATGTATCTAAGCCTTTCAGCCCAAGGGAACTTGTTGCAAGAATTAAAGCAGTTCAGCGACGTACACAACCTATCGATGCTGTTAAATATAGTAAGTTAAAATACTGTGAATTAGAAATACATGCTGATATCAGAAGAGTAAATATAGGTGATTCGGTAATAGAAATGACTCCTAGAGAGTTTGATTTACTCTACCACCTGGCTCAGAATCCTCGCCGTGTTTATACAAGAGATGACCTTTTGACAGCAGTTTGGGGCTATGACTATTTTGGCGATCAGCGTACGGTAGATGTTCATATTCGAAGGTTAAGGGAAAAATTAAAAGGGCTGCCATATGAATATATAACGACAGTTTGGGGTGTTGGATACCAGTTTACACCTCCGTCAAAGGAGGAATGATATAATTTGAATAAATTTATGAATGGCATATTTATCCATAAAATTAAAGTTCTTTTGTGTAAAACTAAAGCTTTTTTGTATGAGACTAAGGTCTTTTTGAGTAAAATTAAGCACAAATTACTAGAACAATTAAATAAGAATATATATACAAGATTACTTTTTACCAATGTAATAGTTTTTAGTATAGCACTTGTTTTATTAATCAATTTTTCTAATTTTATGGTAAAGCAGTCAGTATATGGTCAGATTGAGCAAGATTTATTGCGTAAATCTAAAAGAGTTAATTATGCTTTATCCAGGGAAACTGCCATAGGAAGCCAATCTGGAACTGAACAAGAATTATTAAAATTTTTAGCAGACAGCTTTGATGCACGTATTACTATATTTAATCAAGGTGGTACAATATTAAGTACATCAGCAGAGCAGGAAATAGTGCCCGGGAGCAAAGTAGATGCTAAATTTATTGAAGTGCTTACAAGTGGTAAAACCACAGCTGCGCATAAAATTGATAGTGAAACTGGTCAGCTTACTTTTACGGCAGTTATACCAATGGGTGATGCTGAACAAACAGTTGAAAATGGTATATTGTTAGAGTCACGTTCTACTAATACAGATCTTATTTTAAATAAAATGGGCTTATTTCTGTCTATCGGCGGAATAATTATTTTAATGGTTGTTATAGTTGTCTCTGTTTATTTAGCAATGTGCATTTCAAGACCTATTACACGATTAGCTACCAGTATAGCAGAATACAATGGTGGCAATTATATATTAAATAATGAAAAGTATTCATTAGATGAAATAAATGTTATTTCAGAGCAAATTAAAAAGTTGACTATAACTTTAGAAAACATCCAGTCAAAAAGCAGTAAAATAGAAGGAGAAAGAACAAGGTTATTTGCAGAAATATCTCATGAATTACGTACTCCACTTACAGCTGTTCAAGGATTTGCCGAAGCTATTCGTGACGGTATGGCCGAAGATAAAGCATTGCAGAATAAGTATTTAGATATGATTTGCACACAGACTTATCATATTACAAGACTGGTAGATGATATATTGTCATTAAGCCGTTTGGAAAGCGGTGACATTGCTGTAGAAAAACTTCCGTTGGATTTAGCAGCTTTAGCTCAGGGCGTAGTTATGTCTATGGAAGGGATAGCTAAAATTAATAACAGCACTATTCTGTTTATGAAGAAATCAGCAGATAAATCAGTAGTGCTGGGAGATGTTGACCGTATGGAACAAATTATCAGGAATTTGCTAAAAAATGCAATTAATGCTACTGATAACGGAAGTATAAATGTTATAATAGAAACGTATAAAGATGAAGTTCAGCTCACCATTAAAGATAATGGCATTGGTATTTCTCCTGATGAACTTCCACATATATGGGATAGATTTTATAGTGTTAAGAACCAGCGTAACACAGATTTAGAAATAAAAGGAACCGGATTAGGTCTGGTAATTGTTAAAAAACTTGTTCAACTTCAAGATGGGAAGATTGATGTTGAAAGCCAACCGGGAAAAGGTACGGAATTTCGTTTAAGTTTTCCGGTATTTACTCTCAATTCAGGGCTAGCAATTACCTAACTGGTTTAAGACACTAGCTCCACCTGTTATACGCTTCCTTAGACAACAATAATTATTTTGATTAAAATGCATAATGAAAGTTTATATGAAATGATGAAAAAGATAATCCTTATAACTTTGATGTAAACGGTAAAGAAGTATTTCAAATGATATATGTTGGAACAAAACATAAGGTAACCCTATGTTTTGTTCTTTTTTATATACTAGGAAAGTTCTCCTCCTAGTATATAAAAAACGAGGATTGCAAAGGACGGGACGTCCTTGCCGTTAAGGGGGGTGCTCAGTAAAAATGCTTAGTACTAAGCATTTTTACGCCGAAGGGGGACATAGGTCCCCCTAGCGGAAGTTGCGTAGCAACTTTTTTATATGCAGCTGGTAAATTATGTAGTATAATATAAAAGTATAATTGATAAATATATGATACTGAATAGATAGGAGATTAAATTGTAATGACTTTGATGCCATTTTTGTGTTTAGGAATTGGACTATTTATTGGATTTCGTAAATTATCCCAAAGTTTATTATCTAAAATTGATGTTGTTATAAATATTGCTTTGATTATATTAATGCTGACAATAGGGCTAAACATCGGCATAAATGAACATGTCATGCTAAATTTATATTCAATAGGATTCAATTGCTTAGTTATCGCTTTGTGTGCAATTGCTTTCAGTGTTTTATTTACTGTAATTTTAGAAAAAACTATACTACCTTTGACGTCATTTAAAGAAAAGATTCATACAAAAAATATTAATATAAAAAGCGAAATTGATATTTCAGAGGAAAATATAAAAAAAACTTCACCTTTAATATGGATTATGCCTGCAAGTATTGTTTCAGGTATTATAATAGGATACTTTTTTATGCCAAGTTACTTAACTTTTATTCTTGATTATTTACTTATTAGTTCATTGGTTATACTGTACATCGGAGTAGGAATAAGTTTAGGCTCTAATATAGAAGTTTTTAAGTATGTAAAAATCCTTGGTTTTCGGGTTTTATATATATCTGTCGCTATCTTTGTCGGAAGTATTATTGGAGGACTCGTTTCAGGAATATTACTTCATTTATCGTTGCATGTTTCTATAATGTCAGCAGTTGGCATGAGCTATTACAGTTTAACGGGAGCATATATGACTCAGGTTTACGGTATTGAAGCCGGTACGTATGGATTTATTGTAAATGTAATGAGAGAGTTTTTTACAGTTTTACTTTTGCCGCTATTAATAAAAATCAGTAATGGAAGTCCGATTGCCGGAGGAGCAGCCGGTAATATGGATACAATGCTTGTTCCTATAACAAAGTTTGTGGGAGTTGAGATTGGATTAGTAACACTAATTACCGGAGTAGTTTTGACTTTTATAGTACCGCTTATACTTCCACTTTTATATGGATTATTTGTTAATTTTTTGCCGTTTTGAATGGTGGTGTCATGATTGGAATAAACCTGCAATTGAGCGATATCTTAAGTTCTCTTTGATTTTGCAGATGAATATAAGGAAAAAAATAAAGAACAATAAGTTTATTAAGTACTATACTGGGAATAAATATAATATGAAACTTATTGAGGAGTTTTTATGAATGGAGAGATAACAAACATTATTAATTGGCTGATAACCATAATGATTTTAATAATCGTTATGATATACTTTTATTTGCAGAACAGATGGATTGAAGTTGAGCACTTTGATATAAAATTAAAAAATAAGCCAGCGGATTTTCAAAAATTAAAGATAGCGCACATTTCAGATGTACATATTCCTAACAATGTTTATAACATCGAAAAATTGATAAACGTATTAAAAATAGAAAAACCTGATTTTATCGTTCTCACAGGAGACTTAATTAATAAACGAAAAATAATAGATGAGGTGAAATTGGGCAAATTATGCTTAAGATTATCCGAAATAACCAAAACATATGCAGTAACTGGAAATCATGAAATTTGGAACAATGATGTAGAACGTTGGAATGAAATACTTAAATCAAACAACATTACTGTTTTAGATAATAAAGTTGAAATATTTAAAAAAGATCATTTTGAAATTGCTGTTATTGGTCTTAAAGAAGGCAGCAAATATTCTGAAGAGTTTTTAGAATGCAAAGATTTAAAATACAAAATTCCTAAAATATTGCTGTCCCATAGACCGGAAAGGTTCGATATTTACTGTTCATCTCCGGATTGTATCAGACCAGATTTGATACTGTCAGGTCATGCACATGGTGGACAATTTAGAATACCTTTACTAAATAAAGCTATATATGCACCAAATCAGGGAGTTTTCCCGAAGTATTCTTCCGGTGTATATACTTCTGATAATAATGTTCGAATGGTAGTCAGCAGAGGATTAAGCAACAGTGGTTTTCCTATTAGAATTCATAACAGAATTCATTTACCAATTATTCAATTAAAATAAATAAATTAACTTTTTATGTTGCTCAATCATTAGATAACGGAATTAAATGCGATTAATATAGGATATACAATTGGGAAATTGTATGATACAATAAATACACAGATGAAACAAAGACTGGCGTTTTGTTAGTCCGAGGAGGAGAAAATACATGGGGAATAAAGATAAATTCAAATTGAGTAAAGAGAAAAAGGAATACATGACAACTGCTATTAAGAAATATTTTTTAGATGAAAGAGAAGAAGAAATAGGAGATTTGGCTTCTGGTTTGTTTTTGGATTTCATAATAGAAGAATTAGCAGTAGAATTCTATAATCAAGGTGTTGCGGATAGCTACAACTATATGAGTGAAAGATGTGAGGATTTATTGTCTATTCAAAAATATTAACTGATGTTTGACTTTGTTAAAAGTAACTAAGCAAGCAGTTTTTAACAGCAAGAATAATTTTATCAAAATTGTTCTTGTAATAATCCTAACAACATGATATGATAACTTACGTAATTCAATTTGGCGATGGAGTTCGCCGATAAATGCTAAAAGCTAATGACTCCTACAAATGGTTGACTTGTAACACTATTTGTAAGAGATTTTTTTATTTAAGAGGATATAATGCGAAAATATATTTACATTTCATTAGGCGGGATGATAGGTGCAGTGTTAAGGATGGTATTAAAAAATGTACACTTATGGGGATATTACGGCAATATACCAACTGACACTCTTTTTATAAACATAACTGGATGCTTTATACTTGCTCTTTTTTTGACAGTTGCATTTGAAGTGCTAGAGATAGATGTTGACATTAGACTTGGTATCTCAACAGGGTTAATTGGCGCATATACAACTTTTTCAACATTGTGTAAGGAAACTGCTTCTTTGATTGTTGCCGGTGGATATTATTCTGCTATCCTATATGTTGCATTATCAGCTATTTTAGGTTTGTTTGCTGCTTATATTGGGAATATTTCCGGAAGGAAAATTATTACTAAACTAGTAAGATAAAAAGTGGGGATAAATAACTTTAAGATAACGGATGAAAGAGAGGACAAATGATGGAATATCTATTAGCTGCTATCGGAGGTGCGTTAGGCGGTCTAACTAGATTTACAGTTGGTATAAGGATTTCAGAAAGGTCACATAGCAACATACCAGTAGGTACGTTCATCATAAATGTAACGGGAGCGATATTTTTAGGAATATTTAGTTCAATTGGTTTAAATGAAAAAATGTATGCGCTGATTGGTGATGGATTTTTAGGGGCATATACTACATTTTCAACGTTTATGTATGAAGGATTTGAATTGTTTCAGGATAATGAGAAAATGAATGCTTCTATTTATATTTTAGGTTCCCTTGTATTAGGTGTGATTGGTTATTTTACCGGCACTGAAATAGCAAAATTAATTCAAATAATTTAGAAAGGTGGTTTTAAGATGACGCTGCAAAGAGAATGTAAAATATTAAAAATTTACGTAAGTGAAAATTCAAAATATAAGGGTCACAGCTTATACCATTCTATTGTTAACAAGCTTGCCGAAATTGGTATGGCAGGTGCAACAGTAACAAGAGGGCTAGAGGGCTTTGGTCATGAAAAAAGGTTGAGCAGTACACATATTTTGGATATTTCATTAAAACTTCCGATGATTATTGAAGTTATTGACACTCCTGAAAAAATAGAAATGGCTATACCTATAATGAAGGAAATGGTTGATGAAGGATTAATTGCTGTGACAGATATTGAAGTTCTGAAATATGGTACGAAAATTACGGATTAAAAATCTAGTAAAGAAAATATGGTGATGGGGTTCACCAATGTATGCTAAAAGCTGATGACTCCTACAAGTGGAATTATTTTTTCATTTGTGGGAATTTTTTATTTATATAACTTGAGTCCAGCTAAGAATTGTCAATAACTAATTTAAAAATATTTGATAATTTAATTGG
>DALZMP010000005.1:0-183032 GCA_032006665.1 Sedimentibacter sp.
AATATTCTGTTGTTTTCTGTACATCACATGTATTTTGCTCGTCAATAGTGGTAAGCTTAAGTATGTTATCTCCATCTGCTGATGCTTGTTCTGTTTTTGACTGTGATGTATTTTCACCGCCACTACTGCAACCTGACAATACAATTACAGTTAACATAATTAAGGCCAATAAAAGTGATAATTTTCTTTTTCTCATAATTTCGTTACCTTCCTTTTCATAATTAAAATTTAAAATAAATAAAGGCACTACAGAACAAATTCTCAAATTTATTCCATAGCGCCTTTGCTATTTATATTTATTCATATTCTTTTATTAAACATATTATAATGGGCACTTAGTCAGAAGTCAAGTTTTTTATAATATTTTTTTTATTTTTTTGCCGTACAAGAACAAATGTATACAATTCATCGACATAACAAGGTATATGACCGTTATTATATCTTATTTTGATATTTTCTGTACTTAAGCACAGAAGGAAAAAAATACAAGGCCAGAAGAAAGATATCTACAGATATTAGAACCAGCTAATTAAACACCTAGCTGGTTCTAATTATTTTAAATTATTATTAGAAAACTTCTTATGTGTATATATATAATTAATGCTTATTAATAATCCATTAAAGATGATCGTCATTTGTACAAAGTTATATACCTTATAATATTTATATATAGCTATAAAGAAAATAATAAGAGAAAATCCATATATTAAAATCTTAGCTATTTTATAAATGTTACAATTTAAGGTTTTAACCATAAAGTATGTGGATAAAACAATATAATAAATACTTATATAAGTATGATTATAATTAATTATTGGATGGTTTGTATCAAATTTTTGTAAAGCCATTTCTAAAGTTAGCATTTCATTTATCATTAAGTAAGATATCACCGTATAAAAAATTAAATGTATTAAATATATAGCTACAATAAAAAAATTCTTTTTGTTAATATTATTCATCAACATAACTCTCCCGTTTTTTTATATTTAATTAATTTAATATATTCATTTTTTAATGCTTATTATATCCCAAATGCTATTTTAAAATAAATTACAGATACATATGAGCTAATATAATATATCACATTGGTAAATTTATGTAAATATATATTTTAGATTTCACTCGAACAAACTAAAAAAAACATAAAAACGAAGCATTAAATACATAATCATAAATCAATAAGATTTAACATTAAATCTCAAAAACATATTGCCTTAGTATCTCTTTTAAGTTATAATACAGAGGTCAAAATTAAATATTAATGCGTCAATATAATATGGAAAATATGGTTCCAGAGTTTCTACCAAACAGCCGTAAATTGTTTGACTATTGAAGTTGTTTTTTGTTTTTATTATATATGATGCGAATGGTTTTTTTTACTATTCGCTTTTTATTTTAATTTATAATTTGCAATGTGTTGCTGAATATTATATATATAATTTAGAAATGATAAACATTAATAGTTAATATTTATTATGGGAATATCTCAAATATATTTTAACAACAGGAGGAATCAATGGAAAAGTTTTTCAAATTAAAAGAAAGCGGTACTACAGTTTCTACGGAAATTATGGCTGGTTTTACTACTTTTTTTGCTATGTCTTATATTATCTTTGTTAATCCGGCAATATTATCGGCAACAGGAATGCCTTCACAAGCAGTTTTCTTGGCTACAATTTTTGCAGCAGTAATAGGAACTTTAATAATGGGGCTTTTTGCAAATGTACCATACGCACAGGCTCCAGGTATGGGACTGAATGCATTTTTCACTTACACTGTATGTTTTGCCCTTGGATTTACTTGGCAGCAGGCATTAGCACTTGTATTTATCTGCGGTTTAGTAAATATTACAATTACGGTAACTAAAATTCGTAAAAGCATAATTAAAGCTATTCCAGATAGCATCCAGCATGCTATTGGTGGTGGAATAGGAATATTTATAGCATATATAGGTATAAAAGGTGCAAATTTTATACAATTTACTTCCGAGGGAGCAAATATCCTTTCAGTTAACGGACAGCCATTTACTCAAGACGGAACATTTAGCGGAATATTTTCCGTAATAACAAACGGTGGAATTATTCCTGCAATAGTTGATTTCACAAATCCTGCAACTCTGCTTGCATTGATTGGCCTTATTATTACAGTCGTTCTTTTAATTTTAAACATAAAAGGCGCTATCCTCATTAGTATTATTGCAACAACTATAATTGGAATTCCTTTAGGAATTGTTAATTTTTCAGCGGTAAGTATTAATTCCGGAAGTATTGGTTCTGCATTTTCAGAATTGGGAGTTACCTTTGGGGCAGCATTTGGAAAAGAAGGTTTAATGTCATTATTTTCAGATGCTTCACGCATACCACTTGTTATTATGACTATATTTGCTTTTAGTTTGTCAGATACATTTGACACTATCGGTACATTTATAGGTACAGGTCGCAGAAGCGGAATATTTAGTGAAGAGGATCAAAAATCACTTGAAACAAGCACAGGTTTCAAATCTAAAATGGATAAAGCATTATTTGCAGATGCAATAGCAACATCTGTAGGTGCTATAATAGGAACTTCAAACACTACTACATATGTAGAAAGTGCAGCAGGTATAGGTGCCGGTGGAAGAACAGGTTTGACCAGTGTAGTTACTGCATTATTGTTTTTAGCGTGTATATTACTTGCCCCTATAGCAAATTTGGTGCCATCCGCCGCAACTTCTCCGGTTTTAATAGTTGTTGGTATTATGATGCTTTCTTCTTTTAAAAATATCGATTGGGATAACTTGGAGGAAGCAATACCTGCATTCTTTGCTGCAGTGTTCATGGCTTTTTGCTACAGTATATCATATGGAATAGCAGCTGGATTTATATTTTACTGCATAGTTAAATTATGTAAAGGAAAATTTAATGAAATTCACCCGATATTATTTGTTTCTGCTATTTTATTTTTGATAAACTTTATAGTTCTTGCAATTTTATAATAATATATGGACTTAATAACAATTTCATAATATATGATTATCTTTAGTATTACACAAGCCTCCAATTGTGGTAATTCAAAATAATGCTAATAAACATAAGGGATTATCTGATGTAGAATTAATTTTCTATATTAAAGATGATCCCTTATGTTATATAAAAATATTTCATTAATAATTGAAAATTACAATGTTTAACCTGTAATTTTCTTAAAACATTTACAATATAAAACGTCAGTATTTGCTTTAATTTTAATTTAACTTGCATTTTCAGTCATTTCCCATTTGTATATCACTTCGTTATTTAATGTTTTTGTGAATTATATTTGTTATTAATTGCAAATAACATCATATTTTTTATATAATTTAATATTTTTTTATTATTTTTGCATTTTTATATTTACAACTTGCATTTTGTGTGATATAATCATTACATAATATAAAACATGGAGGTAATGTTATGAGCTTGATGGTGAAAGATATAAAGGATGTAGTTGCAAAAATGAATTTTAGAAGATGTGGAACTATTACATGTATTTACAATGTTGACAGCAAATGCAGCCAAAAAGAATGTGAATTGCACGAAAGAGGATTAAAACAAGAAGAAGATTAAATTAAAATGAAAAATAAAGAATAAAAGGAAGGAATCCGGATTAGTTGCCTTCCTTTTTTATTTAATGATTTATTTATTAATTGAACTTACTATTTCTGAATTTTCTAATGACTTTATTGCTCGAACCGCATCCCAATAAAAGCTGTTTTCTCCTAACATATCAGTTAACCCTACTCTGTCAAACATCGTTTTTACATTATCCTGTACTCCACAAAACAATACTTTAACATTATCATTAGAATAGTTTGATACTATTTTCTCAAATTCACAAACTACAGACTCATCAATGCTTGTCACTGCTCTCATAGAGAATATAATATTTTTAGCATTGTTTAACTGCCCGACTGCCTGAATTAGCTTATCTTTAGTTACGAAAAACAACGGTCCTGTCAGATAAACCATTTTAGTATATGTATGATCTGTAGATATTTCATGTCCATTCATTCTATTTAAATCTACATCACTCACATCTATTTTCA
The DNA here is from genome assembly GCA_032006665.1 of Sedimentibacter sp. Taxonomy (GTDB): domain Bacteria; phylum Bacillota; class Clostridia; order Tissierellales; family Sedimentibacteraceae; genus Sedimentibacter. The sequence continues at coordinate 4,064 of DALZMP010000005.1, forward strand.
ATTCACAATTTTTGATAACAAATAATACTATTGCTATAAAAACACCTATTAATATGGCAATTGTAAGGTCGAACATAACAGTTGCAACCATTGTCACACCAAATTCTATAATAGAAATTCCAAATTTTTTATCAAATATGTATTTAATTTCATTCCACTCATTCATTCTCCATGCAGTCATTATAAGAACACCTGCAAGTGCAGACAATGGAATCATGGACATAACGGAACCCAATAAGAACATAGAGCCCAATAATCCAACGGAATGAAATATGCTGACAAGTCTGGTTTGACCTCCTGATTTGATAGCTACACTGGTACGCGCTATAGCCGCAGTAGCCGGAACACCGCCCAAAAATGGTATAATTACATTTCCAATACCTTGAGCTACTAGTTCTCTGTCTGCATTCAATTTTTCATTTTTCATTTTACCGGCAGATGCACCGCATAATAAACTCTCTATCATGCCAAGCATTGCAATGCTTAGCGCCGGTCCCATAAGATTTTGAAGCTCTGCAAACGACATTCCGGCAAAACTAAGTCTGCTTTGAGGTAATAGAGTTTTAGGAATTTCACCCACTACGGTTACCGGTAAATCAAATACCCAATTAATTAAAAGTGCTGCAATAATACCCGCCAATGATGATGGAAATTTAGAACTCCATTTTTTCGGCCACAAAATCATAATTATAATTACCATGATTCCAAATAATATGGCGTACATATTTGGCGAGAAACCAAGTTCCCCATATGAGAAAATTTTTTGTAGAGCATTTTCTCCATGAGAAGTTGTACCAAAAAAATTGTCAACTTGTCCAAGAGCAATTATTATTGCAATACCTGAAGTAAAACCTGTTATGACAGATGACGGAATAAATGAAACAAGCCGCCCAAAGTGTAATGCAGCAGCTAATAAAAGTATAATTCCTGATATAAATCCTGCAATAAAAACTCCATCTATTCCATGTTTAACAGAAAGAGTAAGTAAAATAGCTGTCATTGCACCGGTAGGTCCGGATATTTGGTATGATGCACCTGAAAACCCGCCTATTAAAATTCCGGCAATAATTGCTGTTATAAGTCCTGCAGCTGCATCGGCTCCCGAGCTGACACCGAAGGCAAGTGCAAGGGGCAGTGCAACTGCAGTAACCGTTAAACCTGCCATAAAGTCCTGCAAAAATTTTTTTTGATTGTAACCATTAAACTCAAGCCTCAAGTCTTGAAAAAATTGTGTTACCATTTGTCTCTCCCATTTTATAAATTGTTATACTGTTTTAGATAGCAGCATACAATCATGAGTTTAGCATAGTATTGAGGAATAAACAACAAAAAATCGTTGATATTCAGCGATTTTTTGTGCAAACATTTACTTTTGTTCATTCCTTTGGAAATCAGTTAATCTGAATTTCTAAATCTCCAACTATTACTTTATCTATTTTAGTTATATCTACGGGTTGAGCAAATATCAAATTTAATGTTGCAGTAAGTGAATTGGTACTGGTACCGCTGCTTATTATTTCTACTTTAGACCCATCTTCCATTATAACTTTTGCAACATCATGCAATTTATGTCCTGGATTTTCTATATTATCTATTAAATTATTTTTCATTTGTACATTTAATGCTATAGGAGAAATCTTTATATTTTTAACTGTATATCTTTTTCCTTCAATTTCAACATTTTTATTCACATTAATCGTATGTGTTGTATTTTTGTAATCTGCTTTAAATGAAACTTCCCAATTTCCTTTTGTTGTATTTATTTTATCTGTTGTACTGTATATCAAATTATAATTTTTAAGTTCATCCATATTCTTAATATCAAATATATAATACTCATATTTTATGCCATTTTCATCCTCATAAAGCACAAAGTCACTGTATAAGCTGTCATCCGAATTGTTTTTATTTGTGAAATAAACTTCATTTGTATCTCTTTGTTCAGGATTCATCAAAGCAAATCTAATACAAAGTTTTTCCTCTGCAAAGCCAATATTATCCACATTTATGTCATTTAAATTATCTCCTAATGAAATATTTAAATTTTTTATAGGCAATATTTCGTCAGGTGTCATGTCATTTATCTTTTTTATTTTTTCCTTAACATCTTCTGATGTGTTATCTTCTGCAACATTTGCATGAGTTTTCTTATCATTTTTTATTAAATATTGATTTATATATTCTTGATTGGTATTTAAGAAATCATATGGCTCGAAACTCGTTTCTTGTTTGTTTATACTGTATTCGGTTATATCAGATAAAGTTAAAGTTAATTTATCTCCGGCCGTTTTCTTCTCTCTATTACCTATTAAAATAAATGTAGCCTTATTATCATCAGGATTATCATCTTTTATTTCATTCCACGAGTATCCTCCGGAACCTTTCATGTCTAATCGAAGCTGTTCAATATATATATAATCTGATTTATCAAAGCTTTCGCCATTTTCCTTTATTAATTCAAATACTATATAAAATGAATTCTCATCTCCCACCATGCTTGCAACATTAAAGGTTATACCGTTTGAAGAATAGCTTTTATCTATAACCGTTCCCATATCATTAACATATTTAATATTTTCTCCAAATATCTTATTATAAATGTTTGATAACCCTCCCTGTGCAAATACCGCTGCAAAGGAAAGAATTATAGTCATAGCAGCTGCTAATGGTATAATATATCTTTTTTTCGTTCCATGCTTATAACTGAGTCCTGCTTTAATCATTGTAATCTCTTTTATTTTATTGACTTCTTCTTTAGATATTTCGACTTCATTTATGTTTAGCTTTTCATTTTCAATATCATAATCATCTATTAGTTCATCTATTTTTCGCATTTATATCACCCTTTCATTATTATATAATTATTCCTTTACTGATAAGTGCTGTCTTTAACTTATCTTTTCCCCTGTATAATTTGTTTTCCACCATCTTTGTGCTTATATTTAATGATTGAGATATTTCTTTTATAGATTCAAATAAATAATACCGCCTGATAAATATATCTTTGTCAGGTTGTTTCAAATCATTTATAGTTTCATTAATAATACTTTTATTTATATTCCTGGAAACTTCATTATCTAAATCAAAATCCATTTCCATATCATTTTCCTCCAGGGGCAGAACATCATGCTTAACGACCTTTCGCCTGTATGTATTTATACTGACGTTACGTGCTATAGATATAATATAGTTTTTTAATATACCCTTGTCTTTATTATAATTGTCTATTGATTTCCACAATTCTACAAAAACATCTGATACGCATTCTTCAACATCGCTCTTGTTTTCATAACCGATTATCCGAACAGCTATAGTTTTAACCAATCCGCCGTATATATCAATTGCAGTTGACAATCCTTTGGACGGGTTATTTTTCAAAAGCCGCACTAATTTTTCATCATTCAAAATTATTTCCTCCTACCTTCTAAGAAGCTTCTCATATATATATTCACACAAAATATCATTTTTCACTCACATTAATTTTAAAAAACTTAATTTAAAAAAATAAGCGGTAATTGTTTCTACCGCCTATTTCAACTATCTATTATTTATTTTTTAATGATTCTAATCTTTCAACTACTTTTTCCATCATTGATTGATATTTTGCTAACTTCTCTTTTTCTTCATTAACTACATTTTCAGGTGCTTTGCCCATAAATTTTTCGTTATTAAGCTTCCCATTTACTCTGTCAAGTTCACCTTGCAATTTAGTTCTTTCTTTTTCCAGTCTTTCTATTTCTTTTTCAAAATCTATTAAATCTGATAAAGGAAGATAAATTTCTGTACCGTCTATTACTGATGATGATGTATCTTCACCAATCTCAGATTTATCATGAATAATTTGTACTTCGGTTATATTTGCTAATGTTGCAAAGTAAGAAGAACCTGTTTCTATATAATTTTTACAGTTTTCTTTTGAAGGTACAAATATAGCCCTTGCTTTTCTTGAAGGTGCAACATTCATTTCAGCTCTCGTATTCCTAATACTCCTGATTGCCTCCATAATGAATTCCATGTTTGCTTCTGCATCTTCAAAATTTTCTTCCTCTGAGTATTGAGGCCACTGTGAACGTACTAACCTAGTATCAGTATCAGGCAAATATGACCATATTTCTTCTGTTATAAATGGCATAAATGGATGCAGCAGCTTTAACATATCTTTTAATACTTTTATAAGAACAAATCTGGCAGTATCTTTGTCGACACCATCTTCACCATACAGCCTTGTTTTAACTATTTCAATATACCAGTCGCAATATTCATTCCATATGAAATCATATACTCTTTGTGCTGCCATACCAAGTTCAAACTTATCTAAATTGTCTGTTATTTCTTTTGCAGCTTTATTTACTCTTGAAATAATCCATTTATCTTCTATTTTGTAATTATCTTTGGCAGTTTTTTCATCTATTAAATCTCCATCAACATTCATTAACACAAATCTTGACGCATTCCACAATTTATTTGCAAAGTTTCTGCATGACTCAAGTTTATCAATTTTAAAACGAGTATCATTACCTGGAGATATACCTGTCATAAGCATAAATCTTAAGGCATCTGCACCAAATTGGTCTATAATTTCAAGAGGATCAACGCCATTACCCAATGATTTGCTCATTTTTCTTCCTTCTGCATCTCTCACTAAACCATGAACAAATACATATTTAAATGGAACATCATCCATAATTTCCAGACCTGAAAATACCATTCTAACTATCCAGAAAAATATAATATCATATCCTGATACCAATACATCTGTAGGATAAAAATATTTTAAATCCTCTGTTTCATTTGGCCACCCTAACGTTGAAAATGGCCATAAAGCTGAAGAAAACCAGGTGTCAAGTACATCTTCATCTTGTTTAATGTTTGTGCTGCCGCATTTAGAACATTTAGCAGGTTCATCTTTTTGAACCATTATCTCGCCGCATTCCTGGCAGTAGTATGCCGGTATTCTATGTCCCCACCACAGCTGTCTGGATATACACCAGTCCCTGATATTTTCTAACCAATGGGTATAAATTTTAGTAAATCTTTCAGGTACAAATTCCACATCTTTATTTAGTCCGGCTTTAATTGCAGGTTCTGCTAAAGGTTTCATGTCTACAAACCACTGGTCTGATATACGAGGTTCAACTATGTTATGACATCTGTAGCATGTTCCTACGCTATGGTCTGTGTCTTCTGTCTTTAAAATATATCCATTTTCCTCTAATTCTTTTACAAAAGCTTTTCTGCATTCAAAGCGATCCATGCCATCATATTTTCCGGCCACTTCATTCATAGTACCGTCTTCATTCATACAGCTTATTTGCTCTAAATCATGGCGAAGTCCGATTTCAAAGTCATTAGGGTCGTGAGCAGGTGTTATTTTTAATGCTCCTGTTGCTTTTGTCATGTCCGGATATTCATCAGCTATAATAGGTATTTCTCTTCCTACCAGAGGAACTATAACCTTCCTGCCTATTAAGTGTTTATATCTTTCATCATCATGATGTGCTGCTATTGCAACATCACCAAATATGGTTTCAGGTCTTGTTGTAGCTACAATAAAATATTCATTAGGATTATCAACATATGGGTACTTTACATAATAATATTTACCCGGTGTGTCTTCATGTTCAACTTCTGCATCTGATAATGTTGTATGGCAGTCTGGACACCAGTTGATTATTCTGTTTCCTCTGTATATAAGCTTTTTATTGTACAGTCTGATAAAAACTTCTTTAACCGCTTCATTGCAGCCTTCATCCATTGTGAATCTTTCTCTTGACCAATCACATGAATTTCCGAGTTTTTTGACTTGTTCAACTATTCTGCCACCAAATTCTTCTTTCCACTTCCACGCTCTGTTAAGAAATTCTTCTCTGCCTATTTCTTCTTTCGTTTTGCCCTCTTCTTTTTTTAATCTCTCAACAACCTTAACTTCCGTTGCTATACTGGCATGGTCTGAACCCGGAACCCACAAAGCTTCATAACCTTGCATCCTTTTCCATCTGATTAATACATCCTGCAATGTTTGGTCTAATGCATGCCCCATGTGAAGCTGCCCTGTTATATTTGGAGGCGGCATAACTATTGTAAATGGCTTTTTATCTTTATTGGGATTTGCGCCAAAACAATTTTCTTCCATCCACGCACTGTATATCTTATCTTCAAATTCTTTTGGATTATACTTACTTGGTATATTTGTTGTCATATTTTCATTTCCCTCTCTTTATATTTAAACTATATTATTAATAAAATTGTTTCTAATAACGGCTGACCTACCAACCATTTTTCAGAAAAATCACTCTGAAAAATAGGGTTAGGGCCTTACGCAGTCTCATTCACCAATGTATTTGCTCCTTACGTCGCATACATTGGGAATTCGTTGCGGTTGACCTACCAACCATTTTTCAGAAAAAGCACTCTGAAAAATGGGGTTAGGGCCTTACGCAGTCTCATTCACCAATGTATTTGCTCCTTACGTCGCATACATTGGGAATTCGTTGCGGTTGACCTACCAACCATTTTTCAGAAAAAACACTCTGAAAAATGGGGTTAGGGCATACAAAAAACGGGCTTTCTCCCTCTAAAAGGACGAGAAAACCCGCGGTACCACCTAATTTCCATTACGGCTCTTAATTATATAACGGTATAACCGTTTGATCCTACTACTACTTCAAATCAAATGCTCAAAAGCTACCTTCAATACAAATTTACTCATGAAATCTTTCAGCCTATGAATTTCATTCTCTAAGAGTTTTTGTACCTACTCCTCTTTTTCATCACACATAACTATTTCTTTATTATTTAATTATAACCTATAATAATAAAATTCTACCACTTTGTCAATATATTTTTGAAATTTGAGCTTTTTCGGTTATAAATAGTTATATAAACCATATGTAATTCAATCTTACATCCTTTCAATCACAAAACTTTGAAAGCAAATTCATTTTATATCATTGTACACTATTTAGCTTATCCAGGATTCACCGATTTTTATTATTTCCCATTCGTCATTATTACACTTTATTATTAAACCATTATAACCAATTGCTCCGAGACCAGAACGCCATTTAGATACATTCATCTTTATTGTATTATTCTTCATAGGTTCATCTTCTATTTTAAATAATACTCCTTCTTTAAAATAAAGGTCTTGAATATATCCTTGTTCTTCCAATTCATTGTAAGTCATATTTAAAACTGTTAACCCATAGTTTTCGAGCTGCTTTAATAGCTTTGCTTTTGTTTCATCTGTTAGATTTGCCATCATCGAAGTATCAATAGCAATATATTTTATATCATCATTAAGCCCTTTGTCTTCATTGTATAACTTGTCAATTACCATTTTATAACCGTCTAAAGCATCTGGTATATTATCCCTTGTACAGCCATAAACAAATACCATTAATACAGCAATAAATATCATTAATATTTTTTTCATGCTAACCTCCATAAAAGTAGTTATCATATTAGACGCTATATCATAATAAATCGTTCCATTGCTTAATAATTAGAACATCCATCTTAATGACAATAAAAATGCGTTTGGTTACCCACAACGCATTTTTGCTGAATACATAATTTAAATTATTAGAATATTATCATTCCTACTATTGCTGCCATTATTATTGATAATATAGTTCTTTCAACCCATATAATAACTAATTCTTTAACTGAAACAGGTATTTCAGTTGACAATATACAAGGTATTGATGCTGAGAAAAATAGTATTGATGACACTGAGCATACGCCAACTACATATTTTGAAAGCATTGGAGCATTTGCTATAATTCCTGCTGGTAAGAACATTTCTGCTATACCTACTGCTAATGCTTTTGCTGTAAGCATTGCTTCAGGTAAATGCATAAGTGCAGTAAATGGATAGAATATATATCCTATGATATCAAATACAGGTGTATAAGTAGCCAACAATAAACCTAATAAACCAATAGACATTATAGTAGGCAATATATTACTTACCATGTTGATACCGTCTTTTAAGTTGCTCCATATATTTTGCATAATAGTATCTGAATTATGTGACACTCTCATGGCTTCATTCCACGCAACACTAAATCTATTTTTTGTAACTATAGCTTCCGGTTCTCCGTTTTCTGTTACGTATTCATCACTTTTTTTGCTTATAGGATATATGCGAACGGTAATAGCTGTAGCTATAAATGTAATAATTAAAGTTGACCAGAAGTATAAATTCCAGTTGTCCATAAGCCCTAATGTCTTTGCAACTATTATCATAAATGTTGCTGAAACAGTAGAAAATCCGGTTGCTATAATAACAGCTTCTTTTTTTGTATATTTACCTTCAAGATATACCCTATTTGTTATCAGCAATGCAAGTGAGTAACTTCCTACGAATGATGCAACTGCATCTATTGCAGATCTGCCCGGTGTTTTCCATAAAGGTCTCATTACAGGCTGCATAAATATTCCTGTAAATTCCATCAATCCATATCCTATCAAGAAAGAAAGGAACACTGCACCTATAGGTATTAATAATCCTAAAGGGATAACTAATTTATTGAATAAAAATGGAAATAAATCTGGTTCATATAGAAACTCTGGACCAAGATTAAAAACAAACATAAATCCTGTAATAATACCCAATACTTTAAATACTGAAAATACTATTTCGACTGTATTCTTATTCCAGGTCTTTTTAACAAATGGTTTCACTCCTCCATAAACTATTATCGCCAAAGCAATATATGATGTGAAGCCTCCTAATGATTGTTTCAACAATGTAACAATATGATCTAATGGTATTGATTTGCTGCCATTAAATGTAACTGTTATAAAAAACATAAATATTCCAATTGCACTACATAGTAAAAATTTTAATTTGTCCTTGGTGCTAAACGTTTTTTCTGTATTCATTATTTACCTCCTATAAATTTTTTATAATTACACGCATTTTACCATATATATTTTGTAAACGTTGTTTTTACATAGCATTTATTACTAATATTCATCATTTGTTCATAAATGTACATAAAATATACATAAAACTATTTCAACCTTTTAGCATCTTTGTGATATAATTGGTATAATTAAATTATAAAATTACATTAATTTTAAATATTTATATGAGGAAATTATTATGAAACTTAAGAATAAAATTGCATTATCAATCTGTATAGTAGTAATCCTGTCTTTGGTTATAATGTGTGCATCAATTTATACGAAATCAGCATCCATACTAAATGATGAATCAACAAAACTTACGGAGGTTCAAATATTAAGAGCACAAGAAAAAATAGATTTAATGGTTAAAAAAGTTCAGGTTGAAACATTAGCTTTTTCAAGGGATGAACATGTGTACAATTTCTTTAATGGAAAAGAAAAGCCTTATGAAACTAATAAATATCTAATAGAAACTATGGAAAAGATGAATAGTGACAGCAATTATTATAAGGATTTATTCATTGTAGACCGTGACGGTATTATTGTAGCCTCAACCATGCCAAATGCAATGTATGTAGACTTATCAAGCAGGAAATATATTCAAGATGGTTTTAATTTTAAAAAAACAGCAACCAGTGATATTTTACTTGCACTTTCCGACAGAACTAATATAGTAAACACAGTTCATCCTATATATGACGAAGACGGAAAAGTTTTGGGACTGTTCGGTATAGCAATAAGAGCTGAAAATTTTGTATATTTTGTTAACGATTATAAAATTGGTGAGTCGGGATATTTTGTAATAATTGATTCAAATGGATACATATTATCTCATAAGAATCCAAGTATGATACAAAAATTAGCTTCAGAAACATTAACCGGGTTTAAAAACATAGATTATAAAACAGATGATGTATATAAGTACTATGATAACGGATATTTATATTCATATAAAAAGATGAACAGCAATAACTGGATACTGCTTACAATTATGCCTACAAGCGAACTTATGACGAAATCCGTAAGTTTATTAAAATATGTAATTTTTTATGGAATAATCATATCCGGCTGTGCTATTTTTATTAGTATCTTCATGTCAAATAAAATATCTTCACCTATAATACACATTAATAATTATATAAATAGTGCAAAAAACAGTAATGAAATTTTTGAAAGCGCCATTGATAAAACAATTGTAAATGTCAAAGGTATTTCTAATTTGGATAATTACGAAGATTATAACAATTTTGACTCTTTCATTGATACCGTAAAAAATAAAATTGACAAAGATTTGAACTTTTTTGAGCGAGACGCAGAATTGCTTATTAAAAAATCTGAATTTCTCAAGAATTCCATAGAAATGAAAACATACCTGACTTCGAAATTCTTATCAACTCTTTCTCATGATATTAGAACTTCTCTAACCTTAATTAAAGGATATGCAAAAGGTTTATTATCGGGATTGGTTGTTGAAGAAGATGCAAAAACAAGATTCTTGCAAGAAATATACAACAGCGCTGAAACTTTAGAAAAAATTTCATATGATGTTTTAGACTCAACATATGAAGCACAGTATATTCAGCAGTTAAAACTGGAACAAATCAATGCAGACGAATTTTGTAAATATTTATTTGGTTTTGCAAAAGATTATATTGAAAACTCTGACAGAATTTTTAACGGAGAATACAGCTGTGATGATTGCTTGATAAACATAGACAGGGTTAAAATTATAAGAGTATGGCAGAACATAGTAAATAATGCGGTAAAATACAGCGATAAATACACAACAATTAAAATTACTATAAAAAGTGAAAGCAATAAAATATTGTTTAAAATCAAGGATAACGGAATTGGAATAAAGGAAAATGATAAAGAGTACATCTTTGACATGTTTTATAAATCTAACTTATCTGAACCTAACAGTTATGGACTGGGACTGTATGTGTCTAAACTAATTTTAGAATCTCATGATTCTACACTACAATTCGAATCTACGCTAAGCAAAGGAAGTTCTTTTTGGTTTTACATTAATAAATACACCGCATAAATAAAGGGGCTGTCTCAAAAAGAGATAGCCTCTTTATTTGTACTTGAACTCAGCTTCAAACATATAACCCACTCCACGAATTGATTTTATATATTTTTCACCATTTCCTGTATCTTCAATCTTCATTCTTATTCTTTTTACATAGGTGTTTACTATATTCTCATCATATAAATCGCTTTGCCACACATCATTTAATATTTTTTGTCTTGATATTGCATTAAATGCGTTGTCTATTAAATACATCAATAACCTAAATTCCGTATTTGAAAAATTTATCTCTCTTCCATCTTTTGTGACTTTATATGCATTGCGAAAAATTTTAATATTATCAAATTCTATTGGTGTTTCAGGTGTTTTTGATGCATTAAAGCGCTCTATCCTGCTAATATGTGCCTTAATTCTAGCTATCAGCTCTAATGGGTCGAATGGTTTAACCACATAATCATCGGCTCCAACTCCCAAAGCTTTTATTTTATCAAAAGATGTTGCATTTGCACTCAACATGATTATAGGGACATTAGCGTTTTCCCGTATCCTCTTGCAAACTTCTATACCGTCGATGTCATCCATATTTATGTCTAATACAACTAAATCTATAGACTCATCAAAAAATGCCAGCGCATCTCTTCCATTATATGCACAAACAGTTCTAAACTCATATAACTTCATATACTCATCGAGCATTTTTACAACTCTCTTGTCATCGTCAACAATAAGTATTTTCTTTGAAGGATTCAACACATCACCCCATTATATTGATTTTAATGATTAGCTATTTACATTATAATGTAGATATAGATTATTTGCAAACGAAAAATATCGTATTAACACCACTGAAGGCAACAGATTATATTTTTACACCATAAAATTACATTGACAGTATCAAAAAGCTGTACTATACTAATACTAAATTAACATCTTCGGTGTTGGTGCACACGAAAGGAAACTGAGTGTGGTAATAGGGAATTAGGTTAAAATCCTAAACAGTCCTGCTGCCGTAAAGAGAGAGCAGTTTTTAATGCATAAGCAAACCACTGGATAGTATCCGGGAAGGTCAAAAACCAGCTACGACCTCTAAGTCGGAAAACCTGCCAACGTTATTTGCGTAAAAAACCGCAAATGCTATGCTTTACAGCGATACAGGCGATAGCTTTTTAAATAATTCTTTGGTTAATCGTTTAAAAATATTCCAAAGTTAAGTTGTGGTTGTTTACGTTTCGGATATGTCGAGACGTTTTTTTATTTTAAAAATCTTTTACCTGCAAAGAAATGGAGAAATATATGAAAAAATTTTTATCAATAACTATAATATCATTAATGATCATATCTATACTAACAGGCTGTGCATCTACTCAGCCTACAGAACCAAGTTCATCACCCGACCCTGCAGATGCCGCAGTAACACTTCCATCGGAGGACAGAGCCGGAAATGAAATTACTGTTCCAAAAGAAATTAACTCTATAATATCAATGTCTCCATCTATTACCGAAGTATTAGTGGACTTAGGATTTGGAGATAAAATTATTGCAGTTGATACATATTCAGAAGATATACCAGGCTTACCTGCCGACATTCCCAGTTTCGATATGATGGCACCTGATGCAGAAAAACTTGTATCATTAAACCCTGACATTGTATTTGCAACCGGCATGAGTATGAGTAAAGGTAATGATCCATTTAAACCAATCAGAGATATGGGAATTTGCCTGGCATATATACCATCGAGCGACAGCATTCAAGGTATTTATGATGATATAATGTTCATCTCAGATACGATGCAAGCTTCACAAAAAGGTCAGGAAATTGTAGATAATATGAAAACTAAAATTGCGGAAATAAAGAAAGTATCTGATACAATTACTGATAAAAAAACCGTGTACTTTGAAATAAGTGCAGAACCTAGTTTATACAGCTTTGGTGAAGGTGTATTTTTAAATGAAATGATTGAAATAATTGGTGCTACTAACATATTAGCAGATCAGGAAAGTTGGATTGCAGTTTCTGATGAAGCCGTTGTTGCTGCAAATCCAGATGTAATAATTACAAATGTTGATTATATTGAAAATGCCGTAGATGAAATTAAATCCCGTACCGGATGGGAAAATGTAACTGCAATTAAGAATGGTGATGTTTACTATGTTGATAAAGATGCAAGTTCTTTATCTAACCAAAATATTGTCAAAGCGTTAGAGCAGATGGCAAAAGATATATATCCGGATAAATTTTAATAATTATGAAAATAAGAGCAAAAGCAATTATTTCCATATGTATGTGTATAATAGTGTTGCTCTTTGGTATCGGCATTGGGAGCATTTATGTACCGCCATTAGATATACTTAGCATAATATCAAATAGATTATTTTCCACGACACTACCTGATCACATTCCTGATACCTCCATATCGATTCTGTGGAATTTGAGATTTCCCAGAGCGCTTTTAGCTTTCATTGTTGGAGGAGCACTGGCTGTCAGCGGAACGGTAATGCAATCTGTATTAAAGAATCCGTTAGCTTCATCTTATACACTGGGTGTGTCATCAGGTGCTTCTGTAGGAGCCGGCATTGTAATAATAACAGGATTTAATATACCTTTGATAGGCGTGTTTACTCTACCTCTGGTAGGGTTGATATTTGGACTGCTCACAGTATTTCTTGCAGTCAGTTTTACATCACGTGTTGATAAAAACATGGAAAATAATACGATTATTTTAGTAGGTATGGTTTTTTCTTTATTTATTAATGCTGTTTTAACACTTATGACAGCTATGTCAAAGGAACATCTGGAACAGATAGCACTTTGGCAGATGGGTAGTTTTGCATTAAAGGAATGGTCCAATGTATTTGTATTATTACCAATAGTTTTGTTAGGATTACTACTCTTAATACGTTATTCTAAAGAATTAGATATAATGACCTTTGGTGAAGAGCAGGCACGTTCCATCGGTGTAGATATTCAAAAAATCAAATGGCTGTTACTCGGAATATCTGCAGCTCTGACAGGCAGCGCTATTTCATTTGTCGGAGTTATTGGTTTTATCGATTTAATTGCACCCCATGTAGTGAGAAAAATATTTGGTTCATCACACAAAATTGTAATACCGATGTCCATGCTGTTTGGAGGCGCTTTCATGATTGTAGCAGACCTAGTTTCTCGTACTATAGTATCTCCGTCAGAACTCCCGGTTGGATCAATTACTGCTTTAATCGGAGCACCGTTCTTTGCATATGTATATTTTTCAAGAAGGAGGGCTGTGTAATATGCTAACATTAAATAATGTGTCTGCCGGCTATGGCGGAATTGATGTATTAACAAATATTTCTTTTTCAGTAAAAGAAGGAGAAAATTTATGTATACTTGGTCCCAACGGTTGTGGCAAAACTACTCTTGTCAAAGCTATAGCAGGTTTGATTCCGAGCAAAGGAACTATTCAGATAGATGGCAAAAATATTTCTAAAATGAAAAGGCATGAAATTGCCGGCAAAATTGCAGTCATGAGCCAAATATCGTCTATATATTTTTCATATACAGTTTTTGAAACTGTTTTGCTTGGCAGGTATCTCCATATGAAAGGTAACGCATTAAAAGAGCCTTCTTTTAATGATAAATTATATGCTGCTGAATGTTTAAAGGCAGTAGGAATGTATGAACTTAGAGACAGACAAATCACAACATTATCAGGAGGTCAGCTACAGAGGGTTTATCTTGCGCGAACTTTAGCCCAAGAACCAAGTATTATATTGTTAGATGAACCGACAAACCACTTAGATTTAAAAAACCAGGCAGAATTAATTGATTATCTTAAAGAATGGTCTAAATCAGATGGTCATACTGTAATCGGTGTGCTTCATGATATTAACCTGGCAATGAGAATGGCGGATAATGTACTGGTTTTACAGAATGGTAAAACTGCCGCTTTAGGAAAAGCAGATAAAGTTATTACATCAGATTTATTAAACAAAGTTTACGATATGGATGTTGTTGGATTTATGACTGATTCATTAAAAAGATGGGAAAGTTTTCAGCCCCAACCTTATAATCAAGCAACAAAATTGCGTAAAATTAAATAAAAAATGAAATCTCTCCCGATTTCATTTTTTATTGTTTAAATTTGGCTGTTAATAAACGCCTTATATCCCTCTCTGAATTCATCCTCTGTAATATTTAGTATTTTATAAAAGTCTCCATATCCTCGTATTAATTCCGGAATTTTGTCATCACCATATGTTTTGGCTAAATATTCGACCATACTGTAACCATAAGTAAATGCATTATATTGGTTTGATACAAATTCATCTAGAGGAGGAAATCCGTCATTTGATATCCCATAATATTCCGATTTGTAGTAATCGTAATCTTGAGATAAATATGCCGCTGTACCCTGAAACAACCAGCTTGGTATCATATCGGCAAATGTCATATTCATGGTTACATTGTGAACAAATAAATTTATTATGCCAGTTAAATAATCATTATTCTCATATGTAAAATAAAATACATTGCTGTATAATGCATATCCTGGAATTCTACCCTCTACAGAATAATTTAATTCATAGGCAAGACTTCGTTTCAAACTATCCATAGTATCATACATAAAAACTTTCACAACCGGCATATCCTTTTCTTCAATCTTGAGATAATCAATAACCCTATGATAATTATCCTCAAGCTCCTTAATACAACTATCAGCATATATTTTATTGTTGGCATTAGAATTGTCATAATACATTTCAAAATGTTCCGATGTAACGTATTCATTAAATTTATTGCCTGCTAAATCAGTATGCTCCAGATTCGTGTCTATTTCTTCAATGATATCTCGGCTATCCAGTGAATATAAATCAGGTTTTATTTTTTCTGCATTACTGGTAGATTTATTTTGACACCCCAACAATAATGTTAAAATAATTATACATGTTAAAAGCAATACTCCTTTTCTAACCATCTATATATTCCTCTCTTCTATTTTTTTATTTTACTTTCTATAAATTTTCGCCATCCTTCATTGAAATCGGCTTGAGAAATATGTAATACTTCTTCTATATTTCCATTTGAAGATACAAGTTCCAAAAGTCCCTCTTTGCCGTATTCATTTATAATATATTCAACCAAGCTGTAACCATAGATATATCTATTAAAATAATCATTTAACTTATAATCTGGAGGTAACCCGTCTTCTATGAATTCAGTATATTTATCTTTGTAGTAATCATCTTCTTGTGATAAATACATAGCTATTCCTTCAAAAATCCAGCTTTGAAAATTTTTTTCAGGCGCAAAGTTATAAGTAACACAATGAACAAATTCATGAATTGCCGTGATGCTGATATCTTTTTGATTTTCATACATAATATATATTTTATTTGGACCCAATGCATATCCTGTTGTACCACCCATGTCGTTTACGTCAAAATATATTTCTTTTAAAATAGCTTGCCTAAATTGCTCATATTGTGGGTACAAGTTTATCTTCACTATTGGTATATTTTCTGTTTTTACTTCAAAAAAATTTAATATCCTATCATAATTATTTTCCAGTTCTTTGCTTATACTCACTGCGTATATTTTATTATTAGTATTTGTGTCATCATAATATATTTCAAAGTGATCGCTGCAATAATATGCATTAAACTTATTTTCGGCATCATCTTCAAAATATCCTACTTCTTCGATTTCTTTTATCCTACTATTATCATCTGTATAATTTATGGTATCTTGTTTATCTATATTTTCTGTTTTATTAATAGTATCCTTAGAATTCATGCTTGCATTTTTTATTATTAACCTTCCAAGTATATCAATTTTAATTCCATTAATGATTTCATTGTTTATTTTGTAATAGTTCCTGCTAAAACTTATTGGGGCTACTGCCATTTCATCCATGATTTTATTTTCTGCTTGTATTAAATATTTATCTCTTTCTATACCTTTAGTTTTCATTGAATTTTCTATATCTAAATCATAATCATTATTTTTCCATCTGCCATAATTCTCAGTAGAATGTGACACAAAGTTATTTAGTATGTTCATAGGATCGTTATAATCCGAAGACCATCCGGCTAACAATATTTGAAAATCTCCGGATTTTTTAATTTCATTGTATTGCTCATTTGATACAATTTTTACCCTGCAACTTATACCTAAATTTTGTTCAATCATACTTTTTAAAGCATCGCCCGCAATATCATATGTTACAGTCAGTTCTACCTTTGGAAAATCAGAAATATTTTTATAGCCTGCTTCCATCAGGAGCTTTTTAGCACTTTCTAAATTTGATTTATTTGGATTAACAACTTTTTCTCTCGAATTGCTGATATCTGCAAATGTTTTACCATCTGATAATTTTGCATTAGGAGAAACCATAGACATTGCGGGTACAGTTCCCCAATATACTTGTTCACTCATGTATTTTCTATTTAAGGCATACCAAACTGCCTCCCTTGCATTAACATCATTAAATGGTTTTCTGTTTACATTGAATATTAAGTAGTATACACCTACATAATCAGATTTCAATATATCCTTACTTTCCGTATCCTCCTTTATGTATATTTGCGCCACATGAGCATTTGCGATATCATTCATATTTGAATTTTTACTGTTTGTGTTTATCAATAGCTTAACATATGGAATATTAACATCTTTGCTATTATAATATTTTTCATTTTTCTTTAACATTAAGTATGACCCTGAATCATATTCTAATAACTTGTATGGACCATTGGTTACACAAGTTTTTGGATCTTTCTCCCACCCTACACCTGCATTTTCAATTATATCTTTCCTTAATGGAACAAATTGCGGCATAGACAACACTTCAAGAAAATATGGAACAGGGTGTATTAGTTCTATTTCTAATGTATATTTGTCTATAGCATTGACCTTCATGTCATCCTCAGTTCCTTTTCCAATGCTATATTCATATGCTCCCTTTATGTATGTTGTTAACATATCTATTGACTGATTCTTTATGTTAGGATTGCAAGCTCTTTTAAAGCTGTACTCAAAATCCTCTGCCGTAACATCTTTGCCGTCTGACCATTTGACATCTTTTCTCAATGTAAATGTATATACTGTATTTTCTACTCCCTCTGAATTTGAAGACACATCAAAAAATTCTGCTGCACCAAGTTCATACCCTTTCTCACCAAGAACAGTAATCCCTTCAAACAATTGATGAATAATATCAGAATTTACGCTGCTATTGTTCAGATGTGGATCCCATGAGGTTACATCAACTGACGATAAATTCCAAATCAATGTATTTTCATTATTAGGCCCTTTTGTTTCAACCGGTATTATTTGATTGCAGCCTATCAAAGTAATAAATACTAAAATTAAAAAAACAATAATTATTTTATTTTTATTTGTTTTAAACATATTATATCCCAGCTACCCTTTCCATTTAACAAAATTATATCATCAGAAATTACTTTACACCTAACTTAGTCTGCTAAGTATTTGACCGCATAACATAAAGTATAAATTTCATAAACATTTTCTCATTTTCTTCCGCTATTCATATACACAATTATAATACTTAAAATATGCTTTATCAAGAAAATATTGTTAATAAATCCATTTTGTTGTTTACATTATTACACTACAAATAATATCAATTACAAGAATTTGATACATTCAAAAAACAGGCATAAAATTTATACCATATCTAATGGTCATATTTTATACCTGTTAATATTATTTTAAAGTTAATATAATTATATAACTTCTCCGTTAAAAAATCGTATTTGGATTATGCTTTAACATCATTTATTTCATCAGATCATCGATAATATCGCCTGTACTTTTTGTAATATCTTTATATCTCTTAATTGTCGCATTAAATGCTGCGTCAAATACAGCAGGTAATTTTTCCTTATAAACTTTTACCCCTTCATAAGTTATTCCGCCTTTTGTAGATACCCTGTTAATAGTATCTTCAAAGCTCAGGTTTCTTTCAAGAAGTAATCTTGGAGCTCCTGCAAGTGAAACCAACAGTAAATATTCAAGTTCTTCATCGCTAATATGTTTAGTATGCTTTGAAGCAGCTTTTACAAATTCAGACATTATCTCGGCAAAAAACCCGGGAAAACTTGCAGTTAAATTTTGAGTTAAATTAATGTCTTCTTCTTCCAATATTTTAACTTCACTAATACTGCCCATTAAATATTTAAAAAATTTGCTGTCTTCTTCTGCAACAAACTCATTATGAAAGGCAAGAGTAACTCCGCCTCTAACCATTGAAATCAATGTTGGCATGAAAATAGTTATTTTTCCATTGTGTATTTTGTTTAAATCATTATGAGAAATCATTGAAGTTGATACTAATATATAACTTTCTTCATTAAGAAATGGTTTCAAATCCAAAAGTACTGCCGGTATATTGACAGGCTCAGCACATATAAAAATTTTATTGCATTTCTTTGCCACTTCAGCATTGTTCTCACATATGTTTAACGATGGATATTCTTTTTTAAAATTATCCAATTTTCCCTTTGAACGATTTGCAATATATACATCATTCTCTTTTAATAAATTTAGTTTTAAAAATTGGTTCAACAACATTGACCCAACATTTCCAAGTCCTATAATTCCTACATTATTATTCATTTTTTCTCCTCTTTAATATAAATTCGCAGTTTCATTCACCAATTTATTTGTTCGATATCACTCAAATAAATTTGGAACTCATTACGGTTGACCTACCTCCGTTTTTTTCTCCCTTACGGTCGAAAAAGCAGGGTTATGACATACAAAAAAACCACCTCTATGAAGAGGCGGATATCCGCGGTACCACTCTAATTACTGTACAAAAAATACAGTATCTCATTGAAATAACGGTTTTTGCCGTTTAGGTTGCAACTCCTAAATGCTCCAAGGTGGGTTCAATTTATATTGGGTCGAAAGCTCTCACCAATTACTTTCTCTCTTGAGACCATGTAAATTTACTAATCCTCTTCATAACAAATATATTAACCGTAATGATACACCAATGATGTGCTTTTGTCAACTATAAATTATATAATTATTTAATTTTTCGCATAAATTTCTTTAGCAATAGCAGAACAAATGACAGCGATATTACAATAAATATAACAAAGTCATATATGTTGTTTTCCATGATAAATTTAGAAATCCAGAATGACGGAAACAGAAAAAAAATAAATTGCAGCCTCTCCGATACTAAAAATGGTGCAGGGATACCAATCATTAAAATATTTGATAACTTCATAACTGCCAAACCTTCAACTTTATTAGTTGACATTGAAATAATTATCATTGACATAATGAAACCAAATATAGATGACATTACAGATATTATTATTATAATATTAAAAGGAAGTTTTGTTAATGAAAATACAAATAAAACAGCTACTGACATAACAAATGAAAAAATTATCGGCAATATTAATCTGGACACTAAATATCCGCTTTTACCAATAGGTGTAATTGCCATATAACTTGTAATTCCATCATCAATTTCACCAAGTATAACCATAGCTGACACAAAACTAAACATTGCAGCTGTAAGAACTGCCAGAAATAAATCAAATATAAGATAGTATGGCAATAGTATCACTTCATTGAAATGTTCATTTAAAAAACTTTCTGCAACAGGTATACCAAATCGAATAAACAAACCGCACAACAAAGGTGCAGCACATGCTAAAAAAAGCATAGCATCCTTAGCAATTTGATGTATAAGCTGTCTAAATGAAATAAATAACTTTCTGATAGTTGTATATGTCATCATAATTTGATACCTCCGACACTTTGAAACATTTCCCTAATGTATTTAAGAGTAACAAGGTATAGTAACCCGATCCATACTAACAAGATGAATACTAATACGAACATATACTGACTATTGCCGCTGATAAGCCTAATTATTATGCATCCGGGATGTATCAGCATATATGCTTTATCATAACCAAACAGATACCATAAGGGAGGTAAAAAACAAATTATTTCTATTGGAACAGTTGCTACAAAAAATTGATTTAAACTAGATATATTTGAGGCCACAATCAATCCCAAGAGAGTGAAAAATGCGGAACCTAAAAGTGTCCCTAATACTACAGCCAATAAATTAGTCTCATTTGCAGACAAAGCAATTATTACCCCAACTATTGTTGATATCAAAACCAATGAAATAACTTTTGAAAAAATATATTCCTGTACTTTCACGGGTGAAACTGCTAGGGAGTTTAAAACTCTTTCACTTTTTTCCAATAATACAATTGCTCCCATAAAAAACAACCCCATAGCAGCCGGATCAGAAAATATCATAATAGCTGCTGCTTTTTCTCTCCACGACTGAGGAAAAACAAAAATTAATGATACATATAAAATTGTTAAAATTAAATATACAAAATAAAAACCATATTTGAATTGAAATTTAATATCCCCTGTAATTAAATTCTTTGTTCTCATTCTAATACTCTCCCCATAATGTCCATGAAAATATCATTTAATGTAGGTTCACTGCTGTGAATTGATATAATTTTATTTTTGCTCAAGAGTTCATGTAATTTTTTATCCTCATTAGTCTTGCTCAAGAGACATTCTCCGGTTTGCTCTTTACCTTCAAAATAGGTATATTTAATTTTTGTCGCACCTTTTGACATTATTAATTTATGTGGCGTATCTAAAGCCTTTAGCCTGCCATCCACTATAAATGCAACTCTGTCACATAATTCTGTTGCATCTGTCATATTATGTGTTGTCAGAATAATAGTTTTACCCTTTGACTTTTCTTCAAGAATAATATTTTTCATATCCCTGCTATTGTTTGGATCTAATCCGCTTGTAGGCTCATCTAAAAATAAAATATCCGGATTATGCTGCAATGCTTTAATGAAATTTAATCTTGACTTCATACCTTTAGAATAATCAGATACCCTTTTATCTCCATCATTCTGAAGCCCCACAATCTCCAGTAATTCATCAATATCACGCAATCTTTTAGAATATAATGATCCAAAGAATTGAAGATTTTGTCTGCCGGTCAATTTTTCATATAAACTGGGGAATTCAAAATCAACACCAATATTTTCATAAAAATTATTGCTATAGTTTTTGCTTTCTACTCCATTAATAATTGAATTTCCCTTATATGTCTTTATTAATCCGGTTAAAATTTTTTGCAATGTACTTTTTCCTGCCCCGGACGGTCCTAAAAAACCAAAAATTTCTCCTTTAGAAACTTCAAAATTTATATTCTCTAGAAATTTACTTCTTGAATAGCTAAATGATAAATCACATACGCGTATCATATATTCCTCCGTCAACATTTTTAAACTATTTGACTAATATTGCTATTATAGTCACAATATCAGAAAATTTAATCTTTGTCAATATATATTATATTTTTATAACTTTTACTATTAATATTATCTTTATCAAAATTGGGTATAATATATACATAAAGTATGAAAAGGAGATTAAAGTGAAAAAATTAATTATTATATTTATGTTTATAATTATGGTTATGTTTCTGGCATCTTGCAGCAATGCTGAAAATAATGGTACTAATTCACCACCGGATGAAGATTCTGATGACTCCGTTATTGAATCTACCGAGCTTTCAATTAATGATTATTTCCCGTTTACAGAAAATACTAAATATGAATATGTCGGAGACGGAAATGAATACGCAACTTATTCAGTATTCACTGATTATATAACTGATACTCATATTCAAACAAGAACTAATAATGGCGGAACTGAAATAGTCAAAGTTTTGGAAAATAAAAATGGTCAACTAAAAGTATTGCTGGATAGAGCTGAAACATATTTTAGAGAAGATTTTACCAATACTAAAAGCAGCGGTGGTGAAGTATTGATAAAAGAACCCATAAAGGTCGGAAATAGTTGGTCAAATGGTGAAGATATCAAAACATCTATTACAAATCTTGATGTGGACATAACTATTCCTTTGGGAACATTTAAAGCATTAGAAGTTACAACAGAAGGAAAGGATTATAAAATAACTGATTATTACGCAAAAGATATAGGATTAATAAAAACAGTCAATACTGGCAATGGGTATGAAGTTTCATCCACATTGACTAAAATAGAAAATGATGTTCCTCTGGTACAAAGCATAATTTTATACTACCCCAATACGGAAGAAGATGTTATCAATTCGTTAAAGGCAAATATATCATTTAAAACAAATGATGATGCAAAAAAAGTCATAGAAGATGCTATTAAAAATATTTCTACTCAAAATCAAGTTTTGACATCAAATGTAAAAATTAATAAATTATATTTGGGTGATGATGGTATGGTTCATATAGATTTTTCAAAAGAACTTATCAGTGAAATGAATGCGGGATCATACTATGAATCAATGATTTTACAAAGCATAACAAATACGCTTGGTATGTATTACGGTATAGAAAAAATATATATTACTGTTGACGGTAATCCTTATGAATCGGGACATATACAAAAGAAGGAAGGCGAACCATTTACAATAAATTTTGAAAATGTAAAACCTGTTGAATAGATTTTACATATAAAATTAAAACATGGCTGAAACCAATGGTTTCGCCATGTAATATTTATAACTAAATTACATATTCAGACAAGTTTAGTATTTTGCTTTTTCTTTTTACTTCTACAGCCGGAATTCCAACCATAGTTGAATTTGGGTTAGTATCATGCAGTACCACTGCATTTGCTCCAATTTTCGTTCCTGATGCTATATAAATATTACCCAGTATTTTTGCTGAAGCACCGATTACAACATTATCTCCTACTGTAGGATGTCTTTTTCCTTTTTCGTTTCCTGTTCCGCCTAATGTAGCACCATGAAACATCGTCACATTATCACCTATAACAGCTGTCTCTCCTATAACAACTCCCATACCGTGATCTATAAATAATCCCTTGCCAATTGTTGCACCCGGATGAATTTCAATGCCTGATTTATGTCTGCCTATATTAGATATTGCTCTCGCCAAAAAGAAATGTTTCCTTCTGTACAATTTATTTGATATTCTATATGCAATAATTGCTTTTATATGAGGATACAACAGAAAAACTTCCAGTCGGTTTCTTGCTGCCGGATCTCTGTCAAAAACTGAATCTATATCACTTATTATTGATTTTATAAATCTTATCATAATCTACCTCCAATATATTAATCAATAAGCCAAAGAGTATATCTTGCAATTGTTAGCTGTAGCTTAATACAGACATATATTTTTCTCCACCGTCCGGAGATATAGTCAATATCTTTTTATTCTTTCCGTATTTTTGTGCAAGCCTTCTGGCTGCCGCAACATTACATCCTGTAGATATCCCTACTAAAATACCGGTTTTTGCCGAAACTTCTACTGCAGTATCTTCTGCTTCCTCATCTGATATTGTAATAATCTCATCTATATTTTCACCGCTATATATTCCCGGAATAAATCCTGCACCTATACCTTGTATTCTGTGAGGAGAAACACTCCCACCTGATAAAACCGGTGATTTCTGAGGTTCTGACCCAGCTGTAATAATTTTTTTATTAAATTCTTTCAGTTTCTTCGACACTCCTACGAGCGTCCCGCCTGTGCCTACAGCTGCTGTAAATATATCTAAATCATTCACCTGCATTATAATTTCTTCAGCTGTTGTCATATAATGAAATTCAGGATTTGCAGGATTGTTAAACTGATCCGGCATAAAATATTTTTTATCTTCTTTAACCATTTCTTCTGCTCTTTTAATGGCCCCCGACATACCCAATTTACCTTCTGTCAGTATTAAAGTGGCACCATAAGCAGATATCATCTTGCGTCTTTCAACGCTCATAGTTTCAGGCATCGTTATAATAACTTCATACCCTTTTACTCTTCCGATTAAAGCCAATCCAATTCCTGTATTACCGCTTGTCGGTTCGATTATTATGCTGCCTTTTTTCAAATAGCCTTTATTTTCTGCATCAAGTACCATTCCAAGAGATGTTCTGTCTTTAATGCTTCCGCCGGGATTAAATTTCTCCATCTTTATATATATATTCTCATTTGGTAGTTTCACTATCGGTGTATTTCCTATTAATTTTAATGTGTTATAATTTTCCATAAACTTTACCATCCTTTATTTTTTTATTAACCACTAAACAAGAAAATAACATTTTTTAATGCAAAAAATCCGCCTCTAAAAACTATTAGAGACGGATAATAATCCGCGGTTCCACTCTTATTGACAATAAATGTCCACTTAAAAGCACCATCATGCTCTCTTATTATAACGGATAAGATCCGCAGCAGCCTACTTATAAGTTCGGTGCTGTACTCCGAAGGGCACTTCATATATATTTCCAATAAGTATCCTTTCAGCCTTGGGATACTCTCTCTAAAAATTCTATATATATTACTTTCCTTCATCATGGTATTTCCTACTGTTTTAGTTGGGTTTAATTTCTTCTATTATATTATACCTATTTCAAAAAGGCAACTACTTTTTTGAAATTATTTTATTTTCTTTTTTGGACACTATAAAATATATTGCTGCTCCTACTCCACCAGTGAAATCCATTATTAAATCCCACATTGTGTCGGAAATTCCCGATCCATTTGCTAATTGTGTATCAAGTTTAAATAATAAATCAACCCTAAATTCAAATATCTCCCAAACTACACCTCCAATACATGCTATTCCGACAATAAAAAGAAACCTGAATGATTTTTTAATTTTAAATTTTCCCGTATTCTTAATAAGTATGACGTTTGCTATAATACCTAGAATTATACCTGATAAAATATGCATCAACAAATCCCACCACTCAATTTTATCATAAAAATCCAACATGCTTCCCATTACCAGGCTAAGTATACAGTATAAATATGAAGTTGCAGTAATAATTGAATCTATTTTGAAAAACTTATAGTTTATGTAATCAACAAGGAAAGTTATAAAAAAAATTATTAAGCCGCCTGCCGTTCCTACCCAATGACTTATGAGGATAGTATAGATAAGAGCACCAATTACGGAAATCCTAAGCAGCCATTTTGCATATAAATCTAATTTTTTCATTTTTCCTCCCTACTTAACCTTTTTATTTTTAAGTACACACATTTATAATTAATCTCATCATTATAGTATAGTATAGTATTAATTTAAAATTTTATTAATAAAATTATCCCAGATAATGAGAGGAAATTATCTGGGGTATATCAGTGTATAACATTTACAAACTTTTCATTTATTAATTAAACGCTTGCTCTGTTCTATCTATTATTTCATCCTGCAATGCTTTTTCCAAGTTGTTGAAATGATCTGAATATCCTGCAACTCTTACAATCAAATCTTTGTATTCATCAGGATTTTTCTGTGCATCTAATAAAACAGCTCTATCTACAACATTAAATTGAATATGATGACCCATCATTTTAAAGTAGGATCGAATCAGTGAAGATACATTCACAAGTCCTTCTTCTCCGGCTATTGATGATGGAGTGAATTTTTGATTTAACAGTGTTCCTCCGGTTGATGTATGATCCATTTTTGCACATGACTTAATAACTGCCGTAGGTCCGTTAGTGTCTGCACCTTTTTCAGGCGAAATACCGTCTGTTACAGGTTTCTCAGCTAATCTTCCGTTTGCTGATGCAGTCATTACAGATCCAAAGTATACATGGCATGTTGTAGGCAGCATATCAATTTGATATGTTCCTCCACAAACTGTTTTTCTACCTTTTATTCTATCTCTGACATTAGTGAAAACATCCAGCATAATGTCATCTGCATAATCATCGTCATTTCCGTATTTAGGAGTATGATTCAATACAAGATTTCTTGTCATTTCATGACCGACAAAATTTTTATCAATTGAATCCAACATTTCCTTCATTGAAAATCTTTTTTGCTCAAACACATTGTACTTAATAGCTGCCAAGCAGTCTGTTATTGTACCTATCCCAACAACTTGAATATATCTTGTATTGTACTTTGCACCGCCGGCATTATAGTCCCTTCCACTTTCTTTACATCCATTCGTTATTACTGACATAAAGGTAGATGGCATATATTTCTCAAATATTTTTTCTATAACATTGTTTCCTGTTATTTTAACATTTATAAAATATTCTAACTGCTTGAAAAAAGCTTCTTTTAGCTCGTCATATGAATTAAACTCTTCAGGATTACCGGTTTTCAACCCAATTATTTTATTAGTATAATGATCAAATCCATTGTTTAATGTAATTTCAAATATCTTAGGTACATTTAAATATCCTGTTAAAACATATGCTTCTCTGCCGTGGCATCCGGTTTCAACACATCCGCTTGAACCGCCAAATCTTGCATCCTCCAATGACTTCCCTGTATTAAGAAGCTCCTGAATCAGTTCTTCTGTATTGTAAAATGCTGGTTGGCCCCATCCTTTTCTTGATATTTCTACAGCCCTTTTCACAAACTCATCGGGATTCTTTTCGCTGACCTGTACATTGGAGCTTGGCTGCAAAAGTTTCATTTCATCCATTGTATCAAGAATGATATATGAAACTTCATTAACTCCGTTTTCACCTGTAACAGGGTCTATTCCGCCTGTATTAATATTTGCAAAATCTGTATATGTTGCACTTTCTTTTAACGTTATACCTACCTTTGGAGGTGCAGGTTGGTTATTAAACTTAATCCAGAAACATTCGAGAAGTTCTCTTGCTTTATCATAATTCATAGTTCCCTGTGCAACTTCTTTTTTATAAAACGGATATAGATACTGGTCTAATTTTCCAGGTGAAAATGCATCCCAAGTATTCAGTTCAGTAGTTATTCCTATGTGAACAAACCAATACATTTGCAGTGCTTGAGCAAATGTTTCAGGTTTATTGGCAGGTACAACATCACAATTACCCGCAATCCACAAAAGTTCCTCTTTTCTTTGAGGATTTGTTTCTTTTTCAGCTAATTCTCTGGCATAAGCGGCATATCTTTGACCGTATATAATTATTGCATCACATGAAATTGCCATACCCTCGAGCTGTGCTTTTTTATCATATGCATCTTTGTCATTAAGAAAATCCAGTTTATCAATTTCTTCTTCTATCTCTTTTTTAAAATCAAGAAATCCTTTTTGATATATTTTCCCATCTGCAACAGTATGTCCCGGTGCTCTTTGTTCCATAAATTCTGTAAACATGCCTGCTGCGTAGCAATCTTTCCATTCAGGTGTCATTGACTCAAGTATTTTGTCCCGTGTTGACTTGCCTTCCCAGTATGGTATAATTTTCTCAGCTTGAATTTCCTTATCCGCATCATTAACTTTAAAGTTTATATATTTTCTGCTGTCCATGACAGTCATGTCCTCAACTGTGTGAGCACATAGCTCAGGAAATGTCGGAACCACTTGAGGACCTTCACTTTTTTCACCTACAATAAGCTCATATTCGCCAACGTAAAGTTTTCTTTTTTCCATTAAGTTTTTAAAGTTCATCGCTCTTAGAACGGGAATCTCAAAATTACCATAATTTTTCTCATAAAATTCTGTTTCCAACAAAGCCCTTTCTAAGCTTACAGATGGTTGTGTCGTAACACTTTCTTCTCTTAACTTTTTAGTTCTTTCAGTATAACCTCTCATATAGCATTAACCTCCTATTTTTACAATATAACCATTTTTTTCAAACAGTTCCTTAAAACAATTCATTTTAGTTTCAGATGGAACGGTCATTTTTTCATCTTCATAAACAAGCCCTAATTTTTCATATTTATGCTTAGCTATGCTATGGTATGGAAGTAAATTTATTTTTTTAATGTTTAAGTTTTTTAATAGCTTTAAAGTTTTTTCTATATGTAAATCGTCATCATTTACATTTCCTATTATGGGCATTCTAACATTTATATTAGAGTGAATTTTAGATAATTTAATAAGGTTTTCTATTATATTCTTGTTAGATACACCTATATACTTCTTATGTTTATCATCGTCCATTAATTTCAAATCATATAGAAATAAATCTGTATACTTTGCAGCTCTTTCTAAAATTTCAAAACTTACTGCACCGCTTGTATCTACTGCTGTGTGTATTTTTTCCTCTTTCAGCCTTTTCAATAGCTCTTCAACAAATTCTATCTGAATTAAGGGTTCTCCTCCTGATAGAGTCACTCCTCCATTAGACTGTTCGTAGAAAATTTTATCTTTCATAACTTCTTTCACAACTTCATCAGCACTGTATATTTTACCGGCAACTTCCCTTGCACCATACATACAGTAAACAACACATTCACCACAATAATTGCACTTATCTTTATCTGTAGTCAATTTACCGTCTTCAATTTTTATAGCATCATTTGGGCATACCTCTTTGCACTTTCCACAAAGCACACATTTTTTACTGTCATAAAGTATTTCTTTTTTTAAATTTTGACTTTCAGGATTATGGCACCACAAGCATCTCAAAGGGCATCCCTTTAAAAATACTGTAGTTCTAATACCCGGTCCATCATGTACAGAAAATTTCTGTATGTTAAAAATTAATGCATTATTCATTATCAGCTCTCCATATCATATTAGCAATTAATTTTGTCATTGATATATCTAGCAATATGTATGCCAACCATTACATTGTTGAAATTTCTTGAGTTTTACGGCGATTTGTTATATGATGTATAACTTTCCAGACAAGGAAGTGACTGTTTTTCTTACATTTGTTATGTTTTTCACCAAAATAATTATTCCCTTGAGATAGATTAAATCTCAAGGGAATAATTATTTATTTTTTTAATTTTTTTATAAAATTATATGTGATTTTGGCAGTGAGCCCCCAAATAATATAATTGTTGTATTTATAAAAAAATACAGGGTATTTTATTTTATCCCACTTATAATTTGTACCTTCATTAATCATATGAAATGGAAAATTTTCTTCGGTTTCGGGATAATAATTAATATAATGCTTTTCAGGTTCATTTTCAAGAAAAAATGATAATGGAACATAAAAAAGTTCAGAAACCTCGTCCTTACTGAATTTTATATCTGAATAAACGGTATCTTTTATATACGCAAGATAGGAATATACAAACGCACCTTCTTTATGTGATGCATAATCAAGCTCCGTAATTATTTTAATATGTTCTGTATCAATACCTATTTCTTCAAAAGTTTCTCTTATTGCAGCATCCAACGGACTCTCACCATCTTCAATTCTCCCACCCGGAAAAGATATTTCTCCCGGCTGCCTTTTTATTGACATAGACCTTACTTCGAAAATTAGATTTAATTCATTATTGATTTCTATTAAAGGTACTAAAACAGAAAAGTTAACACCATCTGTTATAGGTTTTGCCTCTGTGTCTTTTAAAATGTTTTCAATTTGCTTTAAGTTCATATAATTACCTGTTCATTATTAGATTTGCTATTAGGATGGATGTAATGAATCCTAAGGCAACTACTGCTATGCCATAGTATAATTCATTTCCGATTAATATATTAGAAGTATTAAAAAGTTTTATAACTCCAAACATTATAAACACTAATCCTGATATTACTTTTATTATATACGACGAAATTCTTTTAGTCAATGCTGTTCCAATAATTATTCCCACACAACCAACGGCAATCATTCCGGTAATAGACCCTATTAAAACAAAAAATGGATAATCTGATTCCATAGCAATTGTCATTGCAGTCAATTGTGTTTTATCTCCCAGCTCACCAATAAAAAAAGTTATTGCTACAGCTAATATAGGACCGCATTTGAGCATTCTCGTTTTATCATCCTCATCTGATTCTCTCTTTAATGCAAGTAATCCAAACATAATAAAAATAAATCCCGCAAAAACTTGCAATAAATTCATGTCAATTACATTAGATATATATGTTCCTATAATGATTGCTAAACCATGGTTCATAGCAACACCAATTATTATTCCAATAAGTACCTGCATAACAGAGTATCTTGCTGCACATGTCATTAGTAGTATTTGTGTTTTATCTCCCATCTCAGCCACAAAAATTAGCAAAAATGTCTTAATAAACTCATATAACATTTCTTTCCCCCATGTTTTATAGTAAAATACTAGTAAATAATGTTTAAAAGCTAAAATTAGTTCTTTTTATATTTTGATTTATATATTATAATATTTAATGAATCTAATTAAAAGAACTCATTTAATAAAATAACTTGTTATATACAAATATTAATTTTATAATACAGATACTTCTGGAGGAAACACATGGAATTAAATATTTTGATCACTACAGCACCATTTGGTAATGGTCATAAAATGGTAGCAACAGCTTTAAAAAATGCGTTTACAAACAAAGGGTACAATAATGTCTCTGTTATTGATGTTTTTACAGAGGCCCATCCTCGCATTACAGAAACTATTAAAAAAGCATATATAAAAAGCTATGAATTTGGAGAAGCTTATTCACTGCTATATTATGGGACAGAAAAACTTGTTGATAAGAAAGTCATGGATGTTTACAGGAATTTTGGATATAGAAAATTAAATCAAATTGCGCTGGAATTTAAGCCTGATATAATTATCAATACATTTCCAATCCTTGCATCTCTGAAAATTAAAAACAGCAATGGAGAAAATATTCCTGTTTTTAACATCGTTACTGACTTTTATGTACATAAGCTTTGGCTTAGTGAGGAAATAGATAAGTTCTATATAGCTACGAATGAATTGAAGGAAGAATTAAGAAAAATGAATATTCCAATAGAAAAAACTGTTGTCACAGGAATACCGGTAAGAGATGCTTTTGAGGAAATGCAAAATTTATCTAATATATTCAAAAAATATAATTTTACTAAGTCAAAAAAAATAGTTTTGATTAATGCAGGTGCCTTTGGCGTTTTAAAAGACATCAAAAAGGTATGTATTGAATTGTGCAGGCATAATAATATTCAAGTAGCTGCCGTATGTGGAAACAATAAGGAACTTAAGGCTCAGCTTGATTCATTGGATAACAAAAATCTTAAGGTGTTTGGTTTTACAGAGGATATTCACGAGCTATACAAAATAGCTACATGTATGATAACTAAATCAGGTGGAATAACACTAAGTGAAGCATTGGCTGTACAATTGCCACTCATAATCTATAAACCGGTACCGGGACAGGAAAAAGAAAATGCTCTTTATTTCGAGAAAAAAGGAGCTGCTTTTATAGCAAACAACGCTGACGAAATAGTAAACAGAACTCTCGACTTAATCGGCAACCACACTATTTTGAACGCAATGAGAAAAAACATGAAAAAAATGTACAATAAATCATCATCTGAAATAATTGTGGAAGATGTTGTTGAAAGTGTAGAATTGATGTAACAGATAAAGAACAGTATAAAATTTATACTGTTCTTTATCTGTTGCCCGGCTTAACCCTACCAAATTTCTCTCTTAAAACTTTATAAAGACATCTCTCAAAATGTTCATCTTGTTCTTTGGTACGTTTAGAGGGACCCTTGGTTTTTCCCCCCGCTTTCCTAATTTTTTGGCCAAGATATCTTGATTCAAGAAGACTGTCAATATTATTCTTATTTATAAAAAACCCTGCAGTATGAATCACTGCCGCCGCTTTGCTTAATACCAGACTGGCCAAACCATAGTCCTGCGTAACTAAAATATCATCATTTTGAAAAATTTGAACTATTTTATAATCTACAGAATCTCTCCCCTGTTCAACAACAAGAATTGTAAAATCGCTTAAAATATAGTGATCTATATCTACAACTATAGTTAACTCCACATTATATTCACGAGCAGCGCGCTCACATATTTCTTTTACTTGCTGAGGACATGCATCTCCATCAATTATTATCCGCATAAGTGCCTCCTTATTTTTAATATTATATCATATATTTATTATTAACTGCGTATTTTTAAAAAAACTCATAATTTTTGCATTAATTAAGAAAATTATATCATATGATATTGTATGTTACATAATACTATTTTGATTATGTTTTAAGATATTAAAATGGGGCAAATATTTTGGAAAATATTATATTGATACTTTAAATAGCGTCTAAATAGTATTTAACTTATAAACATCCTTTCTAAGATGTTTTAAAAGCGGCAATTCTTTTCTTACTTTATTAACAGTATCCAAGTCTATCTCTTGAATTATGTAACCTTCATGCTCATCCATTTTGTTTACAATATTTCCCCACGGTGAAACTACAATTGAATTTCCATAGGAACGATATGATGAGTCGTAGTCTCTTGCTGGTGCAACGCCAATTGTATAAACTTGATTATCTACTGCTCTTCCTCTGAAATGAAGTTCCCAATGTGCAGGACCTGTTGTCATGTTGAATGCACCAGGTATTATTATAACCTCTGCACCCTCGACTGCCATCAATCTGCTTAATTCAGGAAATCTTATATCATAGCATACTGCAAGCCCAATTTTACAAAATTCTGTATCGAATACCGTAACATTGTTTCCCGCTGACAAAACATCTGACTCTTTGAATGATTGCCCTCCTTCTACATCTATATCAAACAAATGCATTTTTCTATGCTTTCCTATTTTTTCACCGTTGCGGTTAAATACATAGGATGTATTGTAAACTAAATCACCATATAATTCAGGTATACTGCCACCAACTATGTATATGTTATTGTCTTTTGCAGCTTTGCTTAAATATTTATATGCTAAACCTCCTTCTTCTTCTCCATATTCCCTAAAAAAAGAATTATCATAAGGACAGCAAAACATTTCTGGCAGTACTGCTATGTCTGCACCTTCCTTGGAAACCTCTTCAATTAATTTTATAGCACAATTAATATTTTTTAATTTATCGTCATAAACTCTGGTCTGTAAAAGAGCTGAATTAAATTTTCTCATTTTATTAACCTCCTTAGATTTTAGTTTAATTATAGAATATATATTATAAAAACGCAAATGTAAATGTAAATGAATAACAGATATAAAAATACTCTGAAGAACATCTCTCAGAGTATTTTTTACTAGAATTAATTTTATATTTTATTGTTAATAATTTTTTTATTATTACACATTTCAGCATAATACTCCAACCATATCAAGCTGATTTTTCAGCTGCCTGCGGGCATTGGCCAATTCATGGTGCATCTCTTTTTCTGAACGGTTTACAGCAGGTATTATTTCAGCTAATTTGTAACCCAACATGTCCCTCCAAATTATTATCACTCTATTCAAAGGTCCAAGTGCTAAGATAGCTTCTTGCACCTGATTTAATTTAATTTCACGTTCTTTAAATTTATTAAGATAATATTTAGCATCATCTCCGACAAATATGTGTGATTCATAAAGAAATATTTTGCAAACTTCTATTACGGTAATTTTAAACATATTAGAATTCACATGCTCATTTTCTTTCAGCATCTCTAATGTTCTCTCTATTGCATGTGTTGCCATTTCACCGGCCAATTTTTCTTCTCCTACTAACCGAAAAGCAATCGTATATACTTTTTTAAAAAATACTTCAATATCCACGAAATCCCTCCAGTGCATTTCTAGCAATTAAGTATACTAAATCAAATTTGCTATAATATACTACATATTTGAGATTTGTGCTTTGAATTGTCAAAATTAATGTATTTTATTGTCAAAACTTAATTTTAATAATTCTAATCAACTAGATTATTGACAGGATTATAAATAAGTACATCGGCATAAAATATCTTATCAGTGTGGTGAGTATCTAAGACTCCGTTATATTTATTTATGGATTTTC
Source organism: Sedimentibacter sp. (assembly GCA_032006665.1). Classification (GTDB taxonomy): domain Bacteria; phylum Bacillota; class Clostridia; order Tissierellales; family Sedimentibacteraceae; genus Sedimentibacter. The sequence goes on from DALZMP010000005.1 coordinate 38,694, forward strand.
TGACGCTGCTTAATCCTATCCCATGATTTTCTGTATCAGTATGTGTCGTTTTTAATTTATTGTTTTTAAACAAAAGTTTACCATCATATGGATTAGATATACTTATGTATAAAACATTTCTTTCATACTCAACAGAAACATTTATAATTCTGTTTCTATCTAATTTCAAAGTTGCCTCTATAGCATTATCCATTAAATTTCCTAATATGACGCTTAAATCAAATGGCTGTATGGATAATTTTTGAGGTATATTCAGTATTGTATTTACGTTTATCCCAAACCTTGCCGCTTTGTTAATTTTATAGTTTAAAATGCTGTCTATTTCTGAGTTGCCCGACTTTACATATTTATCAGGATAATTACAATAATTATATATGTCTTTCAAATATTTTAAAGCACTTTCATTGTCATTTATTTCAATCAATGATTGTAATGATGTAATATGGTTCTTCATATCATGCCTCAGCATTTTTATATTTTCTTGAGACTGATTTATAATTTCAAATTGTTTGCTGTATGCATTGTTTTGCTGCTGTAAAAGCTGTTTTTCCATTTTATCGTTATACATTTTCATTAATAAATCATATAAATAAAAAACAAATATATTAATTAAAAACATTAGGAGAACACTGACTATTATAAATATTGAATTGTTAACACTAACTTTAGAAATAAGCATTATTGTTGATATCAAAGTACTTATTGGTATTATTATTATAGAAAACCAATGGAATGTAGATACTATTATACTGCTTTTAACCATTTTAAAATTTGACAGCGCCAAAACTATAATATATGAAAATATTTTAGAACTAATTAGGATAACTATCAATTCCAAATTTGTATTTGGTATAAATTCATTCAAATTTAACAGGCCGGTAACTATAGCGATAAAAGATTCGGCTATTGCTAAAACAACATATATTAATACGGTAGAAGTTAACCTTAATTTTAATGATGATGGATAATTTAATGTTATTAAAAAAAACATCACAACATTTGTAATTAAGTTTAAAACCGGCTTATTAAATTTTAAAAAAATTATTCCCATAATTAAATAATAAGCTACATATGAGGCTAACTCTAATTTTTTATTAATTTCATTTCGTTCAAAAAATATGCTCATAAACTTAAAAAGTGTATAAGTACTAAAAATGCTTGAAATTAAGTAAACAATTATTATACTTTTCAACATTGTTTTTTCCTCTGCTTGCGATGCAACAATTGATCTCGAACTATCCTTCTATTGTTCTGACTTATTGATAAAATCTTGTTATTAGACATTTTTACATTATCATATTGATATTCTATGACATGTTCATAATTTACTAAAAATGATTTATGAATAAATATGAAATCCTGAGTATTAAGCTGTTTTTCAGTTTCAGACAATTTTCCGTAATAGCTTTGAGTTTTATCTTTCATAATAATATTAACTTTTCTTCCATCGCTCTCAAAATATATTATATCTTTAAATAGTACCATATAGTTTGTAGTACCAATCTTATACTCAAAATATTGACTATTTTTACCTATTAAATTAAGTGCTTTGCAAACAACTTCCTCTAACTTATCCCTTTGAATTGGCTTTATAAGAAAATGTAATGGTCTAATCTGAAAGAGTTCCATAGCATAGCTGTCTTTCGCTGAAATAAAAACAATTTGAGTAGTTTCATTGTTCATTTTATCCCGAATAATTTTCCCTACTTCCACTCCATTCATCTTACGCAGTTCAATATCTAAAAATAAAATATCAAAATAATTCTTTTCAGTTAGAAATTTGCACAATTCTTCTCCTGAAAAAAAGACCTCCACTTCTATATCTTCAGAAATATTTTTGCTGATTTCCAGCAACATGCTTTCAAGTTGTACACAAACAATATTATCATCATCACACACTGCTATTCGTAACATGTAATTTCACCTACTGATTTTATATTTCAATAATTGTACCATAAAAGTTTAATTATTTAAATGCAAAATATTTTTACTCCATTATACATTATCCATTTGTACCCTAAGCAAATATATTACAAATAAAAATACCTCATCAAAAATCCATGAGGTATTTTTATAATTTAATTAATACTTTGCGGGAAACAAAAGATATTTAAAGGATCATATCTGTATTTTGCATCTCTAAGTTTGTCTGCATTTTTTCCATAATATGCATGCATATAATCAACAAGACCTCTATATGGAAAGTTTACATATGAACCATTCGTTATTTTTTCAAGATATTTAAATCGTTCATCTATCCAATTAATATTTGTTTCTGCAAACCGTTCATCTGTCCATACGGATTGAATTCCAATTATATATTGAGCATCTCTATAAAAAAATGCAGTTTCATAAGAACTTACATCCATTACTTTTCCGCCAAGAGAATATAATGATAAAGCAGAAAATTTGGAGCCTGGAGGAAAATCTCTCATCATTTCAACCAATTTAAATATTTCATTATAGCTAAGAGGACATAAAGCAAATCTGCCTGTATCTTTAAACATTTCTGAATCTGGATATGCGCTTCCTATCTTAGAAATTGCATCAAAAAACGTAATATATTCAAGAGTTAAAATCCCACCACCCAAATTTATAAATGGTTTTAAAATCTCTTCTGCTTCTTCTGGCATACCGTAAAATATTCCTCTCACATTAATTGCAAAATCTTCTTCTTGAGAATGATACATCCTTGAAATCAGCGTAATCCGCCTATCAGCATCGATAATCCAATTTTGATAGGTCTCAAAAAATTCAACTTGTTTATTTACATCTGTATCAGGATAATAAATATTTATATAAGTCACCATCTCTACTTTTGGCGGAAGGCGAAAAGTCATAGAAACAATTACGCCAAAATTGCCTCCCCCACCTCCTCTGATTGCCCAAAAGAGTTCTCTGTTGCATACTTCACTGGCCGTTACAGTCTGTCCATTGTAATCAATTATCTCAACTTCAACAAGGCTGTCACAGGCTAAGCCGAACATCCTGCAAGAAAGACCCCAGCCGCCTCCTGATATTAAACCGCTCAAACCTACTGTCGGACATGTGCCGCCGGGGAAAGGATATCCATAGGACGATACATAATCATAAATTTGCGCGTTATTTGCTCCGCCCTCAGCTTTCACAAATCCATTGCAAATTGATATTGAATTCATTTTGCTAATATCTATTACCATAACGCCATTGCCAGTAGAGTATCCTTCATAATTATGCCTGCCATTTCTTATTCTAAATGATACACAGTTTTTACGTGCCCATAGAATTGCATTTGAAACATCACATTTATTTGAACAAAAAACAATAGCAATGGGAAATTTTTGTATTGCCCTATTCCATTCTTGCCTGGCTTCCTCATAAAAGTGATTTTTTGGTGTTATTACTATTCCGGTTAAACCATAAAAAAATTTATTTATTTTCAACACCCTCTAAGAATATTTGTCCCCCATTCTTAATATATTAACAAGGAATAATATTGTTACCTAATTTACATATCTCCCGCAAAGCGTACAAAAAGCACATATGACATCCCACCGCCATATGTGCCTTTTTATAAATTATATATCTCAATAAAATTTAATTACTCTAATTCCGCAACTAACTCTCCTGCTACAACTCTCTGACCTTCTTTAACATGTATCTTATTAACTGTTCCGGCAAGAGGTGATATTACATTGGTTTCCATCTTCATAGCCTCAAGTACTGCTATCGGCTGACCGGCTTCTACTTTATCTCCTTCTTTTACAAGAATTTTAAATACATTGCCAGGTATATTGGCACCAATTTCATATTGATTACCTGAATCAGCCATAATTTTTTCTGCCGTCATATGCTTTTGATTTACCGCATTTTTATCTTTTATAGTAACAATTCTTCTGTTTCCATTTACCTCAAAAGCCAAATCCCTTGTTCCGTCATCGCTGGTTTTTCTTATTTCAATAAGTTTTATAACAAGTTTTTTACCTTCAGCTATCTTTACTTCGCAAGTTTCACCTTCTTCTAATCCGTGGAAGAATATATCACTTCCCATTAGTCTGAGATTACCGTCTGTTTCTAAATTATTGAGATAATCTTCAAAAACCTTAGGATATAATGCGTAGCTCAGTGCCTCTTCATCTGTTCCCTCTATACCATGCTTTTCTCTGAGCATTTTTTTAATAGCTTCAAAATCTTCCGGAGGAAGTAACTCTCCCGGACGGCATTTGATAGGTTCTTTTCCTTTTAACACCAGCTTGCTCAGGTCCTCAGGAAAGCCTCCTTCCGGCTGACCCATCATTCCTTCAAAATAAGAAACAATTGAATCAGGAAAATCCATATCCTTTGCCTTTTCGTAGATATTTTCTGAGTTCAAGTCATTTTGTACCATAAATATTGCCATGTCTCCTACAGCTTTTGAAGAAGGCGTAACTTTTACTATATCTCCCAGCATTATATTTACGGTTTTAAACATTTCTTTTACTTCTTCAAATTTGTGACCCAATCCGAAGCTTTCAACTTGTGGTTTTAAGTTAGAATATTGACCACCGGGTATTTCATATTTATAAATTTCTGCTGTTCCGGTTTTTAACCCTGATTCAAATTTTTGATATACCGGTCTAACTGCTTCCCAATAATCAGAAATTTGCTGCATATTGTCTGACGACAACATTGTATCTCTTCCAGAATTATTTAAAGCGGCTACCACGGAATTAAGTGGAGGTTGACTGGTTAATCCGGCCATTGAGTTAAATGCCGTATCCACTATATCAACACCTGCATTAGCAGCTGAATAAACCGTTACAACACCATTTCCACTTGTATCATGAGTGTGCAAATGAACCGGAATTGTTAACTCATTTTTAAGAGCTCTTACAAGCTTATCAGCAGCCATTGGTTTCAAAAGTGCAGACATGTCTTTTATTGCAAGAATGTGTGCCCCTCTTTTCTCAAGCTTTTTCGCTAAATCAACATAATATTTTAAAGAATATTTATCTCTGGTTTCATCTAATATGTCGCCTGTATAACAAATGCTGGCCTCAACTAATTTATTTTGATTTAAAACTTCATCTATAGCCACTTCCATACCTTCCATCCAATTTAATGAATCGAAAATACGGAATACATCTATGCCAGCCTTTGAAGATGATTTAATAAACTCTTTAATTACATTATCAGGATAATTTTTATATCCTACTGCATTGGCACCTCTCAGCAACATCTGAAACAGGATATTAGGAATCTTTTCTCTGAGTGTTTTAAGCCTTTCCCAAGGATCTTCTTTTAAGAATCTATAGGCAACATCATAAGTAGCTCCACCCCACATTTCTACAGAAAACAGATCATTTGCAAGATGAGACATTGCAGGGGCTATTTTTTCCATATCAATTGTTCTTACGCGAGTTGCCATTAAGGATTGATGAGCATCTCTCATAGTTGTGTCTGTAAGCAAAAGCCTCTTTTGTTTCAAAACCCAGTCAGATACTTCTTTAGGTCCTTTCTCATCCAACATTTGCTTCAATCCGGGTTTTATTTCATCATTTTCAAACTGAGGAACTCTCGGAACATCAAATTGCTGCTTAACTCCTTTTGTTTCATTAACAACTATATTTCCAATGTATTTAAGAACTTTAAGTTCTTTATCTTCTCCACCTCTTATATTCAGCAAAGAAGGATTATCTGCTATAAACCCTGTATCACATTGTCCATTCCTAAATGTTTCATGATTTAATACATTTAATAGAAACCCTATATTAGTTTTTACACCAAGTATTTTTACTTCTCTTAATGCCCTTGAAGATTTAGCTATAGCATCTTGAAAACTTCTTGACCATGAGGTAACCTTAACCAGCAAGCTGTCATAGTACGGACTTATTACAGCACCTGTAAAACCATTATCTCCATCAAGTCTTATTCCAAAACCTGAACCGGTTCTATATACATCTATTTTTCCTGTATCAGGAGCAAAATTATTAGCAGGATCTTCTGTTGTAACTCTGCACTGAATAGCATATCCTCTATGTTCTATGGAATCCTGCGATTTTATGTTCACTTCATCTGAATCTAACCTGTAACCTTGAGCAACCAATATTTGTGATTGGACAATATCTATGCCTGTAGCCATTTCTGTAATAGTATGCTCTACTTGTATCCTCGGATTCATTTCTATAAAGTAATGGTTCCCACTTTTATCAACCAAAAACTCAACAGTACCTGCGCTTCTGTAATTAACAGACCTCGCGATTTTCAATGCATCTTCACATATGTTTTGTCTTTGTTCCTCTGTTATACATATAGCCGGTGTAAATTCAATAACTTTTTGATGTCTTCTCTGAATCGAACAATCCCTCTCATATAGATGTACAATATTTCCGTAATTATCACCAAGAACCTGAACCTCAATATGTTTTGGTCTCTCCAAATATTTCTCTATAAATATGTCATCTATACCAAATGCCTTTTTTGCCTCGCTTTGAGCGCTGTTAAATTCTCTGATTAAATCTTCTTCTCTCCATACTATACGCATACCTCTGCCGCCACCTCCGGCAGACGCTTTTAATATTACAGGATATCCGCAGAAATCAGCGAATTTTTTTGCATCATCCTCTGATTTAACTGCTTCTTCAATTCCAGGAATTGTAGGAACCGAAACGCTGTGAGCAACCTTTTTAGACTTTATTTTATCACCCAGTTTGTCCATCATTATATGATCAGGTCCAATAAAAACTATTCCTGATTCTTCACATTTACGAGCAAATTCCACATTTTCTGATAAAAGTCCATATCCGGGGTGTATGGCATCAACACCTTTAGATTTAGCTATGCTTATTATCTCGTCTATTCCGAGATATGCGTCAACCGGTTTTTTGTTTTTACCTATTTGATATGATTCATCTGCTTTTGTTCTAAAAAGAGAATTTTTATCCTCTTCAGAATAAATAGCAACACTTCTAATATCTAATTCTCTACAAGCTCTAAAAATTCTTATAGCAATTTCTCCGCGATTTGCAACTAAAACTCTTTTAAATTTCTTCATCTAGTCCTCCCATCCACAAAGTACATACTGCTGTATTTTCTGTGTAAACTTATGAAAATAAGTTTAACATTATTTAATTAATTTTACAAGCATAAAATTTAATTTTATTAAATAAAATTGTTTTTTACCTTGTTTTATAATTTTGAACTTATTATATCTTCTGTGCTATCGTTTTCTGACTTATATTATTCTGGATGCTGAACATGTAATAAATAAAAGGACATATTTAATTTATAATATCAAATATGTCCTTTGTCATTAGCTATTCTTTGTTTAATATGCAGGATTCGAGCCATTTTGCTATTTCCTGGGCAATATCGTCACAATTCGTGCTTGCTTTAAATTTAGCATTATACTCCAATGTATCGGATTTAAAACTATACATTGGGTCATAATATTTCTGCATAAGTTCTTTAGCAACAAAATCAAAATTGCCTAAAGCTATTTCATTTTTCATCCTATCTATATTTTCTTTTGAAATATATTTATTCAGGCGCTCAATCGCTCCTATTGACTCATCTTTCCAATTATCATTCTGAACATAGTCTTTTTTTAAACTATTAACTCTGTAATCTAAATCAGCATCTATAAAAATATGAATACCTTCTGACATTTTTTCACTTATATAATCAGGTATCACAACTTTTCCTATTTTTCGGCTTTCAGCTTCAACAAATACATACTGTGAATTATTGCTGATTAACTGTTCATATATTTTGGTTTCAAACTTTTTTTGAGAATTACACCCGCCTATACCTATGCTGCCAAGCAGTGAACCCCTATGGTTTGCTGCTCCTTCTAAATCAAGAATCGAGTATCCAATATTCTTCAAAGTATGAAGGATATCGGTTTTACCAACACCTGTGTTACCGTGAAGAACTATATATGTTATGTTTTCATTTAATACAGGAATTGTGGTTATCACTTCTTTTCGATACCCTTTATATCCATCCTCAAGCTGGGCAACTGGAATACCTATAGAGCTAAATACAGAGGCAAAAAATGTACTTCTATATCCACCTCTTGCACAAAATGCCGCAATTTGAAGATTTTTGTTCTTTAATTCCAATATTTGCTCAAATAATCCCGGCATTTTTGGAGAAATAATTTCTACTCCCAGCCTCCTGGCTTCATTCTTACCTATTTGTTTGTATGTTGTACCAACAGCTTTTCTTTCCTCATCATTCATTAATGGAATATTAACGGCATTTGGTATTGAATCTTCCTCGTATTCAGAGGGACTTCTCACATCTACAAACAGATGACTATTTTTCGCACTATCATATGTTACTTTATTTAAAATCATTTTTATTACCATTGCATGTTACTGATTGTATGCAACTTTTCCTTTTAAATGGTCTGTGTCGTTATAAAATAACTCTTTTATATTGTCGTTTTCATCTATTTCAACGCATGACAGACTGCAATTATTAACTACGTTTCCTATCCAGTCTCTCTCTATCTTTTTATTTTTATAACAGCACTCTATTGCCTTTATTGTACCTCCGTGAGCAACTACAAGTATATTCTTACCTTTATATTCTTTTATTATGTGTTTAAAGGTCTTTTCAATTCTGTTATAAAATTCAATTAAATTTTCTCCATTCGGATAGCGGTTAGTAAATGGGTCTTCTTCTATCTTTCTTAATATGTCACCTTTTAAATTTTTTATTTCATCATACTTCATACCTTCAAATTCACCAAGGTTAATTTCTTGTAATCCTGCATCCGCAACTATTTCAATATTTTTCATTCCTCTGACTATTTCTGCCGTTTGATATGCCCTTTTTAACGGACTGGCAATAATAAAATCTAAATCTATATTTTCTATTGCTTCAGATAAAAGTTCTGCTGCCAATAGCCCCTTATCTGTTAATTCAGAATTTAAACTTCCTTGAAATCTGCCTTGTTTATTCCATTCCGTTTCACCATGTCTAGTAATATATATTTTTGTCATTTTTTCTCCTTTCGTAATTACTAATCTATAAATATTATTAAATTTTCAATTTTCATTCACTGTTGTTCATCTATCTTTCCTAATAAAATCCTATAAACAGCGTCACTAACACAGGTACCATCAAAGACATAATAACTCCACTGATAAATGAAATTATTACAACTTCCTGATTTGTATTTCTGGTTATTATCGGTAATCCTGTATCCATACTTATTGCCCCACCAACGGCTATTGTCTCCAAGTACCCTATATGCTTGGCTATAAATGGAATAAGTACAAAAGCCATTACTTCTCTAAAAACATTTGTTAAAAATGCTATAGCTCCATATTCCGCAGAGTGAGGTGTAATAATTATAGGTGCTAAAGTATACCATGAAAGACCTGATGCAATTGCTAAAGATCCAAATATATTCATATTAAAAATAAAACTGCATACTACTCCTCCAAACAAGCTTCCTAAAATTGCCGCTATGGGAACTACAAGTGCTTTTAATCCTACATTTTTTAAATTTTTAAATGTATCTTTATTATTACCTATATCTATTCCAACAAAAAATAAAAGACAACAAAGACCGATATCTAATAACAATCCCGTATTATCATATATAGATTCGGGAAATATATACAGTCCTGACAATATCCCGCCTATTAGTATTAAAATTATTTTTACAGTCATTACTTGCCTCCCGTTACACTTTCATCGGTAATAAATCTTTTTCTGATTATGAATACAAATAATACACTGAACCCTGCGGTAAACAAAGTAAAAATAACCGACTTAAATCCAATTTGACCTATTGATGACACAACCTGTTCATTCATACCCAACCTAATACCCATTATAAAAATAAGTAAAAACAAAAATAAAGTTTGTATGTTTGATATTTTGGCAATCAATTTTTCATGAATATAACCCTTATTACTCAAAAGCCAACCTACTGCTAAAAGAAAAAAATACAATAAAATTCGAAATGCCATAATTCCCTCCAATCAAAGCCTTGTCATTATATAATATTCTAACATAATTTTAATAAATAGTCACATAATATTTTTTACACTTAACTTTAAGATAATATTAATAAAAAAGATATATAGTTATTGTAATGCTAAAGTCTAGTTATAAAAATAGTATAAAGATGGAGGAACAAAATGAAATATTTATTATTAATAATTATCTTGCTAATTTTATGGGCAATTTTAACCTACAATAAACTTGTAAGAAAGAAAAACTATATAAAAGAGGCGTGGTCATCAATTGATGTTCAATTAAAAAGAAAAACAAATGTGCTGACAAATTTAGTTGATACAATTAAAATGCAAACGAAATATGAAAGTGAAACATTGCAAAAAATAGTGGGAATGAGGGCTCAGATGCTTTCAGGTAATAAAGATGAATCTATGGCAGCAAATGACAAACTGTCTAAAATGATTCCATCCATAGTGGCAATATCGGAAAGCTATCCTGAACTTAAATCAAATCAATCATTTTTGCATTTGATGGATGATGTTAAAAATGTTGAAGATAAAATTGCTTATGCCAGAACCAGATATAATACTACTGTTGTAGATTTTAACACTGCTATACAATCCTTTCCAAATTCAATATTAGCTAAAATGTTTGGATATACAATAGAAAAAACATATGAAATAAGTGAATCAGAAAGAGAACATTCAGATAATCTAAGAATCAGTGAATTGTAGCAAGGAGTTATTATGACTAAGGAGCAGAAACCTGTTATCATATATGAACAAGTAAGAAAAAATCAAATCAAAACAATCGTATTGATTGCTTTATATATAATTATTATTTTTACAATATCTTTAACTATCGGATATTATTCTAATAACACAGTTTTAGGTATTGGAATAGGATTTTTTGTAGTATTTGTTTTATTACCCATACAAATACTGACAGGAAATAAAATGATGGGATCAAAAACTCATTGGAAAGAAGCTGATATTTCAAGCCCAGATGAGAACAGAGTTTTACATCTGGTAGAAGGATTGTCAATAGCTGCCGGAATAAAGAATACACCAAAAGTTTATATTTTGCCAACTGATACTCCCAATGCATTTGCAGGAGGGCTGTCACTTAAAAACACATATATCGGAGTTACGACAGGTTTGATTAATCTTCTTGATGAGCCGGAAATGGAAGGTGTGCTTGCACATGAAATGTCCCATATAGCAGAACGAGATATTTTAGTTTCCACCGTTTCAATTTATCTTATGAGTGCCGCGATAGTTTTAGGAAGTATACTATTTAGAATCTCACAATATAACATGATATTTGGCGGTGGACGATCCAGAAATAATTCGAGAAACCAAAACAATTCAGCATCAACATTTGCAATTATTGCCTTAGCCGGATTAATTTTGTCAGTTGTAATAAGATTTGTGGCGAAACTTATAAATCTTGCCATATCAAGAAAACGCGAATATATTGCAGATGCTAATGCCGTTAGAATATGCGGATATTCAGGAGGTATTGCAGATGCCTTAGAAAAAATATCTAAATTTACACCTGAGTATTCAAAAAAGCAAGTTGAATCTCTAGGTGGTAATGAACTTCTCTGCCTCTACATCTTCAATCCGACAAAATTGATTACGCCTTTGTTTTCAACACATCCTCCTATTGAAGACCGTATAAAATTATTGAGAAATATGTATTAATAAAAAGAATAATGAAAATTTTTCGAATTTTCATTATTCTTTTTATATATTAAACATTTTTTACATTTAATGCTCTAAATGAATTTATAATTGCTAAAATAGTTACTCCTACATCTGCAAATACTGCCGCCCACATAGAAGCTACTCCAACAGCACTTAAAATGAGAACAAGTACCTTTATAGAAATTGCAAACACTATATTTTGATTTGCTATTTTTAATGTGTTTTTAGAAATTTTAATTGAAGTTGCTATTTTCGATGGTTCATCTGTCATTATAACTATATCCGCAGCTTCTATGGCTGCATCAGAACCTAACCCACCCATTGCAATGCCAATATCTGCACGGGCTAAAACAGGTGCATCATTTATTCCGTCACCGACAAAAGCAAGTTTACCTTTAGATGATTTTTGCAAAAATAACTCTTCTAGTTTTTCAACTTTATCTGCAGGTAATAATTCCGAGTAAACTTTATCAATGCCCAGATTTTTAGAAACTTGCTCCCCAACATTTTTGCTGTCACCAGTAAGCATAACTGTTTGTTTTATACCGGATAGTTTTAAATCGCCTATTGCTTTTTTAGAATCAGATTTAACCTCATCTGAAATAACTATATAACCAGCATAAAGATTATCAACAGCCACATGTACCACAGTTCCGATCAATTCGCCTTCATAATAAGGAATATTCATCATCTTCATAAACTTTGTATTGCCTGCTGCAACTTCTTTGCCGTCCACAACAGCACGTACACCATGACCTGATATCTCTTCAACATCCGATATACGTTCATTGTCTATATCTTTATTATATTCACGCTTTAATGATGATGAAATCGGATGATTAGAGTAGCTTTCAGCATAAGCAGTCAATTCTAATAATTCTTCTTTTGATATTACTTCAGGATGAATTTTCTGTACATTAAATACTCCCTTTGTCAATGTTCCGGTTTTATCAAAAACAACAATTTCTGTCTTTGCCAGAATTTCTAAATAATTACTTCCCTTAACCAGTATTCCCATTCTTGATGCTCCGCCAATGCCGCCGAAAAAACTTAAAGGAACCGAAATAACCAGAGCGCAAGGGCAGGATACTACGAGAAATGACAGTGCCCTGTATATCCATTCACTAAAGGTTTCTGTCTTTATTATAAGCGGCGGAACTATTGCAAGAAACAAAGCCACAATTACAACAATAGGAGTATAATATCTTGCAAATTTAGTAATGAAACGTTCCGAGTTAGATTTTTTACTGCTTGCATTTTCAACCATGTCTAAAATTTTACTTACAGTTGACTCTCCATATTCTTTAGTTACCTTCGCAGTAATCAGTCCATTAATATTAATGCATCCACTTAAAATATCATTTCCCATTTCTACTTCTCTGGGAACAGACTCCCCTGTCAATGCAGAAGTATCAATCATGGAAACTCCATCAATTACTTTGCCATCAAGGGGAATTCTTTCTCCCGCTTTTATTACTATAATATCACCTATTTTAACATCGTCAGGTTCTTTCTTTACAAGTTTATCTCCTACTTTAACATTTGCATAATCAGGTCTAATGTCCATTAAACTTGCAATTGATTTTCTTGACTTGTTAACTGCATAACTTTGGAATAACTCACCTATCTGATAAAACAGCATAACGGCTACCCCTTCTGGAAATTCACCAATAAAAAATGCACCCATTGAAGCTATAGCCATCAAAAAATTTTCATCAAAAACCTGTCCTCTTAAAATATTTTTAACAGCTCTAATAACTACATCACTGCCGACGACCACATAGCTTACGACAAATACAGCCAACTGTAATAAATAATTATCAGAGTTAATAATCAATGCAGCTATAAATACTATGCCACCGATAATTATTCTCAAAAGATCTTTTTTCATTCAATTACGCTCCTGTTATGACTTCTTTACAATAACGTCCGGTTCTATTTTTTTTATAATCTTATCGGCCTCTGATATAATTATTGGCATTTTGTCATCCTTACCTTCTATTATCATCTTAGTTGTCATAAAATTAATTGTTACATTTTCTACACCATCTAAACCGGCAATTGCTCTCTCCATTTTAGCAGCGCAATTTGCACACCCCAATCCTTCGAGCCTAAAAGTCTTTTTCATTATAAATCCTCCACATTAAATTATTTTTTCTCCCTTATATGTTCTAAACCTTTTTCAAAAATATCTTTTACATGATCGTCAGCCAATGAATAAAATACTATTTTTCCTTCCTTCCTATGTTTCACTAAATTAGCTTGTTTCAATGAACGAAGTTGGTGCGAAATAGCTGATTTAGTCATATTTAAAAGAACTGCTATATCACATACACACATCTCACTCTCGTCAAGTGCCCACATAATTTTAACTCTGGTGCTGTCACCAAAAACTTTAAAAAAATCAGATAAATCATATAATTCATGCTCTTCAGGCATTTTTTTCTTTACACTATCCACAACATCTGCATGAATAACATCGCAATCACAAAATAATTCATCCTTTGACAAAAAATCACCCTCCTAATTTTAATTGAATAGTTGTTCAACTGTTGTATTTATTATAGTTGAACAACTATTCAATTGTCAAGTTTTTTTTATATTTTTACAAAATAAAAACTTGGATAATATACTTCTCTATATCCAAGTTAAACCCAAACCAATTCACCACATTTAGTTTTCGCTAAAAACAACACTACCGTTTTTCATTTCTTCAACAATTGCGAGGCTCTTTAGATTATACCCTTCAGCCCTGAGAAATTTACCACCTTGCTGGAATCCCTTTTCTATGACAATTCCTATTCCTTTAATTTCAGCACCACTTTGTTTAGCTACATCAATTAATCCCTTCATTGCATTACCTAAAGCTAAAAAATCATCTATAATGAGGAGTTTGTCATTTTCATTTAAATATTTTTTACTTACCATAATGTTGTATTCTTTTTGCTTAGTATATGAATATACTCTCCCTGAATAAACATCCTTATCTAAATTTATACTTTCAGTTTTTTTGGCAAAAACAACAGGAACTTTAAAAAACAATGCTGCCATAGACGCTATGGCTATTCCGCTTACTTCAATAGTAACTATCTTTGTTATTCCCTCATCTTTAAAAAGTCTGTAGAATTCTTCTCCCATTTCATAAAGAAACTCCGCATCCAGTTGGTGATTGAGAAAGCTATCCACTTTCAATATATTTCCTTCCCTGATTTCTCCGCGTTCGTTTATGATTTTCTTTAACTTATCCATTGTCAAGCTATCTCCTTCTATTCGTACTCCACTTAATTATTAGTATCTAATTGTCGGGAAACGATCAGGAAGAACAATTCCTGCTTTTTTCCTAATTGATTCTGCTGTTTGTTCAACTTTATTTAATATATCTTCTTCGGAAACTAATGTTAATTTCCTGTTTTTCATTAACCATCTGCCATCACACATTGTTGATTCAACATTATTTGAATGCATTGAGTATACTATAGCTGATACAGGATCATGTAATGGCATACTTCCAATGCTTCTTGGATTTATAATTATTAAATCTGCTTTCTTGCCAACTTCTAGACTTCCTGTTTCGTCTTCCTGTAGCAGTGTTTTTGCTCCATTTATAGTAGCCATCTCAATTATTGTTTCAGCCGGAGTTGTTTTAGGATTTAGAGTTCTTCCCTTATGAATTAATGAAGCAAGATACATTTCATCCATCATATCCATTCTGTTGTTACTTGGAGCTCCATCAGTACCAATTGAAACTGTGATTCCTTTTTTCAGCATTTCCGGTACCTTAGCAAATCCTAGGACCTTCATTGCAGCTGCAGGATTATGAGAGGACTTAACATTATGCAATCTGAACAAGTCAACTTCCTTGTCCGTCAACCAAACAGTATGCGCTCCTAGTATGTTTTTATCTAAAAATCCTATTCTTGACAAGTGTTCTACGGTCGAATATCCTCCCGTTCTGGCTTTGACATAATCAATTTCATCAGGAATTTCAGCTATGTGCATATGAATTCCCGTATTATATTTATCTGAAAGTTCTTTAGTTTTTAATAATAATTCATCCGTCGCATTAAATATAGTTCTAATTGCAAACCAATATTTAATACGACCATTCCCTTTATTATTCCAATTTTCATATGCTTCTATTTGTTTATTTAATGTATAATCCGTACTTTCTCTCCAAATTAGCGGAAGTCCTTCTCCTGAATCCATAGTAGACCGTGCAAGTGCACATCTAATTCCAATTTTTTCGACTGCCTTTCCAAGACCATCCACATGAAATCCACCTGATTCTGCAAAAGATGTAACTCCTGATTTTATCATCTCTATACAACAAGCCAGCGCTGAAATATACTGTTCTTCTTCACTCATGCTACTTTCGTATGGCCATATTCTTTCCCTTAACCAAGTCAAAAGATTAACATCATCAGCCAGTCCACGACCAAGTTGCTGCGATAAATGAACATGCGTATTTATTAACCCCGGCATAACTATTTTTCCTTCGCAGTCTATAACCTCTGCATCTTCTTTTATATCACCGGGTAAAACTTCTCCGACTTTTACTATTTTATCATCTTCAACAAGTAAACTTCCTCTTTCATATGCTTGTCTAAATTTATTCATTGTAATGATATATGTATTTTTTAATAACACCTGGCTCATAGAAATCTCCTTTATAACCTTATAAATATTCACTATAGCAAATCTTCTGATAAAAATCAAGATAAAATATTCTTTTTTTCTAAAAGCTTGCTTCTCGAATCTACATTATTAATGCTTAGGAACTTTTATTAAACTATTACGTCTAATTAATAAAAGTAAAATTTAATTGGAGGTAATCAAAATGAAAAATCACATAAAAGCAACTGCGATAGTTTTGTCGCTTGCAATGTCGTTTTCAACAATTCCTGCATTTGCTGTTGAAAATGAAAATGAAAAAAATAATATAATTAGTGTGAAGGAACAGGAGAATGCATTTTATAACTCTTTTACTGGAACTGTTAAAGATATAATTGAAAATGATAATGGTACAAGAAAAATTTATGTTGAAGGTTCAGATGAAACACCGGCATATTTCGTTGTATCTGAAAATACATATTTTGTAGATGATGTTAAGATAGATATTGGTATGGAAATTACCGGATTCTATGAATCAGGAAAACCAATGATTATGATTTATCCGCCACAGTACAACATAGAAATTATAGCACCGGTTGTAGAGGGTAAAAATATCAAAGCGGATAAATTTGATAATGATTTATTAAGCTTCGATAAAACTTTAAAACTTAATATATCTGAAGATACTGAGATATTGTGGGAAAATGGCACAACAATAAACTGGATTAAAAAACCTACAATATCCGAACTTGAAACCGTCCTTTCTAACAGAAAACTAATTGTCTTATATGATGTTACAACAAAGAGCATACCTGCTCAAACAACACCAAATAAGATAATTGTATTATCAGAGCAAGAAAATGATACAGAGCAAGCAGATGACTTATACGATTATTCAATCGTAATTAACAATATTGTAATTACAGCTCCATCTGTTTATATAAATGAAGATGGAGTAACTATGGTTCCAATTCGAGCAATTTCTGAAGCACTGGGATACGATGTTACATGGAATAATGAAGAAAGAAGTGTTATGATTGGAAAAGATGTTTCTATAAAAATAGGTGATACTAACTATGTTTCCTCGGAAGGAAGTATAGTTAAATTGGAAGCTGCTCCTATTATAAATGACGACAACACTTATGTTCCTCTAAACTTCTTCAAGGAAGTCATTAATGTTAATACAGCCAATTTGATTGAAAATAAAGTAATTATCGGCATTGATGATGTCAAAGAATAATCTTGACATATCTTATTAATATGAAAGCGACATGCTAATATTCTATAGTAGTATTAGCATGTCGCTTTAAAGTCAATACTCTGTACCCATAACTGCCAAATATTGATCCGCCATAACAAATCTATCCTTATCCCATTTCAAGACAGTTTGAATATACCCCAATGAATCCGCATTGTATCTGCCTGCGACTTTTTGATATGCCAAAAGCTCATATGTTCCATCGGAATCAAAGTCAATAGGGTAAAGCCCGCTAAGTGGATTTACGAAACCTTCTATTGGTTCTTTAAGAACACCGTTTGAATCATATATCTCATTTAAATAAGAATGATCTTTAAGAGAAATATCTATCATAAATAATAGTTTTTTAGTTCTATCATCAACTTCAACCCTGTAATAGTCTTTATAAGTGACACCATATTGAAAGAAACGATTAAAAATATCGTAATCAAAAATTAATTTTACTGCATTATCCATATAAGAATATATGTAATAATACATCATTCCGCCACTTCCGCCGGATGCAATACTTATTAAGATATCATCAACACCATCATTGTTAAAGTCTGCAAGATGCAAAGTCGGATTATAACCAACATCTGTTTTTAAAGCAACATTTGTTAATGATCCAGTTTTGCCATCCTGTATTATTAAAGTTATATCTTGTACGAATGGGCTGCTTGACGTTTTACTTCCTATTAAAAAAATATCATCTGCTACTCCATCTCCATTTATGTCACCATTAGCCGAAGTTAATACAAACTGATTGGGTTTTTCATTATTATTCTGCCTTCTTTGATTAATGTCATTTCTTTTTCGCAATCCAAAAATTGAATCATCTATCATAATTAATACCGCCTAATTATCTGATTTATCATTATGATATGCTGTCAAATTGCAATTAGTGATATATAATTTATTATAAATGAATGACTAATCAAAGGGAAAATTATCTGCTTTCATTTAACATTTCAATAAATTGTGCTTCCGTAATAATACTTATTCCTAATTCTTTAGCTTTTTTATTTTTAGATGATTGGGACAAATTATCATTATTTATAAGATAATTTGTTTTTGCCGACACAGAACCGGTCACCTTTCCGCCTCTCTCTTCGATTATTTCTTTTATTTCATCTCTATTTTTGAATTGTTCCACTGATCCTGTAATTACAAAATTAATGTTTTCAAAGATTTGTTTTATATTTGATTTTTCAACTACTTCCAATTCTATTTCTTTAAGAATATCATCAATTATTATTTTTTTCTTCTCATTATTAAAGAATCTGACATATGCATCAGCCATAATTTCACCAATTCCATCTATTTCAACTAAATCGTCATACGTTGCATTTTCAATGGCATTCCAATTATATTTAAATTTCTTCGATATTATTTTTGCATTTGATAATCCTACATTAGGTATGCCTAAACTGTAGAGAAGTCTGGTTGTATTGGTTTTTTTTGCTTTATTGACAGAAGAAACTAAGTTGTTAAATGATTTTTCTCCGAATCCTTCCATCTTAACAATTTCTTCTTTAAACTTTTCTATATGGAAAATGTCTGCAAGCTCTTTAATTAATCCCTTAGCTATAAGCTTCTCTATAGTGGCCTCTGATAATCCTTCTATATTCATTGCATCTCTGCTTACAAAATGAGTAAAAAGTTTGATTTGTTTTGCGAGGCAATCATCATTAATACAATACAGTACCTTCACGTCATTTTCACTTTTTATTGAAGTTTTTCCTCCGCATACCGGACATTGCTCCGGTATATGAACACTTCCGCTTCTGGTTAAGTTACCGGATATCTGAGGTATAATCATGTTTGCTTTATATACATTAATTGTATCCCCTATTCCAAGTTCAAGTCCTTCGAGAATACTTAAATTATGTACACTCGCTCTGCTTACCGTCGTTCCCTCAAGTTCAACAGGATTAAATATAGCTATAGGATTAATCAATCCAGTTCTGGATGCGCTCCATTCTATTTCTACCAAATGTGTCTCTTTCACTTCATCGCGCCACTTGAATGCTATTGAATCTCTTGGAAATTTAGCTGTTGTACCCAATGATTCTCCATATAAAATATCATCATATGTTAAAACCAATCCATCCGATGGAAAATCATTTTTTATAATGTGTTCTTCAAACCACTTAACTGTTTCTTCAATATTTAATTGATTTACTCCTTTAAATTCTACAACATCAAACCCCTGACTCTTCAGCCAATTCATTTGTGATATTCTAGAATTATTAAAATCAACACCATCTGCTTTAACTATTGAAAAAGCAAAGAAGTTCACATTTCTTTCTGCGGTAATTTTATTGTTTAACTGCCTAACCGAACCACTGCAAAGATTCCTCGGATTTTTATATTTAGAAGCTACATCTTCTATAGTATTATTTATTTTTTCAAAATCTGAATATCGAATAATAGCTTCTCCTCTTAAAATTAAATTACCTTTGTATGCAATGTTGAGAGGTATATTTGTAAATACTTTTGCATTGTTGGTTATTACTTCACCAACTTCACCATTTCCTCTGGTTACCGCTTTAACAAGTTTACCATCTAAATATGTCATTACTATTGTAAGTCCATCCAGTTTCCATGAAAGCACACCTTCTTTTTCACCAAGCCAATCCTTTAAAGTCACTATATCTTTGGTTTTATCTAAAGACAACATAATTTTTTCGTGACGTTCCTTTGGAAGATTGGATAGCAACTCATATCCGACATGAATTGTAGGACTGTTAGACAATGTAATTCCTGTTTCTTTTTCCAGTTCCAGTAACTCATCATACAGTTTATCATATTCTATATTTGGCATGATTTCCTTGTTTTCCTGATAATATGACTTTGCCGCCTTGTTTAATATTTCAACCTTTTCCCTCATTAATCCTAGTTTTTCATCCATATTTATCCCTCATTATATCTTTTCAATAGGTGCATAACTTAACATAACATTTTTGATTCCCTTATTTTCAAATGCAATTACTGCCTTCTGACCTTCGCCTTCACCAGATAGCTGCACTATAGTTCCCATGCCCCATGCCTTGTGCATAACCTTATCTCCAACTGTCAATTTGTCTGATTTAAGTTTTGGTGCAGCTGTAGCTTTTTCATTTTCAGAATTTGCAGTACTACCAAAACCCATAGAACCCTTAAACAAACTTTTATTTTTAGCTTCATTAAAAGAAAAGCCTGTATTAAATCCGCCATCATTGGACTCATTGCTGCTGAAGGAATCGTTAATCCCAAATGATTTTAACTTCTTCTCTGCTATGGCTTGTGGTGTGCATTCTTCAAAACATTCTGAAGGAATTTCATCTATAAACCTTGATCTTAACCTGGACTCATGATGCCCAAATACCATCCTTTCATTTGCATGAGTAATGTAAAGCATTCTTTTGGCTCTGGTCACCGCAACATAGAACAGCCTCCTTTCTTCCTCATCGTCACCCTCATCGTCATCTCTTCGAATCATAGGAAACATTCCTTCTTCCAACCCCGCAACAAACACGGTGTCATATTCTAATCCCTTAGCACTGTGAATGGTTAAAAGTGTTACACATTCTTTCTCTGTTTCATCGGTTTTATCCACATCTGCTAATAAAGAAGTATGAGAAAGGAAATCTTCTAAACTATTTTCCTCATATCTTTCTTCGAAATCCTTCGCTGCTGATAAAAATTCTTCTATATTTTCAAGTCTGCTTCTGCCCTCTACTGTTGTATCTTCTAGAAGCATTGACTTATACCCGGTATCTTCATATACAGCTTGAATAAATTCACTTAAGGGCATGACATCTTTTTTTATCATAAGCATTTCAATCATAGCTACAAACTTTTGTAAACTATTAGTAGCAGCTGGAGTTAATCCCAATTCTAATGCATCGTATGATGCCTCAAACATAGGCAATTCATTTCTGCTTGCATGTTCATAAATGGTATCAATAGTTTTTTGACCTATTTTCCTTCGCGGTACATTTATAATACGACTATAACTTATGTCATCTTTTTGATTTTGAATTAACATCAAGTATGACATTATGTCCTTAATTTCTTTTCTGCCATAAAATTTAAGACCGCCAACTATTTTATATGGTATCCCTTCTCGGATTAAACCTTCTTCTAATGCCCTAGATTGTGCATTTGTTCTGTATAGTATGGACATATCTGAATAATTGACTGTATTTTGACTATGTTCTTTTCTTATTGATGCAGCTATTATAAAAGCTTCTTCTTTTTCATTATCAGTTTCTAACAGTTTAATTAAATTACCTTCTTTAAAATCTGTATATAAATTTTTACCTTTTCTCTGACAATTATTCTTAATAACTCCATTAGCCGCATTTAATATAACATTCGTAGAGCGATAGTTTTTTTCAAGTTTAACTATTTTAGCTCCATCAAAATCTTTTTCAAAGTCAAGAATATTGTTTATATCTGCGCCTCTCCACCCATATATGGACTGGTCCTCATCACCAACTACAAATACATTGCTCTCTCCGGTTATTTTTTTAGAAAGGGTTTTTACTAAATTATATTGAACACTATTAGTATCCTGATACTCATCAACTAAAACATACTTAAACCTATCCCTATAGCTCTCCAGCACATCTTCATTCGTTTTCAATAATTTTAATGCTTTTACAATTAAATCATCAAAGTCAAGTGCATTGGCAATCTTTAATTTTTTTTCATAAAGGGCATAAACTTCACCTGTGTTTCTAAGGTTAAAATTACCGAAATTTTCTGAAATAAATTTATCCGGTGTGTTCATATTATTTTTTTCATTGCTTATAATGCTTCTTATTACATTGGCATTATATATCTTTGTATCCAGGTTCATTTCCTTTATGCAATCTTTTATAAGAGTTTTTTGATCATCTGTATCATATATAACAAAATTCCTGTCATATCCTATTCTGTCAATATCTCGCCTAAGTATACGCACACAAATAGAATGAAAAGTACCAATCCACATCTTATCTATCGAAAAATCAATAAGTTGTCCAATTCTTTCCTTCATTTCATTTGCAGCTTTGTTAGTAAATGTAATGGCTAATATTTCCCACGGTTTAGCTTTTCCTGTTTTTATTAAATTCGCAATTCTATGTGTCAACACTCTGGTCTTTCCTGTACCTGCTCCTGCGATTACAAGTATAGGACCTTTGTCATGTTCTGCCGCTTCTCTTTGTTTCTCATTTAACCCACTCAATAAATCCATACTTCCTCCGATTTGTATATATTTATTCACTAGTCGAACATTTTATCTATTGTAAGTCATAATTATATCATATAACACATACACTCTCAATATTTTTATAGGCGCTAATACCCCAAACCGTCCCCTTTATTTTATTGCAATAATATTTTACACATGTTATAATTTATTTCATAATTAAATGAAACTAACTACTTAAGCATTAACAGTACCTTTAAGGCAATGCCCTCTAAGGCTCACAGTTAGTGTAATATAATTTACGGAGAATATAAATGAAGAATTTATTTAAACAACATAAAGATTGTACCGATTTATTTTGTAAGCTTGAAACTTTATTAAAGACAAATAGCACCATCAATGTTGCAATAGAAGGCAAAAGCGGTTCCGGAAAGAGTACTTTATCTGATTTGCTCTTTGATATGTATACCTGCAATGTGTTCCACATGGATTATTTTTTCTTAAGACCTGAGTTAAAGACCGAAGAAAGGATGAAAGAAGTAGGAGGAAATGTCGACTATGTGAGATTTAATGAAGAAATTATAAACGGTCTAAAAAGTGGTCTGAATTTTAAATATCAAATTTATGACTGCAAACAAATGGCTCTTACCGAATTTATAAATGTTAAACCCAAAAAATTGAATATTGTTGAAGGTGTTTACAGTATGCATCCGACTTTAATAAATAATTACGATTTGAAAGTATTTTTAGATATTGATGAGGAAAAACAAAAATCCCGAATTTTAGAAAGAAATGGCTCTTTTATGTATGAGAAATTTATTAATGAATGGATTCCGAAAGAAAATCAATACTTCAAAGAAATGAAAATTCCTGAAAAATGTGATATTATCATTCATGTTTAAATCTTAATACATTATTAATTTTATACCATAACACAAAATATCAATATTAAATATTCTATTTACTTTGATGCTTATTTATGATATATTGAAATCGATATCATATTAAAATTAACTAATTGGAGGTAAAGATGAAAAAGATACTAGTTCCTATAGATGGCTCAAAAGCATCGAGAAAAGCAGCTGAACAAGCTATTACTATAGCAAAGCAATTTGGAAGCGAAGTTAAATTAGTTACTGTTGTAAATTTACCATCAGAAGAAAAATACGCTTTTTTTGGTGTAAATGTTCAAAATGCATTTTATTCAAATAGAAAAGCGATGCTCAAGGAATTGATAAATCAAGAAAGTAAAATGTTGAATTCAATTATAAGCACTCTTGATTATGCAGATGTCAAACTGGATAAAATAGTTTTAGAAGGTGTTGCTTATGAACAAATCTTAAAATTGTCCAAAGAAGAAAACTTTGATCTGATAGTCATGGGGCGCAGAGGGTTTTCGCATATAGAGCGATTCTTTATCGGTTCGGTAACGCAAAGAGTCATCTCAGATGCTCATTGTCCTGTATTAGTAGTAAATGAATAAAACAATTAAACCGAAAATATACATAAATTAAAAGGAATATGATGAGAGGTCCTGCTTCACCATATTTCTTTTTTTAATATTTAATTATGGTCTACCGATTAAATTTCCCTTACTGACAGCATAAATATCGTCAACTGTCATATTAAAACTTACTTCTCTCTTTTCAAATTTAGCTCTTTCTTCTAATTTTTCTCTGTTAAAATCAAGAATATTTTTAGTAAATGGCACATTTCCAGTGACTAAATATCTTACTGCTCCGTCATTGTCTCGGGCAGGCATCATCTTTCCATAGTTGTATTTAGACGGTGCAAATGGAACATCTATGATTCCGCATTCAAAGCCTTTGACGGCTCCTACCGCCAAATCCCCGGAACCCAGTTCAAATATTTTATCTAGTATACATTTTGTTTCAGCCTTAATTATATTTAATTCCATTTCTAATTCTTTGCTCATTGTCATTCTTTGACCTCGCAACATGTTTAAGGTCATTTTTGTGGCTTTTATTCCTTGTGCATTTGCTTCTTTAGTTGGTATTCCTACAGCTTCATGAGGAGTTTTTACAATAACTTTTGTCGCCCCGGCTAATGCGGCGACAGTTGAACCCAACGATATAATTCCAAAGGCCTTTGCCTCATCCTCAGGAAATCCTCCCATCCATTGATGAAATACCGTTGTTATAAACACATCATTGTAGCCAAATTTTCTTAAGTATTCTTCTGTTTGCTCTTCTAATGCCCTAACAGCAGCTACATCTTGAATTAAATTTCCGCATTGTCCGTAACCTACTGTAATGTTTTTAACTCCTTGTTCAGCTGCCAATAAAGCTTCAATTATCATGACTGCATTTGAAGTTGACGGGGGAACCAATGTACCTGTCAATGCTCCAAAGGGTTCTCTGTTTATTTCAATCCCTTGCTCTTCATAAAATCCAACCAGCCTGTCGCAATACTGCCAATCATTAATGGATTTTTCTAAAGAAACATTCTTTGCATAAGGGATATTGTAGCTTATTCCTCCCCCTTCATTTGAAGTCCATCCGGATGCATGAATTATTTCAGCCAATAATCTGGAATTTGGCGTACCATGTCTCGCTTGAAGAGGTTTATCAACATTTTCAAATACTTTTCTGCAGCCTTTAACACCATGATTGACAGCCGGAAATCCGTTTAACAACGATCTCTTTTCTTTTATTGATTCATCTATTCCAACTTGACATTCTGCATATCTGTTTTGTCTTGTATATGAATCAATAGTTGCAGGGAGCAAATCTGCTTCACCCTCCTTTGATAAAAAATTCAAAAGTTCAATTTGTGAATCAATTAGTGCAACGCCTGCTCTTGGCTGTGCAAGAGTTTTTCCATCATTTTTGGCTTCTCTGAGTATTTTTGCAAAGTTTTTATTTGTAGGAATTTTTTTTAAATAATCTACAGCTTCTTGTAATTTTGCATCCTTTCCAGTAGGCCAATCCATTAAAACTTCATTGCGTATTTTAAAGAACTCATCCTCAGACAGTCTTTTATTCATTAAATTCATTACTCATTCTCCTAAATTTCGACTATATATTTTTTTAATATTCTAATTGCTTTATTTTTATCTATCATTGCTAATAATCCCATTGCAGACAAAATATATTCTTTATCTAATAAATACCTGGGATTACGCGGTTTTAATGAAGATGGATCTTCCATTGTAAACAAAGATGCCTCAAGTATGTTCTTAGGTTTATCACTATTTACTATTACTCCGCCTGTTCCTATAACAAATGGCAGTGACATCAAATCTTTTCCCTCTTGTGAATACATCACACCCATTGGCGTATATACAGTTTTTAATCTTCCTGCATGTCGATTCATAGAAATATCGACACATACCTTAGCCATAGCTTCATCAAAATCCAACTCGGATTGAATATTTGAAATGAAACTTGTATTTTTATTTCTTTTTAAAAATTCTTCTTCTAAATTAAACCCGTCAGAATATAAATATTTGCTGATTATTCTTTTACCTGCTGCTTCATATAAAGCAATAGCTGAATATCTCATCCCCAAATCTGCTTCCACTGTCCTCTTTGAATATGGTTCCTCTAAACCGCACAACACTACCGAGCTCTGAGTTGGTTCTCCTCCGGCAATCGAATGTACATCTGTAGTAGCTCCGCCTATATCTATTACTGCCAAATCACCAATCCCATCTTCTTCATTTGTACCAATTGACATAATTTCCGCAGATTTTAAAACCGCGGCAGGGGTGGGCATCAAAATACCTGAAATGAATTTTTCCACATTTCTCATACCCTTTGCTTGTGTGATTTTATTAATGAAAATATTCCTTACAGTCTCTCTGACCGGATCTACATTTATTTGGTTTATTTTTGGCATAACATTTTCAGTTACGTAATATTCAATTTTATCATTAAATATTTCTTTTATTTCATCAATACAGCTTTTGTTCCCGGCAACAACTACCGGAATGTCAGAACAAAATTCTGCTATCATTTTGGCATTGTGAGTAATACAACTTTTATCTCCTCCATTAGTTCCTCCTGCCAACAAAATTATATCTGCATCTGACTTTTCTATCTCTTTTATCTCATCACAATTCAAATTGAAACTATATGTTTTAATTACTCTTGCACCTGCACCGAGTGCAGCTCGTTTAGCTGCCTCCGCAGTTAATTCGGGAACAAGACCAACAGCAATTATCTTCAATCCTCCTGCAGCAGATGAACATGCCAGTCTTTTTGTTATATTATAATTTCCTTTTGTCTTATGAATTAATTTTTTCAAAGCATTTTCATACCCTGTTATTACATCAGTTTCAACAGTCGTAGTAGATTTTTCAGTAGCAACTATTTCTTCTTTTTTTATATCTACAAGAGTTAATTTTGTAAATGTGCTTCCAAAGTCTACAAATAAATATGCATCCATACCGTACCTCTATTCAAAGTTTTATGTCCAATTTTTATATGCTGCACAGTTATATTGCTAACTTAGCTCTAAATGGATGATTATATAAATCTTCCTCTAAATCTTTGATTGCAGTATCTGTTGAGGTCCCCGGCAAATATACCCTGTCAAATCCCATATCTATAAATCTTTTATATACATCTTCCCAATTTTGCTTACCAACAACAATATTTCCGCCAACATAAAGCAATATGTCTCTGAGCCCTGCTTCATCGCACTTTTCTCTTAGCCCTCTGCAGTCAATCTCTCCATGACCATATAACGATGATACCAAAATCACATCTGCATTTGTTTCAATTGCAGCATTTATAAAATCCTCCTGAGGTGACATAACCCCTATATTTACAACATTAAATCCTGCTTCTGTCAATGTGTGATCCAAGATTTTATTACCTACAGCATGACAATCTGATCCTATTACACCTAAAACTATAGTTTTTTTATTCACTTTTTTCCTCCTATAAAAGCCTCATATTTAAGGCAAATAATATATACATTTATAAAATAAAAAGACCCCTCGTCCCTACATATATTCATGAATATATGTAGGGACGAAAGGTCTTCGTGGTACCACCCTATTTTACGATAAAAAAATATCGCCTCATTCAAGTCGAAAAAAGATAATCCTTTTTGAACTCTATCCTTATAACGCAGGATTACGTCCTTGCCTACTAAATTTCGACTTGGAAGCTCAGGAGTGATCATTATATCTAATTAACACCGATTTTCACCATACATCGGCTCTCTGAAGTTAACAACAGATAATTTTGTCTCCGTCTTTGCTCTAGAATTATTGTTTTTATTATACACACACCATATTTCATTGTCAATACATTTTTTTATTTTCTTACTTAATTTAATTGATTTATTAAATTAGATACCTTTTCTCTCACCCAATCAGGTTCCATTTTTCCCATTTCTATTTCTTTCAACCTTACATCTTCTTTTCTTGCTTTCGCCTCCGCTTTTAATAAAACATCCTCTAATATATCCGGTGGAACTGCAACTACTCCGTCATCGTCTCCAAAAATTAAATCCCCGGGAGATACAGATATTCCTCCACAAGAAATCACACTGTTAATTAATCCGGGACCATTTGTAGTTGGTCCGTTCGGTACAGCACCATTAGCAAATATAGGCAGTCCCAGTTCCCTTATTTCCGATAAGTCCCTTACTGCTCCGTCCAGCACAACCCCTTCTACACCCATTGCGATTGCACCTCTGCTCATCATGCTTCCCCATGAAGCACAATTTTTATTTTCATTGCTATCTAACACAATTACATATCCCTTGCCTGATAAATATATTGCTTTGTGCAAAAACAGATTATCCCCAGGCTTAACTTTGACAGTAATAGCTGTACCTAAAACTCTCATTCCTGATTTAATTGGTTTTATACAATGATTCATAGTTCCAAAAGAACTCATAGCATCAGCCAATAATGACGGTGATAATTTTTTTGCCCTTTCCAAAAAATCATCTGAAATTTTTTCAGGGTTATCTTTTATTAAAACTTCATTTTTGTTATTCATCATCTTTTTCCTCTCTGTCCGGTTGCATATGTTTTTGTTTTTTTCATTTAGCAAACATAAATAATTTTTCTATTCTCCAGCACTATTCTTCCATTAATTTCATCACTAAGCCACTTATCAATAATTTTAAAGAACTATCAAATATCTTCTCACCGATTTCACGTTTATGCATCATCGCTAAAAATATTCCTCTCATTGCTCCGCTAAAAGATTCTATATCTTTATCTTGAGCCTGAGGAATAGATAATATGAGTTGCTCCATGAGTCTATTATCATGTAAAAGATGTTCTTCTACAATTTTGTTGGGAAGCTTTCTTATTAATAACTCCAAATCACCATTCATCATTATCTTTAATAAGCAAGTTCTGTCCACTTTTTTGAAAATATGAAACAATAAATTAGTCAATAATTCACAATTAAAATTGCCTTGAATCGATTCTACATCTTTTAGAAACTGTGTTTGAATTTCATCATGCAAATCATTTATAACATCATAAAGCAACAATTCCTTTGAATCATAAAACAAATAAAATGTACCCTTAGGTATGTTGACTCGCCTCACAAGTTCATCTACTGTTGTTTTTTTAACACCATATATATTCAGGCACGAGGCAGCTTCCTCTTTTAATCTTTTTATAATATACTTTCTTTCTTCTTCTGAGTATGATTTTGGCATTTTATTATACATCTCCCATAACTGTCTGACTGGATATAGCTTTACAGTCATAATAACAAAATAATCTAATATTATCAATAAAAAATTTGTAGTAAGTTTTTTGCTGTTCTGTAAATAGCAAAATTAATGTATATATAAATTATACCTTTAATAGATTTTATAACTTCAAATTTATTATTTCATCATAAACTGTTTTAATAGGTACATTATATTCAATTGCGGCTTTTTTCATATCCTCATACTCGCCGCTATATTTTGTTATATCACCGTATACTGCTTTTTTTACATGAATATCACCATATTTTGTATTTACTAAACAAATGCTTCTTTCCATAACAGATCTTTTCACTTCTATTTTTCTTATACCTATTGTAGATGTTTCAGAAAATATGATTTTTTCTAAATTATCTATATCGCACTGTTTTGCTAAAAAAGTCAACTTTACAGCAGGTCGGCACTTTTTCATGTAAATAGGCGTAAAAAACACATCTAATGCTCCTGCATTTAAAAGCCTTTCCATTACATATCCCAAAACTTCGCCTGTAGTATCATCTATATTAGTTTCAGCTAAAATAATTTTCTCTAAATCAGTTTTTTTTTACCTAAAATTAATCTAAGCATATTTGGAATTTCAAAATCTTTATATCCAGAACCATATCCGATTTTTTTAATTTCCATATCAGGTTGAGTTCCGAATTCATCAGCTAAAGCTGCAACAATCGCTGCTCCAGTTGGAGTAACTAGTTCACCTGCTATACCTTTACTATAAATTGGAATTTTACCATTTTTTATTATTTCTAAAGTTGCCGGTGCCGGAACAGGCATCAACCCATGTTGGCACTTAACAAACCCAGTTCCTACATGAAGCTTAGAAACTATAACTTTATCAATCTTCAAACTTTCAACACAAATAGCTGTACCAATAATGTCAACTATTGAATCAATTGCTCCTACTTCATGAAAATGAATTTCATCAATAGGCTTGCCGTGTACTTTAGACTCAGCTTCCGCAACATACCCAAATATCTTCTTTGACAATAATTTTACCTTATCTGATAACTCGCTGTCATCTATAATTTTTTCAACATCATAAAGATTTCGATGTTGATGTTGATGTGAATGCTCATGATTATGACCATCAACATGAGAGAGATGGTGTTCATGTTCACAATTATGTTCCTCATCTTCGAGTATCACGTCAAAATATGTTCCTTCTATTCCATTTTTAATTTTTTTGCTGATATTGATTTTATAGCCATCAACATGCAATTTATTAAGCTCATCAAGTAACATCTTTTCGTCCACACCCAAATCCAAAAAAGCTCCTATTGTCATGTTACCGCTAATACCGGAAAAGCAATCCATGTAAAGAATATTCATTTAATCATCTCCATTTAATTTATTTATCATACTAGCTGTATATCCGGCGCCAAATCCATTATCTATGTTCAAAACACTTGTACCCGATGCGCAAGAATTTAACATGGATAATAAAGCTGCAACTCCGTTAAAACTTGCTCCATACCCTACACTGGTGGGAACTGCCAATACAGGAACATCTACAAGTCCTCCTACTACGCTGGCAAGGGCACCCTCCATACCTGCAACACATATTATTACATTTGCAGAATAAATTACATCAAGCTTTGATAACAACCTGTGAATTCCGGCCACGCCGACATCATAAAGCCTCTCCACTTTGTTACCTAAAGTTTCGGCAGTTACCGCCGCTTCCTCTGCTACGGGAATATCAGCGGTTCCACCTGTCACTACCAAAATAGATTTATTGGTTACTTTTATTTCTTTTCTTCTGATAACAATAATTCTGGCTAACTCGTAATACTCTGCATTATCAGTTATGTTGCAAACACTCTCATAAATTTCTTTGCTTGCTCTGGTAGCCAAAATATTATTTTCTCCTAATTCAAGCATTTTTAAAATAATACCATTTATATGTTCCAGTGATTTACCTTGGCAAAATATTACCTCAGGATAACCGTTTCGGATTGCTCTATGATTATCAATTTTAGCATAATTTCCTATTTCAGTATAGGGTAATTCCTTTAATTTTTCCACTGCCGTATCAACAGATATTTCATTATTTCTAACCTTTTCCAAAAAATCTCTCAAGTCATCTTTATACAAATTATTTCACACTCCAAGCATCTTTAACGTCTTTGCTCACTTCTTCATTTAAACTTCCAATTCTGTATCCCTGCAAATCCAATGTTACAAAATTAAATCCAAAATCTTTAAATTTTTTAACAACATTTTCTCTATCTTTTTCTATAAATCTTATAATATCATCTAATTTTAATTCAATTCTGGCAAGATTTCCATGATATCTCACTCTAAAACCTGAATATCCCAAATCTAAAAGATAGTTTTCACAGTTTTCAACCATCTTCAAATTTTCTTTTGTAATTTTAGTACCATAGGGAATTCTTGAAGCAAGACATGCCATAGAAGCTTTATTCCATGTTGGAACATTCAATTTTTTTGAAAGTTCTCTGATTTCATCTTTGCTCAAATTTGCTTCTTTAAGAGGACTTCTGACTCCCAATTCCTTTAATGCTTTCATACCCGGTCTAAAATCC
The DNA here is from genome assembly GCA_032006665.1 of Sedimentibacter sp. GTDB lineage: Bacteria > Bacillota > Clostridia > Tissierellales > Sedimentibacteraceae > Sedimentibacter. The sequence goes on from DALZMP010000005.1 coordinate 70,623, forward strand.
GAAGTATCATCAGCATTGGTACCGTCAACTACATATTTGAATCCATTTTCATTTGCAATTTGAATAATTGACGAAAATATGGCTTTTTTGCAATGATAACATCTATCAGGTTCATTTGCTACAAGACCTTCTATGCTCCACTCATCTCCAATAACAGGAATATAATTTGCATTTAATTCCTTAGCCAGATTTTCAGTTTCTTGAGTATCCTTTTTAGGATACATCGATGCACTTACATTTATACCGACTGATTTTTCTTTCAAGACCTCATTGGCAACTGCCAGTAAAAAAGTGCTGTCAACTCCTCCTGAAAAAGCTATTGCCACACTACCCATTTCATTCAAAATCTCTTTTAATTTTTTATATTTTTCGTCCATTATATACCTCTCAAAATATTTATAATTATTTTAATTTCATTTATTGTAATACACATCTGCACTTATGTTACTGACTCTTAAACAACTTTATATCTTAGAACATATCGGACAGCTTTGTAATGCAAATGGTTTTTCCAATCCGCACCTGTCCAGTAATTCACCATCATTTAATATTTTTTGTGTACTGTCATCAGCTAATATTTGTCCATTACCTAAGACGATAGTCCTTTCACACACATCTAAAACCATATCAAGATCATGTGTAGCTATAATTTTAGTATGAGTAAAATTATTTAGTAAATTTATTAATCTTCTTCTGCTTTTTGGATCTAATGCTGAAGATGGCTCATCCATTAACAAAATATCCGGTTCCATTGATAAAACTGATGCAATTGAAACGGAACGCTTTTCTCCACCAGAAAGTTTATATGGGGGTCTATCTATCAAATGTGAAGCTCCAACAATCTCCAATGCTCTTTCAACTCTTTCTTTAACTTCATTTTCCGATAACTTATAATTTCTCGGACCAAAAGCAACATCATCATATACGGTAGCATTAAACAATTGATCATCTGCATTTTGAAATGTAAATCCTATTTTCTGTCTAATAGCATAAAGATTCCGTTTTATTACTGATAAATCCCCAATACGAATATCTCCGCTGTCAGGAAACAATATACCTACCATAGATAAAAGCAGTGTGGATTTACCTGCACCATTTGCTCCTACAATTGCCACGGACTCACCATTATTAATTTCAAAGCTAATACCATCGATAGCTTTTTTACCATCGGGATATGTGTAAAATATATTTTCAAGAATAATCTTGTTATGACTCATAGTTACACTCCTGTCATTATATTCCCTAACAATATTGGAATATTGTAAAACCTGACTAAAATCAAAAAACAAATCCATATAAATAAATAGATATAATCATTTAAATGAAGTACTTCACCTTTACATTCATAATTCTCCATGTTATATCCACGCAGTACCATACAGAAGTAGATATTTTGAGCTCTGTCATATGTACGCATTAACAGTTGTCCTAAAAGTGAGCCCCAGGCTCTGTATTGTATTCCTTTTTGTTTTGGGGCTCTTAATGAATATGCAGTCCAAATACGCGCAAACTCCTCTAACAAAACATATATATATCTATAGGTCAACAAAAACTGCATTATAAATATTTTGGGTACATGGAGCTTACCTAATGCCATAGATATATTATCGATACTCGTTGTTGATATAAACAGCAATGCGCATATTACCGCAAAAAAGCACTTTAAAATCAAACTTAAATATGAAATCCACCCTTTTGCAATAAATACATTTGCAAAGATAATAATAGGTTCCTTATCTACTATAGGATTGAAAATTCCCATACCCAATACTATGGGTAAAACAATTAAAGCACGTTTAAATATAGGAATGAAAGGAATATCACCAAGGTTGAAAACAACTACCGGATAAATCAATAATGGAATTAAATTAATTATTTCATACTTTCCAAAGGAAACAGTTATTATGATGTATAAAATGCTTATAATTAGTTTGACTAATGGATGAATATTATGTATGACAGTATGTTTTTGTGATATTTCATCCATTAATCTTATTTTATATATGGAATTTGTTATGTTTGACATTTAGTTAGACCTTCGTTTAATTTTGATTTACACTTTTCTTATGCTTCATATAAGCATTTGCAGCTACTCCAATTAATATCGCTAAAATGGCTGTCAGTATACTTCCAATTATTCCTGAAACTGAAGTTCCGGCATTAACTGCAATATTAGACTCTATTTCTTCATTTGAATTATTTTTAAAACCGTAGTCAGGTAAAAACGCAATTTTCTCCTGTATATTTCCAATAAATTCATTGAATGCACCTGTTTCTTCTACCTCAGTGCTGCTGGTTATTTTTTCGATTGACCACTCCAACCCGTCAGGATTTGAAGAAGCAAATAAAGATACTACACCGCCAATCAATACTGTGGCACATAATAAAATTGCAATTACCTTTTTATAAGATACATTATTGTGTGTTTGGTTTGATTTAATCGGTTCTAATATTTCCGGACGTGCATTCCATACAAAAGATATTACTGTAGCTGTTATCAACCCCTCTATAATACCAATAGCTAAATGAATAGGTTGCATTAATAATACAAATGTACTAAAAGGAAGTTCTGTTTTACCTGAAAAAACTGTTTCTAATACTACACTGAAAGCACCAAGCTGCAATCCAATAACCACTGACAACAATGATGCAATAAATATTTTCTTCTTTGATACCTCATTCTTTAATATCTTCTTGTAAATCAAATTGTAAGCAATAAAACATGCGTAAAATCCCATATTAAAAATATTACATCCTAATGCCAGCAATCCTCCGTCTGCAAAAAATAATGCTTGTATAATTAATATACATGATATTGTCAAAAATCCTGCATATGGTCCAAGCAATGCTGCTAAAAGTATTCCGCCTCCTATATGACCGCTGGAACCGGTTCCGGGTATTGTAAAATTAATCATTTGTGCAGCAAATACAAATGCACCCATTACTCCCATTAATGGAATTTTCCTTTCATTTAATTCTAATTTTTCATCAAATTCAAGTTGTACTTTTTTCACTGAATATGCAGCAACCCCCGCAGTAACAGCAAACATTGAACCTCCTACAATTGGTGAAATCAAGGCATCCGCCATGTGCATATTTAACATCTCCTTTTTTAATAATAAAAACCACAAAGTTAACACTTATTCTTAAGTGATTAAACCTTCGTGGTTTTATTTTCATATTATAATTTTTTTCCTGTTGAATCATCATTGACAACGGATTTTAACATATTTGAAGTCGCCCGAGAATTCATTCCCAGAACAATGATTTCAATATCACAGTTTTTTAAAGACTTCAGTCTTTCTACAATTTGACTTCCAATGCCTCCACCTTTGCCGTCAATCACAGCTATTCTCATAATAGCATACCCTTTCTGTTTTTTCAAAGGATTTTAACCATACTTGAGAAAATAATTTCATCTTCATATAAACTTCCATTTACATAAAGATGTTTTATGCTAATAGCACCTTAACTATTTCATGCAATTATATAATAAATGCCGGTGATTTTCAAGATGTAACTTACACTAAACCTCTTCTAACACCACATATTCCATTTTTATAAATACTGACTATTGGTTTTAATTAGTTTTTCCAAATCTTTTATTTCCCCAATCATGCGATTCTTCTGCCGTTGAAGGTATGTTTTTATAAATAGTGCTTCTTCCGCAGATATGTATTCTTTATTGATATTATTAACTACCCTTAACCCTGGGTAAGTACCTAAAGAAAATGTATTATCAAAATCATATTTATCACATGTAGAATATTTTAGCCTCGATAATTTACCTGCAATTTTTTTAAATATGAGATTCTTTGATTCATCTGAAATTTTTGATTTATCAATATTAAACAAATTACTTTTTAATTTATCCAGAGACTCATATATTTCCGTAAAATCAAATTCAAGATTGCTGCTGTCTTCTATTTGCAACAATATTTTTTTCGTATCTTCCATAAAAAATTCGTAATCAAAAGGAAATACTTTATTTTCAGACAATCTATCTGTAATAGCTAAAATAATCTTAACACTTTCAATCATAAGATTATAATCAGCTTTATCGTAAGTATCATACTCCGTATGCCACCACCAATTACCGCCGGATCCTGGTGCAATATAATCTGTAAGTTCGGGATTTATGCTCTTCAGTGATAAATGAAATGGAATTTCAGCACCCCAAAACGACATATCTGCACCCTTTGGCAAGTCTTTGTAAGATATGGGAGGTTTACCCGTGACTTTCGTTATAATTTCTTCAATAAATTTTTTGCCTTCAGTATATGCAGATCTGACCATATACCTGCTGCTAAGTTTAGTACCCATAGAATCTATATTTATATGACCTATGCATTTTTCTGAAAGCAAATCGAAATTATTATCACAATACCATGTGGATCCTGAATATCTTCCGTTTGAATGCCCCGGCCACCATGCTATTTTAATACTTTTTTCAAGATTCGCTCGTTTCCCTAATATTCTTGCAATTTCAAGACAAATTGAATTTCCAACAGCATTGTCACTTATTCCTTCATGCCATGAATCATAATGCCCGGATATAAGTATAAAATCATCACTCTTACCTTTAATTTCACATATAGGTAAACTGCATTTTTTAATTATATTTTCTATTTTAGTACATATTTTAACTTCAAAGTTCTCTGTTTCTAGCTTTTTAAGAAGCTGTTCCCCATCTTCCTTGCCTATACCTAAAACCGGAATTTGAAATAATGTATCAATATTTTTAGTTGTTGGTGTTCCCCAAACGGAACCGACAGTTTCTTCAAAAATAACATTATGATCAGACTTGCATATATGAATCAGACCTATTGCTCCACATTTATTTAAATCATTTACATAGTCTTCATAATAATTATAACTTAGTACAATTTTATTTTTAAATAATTTACTTAATTCCTCTTTTGTCCTTTTTTTATCAAATTCATAATCATATATTATTTCTCCAACAATTCCTTCAGGAAAATTTCCTCCAAATGAACGTGGTTTAGCTTTTATAGAATATACATCTTCACAAAAAACATCAATAGAAGCTTGAATCGGATTTGAAAAATATGAATCAAATACAAATCGTTTATATTGTAACCCTTCATTTTCTAATTCATTTATAATATAATCTACTGCTTTTTCAGAATCATTATTTCCGGTTAACCGATTTAGATTTTGAAATTTTCTTAAAAAAACTTCCATGTGCTTTATATCTATTTTAGTGGTGTAAACCATTTTTTCACCTCCGGTATTATATAGCACTCATTTCCCTTTTGTTTTTTATAAATTCTTTTTTAATTTCTTCCAAAACTTTTTCATCTGATATAATGTCATAACTGGTTTTAGCAAGAATTTTTGAAGCTAATAACAGAGCATTATGTGCCTCCTTTGATTTCCCGGCATCTAAATATTCCTGTGAGTGAGCAGATGTGTTTTCCGGAACAAAAGCCACCCTTATACACGAGCCGGGAACATTGTACATCACGTTGCCAAAATCGGTAGAACCGGTTTTCTCCCTTGGAGGTTTAATATTTGGTGCATTAAGTAATTTTGCATTATTCATTAACAATTCATTTAGCTTAAGTACCGGTATCTTGCTGTCAAAAGGTCTGTCTTCATCTATTTCATAAGATGTGCCGGTCATAAGCGATGCTCCTTTTATAATATCTTTAAACCGTCCTATAACTGTATTTAAGTACGCCCTGTTGTATGACCTCAAAGTATATGTACCCGTTGCTTCTCCCGGTATAATATTATCAGGACCACCTGCATTTGTCACAGTGTAATGCATTCTAGTATCATCTTTTACATGTTCTCTTAAAAATTCAATTGCATTAAAAGAAAGTATCATTGCATCAAATGCACTTCTTCCATTTTCAGGTTGTATTGCAGCATGTGTGCTTTTACCCTTAAAAGTTACCTTAAAATGAGAAAGAGCCATACTTTTAACATCCGTTGTAGTTTCAGGCCCTCCATGAAACATAAGAGCAACATCAATATCTTTAAAGCAGCCATTTTCCATCATAATTATTTTTCCCCCTGTTGATTCCTCCGCAGGAGTTCCATATACTATTATTTTATAAGGTTTATCTTTATATTTTTCTTTGAGAGATATGGCAGCAAACACTGCCGCAGGTCCCTGCATGTGATGTCCGCATGCATGCCCAATACCCTCAAGTGCATCATATTCACAAAGAAACGCAACAGATGGACCTCCATTTCCATATTCATAAACTGCTCTAAATGCTGTATCTAACCCTCCAACACCTTTTTCAACATTAAAGCCATTTTTTTTAAGAATCTCTGACAGTATCTTCATGGCCTTTATTTCCTTACAATCATATTCCGGATTGTCAAATATATAATCCGATATTTTAAACATCTCTTCTTTATTTTTTTCTATATTTTCAAATAATAAATCTTTCATGCTTATCCTCCATAGCCAAATAACAATTATCTTTTCATTTAAATAATTTAAACAATTTTAGCTATTGCCAATATTGGCAATAGCTAAAAATTTAATATCCTACAGCTGTAGCAACTAATAAGAATACTGCTCCAACAGAAATCCATATCCCTAGTAAAGGTACCATAAATTTTAACCATTTTTCATAAGGTATCTTAGATACTGCCAGATACCCCATTAGAGCTGATGATGTTGGTAAAATTGAATTGGTGAAACCATCTCCCAGTTGAAATGCGAGTACTGCAGTTTGTCTGGTTACTCCCAAAAGGTCTGAGAGAGGTGTCATAATTGGCATAGTAGTAGCCGCCTGCCCGCTTCCGGAAGTAATAAAAGTGTTAATTACTATCTGTACAAAATACATACCCAAGGCAGCAACAGATTTTGGTAAATTAGATATTGAATCGGCAAGCACTTTTACAACAGTATCAACAATGCTGGCATCATCCATAACAACTAACACCGCTCTTGCAATTCCAACTATAAGAGCTCCAAATACTATAGATTTCGCACCTATTACAAATTCTTTTGCTATTTTACTCGGACCAAATTTTGATAACAATCCGCTGATTATACCCATAGTAAGAAATGCTGTAGCCAATTCCTCAATCCACCATCCGGCTTTTGAAACACCCCACATAATTGAGCCAAACCCAACAAGTAATGTTAAAATAACTAAATAATTGCTAATGGTCATGTTTTTAAGATTCTCTAAATCCAGAGTTTCATTATCAGCCTCTTCCTTTTCTAATTCAGATACAATACTTAAATTAGGATTGCTTTTTATTTTTCTTGCGTATCTTACAATATGTAAATTTGTTACTATAAGTAAAGAAACTAGTAATATAGCCCTCAACCATAATCCTGAAAACAGTGGCACTTCTGCTATACTTTGAGCTATTCCAACATTAAATGGATTAAGGAGCCCTGCTGTAAATCCACAGGCTGCACCTAATGTTATCATAGCAGTCCCTGTTATAGCATCAAATCCCAGTGTTCTTGATATCACAATTCCTAAAGGAACAAATATCATAACTTCCGTTGACATACCCATAGTAAATCCAAAAATTGAAAACAATATAAGAAAAATAGGTATGATAATGTTTTCTTTATTCATAAATTTTTTAGCTATTCGCCCGGTTATCGCTTCTATTGTTCCTGTTGCTGTAATAATTTGAAAAGCTCCGCCAACTATAAATATAAAGAACACTATATCCGCTGAATCGTTTAACCCTCTTACAAAAGACCTGAAAATATCAGTTAGCCCTGCAGGATTTCTATCAACATATTTAAATGAATCTACAATTATTAGAGTTTTCCCTGTATTGACATCTTTAGCACGTTCAAATTGGCCGGCAGGTATAATATAGGTTAATGCAGCTACAAGAACAACCAAGAAAAAAATTATTACATACGTGTGTGGAACTTTAAATTTGTTTAGTATACCATCTTTTTGTTTTAATTTATTCATTATAATCCTCCTGTTTTTTATAAGTAATAAATATAAGTTCTACCCTCCTTCACCAATTTTGTTGCAAATTTATTTTGATTATGTTATTCTGATTATAATTTATACTATTAATTATTACAAATATCGAATTTTTATTGGCCGCCATAAAATTTACTTATTGCAAAGAGGTGATTATCATAGACTTTAAAGATTTTATTATACTAATAAATATAAGTGAAACTAAAAGCATATCCAAAACTTCCAGAAATCTCTACATTTCACAACCGGCGATTACATACCGACTAAAAAACCTCGAAAATGAACTTGGAATTAAAATTTTAAATCGCCATTCTGACGGTGTCTCCTTTACCAATCAGGGAATGTATCTGTTAGATTACAGTAAGAAGGTACTACAGGATTATGAAAATATTAAAATATCAATTAAAAAAATTAATAATGATTTATGTGGTAAAATTAATATTTATGTTAGTACTGTGTTTGCAAAATATTATTTAGCATCTATATTAAAGAAATTCAACAATGAATTTCCTAATATAGAAGTTATCTTAAAAACTTTTTCCAGCTGTGAATTAAAGACAGATTTGATTAAACACAACCATGTAGATGTTGTGATAAGAAGAGAAGATATGCCTTGTGATGATTCCAGTGTAACATTAGTAGAAGAGCCCTATGGTATTGTTTCAAAAATACCATTAAATTTTAGTCAGCTAAAATCTATAACTTGGATTAAATATGACCTCCCCACACCTATGGAGCCAGATGAAATCTTTGAAAATTGGTGTGTTAAAACGTTGAAGTGTAACAGTTTCAACAAAGTAATACAAGTAAATTCAATAGAAGCCAGCCTTGATTTAGTTTCTCAAGGACTTGGTTGGACAATGCTGCCTAAAATTCATTTAAATAATTTCAAAACGTTATTTTTTTACCCAATAACCGATGAATGTGGAAATGTAATTACACTTAAAAATATATTGCTGTATGATAATAACTCAGAAAATTTGTCTGCAAAAGTTTTTGCAGACTTTGTTACACATTACATGAACTCTAATTTCTAAGAAACAAATGTGTTATCTTTCACTTATATATTATATTTTTAGTTTACATGTAATTTTATTTTTCCATTTTAATACATTTAAGTTTAATTTATTATGTTTAAATAAAAATTTTTTTCAAATAATAATATTACAAATAATTAAGATAGAATGGAGGAACTTAGATGAATAATTCATATAATAAAAATACTACTATATCTCCAGAGGCGAGAATGGCTTTAAACCAGATGAAAGCTGAAATTGCAAGAGAATTAAATATAGCTGACCCTCAAGCAAAAGACAGAGGGAATTTAACATCAAGGCAAAACGGATATGTAGGAGGTTATATATCAAAAAAAACAAATAATCTAGTTAATAAAAATATAAACGATAAAATAAAATAAACTTATAATAAAAAAACGATTAAGCGGATTCTTGCCTAACCGTTTTTTTAACGATTGTAAGTAAATTGATATTTAATTAAGCTTTAATATTGTATTAACAGCTTCTTTTATTTCCTGATAACTGGTACATCTGCATAAATTTGATTGCAGCCATTCCTCTGTTAAATATTCATCTGCTTCCGGATGATTCAATGATAATGAATAACATACCATTAAAAATCCGGATGTGCAAAATCCACATTGAAAACCCCACTTTTCCACAAATTCCTTTTGAATGGGTGCATTTTTTAGACCTTCAATTGTTGTTATTTTCTTACCGGCCATTTCAACAGTTAGAGCAAGGCAGGATTTTATCGGCCATCCATCTACAAGTACCGTGCATGCTCCGCAGTCCCCATTTTCACAACCCGGTTTTGTTCCGGTAAGGTTTAACTCGTTTCGTAATGTGTAAAGCAAAGTATCCGAAGGATCTACAACTGCCCTTCTCTTTTCACCGTTCACATCAAGTTCCATAATACTTGTATTTAATATACTAATCATGATATATTCTCCAAAGTTTTTAAAGTATTTTCAAGTGTATTCTTAAGCACGAATTTTCTGTAGTTTAATGAACCCTCTACATCATCAAGTATTATGTCTGAAATACTATCTGCTGTTTTGTTTATTTTATCCTTCCTGCTTAAGTTACTGTCATTGATATAATTTTCTACATCCAGCGATCTAATAGGATAACTGCATAAACCGCTGAAGGCAATTCTAATTTTATTATCTTCTTTAATTGCAGCAACAGTTAATAGTGGATATGCTATTTTATCACTTTTAGTTTTTTTTGCATGAACATATGGCAATGAGCAATACTTGACATCAGTAATAATATTTACTAAAATTTCATCCGGTGCCAGTCTAAGTTTTTTATCAAATATTTGATTAATTTGCACTTCACGTTTACCATTTTTCCCAAATATCACAACTGTACTATTACATAGCATTAAGGGAAGTGATGTTTCACGATATATTATAGTTCCGCACAGGTTACCTCCAATTGTAAGCTTACACTGAACAGTATGATCGGCTATTCTGGCTGCTGTCTGACCAAGCAGCGGAAATATTTTTGATTCTGTTATCTGACTCAAAGTTGCAGCCGAACCTATATTCAACTTATTATCTTTGATTTCTATATTGCAGCAATCAGAAATTCCCTTTATATCTATAACAGCGCCCATATGCATGTTATTTGCTCTTGACATGGTTATTATTTCAGTTCCTCCCCCGTAATATAGAGGTTTTTTACCCTGAGAACTAAGTTCATTATACACATTATAAGCCTCTTCCAATGTATCAGGCTTGTAATATTCAAATTTATTTGGTATCAATTTTTCCTCCTGTTTTTTTGCTCCAAATGTATTCAGGAGTAATTGGCATTTTATCAACATCTATTTCAGCTGCCAAGGATATTGCATTTCCTAATGCAGCTGGAATTCCAATTATTCCATGTTCTGCAATTCCCCTAGCACCATAAGGTGCAGATAAATCAGGCGTTTCAACAAAATCAACAAAATATTCCGGATTTTCTCCATATCTCATCATTTTATATGTTCTGAAACTTGTAGTCTGCATAATTCCATCTTCATTATAAATCAATTCTTCTCTGCTTCCAAGACCTAATCCCATGCTCATTCCACCCATTACAAGTCCTCTGGCAGTTTTAGGATTGATAACTTTGCCTGCATCAATTACAGTTGCCGCTTTGACTAACCTGAAAGTGTAATCGGTATTATCAAATTCAATTTCAACTGCTTGAGCTCCCAGTGTCCATGATGGTCCGGCTTTACCTATTCCTGTATTTTTATCAAGATGTGTAAGGCGATTCATAATAAAGCTGCCTCTTCCAAATATATGACCTCCTGTAGCATTTCCATTAGATTGTTTAATTCCATATACTATATCTCTGAAAGAAACATATACTGTTGGATCTTCTTTTAAATATACACGCATATTTGCTACATCTAAATAGTCTGTTGAACACTTAAGATAAATTGCAGCTGCTCTTTTTAACTGTATTATTAAATCTTCTGCTGCTCTAAATGCTGCGTTACCAGCCATATAGGTGCTCATGCTTGCTACTGTTTTCCAATGAACCGGACTCGTTTGCGTATTTACATTCATTACAACATTAATTTTATCTACAGGCATTTTTAACTTTTCAGCCATAATTTGAGCTACAGCAGTCTTCGAGCCCGGTCCTATTTCAACTACGCCGCAATTTAAATTTATACTTCCGTCACTATTAAAGGTGGCTAAAACTCCAGAAGATGCATCTGTTGGCGAGTCAGAAGTTTTCCAAAAGCAACTTATACCCTTAGTTCTGACTTTTCCATTATCTAATACAATTTTATTTCCTTCATCCCAATTTATTAGCTTCTTAAGTTTCTCTAAACATGTCACCAGATCACCTGCATTACTCTTAGTAATTTTAACTTGAGTAGGAGAATAATTTCCTAGTGTGACAGCATTCCTCTTTCTTAACTCCAATGGGTCTATACCCAGCTTAATGGATAATTTGTCTATTATTCTCTCCATGCAGAATGCATGACTCGCATGGCTAAAACCTCTGAAAGATGTTGCATATGTATGATTTGTGTAAACACTTAGTGAATCACATGATAAATTCTCTATATTATATGGACCGGAACAATCAACAGCAATAGCTTTAGCTAAACGTGGTGAAATATTTGAATATGCACCTCCATCCACCATAAAAGTCATCTCTGCTGCCTTTATTATACCATTACTGTCTGAACCCAGTCTGATTTTTGCTTCCAATCCCATTTTACATGGTGACGTATTAATATCCTCTTCACGGCTGTTAGCAATTTTTACAGGTCTGCCATCAATCGAACGGGAAGCAAGATATGCCAATATTTCCAGTTGAACAGTCGCTTTTCCACCAAACGCACCGCCCACAAGAGGTGTATGCACAACTACCTTACCTTCTTCTATTTTAAAATATTTGCTAATATACTTTTTTACTGAAAAAGGTGCTTGAGTTGATGTATTAATTATTACCGTTCCATCGGGTAATATTTCAGCTCTAACATTCCTAACTTCCATTGCAGCGTGGTCAGCCTGCGGTTCAGTAAAGCTTCCTTCGACAATAACTTTACTTTCTCTCCAGCCCTTATCCATATCGCCTTTTCTTACTTTCACAACATCAAATATGTTAGAATTCTCTTGTGGATACACAAAGTTTGACTCAAGAGTATAATTCATAAGATTTTCATGAATCAGAGGAGCATCGCCTTTAATTGAATCAGCAATGGAATTAATTACAGGTAGCTGTTCATACTCAACTTTTATCATACTTGCCGCACGTTGTGCAGTTTGTTCACAATCAGCTATAACTACTGCAACCGGTTCTCCATAATACCTAACTTTATTCTTAGCAATCGGCGGTCTGTCATCTATAAGATCTCCAAATAAAACATCACAGTCATTACCTGTCAGTATTGATATAACACCCTGCTCTTTTAATGCGTCGGATGTATCAATTGATTTAATATTAGCATGGGCATATATACTGGTTAATATTTTAGCGTGAAGTATATTCTTTAATATTTCATCTACATTATATTTGGCAGCACCGGTTACCTTATCCCATGCTTCTTTTCTTAAAATATCATTGCCTAAAGTTGTCAAAACAATCCCTCCCCTGTCATTTTATTATGATGTAATCTCCACATTTAAGCTGAGATACATTTGCTTTAATTGCCTTTGCAATATCTGTGCACAATGCTTTCTGTTCTTCAACATCACCGGCTATAAGTATCAATGGATTGCCTCCAAATACACGATTTTTATTTAGCGTAATATATGCTATTATTTCAGCTTTTTCTTTTGACATAACTCCGTCTCCTTCTAACAAATTTATTTATTCTCGAGGGGGTCTTTCATAAGCTCGGGATTCTTTTTAACATTTTCTAATATTGGAGTTTTCTTTATAGTTTCAATTAAAGCTGCTTCATTTTTAATTATAGGAACTATTGCCAATGCTATATTTCCCGTACTAAATTGCTTTCTTATGAAATTATACCTCTTAACTCCAAGCCTCCTACAGACTTCAAAAAGTATTGCCTGCCTTTGTCCGTAATTATCCAGAGTAATTCTGTAATGATCCTTTTTAGGATATATTACCGCACCGATACCCTCAGATTGAACTAATTTTCTTGAATTATCTGTCCCTAATAAATTGGTTACAAAGATACCATCCACATATAAATCAGATTCTCGAACCTCAATTTTACCTAATTTTACTTCAGCCAAGTCTCCAATAGAATGACCTTTAGAAAATCTCCTTAAAATAAAAAATATAATTGAACCGGAGATTACTCCGGCCAGAATATTAACTATCATTATTTCGCTGTTTATAATGTGCATGGTTATTTCTGTAATTAATGATACAATAAGGGCAAAATAATTTCTGGACTCATAAGTTTTAGATATACCATCTATATAAGCATCGCCTCTTCTTGCATATTCATTATTATCTATTGCCTTTAAGCTTTCCTTTTCTACCTTTCTCACATCTCTGAAATTTTGTATCCCTACAGATAGGAATGTAATAGCGGCAAAATTCTTAGATAATAAAGCGGGAAAAGCTACAGCCCCTAGCCCTGCGGCAACAACGCCTGTAACCAGATTTATTAAGTATCCGTTGGGATAACTTGGATACTGCCTGTAATCCTGTACAATTGTAAACATTCTTGCTAAACTTCCCATAACAATAGCGGTAATTATATAAATGAGATATTGCTGTGATAGTATTTCTTCTTTCATCAAAACCTCCACCATTTTTTAATACAATTAATTTTACCATTTTATGTAGAATTATACTTATGTCGGGATAACATATATATTAAGACTCAATTGTCATATAATTTCTATAACAGCACCATAAATGCAAAAAAACATATAAAAAACAATAAAGGTATACATTTATTGTTTTTTATATGCTATTCATATTTTGCATATCATAATTTTTTTTACCGATAATCATAGATTAATTAGGGTCTGATGTCCAGTCTTTGTTGCTATCGTTAATGTTAAAAACTAATTTCTCATCTCTTAAAAAAACTATATTCTCATCCGGATATATGGCAACATCATTTTTTTCTCGAGTTCCAATATCAAGTATCTTTAATATCTCAGAACCGCTATTTATAAATTTATGTGCAATGCCTTTGCCGGCAGGCTTAGAAAAGATGTCCCCTGTCTTTATAAGTATTTCTTTTCCATCTGTTTTCAATATACCTTCTCCGCTCATTATAAGAAAAAATTCTTCCTGTTTCGAATGGGAATGATATTTTACACTTTCACCACCAGGTTCGACAAAATCTATATTTACGTAAATTTTTTCGCTTCCTACAGAATCACCTAACATTACTGTTTTCATTTTAGATTGAAAATCAGGGTCATACATATACTCCTCAGGAACATTATCAACATTAGATACCCTATTCATTTAGTTCACTCCCTCAATATTTTATATTAATATTCTTACTTTATTTTAACATATTCAAATTTTTTGGATGTACCAACTAAAATATCTTCTATCTTTTCTACTATCAGCCAATCATCCATGTTTTTTTGATGGTCTAATTGTAATGGCGGTTCAATTACACTTACATTTTCTATCTCTACAAGTACAAGATATTTTTTACCAGACCATCTGTTAAGTTGATCATCTGTTAAGTTTAGCTTATACATATTGTCAGTAACAACTGCTTTTGATTCTTCTTCCGTCATTTTCTCTGAACTAAATGCATTTTTTACTTCTGCTCTTGCTTTAATAATTCCGCTGCCGTCATTTGTTATAAAATAAAGTGTTTCACCGGCAAAAACACGGCTGTGAGGAAACTTTCTTCCTGCAGCTCCTCTTATAATCATTGTTTTTGTTCCACTCAATATTTTATCAAGTACTTTTGCCTTTTTATCACAATATACCAAATGCTCCATAAAATCCTCCTTATATGGGATAAGTTTTAATACATTACATAATTTTACTTATTTTAACATTAACATACTATTGGCAAGATTGTCAATAAATTGATTTTACAATTAAAAAGAGTTGCATTTATACTTAACACTATATTTGAAATCCCATCTTAGTCAGCATTTCTTTATCTTCTTCAATATTATTACCTGATGTAGTTAATAAATCTCCTGTTATAGTAGCATTGGCACCTGCATGGAAAGCCCGTTTTCCTGAGTCTTTCATAAGAATTCTTCCGGCAGCTAATCTAATCCTGGCTGTTGGATTAATAAATCGAAACATTGCTATAGTCCTTAATATTTCATCTTCTGTCAGCTGTTCAATATTTTCATATGCAGTTCCCTTAATTGGCATTAAGGCATTAATAGGAATAGATTTCACTTCTAATTCCGCTAAACTAACAGCCATATCCAAACGATCTTCAAATGCTTCACCCATTCCAATTATTCCGCCTGAACATACATTGAACCCTAATTTCTGTGCGAGTTTAATTCCGTTTATCTTATCTTCATAGGTATGAGTAGTGCAAACATTAGGAAAATTTCTTTTTGAAGTTTCTATATTTTCATGATACATAGATACACCACTTTCTTTTAAAGCAATAAAAGCTTCTTCAGAAAGCAACCCATGGGAAGCACACAGATCAATATCACATTCCTCATTCATTCTTTTATATGTATTACAAGCTGCTTCTAAATCTTTTCCTCTTAGATCACGTCCGGCTGTTACAATAGAATAGCGATGTACTCCTTTATCTGCATGCTTTTTACAATCAGCTACAATCATATCCGTATCTAAAAAACTATAGTTTTCGATTCCTGTATGATGGTGGCTGCTTTGAGCACAGAATTTGCAATTTTCACTGCAACTGCCGCTTCTTCCGTTAATAATGGAGCACAAATCGACATCATCACCACATAATGCTTTACGTATACTGTCAGCACCTTGACAAAGTTCATCTAAATCTTCTGTAGCAAAAAAACTTAAATCTTCGTTACGTTTTAATATCCTTCCCTCAATTATTTCTTGTGATAATTTTTTGATATCCATAGTATTTCGCCTTTCTTTTGATATATTAAACCATTAAAATCTCCAAAAATTACAGGTATCCTGCTCTTTGTACCTGATTTTTTATTGTAGACCCCAAGACAGTTGCAATTATAATCTTTACAATATCACCGATGATGTATGGAATTACACCTGCAAACAAAGCTTGTACGAAAGTCATGTTTGCTTGATACGCCAGCCAAACTGTACCTAAAGCGTATGTTACAATTGTTCCAAGCACCATTCCTAATATATACATATAGATTTTACCCGGGAATTTATCAACAAAAAATCCTGAAATTACAGCCATAAAGATGAATCCAATTAGATAACCGCCAGTCGGTCCTAACAACTTTGCAGGACCTGATGTAAAATTTGAAAAAACTGGCAAACCTACAAATCCAATCAAAAGGTAGACTAAATAACATATGGTCCCCTTTTTCCCTCCAAGTAAAATAACAGTAAGATAAATAGCAAGATTAGTAAATGATATCGGAATCGGTGAAATAGGAATTATAATGGTTAATGGTCCTAAGATACAAGTAACTGCAGCCATAAGACCAATTAGCGTAAGATTAATTATTTTTTCATTTCTCATAATGTGCTCCTTTTTATGTACATGAGTTATCTTTTGTAAATACAGTATGTATTATACTTTACACCAACAGTATTGTCAACTAATAATATTTTTTAGGTTGACAATCTTCCAATTGATATGATCATATGCGTTATCATTCAAGTAAAAAATTCCAAACTTCATATCTAACACGTCTCCTTTTTTGGGTCAAAAAATTAAAAATAACCATGTATGATTTTCAAAAATGCTTCAAAAATCTAACATGGTTATTAAAAATCCAAATTAGTAGAAACTTTTAAATTTAAACGAAAATTTATTCCCACTCAATGATTATTCAATTTTCATTAACTTCTTTCATTGATTTTACTGTTTTTCATGTTTTTATTATCTTTATTTTCATCAGAAAAATCAGGCTTCAAAATTTATATGTACGAATTGTGTACGCCTTATTATCACTGCCTTTTCCTTAACGCTCAATACCATGGCTTTTGACCACAGCACCTTAAGATAGTTTGAAACCTCCACCTGCATGGCGATTTCGGTGGACCTACCACCATCATCTGTACAGCATAGCTGTCTTCAAGTAGCTACGCTACTTGGACGCGCCTTCGTGGCGCACTGTCATCTGCATATCTGACAAATCTTAAGCCTCTTTTAGTCAGTTCCTTGTCAAGTTCATTAAGCATAATATTGCTTAGAAGTGGGGATAAATTTCCGCCTTGAGGAACTCCTAATTCTGTTGTTGATACAATGCCATTTATCATTACTCCAGCATTTAAGTATTTTCTTATGAGAGATATTGTTCTGGTATCTTTGACTTCTCTGTAAATCAAACCGATTAACTTATCTTGGTTTACTGTATCAAAATATGATACCAAATCTATGTCCACCAGCCATTTGTAGACTTCGTTCATATATTCCTGACATCTTCTAAGTGCACCATGAGCGCTTCTGCCTGGTCTAAATCCAAAACTATTATCTGAAAATGTCTTTTCAAATATTGGACTTAAAACTTGTGCTATTGCTTGTTGTACTACTCTGTCAACTACTGTTGGTATTCCAAGCAGTCTTTTCTTCCCGTTATCTTTTGGTATTTCTACCCTTCTAACAGGTAATGGTTCATATGTCCCATCAAGTAAACTTTGTTGAAGCCTTCTGCCATTTTCTTCAAGATACGATTGAAGTTCATCTATCGTTAATCCATCAATTCCATGGCTTCCTTTGTTTTTCTTCACTTTTTTAAATGCTTCATTCATGTTGTCTTTGTGAATAATTCTCTTCAACAAGTTGTTGGTACACACATTTCTGTCGTTTTGCTTCCTATCAGACGTCAATGAAATACTCGGCACTTTTCCGTTATCCTTAAGTTCCACTCTACTTTCACGGGCGAAGTCTTCTATATGAAGTTGTCTACTTTCAATGTATTTCTTTGTTTCTTTCAATTCTTCAAAACCTCCTATCGTTCAGTCCTTCCTAAATGTCATCGACTATATTTAGTACTATGACCTCTGCTGACTTCTCATGCCTCAGCTACGCATCACTGCATAGGTTGTTATTTCTAAATTCATATCCATAACTTACACATGAGACCTCCCCAGGTAAGAACGACCGCCTTCATCTCATATATCTGCCATATTTACTGCATACACTTCAGGTAGTATTGGATTTTGTTTTGATTTGCAAACTCATCCAGTGCAAACAGCCTTGTATATGGTTCGTGTTCCTCAGACTGAGACTTTGCCTCCGACTTCCTTCAGATTTCACCTCACGATGGACACCCTTGTCCTTGGCTAATGGTTGCTACTACCAAGCCCCATAACGGACTTTCACCGTCAAGCTGTCGCCCATGCTGGGCGCACAAATTAAAGTAGGGGCAAATAATTAGCCCCTACTTTAATTTCTATCAGGTACATTAATAAATAAAGGGACATCTTTTATCTTAGTATAAAATTGAACACTATCCTGTTTTAAATTAAAAAAATAAATTTCTTGTTTGTTGTATACAATGTATTCTTTTGGTTCTTTTTTTAAAACATAGACATTTCTATTAATGTTTTCATACTCACCTTTGTCCAAAAAATTAAATTGCCTATATCTATAATAATTAGTTTCATCAAAAACTAAATATTCAGCATCCCCTGAAATTTCATTGCCCATAATATAAGTCCCTTGTATACCTTTATCAATTAAAAGTTCATTTAATCGATTTTGCTTCTCCACATTTAAAAAAAACAATATAAGCAATAATATTAAAAGAGCAATATATTTGGCATTTTTATATACATATTTTCTAGTTTCATTAATAAACATATCATATCCTCCCAATTTAGCACCAATTAAATACTACATAAAAATTAACCCTTTCTTGTAAATGCGAATCTCCTTTTTAAAATATAGAATTTCAAAATACTTGTTACTTAAAAAATAATACATTAGCTATTGACATTGAACTTCTACACATATAAGTTCTTTACCCATACTAACCTCCTTGATACATAAAACTATGTTAATATTTATTATACGAGCCATTATATCACTATCTTCATAATATAAACATACTTAAATATAATCAAGGATTCTATTAATATAAAAATCTAACATTACCCCCTTATTATTTTCTCTATATAATATAGACACTTTAAATTCTTCGAAACACATATTTTCCCCCTGATTAAATAATATTAGATATAAACACAAATAAACTCACTTGTAATTATTTTCAATTATATCATTCCATTCTATAAAAAACAATTTAAAAAAATATAATAAAATTAATGTTACATTTTGCATATTTAAAATTGTCTATATATTAAAGGGGGAAAATAGAAGAAGTGGGGGTGATTTCATTGATTGTTTATATGTAAGAATATGTTAACTGATGGTAATAAATACAATTTGTTAAAGCATCTTAAAGTCTGAAAGTATAAACTTAAATTATACTTGCTATGCTTTCTACCAAAAATACAAAGCAATTAGATATGAAAAAATTACTATGTTTAATATTAAGTTTACTTTTAATTATGGGAAATGTTATTAGTGTTTATGCAGTTACTACAGTTGATATGGAAACCTATATAGCTCAATCAAATTACAATGTAGCGCTAGAAAGATTAAATATACAAAGTAAGCAATTAAATTCGTGTGGAGTTCTAGAAATTGAAGATAAAAAAGTGTATACTAACCTTATTGATAAAAATACATATGTTGTTGCTAGTAAAGATGGTTATGCCATATCAAAAAAGGAAGGTAATAAGATTTTTTTAACATCAAAAATCGATGGAGAATATGAAACTGTTGAAATAAATATAGACGAGGTTAAATCTGCAGTAGAAAAGAATATTATAGTAGGTAATCATGCTACTTTTAATAGTAACAGCTCAGTTATAACACCTAATAGTGAAGTTTTAAGTTTAAAGGGATATTATAAATATCGCGAATTTATAGGCGGTAATAGTTATAGACAATATACTTTAACTGTACCAAAATATTTTTCAAAAAAATCTGATACTAAAACTAAGGGAACAAATTTAGCAGAAAGGCAAAATTATGAAATTACAGCAAGAAGTTTTTGTAAAAATGTAGACAAGGCATTAAATTATTCTGATACTATGGTAGATAATTTAGAAAGTGCAATGAGAGGTAAACTTGTAGGTTCGATGGTTAGCTTATTAACAAAAGTAAAAGGAACAATACTAATTTGTACTGATATATCTGCTCAGTCAGACATTAAAGGGTTTTTAGCAGGAACTATGTCGATGGTAGCCCAATACTGTGGCGAACAAACAGCAGCTTTTTATAATAGTGTTGAAAGTGGATTAAAGGTTTATGCCCAGTCTTCTGCATTTATTTCTTACAGACGTTGTTTGTCACAAGCTATGGATGATTTTAAACCATTTAAGAGTCAAATATAACAATTAATTTCATATAGCAAAATATTAAGAAAAGATACCTATTTTAACTTATTGTAATTATCAGAACCGTGGCTGTTGCATTAGCTATTAATTTGTAATGCAACAGCCCATTTAAACTGCTATATATAACTCTATTAAAATAGATTTATTAAACAGATTATCTATTCCCACTCAATGATTATTCAATTTTCATTAATTTCTTTCATTGATTTTACTGTTTTTCATGTTTTTATTATCTTTATTTTCATCAGAAAAATTAGGCTTCAAAAATTATATGTACGAATTGTGTACGCCTGATTTCTTATATTGGTTGCAGTATTTTCATATACATCTTAGTATTGTAATTACAAGTATTTACTTGATTCGTACAGTATTATTGTAATTGTTTTATTTGTAAATGTAAAGTTTTTTTTCGTTTGCTGAATTTACCGAATTTGAAAAAGATATTATAGTTGAAAGAACACAAGAAGGTAAAGTTATAACAAAAACAACAGATAGCTTTGAAAAAAATAACATATAATAAGTAAAAATAATAAATTACACTATTACATTTGTTATTTTAAATTTCATTTTAACTATTTATTATAAATAATATTTATTAATTGACTTATATTGAAATTTTTAGTATCATATTATTAAACAAGAGCATACTATATTCTATAGATTAAAAAGGAGGCTCAAAAAATGAAAAAATTATCTACTGCAGAACTTGCAGAAACTATAAAAGTAAAACGTGAAGAAAAAGGTTTAACACAAGGGCAGCTAAGTGAACTTACTGGTATTAACCGTATTATGATTGGTCGCATAGAACGTGAGGATTTTATCCCATCTATAACACAGTTCGAGTCATTGGCTAGAATACTTGATTTTGAAATCACTGATATGTTTGTCGATAAGCAGGAAACTAATTCCTTTATTGCTTTACGAAGTCAGGCTCTAAGTGACAATGAAAAAGAAGGTGTAGAAAAACTTTTTTCTATGATGCTTACTCTTAGACAGCAAATATTGTTAAGGAGAAAATTAGAAAATGAATAAACCAATTATTCTTAACGAAATGCAAATACAAAATATAAAAAAGTTGGCTAAAGAGCTTCGCCAAACATTAGGATTTGTGGGTGAGGCTCCAATTGCTAATGACATTTTTACCATACTTGATAATATGAATATTCGTTTATTAGGATATCCGATAGAATCAAGCGGTGAAAAGCCAGCATTTTCCGCTGCACTCATGTTTTCTAAAGATGGTAATGAGGAACTTGTTTTTATTGGATTAAATACGGCTAATTTTTTTGACAAGCAGATATTTGCAATTGCCCATGAAATGTATCATTATATTACCAAAACTGCTACACATCTAAGTCGTTTAGATGATGATGAATATAATATGCTTGAATTTCAAGCCAATCGATTTGCTGCAGAATTTCTACTGCCTGAAAGCACCCTAAAAAGTATCATTCTCGACGAATTTAAAATTTCTAATCTAAATCATATGCAAGATAAAACATTACTACGATTTATCGCTAGGTTGCAATGTACTTGGTGGTTACCATATCACTCTCTTGTAAAAAGATTAAAAGAAATCAACGCTATCTCTGATGAGCAGTATAAACGATTATACTCAATAGACGAACGTAATATGGATGGTGAGTATTCGCGTATAGGCAAAGCTATAAATAAAGAAATTTTTACAAAGCTTAATACAGCTACAAATAGTATTGAAGCTTCTCCAAAAGACATTGAAATAATAATTAGAAACTTTGAAGATAATATTATTGATGAAGATCAATTCAATAATATATTAAATACTTTTGATAAGAGCCCAGATGAATTTGGATATGAAATAGAAGTTTCTACTGAAGATATAGACGAATTTGAAGAATTTTTCAATAGGAAGGCTCCAGATGAACATTAATCTAACCACCCCAAACACAGCGTTAGAAAGTATCTTTAATAATCCAAACCAAGTAATTACTTTAGATGCTAACTCTCTAATTCCACCTGACAGAAGTAAATTTGGAGCAAGAGCTTTTGATTTTGAAAATTTTAAACTCATTTGGCTTAATCCAATATTTGAAGCCTTTTCTAAATTAGCTATACACGAAGCTGTCTACGATGAATTATTATTACCCTCAATTAAAAGCTATATTGATGCAAATATTAACAATGTTCCTCCACTCTTAATTATTCATAAAGATTCTTCGCTAACTTTAGAGGAACATGTATTAGAGACACGATTGAAGAAAAAATTTATCCTTTAACAAAATATGACCCCATACTTAACAACAAGGATGACCGTGGAGAAGTTAAATCACTTGCTTTCATAGCTGTAAAAGGTTTGCTTTATTTTGCTGCCAATGATTCCAATGCTATCAAATTAATTGAACATGCCGAGAAATTAGAAACAAGACTGGATAATGTCCAAGCTATAAAAATGTATGAACTTATTTTTTATCTCTATAGAACTGATCAAAGCGATAAAAAAGGTCTGAGAATATTGTACAAGTATCAATACTATACCATACTCTTATATGTAAATCAACTAACTTTGGAAAGAACCATTTTTCACTTGACAATAACACAAACCACTGACAACTACTCAAAAGTGATGAAAAGGAGCGAAGGAAATGTCTAAACTTATATCATGCGAATTAAATATTGACACTGCTTGCGTTGAACTGCTCTATCAAGATTCTACACGCATATCAATTGACTGTACAGCAGTTGAAGACGAGATTGCAGGCAATCGATTTGAACGCAGCGAACTTGATTACCTCATTTATAACGATCCATTGGCATATGCCGACCTTATTCTTAACGGTGATCCGGAACTGTATTTGAAAGAGGTTACTTGTTACAGCAAGCCATTTGAGTGAAATTATCGCAGTAACTCTCCCTTGATAAAAATCATGGGAGAGTTGTTTTTTAGCGAGCAAAAAATTAAATCTCCAATATTTTTTTTGCAAACGATATGTAAACTATCATTATATTCTGTAATTAAAGTGCTCCTTGCCAAAAGTTCCTCACTGTGCTCGCTAATACCCACAAACTATGATTATAAAATCATATCAATCAATTCTTTGGATGTTAATGATATTCCGCACTTATTTAATCGGTCAATTCTTTTATCAAGCAATGATTTTAATATTGTTTTTCTATCGTTATTTACTCCAAAGTGCAAAATACGATGGCAATTAGGGCATAACGACACAATATTAGCATATATATCTAGGCTGCAATCAAACACATTTTGCAAGCTGATAGGAATTATATGATGTCCCTCAACGTAATTTTGATGTGTTGAGTTTGATATAAATGACTTGTGTTCATTATTATATTCACATAAAAAATTAGCATCATGTATTACTTGTTGGACGAGAAGATTGTTTCTCTTCCATTTTTTTATGTTGTTTTCAACAACTACAGCTGGTTTTGGAAGTTCAATGTCTAACTTACCGGATTGAATAAAACTTTCGTGATTTTTGTCAGTAATAAATTCTATATATCTATTTAAAGCTGAGCTATACATGAGATTTCCGCTAGTGTTTAGTCGAACAAATTCTGGTTCGTTGAACACATCCTTTTTAATGGATAACAATGATTCCAATGTATCACAATTATATATATTGGAAATGGGTAAATTATTATTAGTTAGCAGAGTATTAATTGTATTTATTCCGGTGATGTAGTTATTTTTAGTTTTTTGACTTAAATGTTTTACATTGGTTAAATAACGAGAAAAATATTCTTTTAGTATGAAGTCTTCCTGATAATTGTTTTTTGTATAAGGATTGTCAGCCAAAAATTCCAAATATTTTCTTAATCGTGATTTGTAATCACGTGTACCATTATATACTGACTGAAAATAGTTATTCGTAATCAGCTCAAACGGAATTTTGTGCTTAGGAGGAGTATGGTTCTCCATGTTTTCTATTGTATATGTAAGTCGCTGTAGTAAACTTTCACACCTATCTTCTGCATATTGAATGTCAATATCACCTTCATATTCTTCAATTCTTTGCAATTTCCCAATAAATGTAGATACCGATGTAATTTTATTTATATTTAGCCAACTTCGATATTCCTGTTCTCTCATAATTTATTCACCCTTATTGTACAATGAATCCTTCATCCTTTGCTTTTTCCAATATTTCCATAAGCACAAGACATTGTTTTTCACTTGGTATTTTCCCTTTGTCTATCTCAACTGCCGCTTGAACAATTCCCATTTCTTTTGGTTTTAATAACTTTCTTGCAAGCATAAAGCCTCCAAGCTCTTTCCAGAATTTTGAACCTTTGATTATCACTTCAGATTGTAGTTCAATTCCATTTACCATTTTTCTATCTTTTTTGCTACTACGGATATTATCCTTAGCATCTTGTGTTGAAATTAACATACTCTCTATGCTGGTGGGTAATACAAATTGAGATTTCTTACAAAAATTCCAACAAAGTTCTCTTTTACACCACTCTGTAACATTCATTACAGTTCGGCTATCATCAGTTATACACTCAAAAATATGTTTTGCAACGTCAAGCATTAACTGAGCAAATTCATCAGATAAGCTTTGTTTAGACCATATGGCTCCTAAGTCGAGTGTCATATCATGAAATTGTTCTTGAATTTTATAATGTAGAAATGAGATAGAATACACAATAATGTTTGCCCTATAGCCACTTTCGTACCAAGTTTGCTTAGGAATAGCTTTTTCAAGGGTTCGATATATAATTAATAAAGAAACTATATTTTTATAGTATAAATCATTAAAAACATCAGGATTCTTTTCCCATTCGCCGACAATAACTTCTGCCCATTTTTTAAAACTTTTCTGTGCTCCTGCACTAGCAATTTGAGGGAATAATCTCCATGAATTTTCAAGCTTTGCCAGAACAGTTTTGTCAAACAGTTGTGCTTTAGGGTTTACTAATACAAATTGTTTTTTCTGTGATGGTGTCATTTTGCTCTGCTCATTTTCATATTGTCCCCTTGCACGTTCATAAAACCAATGTGTTTCATATTGAACACCAAGGGCAGCAGGCGCATAAAGTTGACGTGAAATTTTTTGCATTCTAATATTAAATTCATGGTTAGAGAAGAAGTCAGCTTCGCTAACCTTGTTTTGACTGTTTGAACACCGTGAAATATTTGGTATAATTTCGCTTGCAGTTTCTCCATCTTCAACGACTGTTAGCTTCATTTGTACAAATATGCCATCCAAATTCGCTTTATCTTTATATCTCGTGTTGGATAATGATGCAGTAGTTTGTCCACCATTTACAATTTGTAAATCTTTTATGTAAACGATGTGTGGAATGCCATTCACTTCTTCTGTCTTTATTTCTGATGCAGTTGCTGATATACCGTTATTATAAGCAAAAAACATATTACGTTCATCACCGAGTATAGTTCTTCTTATTCCTTTATTGACATTACCTCTGGCGCTTAAAAATGTTCGAACATTACCTTCAAGAAGTCTGCTGCCATACAAATCATAAATATCGGCTAAAAAAGTTGCAGGTAGCACACTGAGATAGCATTTGCAAGAAGCGATATCAACATCACTTGCAACAAGACAAGGTATGCCACTTGAGATAATTGATTTTAGGTTTAATTCAACAGGTTCATGCCCATCGCCGATACCTTTCATTCTATATAATCGAACAATATCCCAAAGATGATATTCGCAAGGGATGCCACTTACATCGTTTTCCTCGAAGTTGCCAATCTTATCACTCATCTCTTTATCAGTAACAATATAAAATTTCAATTTTCTTATTTCTGTTCTAAGTGAGTATAGCTTATCAACAAGGTCATAGGTGGGTGTGCTTATTTCGATTTCATCACGTAGTTTTCCCTTGATGCTTTCTTCTGCCAAAACTCTAAGTCGCCCAAATAGTGTGATAGCATCAGTCTGCGTGATTTTTGTTATTTCCTCTATTCCTGAATAATCCACAATAATCATAGTCATTGATTTATCATAATCATCATAAGAATAAGCATCAACCCTGTATTTTTTTCTACTTGATGTTCCGGTGTAGTGGCATAGTTCATAGTCGTCAAATAGCTCGCCTACAACAAGGTCATCACAAGTAGTACGCACGAAAGACGCAGAAGTACCGTCGTTTTCGGCAGCAGCTACAGCCTTAACGCTTTCTAAATAATCTTTGCGAAATTCACGCAATTCCATCTCTTAATCCTCCAAAATCTCAAACTCTTTAATTTCAGAAAGAGCAATATCGTATTTGACTTTAATGATCTCATTAGGTATGCAATCTCGTGTAAGTTTTGGAAAATCAGCATCTACACGATAAAATCTAAATCCGTAAAACACATAATATTTGTCAAAATATTCTTTGCGGTCAATGTACCCAAGTTCTAATAGTTTTGTTTCGTAGTCAAACAATGCGCTGGGACTGGCTCTTAAAATTTCTCTAAACTCGTTAATAATTTCACCAAAGCTAAACCCAGCAGCATCTGCTGCTGATGTGTTATCCACTGTTGCGATTACAAGTGTACCATTATTTTTTGATGAAAGTTGTTCCATAGAGGAAATGGTCACAGTCGCCTTGCCTGTTTTAATAGTTTTGATTTCTGACCATGTCTCCTCAAAAACAAAATCTTTATCCGCACCATCTGGTCCTAGCCACGCAGATAAAATTACGTCCCAAGCATAAAGCGGAAATAGCTTCTTTTTTGCATAAAGGAGTTCACCTATAATTCCTTTAATCACTTCGTCAGGTAGTAGATCGCTACCGCTTTCCATAAGCTTCTGCCATTTTAAAAACCGAGCAATCACTATTTCAAGTCCTATGGTTTTATTTTTTGCACTTCGTGAATGTTCAATTAAGTCCCAGCATAGATGCGTAAAAACCTCTTCTTGTTCTTTTCTTAAGAGCCTAATACGTGTTGCCCATCTGTTATCCTTGCGTACGCCTTTTTGGATTTCAATAGATTTACTTGAGCGCATCTTGGCAGGCTCTATTTCAGAAACCACCAATAGTTCTTTAAATCCGCCGCTATCTTTTCCAATAAAAATATCCATAATATGTTCATCATCTATACGCTGATATGTAGTATCAGACGAGGGAACGCTATTCCATTTGTGTTGTAAATCGTCAATCTTCATCTTCGTCACCCTCTAAATCTAAATCAACATATTCGGTAAAGCTATTAAGATATTCCACCATATTCATTTGGTAATAGACCGGTTCCTCACGCTCTCCTATATTAGGAAAGCCAATCCCCAATCCGACAATGGTTTTATCGCCTACAATATTATAAGCCTGTTCGTTTTTATCATCTTTATTGCAAGCAATGAAATAAATTATCAAAAGCGGGGTTTTTGCATATCTTAAATATGCATAATCCGGAACGGTAATTTTATCTGGATTTTTGGTCTTACTTACTTTAGTTTTTTTACTACGTTCTAATATGTAGTCCTCCTCTGCTTGCTCTTGCAGTTTTTTGGTGAGTGTTATCTTTGAAGTTCCTACTGAACCTACTCTTGATTTGTTTTTGCCGATTTTTATACAATCATGGTCAATATCCATACCTCGAATAGAGCGGTTAATGGTTATACCAGCTATTTCTGTTTCAACAGGTTCTGTTCCACTCGCTATATAAACGCACCAATCGCCAAGAGCATCTTTGTTTTTTTCTATATAGTCGCCGACTTCTCGTGCATTAAACACTAAATGTCCGGGATGAGAAGCAAAATTGCTTATATAATCTTTTATAACACTACTTGGTATTTTACTATACAAACGATTACTTTTTTCTCTGACTATTGGATAATTTTGCGTTATATTTAAAATGAATTCTTCTGTGTGCTTATAATTATATTCCATAGTTTTTACAGTAAGCCATGGTGTTTCGATTAATCGTCTGTTAAATGATGCTTGTCTAACAAGCGGTTTTGATAAACGCATCTTGTTCCCTGCGGTAATCATCAACGTATCAGGATGATCTCTGACTTTTAATCCAAAATCACTTGGCTTTTGCCCGAGTTTATTCATATAAGCTATTTCACTACGCAATTCGTTACAGGCTTTAGTGATGAACTCATACCATTTGACTGTTGTTCTTGACATCCAAATTCTAAATATTTCTTCATAACCGGGTCGATAGCCAAACCATCGTCCCATTTGTAGCAATGTATCATACATTTTTGAATTACGATAAAAATAGCTAACGCATAACCCTTCTAAGGTAATACCTCTTGAAAGACTATTACCACCAACCGCTATAACCCTGTAACCATTTTCTTTATATGGTTCGTAATCAAGTCGCTCCAAACCTTTAGCCTTAGTTCGAGTATTAACCATCGTAACCTTTATAGGCATAGCACTGTCTGTAAGATTTGCCATTATTTCATTGAAAGAAATTCCGGATATGTTTTCTAAATCATGTTCATTCCAAACATCTAACAACGTAGAAATAGTGATGTTTTTTACAGCGTCAGAAAAAGGTAGTTTTGAATAATGCTTTATGTCTTTTTGAGCTTTATCAACATAACCATCAATTAAGTCAAAAGTTTGCTCTTGCACAAATGTGTACTGGCTAACATTGACAAGCATTGAACGATGATCCGTTTTTGACCCATTTATATCCCTAATAACATTACATAAAATAAAATAATTTATTGCACATATCAAACTAACAGGTAACCCTGTAACATAATGTGCAGATTTATCCGATGATGCAAAAACACCATCCGCATCATCAATTTCTACGATAGAGTTTTCATGTTTTGCATCATCTCCAAAAATAGCATTGCTACCAATATAATGCGATGGTGGTGAAAGGGAATAGATAAAATCGCTAGGAAACAGGTCAGCTATTTCACCTTCGTCGCTTGGATCTATAAATATATTGGCAAACGGGGTGGCAGTTACAGCTAAATAAGTATTTCTGTTGAATAGCTTTAATATTTTTCTTATTCCTAAATTTACAGCAGTGGGGTCGTGCTCTGGTTTCTTTGTATTTACTGATGCATTATCCGCTTCATCATCAATAAGCAATAATGGTAAATCTACCTTCTCACTCTTGGTATCTTTAAGTGATGTGTTTATCCAAGATAAAAGATTTGTAAGTACAGTGGTATTTTTTTTGATAACAAAAACGATAGGTTCCGGTAATGTTTTTGCAGAAAATCCAAGTGCCTGCAACTTGCGTACATCGAAGTCGCTTATTATATCAGTAAACGGGTATGCAGTACGTTTTGTATCATACCTACCAACACCCACATATTTTTTTTCGGTATCACGCTTTAATACATTTCGGCTATTCAGTCCAACAAAACCTTCGTCAATACGTTCTTGCGTTTGGCGACGTAACGCTTCAAGTGTTCCGGACATCAAGATAATAAGTTTATAGCCTGCATCTGCAGCTTTGTTAATCAAGGCAATATAGTTTGAAGTTTTTCCGGATTGAACATCGCCCAGCACCAGACCTTTTCTTGACCATGGTGCTTTATCTTCTGGGTTTCCGAGCAAGTCTAAAATGTCATCGCCAACACCATCAAGCTGATCTACCACATCTACATTCCAGCCCTTGTCGCTTAGTAGATACTCTTTGTATCTATTCCAATAATACTCGTCAATTTCTGCTTTGCGATTTGCAAGCCATGGACGATAAGTTGATTGATCGATAATTTTTATTCCCATGTCCATTTCGACTGCAATACGTGCCAAAAGAGTTTGTTTGATTTTATCTTTTTCCTCTGCGTTTAGGTCTTGCCCTAAAACTTTAATCATTTGAGCAGTTAAATCAATAGACGCCATTAAATCTTCTTCAGTGGGAGTACCATCTATGCGCTGCCTGAGGTCAAGTGCAACTCTATCAACTAATTCAGATATGTTATACTTCCTCATCATCCTCATCCTCCATTACAATTTCTTTTATCCTATCAATATAATCGCAAAACGGTTCAGTTTTTGACAGCATACTAATTATTTGTTCTCTATCCTTACGATTTTCTGCTGCATCTATAAATATTCCAAGCTGAGATTTAATGTTGTTAAACTGGGCATCATTATTGTCTTTCACTATTTTTTTCTCGTTATATATATCATTTTGCATTCTATTCACAGGGAAATTGCTTTCAATAGAATACAGATAATCATCAAGCAATTTTTTTGCTTCGTCATCT
Organism: Sedimentibacter sp.; assembly: GCA_032006665.1. Lineage (GTDB taxonomy): Bacteria > Bacillota > Clostridia > Tissierellales > Sedimentibacteraceae > Sedimentibacter. Next base: position 101,727 of record DALZMP010000005.1, read on the forward strand.
ATGATTTCAGATAGTTTATCCAGCAATGGATAGTCACCATTTAGTTCGTATCGTACACCCTCACGGGTTTCCATCACATTCCATACATGGGTTATATCGTCCCTTGTTTCTTTCTTTCCTCTAAAGGTGTATGTTCTTTTGCTGTTATCAACTATTTTTTTAATAATTTGTTTTAGCCTTGTTTTAACTATTTCGGGTGGCATTGCGGTTGATTTTTTAACGTCGAGCGTCCAAAGAGCATCAAGCGAATTAGGTATATCAATGCGTACACGAGCAAGTTTTGAAAACTCATCCATACGTGTCAATCTAAACCATGTCCCCCATATTAATAGACGCTTATTTCTATAGACATAAAAGCCCTGTAAGCTACGCAATCCATCCTTGCCACCATATTTTTCAATTTCATCTTTGGTCATTTTGGACGGGTGAGGTAAAACAAAGGGATAAACACCAACAGAGCTGTTGAATTGCGGAATATCAATTCGTTCTTCATCCATAGCGGGACGACTTTTGGTTGTAAAGAATGGGTCGAAACCTTTTATTATGTCTCCATTCATAATAAGCGAAATCTTTTGTTCTGCATCTCCACCAGCTAAAAACCTATGAAAAACTAACGATAAATGTTTGGATACTATATCCATTTTTTCTGTCATCGCATCTTCAACGTTTATTTCTCCGGCAAATATTTTATCAAGGTTGCGCCACAATACCAATGTGCCGCTCTCATGTGCATTAAGTTCCTCAATCAAAGGCAGTTGTAACATTTCATCTTCGTCAAGTGCTAATAGGCTCCATTGCCCGGTGGCTTTAATATGTTCTAAATCCCATTGACGTCCAAAGAGTGTGTTATTGCATTTAGTGACAACAGTTAAACTCCTACATTGCGATAATGATGCCGTTTTTAAACCAAGTCCATATCTCCCCATATCGTTTGATTCTCTAATCCCATTGGGGTCAGCACACCCATATCGCATTGATTCTGTTAGCTTATCCTCATCCATACCAATACCATCGTCTATAATAGCTATGTATGGATCACTGTATGGTAAAAATCTTAGTGATATATTTTTCGCTTTTGCTGTTATGCTATTGTCAATGATATCTGCAATGGCAGCTTCAAGAGAATATCCAATAGCACGAGTAGACTCTATTAACATAGGCGCATATGGTGGCAAATCTATATTTCTCATGCCTTATACCTCACTTATATTTTTCAAGAAAATCAAAGACGGCTTTTGCTAAACATTCTGCAAATTTTGGTGGTACTGCATTACCTATCATCTGGTATGCTTGTGTTTGAGCTCCAATAAATTCAAAATCATCATCAAATGATTGAAGTCTGGCAGCTTCTCTAATGGTTATTGTGCGACTTTGTTTTGGATCATAGTGAATATAGCGTAAACCATCCTTGTATAGATGTGCAATTATAGTCGTGCTTGGTTGGTCTGGAGCTAATACATGGTAGCGGTGAATAGATGAAGTTGCTTCTACACCTACTTGCTCTTTGTATAATTGGCATAGCTTTTTTGAGCACAAATACTGAGGAGCATCACTCATTAAATCTTCTGCTAATAGTTTAAATGTTTTCATATCTCGTATGTTATGATAACGTGCAGTGTGCCATGTAATATCACATTCAGGCGTTTCGTATGCCTTTCTTTTTTTATGACTTTCTTCATCAAATAGAGGTGAAATAAAAGGCAAATCACCAATTGCCTGCTTTACAGTTTTTATCGGTTCTTTATACCTTGTAAGTATTTCATTGTAAAAATCTAACAACTTGGTTTGCGAATCATCATAAACTTGATTGTTGATACCAAACAAAATAACCCTTTTCCTATTTTGTGGTATTCCATATTCACTGATGTCAATTAATGCTTCTTTTCTAACATCAGCAACTATATCATATCCCCTTTTAGCAAATCCTTCACGAATGAGGTCGAGAATATTTTGTCCTTCCACCTTTGCACTTAACAATCCAGGTACATTTTCAAACACAAAGGCTTTAGGCTTATATCTCTCAACTATATTTAAATAATGCTCAAACAAAAAATTACGATAATCATTTTGCATTCCATTTTCATCTTTAATTCGTCCGGCGAGAGAATAAGCTTGGCAAGGAGGTCCTCCAATAATTAAATCAATTTCTCCACTCTCTTCTACAAGAGCATCTAAACCAACGTGTGCAGAGTAATCTTCATCACCTAAAAATTCATTGTATAGTTGACCGTTTTTTTGTATATCAAAATGAATAACTCTTCTCATAGAGTCTGTTATTTCCCATTTTTTCTCAAGTCTATTACGCAGTGTATCCACTTGGGGTTTTAACCACTCAACTGCAGCAACCTCGTTATATTTGCCTGTTTTCATAAATCCATCGGTCATTCCGCCACAACCTGCAAATAAATCTATTACATTGTATTTATTGTTCATATCGTCACACTGCCATCCAAATACTCTTTTATCGCCATAGCCAGACATTTTCCTAAAATAGGTGGTACAGCATTTCCTACTTGCTTATACTGTTGACCTTTATTACCGTAAAAAATAAAGTCATCAGGAAAACTCTGCAATCTTGCACATTCTCGTACCGTGGGAATTCTATTATATTGGTAATGAAAATGCGTTCTATGTCCGGTAGTGATAGTGTGAGATGGCTTATCACGGAAAAATCTTGTTAAAATATCATTATATTTAATACCTTTTTTTAATTCCTCTGGAAGACATTTATGATTTTTCCCAGCAGGAATCTGTGATATTAAATTTATTGTCTTTTCAGTGTGACGACTGCCTATATGATTATAAATTGTTTTAGTATTGCCACGCATCAATTTTTGGTAATCTGTTGTTGGAGCAGATGTATATTCTTGCTCATCGCTCCAAACTCCATCTTCAAGAGAGGGCAAATCTGAAATAGCTTGTTCGCAAGAAATGTATGTTTCCTCTGTGTAGGTCGGTTTAGGATATTTAAAGTCAATTTTATCATCTAATGTACCAACAAAGAAAACTCTTCTTCTTATTTGTGGTATGCCAAAATCAGGCGCATAAAGCTGTTCTGCTTTCATTTTATATCCAATTTTCTCAAACCCTTTTATAACACGCTTTGCACCTTTGCCATCATAAAGTTTAATCATACCCATTACATTTTCAAGCACAACAAACTTTGGTTTTATTTTCTTTGCAAGTTCAACCATAGCGGTGTAAAGCATATTACGTTCGTCATCCTCCTTCATTTCACCGGATATTGAAAAGCCTTGACAAGGTGGTCCGCCTACAAGTACGTCAATAGTAACTCCTTTTGAGATTAGATATTTTGTAATTTCATTAAGATTATTATGGTTAAATAAATCAAGCTTCATGGTAGCTGTATTTCCGTGATTTTCGGCAAAAGTTTTTAATGCCATTTCATCATTATCGACACCGAGGATTACATTAAATCCAGCATCTAAAAATCCTCTTGACAGTCCGCCTGCTCCAGAGAATAAATCAAGCACATTATATTTCGGTTGCTCCAAAGCGGACACCTCCTAGTTTAATTATCATTATGTATTCCAATTGTGTGTTCTCTTAACCCTTATTACCATTAACAGGTTTATTTGTATTTTGGCACAAGCTAAAGATTTCATTTTTAATTGCGCCATCAATTTTTCTTGATACATAGTAGTAGCCAATCATACGGTAGGTTATGTTCCGTATTCCAAGATATAATTACTCTATTATATTATATTTCTTTTTGTCGAAAAAAGCAAGATTTAAAAGGTAAAATTCGCCATCAGTTCTTTTTGTGAACGTTCATAAATTATTTTATGAGTTTTACGAACTTAAAATGGTTGAAATTAGGTTTATAAAGAGTAGTCTGAAAAGTATACTTTTTTGAACGGATTTTGAAAACAAGATATAAGAGAGATTTAACTTAAATCTGAATCTAAAACAATTTTATATAATAATACGAATATCAAATAAAAGAATCTATAATTTTGATAAACAGAGGTTATAAATATATTAATTTAAAGGTAAAATTTCTAAATCTTTACCACATAGTAAAATAAAATTCTCAGTATACAACTGAAAATATTTTAAATTCCCAATAACTTTCTTTACTTTTCTTGTATCAATAACAATTCTAATAACTCGGCCTTTCATCTTATTAGAATATTTCCACCACCAATGTTCTGGTTTAACATTATGATTTAATGAAAAAATTTTACCTATTGGATACTTATAATCAAATGTATAACTATCAATAATTTGTTGCATATCACATCTTGATTCTGATAAATAAGCATACCCATGATATGCACAGTATGCATCTAACAAACTATATATATTTTCTTCTGCTTCTTTATCAGTCAATTCAAATTCAGACCAATCACTAATAAATTTTTCTTTATCATTTCTATATAAATTCCATAATTCATCAAAAATTAATTTTCGTTTTTCTTTACCTTCTTCAGTACCTTGCATAGTTGCGCTAACCATAAATTCCCAGTCCTTATCTTTACAAGCTTTTTTCGAAATTTCAATATATTTTTCATGTGTAAGATAAACTGGTATGTTATTAATAATAAATGCTGACATTTTTTACCTCCAATATAAAATTAAAATATTGCAATCTAACACTTTCTATTTATTTTGTTTTTCAAAGTAAATATAATACCCTTCAACTTTATCAACATAATAGTTTTGCATATTCAAATTAAAGTTTTTTGGATTTATCAACAATAGTTCTTAATTCAAGGTCAAACCGCTTCCTATTTTTATTGTCATAAAAAAATTTTTCTATTTCTTCTTGTGATACCTTCTTTTTCACTGCATCAAAATCAATAATGTAATTTCTATCTGCTACCATCGTTACACCACTCATTTTTATATACCCCAATACTTATATATATATATATTTTTTTTTTGCAAATCTACATACATTGTTAACTATGTAATGATATTATATATCTACTACGAATTTATGTCAATTAAAGGAAATTGTTGGATTAATAATTAAATTTATAAAAGTTGTTGAATTTAAAACAATAGCACGGTACAAAAATATTAACTTTTATTACATTAAGAAGTACTGTATTTATATTGTAAGAAAATTTTGTCAAAAAAGGTTGTATATTCTAAAAAAAGGTACTATAATTAATTAAAAATGAATTAAATATCATTAGTAAAAAATATGAAAAATGGAGGGTTAAATAATATGCAAAAAACTTTTTTATTATCAAAGGCAAGTATTTTTAATGTTAATGAAATGGAATCTATTAACTATTCATATGATTGTGATAGTGGATTAAATATGGTAGTTGAAAATGGAAATAGTAAGATAGCAGTACTAAGCCAAAGTTTTAGTCCAACACATTCAAAAACAATGGCTGCCCCTGGGGATGATGACCCTGATGACGAGAGATGTTATTAATTATTACGAATAAAACAGACCTAACTAGTGATTATTTAATATTAAAACTAATTGAAAGAAATATCCCATACTTGAGGCTAAATACTGAGGAATACGGGGACAAGTTTGAGATAGACATATCATTTTCTGATGATGTTGATTCTGCTATTTTGAAATTGAATGGAAAAGAAATTTTTATTAAAGATATAACAGGTGTATATTTTAGAAGGCCTGAATTACCTAATTTAGAAAATATAGTGTCAGCTTCTGAAATTAAATTTGCTCAAAGAGAAATGGAAACACTCTTTTCTGGTTACTTTAGACTTTTAGATTATGATAAATGGTTAAATCATCCTAAATATATTTTCAGCTCGAATAATAAAATTGAACAATTATCAATAGCGAAACAAATTGGTTTTGCCATACCTAACACTATTATAACTAAAGATGAAAATACAATAAGGTTATTTATTGAAAACGAAAAGAGTATTATTGCAAAAGCTATAAAACATGGTTTTTATTCTTATGAGGATAAGGTATATCTTGCGTTTACTCAAGAAATTGATGAAAATTATGTAGAAAATATTAAAGATTATTTAAGTGTACCTATGATTTTCCAGAAAAAAATAAACAAGGAATATGATATACGTATCAATGTAATCGGAGATAATGTATTTGCTACAGCAATATTATCTCAAGATAATAAAATGAGCCAGATTGATTGGAGAGTATGGGATGTCTGTGAAAAATTTGATTTGAAGCATGAGGCAATAAAATTACCTTTTGAAATAGAAAAGAAGTGCATTGAAATTAATAAATATTTTAAATTAAATTTTTCAGCAATAGATATGGTTTTAGACAAAGAGGGAAATTATATTTTTTTAGAAATAAATCCTAACGGACAATGGGCGTGGATAGAAGAAAAATTAGGATATCCAATAAGAGATGCAATAATAGATTTTTTTTGAGAAGAGGAAAAAATGATTGCAAAATTTATATATGATAAATCTTCAAGTAATATTGATGTCCTTAATAATTCAGTAAGATTAATTACGGAATTTATTTCGGAAGAAAACATCAGAGGTGAATCATCTAATAATAGGGCAAATATATCTATTTGCCTAACTGGAATATATTCTTCAATTGTAATTGCCTTAACAAAAAGTATACTTACAAGCATCTCTACAACACCAATATTTTCTAAATTTCTGTATGTCAACACCGTGATTTTGTTAATTATCTCCGTTTTTAATTCTATTAGGGTTGTTTTGGTTAAGCAAGTTGATAAGCTATCGCCTTACATAGTAAATGACATACAGTCGTTTGAACATATTGAAGCCTTGCGATATGAAATAAAATGGAAAATGTGGCAATATAACAAACTAAATGAAATTAATTTAACCAAATTATTTTACCTACATAGAGCACAAAGAACACTTCTATTAAGCAGTTTCAATTTGCTTATGATATGTCCTACTCTATACTTCACTGACAATTTAGTGTCTTTTGAAACCATGAATTATATTAAAACCATTGAAATGGTATTAGGAGTTATATTAATTTCTTTTTCTTTTTTTTCTAATCCTATATTAGAAAAAAAAAGTTATTGGAATAATAACAAACATGGTTTAATAGGTAATACGGAGATAAAAAAAATGAATAAGATAATAGGTTTTAAAAAGTTTAAAAGAAAATATAAATCAATAAATTTATTTATAAATTTAATCATTATTGGTATGGTAATAAGTCTAGGATTTTCTTATTACTTACAATACATTTTTTCCGAACCATTCTTTTCTTCACTATTTCTAAATGTTTTTGGTGGATTAAGCACAGGTTTAATAATACTATTATATCAGCATTACAGTAATAAGAAATTAAATGAAGCACAAGCAATTGTAGAACAAATTACTGAAATAGATGAAATTCCTATAGTGTCTGTCAGTATTCTAGACTTTTGTACTGACGATACTTATCCACTAAATGAAGATGAAATTGAATCATTCGATATTGATAAAATACTATCAGACGAGGAATGTACAATATCTGCTTTAGAAAAATATAAAAATTATTTACATGAAATTAAAAATCAGTTTAGCAAAATTAAGAATTTTAATGATAATGTATTAATGCTTGATATAAACTGTGAGGATTTTTCCGAAAAACTAGATGACGTAATTAAGTATTTTTCTAAGTATCAAATACAAAAAGTACAAAAAAGCAATTCTTATCTTCTACGTGATAAGAAAACAGGTGATGTCATTGATGTCATTGATGATATTGATGTTATTGACGTTATGAAATATGACGAAGAATTGTATTACATAGATGAACCTTCACCTGCTTTTCGGAATATTCAAATTGTTTTGGAAAACGATGAAGAGTTTAACGTTAAAATCTATTATGGTGAATGGATTAAAAAAATGGAAAATATATTGAAATCAACTAACGATTTTAACTCAATATTTATGAAAGAAAAATCCAAAATTATATTATTCAACAATAATTTTAATACAATGCATTAGTCACAACAATATAACGTAATGTTTAATTTTTAAAATTATCTATAGATATACTTATTAATTGCTTGTTCAATTAAGTATAACCCATTCATCTATATAAATATCATTTGATATTTCCATTTATGAAAAGACATAGCCACCTTATCTAAAAGTGGCTCTACTCTTATTTCTACTTCCTTTTCATGAAACATATGCGCTTTATGAATCATGTAAAGCTGAAATTAAAATGTTGTTAAAGTTATGTGAAGATAATGGCATACAGATACCGGATGATGAGCATTTTGTTGATCTCGAGGAAATATTTAAATAGCTAAAATCCCAGAGGACTATCTCCTCTGGGAATAAAATCTATAAATAATAGGTATGGAATTTTAATTGCCGTTTTTTATGGAAAATTATTTGCCATTATTTATGGAAAAGTACTTGCCGTTTACATTTGAGCCTTTGAATATTCTTTAGCGGTATACCTAATAGATTTTTCAAGTTCATACGCCTTTTTAACATCTTCACTTGATTCACCGTATGTTCTTACGTTTTTGGAATATGTTTCAGAGTAATATGTACTATTATATGGATGTGGTGCTTCATAATATCCATCTTTTACACAGTTATAATCTGGTATTGATATCTGTGCATATTCTGTCGATATTGGAAAACCTCCAGCAGGTCCAAATCCACCCGTTACTCCTTTAAGTGAATCAAGGTATACTGTAAATGGATTATAAGATACTATAGTTCCTGAGATAATATCATAACTAACATTCAAATCATCATATTGATTAAATAAATCTGTCAATATATTATCATAATATGGAATCTCTGTATCTACTATTGATTCTAATTCATTCTCCATATTTACTACACTAAACCCATATACTAATGTGAAACTTCCTATTACTAATAAAACAACTAAAACTAAACTTATTATTTTTCTCATTTTCTCTTTCCCCTTTTTTAGATGATTTACAATTAAATCTTCGCTTACTCCTGTAATCTCATTTATTACTTGCCAAGCAAGTTTTAATAATTGCTACAGGAATCAACACCAGCCCAAGGACAAATCCTAATGTTAATTTCTGCAAGAAAATTCCGTTCCATGTGCCAACTACTATTTTATTTGCATATATAGTTTTTCCTACTGCCCAATATCCTGCAGCCATATAAATAATTGCAATTGCGCCCTCCACTTTTTTCTCCTCCTTTAATTTTATAAATCTTATTAACAAATAATAACTTTAAATTACTAATTAGCAGACTAATTGCTATAAACAAGATCTAAAAAATCATTAATTTCTGATTCATTTATCTTTTCATCTCCTATGTAGACTTCTATTAATTCAAAACTGTCATCTAAAGATAACTGAAATATTGCTCCAACCGCTCCTAAAGGTGTATTATTCGAATCTACTAATGTACCAAAGAAATTTACACAGTTATAGCCATTTACTATATTTGTCTCCCATTTAGCATTGGTAAAGAAACTATCAAATGCTTCACCTATAGTTTCATCTTCACTATAGTAATCAAAATAACTGTTATATACCATATAAACTAGGTCATCTGTTTCGTCACTAATAGGATCATCATAACTTTCAAAATAATCATCATTTTGAATAGAAGCTTCAATATATTCAACTTTACTGGTAGTATTATCAATAGTTACTTGTATTTTCTTTTCAATGAAGCCATCATCATAAAAAACATATTGTGTTGTATTTAGAACACCTTCACTGGAACTAATCGGCTCTCCAAATACATTTTTAACTTCATCTAAAGTACTGTCGATCCTTATTCCACAAATATTAAATATCCCATCTTCTGAAATAATTACCTGCTCCACTATATCATTCTTATTTTCAACATTTAAATCGAACCCTTTACAATCATACATCGTTGACTGTGCGTATGGTGATTTTTGATTGATTTTATATGCCTTACTTATATCTTCCTCAGTTACGATGTTACCAAGCAAGCTGCTTATATCAAGTGTTATAGCTTCCAAACTATTATCATAATATGCAAATTTGATTATTTCAATGCTGTCCGAATTATATCCAGTCGTAAACATAAGAATATAATCCTCATTAGTTAAATACATTGCACCTTTTTGTCCATCATTTGTTGATAAAGCAGGTTCCCCAAGTCTTTTAATGTTTTCTTCAAACGACGAACCTAATGTAACATCCATAATTTTGTAGTTATCCGAAGTATTCTTTTTTACAGAATCAGACATAAGAGAAATTTCCAGTGCACCTTTATCGGTTCCAGAAATAATAAAACCAGCATCATATCCATACAAATACCCATCTGAATCATCGCTTAATACCTCATCTGGCTTACCGTATTTATCAATTATATCTTGTCTACTCATTGAACTTGTCCTAGACAGCTCGTAAGTTATGGAACCTCCACCAAATGCTCCTAAACTGCCAATAATAATAATAATGATTATAATAAATAACCAAAACCACCAACGCATAAAAATAGACTTTTTGCTTGGTTTTACTTCAATCTGTTCTGTGATTTCATTTGACATAATACTTCCTCCCCAAATATATTATAAATAAATTCATCTTCCTCCATATGTTTTTAAATTGTTGAACTAATTTTTTTAATATTATTTCACAACTAATTGCTATCATAATAAAAATCATCTTCATCTTCCATATTCAAACCTAACTCTTGATAAATCTGATTTATATACTTATTTCCAGACCGTCTTCCACTTAAAATATCTGTCAGATACTGCTCTTTCATTTTTATTTTTTCAGCCAATTCTCTTTGAGTCATACTTTTTTCAACTAATCTCTTTTTAATTTTTATACCTCGTTGCGACAACTTCCTTTTCTCTGATTTAATTTATATCACTTCCAACTCTACAATTTTTATCATTCAAAACTGTCTATATTAGTAAATTCCGTACATAATAAGGTTTGGTATTTTCTAATAATAAATTAGAATATGCCAAAATAAGACAGTATTTTAAGTTTCTTTTTTTTATATTTTGTGTTACTATATTGAAGTAAAATTATGTCATAATTACATTATAATTGTAATATTACAGAACGTCAAACACTTTTTCTGTAATATTCTAAATAAAATAGTAAGGGGTGCTCTATGATTGAACGTATTCTAAAATTAATAAAGGAACGTGGTATAACTGCAAAGAAACTTACAGACGAATTGGAACTTTCTAATAGTGCTATCACTGATTGGAAAAAGGGGAAGGCAAGACCTTCAACTGATGCAATTATAAAAATTGCAAATTACTTCAATGTTTCTGCTGATTATATTTTAACTGGGAAAGACTTTTCTAATGATAGTGCTTCCAATTGTAATACCAATATTTTTAATGAAAATGAAGAAATCCTTTTATCGGGATTTCGCAAGCTCAATAATACAAACAAAGGAATATTACTAGGCAAATTAGAATTATTATTAGAACTTAACTCTGATAGTTCTGATGTTGAATTTACAGTAAATAATTCAAAACAAGAATATCTTCAGCAATCTGAGTATTCAAAAATCAATGTAAAGCATATACCGTTACTCGGTGAATCAATAGATGAACCGCCAACAAATATTATTAGAATTGCTGGTAAAGATTATGTTGAAGTTCCTAAGTACCTTGATGTAGACTATGCTTTTTTCTCTAAAGATGAAAGTATGTCACCTAATATAAATTGTAGTGACCTTATTTTTATAAAAGCAACTCCTATTGTAGAAAGTGGCACTATTGCTATGACTGAATTAGATCGAGTTTTAACTTGCAGAAAAGTTGATTCCTACCATGATAGAATAGAATTTGTACCAATCAACAGACAATTTAAGACAAATAAGTATTTTAAAAGCTCCTTAGAAATGTATGAAATTAGGACAGCTTCAATAAGACCACAAAGCAAAACCCATAAAGTAATAACATCATACAAAATAATTGGTAAAGCATCATTTGCTCAAGATAAAGAATTAAATTTTTTTGCCATTTAATGACGTAAATTTACGTCATTATTTTTTTTGACCTATCAAAAATATGGTGGAAACAATACGCCTATTTTCAATAGACCATTTAATATTCCGAAGGGAACAAAATAGTCGTTGAACTTCTACCATATTCAGAAATAATCCAAACATAACCTTTGCATGTTTTATAGACAGCCAGTATTCTTTCTCCAGAATTTAAGGCTTCATGGTTCATCTCAGCATCTTCATCACATGTATCACCCCAATCATTATTTATAAATTTATTCAAAGCTGCGTTTATTTCGTCCCTAAACTGTTTATTCTCTTGCACTAATGAGTCAACATTTCTAGTTGAATATAAGTTCCCAAGTTTCATTATTTCCTCCATAGATTTTATTTTTTATTATTATAAAAAGAGTCTATCAAAGTAAAACACACATATTGACTGACTCTTCACGAACTATTTTAATAATAATTATGTTTTGCAACTTTTACCTTAAAACATATTTTCGTATACCAATCATAAATATAACTCATACAATTCTTAATTCTATGAAATACGCTCTTCATTTAATAAAGCTTCAATTTCAGATTGCACTATATCCCATGCTTTTTTACGGATTTCAATTTCTTCTTGAAATTTGTTACTGCATTTTTGGAACGATTTTTTTATTTCAGCATTAAACGTATCAGTATTTAATATGCTTTCACATACTTCTATAGCTTTTTTAAGTTCTTCGTTTGTTGCACTTTTATATGCCTTTAACATAGTTAAGCCTCCTATAATCTCTATAATGTCCCTTCCTCTTTAAAACTTAAATACCCACCTTGTCCAATAATTATATGGTCTAAAAACTTTATTCCTATAATTTTACTTACCTCACTTATTCTATTTGTTAATGATATATCTTCATTTGATGGAGCCGTATCTCCAGATGGATGATTATGTGCTAAGATTATTGATGCAGCATTACTTAAAATTGCCGCCTTAAACACCTCTCTTGGATGAACTAAAGCACTGTTTAATGTGCCTATGCTTATAATACTAATAGATGTAGGTCGATTTTTTGTATCTAAGCAACATAATAACATCTGTTCTCTATCACTATCTTCTATAAAACTACTAAATAGTTCAGCGCTATCACTTGGTGATGATATTATTCTATTTTGATATTTAACACTTTTTTCTTTGACCATTTTTATTGAAACAAAATCAACCCTTTTTGCTGTTTTAAATTTATTTTCCTTTATATCTACGTCATATATTTTATTCATTGTCTTTTTCTCCCCTTATATAAAATTAACCCCCAATACATTTCTATCATGTATTGGGGGTTGTACTAAATTATTTAGCAACACTTTAAAATGGAAATAAGTTTAAATCTATTTCAACATCTTTATCTGCTATTACAACATTTTTACTAGTGAACTCTTCAATCTCTTTTTTAAATCTTTCAGCATCACTATTTCTATCAGACAAGTGTAGCAAACAAATATTTCTTACGCTTGATAAATCATTAGCTTTCATAAAATCTTTAACATTTCCAAGCTCAAAATGGCTTTTAAGTGTTCTATCTCTTAGAGTTTTATTAATTAGACCTAATTCTACATTTTTATTCAGAATGTCTTTTGAGTAATTACACTCAATAAAAATATGATTTAGTCCCTCAAAACTATATTCTAAATAATATGTATCTGTAGCAAATACCATCAAACCCATTTCTCTGTGATGTATTAAAAATCCAATTGGATCAGCACAGTCATGTTTTGTACTAAAAGCCATAATTTCATATTGCCCTATAGTTTGTATTTGATTTTTACCTAATATAATAGCTCTATGATGGTTTAACGCTAATACCTCTTTTGTACCGTTGCTCATATAGCACTCTATACCGAAATTCATAACTTTTTGTAAATATTTTGAGTGGTCTCCATGCTCATGTGTAATTAAGCAACCACTTATATTACTAATATCAAAATTAAGAGATTTTTTTACTTCTCTAAAATCAATGCCACATTCAAGCATTAAAGTTTCACCACCATTTGATTTTAGAAGATAGCAATTTCCAGAAGAACTGCTACCTAAACATATAATTTTCATTCTAAAATCCTGGATCAATCATTTCATTAATTGTTGACTGCTCTTTTTTATTATTAATAGAACTTTCATCTTCTGTTTCTATTACTGGAACATCAACTACTGCTGAGCTATTAAAATCAATTATTTTTTTATTGGCATTTTCACTTATTTCATCTTGTACCTCATTATCTACAACATCAATATTTCTTCTATTTTCACTTTCAATATCAGCTTCAAATGCTGTTTGAAGGTCAATGCTCATTATTCCCCATTTAGAAATTAACTGTCTTAGCATTGTTTTAAAAGCCATTGCATCAAAATCTTTTGTCCAAAATGTATATGACCATCCATTATCTAAATCCTTTTTATATCCAGGACTGTATTTTTGTGCATGTGTAACCATCTTAGGTTTTGACCAATACATTGCTTTTCTAAAACCATTTAGATATTCAAACATCGCATAGTAACCTATTGTAGTTGCTTTTTCTCTAGTTTCTTCATCTTCGATTAAATTTACTTCAACTTCTTCCTCTAAAGGATTAAAGTTTACCAACTCACCTTCTTTGATTGCCACTACGTTTATTTTCTTGTAGTATCCTGAACGTATGGCTAATTGTAAATAGCCTTTATAACCAAGTATAAAATTTGCTACTTTACCTTTTTTCTTATCATTAAATGGTATTAGATAGTATTGACCTAGCTTTGGTGAAGGTGAAAGATTTAAGCTCTCACCTAATAAAGCGCTTGATAATATGCTTCCTGCATCACAATCTTGAAGGTCTGAATTAACAGATATAGCGCTAATAATAGAAGCAACAAATCTTTCTGCTTTCTTTGGATTCCCTAAAGTATTATTAATAAGCTTCTTATAACCATCACTTTGTATTGCTACACTGAATTTCTGTTTACCTTTTGCAACTTCACTACTCATTTTGCTTACTCCTCTTTTTGTAATTTCTTGCATTTTCCATTGTTAAGTCATCTTTTGCCCACATTAATCCCCTTTTAAATAAATTTGTTACAATATCTAATTGCTCATCATTGAACTTTTCACATTCTTTTAGCGTATCAGTCATTAACTCTAAAGCATACTCTACATAACCATCCATTGTTTTATTAAAGTTTTCCGCATTTACATTGTTTGGATCATAGTATTTTTCATCTTTCATTATGCAGCCTCTATTCTTAACTTCTTATCTTTCTTGCTAACAATTAAATTGATAACTTGACTTTTTGTATCAATTAAATCGACCACAGACTCTCTATTATCAATAAATATTGGTGCTGTGATTTTATAAACTTTACTTAAAGCATTTATAATATCTATACCTGCATTTATTTTCCCTGCATTATTTACATCTGCAAAAGGTACACCATTAACTAGGGCTTGACAAGTATCATTTAATCCTCCATTTGTTTGAAGATCAAACATCTTGAAAGTTACATACTTAAAAGTGTTGTTAATTCTTTCTTCTAGCATATTAACTTTAGTCTTAACGAACTCTTCAACTAAAAATTCTTGACCTTCAAGTTCTGCAACCTGTTCAGCATATTTTCTTTCTTCATTGTTTAGTTCCTTGATTCTTGTTTGTGCATCTACAATAGATTTTTTATTGCTTAATATTTCATTTATTTTATTAAGCCTGTTATCTAAAATGATTCTGCTATCACTTGTATTTTCATAACCATTTAAAGGAACTAATTTCTTTTCAAAAGCTGCTATTTCATTTTTTAAAGCAGCATATTCTTCATTGGAGTCATAGTCAAATTCAGTTTTATTCGTTTCCTCTGTACGGATTTGTGCTTGCAAAACATTTATCTCGCTATTAATTTCAACTATTCCTAATTCATATTTCTTTATATTTTCCTTTTCCTCATCAGCAATAATTTTGTAAGTTTTAATTTTGTGATTTTGTTCTTTGCCTTGTTGCTTAACATTTTCAAGTATCAAATTCTTTTCATTTTCATAATTCTTTTTCATTTCAATGATTTGATTCTCTACATCGTCAATAGGTAAGGATTGTTTACAGGTTGGACAAATAAAACTATCTCTATCAGGTTCAATAAATATATCTGTAAATTTCTTTTTAAATTTATTCCTTAATGCATTAGCAATCTCTTCAAATTTGATTATATCCTTTTCTTTTTCAGCTATATTTTCTTTGCCATTTTCAAGCATCTTTTCAATTGTCTTTTTATCATTTTCGAGCTGCATTAATTCTATTTTCATCATGTTAAATTTCTTCATAGCTTTCTTTTCAATCTGTGTTTCCATATCTTTTAACTTACTTTTCATGCAAAATAGTTCTTGTTGTCTTTGATTGAAATCATCGGCTATTTTTCTTTGATTACATAATTTATTATCAATATCACTTATTTTACCTTTGATTTCAGCTTTTTCCTTCTCTAGACCATCATAATCAACACCCTCAGCAAGAACAGGTAAATTTCTATTTATTTCATCTATCCTAATAGGAATAGCCTTCAATTGCTCATTCAGTTTTTTCTTCTTACTTGCTATTATGGCTTTGAAGTCTTCTATGCTATTGCTGTTTAATAGTTTTTTAAGTTTAACAAGATCCTTGCTTGTGTTAATTACATCATCATCTGATATGTCTCCTATAACCGATAACAATATCTTTCTTCTATCTTGCCATGAAGTATTAATATTGAAGTGTAAAGGATTAGTTAATAGCTTAAATACATTTTCATCTATAATACTATTGATATATTCCTTGTACTCCTTTTCCTTTTTAGGTACTTCATTTATAAAGTACTCTGTAGTATTACCGCTAAATACTAAATTCGAAGAGCCACGCTTTTTAACCCAGTTTTCTTTCAAAGCTCGTCTCAATATTACTTCTTTATCCCCTACAATCAATGTACCTGTAACTTGGTCATTCAACCCATGTATTGTTTCACCATTCTTATTTATGATCTTGATGTTGAAATCGCTCCTATTGGTACTGTCCTTACCAAATAGCAACCAAGTAAATGCATCAAATACAGTTGTTTTTCCTGTAGCATTTTCTCCGTAAATGCTGGTTTCTTTTGCAAAATCAATATTTAGTTCTTTGATTCCTTTAAAATTTAACAATTCAAGTTTTTTCAATTCAATGTTCATCTTTGTTCTCCTCCTATGATTTTTTTATAGATACAGTTAACCTTTAGACATATTGTGTTAAACGGTATGATCCTATAATTAGGGTATCTGATGCAATCAGATTTGCTATAGAATTCAAGATTATAATATATAATTGAATCTTTTTACTGTATCAATTGTTGATTTTTATATAAATAATTAAAAATTTTTTCATCAGAGTAATCCCAATTAATGCATCTAACATTAAAGTAATAAAATTTAATAATAAAAGGTGGGATATAATATGTTTGAAGAATATGATGATATATTAACTATTGAAGAATTATGTGAAATGCTTAATATAGGAAGGAATAAAGCTTATGATTTAGTATGTACTCAAGAGATTGAGGCTTGTAAGATAGGTAAGAGCTGGAAGGTTCCTAAAGATAATGTCATTGAATTTATAAAAAAGAAATGCAGAAAGTAATTATATAACAAGTTAGCTTTTAATGTGTAAATTTTAAGACAACATAAAACAGCACTTAAAGATTAATGTCTTTAAGTGCTGTTTTGTTTCATATAAAGAAATCGTTCAATAATGAAATATCTCTACTACAAATTTGCATTTATCAGTTTTCAGATTATATGGATAATGGGATCATAGCAAAATTAGTTTAATCGTTGTCAAATATTATCATGAAGCTATACATATTATAAATTTATCATCTACTAATACTGTGTATTCTTTACTTATTGAACACGCTGATTCTTTTGCTATATCATAGCTTTCACTATTTAAAAACCTTATACCCGACAACTTATTCCAATCACTTTTATTAATATCCAGTAACATATTAACTATATCTTCGGCTATTGTGTCTAAATATTTGTAATTGGACGGCACAGCATAAGAGTTAACTGATTCTATTTTCAATTCTTCAATTAGTTTGTCTTTATCGCAATTGACGGCAACTGGGAAAATATCGATAGAAGCTAACAAGCAAGCCTGAACCATATTTCTTAATTCATGATGTCTCATGAGCCCAGGCATTAATTCTAATCTTTTTTCATGTTGAGACAAAATAAAAATTAACTCTTTATAATAACCATCAAAAGAAAAGGCTTCCAAAAATTCATCGCCTTCATTATTCCAATCATTTAATAATTTAGCTGGTAGATTAAAATATATAGATCCAACTTGCTGTAATTCAAGTTTGATTTGCTCCCATGATGTGGTATCTACATAGATGATATCTATACTAGGAGGTCCTAGCCATCGTCCTGAGTCATCAGGAAACATTATGTGTACTTCAATGTCGCCTTCGATATACCACCAAGCAGAAATCCAAAAAATTCGTCTATATTTTTTAAATGCATTTTTATTTGTTATCCCTAAACCCAATCCTAATACTTTATCAATATTTAGACTGATTTCATCTAAAGTATCTTTTGTCTGTATTATCGTTGAATAAAATGTTGGTTCGTGTTTTGAGTCATTATACAGTAGCCTTAATTCATGCAATGGTTTCAAATCACTGCTTGTTAACCCATATTTTAACAATTCATTTATTAAATCAAAAAATTTAATCCTTGTTCTTATACCAGAAAACACAATATTTTTTAAAAAAAGCTCTGTTCTTATCCCGACTTTTGATATTATAGCTTTTACTTCATCAGTCTCATAATCTCTTTTAGATATATTAGCTAATTCCTCAATAGCTTCAAGTAACTGTTCTTTATACACATCCCCATATGTAGACAATGAAAAATCGCTCCCTCCATAAATTATATAATTTACATAAATTGATTAATAGGTCATTGATAATGAGAAGTTGAACTGATAGACTTTAAAGGGCAATGTCATAGCATTTTTTCATATCGCCCTTGACATAAATAATGTCTGCAGAGGCTCGTTGTCAATGATGAATTTTAGTTTTTACACTAACAGTGTTTATTGCTTAAAGGAGGGACACCGTGTCTCTCCTTATTTTTTTCACATTATAAACATAACATAATGGGCAACTTAAGCAGGTTATGTTTAGATTTCTATCCCTCCTTTTTAAGCGGAATATCGAGTTTCAATTTCAGAAAGCCTATTCTTTATATTAATAATCTCTTTCTGCAAGCGAGAAGATGTTATGTCTATTGCTGGTTGAAAGATATTAATATTTCCTTCAAAATGATTAAATTCATTAAGAAGAGTTTTACGTGAAGCAAAGAATACTCTGTCTGCACGTTTTGTTTCGAACTCAGGATCCCCAACATTACAACGGAATGCTTTCTGGATAATATCTGTTAACATTAGAATCTTGCCTGGTCGAATATTGATATTAAAGATATCAATCAGCTTTCGTTCCACAGTCATTCGCAAATAGTAATAAACCAAAGACTGCCTTAATGCATCGGCCAATAATGGGTATTGCACTGTATCAAAGAAATCCAAATTAGAGCTGTCTAAAGATAAAATATCTGTTGCCAATACTTCTTCAGTTCCTCCAAAATCCCAGCCAAACAGTTCTTTGTAAATAGGAACTAAGTCAACATTTGCCGTCCCATACCCATGCATAACTTCTGATAGTCTTCCATAAAAGTCGTTAGGATCTAAACTTATGTGAGCGTATCCTCTCATAAATGGAATCATTGAAATCAAATATTGGCGTCTATCTTTTATTGCATTTACTAAAGAACCATCGTTATTTTGGAAAAAACTAATGAGTTCAGAAAGATCTATAAGCAATTTCTGTTCTTCCTCTTTTACACGAATAAATCCATTACGTGCACCATCCATGTTGTTTAACATATATAGATTGAAACAGCCTTTCAGCTGAAATTCAAGCAATCTAATTAGCTCTAAATTATGGGTAAGAATTATTTGCTTTTTTGACTCCAAGAACTTCACAATGCAAAATGCAATTTTGTTTTTATATACCGAATCAAAACTAGATATCGGATCGTCAAGGACAATATATTCTTTACCTGAATTCTTAGCAAGCAACATTTCAAATGCCAGCGAAATGAAATTTTGTTCCCCTGCGCTAAGACACATCTCATGCCGCTCAACATTAAGAAGAGGTGCATCTCCTAACATCAGCTTGAAATTCTTTTCATTATCGTCGTCTCGAATAACTCGTATATCGCGATCAATATTTTCGCTAATAACATCCTGAATATAAAGCAAATCATCTGAATCCAAAGATGGTTGCACATTTCTGAGTGTTGACAGTTCATCAAAATCATGAACCATCGTTGTATTGTCGAAGCATTTAACCAAATCAAAAATCATTGCTGTTGCAGTATTATTCACATATGTGGTAAGTATTTGCTGCAATTGAATCAATTCATCTAGATCTCCTACTGAAATAAAAGTCAATACAATTCTCTTAATATCAAAAGGGTCATTATTAACTAGTGACAAATCCATTGCAACTTTATCTAGCAGGTTTTTAGTCTTCTGATCCAAGCTATCATATATCAGTTTTTGACGATTTTTCTTCTGTCTAAGTAACTCATCTCCATCAAAAGCCTCATTATCACAAACAACACAAGAATGAAGCGTATGATACTTATCCAAGATTGTGATTGCATCACTATGTTGTTCAATAAGTGGAGCCTCGCTACTTAGAACAATAGTATTCACATCAATTTCCAATAACCTTTGAACCACTTTTGACTTAGAACAATCTTGAATAACAAATTTTGTTTTTCCCTCATCTAGCTCCAACGGTTCTTTTCTGTTAATGGGATTTTTTATAAAAGAAATAAAATCTTCGTGATTGATATCTTTTCCTCGATAACGTGTATTAACAATACTCTTAATAAAAGAATATCCAGTTTCATTGATTGCTTGCACACTACCAAGCAAATAATCCGAAATTTTTGTTACGCTATATTTGCTTTTATAAATTCCAGGTAAAGAGACTTTATATACCGAATCAAAACCTTCACTAATCTTCTTCTTAAGTTCGTATTCCCTTCTTATGTCTGTGCCGACAAGATACTGAGATTCATCTCCTAAGATAATATGCCTACTAATTTGATCTGCAACAATATGAAATACCTTACTAGACGGGTCTATTGCCGCTCCACACTCATCTGTTGCCAAAAAATCTACAGCAGCTGTAGATTCTTCACTCTTTAAAACTTCAGTAAAACTAGACTTTCCTGTTCCGTTTGGAGCATAAACTACCGCTATACCACCAGCTGTATTTTTCCTTTTAAATTCAATTGTTCCACTATCTTCAGTCAAATTATCAAAATCTGCATTAAAAATTGATTCTCTATGAATTTTGCTAAAAGTCAACTTCATTTCGTATCTATCCTTTCTTTAGTTCTTTAATCCGCTATGTACTTATAGTACATTAAATATCTCCGCTTCCCATTATTACTATAATAGCAACTTTATACGCGCTTAACACTCCTATTTATTAGCCTACTAAATAGAAATAGATATTAGTTACTTCAAAGTATTATACAATTTTGAAATATCATAATTTAATTATATATTAATTGAATTTAAATTTCTACCATAATTTACAATATTTATCAACTTTTTCAATGGGTAATTTTATCATTATATCTTCAAAGTAATACCGTTACCAATTATGTATACAGTGATATTATTAATTGTATTTATACTTAATTTATTAGCTTTAATTTATACCTAATTTAATTGTTTTTTGTTAGTATTTATTAATATTTTAGTAACATATAAGTAAATATATATCATGGATATATAGGGCGTCAGCCCTATATATTTTTTTAGGGGGAAGGACATTAGTGGTGAAGGTGCAGCTGCGCCGCACTTCACCATGTCCTTCCCCCTAATACCCCCATCCTCACGAAACAAAATAATAATATATATTAAAAATTCTATATATTATCAAGCAACTAAAAAGTCATGACAATTATTTTTTGTCATGACCTATAATTTTCATTGAAATACCAGCAATTCTGTTCTTTCAAATATAATTATTTTAGAATAATTATAACAATTTTTTTAGCTAATACATAATTACTTTTGCCTTTAAGTTAGCAATTACATTTTTTAAAAAATGTAATTAATTGAAATATCAATGTTTTATTGTATTAGTAATAAATTTTATACTTTATTTATCTTAATTTAATTAAAATTTGTAAATTACTTATTTTTTGTAACAATTCTTTATTAGGTGAAATACTTTTTTATGTTTAGAAAAATAAACCCTAATACTAATCAAATCATTAGTAACTTATCCTTTCTCTTGCACCTTTACAAATTTCCATTTACCAGTTGATAGATTTTTAATTTCGTAAGGCAAATTTAGTTCTTTAAATATATCACTCATTATCTTTTTGCCATATTTTTCACGAATACTATTATCACTATCCCTTTCCCCATATGCCTTAAAATATTTTTCCCTAAATTCCTTTTCAAATTCTTCTTTTTCTTCTTTATTTAATTCTTTACCAGCTATTGACATTTCATATAAAAAATCTTCAAATTCTTTTATATATTTTTTTTGCAGTTCATCGGAAATGTATTGTTCCTTATTGTAATCGAATCCAATCCATGAAAGCTGTTCTTTAATAAATGCATCTTTGTCAGCCTTTATTTTTTCTTTGATTCTTAGTAGAAATTTTTCATCTTCTTTTAATTTATCTATTGCAAGTTTATTCCAACTAATCTTGTAATCTTTTATTAGGTTATCATAATTTACGCTATAAAGATTACATATCTGTGGATAAAGCTCAATTTTACCTTCTAAAAATTTTACTATAAACTCAGGCTTCTTATTACCAAGTGATGATAAATATGCTGTTAATTGCTGGTTTGTTATATTAATTTTACCTTCAAAATGATTACTTTTCCTATTTTGGATATACATATTAATCTTTTTACCATCGTTTAAACGTATCCTTCCTAACATTTGCAAGAATGAAGTTTTATCGCTTGTCATAATAACTATGTTTTTTAATAAATCATCTTTTAGATTAATCCCATTATCCAAAACCGAAGTTGTAACTAGAACTGTTTTTTCAAACTTTTGGTTTTTTATTAACTCTGCATATGTTATCATATCATATCGTTTTATGGTTTTTGAAAATGCATCAATATGCGATTTTATAGGTTCTAAATATTCTTTTATTTCTAAATTATTATCTTTTTTTAGAACTGTATCAAAATATTCATTTATATTTTCTATTGCATTTATTGCATTTATAGTACTTATTGCTTCATTTTCTCCTTTTAAGTCTTTTGCAGATGCATCAATATATACTGCTTTTGAGCCAAGCTCTGCTGCAATTTCTTGACCATTTTTCTTGCTGCTTACAAAAACAAGCCACTTTTCACCAGATTCATCTTGATTTATTTTATCAATTAATTCTTTCTTTGCATTAAAATAGTATGGATTAACATACTTGAAGTCTCGATCAAACTCATAACAATAAATTTGAAAAGGGCGTAACCATGAAGCTAAAGGATTAGCAATTCTATTTGCTAATTCTAAATTAGGTAGATTTTTCTCAATTTTCATTATTGAACCAAAAATTTCATCTGGAGTTGCTGTCATATATATACGTATACTATCCCTAAAGTTTATTCGTATAGCTTCCAATAACCTATAAGTAACATTGTTAAATAAAGAATCACTCTTGAAGAAATGACACTCATCTAATACCACATATTTATAGCCCTTTTCATAATTACTTTTATAAATTTCATCTATTTCAGCACCTAATTTTTGATATGTTTTAATAGTCACACAACCAAAAATTTCTCTTGCATCTAACTCACGATCTGTGTAATCACTTGGCAATTTTTCACCAATTGCCTCAGCAACAATACGCTTTTGTTGCCTGCTTACTGCAGTCCTATTTACTAAAATCAAAATTTCTGATTTACTTTCTATTGCTGCAGGAATTAGCTTTTTTTTAACAAATTCATTCTTTCCACTTCCAGTCTGTGCTGAGATTAAAATTGGATTTTCTGGAATCCAATTCAAATAACCTTCACCTATACCTTCCGTTACATACTTTTGGCTACATTTGATGACTTTTAATATTTCTTCATCATGCCAATCATACGGTTTTATTTCAAAACTAACTTCTTTGTCATTATTATCTTCTCTTTCAGCCCTAATAATATTTAATTTTTCAATATAATTCGATTTGCTTTCCATTGCTCCCCCTCGTAAATGATAAATGTCATATTTTATTTATTTTTTGGTTTTCCTTTTATATAATCATCAAAAATAGATTTTCTATTTTTAATTGAATTATCAGAGTAAATTTTTTGATAGTGTTCTTCAGTAAATTTTTGCATATTTATAATCTCATCAATAGGACTTCTATAATTAGCATCTATTAACTCTATATTTGTGACTATACTTTTATTTCGGCAGATCCTTTCTTTTTGCATTATATCTTCAATATCTACAACACTTAAATCTGTTGAGTTAATAAAACTTATAAAAACAGAATAGTCCTTTGCAATTTCTTCTTTTAAATAATTTATTTTCTCTTTCTCTTTTTCTTTTTCATTAAACTTACCGACAAAATAAGGTATATTAATAAGTGGAGCTTTGTAAGGTAGTATATTATTGTTTTTAAATAGCCTTTTATTTTCAATAGCGTATTTCAACAATTCATAAATATTTAATCTATTATTTATAGTTTCATTATTTGCCCTTTTTAATTTATCATTTCTAACTTTTTCATTATCTTCACTCTTTTTTTTATATTTAATATCAACGTACACACTTATATCTTCCGCTTGTTTTGTTGAATATGTATCATCTTCACTGTTTACAGTAGCTAATAAGACGTTAAAATCTTTTTCTTTATAAATTTTATTATCGATATAATTGGTTAACAAATCATTCATGTATTTTAATCTTTTTTTAACTTCAGCCTGTTTTGAATTAGTAGTACAATATTCATATAAAGTTATGAAGAAAGCCTTTTCAAATATAGGGAAAGTTACATTTAATAAATGATTTAAATCATCAATTACATTATAATAAGATTCTTCATCATATGAGCTGCGACTAAACCTTTCAGCAAATATTTTTCTAGTAAACACATTAGGGAGCAACATACATTTCTTAATAATTTCTTCATCAGTATTATTAATATATAAGTCCAACCCACATTTATTAACACAAAATTTAATATAATCGCTGTGTAATAATCTTTCTTTTTTGTAGTAAAATAACATCTTATCTACGTTAGTTGTATGTGAAAAGTCATCACCTTTAATCAAAGAAATTTCATTTACGGTATTAATGTATGAAGTTAAATATTCTTTAATATTTTTATTTACCTTTCTTGTGTCATTGCTTTTATTGACATCTTCAATTGATTTATATGGCTTAAACATATTTGAATTTTTGAGAATAACATAGGAAAAATTACTCAAAAACAAAGAAATATTAAATTTGTCTTTAACTCCTAAAGTTTGTTCAATATAATTAGCATTGTCATTTGCCATTAATTCTTCCAAATGACTTTTAATATTAATATTTTTATCATTCTCAACACCATTGACTAAAAACTCTACCTTTGTACAATCTTCAATAATCTTAATCTTTTTATTTTTTCCTGGTCCAATTGAGGAATTTAAACCATTACCCTCCATAATATTCCCAAGCTCAGAAGGCTTAATATATAAATCATTATACAACAAATATTGAACCGTGTAGGCTGCAGAAATAACACAATGTTCAAAAATCGCCTCCTCATATTTGACTTCATCATTATTTATTTTACAGTTATTTAATTTTGGGATATTTAGGTTATATGACCATGAAAAACAAAAAGCTTCCTCAAAACAATGTTTGTATATCTGTTTTATTATATTTTTTGATTCATTAACTACTTTAAATGATGTATTAATCAATAATTCCTCATTTATAATTTTTTTATCAGAATTATATTCTTCTCCAATTTCATCATATATAAAAAAATCATTTCTGTTCATTTGTCAAGTCCTCTTTAAGTACTAATAATTTTTTTTGTGCATGATTCTAATTATTAAACTTTATAAAAATTTGTTATTATAGTAGTAAGTTAATTATAGCAGATATAAACCAATAAACAAAGGAGAATCCTCATGAACACTGCAAAAATAATTAGTTGCAAAATGAGATGGGATGTCTTAAAAACACTTAATAACAATCTTAAGTAAATTACATTTTCCTTACCAATTGTATTCTAATATGATTAATTTCTGGATTCTTAAGGAATATTAAAAACAATTTTTCATGAAAGATGAGGAGGTATAAATAATGGCAAAAAAATATGCAGTACGATCAGGTCGTAAACCAGGAATTTATAAATCTTGGTATGAATGCGAAATACAAGTTAAGAAATATTCTGGAGCTGAACATGAAAGTTTTGATTCATTTGAGGAAGCTATTGAATATATTGAAGAGGGTGGAATATATGAATATAATTATAAAACTCGTAAATTTCAAAAAATTTGGACAGGCACATATTAAATTATATAATAAGAATTTCAAATGGTATTTGTTGCAGGTTTAACTATTAATACAATACATTAACTTAAAATGGAGATGTAGATTTTACTTAAATGATGAGTATCCAAAACTTCTCATCATTTAAAATCAAAATTGAACTTATCATTATTGAAAAACAAAGATTTTCTGGTTATATATTATAGAAGTAATACCAAATACTTAAAAACAGGAGGTAATTAAAAATGGAATGTAATAATATTGATATTTTAGCAGTCAATGACATAGCAAAAATTATGAAGGTAGAATATCCTTTAATATTAGCTCACATGCATCATTAAAGAATATTATACCAAAAAAGAGTAGTATAAAAAATATTAGGAGGATCTTATGCCAAGTTCTCAAAAATTTACAAAAGAAGAATCAAGATTTTATAAAGCTGCTGATGTTGCTTCCATTCTTGGGGTATCAGAAACAACAGCGTACAGGATGATTCGAAATATGAATCAAGACTTAAAGAAGCAGGGATATTATATTGTTGCTGGTAAAATATCAAAACGTTACTTTGAAGAAAAGATATGTATGTGAAACTAAAAATATGAACAGAAAAAGAAGGTGAGAATTATTGGACTTTTATAAAGAACTCTACAATTATCAATCATCTAAGCAATATAATATATAAATAGCATCTTGACTGCAATCAAGAAGCTGTTTTAAATATAAACCTTACAAACCTCAAGGCTTGATATAGTAAATCACAATGTGTTATATCATAAGCCTTGATCTTATAAAGGTTTATTTTTATACCCTAATTTAAGAAAGGAAAAATATAATGCCTGTATATAAAAATGAAGGAAAAGGAACATGGTTTGCCAAATTTAATTATAAAGATTGGCAAGGCAATATAAAACAAAAGAAAAAGGAAGGATTTAAAACCCAAAAAGAAGCAAAAGCATTTGAAAGAGAGTTTCTAAACAAAGCACACGCAAGTTGTGACATGACTTTTGGAAGCCTGGTTGAACTGTACAAAGAAGACTGCAAAAGCAGGTTGAAACCAACAACATTGGATAATAAAAAATTTGTTATAGATTATAAAGTATTACCTTTTTTTGAGAATTTGCCTATTAATACCATAACCGCAACATCAGTCAGAAAATGGCAAAATGAACTGATTTCAAGCGAAGAAAATTATAGTCAAACATATTTAAAAACAATTCATAATCAGCTATCAGCTATATTTAATTTTGCTTGTAAATATTATAAATTACCTGAAAACCCTGCAAGAACATGCGGAAGTATGGGAAAAAAGAATGCTGATTCAATGCAATTCTGGACAGTTGCTGAATTTAACAAGTTTATTGCTACTGTGGAAGATAAATTGATTTCAAAGGTTGGTTTTGAAACTCTTTTTTGGACAGGCATAAGATCAGGCGAATTATTAGCTTTAACACTAAGTGATTTTGATTTTGAAAATAAAACATTGAGTATAAATAAAAATTATGCTAGACTTAATAAAGAAGATTTAATTCTTGAGCCAAAGACACCTAAAAGCAAAAGAGTTGTTACAATACCACCTTTTTTATGCGACCTGGTTCAAGAATATGCAAACAAATTATATGACTATGAACCTAATGAAAGATTATTGCAAGTAACTAAAACATATTTAAATAAAGAAATGGAAAGAGGATGTAAAAAATCAGGTGTTAAAAAAATAAGGGTTCATGATTTAAGACACCCGTATGTCAAGACCACACCGAAAAATAATTTAATATTATTTTGTCTCTACATACTTGGAATATATTGCCTCAACCTATCAATGTCCTTTAAAAACAGAGCACAGTAGTGCTGATCAACTACTGTGCTCCATCTATATTTATTGGTCATATTTTTTCTTTATGTACCTTGCGGTACTGTCATAATCACCATATATGAACTTTTCATTGATACCCATAAAATCTAGTTCCCGCAATATTTTATCCTTATTTTCAATAACAATCGCAACATCAGGCCATACCCGTTGCTGGGAAAGTATATGAGTATTATAAGTGCTTTCATCAAAGGATAGATATGCCTGATAAATAAATACACCTTGCTGATTTCGTCCTCTTTCAAAAGACAATATTGGTGTATATAGAAAATTGGGAATACAGTTAAGCCACCAAACGCTCGCTTCAAAATCCAGCGTTTGCTTTAGGAATGCCTGTAGCTTTAATATATATTCCAGTAGAATCAGTTCTATTGAACCATGCCGCTTTTCTATTTCAGCAATCAGTTCTTTATTGTTTCTGATATATTCATATTGCAGTTTGTTTTTATATTCCTGGTTGTAATACAATGGAAAATTAGATTGTTTAGGGGCATACGGCTGCATATCAATAAAGTAATACTGCCAGTCATCGGCTAAATATTTATAATAGTAATAAAATTCCTCTGGATGCTGGTTATAGAAGTCTAAAAAGGCTCTATATAAATCCACAATAATATTATTTTCATTTCGTATAAAAAGATCAAGGAAATTCTTATCTTCATTTTGCGAAAGCAGGTCTGTAATATCAACCAATGCATCTTTCAGAAGATATACAAACCCTCTTGTTTGTTCAAGTCGTTCATCTGAACTGTGAAATGGTTGGCAGGCGAAAAATAGAGCAACTAAAGGCGACCTTGTAAAATCAATAAGATTTGTTGGTATTCCGTGGTGTTGGGCAAAAGCCAAGAAATTATTGCGTTCATCAGAAGTAAGCCTATGGAATATTTCTCGTCTAAACTCATTTTTCATTTTTATAAAAGGATATTCCTTGTTTCTAAGTGCAGAAGAAATGGTATCATGGTAATTCGTAGGTTCTCCGCGAAATATGTAGCTTTCAAATTCATTACTTGAAAACAAACTAATATACTCTGCCAAGCTCTTGACAACTATCTCTCTGGGAATTGGCAGACCTTTCAACTCTTTTTTTGAGTATCTCATTTTAAATCTCCCATATCATCAGAAGAAGGTTTTAACTTGAAAAGGCTTTGATTTACGGCCCCCATCCAATGTGCTTTATCTTTAACCTGTCCTGATGCAGTGCTTACATAGGATACAAGCTCACCAAAAACAATCCTCTTGTAGGGCTCTATATTTAATGTTCTTCGCATAAAGTCTAAGCGTTTTATAAAAGGCTCTGCTGTTTTTTTATTACTGGCAGTTGTAGCTTTATCAACTAACATTTTGATTTCTTCAAATTCTTTGCCTGTAAGTTTTTCTTCATTTCCCATGTTTCCACCCCCTGAATTTGTAATACAAGTTATTTATTTCATTATAGCGTTCTTCCACTATCTAAATACTGAA
The DNA here is from genome assembly GCA_032006665.1 of Sedimentibacter sp. Taxonomy (GTDB): domain Bacteria; phylum Bacillota; class Clostridia; order Tissierellales; family Sedimentibacteraceae; genus Sedimentibacter. The sequence goes on from DALZMP010000005.1 coordinate 131,546, forward strand.
TCGCAATCGAAATTAATGATAGGCATCGCTTATAAAAATATTCATAGTGTCTATTATCTTCAATATCTATTTTTATAGTTTCATGGTGACGAATTCTAAAGTTATTGCCAATCGCCGTCAGTTCATGGAATTCTTTCTCAAACAAATCTTTATAAGGTTCTTTGTCGCTGCTCATATCACTTATAATTTTGTTTATCGATTTCTTCTTGTCTAATGTTGGAGAGTAATATGTTTTCAGTCTTTCAAAAGCATCCCAGAGTTTTTCAACAGCTATATTTAAATTATTTTCATCGTAATATTGGGTTGCTTCCTGAAGCAACTCTTTAAGTCCTGCCTCATCAATTGAAGATAACGTACTGCTTTTTATTTGACTGTCTAGCGAGTTGACAATTTTGCCACTATCTAATTTTAACGCAATACCATTTAGCTTCAATATTGCATTAATCTCTGTTTCAAAGTTGATGGAACCGCAATATTTCTCGAAAAATTCTATCGCATCCATTACACAATAAGGCGAACTGCAGTATATAAAATCTTGTAAGTTATTAGTTTCAATATATTGCTTTTGGTCATTATAGCACTTTGGAATGTAAAATTTCCGCATATCATTGAAGACTTCTTCGCTTGTCGAAACATTGTAGTGCCATCCTGTTTCAGTTGTCTTTTGATAGATGTCATTATACCTTTCTAAGAGTTGATAAATTTGATTTCTTGCATTGCGTTTAATGGTTAACGTTATTTTTTTCTCTTTTATTGCTTTTGTATTCCGCTGAGAATAGGGAATAAATATCTTATTTTCTTCCTGTCTAAATATCCTCCACCCATAGACATCATGATTAGATATTTTTTCAGCAGGATAAAGTTCATACCCATCATTTTGCATCAGCCTGTTTACCTCAGCAAGAAATTCCTTCCAATATCCTTTTTCAAACCTTACTGTCGGGTGAAATATTTCACAGATAAATTTCAAGTATATTTCATCGCTCCCATTTTTTAGTTGAAAGCGTTCATCATCAAATACCCAACAAAATGGATAATCATCATTGTTTACCGTGTGCTGCAATATATCACTGTCAGCATCAGGAAATCTTGAATCCAAACTTGGTATACTCTTTAAATCATATAATCTTCTAAGAAATTCAATCTCTTCCATACAGCCGAAATAAAAATAAGTAATTTTTTTCGTTTCAAAAAATTCGTCTATCTCAATCCCATTGCGAAATAAATTAAGAATATCACGTTTTGTTATCTCACTAATTCGGTTCACTGTTTCCAATGCCCCTCCTTTCATGAGTATCCCATAGGAAACTGACAAGCGTTATGCTACTACCAACAGCAAGTTTTGCATGGCGTTCTTCAAGCCCTTTATATGTAGCACTCTTACCATGCCCACTACCATAAGGGTTGCGCAATGCTGCCAAATTTGTAGCTATCGCACGTAAATTGCCTAAAACGGCTTTCATCTCAGCTGATGCAGGTGCTGTATCAGGTATGTCTTTGGGCATTAGCTTAAGAAGCTTAACCGTCTCACCAGCCAACTGTCCGACATCCCAATTCTTATCCCATTCTATTCCATTTTCATCAAGGATGGTTTTGCAACAGCTCTCAATCATTTCCTTGGCTTTCCCGATTGCTTCTGTCGGATTTTCAGACTGCATTTTTAACATTAAATCAATCTGAGCAGAAAGATAAGAGCTTGTAAATTTCTCCTTCAATTTTATGGCAGTTGATGCAAGGGGATTTTTATTATATAAGATACGTTCCATTATATCTTTGCATCGTCTATATGTTTTAGAATAATCATCATCATTTTCAATTTCATATTCGTAATGAGTTTCGTAATAATCCAACAGATCTTTCATCAGTTTTATAGTGTTATCCTCGGACGCTTCACTAATGTAAATCATCAGTGATTTGCCTTTAGATTGTTTGTAAGTCTCACACAATGCAACCCCAACACTTTCCAATGTAAAAACATCAAAATCATTTGTGGAAAAATTTAAAACATATCCGCCTCTATTAAACAACTTCATAAAAATCCCTTTTTCAATTTGAGATAAACTAGGCATATTTTCTTCCTTCTTCATAGATAATTTTGGCTTTATCCCCATAGTGATTTTCTAATTATTTATAGTAATAATAAATTCGAAGCAAGCCTTCCCAAATTGAGTCTTAATTAAAATGTCAATTACATAAAAACCGTGCAAAGATCAACCTCTACACGGTTTTGTATACTCCATCTGCTATTATTTACTGCCACTATACCAAGGAGAAGACTTATAGCTAACTTACCGTTGTCTAATTATACCAAATGTAATCGAATTCCTCAACAAATATTCTGATTTTTAGTTGAAAAATAGTGATTTGTGATTTCATGAATCATTTAATTGCTAAATGGCTCTTTGATACCTCACGTTATAAAGCATCCTAAATCTTTGAATGGGTTCTCCTTAAAAGGCACGTCCGCCGTATACAGCTTAACTCCATTTTTTCTAACCCATTCCATCCAACGCGCCGTTTCAAATATACTGCGCCCTATGCGATCTAAGTTCTTGACGATAACTGCTCCAATATATCCAGACTGGATATCGGCTTCCAGCTTTGAAAATGAAGGGCGGTCATAATTCAGACCGCTAAACCCCATGTCCATGTAAACTTCAAGGTTGTTATATCCACATTCCTTTGCATATCTGCACAGCTGTTCTTTCTGAGTTTCCAATGATAGCTGGTCTGGATTACCCACACGACAGTAAATAGCTGCTCTTATTTGCTTCTTCTCCATCTATATCCCTCCGATTCTGAAAGTCTGCAAAATCCGCCACTTTCCAAATGATTTCAATCCGGTTTCCCGGGTGCATATATACTTTGTCAATCAGTAAGTCAATCATTGTCCGCGTCAGACTGGTTTCTTTTGAAATATCTCCAGCAATTTCACGCACTTTGATGTTCTCTTCGCAGTCAGCCTTTGTTTTTGCGCTCTGTGTGGAAATAACAGCAAGGGCGCGATTCAACTGAATAAACTCCGCATCCAATTCGGCTTTTAATGCTTTGTACTGTCCGGCAGCTATTTCCTGCATGATATACCGCTCATACAGACTTCTCTTGTTATCCTGGCACCTGTTTATGAGCTTTATATATTCCGCTTGCTGCTCGAAGCATAGCTGCATTTCATCCGTACCATTCACGCTGCCGGTATTTAAAATGACCTGCGCCTGCTTGGACAGGATATCAAACAGCACCTGCTCAAGCTCCTTTTCCGATATTTCCATTCCATAGCAGGAAGCCGAAGCATCCACTTTTGTATACCTGCAAATAAAGGCCGCTTCCTTTCTTGGCGCTCTTTGCATGGCATGTTGACAGCAGCCGCAGAAGACTTTGCCGCGCAGGGTATATTCCCGGGTATGCTTATCGCATTTGAAATGGAGCAGCTTGGCTTGCACCTGTTCATATACCGCTTTTTCTATAATAGCGGGATGGTGATTCGGGATTTTAAACCATTCGCTTTCGTCCTTGAGTCTTGACCGCTTGCCACCGACTTCTTTGAGGACGCGTTTTCCCATGATATAAGTGCCGATAAACCGCTCATCGGTCAGAATCCGAAGCACCGATGACCTCTGCCAGATGCCGCCGCACCTTGAAATGTCATGGAAGCCTTTACCCTTTGCTGCCCGGTATTCGCCGGGCGTGGGTATCTTTTCCGCATACAGTGCCTTTACGATTTCATGGGCATTCTTTGTTTCAAGGGCCAGTGCAAATATCCGGCGTACTACCGTAGCGGCTTCTTCATCAATTTCAAGGCATCCATTGGCACCTTTTTGGTAACCATAGCTGCAAACCTTGCTTTGGTATTCTCCTCGCTTCATCTTAATGTATTTGGAGCTTTTGGTTTTACGGGACAAATCCAGGCTGTAATACTCGTGCATCACATACTTGAAGGCCACTGCCATTCCGCCCGTATCCTCCTTATAATCGTTGGAATCAAAGTTATCACTTACGGAGATAAAGCGGGTTTGAAACAGAGGAAATACCTGTTCGATGAAATATCCGGTTTCAATGCTGTTCCGGCCAAACCGGGAAAAATCCTTGACGATAATACAGTTGATTTTACTCTGCCGCACAAGTTCCAGAAGCTCTTGCACGGCAGGACGTTCAAAGTTTACACCGGAGTAGCCGTTGTCCACAAATTCCAGAATTTCAATATCGTTTTGCTCTAGCATGTCAATGTGTCTGCCGAGCAAAAGGCGCTGGTTTGGGATACTCAGGCTGTCGGTTTTTATGTCCTCCATGGAAAGACGGATATACATTGCAATTACATATCTGCTCATGCCTGCATCCTCCTGTCCGGAGGGGAAAGCAATTCGCACAGAGAACGGTCTGTTTCTCTTACCCTTTCAAATCCGCTTTCAAAGCTGAAATCAACCTCAATATGCCGGTCGGAGAATACCCGTATCCGGTCGATCAACCGGTCGATCACAGCCGCTGTTATATCTTCCTTTCCCTTTATACCTTCGATTAAATCAGATAGCGCAAGGCATTGTGCTGCCTGTGCTTCCAGCTCACTCTGTCTGCACTCCAATTCCTGCGCCTGTGTGACATGAGCGGCTATTTTGGTTTCATAATCTTCCCGCATCTGCCGGTATTCGTCGCTGGTAATTATGCCGGATACAAGGCCTTCATACAGACTTTTTACCATCCGTCTGTCCCGGTCAAGTGCTTGGCGCAGCGCGGCAAGCTGGGATTTTACAGCGGTATGTCTGGCTTCCAAAGCCGGTTTGCTTTTTTTAAGACGTATGGCCTTGCCGATCACGATGTCGGCATGTTTTTGTATCATGATTAAAAGTGAGGTCAGCAATTCATTTTCCGGAATGGAATATGGAAGGCAGGAGCCCCTTGCAACACGACCATTAGACAGGCAGTGGAACAGGTACACGTCCTCGCTGCGCTTTCGCTCACACCGTTGACGGTGCAAACTTCCGCCACAGTGTCCGCAATAGATTTTTCCTTTGAACAGATTAGGCGTGTAAGGAGTTTTTGGCTTCTGAACCGCTTCCTGTGCTGCCTGTCGTCGGATTTCCTGCACCGCTTCAAACATTTCGCGGCTGATGATGGCTTCATGGGTATTTTCCACTCTGATCCAATTACTTTCCTCCGCGTAAACCTGTTTATGGCACTGCGTTTTCGTTTTTCCCTGCACCAGATCACCGGTATAGACTTCACTCGAGAGGATTTTACCCACGGTGCGGGTCTGCCAGGCATTTTTTCCAATCAGATTTTCATGGCTGATCAGACCGGAGGCTTTTTTGGTATGGCTGGGTGTCAGAATACCTGCTTCATTCAGGCGGCGATTAATTTCGTTTAATGCCATCCCTTCATATGCCCACTGAAATATCTGGCGCACCACCGGCGCAGTTTCTTTGTCTACGACGAGCTTATGGCAGTTATCGACGCTTTTCAGATAGCCATAAGGCGGTCTTGCGCCGACATATTCGCCTTCCTTCATGCTCTGGAGCTGCTGCGCCTTGATTTTCCGCCCGATATCCAGGGAATAGGCTTCGTTGATCATGTTTTTCAAGGGAAGCATGATTCCGTCCTCCGGGCTTATATTGTCGGTGTCAAAGCTGTCGTTTACTGCAATAAAGCGTACTTTTAAGGACGGCAGATACTTTTCAATGTAATATCCGGTATCAAGGGCATTCCTGCCAAACCGGGACAGGTCTTTTACAATGATGCAGTTGATGATTCCGTTTTCCGCATCCGCAAGCATCCGTTTAAAGGCAGGACGCTCAAAATTCGTACCCGTCGAACCGTTGTCGATATAGTAATCATGGAGCTTTAAACCCGGTGTGATGGCGATATAGCTTTGCAGGATGCTTTTTTGCGTTTCCAGTGAATCGCCTCTTTTTTTATTGTCCTCCACGGAAAGGCGGATATAGGCGGCGGTATTGTAAAGGGTATTCTCATAGGATACTTCCGGAACGGCTTCAAGGTTCTTTCTGCTTTTTCTTGCCATGTTACGCCACCTCCGTTCCGGCAGATTTCGTTGTCAAAGCCGATTCACTGTAGGCAGTGATGGCTTTCTCATATTCCATCTGATAATTAAAGGTGATTTGAAGCTCGGTTTTGCTCAAAATGCGAATGGATTGGATCAGGTGGGCAACAGTTTTGCGGTCAAGTTCCGTAAGCCCCTCAAACCGTTTGAAATGCTCCATCCATAGCAGCCGTTCTCCAGTATGGTTTCTTACGCCCGCAAGCTCCTGCCTAAGTGAAGTCATGGCCTGCTGTTGGCGGCTTGTATCCTCGGCATACTTTGTCCGAAAGGTCTTATAATCCTCTGAGGAGATAATGCCGTTAATCATATTTTCGTACAGAGTGGATTTGAACCCGGCAATCTGTTTCAGCTGATGCTCATTCTCTGTAAGCTGAGCTTCAATCCTACGCTCAAGTCTACTGCTTATCGCTTCACAGTCTGCGCTGCTTAAAAGGGCTTCCAGGGAGACAATATTGCGGATATGGGCTTTCAGGCTCTCCAGTACACAGGAAATAAGGTCACTTTCTTTTATTCTTGCGGAAGCAGTACAACCACCCTTTTTTCCGGCGGGACAATAGTAGTAATGGTAAGAGGTCTCCTTGTAACGGTCGGTTTTGCGTGTCATGCGTCCTCCGCAGCATCCGCAGATGAGGACACCGGAGAACATCTGCACCGTATCGCTTCCCGGTGATGTCCGTGTATCCAGCCGGAGAATCCGCTGTACCAAATCAAAATCCTGTTTGTGTATAATGGCGTCATGGGCATCCTCTGTACGCGCCCAATCCTTTTCCGGTTTATCAATCAGGTTCTTCAGCTTGTAGTTGAAGGTGCCCTGTCTGCCCTGGAGCAGGGTTCCGGTATAGGTTTCATCTTTCAGAATGCGGATGACGGTTGTGGCAGACCACTTGGCGTCGGCCTTATCCGCATAACCACCTTTCGGGTGCGGCAGTCCCCGGTCTTTTTTATACGACAGCGGGGATAAAACACCAAGACGGTTCAGTTCCTCAGCAATTTTTACAGCACTCATGCCGTCCAGCTTCATTTTGAAAATGGTTTGTACAATTCCTGCCGGATACTCATCAATGACAAGTTGGTTTTTGTTTTCCTCGGATTTTTGATAGCCATACACCGTGCAGGCTCCCACATAATCGCCGTTGCTGCGCTTTACGGAAAGTGAGCTGCGGGTTTTTACGGAGATGTCGCGGCTATAGGCGTCATTGATAATGCTTTTTACCGAAACCACCAGATCGTCACCGCTATCCTTGATCGTGTCGATGTTATCGTTAATAGCAATAAAGCGTACTCCATAGGCGGGGAAGATGCGGCGCAGATAACGCCCTGTTTCAATGTAGTCACGTCCCAGGCGGGATAAATCCTTTACAATGACACAGTTGATTTTTCCTTCCTTAATTTCCTCCATCATTTCCTTAAAGGCAGGACGATCAAACAAAATACCGCTCCAGCCATCATCCACCTTTTCTGATACCGCTTCCATATCCGGATGATTCTCAATGAAGTTGTCCAGGAGCTTGCGCTGGTTGGTCACACTGTCACTTTCGTTATCCTTGTCGTCCGTATAGGACAGACGGATATATTTTACTGCTTGATATTGTTTTTTAGACATAGAAATCACTCCTTTGAATAATTACGGTTTCCCCCGCAGTTCAAAGAGCGATCAGGCATTGTCTGTGTCATTCCATTGCTTTCATTCTTTTTCCAATGCCTACGTTACCACAGGGCGGGGAGATAGTCTATTTTGCGGAAGATATGCGTTCATTCGATTAAAAGTCTTTGTAGGCAGTCCTCCAACGTGACGCCGTTATCGGCGAACCGTGCCTGTACGGTAAATTTGCCGCACTTGAAACAATAGGGGTCTTTGATCTGGCGGAGGTATTCCGCAATCCGTTCCTCTCTGGAAAGGCTTTTGTCTACAGTGACATCCCGTATATCTACCAGTTCTTTGTGTTCACTCAAATTCATGGCCTGCGCCTCCTTTTTTAATAATCTGACATATTCCCAAGTTGGGAATACCTTGGGTAAAGGGTAAGGAAGCCGGACTACGCGAAGTAATCCGGCTCCTTTTTACTTTGCAGAAATAGTTCTACGTCCTCCAAACAGGAGGTTACAGAACAGTCGGGCAGGGCGTGAAGCACCCGTGTCCGGTAGGGGGCACCTTCCCGAACGCGGCAGTCCAGCAGGGCAACAACTCCGGTGTCCGTTTCACGCCGGATGAGCCGTCCGAAACCCTGCTTGAGCTTGATAATCATTTCCGGTACCACCACGCTGTTTTTATACTGTTCCATACTCCGGTACAGCGTCTGTTCATATTCGCTGACAGGATCGGGCACTGCAAAGGGCAGCTTGACGATAATCAAGAGGGAAAGCACATCGCCGGGGAGGTCGATTCCCTCCCACAGTGCGCCGCTTGCAAACAACACGCCATTGCCGCTTTGTCGGAACCGCTCAATGGCGGATATACCGCCCCTGTCCAGACGGAACAGAGGGAAACCTAAGCCTTGTCGCTCCAAATGCGCAAACACCTGATCCATAGCCTTATAGGAGGTAAACAACAGGGCGGCATGGCCATAGGAGGCTTCAATCAGCCGCCCGGCTTCCTCCGCTACGGCGGCGATATATTCCCTGTCCTGGCCGTCCGGAAACGGCACGGTTTCACTGATGTACAAAAGGACATTCTCCCGATGACAGAAGGGAGAGGGCTTGCTGGTTTCCATTAAAGAGCGTACCCGGTCAAGTCCCATTTTGCGTTCGATATGTTCAAAGCTCCCGGCTGCCGACAGTGTACCCGAGGTAAGGACAACAGGAATTCCGCTGCTCCAAAGATCATCGTACAGCATATCGCTCAGCTGCTTGGGAATGGCGCACAGCAGGGTTTCAAGCTCCTTATCTGATTCTGCACGGTATCTTTCCTCCGGTCTTTCCAGCCAGTAAACCAGTTCCTCATACCGTTCCAGTATGCCGGCCTGTTCCCTGATATGGGAAAGTTCAAAGCGAGCCTGGGCGCACCCGCCTTTGTACCGGACAAGGAGCAGCTGTTCCGACAGCAGTTCCGAGAGTTCACGGCCGATATTTCGGATATTGCGAAGGTGACGTGCGGCGGTTTTATCCATGACCGTTTTGTAGTGTTCCGTTTCCTCCTCCAGACTATGGGGAGGAATGTTATCAAGTAAAAGCTGAAACAAACGTCGGTTCTGTCCCTCCAGCTTTGCGGCAAGTTCCCGTACCAAAGCACCGCTTATGCCCGTCCGGAAGGTAAAGCAGCCGATATCCTCAACTACACGCGGAATGGCAAGACTTCCAAATTCCACGCCGTACATTTGTCTGGCAGCCTGCAAAAACTTATGGGCTTCGTCGATAATGACTGACTGGTAATGAGGAATGAGGGGTTTCTGTCCCTTGGAACGGCGGATCACATCGGCCAGAAAATAGTTATGGTTGCAGACCTGAAAATCGTGTTCGCCGGATTGGACATTCTGTAAATGGGCCTGGTAGCGGCAATCGTCATAATACGGGCAATTCTCACCGCAGCGTCCCGATACACCGATCCTGCGTTTCATGTAGGGTGTCAGTTCCTCTGCATTTGCCAGATCAATGGATGCTGTCCTTTTGAAAAGAGGAGCCAGAAGTTCCTGGATGAATATATCCGCATCCCGGTAATATGTCCGAAGGTTCTTTTCACAAACATAATGCTCCCGTCCTTTGCGCAGGACACAGGACAGCGGGGTTTTAATAATACCGTGAGCCATCAGCATACGGGAAATCTCGGGAATATAGTCTTTTACAATGGCGTTCTGGAGCGCAATACTGGCGGTGGATATCACCACAGGCATGTAGGCACTTTCGGCATAGCTCTGGTCAGGATAATATCCCCGCAGCCAGAAGTCATTGACACGTCCCCGTTTGGCAAGGGCGGCGGCAATCAGATAGGCGTGGGTTTTGCCGGTGCCCACCTCGGCCTCAGACAGGGATACGGTACGGTGGCCGATAGCGTCCAGGATGTGAGCGGCAAGCTCCATCTGTTTGTCCCTGATTCTGTAGCCATACTCCGGCAGGATAGCTTCAAAGATATGGTTCTGAATTTCCGCAAGACTTTCCCGAAGCAGGTTTTCCCCTGGCGGCATATCAATCTCGAATTTTCCCTTACCAGCCACAGATGACAGCCGGATTCTCTCGGCCATTGCTCCTACACCGGAAAGGGTCAAGGGGTTGGTTCTGCGGTGAACGACAGTCGAACGCCCGGTTTTTACATTCAGCGCCCGATAGATGTAGCCTTTTCCGGCTTCGCACTCCAGCAAGACGCAGCCATAGGCAATAAATAAGGCCGTGTCACCATATTGTTGCAGAATGTCGGACGGTATTTCGCGGCTGACCTCATTAATTGGAGAATCGTGCATGGTCTTTCCCTCCTTTTTCTACTGGCGGCAGAGTGGTACGGCGGAGCAGGCTTTCACATTGGAATGAAGCGTGGAAAAGCAGGCTCCGCCGCAATAGCTCTGTCGCCAGGCAATATTTAAAATTTTTAAATTCAAAGTGATTGAGCGTTTCGCATCCCATTTGATCTCACTTCCCGGATACGTAGGGGGTAATGTCAAGCCGCGACGGTAAGCCGTCACGCATAAAAGCTCCCTCCGGCCTATCCCAGCCGGAGCGACGCTTCCCCAGCTACTGCCTTTTCGCTGGCCCTTTTACGGAAAGTATCATTATGGCTCCCACACCTTTTGTCTGCCGGCCTTCTGAGAACTCAAAAGGGCGGACGCTCCCGCACGGTCTCATAAGACCGGTAATCCTCGCGCACAGCATGGGAGGTAACGTACTCGACATCCCGATATGACCGGCAAAATCGCCGGTGTTTGTCAAAGTGCAAAAAGGTCTTCACATATCGGAGATGGGAAAAGGCAAAAATTAAGTTTTTTTAAAAAAATTTTCAAAAAATAAATAAAGGGCAGGCATCTTCAAAATGCCTGCCCCTAACGGGTTATTCAGCCAAACTTTCCTGTATCTTTTTCAGTGCCTTGTCCAACAAAATAGAAACATTGGCGGGTGTACAGCCTAATTTTTCCGCTATCTCATACCCCTTAAATCCTTTCCAGTAGGCAAGTTCCACCGTCTTGCGCTGTTTCGGCGTAAGACGCCGCAGCGCATTGGCCAGCTTTTCATCCTTCACGGTTTCAATAAAATCTTCCGGTTCCGCTGTTTCTGGTTCATGCCCCTGATACGTCAGTACGCTTTCCTGATACAGAAGCTCCTCCCTCATGTTGTCCATCGATTTGAAGTGATACCGGTGTTTACGGTCGGAATTATCAATGAGCTTGTCCTCTTTTTTGAGCAGCTCGTCCCAATCTATATGATCTGTCACGTTCTTTCCCTCCGAATTCTGAATTTGTTGAGAAATTCAGAATCCGAAGGCGGAGATCGGCAACGTACAGGCTTCGACGGCGTTTTACAATATATGGAACGCAAAGGCCAGGTATACGTCTTTAATGGTCGTGACGGTTGTTTTCTTGTCGAATAGAAAAAGCCAGCACTTTGCCTATGGCAAAATACTGGCTCAAATTGATATTTTATTGGTGGAGGGTCGTATGTATTAAGTGCTCTGTCTTTATCTCCACTTCTGAAAAGGATAGAAGCAGGTAATCATATGGGTACCCCTTTCCCCGTAACAGAGGGCGGCAAAAGCCCGGCGCCTAAATAAACCTTACAGTATTTTCCATTAAAGCGAACAGTCTATCGACACAGAAGCCTACCCAAGAAGAGGGCAGGCTTCTGTGTGGCAACTAGGCTATCATAGTGCTGTGAGAGCACCTTAGACCCTTCGGCTTTACATCTCTGCTTATTAACAGCATTGTTCTTAACTTTATTAGTTTTTAGGACTATATTGATTCATATGTGTTTCAAGGACATCATTATTGAATCTGAATTCTCTATTTCAGAACTTAAGTTTGATTCGTTCTGTAAGCAACAGGCGTAGTATTGGGTAGTTTACTAAGATTAATTTCAAATAGTTATTGTTATCACTCACTAAAAAGCCTCTTTCGTTATTACTTTTAAAATCATGGTCTTTCAAAATGTGATTACTTCATAAACTTTTTTAATATATTTAAATGATTCTTAAATGGCGGATACCGTAAATAAACATCCAAAGTATTAGATTTTTTCATAATACTTTTCGAATGGGTAAAGGTGTCATAGCTTCCTTTTCCGTGGTATTGCCCCATACCGCTTTCTCCAACGCCGCCGAACAGCAGGTTGGAGTTTGAGAAATGGATAAGCGTGTCGTTAATACAGCCACCGCCAAAAGAAGCTGTACGGATTGCATACATTTCATTTTTCTTACTCGTGGTAAAGAAATAAAAAGCAAGTGGTTTCGGCTGCTTATTTAACATAGCCAGTGCATCATGCAGATTTTCGAATTCTATAATAGGAAGCAGCGGTCCAAAAATTTCTTCCTGCATTACAGCGCTTTCCCATGTGACTCCATCAAGAATTGTCGGTGCAATTTGCCTTGTCACTTCATCTGACTGCCCTCCTGTAACAATACGTCCACTTTCCATCAATCCCAAAAGCCGCTCAAAGTGCTTTTGATTGATGATTTTGGGATAATCGTCATTTGTTAACGGGGAATTGCCATAAAAAACAGTAATATAGTTTTTCATTTCCCGGATAAGCTCATCTTTCACATTACGATGAACCAGAAGATAATCCGGAGCGACACATGTCTGACCTGCATTTATGAATTTTCCCCAAATAATCCTTTTTGCGGCAAGTTTAACATTTGCGGTTTCGTCCACAATACATGGGCTTTTCCCGCCTAATTCCAGGGTGACCGGAGTAAGATGTTTTGAAGCCGATTGCATGACGATTTTCCCGACCTGCGGACTGCCGGTAAAAAAAATATAATCAAATTTCTCATCTAAAAGGGATTTGTTGGCTTCTCTGCCACCGCGCACAACCGCAACTAATGATTCATCAAAAATTTCTTTAATAATCTTTTCAATGATCTCAGATGTGTGGGTTGAATACTCCGAAGGTTTTACGATGGAACAATTTCCTGCTGCTATTGTTCCTACCAGCGGTACCATCGCTAACTGGAACGGATAATTCCATGGCGACATAATTAAGACCGAACCATAAGGCTCTGTGTAAATATAACTGGAAGATGGAAAGTGCATAATAGGAGTTTTAACGCGTTTCGGTTTGTCCCAGTCCGACACATTCTTAATTGTATGCCTGATTTCCTCCAATACAATCCCGATCTCAGTTTCATAGGCTTCAAAGGGAGCTTTGTTTAAGTCAAGTTTCAACGCATACATAATTTCGCTTTCATATTTTCTGATTGTCTGACGCAATAATTTAAGCTTGGCAATACGGAAACAGATATCTTTTGTTTTACCTGTATCAAAAAAAGCCCTCTGCATTTCTATTGTTTTCTTAACATCGTGCATAATAATTACCTCCTAAAATTTATAATTGTTTATTCACTCACCATTTGGAAAACATTTTCCAATTCTCTTTTGGAGAGTATTCTTGGCACAGGGTAAAATGGGTTAGCTTCTTTCCATGCGCGCTCAGCCATCAAGGGAATGTCCTTACTGTTAATTTCACTAATTTTCTCAGGAATATTCATTGCTCTATTCAGCTCCCTAATAGCATTAATAAACTTTGTCGCTTTCTCTCCATTCGTATCTGTTGGAAGACCAATACCGACCACCTCTGCTAATTCAGCAAGTTGTCTATGTGCTGATTTCCCGTAATACTCAAGTACATAAGGTAGAACAACTGCATTTGCCAACCCGTGAGGAATTCCATAAAAGCCACCCAAAGCATGAGCGATAGCATGAACATATCCGATATAAGCCCGTGTAAATGCAACCCCTGCATAAAAAGAGGCTTTAAGCATATTCTCTCGTGCCTGAAGGTTCTTGCCATCAGTATAAGCAGTTTCTATATTATCAAAAATTAGTTTAACAGCTTTTTTGCTCAGCCGCTTTGTTTCTCTTGTATTGCTATTTCCAATATAAGCTTCAACCGCGTGTGTTAAGGCATCCATGCCCGTTGTCGAGGTGATATTTTTCGGAAGTCCAACAGTCAACAGCGGATCAAGCACTGCATAATGAGGGATAAGCACAATGTCATTTACTTGGTATTTTTCATGTGTATTAGTATCAGATATGACTGCCGCAATAGTAGCCTCACTTCCAGTACCCGAAGTTGTTGGAATTGCAAACAAGGGGGGAAGTTTTTTCCTTACTTTTAGTAATCCTTTCATTTGCAAAATATTTTTATGAGGCTTTGTTATTCTTGCACCAACACCTTTTGCACAATCCATCGATGAACCACCACCAAAAGCTATAATCGCTTCACAATGGTTGAACTTGTATAGTTCAACTGCCTCCTCAATATTTTGAACGGTAGGATTTGGTATTGTTTTATCGTATATAACATACTTAATGCCTTTTATATTAAGGCCATCAAGTAAACCGTTCATCAATCCTAATGAGGAAATTCCCTTATCTGTTACAATCAGAACATTCTTAATGCCCTTGCTATTTATTAAGTCCGGCAGTTTAGATAAACTGTTTTTGCCCTCAAGAAGCTCCGGCTTACGCCATGGAGTAAAATATGATGCTGCTTGAAGTACTCGTTGATATAATCTACAATATAATTTATACATAAACATCTCTCTTTCTTTTAATTTATAGTTCAATTTTATATGGCCGGTTGACCGACCGATAAAATATATACCGCCACCTTTCGTGATTCTCTCTTGAGAAGTTATCAGTCGGTCAGCCGACCTATATTGCATAAAATTTTTACTTTAAAGTAAGTTGTAACTTTTATTTTGTACTCATTATCAATTTTATAATTTTTTCGACTGGAATATTATCGGTTCCAAACATTTTCTGAATGATTAACCCATCGAGAACGGCCAAAATCAAAAAAGATAAAACTTCATTATTTTCTTTTTTCTTTGGAAGAACCTTATTAAGGCCATACTCCAGTGTTTTACGCCAATCGGCATAACGCTCCCTAAACCTTTCTGTAATGGCGCTGTTTGTTGTATCAGCGTCGCTTAAAAGATAAAGGTGGAGTTTTCCTCTTGTTTCAGCACCTAATATTTTTTCAAATACCTCTTTAAGAATCTGAACCGGAGGCACATCAGTATTAGCATCGTCTATCCAAGCCAAGAGACCTTCTGTAATCTGCTTCAAATTCTGATCGGCTATATCATAGATAATATCCTCTTTAGCAGAATAGTAGTAATACAAAGTGCCCTTGCTCATTCCAGCTTCCTTTGCAATGTCTTTCAAGCTGGTTTCTTTGACACCCTTTTCTATCATTAAGCTACTTGCCACATTAAGAATGCGGAGCCGCATATCTATTAACTGTTTCGTGCCCTCTTCTTTTTTTGCTACCTGTTTAACCATTTGTTTAGCCTCCTTTTAGGTCGGTTGGCCGACTTACTGTTCATAATATAGCATATAAAATGCATTCAGTCAAGAAAAAATGATTTATTCACATTTATTCACATTTAATCGCATTTAATTTACTTCTCTATAGTTCTTTATAATGCTACATATAAACTAGACAGAAAAAAAGGAGTTTCTTAGTTGTATGACAGGTCCAAGAAGGAAGTTCATGCCCGAAGAAAAAGCAAGGATCGTACTGGAAATTCTGAAGGAAGAAAAGTCCGTTTCCCAACTCGCATCGGAGCATAGCATTCATACCAATGTCCTCAACCGGTGGAAGTCGGATGCGGTTCAGAACCTCTCCCAATTGTTCGTCGACGATCGTAAAGGCATCACAAGAATGAAACAAGATTACGAACAGCAAATCGTTGAACTCTACGCCGAGGTTGGAAAACTGACCACTCAATTGTCGTGGCTTAAAAAAAAATCTGGCCTTTAACCTGACTCGCGAGGAACGTGTTGACCTTCTGGAATGGGATTGCTCGGAACATGCCATCCTCACTCAGGCGGATCTGCTAAGCCTCAATCGCTCCAGCCTGTATTACAAGCCGGTCCCTCCCTCTCCGGAGGAAATTCGCCTCAAGCATCGGATTGACGAGCTGTATACCAAACATCCGTTCATGGGCTACCGGAAGATTGGGGCCATTATGAACCGCGAAGGAGATGGCATTCACAAAAATACCGTACGCGTCTACATGCGGGAAATGAGCATCATGGCCATCTATCCAGGTCCGAATCTGAGTAAACGTGATCTGCAACACCGGACGTATCCCTACCTCCTTCGGAGACTGCCGATCACACAGCCTGACCAGGTGTGGAGTGTGGACATCACCTACATCCGAATGAAGCACGGCTGGATGTATCTCTACGCCGTGATGGACTGGTATTCTCGTTATCTTGTCGATTGGCAGCTTGATCAAAGCTTGGAAATCGGCTTTGTGTTAGAGACAATGAAGCGTGCTTTGGCCAAACGGAAACCCACGATTATCAATAGTGATCAGGGCAGCCATTTTACAAGTCCACAGTATATTGATCTGCTGAAGGAGAAAGAAGTACGCATCAGCATGGACGGAAAAGGACGGGCCAAGGACAACATCGTCATCGAGCGCTTCTGGCGCAGCCTGAAATACAATGAAGTCTATCTCCATGATTACAACAGCCCGCGAGAGACGCGGCAGGGGATTGAGGGATACATTCATTTGCATAATCACTACTTGCCTCATCAGTCTCTGCACTACCATACGCCAGCAGCTGTGTATAACCGAGAAGTTATTCTGTTACCCACCTGTGAATAACGAAGGTCAAGCCCTTCTCTCCCGCGCCTTCGCTTGGGCTCTGCCCTCCACCTGTGGATAACACGTTTCACTGGTAATATTTATTATTTCTTCCATATAAGATTCAGGATCAATACTCGTACACCTTTGATCTATATGAACATTGTGAATGATTTCACCCCTTAACTATATCAAAATAACTGTCTTGACATCTTGTAGCACCATACTTTTTAGTCTTTGTGGAAAGCTGCTTCTACTACCCATTGCATATCTTTAACTGCACAGAAACACCGGCCATCCCGCAGCAAGCTCCCACACTTGGTTTACGCAGCCATAGAGGTGATTGTATATAAAATTTGCAAGCAAAAGACAAAAAGGGGCAGTTGTAAAATCTTAAGTTAAGCCATCAAGCATGAATAACCTATAAGGACAGAGTAAAAAAAACTATACCTTGTCCTTTTTTGCGTAATAATTGAAAAAACACTTGACAAATCCCCGGAAATTTGTGGCGAAGCCCCTTAGATATATACATTTTAAGGAGGTTTTTATGATGAATGCTTTTTCTGTTTCTATGAAACAGAAGCTTATGGGGATTATTAGCGAAATGTCTTTGACCCCTTGGCTTTTTGCCAAATCTCTGACACTAAATGAAGTAAATACGAACTGTTGGAGGTGGATTTTTATTCTGCCAATGCAACTGGAGCCGTAAAAACGTATTAAGATTGAAATGCAAAACCAGCACCTTATAAAAAAGGAACGGATCAGCATGAATTTTGAGAACGTAAATCAAGCTATAGTCTCTGTACAGATGTTACACGAAATTTATTCTGTCATCCGTATTTTGGATTCAGATAGCAGAGAGCTATTATACGACAGCAGAGACTCGAACACATCGCATGGAACCTCTGCCTTTTTTGCAGACTGTAAATGTGATGCAATATTGTCCATAAAGGAGACGGAAGGTACAACGGTCATCACCACAACAGTTCCAGTATCTATTAACGGACGCTCCTGTCAACTAGAGCTGATACAACGTGCGGTAAGAAATGACGGTGTAAACACACCCATACCTGCTGAACAGGAAAGTAAGTTTCATCGTATGCAGGAATTAACCATTACAGATTCTCTAACAAATTTGTACAACCACAGGTATATCGATGAGCAACTTCCTATTGAATTAGCCCGAACCTTTCAAAATGATGACCCTGTATCTGTCATTTATGCGGACATTGATTATTTCAAAAAAGCCAATGACCAATACGGACATATTGTAGGTGATCTTGCGCTGAAGGAGGTGGCCAAGGAGATTCATCACCAAGTCCGTAATAAAGACGGCTGGATGGCCAGATACGGTGGTGAAGAATTTCTTATCTGCCTCCCCGAAATCAACCGAAAAACCGCGATTAGAATTGCAAACCGAATCCGCATAGCGGTGGAAAATAAACAATTTAACATAAATACTCATCTCTTGAAGATAACTTGTAGCTTTGGCGTGGAGACCATTTACAAAAGAAGCGGTGCAACTACAGTCGATAAAGTCGTAGCATTGGTAGATAAAAAATTATATTAAGCAAAAGAGGAAGGTAGAAACAGGGTTGTCGGATGAAACGCATTTGTAGTAGGAATAGAAAAGTTTCATTGCAAGCAATGGTTTTGACAATAAGCCATTTATAATAAGCAGGCGGATGTTATCATTCATCCGCCTGCTTCATTAAATGACTGTATTTTCTACTATTCGTTTATTTGTCGTGCACCGTATAGCCGAACGGATTATTGAAATCAAGGTTTATTAAATTTTCTCCAGAAGAACCCACGATAATAATTTGGCACCTATATCCAGACAGAAAAAAGGAAACCCCAAAGCGCAAGAAATGTCCTTTCTGGCAGCATGTGAAGTGCAAGAGCGCAGATTGTTTTTTGCGCCCTTTTTTTAGAACAGAAGGCTGGTGTCCTACGGAAGTTAAATACAAAATGGAAGATTAGCAAGCAGGGTGAATGGCACGCCATTCACCGTTCCGCTCATTTTTCCTTACGTCAAAATGGCTCCACTTGCTTGTTGAGGCTCCGCCCCAATCCCCGTCAGACAGCCTGCTTTCGCCGTCTGTCTGTTAAGCGACTGCGGCGCTGCTACGCGTCCCTTCGGGGGACGATTTTTACATGCGGAGAGAGAACGATGTGGGGAACCTACCTCCGCAGATTTTCCTGCTCCGGTGCGGACGGGGAATAACGTAAAAGCCGGTCAGTATTTTCTTTTGCCGTCAGCAGATTTTTCATATTTTCTCTGGCCTGACGGTATCCCTGGTAGAGCTTTTTCTTCTCGGCAAGAAGCGTAGCGTATTCCTGTTTGAGCATGTTGATAGAGGGAAGTTTTTTCAATCCTAAAGCATCAAAGGCTTTTTTAGCCGACTGATGCAAAAGGAGTTCCGCTTGATGTTCTGAGTGGAATTTTTTGTTGTAGCCAGCTTGCCGGTACTGAGTATAAACTTCCCGTGTCCGGCTGTAATTGGAGATGTGTTTTTGCAACTCGGAGATTTCTTTCATGCGGGTTTCCGTCTGTTTTATTTTTATGGAAATATTATTAAAAGCGGCGGTTGCTTCCGACGCTTTTTTCTCCAGTACCGCATATTCGGTAATACCATTTTCCTGCAAAAATATTAATGTCTGCGCTGCCTGTTTCAGGTTGAAAATCTTTGCCCAGCGTTCGTAGCCAGAGCCTTTTCCTGTCTGAATTTTTGCTTGAATATCAATGAGCAGATTGACTTTCGCCGTGGCCAGTTCAAAGGCGCTTCCGCCTCCGGAAACCACCATGCGGGTTCCTTCAATTCGTTCTATGATGGCCTGTTCGGTGTAATCACCTTTTAAGGTATCACACCTGGTTCCGCGCTTTTGTCCCGGGTCGGTAAACTTGATATGCTTACCGCGTTTGACTGCGTAACCCGCCGCTTCCATGAGCGAAAGAAACGCTTCAAAATCGGAAGGCTTTTGCTCCAGCGCGGCATCGATGGTCTGACGTAATTGTGCTTGGAAGGAAGGAGGCTTTTCATCGCCCAACCATGTTCCGTAATTCCCTTTACTCGGCTTCGGATTTTCAACAATGGACAGTCCGTTCTCAACACAGATGGTATCGCTTAACCGGCGAATAGCCCGACCGGAATGAAGAAAATCCTCAAACTTTCTTGTACAGTCCAGGGCGGTGGAATTGAAGTAAATGTGCGAATGGATATGGTGCTTATCCTCATGGGTGGTTACGATAAAGGCATGGTGCCCTTTCGTAAAACGCATGGCAAGCTCATAGCTTATCCGGTTAGCTTCTTCGGGAGAAATTTCCCCAGGCTTAAATGCCTGCCTGATCTGGTAGAGAAGAATATTTTTATCCCGTTTTTGTTCCCGTCCGGTAATGTAATTATACTGGCGCTTGGCGAGCAGAAACTCGGCGTCAGCCGTGGCAGGATCGCACCCATATGCGGAAATCAGAAAACCGTCCCGCGTCTTGTTGGGGTTCTTACCATAGTCGAGACTTTTCTTCAAGGTCGCCAAAATGCTTCTGCCTTTGTCGATATGCCGAGGCCTGAAATAAGTAGTTGCCGTATTAACCCTCCTTCCTGAAAAGAGAAGCGCCCGCTTAGGCACATTCCCATAGGGACGTTTTATGAATCGTGGGTAATTTGGTGAGGCAGACAGAAGATTTAGCTGTCTGCCTTTGCCGTTATCCGGCTAATTTTTCCGCTTCTTCTGCAAAAGCGCCGAGGACACCGATGTCATGGTAGCGGATGATGATTGTCTGCTCCCCAGTTCTGGAGTAGCGGTTCGTTCCCGGTGTTACGAGTTCTGCTCCAAATGGATTTTGGCATACTCGTTACCTCAATAAGACGCCAACTTCGTTCAAGAGATACCCTTCTCATAATCCTCGTTTCTCTATTCACATGCCTGTGCATTTACCTCTCTTTTGTGTTTTTATTCACAATAATTGCATATTTTGGCTGTTTTTATTAGTTTAAATGTATATAATGTATATTTTGTATAATTATTATGTCATCATTTTTATACTCTCGAGGGTGGGTTGAAGTTATTATAACAAATTCATTATATAATTTGATCAATCTCCAGATTGTTTCTCATGAAATCTCAACTCACAATTTTATCGTATGCCCTTGCTGTCAGCATAAACACGATTGCATAGATAATTGTAAAGGTAAGGACACAAACAGCTGAACATCCCGCAAATAAAGCAATATTTCTCATGTTCGCTACAGCTAACAGCCTTGTAATCATCGGAAAGGCAGCAGTAATATGAATAAGCGCTACAATTAGCGGTGAGAAAAACACAATAAAGATTTGCCTTTTTATCGTATGTCTTACCTCTTTTTTGCTCATCCCTATTTTTCGTAAAATTCTGAAGCGCTCTTTGTCATCATATCCCTCTGATATTTGCTTGTAATATATGCTCAGCGCAGTCTCCATAAACAGAATAATGCTGAGAATGATGCCTAAGAATAAAACACCTCCAAAGCGAACTATCATTGAATCTCTGGTGATATATTTACAATCAACAGTGGCTTGGGGCAACTCCTCTATTTTGTCTTTCACCGTATAGGCAAAATCTGTTTTGCTTTCATTCTTGCCGCTCAAATCAAATTCGTAGAAGTAGTTCAGATTCTCTAATGTCTTATCATTGATTCCGTAGCACTTAGCTAAATCCCCATCATGGGCAGCAACAATATAAGTCCAGTTTGTTCCATAATTATCACTATTATCGTTTTCTACAGGGAAAGAAGAGAGCTTTTCCTTTATTTTTATGATAACCTTTCCGAAGGGAATCGTATCTGTTTTGATATTTACCTTTTCAGAAAAAACAAGGATTTCATCTTCTGCTAATGTTACAGATTTGCCGGTAAGCCTGTTATAATCATCCATCGGCATAAAAAAGAAGAAATCCAATTTTCCGTCTTGAGTAAGGTCATTTCCGAATCTTCCACCCGTATATTCAACTGTGTTTTCAAATGAAAGCGCATACTCTTCTTCCTTTTCGTCCAAGATGCTATGGATTTTTTGGATTGCCTCTTTATCAGAAGCAGAAATTGTCACTGAGAAATCCTTTGTAAAACTTCTATCTAATATACTGCCTATTCCTATATACAAAGATGAAGTTGTGGCTAATACAATCAACGTAGCTGTACTAAGAATGCATATATTAGCAAGCCCGACAGCGTTCTGTTTCATGCGATAAAGCATTCCCGAAATAACAGTAAAGTTTTCAGGTTTAAAATAAAAATCAATATTTTTTTTAAGAGCCTTTAAAACCATAATACTTATGGCAAAAAAAAGCGCATAGGTTCCTACCGCGACTAATACTACAGCTGCAAAAAGCAGTGTAGCGTCTTTCATCGGCTCCTTTACTGTCACTGCAAGATAATAACCTATTGCTAATGAAACAATACCCAATACAGCGACTATCCAATTGGTTTTAGGCTCTTTTTCACCCGTTTTCCCACCTTGCAATAATTGAATTGGATTAGCCAAATGGACCTGTCGGGTATTGTAGCCATATAGTGCAATAAAGATCAACACAAATAGCCCTACCGTTTTTAACAGAGCAAGGATTGAGAAAGAAGTCGAGAAAGGGAGATCAACACTCATGATACCTGAGAGCAGAGTGGTTGTGTATCTGTTGAAAACAACCCCTACAGTTAAGCCGACAGCTAGACTAACCAGTAAACAGATTAGGTTCTCCCAATAGAGTATCTTTGCAATATGTTTTTTCTCCATGCCAAGTATATTATACAACCCTAATTCTATTTTCCGTCGCTTCATCAAAAAACTGTTTGTGTAAAACAAGAAAATGATCGATAAAAAACTGAATAAAAAACTACCAAATTTCATCACATCTCTCGTGAAATTTGATATCGTTTTAAGTCCTTCGTTCAGGCTTAAAGCGCTGACAATGTAATACATCGCTATCGTGAAAATACACGACACCAAATATGGAAACATGGTATTTGAATTTTTTTTTAGATTCTTTAACGCGAGCTTATGGTATACTAATTTATTCATTCCTTTCACCATCCGTTGTAATTCTGGCGAGTGTAACCGAAATCTTTTGATAAATATCTTCATTAATTGAGTTCTTGTAGATTTGATGAACAATTTTTCCATCCTTAATAAACAAGACTCTTTTTGCATGGCTTGCCGCTTTTATGCTGTGGGTTACCATCAAGATCGTTTGACCTTCATTATTGATTTGAGAAAACAGATTGAGTAAATCGTCGGCAGCACGCGAATCCAAGGCTCCGGTCGGCTCATCGGCAAAAACAATCTGCGGTGAAGTAATCAATGCGCGCGCAACCGCGGCCCTTTGTTTTTGACCACCGGATACCTCATATGGATATTTGAGCACAATATGTTCAATTCCAAGCTTTTGGATGAGCGGGTTTAATTTAGATTTCATTTCTTTGTATGATTTGCCGGCAAGTACAAGGGGAAGCAGGATATTATCCTTTAATGAGAAAGTATCCAGCAAGTTGAAATCCTGAAATACAAAACCCAAATTATCACGTCTATAGGCTGAAAGTTCAGTTTCAGCTATAGAGTTAACATTTTTCCCGTTCAACAAGACCTCACCATCTGTCGGCGTATCAAGAGAGGCTAAAATGTTAAGCAGTGTCGTTTTCCCTGAACCAGATTCGCCCATGATAGCAACATATTCCCCTTCTTGAACCATAAATGACATGTTTGATATGGCCTTGACTTGGTTACCACCAAATCGTGTTGTATATACTTTTTTTAAGTTTTTTACCTCTAAAACCATAAATACACAATCTCCTTATTTATTGATCCTTACTTAATGTGATAAGTCCTATGGCTGGTGGGTTAAAAAATCTAAACTGTAAAATTTTTGGCCCACTTACACCTAACCCAGAACAAACATATTGTGTATGACCGTTTTTCTCATGGACTCCTGTAACATTTATTTTGCCAGGGAATAATCCATAATTAGGGGAAGCAACAGGTCCAATAAACGGCAAATGAATCTGACCACCGTGGGTATGACCATTTATACTCACATCCCAATCAATCCATTCATCATCCGTTTCGCCCCAAATATGCGTTCTGTAATCATGAATCCATTCGTCTTCATAATCAATTTCAGTCGGTATGTGCGATACCTCCACAGTAAAAGGATCATCACTCGCTTCATATTTCATATTAAAAGTTTCTATTGCGTTCACAAGATCTTTCCGAATTTCCTGATAGATTTCGTATCTACCTACATAGGGATTTGTTCTTAACCATATGGATTCATCGCC
The DNA here is from genome assembly GCA_032006665.1 of Sedimentibacter sp. GTDB lineage: Bacteria > Bacillota > Clostridia > Tissierellales > Sedimentibacteraceae > Sedimentibacter. The sequence goes on from DALZMP010000005.1 coordinate 155,637, forward strand.
TCTCGTAATTTCAACCCCTGGATATAATGGCTTCACTCCGTATTTGGCAAATAAATCATAAAACTTATTTCCTCTTACTAAGGGTGCAATACTGTTATCTTCATCTACGTTCCCCAGAATATAGTATCTGTCACCGCTCTCAGGTAAACCTTTTAATAGGTCTTCCAACGGAGTCAAGTCATCACTTTCATCTGTGATATAATCTCCCGTAAAAAGCAGTAGGTCATACTTTTGTTTCTTTATCAGTTCAACCAGTTTACCTTGTTTCTCACCAAAGCTCTTTCCATGCAAATCGGTTATTTGTAAAATACGATACCCTTCAAAACCTGAAGGTAAGTTAGAATTACTCATTGTTACATTATCCACAACGACCCTTTGATTATCCCAAACAGTATAGCCACCTATTAATATCATTAGTAGAAAAATAATGCCTGGAATTATAAATTTTCTTGATTTCATTTTCATAATAAAAATCATCCTTTCCATATATAGGAGCATAAAAAAGCATCCATGTCTTGATATATAAATCATACCTGAAACATGGATGCACTTTATTCGCGCTATCATAACAAAAACCTATATAATTGTGATGAAATTCTTACGATTTCCCTACAGAGTAGGAATAGCAACCTCAAACATTATCGTTTCATTTTCGCTGAATGCCGATATAGTACCTCCATGTAGCTCCACAATCCCTTTTGCAATAGCAAGTCCTAGTCCTGCACCACCATTTTGAGTTGTTCTGGCTGTATCAAGTCGATAGAATTGTTCAAAAATCCTATCGAGTTTTTCCTTTGCAATTGTATTACCGTGATTTAAGACCTTTAGTTTTACGCCCTCATTGTTTTGTATGACCAATAGTTCAATTGTAGTGCTGCTGAAGCTGTAATTTACTGCATTGCGCATCAGGTTGTCCAATACACGCTGCAATTTGTTCGCATCACAATTTATCATTATATCAGAAGCTGCCGATATAGTGCATTGCAACCCCTTTTCGGAAAGCATCGGCTTAAATTCATATACGGTTTGTTCAATCATTCTTGTTAAATTAACACTGCTGAGGTCAAGTGTTAAAGTAGTAAAATTGAAGCGCGTAATTTCAAAAAACTCGTTAATCAAGTCCTCCAACCGCTCTGCTTTTTCCAGTGATATTGAAAGATACTTTGTCCGCAGCTCTTCCGAAATTTGACTTTCATCATGTAGCAGTGTAAGATAACCAATAACTGAAGTTAGCGGTGTTTTCAAATCATGGGCTAAATATACAACTAAATCATTTTTTCGTTGTTCTGCTTCTTTTGCATGTTGTTGATTTCTTTTGAAATTAGTCTTTATTAGGTTCATATCTTTTTCAACATCATGTAATTCTGATGGGAGCTCAATGCTTTGATCATCCACAGTATAGATGTTTTTTGTTGCAGCAATAATGTTGTCCAGATACTTTAATGTTTGAATCCAACACGAAATAAATATTATTAACGCTCCGAGCCCCCATGTTAATACAAATAAAACAAATTTATTATTCCAAACAAACCGGAACGTCTGATACAAATAACTGCCGCTTGCATCTATAAAGTCATTTAAGGACAAGAAAATGATAAGCAACAAAAATAAAGACAACGTAAAAATAACCAGAGATACGAATAATCTTTTGATTAGTTTTGCAGTTAATTGATATTTAATTTTGGTTTTTTCTCTACTCAATTTGATAGCCAACCCCCCACACAGTTTTTATGAATTTTGGTTTTTTTCCAGGCTCATTCATCTTCTCACGTAACCGTCCGATGTGTGCCATTACGGTATTATTGTTATCTAAGAATTTTTCTTCCCACACTGCTTCAAACAGTTCTTCAGACGAAACAACCTTCCCTTTGTTTTCGCATAAATACCATAAAATTGAGAATTCTATGGGCGTCAGCAGGATCTGTTTGTCATACAGAAAACTTTTGTGTGTATCTTTATTAATCACAAGCCCTGCAAAATCATATTCATTTGTATTTGCAGGGGCCGTTTTCTCTGTTTGATTATATTGTGTGTATCTGCGTAATTGCGCCTTTACCCGAGCAGTCATTTCCAGAGGATTAAAAGGTTTTGTGATGTAATCGTCGGCACCTATGGTTAATCCTGCAATCTTATCCATATCTTCGGTTTTTGCTGTCAGCATAATAACTGGGTAACGGTGTTTTTCACGAATCCTTTGACAAATTTTAAATCCATCAATATCTGGAAGCATTACATCTAATATGGCTAAATTTAGGTTTTGGGTTTTAATACATTCAAGCGCTTCTTGTCCAGTATAAAATTTATAAATATTATATCCTTCATTTTGCAAATAAACTTCCACTAAATCAGCTATTTCTTTCTCATCATCAACTATTAAAATATTTATACCTCTAACCACAGAAAAACCCCCTTTAACTAATTCCTATCATAATTCTATCCTAAACTCAATAAGATAGCCACTATCGTACGAAAATTGTAAGAAATTCATCATAAATATGTAGGATTTTCATAGCTAAATATTTACATTTATTAAGGATGATTTTGGTAGACTAAATTTTGCTGAGAATAATACAGCAAATAAATTTTTCTGGAGGTATATATTTATGAAAAAAACTACAAACAAAAAGACAATAATAGCTACAATAGCTATTATTGCAACACTGGCAACTGGTACAACATCATTTGCAGCACAGCATTTTGATGGGTTTAGGGTGCTATATGGAGAACAGCCTAACCTAACAGCACAAAATAAAACCGCCATTAACCAATCCTCTATTGTATCAGGTGTTAAAATGACTGTTACAGAGAGCATAATTAGTGACAAGGGTGCTGTAATTGTGACTACTTTTGAAAAAGAAGATGGCAAAGCTTTTGAAAAGGATGCTGTGGTTCCGACTATCGAAATAACAAACAGAAAAGACCTGAGTTACATGATCAACCAGGCGCTTTCTGAGGATAGAACAAAAATAATTGCAAGTTTAGAAATCGATTCAAGTAAATCATTAGAAAATCAAACCTTAACAGTTGTTGCAGACAAAATTATCAACACCGCAACAAAAGAAACACTTGCGGCGGGTCCATGGAGCATTAGCTTTACAGCTACGAATCAGAAATTTGTAAAAGAACAAACAATTGATCTGTTAGCTGAAAATGATTATGAGAAAATGTCATTAACTAAAATAAATGTATCTTCACTCGGAGTAGCTGTTGAAGGTAAAAGAATTGATGGTAAACCAAGTACTTTGCCAAGCTATATGCCCTCTGTTGAGGTTACAACTGCAGACGGAAAAGCCATTCAGTTAACATTTGATTCCGCTAACGAAATTGAAACCGGATTTAGAATCTTATACGTGATTAAGACTGATGCCGGCATAAGAGAATTCCTGAACACTTCAGATATCAAAATAGTGACGATCGACCGAAAGACAATCACACTAAACTAATTTAATTATAATATAGAATGCCTATCATATGTTACTGTAGATGATAGGCATTCTATATTGATAGACTTAGTATTTCATACAAATCAAACTTTTCAGCTAACTTTACCTTTATGGCATCATCCTAATCCAAGGCTTGATTTTGATCATCATCAAAAATACCCAATGTCATCTAAAAAATGCCCTAAAAAAAGGGGTCAAAATTTGCACTTTTTGACCCCGATTTTTGATCATTTTTACTTCAAAACCGCTATATGTTGTGGTTTATGTGCCTTATTTATCCTTCTGACCACAATGCGTCATCAAAATTATACACTCAACGTGTGCCGTATAAGGCAATATATCAATTATTTTATTGGTAAGAATCCAAACGAGGGTTCGACTCCCTCCAGTTTGCTGAAAAAGTCCAATGTCAGCTATGAAACTGGAGGATAAAAAATCGAAGGTAAAAGTCCCTAAAAAGGCTGATATCATGCGGCTTTAACCGCATGGTATCTATATTCACCTAACTTGATGGTTGAGACGGACAGGATCGAACCGTTGACCTTCAGAATACCATTCAGAGCTCTTTCAGCTGAGCAACTCCACCATATTTTTTAATATTTGTTTTTGCAATATCCGTTTGGCCAATTTTCAGGGGTTAGTAACTCTACCAACGTCAAGAGACATCATAAATATCATAATTTAAGAAAGACTCTATCATTGAGATAACGCCTCTCTTATTGAGTTCCGTATCGGTTTTGGGTATGGTTCAACAAGTTTCCCTATTGAACTATGCCTTTCCGGTGAATCAGAAACAGGCGCTTCTTTTTTGCGGTTTATGTATCCATATTTTTTCGTGACCATAAGTGCAGCAACATGATAACCAACGCCCCGGCAATCCAGACACCATATATCCCGAAAGGGTTCCGATCCGTAATGTTCCATGCTACTAAAGCAAAAATGAAACCCCAGAGAACGGATAGTATCGTGCCGATAATCCAAAAGCCTGCCTTTGTTATTTGCAGACAAAGCAGGATTCCGAAAGCGGCAATCCCGATTATAATGGTCAGCACCGCATTGACGTGCAGCAGTCCATATGCCGTAAATCCGGCGACAATGCCAAGGGCTATGCTGTCAAAAATAATAATTTGCTTTAGGAAAAGACCAATGATGAAAAACGCAAAGCCAACCGCTACACCGATCAGTTATCCAAAACCCGCCGCGACTATAATTCCCATAAATACCTCCTCCCTTTTGGAATATTATACCATGATTGTCAACCGCTTTGAATGATAGATTGCAGGCAGCAAAACGGTATCATCTGCAAATGACTTTCTGTGCAGTTTTGGAGAATGTTCGCCCTATTTGTTTGTGTCTTCTGCAATGTCAATGACGTGCAGCTCCAGTCCCTTTGCCACTGCCATCCGAATCGTCTGTGCAGTATCGCTTTTTTGTCCGTCGTCAGAAACTGCAATTACTCTTTGCGAGTTTTCGACTAGATAACGGTTTCTGGCGAAATAGCAATCCCGGTCGCGCTCTTGGCTGATTAATTTGACACTGTTGCATTCCTTCATTAATTTTTGGAACCGCTTCTCTTTGGATTTCATCCGGTCAGAGTAAGGGATAACCGCTTCCAAAAACAGATCGGGATTTTCTTTCTTTTTTTCCTCCACAATAGCTGCAAAGTCCAAATCCACGTTATTTAACATACTGCTGAGGAATCTGGTAAATCCATCTGCGATGGCCTGTTCGATTTCATGGCGAAGCTCCTGTCTGACATACAGGGTTTTATCCTTGGGCATTTCACGTAGCCCCGTCACACAACATGATTTCATAAACTCCATTCCTTTCTTAGATTATTCTTGTTTCTATGCACTAAATTCTATATACTATCACCTCTTTGATACAACTATGTAAAATTATTGAAGAGGTGATTGCCATGCCCAAAACACGGGACATCAACGATAAACGGTTTATTCAAATAGGATTGAAAATCGCATATTATCGTAAAATGAATGAAATGACACAGGATCAGCTTGCAGAACAGGTCGGAATTACATCAAAATATCTGTCCCAGGTAGAAACACCTTCCTGCGTACAGCCCATATCCTTAAAAACCCTGTTTGCCATAGCCGATCTATTTCACATTCCGCCAAATAAATTTCTGGAATTTGAAAATGAATAACACGGAAACGTGAATGAGAGTTATGTAAAACGGAAAGGGTGACATATTCCCAACTTGGGAATATGCCGCCCTTTCCGTTTTACCTCAGCTACAGTGCAGACAATTTTTTCAGTATGCCGCCCGTCTGTTCCCAAAGCCGGTCGTAATGCTCCCGCAAGTCCTCAACATCAGCGGCATACAGGTTTCCCATCTCATTGGTACGGCGGGCAATCTGATTCAGATTATTGGTCGCAGTTCGCAGCAGGGAAACCATTTCCCGCACTTCGGATAAATCCAATTGTACCACATAACCGTCTATAGCCATTTTCAGCATATAAGCTCGCAGGCTGCGGATACCCGCCAGTTCCATTTTCTTTTCAATCATCTTGCGCTCCTGCTCGGACACCCGGAAGGATACATTTAGATTTCTGCTGCGTTTCTCCATTAAATCACCACCTATTGTTTTATTTTCTTTTTTTTATAAAAGAATTGCCGCGTGACGGCAAGATTCGCGCAGACGGCAGTTGGTGTAGCCTCATTATATATATAATTACTGGTAGAGATGTTTGTGTAGCTATTGTATAATAGAGATAAATACGGCTTGACTTTTACAGCCATATTCCAATTATTTATATAACAGGCAGACAAACAGGAATTTATAACATATCTGAATGAAGATTATTTGTATATTGAGAAGCGCCAGATAAATTGTATTTTAACTGCGCGGTGAAGGAGTGAGAACATGAATTGGGAACCGTGGACAGGATGCTATAAAATTAGTGATGGATGCACATATTGCTATTTCTATGGACCACAAGCGAAACGCTGCGGTCAAAACACCATACAGAAAACAGATAAATTTGATTGGCCTATAAGAACAAATACTAAGGGTGAATACAATATTAAAGGGAATAAAATCCTTGCAACCTGTTTTGCCACTGATTTTTTTCTGCCCGAAGCTGATGAGTGGCGCAAGGACGCTTGGTGCATGATAAAACAAAGGGCTGATATTGATTTTTTAATTTTGACCAAACGAATTGACCGATTCCACGTTTCATTGCCCTCCGATTGGGGTGACGGTTATGACAATGTAAATATTGGTTGCACAGTCGAGAATCAATCTTTGACCGATTATCGTCTCCCTTTGTTTCTGTCTTATCCGATAAAACGTCGTTTTGTTGCTTGTTCCCCTCTTTTGGAAGCGATTGATTTGTCAGCCTATCTTCATGGGATTGAACATGTTACGGTCAGCGGTGAAAGCGGGCGCGATGCTCGTGAATGTGATTATGGTTGGGTACTGGATATTCGTGAGCAATGTGTAAAAGCAAATGCTACATTTTGGTTCAAAGGAACAGGATCGTTTTTTAAAAGAGATGGTACGGTAGAAAAAATAAATCCGTTTAAGCAAGGGAGCATTGCAAGTGGACTTGGCATAAACATTTCAAATGGAAAGAAATTGTTTTGAAATAGTAAGTTGTTTGCAAAATTTCAAATTTGCCAGCCGAAGTGAACTGCGTATTATTTATATAAATCCAATTAGTTTAGGGGGTCTTCTGTGGAAATTAAAATTGTAAAAGAAGATAAAAAGCAGTTTCTTGATTTGCTTTTGCTTGCTGATGAATCGGAATCCATGATAGACAAATATCTTGAGCGTGGAGAGTTGTTTGCCTTGTATGATAATGAGCTCAGAAGCGTATGCGTTGTCACAAGAGAAAGCTGCGATACATGCGAGCTTAAAAATATAGCAACCTACGAAAAGTGGCACGGTATGGGATATGGTAGCAAGCTCATTCAATATATTGGGGCATTTTACAAAGATAAATATAAAACCATGATTGTCGGAACGGGTGATGTTCCTTCTATGATGCAATTTTATGGGAAAAATGGTTTTCACATTTCCCATAAAATTCATAACTTTTTTACAGACAACTACGACCACCCAATGTTTGAAAACGGGATACAGCTTGTGGATATGGTTTACTTAAAAAAAGAGTTATAACTATGCTAATCTTCGCAGCATAATGCGAAGCTGACAAATTCCAATTTATCGTTCTGATCATGAACATAATAGAAAGTTTAAAAATTCATTTTGCTAAGATTTTGATTTTAAGATACAAAATACCGCCTGATGTACAGAATGCACTCAGGCGGTATTTTTGCTGATATAGAGCAGTTTTATATACTCGTGTCAACGATGTTCCTACATAATAATATCATTTCCTCTCGCTTTATCATGGTTATCTCTGTTCTTTCCTCCTGTCGTACCGAAGCGCAGATTTTCCAAAATGGATGGCTTTGCACTTTTTGCATAGGCCGCCTGGGGCAGATCGAGTTCCTCCTCCGTCACGCGCTCCGGCCCGCTGTCGATGTTCAGCTGAGCATTGAGAAAAGCGAGGCGCGTTTCTTTCGCGGCGAGCACTCCTTCCTGTGCAAAGGGATTTTTCAGTTCTTTCTTCGCGTCCTCCACCTGCTGGCAGAGGTTTTCAAGCTGACTTTTAGAGGATTTCAGCCTGTCCGGGATATCCACCCGCAGTGCATTGTTAATACGGGTCATGTTGCCAAAAGTGTCCATGCCAAGCTCAACGGAATAACTCAGGTCACCCTTGAGGGTAAGGCTGAATCTTTTGTAGAAGCTGTCAAAGGCAAGGTTCATATCAAAGCCCAGATAGGAGCCGATTTTTGTCGGTTCTTTTCCTATCACTGTCTTGCAGGCTTCCAGCAACGCCTTTGCCGCCGCCTCCTTTTCGGTATAGTCCACCCCCAGCACTGTCATGGTGGGAAACGGAGGTGCAGCCGGGGAGTTGTCCTCGGACGCACCTGTTCCCGGCATATCGGATGCTTCCGGCAATACGACAGGAACCTTCGGCAGATTTGAGTTGTATCGTTCCATATCCTTATGCGCACCGATAATGCGGCTCTTAGCGGCTTCGATATTTTCGGGATAATACTTGAGCAGATCGTCCTCCAGCCGGTAATGCTGGCTCTGGTGGTCGGCTCGGAGCAGACGCAGACGGGCTACCTCAATGTCCAGGTCAATTTTCTCCTTGATAAGCGGATTCCCAGCGCACAGCGCCTTGATTTCCGCATAGGACAGTGCGGTTTCGTCCACGTCCTCACAAGCACGTAGGGGGGATTTGCTGGTCATGATCTGCGAAATAAATTTTTGCTTGTTTTCAACGGTCTGCCAGAGATAGCTGTCGAACGTTCCTTCGGTGGCATAGCGGTAAATAAAGACTTCGGGGTTTTTGTTGCCCTGCCGGACGATACGACCTGAGCGCTGCTCCAGATCTGACGGCCTCCAGGGGCAATCAAGATCATGGAGGGCAATGAGCCTGTCCTGTACGTTGGTGCCGGCTCCCATTTTAAAGGTGGAACCGAACATGATGCGTACTTTTCCCAGACGCACCTTGGCGAAAAGCTCTTTTTTGCGAGCTTCGGTATTAGCGTCATGGATAAAGGCAATTTCATCCTCCGGTATGCCTTTGGCAAGCAGCTTGTCACGGATATCGTCGTAGACGTTGAACCGCCCGTCCTTGTTTGGGGTGGAAAAGTCGCAAAAGGCAAGCTGGGCTAGACGATCGGATTTTGTTTCCTGCCATATCTGATAAATGTTATCCGCGCAGGCGTTGACCTTACTGGTTTCATCATCGGGAAGCAGAGGGTTCATCAAACGCTGGTCAAGACCAATTTTCCGGCCATCCGACGTAATTTTTAGCATGTTGTCTACCGTTGGATCAACCAGATTGGCATGGACAGCAGCGGCACGGTCAGACAGCTCCTTGACCATTTTCTGCTGCAACTCAGTGGGTTTTACCACCACGGTTTCATAGTTGGCTTTTGGCCTTGGCAAGTCAAGGGTATCAGCGGTTTTGATATCCGCCACTTCTTTGAACATGGCCATCAGTTCAGGCAGGTTGTGGAACTTGGAAAACCGTGTCCTTGCCCGGTAGCCGGTGCCTTCCGGCGCAAGCTCTATCGCTGTAACTGTCTCACCAAAGGTACTGGCCCAGGCGTCAAAATGGATCAGACCTTTCTTTACCAACAGGTCATACTGGAGATAGCGCTGAATGGTATACATTTCCGTCATGGAGTTGCTGATGGGTGTACCGGTGGCATGAATAACCCCCTTGCAGCCTGTCAGCTCATCCATATACCGGCACTTCATGAATAGATCACTGGATTTTTGCGCATCGGAGGTAGATAATCCTGCCACATTACGCATTTTTGTATATAAAAAGAGGTTCTTAAAAAAATGACTTTCATCAACAAACAGCCTGTCTACGCCTAGCTGCTCAAAGGTCACGACATCATCACGGCTTTTGCCCTCCAGCAGGTTTTTCAGCCGTGCTTCCAGGGATTTACGGGTCTTTTCCAACTGCTTGATGGTAAAATTTTCACCTTTGGAACGCTTTAGCTCGTCGATGCCTTCCATGACCTCCCATATTTGTTCTCTGAGAAGCCGTTCCTGCCGTTCTATGGACAGAGGAATTTTCTCAAGCTGACTATGGCCGATAATTACCGCGTCGTAGTCACCGGTGGCTATTTTGGCACAGAACTTCTTGCGGTTTCGCATTTCAAAGTCCTTTTTCGTCGCCACCAGAATGTTGGCGCTGGGGTACAACCGCAAAAATTCCGATGCCCATTGCTCCGTGAGATGGTTGGGTACGGCAAACAGGCTTTTTTGACAAAGCCCCAGGTGCTTGCTTTCCATAGCCGCAGCCACCATCTCAAAGGTCTTGCCAGCGCCTACTTCATGAGCCAGCAGGGTATTCCCGCCGTAAAGGATATGGGCAATGGCGTTAAGCTGATGTATCCGCAGGGTGATGTCGGGGGAAATGCCGGAAAAATTGATATGGCTGCCGTCATACTCCCGGAGCTTAGTAGAATTGAACCGGTCGTTGTACAGCCGTACAAGAGCCTGGCGGCGTTTCGGATCTTTCCATATCCAGTCCTTGAACGCCTGCTTAATGGCTTCCTGCTTCTGCTGAGCAAGGGTCGTTTCCTTTTTGTTCAGGACGCGCTTTTCCTTGCCGTCCTCGTACTTGGTGTCATAAACGCGCACATCGCGCAGGTTCAGGGTATCGTCAATGATCTGGTAGGCATTCATGCGCTCGGTGCCGTAGGTAACGGTTGCCAGAATGTTATTATAGGGGATGCGGCCTTTGCCAGCCACCTGCCATTCGCCGGTGTATTCAAAATAGTTGACTTTCAGGTTGTTTCTTAGGTTGTATGCCGGTTGCAAAAGTTCAAACATAAACTGTTGGACATACTCCTTATCCACCCAGGTAGAGCCGAGACGGACAGAAATTTCGGAGGCATCCAGGTCTTTGGGCTGGGCTTTTTCCAATGCCGCAATGTTGATATCGAGCTGTGGTGCAAGGTCTGGACGCATTTCGGCTAAGGCTTTGGCAAGGTGCAGCTTGCTCCGCACGTCCCCGGAGAGATATTCATCGGCGGTGACAAAGGGCAGCTTCTCCAGGTTATAAAAGGCCTTGGGTATGCTTTCGGGCGGCTGATCTCCCAAATCACGGAATATAACGCCCTCAAGATCGGCACTCAGCTTTTCCTTTGTAAATCCGGTAAGCTGCTGCATATATTCCATATCCACGCAGGCGCGTTCCCCGATGGACACTGCCAGCGCTTCACTTGCCGTATCCACCGATGTGATAACGGTTTTTTGTTTGATGGTGCGCTTGGTGAACATGTCGGCCTTACGCGCCAGGTTTCCGTCCTCGTCCAGTATTTCAAGGGAGCAAAGGAGGAAGTAGGCGGAATCCGCACTGAAAGCCCGGCTGTTGCCAACAGAGTTAATCAACCCGTATTCTGTGGTAAAGGCATCGTACAGGCGGTTTAGCTTGGCCTGCTTTGCTTTGATTTCGCTTTCGCTAAATTCGTTTAATTGTAGGTCAATCAGCTCATAGACACAGTTTCGCAGTTCCGCCATACCCCGGATGCGGTCAAGGGTCATGGCAGGCAGGTCTACGGGGTACATACCGGAATTTTCGCGGTAATATACCCGGTCATCGACAACGGTATAGCTGAAATTACGGACGCTCGGGTCTGCCGGGATGGATTCGTCCTGGGCACCCTCAATATCGTCTAATTCTGCTTCGGTGATCTGTCCCTGCAAATGGGAAACGGCATTATGAAGCTGTTCTGCCAAATCTGTTCCGTTCGGCGTACAGGTAAGTTGCGGGCCAAATGGTCCCGAAACGATTTTGAGTTCTCCAAGAACCATTTCTGGGTGTTCTTGAAAGTAAGGGTTTACGGTGACGATATTCCGCCTTTTTTCACCGTCGCTGTTTATATGTTCGCTTTCTTGAAGGACGGAAGCATTAATCCAGTCCGGCGCGTCGGCACCCAGAATACGGGGAACCTCCCGTTTTTGTAGAAACAGAATATCCGTGGTTAGGTCTGTACCCGCCGCCCGGAAGGCATTGCTGGGCAGCCGGATTGCACCGACCAGATCGCAGCGTTCTGCAATATGACGCCGTATTTTTGTCTCCCGTTTATCCATTGTGCCGCCACTTATACCATTGCTGGTGATAAGCGCCAGCATACCACCGGCACGGACTTTGTCCATGGATTTTGCTATAAAGTAGTCGTGTATCAGGAGATTATGCTTGTTGTATCTTGGGTCATATACCTTGTAGTTGCCAAAGGGTACATTTCCAATCACAAGGTCAAAGGAATCGTCTGCAAATCCGGTCTCCTCAAAGCCTTTTACTTGGATGGACGCATTGGGATAAAGCAGACCGGCAATCCGTCCGGATATAGAATCTAATTCCACACCGTACAGCCTTGAATTTTTCATTTCCTCCGGCAGCATACCGAAAAAATTTCCTGTGGCACAGGAGGGCTCCAGAATGTTGCCTTGTTTGAAACCCATCTGCTTCAAGGCGTCATAGATCGCTTTGATTACTACCTGAGGTGTGTAATGGGCATTCAGAACCGAAGCCCTTGCTTTTGTGTATTCTTCCTCGGTCAATAGTTCTTTGAGTTCTGTGTATTCCTTCTGCCAGTTCGTGTCTTTGGCGTCAAACACTTGAGGGATGCCGCCCCAGCCCACATAACGGGATAGGATTTCCTGTTCCTCCGGGGTAGCGTAACGGTTTTCAGCTTCAATCTGTTTCAGGGTGCGAATCGCAGCAAGGTTATATCCGTATTTTGTTTTTGGCCCACCCTCGCCAAGATTATCATCCGTAATACGGAAGTTATGTGGTGGAATTACGGACTGTACAAGCTGTTCGGGTTCCGGTTCATCCATGTCCGGCAGTTCCTCATCCGCGAAGTCCATATAATCCCGCTGGGCGTAGGTATGTTCCTCCGGCGTAAGGAAACTTTCCGTCTCCATCAGCCTGGCGATATTTCTTTGCACTACCGGCCAGGATAGGTTTACCGGCTCTGCATTATATTTGGTAACAAGGAATGCCGGCAGATCGCCGCCGTATTCCTCTCTTAAAAAAGCGGCAGTGCCTCTTGCACGGGAACTTTGCTGCATGTATTGATACACAAGGATTTTGCTGTCCAAACTGCCGTTCCAACGGATTAAGGCTTCGTCGATATCGATCTGAGTGATTTCCGGTTCAGGCGATTCTTCTGTTGATGCTTTCGTTTCTTGTGGCACAGACGACATTTCCGGCTCTGGCAGACTGTTTTCACCCGGTTCAGACGGTATTTTCTGTTCCTCCGAAGCGCTTTCAGTCAACGTAGGCGGCTCCATATGGTGGGCATCTTTTTCAGCGCGTTCGGCGGCCTTCTGTGCCGCTGCCAGCAGCGTATCAATGCGGACAATGTCCTCGGACGTGGGGTGTTGAAGATGCTCCCGAATGTAGGCGATGTCCTCACGGCTCAGTATAAAGTCTTCCTCGGGTCTTTGGGTATCGGAGGGTACGCCTGTTCCGGTTTCCAGCTGGGCTTCGGTTTGCTGTTGTAGTTCCGGCTGTTGTTGTGATTCCGCCGGTTGCGATGCAATATCCTTTTCCTGCACGAAACGCTGGAAAAGCTCCGGCTCCCGTTCATAGATTCCCCTCAGAACAGGTGCAATCTCGCCCCAGGGAAAGCTATAGCGGGAGATAAATCTGCCCTGCACATCAATAACAAGACTGCCGGGCTGGGTAAAATAGTCGGCAATTTCGCCCGTATTCAGTGTTATGGTTTCCGCTTCCCCGGAAAGGATACGCGAAAGGTAGTCCAAAATACCGGAATTGGATGTACCGCCTTGAAGCAGCTCAAAAAGAGGCTGCGCGGCTTCTCCAGCCAGCAGGCCGTTTTCCAGCACATCCCGCAAATCCTCGTTGGCATCGTCCGGGTCGGCGGACAGGTAATCTGTGAACTGTCTGTTTTTTGGATTGCGTGAAAGAAGCCATTCAAATCGTTCAATGCTCTCCGCACGGAAGATGGGGTAACGCAGAGAAGTGTCCTGCAGGCTGATGTCATGGTCTCCGATGCGGTCAATAATATAGGGTTTGTCACTTTCCAGATGCACTGTGTCGCCTGCAGCATAGTTGCACCCAGAGTGGGCAATAGCATAAGGCTTTTGTATCTGCTCTGACTGCGGCTGGGATGGGAGTACCTGTTCCGGCTGTGGTGGTGCCGTATAATACTCCGCTGTGTCCTGCATAGGTGTATGAGGAGTATCTGCATCCCCCGGCTCGGTCTGTGACTTCGGTTCCGGTTCGGACAATCCTTCTTCCGGCTTTAAAATGGTATAGCGTCCATCATCCAGATAACCCTCAAACCGGGAACGAAACATCTCCACCGGCTCCTGATCGGGTTCGCTGGGCAGGGTGTAATACACATAGTCCTTGTCTATCCGGTTAATTACCAGACGGACATGGATGTTGTCAACGGATAGTGCATCAATGGTATCGCCCATGCGGTAGGGAATAAATTGCTTGGGGCTGAGAAAAACATGTGTCTGCCCTTTGGCCTCCAAAAATTGTCCCGTCTGCGTAAGTTCTGCCACACGGCGGTGGACTTTCGCCCATGGCAGGTCAAGTGTGACGGCTGGGCGACGCTTAGCAAGGGGAATGTTTTTGGGATCGCCTTTGGAGAGAGTAACTCCGGTGTTGCCTCCCAACAAGCACATATATCCTTCGGTTCCGTCGATGCGAAGTGTAAAATATGCACCATCGTAGCTATCTTTTATCAGCTGGGCAGCTTCCTTGGAACGGGAATTTTCCGAAAATACCGTGAGGATGCGGTCATACTGCTCCGGTGCCCCCACGGCTTTCAGCAAAAGGGTGTTGATTTCTTTCTGTGAAAAGATATCCGTAAGGTCAGGAGCAGGAAACTCCGCTTCTCGTAGGTTTTCTTCGATCACCGCCCGCTGTTCCTCCACACCGGGAAGAATGGGCTGCGCCAGATCAAACAGGGTCAGCTGGGCATAAGCCTGTGACACCGGTTTAGTACTGCGCCTTTCTCCGGCAGCGGCTTCCGGGGCAGTCAGGGTATCTATTCCGGGAAACAGGTTGTAGGTGCCGTTTTGGTAGGCGGTGAGATTTTCATAACCGGTTTTTCTTATTGTGTAATATCGGTCATCCTCATGGGTACCCTCCCAAATGGGCTTCATAGAAGCAAGGATTTGGGCTACCTTTTCCGGGTCTTCCAGCATGGCGCGGACAGCGCGGCTGCCCTCTTCATCCCAAATGTCATAGGAGGACGGGTATGGCCGCTTAATATCCTCGGGCATATTATGATAGAAATTGGTCACATTTCGGGTCAGCATATCTTTTTCATAGTCAGGAATACGATCAAGTCCGGCACGGGTCATATACCGCCCATCCTGAATCAGTTTTCCGATGCGTTTTTCTGCTGTGCCCCAGGAAAGCCGGACGGTATCATAGGGATTGGATAGACCGCCTCTCGTTAAGCGGATGCCTTTTCCCGGCTCACTGTCTGCCCAGCTGTTGTCTGCACCGGACAGGGCATGAGAACTGCCGCCCTGTCCGTATTCGGTTTTAAGAAGATCAGCCCGTTCCTTTGGGGTATGATTGTGCAGAAAGTAGGACAGTATCCGGTATTTTCCCTCCTGGTAGGAGCCTCCCCGCATCAGGTAAGCATCCACCTCATCCTCGGTGATAAAGGGCATAAAGCCTATGGCGGGAATACTGCCTGCCGGAAAGGAAAGAGGTGGGATACCCAAATCCTGCATATCCTGCAACAGGCGCGATGGACTGTGCCAATGGCGTTTCGGTGCGTCCGAGTCAGTGGAGAGATCCATGATATCCTCCTCCAGCCTTGCCAGAATCAGACCGTACTCTCCATACCCCTCCTTGTCGAGAAGAAGTTCCTTTACCAGTGCCGCATCAGCGGGAAAACCGCCTTTCTCGGACCTCCAGGCTTCCGGCATTTCGCGGAAATCCCGCAGATCGTCGCGGTAGAAAAATAATAGCCGTTCGGCAAGCTCGTGGTGTTCGTTGTCGATGGCTTCGTCAAATACGTCATGGGGAACATATTGCCCTGTGTTAAGGAGTTCCCGGATGCGGACGGCGGCTTGCTCCCAAGTGATATGCACACAGCCATGGGACTGGAGGGCGGTTTTATCGCGCCCCAAAGTTAAGCCCGTTTCGTCAAACCAGACGGATATCTGTTTTTCGCCAAACTGAAAGCCCTTGCCGCCTTTTTTATACTCCCTTGCCAGAAACTCTGCGTTTTCGGCAGTGGTTTTGTCTTTCATAAAATAGGCTGTGATGTGCTGGAGGCTCTTTCTGCCGTTGCCGCCATCCCGCAGGATAGCGTCCAGTTCTACAGTGGAAAAAAAGGTGCCCATCAGCGTATGGGTCAGTGAAGGAATGGCAACGGGAGCGAGCGGCTCCGGCATATTCCCAACTTGGGAATATGTCTCCGGGTCAGCTACCACTTCCTTTTCGGGCAAAGAAATACCGCCCGTTGCAGGTGCTTCCTGCTCGGGCGGTATTTCTTCCGGTGTTTCATTTAATTGTAAATCAGTTCGTTCTGAATGATTTCCTCGGCCTGAGCTTTCAGGCTGTTCATGTGGCTCACCCAGCCCATCTGATCCGTTCCCTTGTCCGGGGGAGGGTTCTTTCCAGTCAGTTCTTTCATCAGCTGTTCCATTCTCGCGTTCGCTGTCCGGTCGGTCTCCCTCAATTGGGGATATAACTTGTCCTCCAGAAGCAGGGCGTTGTACGTCATGGTTCGGTGTTCTTTCAGGAATTTCTTGCGCATCTGTCCGTATTTTCCAATCGGTTCCTCTATCGCCGGTGATATCTGTTCTTCCAGAACCAAGTCGGGAATCAGATAATCCCCCGACTGGCTGTAGGTCAACGGACGGCTGTTGTCCGTTTGGGTCACTTTGTTCATGTTCGGCACTCCTTTCAGCGGCTATCTGTCGCTCGTACTTTTTTATAATCGCCCCGATATCCTTTAAAACCTGTTCGGACAGGTCACTGACCGCCGTACCCAACGCGGAAACAGCGGCAGGTGTGTTGAACTGATAAACGGATTGAAAAGCCTCACTTTCAAAGTAGGCATCGGTATCCAGTCCGCAGCGATCCATCAGTATATAACCTACACTGGCAGTCAGTGCTTCCAAAAAAGTTACTCTAAGATTCAGCTCGTCATAATCCTCCAGAAAGCTGTCCTCGATAATGTACTTGATTTCCTGAGCGTTATCCTTATAGTATTCCTTTGCCAACTGGTATGCAATGATATAGATGGAATCGGCAAGATTGTTCCCCACACCATCATAGGTTTTAGTGAGGTGTTCCAGAACGGGCTTGTGGTGTTCCTCCCGCAGTTCCCATAGAAGAGGGTTTCGGGCATTTATTCCAGCCGGCTCCGTATCCGATACGTCAAAGACATAACGCAGACCCGGACGGCTTCCGGTATCATCAAGGAGGGCGATTCCCTTTGCACCGCGCTGTACCCAGCGGTTCATGGGGCTGTTCCAGGTTTCGATAGGCGCACAGGCCGTAGCGTCGGGACGCTGGGCGTGAATCATTAGCTGGTTGGCAAAGGAGTAGCGGTACAGTCTTGCCGCAGTCTTTAGAAAACCCGTCCAGTTGTCATAGCCTCTCGTTACCTGTTCCGTCTGTTGTTTTGCCATTTGAGAATAGAGTTGAAATTTTGTAGTCAAATCTGCTGCACCTCCGTTTCTTCCTCGTCATCGTATTCTGGAGCAAGGTCGAGGGCGGCAAATTCGCGGTCGGTCATAGCTTCCAGCCTGCGGATCACATCCTGTGCCAATTCCTTTAACTCCGGTTCTAAAAAGTAGGGCAGGCTCTCCCGTATTCCGGTAAGCATCCTGCCCCTGTCGTTTGTATCATAAATGCAGATAAGATTGATTTCATCCATGGTAAAAGCCATGATTACACCTCCCGTCCGCTGTCACGTTTTCGGGTGCTTTTCTTCTGCTCAGTTTCGTGTGCGGCATCTTTTTTCCCTTCCCGAAGCTGGGCCAGGATAGAGGTTTTCTCCTGTATTGAAACGGGTGCATGTAACGAAGGCTCCTCAACCGTTGGAATTTCATCATTGCCTACTTCCACGTTTGGACAATGATTCAGATAATAGCAGACATCAAACCTTTCCTTAGAAAGGTGCACGTCTGCTACAATTTCGGTGTTTTCTTCAAGCAGGATAAAAATGGTATTTTGATGGGCACGGATGAAGTCTGCACCACCCAAATTCGCCGGGATTTCATCAAATCCTACTATCCAGTTTCCCTCGGTCGTATTTTGTGTACCCTCCTGAATGATGTAATCCGCAATGTGTTTCAGCTTGCTCTCAATCTCTGTAAACACCTTCCGGGCTGCGTCAATAAATCCGTCCAGTACGGCAGGGTGAGTTTTTACCGTATAATAGACACTTCTATTCCGGGGAACAGAAATGCCTTTTCCCCAATTCTTGTTGTCATGGGAGAAGCGCCCGTCATGTTCCAGATTCTGCAAGGTGGCAGCCAGCACCCACGCTACACGTTCCGTACCGCATTCCCCGATGACCTTTTTCGCGGCAGTATCCAGATCATACCGGTATAACTCATAGTTATTGTCATGTATGGCTTTATCAATGGCCTCGGCGCAGGCTGAATTGAGCTGGTTGCTGTCCCTGTAGAGTGCAAGCCCATCGTTCTGCCTTGCATAGTCTGCATCCTGTCTATATACCTTTTGTTCCATTTGCTTATACCTCCCGTTCGCTATCGCGCTTTGGCGGAGCTTTCTGTGTATCTGTTCCTTGTAACGCAGCCTTTTTTCCTTCCTGCAATTTTGCAAGAATGGAGGGCTTTTCCTTGTGACCTGACTGCTGTGATTCATTTTTAACCGCCCTTGCAAGGTCAAGAATGGAAATCTGCTTCCCAGCCTTTACCTGTTCCTCCAACTCGGAAACAGTGGGCGCAGCGGGCTCCGGCTCCTTCGGTTTTTCATATGCGGTAAGCTGTTTTAGCAGCGCGGTAGCCTCAGCGGCATCGGTTTCTTCCTCAATGGCATATTGCAGCATTTCTGTCATGCCGGAAAGCTCGCCGTTTTCAATGTCACGCGCAATGGAGCGGATGTTTTCCTCTCTATCATCCACATCGTCGCGGTAGCCGTAGGTGTCAAATTTTTCGGCAAATTCGTCCAGACGGGCAGCCAGCTCCGTTACCGGGTCAAGCTCCGGCTGTTTTTCGTTTCCCAGAAAGGTGGGCAGTTCCTTGAAGCCATAGCTGTCTACATAATGGGAAGTGATCTCACCGTTTTGTTGCAGGCAGACCACATCGCTTACCGATAGGCTGTGCCCGTGAAAGTCAGCGGGATGGTGAAGGTTAAATTTTTCAAAGATGCCATCCAGCGTATCCGACTGTGACAAGGGTGCAACATAGACCAGCTCGTAATTGGCTCGGTCTACATTCAGGCCGTCTTTTTTCAGCTGTTCTAGCGATGTAAAACGGTGGAAATGCAGTTCCTCGCCGCCCTTTAGCTGGTAAATGCCAAAGCGGTCTCCATCTCCGTAAAGCAGATCGGATTCCTTAGATACTTCGCTGTTCTGGACGGTGTTTTTCATTTCCGCATATTTCCGTGATACCTGCCATTCCTCGGCTTCAATGCCGAAAATCCCGTCATGTCCGGTAATTTCGTCCCGCTCAAAGACCATAGCTTCGGTATTATCCGGATAGAGCATGTAGATGGTATGATCGGCGTCGTACAGTTCCAGCGCACGGTCTTTCAAAAGTGGAAGCATGGAGGGGTCGTTATAGCCGAACAGGTCGCGCTCGGACAGACCGATGGCAGAATCGGGCAGAGAGCTGTCCTCTTCCGGTTCATCGGGAACTTCCGGTTCCTTGGACGATATTACTGCTTTTATATTCTGCTCCGGTGTATCAGCAATGGGCGGCACGGAGAAAACAGGCGTATCCTGCATGGCCGAAACACTCATCTCTGTGGTACGCGCTGTTTCCTCAATTTTGGCCTTGGCAGCATCTGGCAGCCCTTTGTCATAAAAGGTAACGGTACGGTCATCAGCAATATGCGCTACCGTCACATAATCGCCGTCTTTTTCTTCCAGACGGTTCCAGACGGTAAGGCCGTTGCCCATATGCCCGTAGCCTAATTCATATTGCTTTTCGGGTTTGGATTGTATCATTTCAGGGGCAGGCTGTTCCGTTTCTATGCTGTGTGATGCTTCTGGCGCAGGCAACGGCTCCGATACTGGAGCAGTGTTATCTGATCCGGTATCTGGTAGCATCATTTCCGGTTTCTTTGGAGTTAGATCAATACCGCGTTCCTTGCCAAGCATACGGAAATTTTCATCAATGCTGTCAATCAGTTCTGCGGATGTTTTACGGATAATGTCCAGGGAAGCGTTCAGTTCCTTTAGTTCCCGGGTTTTACTCCAATTAGCAAGATACCCGAAGCTGTTGCCTGAGGTTTCGATGCCGTAATACTGGCACACGGCGTAGGATACGCTTTCGGCCTCCACTTCCTCGGTGCGTCGGTCTTTGGGCTTTGCGGTTTCATCTTCCTGCTGTAAGCGCTCCAGATCGTGGAGTTTGGCATGAGTAATTTCATGAATGACTGCCGAAACGGTTTGGATTTCGCTCATTCCGGTGCGGATGGATATACGATCTCCCATACGGCAAATACCATCCGTGCCGTTCTCCAGCGGTTCAAACCGGATGGGAAGCGGAGATACAGCGCGCATTGCGTCAAGAAAAAGTTCATAGTGCGTTACATCACCGATTAAATCCTCCGCCAGGCTTGGAAGGGGCTTTCCATCCGTTTGTGATAAATCAAATACAGGAATGACCTTGAAGCGCGCAATGCGTACCTCCACTTCCTCCGTGAGGGGCAGCCCATCCGTATCGAGAATAGGACTACGGGTATCCGGGTCTAGCTTCTGCTTTTCCTTTTTAATGGTAAATGGAGTAGGGGCAAGGATTTTTATACCTGCTTCGCCGCGTTTGACATATCTGCCAAATTTGGATTGCCATGCCTGATAGCCTGCCACCAGCGTGGCGTCCGGCTTCTGCATATAAATGAGCAAGGTGTTTCTTGTACTGTAGCGGTGGAAACGGGACATGGTTTGTAGGTAGAGCATGTATTTTTCCCCGACAAACAGGTCTTTTACGCCTTCTTCCAGGCGGTCGGTGATTTCCTTCACCTGATTTTTTGTGTTAGCGGCCTTATCAGCCATGGTGTTCCTCCTTCCTCATAGGGAAAGGAGCCGGATTATCGCTCCGGCTCCCTGTGTTTGGTTTCTTTGGGTGATGGACTGCCTTGTTCGGCAGTTTTTTTTGCTGCTTCCAGCTTTCCAAGCAGGGACGACTTTTCTGTGGCTTTTTTTCGCTGGGGTGGCTCCGTGTAGATAGAAAGTTCCTTTTCCTCTGTCTTTTTAAGCGCCGACAGCCTTTCCGATGCCCACTCAGGCATACGGTCAGGCCGGATGATGCCGGCTACATGATACCGTTCCCAGCGCGCCTCTTCACCGGTGAACAGATTTTCACAGAACACAGCCGTGCCCAGAGCTCCCGCGTCGCAGCCGTTGCCGCTTGTGGCAAGCAGCAGCTGATGGTCAGCGGTGCGCGCTGCGGGTGTCAGATGCTCCGGCTTTAGCACAATGAGCTGATTTTTGTAATTCCAGCTGCGGCTGCCTGCTATGCAATCGTCAGCGGTCAGTGGAACAGAGGAAACACCGTGGTGGGAGCGTTCCTGCTCAATCTGCTCCACACGCCGGGCGGCCCGTTCTAAAAATTCTTTCATGACTTCCAAATAGTCGGCGCTGACCATCACGTTGGTATAAACGTCCACACCAAACGGGTTATCCCAGGAGCAATCGCACACTAAAAACGGCTCGGCAACGAAGGCATCCTCAGCCAGTACCACCTCACCACCCGCAAGATGGATGGTCTGTTTTACTTCATAGGTTTCAATCATCCGTTTTTCATCTTCCAATAAATGTACCTCCATTTCATATAATCAGACTTAGGATAAACACGAGGGCACCGCAGCAGAAAGCCCCTGTGCATAAAAAGACAGCCAGCGGTACGCTCCGTTGCTTTGTCACTCTTGCGTAGATGCAGGCCGGAAACAGGGCGAACAAAAGAATGACCGCCAGAGTGTTCAGCCCAAAGGTAAAACCCATAGACGCCGTCAGCTTGATATCCCCACCGCCCACACCGCCGTATTTCATGGCGAGAAACAAAAGACAAAGCCCTGGCAGAAGGAATCCCGTGATTCGCTCATACAGAGCCGAAGTCGGCAAAAAGATAGCGGATACTATCCCAATCAGGAGAATGGCAATCCATGTCCAGTCCGGGATCATCCGCTTTTTGTAATCCGTCACCGCCGCCCATGTAAGGGGGACGGCGCAAAATAGCAGCATCATTACTGGTCACCGCCCGTCACATCGTCGGAATACATACTATCCAGGATGTGAATGGAAAGCTGTCCGCCCGTAATCCATCGGGACAGGGTGCCGCCCGGGGTATGCACGTCAGTGACAAGCAACTGCACAATGTAGTCCTTTTCATCGGGGAACCAGACGGGAACATACTGCTTGCGGTACTGATACGGAGACGCAGGATTCACTTTGAAAACAAACTTGCCGTCCTCTTTTACCAAGGGAATGGCGGTGTCATAACGGTATTCCGGCAGATAGACCTCTGCCGTCTGCGCAGCGGTAATCAGCTCCGGCTTGTCATAATTCGTGCTGACGGAGGCAGTGACTTTGATGGAATAACCGTAGCCGGATTTCAAATATCCCTTGTCCTTGGTGACATATTCCAGTGCCGCGCTAACCTTTAGCTCGGCATAATATTCATGCCAGACAAACACACCGTTTTCGTACCGCTGTTCCCACCATGTCACCCGGGGTTGTTCCGACCTTTGCGGCGGGTCAGGCAGCGTCCGGCTTTCTTCCGGTTGTTCATAGGTAACATTTTCAATAACCGCTTTCTGCTTATAGATGTTGTTGTCGGAGGTGCTTTCGTTGCCCAGCGTCTGCCCAGGATTGATGGTTGCGATCAGGGTTATGTTTTTGTCCGCCTGTACATTTGGCGTATCCCAGCGCAGGGAGACCACGTTCCAGGTATCCTGTTCCATGACTATCGCGTCCATGCGCTTTTCATAAGATAATTCTGGAATCTGAAACAGTACGGTGACATTCTGCCCCGGTGTAAAATCGAGACTTCCTTTATTAGAGACTTTAATTGTGGTAACAACCGATTGGTTTTCTTTGTATAGGTCGGGGGTAATGCGCTGTACGTCAAGGTCATAGGGCTTTTCCAGAACCATAATTGTCGCAGAAACCTGATTGTTGCCGGGGTTCGTATCCGTATATCCGTCCGGCGGCAAAACCGTTGCAGTGATCTGGATGGGATTGCCATATTTCCCTGCGGTGGCATTGACCACATAGGATTTCTTTTCAAACGCCTTGAAATTTGCTGTTGCAGGTACAGAGGAAACACTTTTGCCGTCAATTTCCACACTTAACCGAACATCGGTCAGTGCCTTGTCGGCGGAATTGGCAAAGTAGACAGTAAAGCTGTAACCTTCACGCTCATACACTGTAGGCGGTGTGGACAGGTTCACCCACACGTCGCAGGTTCTTTTGGCAGGCGGTTCCGGGTCACCGGGATTAGCGGGTGTGTCCGGGGTATCGGGGTTATCCGGGTCGTCGGGATTGTCAGGATCATCCGGGGTGTCAGGCTTTTCCACCACAGTTATGCTTGAAACAGCGGTATTGTTGACCGGATTTTCATCGGTAAATCCCTCGGGTGCTTCGACATACGCCCATAGGTTATACACGTTACCCGCGCTGCCCGCCGTACCGGTGACGGTGTAGGTTTTGATTTCATTTGGTGCAAAGTCAGCCGTTTTCGGAATTTCGGACAGAGAATTTTTATTATTCTTACCCGACAGCGGCACATCGCTTAATTTTACAGAGGATTGATTGGTAAAGCTCACGGTGAAGCTGTATTGCTCCCCCTCATAAACCGTCGGAGCTGCCAGAATATCCGCCGACAGGTCGCACTGCTCCTTTTCCTTCGGTGGCTGGTCGGGAGGATTGTCCGGGTTATCCGGTTCCTCTGGATTATCCGGGTTGTCAGGGTCATCGGGCGTATCGCTGATATCCGGCGTTGGTGTCGGTTCGGGATCAACAATCTTTATAATAGCTGTAGCCGTGTTGTTTTCAAAGTTTCCGTCAACAAAGCCCTCCGGGACACCGATATTTGCCCAAAGGTAAATTTCATCGGCGGTTGTATCGGCGGTGCGTTTGACTGTATAGGTCTTACTTATATTTGGTGCAAAATCCTGCATGGACGGGATTTCTGTTATGGTAGCTTTGTCCACCGTACCCTTTAAGGGAACATCATAGGCGGAGCTTTTTCCACTGTTCATGTAGATAACGGTAAAGGAATAATCCGCACCGCGCTTTACCGCCCCTGGGGCACGGATTACCACCGACAGGTCGTTTCCCTCTGTAGACTGAAACTTGAAATAGAAGTCCGCGGCAGGGATTTGATAGTTTATTATTTGTGTGATTTCTGTCTGTGTTTTGCTTTCTCCATCGGTGTATTCCTTTGTTTGTGGGGTGTAATCCCATTCCAGTCCCAGGTATTCAAAGTTACGGGACGGTTTAATGTCGTCCTTATGGAAGGTGACGGAAGTGGTCTGATAAGGATAAAGCAGCTCCGGTACGCCCTTATCCTGGGCGGTGAGTGTACCGTAAACCTCGTTTTTGCTCTCGTCGCACCAGGTCGCGTCCACGTCAATTTTAACGGGTGCCTGATAGGTCAGCGCCGTATGACCCATGGTTTCAAAAGCGATAAGCGCCTTTTTTGTCCAGCCATAGCCGGTGGTCAGCGCATCAAAATCTGTGTTTGTATCATAGGTACCATAAATCTGGCCGGTAGAGATATTATGAATTTCCACCACAAGACTGCCTTTTAAGGTATAGGTTCCGCCGTCCTGTCTGCCGATCCACCCGGCGATGCGTTCCTGCTCAGAAGCGGCTACAGTATTGGCGTTTATAAATTCAATGCGCTGGGGAATCGGAAAGGATTTTAAAAGCGTATCGCCTTCATAAATTTCAGTTATATTCATACCAATGGTTCGGTAGCGGGTATCGTAGGTAGCCTTTACCTGAAACACCACGTTAACCGTCACTGTCATAACAGCGCCTTCATCGGTTTTCGCCGTAATGGTATAGGGGCCGCACTTTTCCTTGCTTTCTACTGCCAGAACGTAATTTTGAGGTATAATCCGCCACCCGCCGTCGTATTCCAGCTTTATTTCCTTCAATGTTCCGGTGGATGCTGTGATGCTGATCGGTATTTCAGCCGGAAACTGCTCCACGGCTACCACACCGCTTTCATTTGTCAGACTGTCAATGGGAGAAGTCACCTGGATTTGGATATCGCTGTCCGATGCTGCAAAGGCTTTTGTAGAAAAGATCAGGCAGCAAACAAACATCAGCGGTAGGATCAATAAATGTTTTCGTTTCATTCGGAACCTCCTTCCGTAATCTGCGTGTTGACACTGGATATACTAAAGGGAAGCCGCACGTCTCCGGTCAGGAAGCTGAAAATGCTTCGGGTCTTGATTTCCCCGTCCAGTGTCAACCGGGGAGGGCTCTCCGTCGCGTGGATGCGTTCTATTTCAAGACGATAGTTCCACTGTGAACCTGCATACTTGTTCAGCGCGGAATCCAGTCCCATGCTTTCATGCAGGTATTCATACAGCTTTTCCTCTGCGACCTCCGTGTCTAACAGGGCATAGCCATCCCTGCGGTATTCATCCTTTATGGCATACTCCACGGCACTGTTTACTCCACGCTGGAGTACATATTCCACCTGTTGGTATAGGCTTTCCATTCTGAAATACTCAATCAGGATGGCAGCCAGAGTTAGAATGAAAAAGACGAGAATGAGGATGAACACAAAGGTGTCACCCCTACGGTTTTTGAGAATATCTTTAATTTTTTTCACGGCATTTGCCTCCTTTCCGGTGCTCTTACTCTGTGAGCTTCCAGTATTTTTCTGACATTCCGGTAATGCTGACTTTCATGGGAATTAAAATCTCTACGGGCGGCGCAAAGCTGGGCGTAAAGATGGTAAAAGGATAGCTGTAGGTCATGGTGACGGTAAAGGTATCCCGCAGCTGGATTTTCTGATCTTCAAGGTATTCCACATCCTCTATGGTCATTTCCGGCGAAAGTCCGGTCTGCTGCTTTAGCCGGTAAAACACATCATAGGCACGGTCGGAAACCTGTCCCTCCAGTTCCACCACGCGGACAACGCGGCGGCAGACATGGTTTAAGTTAAGATAGGTGGTAAAGACACTTAAAAAGCTCATGACTGTGACCATGAGCGAAAGTACCACCAGGGTTTTTATGATTAAATCGAGGTAACTGCTTCCTTTCTTATCCGAAAGGAGTTTTTGAAAGGAGAACGGGGGAGAAAATCTCCCCCGTATGCCCCGGTGCTTGCTGTTCATTGCATTTGCACCTCCTATTTGTGCGAACTTTCTGCGCCTCTCATTAACTGAGCAGACCGGTGATTTTGTTTACAATGCTATTCCAGATCGTGGAGATGGAATTCTGATAGAGGGTCATAAATATTGCACCTACCACCACGACAATCAGCACCACGATGAGCCAGCCAGTCATCTGGTCGCCGCTGGGATTCATCAGTGTGTTGTGAGCCTTTAAGGCTGCCATCTGGATTTTATTTTTCATTGTCTTTAACATAGTAACTACCTCCATAATTTTGATTTTTGTTTTTTGGAATAAGGAAAGGGAGGAAGCGCTAAGCCCCTCCCGAACCAACAGGGTAAACCGTCTGCTATTTCAGCAGTCCGGTAATTTTGGAAACAATACTGTTCCAAATCGAAGTGATGGAGCCCTGATAGAGGGTCATGAATACCGCGCCTACCACAACAACGATCAGCACCACGATGAGCCAGCCGGTCATCTGATCGCCGCTGGAATTCATCAGTGTGTTGTGAGCCTTCAAGGCTGCCATCTGGATTTTGTTTTTCATTGTCTTTAACATAGTAACTACCTCCATAATTTTGATTTTTGTTTTTGGGATAAGGAAAGAGAGAGAGCAATAAGCCCCCTCCCGAACCGACAAGGTAAACCGTCTGCTATTTCAGCAGTCCGGTGATTTTGGAAACGATGCTGTTCCAGATCGTAGAAATGGAACTCTGATAGAGTGTCATAAACACTGCGCCTACCACAACAACAATCAGCACTACGATGAGCCAACCGGTCATCTGATCGCCGCTGGGATTCACCAATGTGTTGTGAGCCTTCATGGCTGCCATCTGGATTTTGTTTTTCATTGTCTTTAACATAGTAACTACCTCCATA
>DALZMP010000005.1:183044-266015 GCA_032006665.1 Sedimentibacter sp.
ATTTTGATTTTTGTTTTTGGGTAAAAGAAAAGGGAAGCAGCAGCTTCCCCACATCATAGGGCGATTAAGCAAAACTTAGCTTAACAGGCCAGTAATCTTAGAAACGATACTGTTCCAGATTGTAGAAATGGAATTCTGATAGAGTGTCATAAACACCGCGCCTACCACAACAACGATCAGCACCACGATGAGCCAGCCGGTCATCTGGTCGCCACTTGGGTTCATCAGTGCGGTTTTTGCCCTGAAAAGGACGTTTGAAATGTGTTTCTTCATAGAATTTGTTCTCCTTTCTCCGAAATTTTCAATTCTGGTTTTCATGTTTTGCATAGGTATTACCTCCTAAGAATGTATTTTGAAAAGGGGTCTTGCCCCGTTTTCACAGATTAGAAAAGGCCGCCCATAGAGCGGATTAAGTGGGAGCCGATGACATAAAACAGACTGATTATGGTAATGGCCACAAGAGGGATGCTGGCAATTTTTACTCTGCGTGGCAGATTATCCAGCTTCTTTTTCAGCGCTTCTTTGGCTTTGATGTCCATATCCCGCGCCAGATAGGAAAGGGCTTCCCCCTGGTGTTCGCCCCGGTGCAGACCGATGAGGGCGTTGACCAGGAAAGAAACCTCCGTGATGCCAAGCCGCTCGTTGAAGTTTCTGAGGGCGGTTTCAATGTCCTTTGCTTTCATTTCCATGACCAGGATTGCTACATCCTCCCGGAAAGCATCGCTTGCCACCTTGAGATAGTCCTCAAAAATCTGGATTAAGTCCACCTGCACTACCATGCGGCTGCCGTCATGCCGGTTATCCTCCAGCCGGTACAGAATGGAGCGCACAAAGCCCGGCAGTTCACTTTCAATACGTTTCTTTTTCTCCTTCAGCTGGTCTTTTAAGTCGGTCATGAAATGGCGGTAGACCACCAGCGCAAGGAGCAGAATCATGGGTGCCAGCTTTACTGCTCCCATGATCAGAAACACCAGCGCAAGAGGCAGAGTGAACGATGCGCACAGGATGGCCCTGGCATAATACTCCTTGGGTGTCAGCTCCTGCCCGCCACGCCGCAGCATGGAGGACATGCGAGCTTCCTTCACCGGGTCGATGGGAATGAAACGGGAAATCGGTCTTGCGACAGGCAGGATAACACGGTTTAACATACGACTTCCCGCTGCTTCCTTTTCAGGCCGCAAATGTTTCAGGTTCTTTTTCATACTCAGCTTCGGGATTTTCAGAAGCTGCCTGCAAATCAGAATTCCTGCCGCAGTCAGCAGGATAAACAGAATAATCCGGTAAAACAAAGGCATTCCTCCTATCGGTTATTGGGTCTTGTAGCCTTCATGACATAGAAGGCAGTGGCAAGGGCTGTCAGCAGCATCAGAACAATTAGCAGCCTGCCCACGGTAGTCTCGGTCAGCAGGTAAAACCACTCGGCATTGGCAAAGCGCATCATGGGGATGATGGAGATCATCAGACCTGCCGTCATCAGATAGTCCCTCCATACCCGAACCATCATGCCGTCACTTTCAATCTGCATGGATTTTGCGTCGTTCATGGCTCGGATAATTGGAAACAGGGCGAATTTTAAGCGCCTGTCCTGATGGCAGAGGATCAGGGTCTTTACCCATTCATTAAAATAGCGGTTCCTGATTTTTGCGGAGAGCCGATACAAGCCATGTTCTACATTGGGATTGACCAGCCGTATCTCGGTGACAAATTCGTCAAGGGGCGTGGCAATCCTTAAATGCGGCGGCACATACCGGTTCTTTTCCTCCGTGTAGGTTTCCACCGCCTTGATGATGTCGTCACAGCCTGCGTATGCGTTGGTGATGATGCTCATGGTGTTTTCTAAGCCTTCGATTTCTTCCCTGGCTGCCGACGAGCTTTTTACTGTCAGGTAAAAGTACGGAGCGGGCAGCACACACAGAGCCATCACTGCCGCCAGCCCCGCACTGCCAAACAGCAGCTGCCCGGCTATAAAGCCCCCTGCCGCAGAAACAAGGAGCAAAAGAAAGAATTTCTTTGCCGTACACCGGGTCTGACGGAACAGTGTTGCGAAGTGAATTCCGATGCGCTCGGTAAATTTCAGCTTTGTGCCTGTCAATACCAGACGGCGCTTCTTTAGTGGGTTCTGCTTCACGGTAAAGGGATTTAATTTCAGCAGTAAAAACAGGGCAAGGCTGGTGAGAACAAACACTCCCATGAGGGCTATATGAATCGGATTCATACCGCACCCCCTTGTGAAAAACACCTGATTTCCTTTTGCGGTACGCCGCCAATCAAAAGCCGTTCGGCAAGCGCCGGGGAGATATTCCCCTTGCGCTGGTGGCTTCCGACCACTTTGGTAATTCTGCCGTCTTGGTCTCTTTCATAGTGATCCACTGCATACTGAAACAGAGTAGTTCCAATAACTTCTCCGTTTTTTACACCGGTAGCTTCAAAGATTTCCATGTATTTTCTTGACTTGTCGGGAAGCTGCATCTTAAAGAGCATGATGGGAAAGGCTTCTACGATATTTTTCAGGAGCCGTTCTTCAGAAAGTGAAGTTCCGGCCTCCAGGCACATGGTCAGAATACGCTCATAAGCAGTTCTGGCACTGTTGGCATGGAGGGTGCTGACAATGGTGTGTCCGGTACGCCCGGCTTCCTGCACCGTGAGGGCTTCCTTACCGCGCATTTCGGCGGGAACAAGGATTTGGGGATGCAGACGCAGAGAGAGCTTTAATAAATCCAGCATAGTGACGGGATTGGGTTCCTCTTTGGTTAGCAGGTGGATTACATCATTTAACATCACGCCGTTTTTATCATATTGGACTAAGGTCAGCTCGCGGGTATCTTCTATGGTAACAATGCGCTTCTCAAATGGAATGCGGCTTAGAATGTAGCCCATGTCAGCGGTTTTGCCGCTGCCGGTAGCTCCGGCTATGGCGACGGAAATGCCGTTGTTGACACACAGTGTGAGAAAGTCCAGTTCCTCGGCGGTGGCTGTTTCCCAACCGATGAGGTTTTCCTGCGTGATAAAGGAGGGCTTCTGTTTTCGTACGGAGGCAATGGCACCGGCATCGGGATCAACGCAGGGCATAATAGCCCCTGACATACGGATGCCCTTAGCGATGAAGCTGTCCCCGATAGGCTTACTGCCATCCAGAATAACATTTCCGAACCGGCTCATTTTTCGTACGATGTTGGCGCAGGCTTCCGGGTTTCCAAAGGTTTCGTTCAATCGGATTTTCCTGTCTTTGTACAATACCCATATGCCCCCGGAGCCGTTGACGTTGATTTCTTCCGTTTCACTGTCCTGCAAATACGGGGATAACAAGCCCATGCCTGCCATATCAAAGTAGACGGCGTCCACCAGTTGGGAGATATTTCGCATATCTTTTGAGACTAGCTGTTCGCTGTTGAGGTAGCGTATGATAAGGTCTTTCAGTTTTCCCTCGGCTTCCTCCGAATACAGTACCTCTGCCAGCTCTGCCGAATGGTTTTTGGCAATCAGCCGCTGGAGCCGGTCAAGAATTTCGCTGTAGTCCTGGGCCTTCACACTTTCGCCTGTGTCGGAACGCCGTTTGTTAACTCGGTATATCAGGTCATTGACTGAAAATCTGCTGTTCATGGCGTATCACCTCCCGCAACCGTTCCCGCAATCTTATCCAACACCTTCCCATAGCGCTTGCAGGTACGATCACGAAAGAAATACACGGGTGTTCCGGCATTTTCCAGCTCGGCGGCGCGCCGGATATGGGGTAACTCATAAGCAAAGGTAAGGTCTGTTATATCGCGGTAGGTCTTATCGTCAAAGGCACCATTTGGAGAAAGCAGGATATTGGTCTGCTTTTCTAAAAGATGCATCTCACGCACAAAATCCGAAACGGCTGTCCGCCACATCTGTGCGGCAATGGATGGTCTGTGCAGGGTAAACACCGTATCGGCAAGCCACAATCCCACGCCGGACACCGGATTATTTAAGTCCGTGCTTCCATCCACGATTAGGACGTCAAACACAAAGGCGGCGATATTTAACATCTGTTCCGCGTCCTCCAGGGTTACGGTATCACTCATCAGCCCGGAATATCTTGTGGGTACAGATAGAAAAAACAAATTTTTGCTGTCCGGGCAGGCGGTAAACAGTTCCCCGATATTGGGATTCTCCGCATGAAGGGCTTCAAACAGTCCCTTTCCTGCCGGAACCGACTGCCCGAAAAAGGTTTGAAACTCCCCATAAGTGAGGTTGGAGGAAATGAGTCCTACCAGCACACCGCGTTTGGAAAGGGCGCAGGCAAGGTTTACGGCAAAAGTAGTTTTCCCACTGTTTTTGCCGCCCCATACGGTAAGGATTTTACTCATGGCTCACACTCCTTTTCTCAAAGATTAAATGCAGCTTGCCGGTGTATTCTGCCTGAATGAGCTTTTCCGCCTGGGCTTCGGTGACAATGAGGGTTACAGCCTTGGCTACCGGATCGCTGTTTGCCGACTGGCTGTCTTCTTGCTGTTCCCGCATTTCGGCGGTGTCTTGTGTTTTGGCATTCTCAACGCTGTAGGTTTGAAGTCCTTTTAGTTCCGGGTAAACAATGACCTGGGGTTCGGAATCCTGTCCATCGGAGGACTTCTCCAGAAACACGGCAACGGTCACAATGTCACCGGCTTTTAAATGAGAAGAAAGTCCTGCTGCAATGCTCTCGACACTAATGGTAACAAGGCGCTGATTATTCTCTGCGATGTTGTCAAGCTGTTCGTCAGCAAGATAGCTGCCCAGCTTTTGAGAGAAAAAATAGTCCCCCCTGGCAATGTCGGTCTGCGCTACCTGTCCCACAATCTGTGCGGTATCGTTTATTACACCCTCCGGCAGGCCAAAGCTGCCCACCTCCACGGATACCAGGTTCTGTTCGGTAAGCTCTGTTCCGGCAGAGATATCCTGTGCCGCCCGCAGCACTGTCACCGTCGCGGTTTTATCTTCGTAAAAGCGTGGCAGGAGTAAAAAAGAAACGCCCGCCGCCAGTACAAGGCAGAGGGCGCTTAAAAAGATTCGGTTTTTTAATAGTTTCAATCTGTATGCTTCCTCCTTTCATTTGATGATGCAATAAGCCACCTACACGGAATGCGTAAATGGCATATACAAGCAAAGCAGCTGTTAGCGCACCGTTTGTCGATAATTGTCCTCCGGCTCGGCGGAGGCTTTTTCCTGTTCTCTGGCCTGCGCCAGGCGTTCCAGCACAGAACGCTTTTCCTCCGGCAATGTTTCCGGAGCAAGCTCCCTCAGATCGTCATAGCTCTGGCCGCCTGTCAGATCACAATGGGGTTTTTGATTGTTGATAAGGCCGTCTATCTGGTTATAATTGCCCTCCAAGTCCATCTCCGCATTTTTCAGATAATTGTCAGGATGGGGAAAGCCCTGGACTTGATTTCTGCCTGTACGTCCGTTCATTTTTTCTTCCCTTTCTCAAACTCCAGTTTGAAGTTGACATACTTACCTGTGTCTTCTATAACTATCACGGCACTATAGGTTTTTCCGGTCTTTTCGCTGTATAGTCCGGACAGGGAAACGCAACCTTTTTCAAGAAGTGCAGCGGCAACCGTTCTTGTGATTTCTTTTTTCTTTGCGGCAAAGAAGCGGTTATCCCGCCACAAGGCAAAGCCGCAGTCCCGGTTTTCACAGAAGAAGCTCTTTTTGCCCTCCTGAACTTTGCCGCCGCATCGCGGGCAGATGCCCACGGGTTCACTGCGGTTTCCCACCGGCGCAGGGAACAGACCCATGTATTCGGGATTGGGTGCATGGTTGCTTTTTACCAGTCCGACCGTCAGCTTCGTAATTTCTGCCATAAACTCCATATCGGAAATCCCGCCGCGCTCCACCTGCTTTAGGCGGTGCTCCCACTCGGCGGTGAGGGACGGAGATTTGATAACCTCTGGCACCACGGCAATCAGGCTGACGCCTTTCTTCGCAGGCAAAAGCTGTTTGTTGTTCCTCTCTGCCAGACCGGTCTTGACTAGCTTTTCAATGATACCGGCGCGAGTAGCAGGCGTACCTAATCCCTTACGTTCGGCATCCTCCGGCATATCTTCCGAACCTGCTGTTTCCATTGCTCCCAGCAGCGTGTCCTCCGTATAGGACTTTGGCGGTAAGGTGAAGCCTTCCTTCATAGCAGCGCGGACATTCTCAAATGTCTGCCCCTCGGAAAGCTCCGGCAGTGCCTTGTCCCCGCTGTCCTTATCGGGCTTATTTTTCAGTGTGGCGCGGTAAGCCGCTTCGACAGCTTTCCAGCCGTCCTGCAAAACGGTTTTCCCCTTTGCTGTAAAGGCATGGCTCGCAGATTCCACCGTCAAAACGGCTTCCGCATAGCGGTGGGGTTCTCCCACGGCGCAGATCAGTCGGACAGCCAGTAAAAGCAGGATGCTTCGTTCTCCGGCAGGGAGTGCGGCAAGGTCAGCATCTTTCACCTGTCCGGTCGGAAGAAGGGCGTGGTGGTCGGTGACTTTGCTGTTATCCACCACACGCTTTGCATTCACAGAGAGTTTTGTATCGTATAAAAACGGCAGTATAGCAGCCACAGTTTCCACAAGGATTGGAAGCCCTGCCGCCATATCTTCGGTCAGATACCGGCTGTCGGTACGGGGATAGGTGGCCAATTTTTTCTCATAGAGTGACTGCATGTAGTCTAGCGTCTGCTGGGCGGTAAACCCAAACAAGCGGTTTGCTTCCCTCTGTAATGTGGTGAGGTCATAGAGTTTGGGCGGCGCGGCGGTTTTTTCCTGCCGTTCCACGGATTTTACAAGGGCGGTTTTACCGTCGCAGGCAACACGGATGCTTTCCGCTGCCTTTCTGTCCCTGTGCTTTTCACCGGAAACGGTAAAGGTGCCGCAATTTAGTTCCGGAGTATAAAAGGGTTCTTTGATAAAAGCGGCAATGTCTTGTTCCCTCTGTACGAGCAGGGCAAGTGTCGGCGTCATGACACGACCCACATTGAGTGTCTGCCGGTAAATCACCGAAAATAACCTTGTTGCGTTGATACCTACCAGCCAATCCGCCTGTGAGCGGCACAAGGCGGCACGGTAAAGTCTGTCATAATCTGTGCCAGGGCGCAGACTGCGAAAGCCCTCGGTAATGGAGCTTTCCTCCATGGAGGATATCCAGAGTCTTTGTATCGGCTTTTTACAACCGCAGTATTCATACACCAGCCGGAAGATCAGTTCGCCCTCACGTCCGGCATCGCAGGCATTGATGATACAGTCCACCTCCGGGCGCTTCATCAGCTCCCGCAGGACGTTCATCTGCTTTGCCTTTTCACGGGACACGGCATATTTCCAATGCTCCGGCAAAATAGGCAGATCCTCATAGCGCCATTTGCCGTACTTTTCGTCATAAGCCTCTGCCTGCGCAAGCTCCACCAGATGTCCTGCACACCAGGAGATAAGGCAGTCGCCGCCCGCCAGATAACCGTCTTTGCGCTCCGATGCGCCAAGGACGGAAGCGATGGACTGGCCGACACTGCTTTTTTCCGAGATAATTAATTTCAAAATGGTATCCCTCCGTTTCTTTCTGAGTATCAGCGTTAAAAAAATCCCGCCGCCAGCTGATAGCCAACGACGGGATTTTCTATGGTTCCGGTATTATTCCTTGTTCTCATCCTCTTCCGGATCGTCCGCAAATTCTCCGAAATCATCCTCCGGTGAGAGAAAATCATCCGTATCTTCTGTTTGTCCGGGAAGGGGCGTGGTTTCTTCCTCATAGACGGAGTCTTCTTCGTCAAAATCCTCGTCCTCCGTATCCACTGCCTGATGCTTTGGTTTGTATATTTTGAAGTAATAGCCTGCACCGCCTGCTACAACTACCGCCAGCAGAACGAAAATCATTGTGCTGTCACTGCCTTTTTCCGGCTGTTTTTCCGATTCTGCATCCGGTTCTGTAGTGGTTTCTCCTTGGGAAGTGACCTGCGGCGTAGGTACGGCGCTTTCTCCGCTGGTTGTTCCTGTTCCTTTTTTGGCAAGGGAACTCAGGTCATCCTCGGTAACGGCATTTAAGAAATATACGTTTCCATCTTCCCGCTGGCGGTCAATAATAAGGTAAAAGACATTTTCATCGGGGGTCGTTATGGTAAAAAACTCTTTGCCGTCGCTGTCCGTGGCATTATCCACCGTCGTTCCTGTACCCTCCGGTGTAAAGGCATTGGTCTGCGTCGGAATTGCGGATTCGGAAGTTTTTGTTGTGGACGGTCCCGATGTATCGGTGGCAGCTGACGCAGCCTTGTAATAAGGGTTTGCCATCTGCACGGTTCCGGAATGGTTTCCCGCAAAGTCCACGGCATAGACCGAAACATACTGTCCAGTTCCGGCATAGTCCCAAAGAGCGGCATCCAGTGTACCCTTTGTCGGATAACTGACCTTATGCCCGTCAATATATACCGACTCCACTCCTGAATTCTCGTCTTTTGCTTCGATATGGAGGGTTTCACCGGAAAGCCTGGCCGTAAGCGTAGGAGCCATGGTATCGTCAGAACCGGACGCATATGCCGTGGTGTGCAGTAAAAATGCGCTCATAAAAAGGGCGAGCGCTACAATGGTAAGTGTTTTATTCCTCATGGGTTGCCTCCTTGTGGTTGGGAAGGACGGGCACGGGTGTGTCCTTTACGCTCATGGCACTGACAAACCGCGCAAACTCGTCCTCCGTCATTTTTTCTTTGCGGAAGATAGCGACGATTTCAGCATTTTCCAGCTCGGTTTTCTGCCGTTCCAGTTCCCGTAAACGAGCCTGAATTTCCGCAATTTTTGTTTTTGTCTTTTCAATTTCTTCCGTAACTTTTTGAATTCTAGGATTCATATGCGATCATTCCTCCTTATGGTTTATCGCTATGGCAATCGCGCAAACGCGTAAAAATGCTCCTGCCAGTACGACGTATTGATGCTGGCGTATTGTACCGGATTTCCGGCATGTATCATCCTTCCGTTTCCGATGTAGATTCCGACATGGCTGCAAGCATTTGGTGTTGAGTAAGTACCGGTAAAGAAAATAAGGTCGCCGGGCTTGGCATTTTCAGAAGATACCGGCGTACACAGGTTATACAGTCCCTGAGCGGTAGTACGCCCGACATTTGCCGTTCCTGAGTGATTCAGGACATAGCTCACAAAGCCGGAACAGTCAAAGGTATCCGGGCCGGATGCGCCAAACATATAGGGCTTTCCCAAGTGATTTTTAGCTTCCTCCAGTAAGGCGGCAAAGCTGCCGTTACCCATGGGCTCTCCGGAATAGTCCGGGATATCCACTTCATCATAACTTCCGGTGCCGCTGTCCGGGCTTTCGGCAAAGAACAGCGGATTGAGATAAGACCCGTTTTTCAGCACCTCCAGATGCAGGTGCGGCCCCGTGGAGCGGCCTGTGTTGCCGGATTTGGCAATCACGTCACCCTTTTTCACCTGCTGACCGACGCTTGCCAACAGCTGGTCACAGTGGGCATACTTGGACACCAGACCGCCCTTTCCTTCAATTACGATGTAGTAACCGTAGCCGTCCGCATCATAAGCCGCCTGAATGATCTTACCGTCCTGTCCTGCTAAAATGTCCGTGCCTGCGGGAACGCCGATGTCAATACCCTTGTGGTAATCCTTTTCGCCTGTGACCGGGTGGATTCGCCAGCCGTAATACTCGGTGACATAGGGTATCCAGTCAAAGTTAAAGGGACTGGCGATATACTGCCGGTTGCCTTTTGTCTGCATGTACAGACTGTACATTTCCCGCTCGTCGGCGGAAAGACCGAGCGTAACCACCTCGGTGAAGGATTTTGAGGTAAGGTTTACATTAAGGATATGCCACTCATAAGGAACCTCTACATCGTAGCTTTCTCCGGTTTCCGGGTCAGTGCGGCTTTCGTTGCGGTAACGGATTTCGGTTTCGGCTACAAAGGTAAGCCGGTACTGTTCGTTGAAAATCCGCTGAAGTTCTGTTTTTACGGCGGCAAAGGTAAAGTCCTGGTATTTTGCGGAGAGATAGGCAAGCAGCTCAAAGGGATTGTGGCTGATATCGTCTGCCTTGTACCGATACTCATCATAGCCGGGGTGGTTGGTTTCAGCATTTTGAATCTGCATTTGCAGACCGGTTTCCCACTCCGTATAGATAAGCTCCGCATCGTCGATATCCTTGTCCTCGGCGGTATAGCTGGACAGCAGGGTGGACGAAAGCCCGCCCATGGCCATGTTGGCGCAGGAGGTAAGGATCGCCGAGAATGAAAACACCGCCAAAAGCAGCAGTGCAGCCACACCGATCACCATCGGGTGACTGCGCACAAAGCCCGCCGCAAGTTTAAAAAGTTTTCCGCCTGCTGCGCCGGCCTGTTTCATAAGACCTGCTACTTGCTTGGATTCCCGCGCCGCTTTTGCGTACTGACGCTTGATTTTCTGCTTCTGGATAAACCGGGACAGCAGGTTGCTTCTAAGCTGGGGATTTTCATGCAGCAGCTTCTGATAAGCAAGCCGGACATTGTTCCTGGCTGAAAGCCTTTCCAGCTTTGCCACGCGGCGGTAAGGCGCGGTTTTGTGCAAACGGTAGGCGCTGCGTAGTCCGCCCTCGGCAAGTAATTCGCCTTTATGGGCGGCTTCCGTGCCCACATTTTCCTGCTCGATTTGAAACAGCTTATTATGAGTATAGCCCATGGAAAGATTTGCACCGGCTTTCACGGGACGAAGCAGAAGCGCTCCTTTTAAGTGGGACTGCCGGGATTTGGCCTCCAATTCAAAACGGATTTTTTGTCCCTGTTTCTTTTGCTTTTCATCAAAAATGCCTTCTGCCTTGAGTTTTTTCCTTTCCGGGAGCCTACTGTGCGCCTTCTCCAGTTTTTCGTCGGTCTTTTCGGCTTTTCGCTGTGCCCTGGTAAATTTTTTACCGTAAGTGGCCTGTTCGTCCAGAGAAAACCGGAGCCGGTCGGATTTGGGAGCGCTGCCGGAGACTTTACCTGCCGGAGCTGTCTTACGCGAGAACAAGACCTCCTGTGGGGTTAGGGGTAATAGAGGGTTATCAGCCTTTACTCCGGAGCTATCTGTTTGAGGTGATGGCTGTCCATCAGGAGAACGGGTCACATCCTTGGTAAACCTCTGGTAATATGCCGTTCCTGTCTGTGGTAAGGCCTTGTCGGTCGGAGTGGTCTGTTCTGTGTTAAATTGCAGCCGCTCATGAGAGGAAGAAGTACCAACTGGCTTTTGGGGAGCCGCTTTCGGCTGGCTGAACTCCGGCTGTTTTCCCTTGTCTGTCGGCTGTTTTGGGTCGGATACCAGTTCCGCAGGTTTGGTCTGTTCCTCGTTTTTTAGCAGAGAGGGTGGACGGTGGCGCGCATTGCCCGGCTTGGGTGGCTCATGGGCTAGTGCTTCCTGCCGTGGTGCAGTGCCCTTTTGTAAACTAAAATCCTGCTCGCGTTTGCTGATATGGGTTTCTTCACCGGTAACGGCATTGACCTCCACCAGCCCGTCACGTGTCATTTTGTGGGTAATCTTATCTTTTGCCTGAAATCTGTCTTTACGTGACAATTTATTTTCTCACCTCCGTTACAAGGCACCGGGCGGCAGGCAGCCCTGATGCAGCTTTACAGACTGACCTCGGATTTTTTCCGCTGGGGCGCAGGTGTATTCTGTGCCGTCTGTGCCGCCTGTTCCTTGAAGTTTTGCAGATTTTTTAGTATGGACGGCTTTTTCTCACTTTTCCCGGCTGTTTTTGCTTCTTGTTGTCGGACAGCGCGCTGTTCCAGATTTTCAAGGCTTTTAATCGCTTTTTCCACCTGATGCTTGACCGCAGAAGAAACAGTCCGATCCAACTGGAAGGGAGCCATCATCATGTCTGCCAGCCTGCCCACGGGCTTTGCTTCCTGAATCAGTTCCTTTCCTGTCATTGCCCTTCCCACATTTTTCACATGCTTACCGACTTCGTGGTACTCGGTACTGACGGCTGCAATTTTTTTCATGGACTGCTCATCATAACCGATACTTTGAACCATGCTTTCCCGTACCGATTCCAGTCCCTTTCGGATGTGAAAGAAGGACGCAAGGCCGTCCAGTGCTGCAATGCTTTTTCTTTAAAGGCGGAAACAGCATTTTTACAGCCTTCGATAATATCTGCCTTAACAGCCTCCAGCCGTTCCTTTGTTTCTGCAATCTTGTTTTCCAGTGCCTGGATTGCCTTTTGCAGGGTGGTTCTTACCGGGTGATCCTGCTCTTCCCGCATATCGGCAAGCTCCTGGCGCATAGCTGAGAGTTCGCCTACGGCGGCATCCAGCTGACGCTCCATCACACCCACATAGCCGATGACATCCAGTAAATCCTTGGAGCTTACGCTGTTTTCCTTCAAGATGGCGAACAGTTCTTTTACATGCTCATTTTCCAAAAGCGGTGCGCTTTGGGTTGTTGTATCACTCATAGATTAAAACACCTCCTGTTTCGTTCCTGTTACGGATGGATGCACTCATACACTTTTTACCTCATCTGGCTTTGTGGTCATGATGCGGTACAGCTCCGTGTCTTTCGGGAACCGGTCAATAAAGGGAATGATGGTATTGCCGTAAAACAGCAGGCCTTCGCCGGCTCCCGAATGGGTTATATAAGACAGCTGGTGGCTGGAAATGCCCAGCTGCTTTGCAAGAATTTGTCGGTCACCGCCTGCCTGGTTGAGCATATAGATGAAGTCGGAGTTTTCAAAGATGTTTTCGATTTCACGGGAAGCCAGTAAATCCTTGATGTTCTGCGTCAGGGCGGTCGGAATGCCTCCCCATTTTCTGAATCTTTTCCAGATTTCCACGGAATAGGCGGCAGTCTGTTCTTCCTTTAAAAGCAGATGGAACTCATCCTGATAGAACCAGGTGGTACGGTGGGCAGCTCGGTTCGCTGTCACCCTGCCCCATACCTGATCCTGCAAAATGAGCATTCCCAGCTTTTTCAGCTGCTTGCCCAGCTCCTTGATGTCATAGCACACCAAACGGTTTGTGATGTCCACGTTGGTACGGTGGTTAAATACATTAAGGGAGCCGGTGACGTAGATTTCCAGAGCCGTGGCAAGGTGCTGGGCTTCCGGCTCGGACTGTTTACGGAGCAGGTCGTACAAATCCTGCAATATGGGCATTTTCTCTGGGGATGGATTGGCGAGATACTCCCGGTAGACCAAACGGACACACCGGTCGATGATGGTTTTTTCTACCGGCTGCAAGCCCTCCTTACCGCCAACGATCAGCTCACACAGGCTGAGGATAAAATCGCTTTTGAGTGTCAGTGGGTCTTCATCGTCGCTGTAGTCCGGGTTAATATCCATGGGATTGATATGCTGCGCCGATACCGGCGACAGCTTGATTACCTGCCCGCCCAACCGGTTGACAAGGGGAAAATACTCTGCTTCTGGGTCTGATATGATGATATCGTCCTTTGTTGTAAGAAACACGTTGACGATTTCACGCTTGGCGGCAAAGGATTTACCGCTGTTGTGGACAATAAGGCCGTTATCCAAAATAAAGTTAAGATATCGGTCAACTGTCAGGTCGTAAACGTCAACCGGCTCGGTCAGTGTCAGCGCCTCCACGTTATCAACAATGTGGCCTCCGCTTAAAATGTTGCCAGGCTGTAAATCTTCCGCATGGACGTACTGGCCTATGCCATCAAGTATTAAATGACCGCCCGTGCATTGAACTGTATCGCCGCTTGCCAATGTGATTTTGACAAGCTCCATGACTGTGCCGGATATTCGGGGGTCTGTTCCTGTAGCGGTTATGATTTTCCCAGTCACGTCGTTGTAGCATTGGACTTCTATATCACCGCCGTGCTGGTAAAGCTCTGCAAGGGTCACGGTTCCTCCGTCGGCAAGCCGGATTTTGGTGTCGCCGGTTAAGCAGCCAGGAGTACCTAAAAACAAGCCGTTGGGGTTTTTTAGACGTTTGCGGCTGGCTAAAATCATGTTGTTGGAGAGGGCGTTTAAACCATAATAGGAAACTTCGCCACTCTGGAGCAGTTCCTGGGTGGTAAAGGGTACAAAAATCGCAACCGATGAGGTGGTAAGTCCGCGCTTGATCTCAATCTGGTTCAATCCTAACGGCAGGCTGCTCATAAAGCCCAGTTCCTGTTGATAGTCAAGTCGTTTTAAGGCACAGTTGTATTTCTGCGCTACACCCGCCGCCTGAAAGATGTCGTTTTCCAGCTGCTGTTTCTTTTTTGCCGTATTAAGAACAAGAACCGTAACGAGGAACATACGCTCGTTGCGGCTCTGCAAATCCTCCAACAGCGTTTTGGCTTCATTGCCATAGGTAGCAAGATCGCTGGGGATGATGTCCATATCGTAGCCGCTTCTTACGGCTTTTTTCTGTTCCTCAATTTTCATCTTATCCAGGTCGGACAGCTTGCGCTTGACGGTTTTGATGGCTTCCGCCTGGTCGATGCTGCGGATGTGCAGATTTACGGTAACAGTCGTATCTAAATCCAGAAAATCCGCCAGCATCCGGTCGGTAAGCTCCGGGGCGAGAATTTGTAGAAAGCTCACGGCCCCATAATGTTCTTCCATACGGAAGGTCTTGCCATCACGGAAGTCAAAGCTGGTGGGGGCGATGTAGTCCTTGGTGGAAAGTCCGGTTTTCGGGATATCCTCCCACGAAAATTGCAGTTTCTCCTGACCGCCCGGGTGTAAGCCTCCGTGAAGAACCTCCAGCCGCTCCAGTCCATTCAGGGCTCGTGCTTTGACGCCCATGGTTTTAAAATTAGCAAGAATGTCAGTCTCCACCCGTTCCATGCGGGGTCTGGCAGCCTTGAGGGAATCCGCTTCAATTCCGAAGGTGATATATTTGGTCTTGACCAGCCCGTTATTGCCTTTGGAAAGCTGGTTTTTCAGCATATCGGCATACTCGCGTCGGATGGAATTGTATTCATCCGGCTGTTCGGGAATGTCGATGGACTGCTGAAACTCTTTCAGGTTTCCGTATTGGTTGATAAAGGAAAGCTGAACGCTGACTGAGGAATCGAAATAGTTAAGGAAATCGCAGTAGTTCTCAAAAATCTGTGTTTTATCCTCGTTTTGTGCCAGCTGGTAGGTGATGTCCTGAAAGACAATGGTCTTGGTATACAGCCGGCCGGTAACACGGCAGATGCCGTCCCGGTACATTTCCTTATAGGGGATGGACTGCTGGGCGGTCTGCGGTGCATCGGCACGTCCAAACATCTTCGTCTTTACGGAAGCAGCAAAGCCGCCCGTGTTACCGGACGGCTTTTGTATGGGCTTTTTTCCTTGCGTGGCTTTTTTGTTTTTGGTTTGACGGACGCTGCCCGGCGGATGCTTTTTTTGCTGTGTCTGCTGTCTGTTCTTGGTTTGCAAAGGCTTTTCCCTCCTTTTCAATGATTTCATACAGGTTATTGGTTACATAGGGACGCCTGCCCTGCCAGAGCCGGGTGCGGAGAATGTTGCGCAGTATTTTTTCGGCGGGCTGTCCGTCCTTTTCGTACATGGCAACAAAAAACAGCGGCAGCATCAGCCCGATCATCAAAAGCATCGCACCTTCGCTGCCCAGCGTCCCGCGGGTGAAGAGATAGGCCGGAACGCCGATAGCACCAGCCGTACCGAAACAGATGAGCTGGCGCTTGGTAAGGTTTAGCGCAACTTTGGTTTTAACCTTGTTAAGGTCTTTGGGTACGGGTACAAATGGCATGGTTTTACCTCCATCCTAAATAGACGGTTCCTTTTTGGACACGTCGGGTGTTTTGGGAGCGGTGGCTGCGCGCTCTGCACAAGCTTTTGCACCATCTTTCAGCTGATCCTTGATGGAGGGCTTTTCAGTAAATTCCCGCTGTGCCGCACCGATGTCCTGCACCTTTTCTACAGCGGCGGCATAGCTGTCCAGAATGGCAGTTTGCAACTGTTGGCGGAAGTCGGCAGTGATTGGGTAGGCAACATCGTGGAATTTGCCCTTACTGTCCTGGGCGCTGGGCATGTTTACAAACAGCCCTTTTTCTCCTGCCACAATTTTGATGTTGTCCACCACAAAGCAGTCAGCAATTTTCACGCTGGCAAAGGCCAGCAGGTTGTTCTTGGGGGTAATGGGCCGGACACTTACATCCAGCTTGATTGGTTCCATAGTACCGGTGCCTTCCGGCACGGTATTGGCTATAGTATCGTTCATAATGGTATCTTCCTTTCTATATAGATTCTGTGCTTTTCCGCATTCATCGGAGGATAATCCGACAGGTTTCGTTCTAACCTATCTATAAGCGGTTGTTTCAAATCAATTAGCGGAAACCCTTCCTTAGTGCGCGCCGAAAATGGACTTTGCGAGGCTCCCTGTCTTAAACATAGAGAAGCACAATAACACGGTATAGCCCACAACGCCCCAAATGGCCGTGTGTATGTTGTCTGCGAATACCGCGCTGTTTAACAGCACTGCGTAAATTGCAATGCAGACCATAATGAGAAAGCCCTGGAAGGCAACGGCGAACAGGGATTTTAAATAGTTCTGTCCCATGCTGCCCCATTCCCGGTTCACCATAGTGGCAAACGGTATAGCCGCTACCGAAGTGGTGAGATAGATTTCCAGCATACGCCCGTAGACAATCAGGAAGATGCAGATAGAAAGGGCTTTCATGCACAGGCTGAGGATGGCAGATTCCATATACAGCCCCATCAGCGTGTACCATTCCATGGCTTCCAGCTGGGTTTGCAGGCTGGCCATGGCAAGATTGATGTTTAAGCTACCGGATATGATTCCGGCGCTGCCGTTCACTGCGCGCTGGGACAGATCGAATATACCCATGACAATATCAAAGGTATGGGTGAGGATATAGGTCGCCACAAAGGTCTTGAAAATCCACTTGAAGAAAATCCAGGTGTCAAAGTCGTGCATGTTGTTCTTTTCGATAATGAGCTGGATCAGCTCATAGCACAGCACGAAGGTCAATATCATCCCAGCAATAGGGAGAATTACGGTGTCCGAAAGAGACTTAATCATGGAGAAAACACCAGAGTTCCAGCCCTCCGGCGTTTGCCCCACCTGGCTTGCAATTTCACCGACTCGGGTGTTCACTTCGGTGAACATACCCTGAAAATTACCGGTGATGCCGCCGATTAATGCCTCCTTAATCCATTCGGTAAGTTTGTCAAAGAGGCTATTCATAGGCGGGCTCCTTAACTAAACAGGCCGGACAGCAGGGGGATGAGCTTAATGCCGATGAGCACCACGCCACCGCCCGCCATGAGCTGCTTCATGCCCTGGCTTTTTGC
Source organism: Sedimentibacter sp. (assembly GCA_032006665.1). GTDB lineage: Bacteria > Bacillota > Clostridia > Tissierellales > Sedimentibacteraceae > Sedimentibacter. Next base: position 200,241 of record DALZMP010000005.1, read on the forward strand.
GCCCGGATTATCGTTGCCATACCCCTCTAAAAGATTGATGACGCCCCACACAGCAAGACCTGCACCAAGGGCGATAACAAGGACTTTTAAAACATTGATTGCTTCTGTAAAAAATTCCATAGGTTGTGTTCCTCCTTCATTTTGGTTTTATTAAAGTTGATGAGTGATATAAAACGGAGCCACAGGCTCCGACTGGACAAAGGGACAGCCTGCGGGAAAGTCCTCACAGGCGGGGAAACAAAAAAACCCTCTCTGCATCGTGAAGATCACGGAACAGAGAGGGCTATACTGCGGCTTCGGTCTATTTTTCTGGCTCAAATTCGTAAACCGCGTATTCTTCATCGGGATTTACCTTGAGACGGGTAGAGAGAAACCGTTCGATGGAAAAGGTGTTTTTGGGATTGGCATCGGACAAATATTTATAGTTCTTGTGCTGTGTGATGTCAAATTTCTCCGAGAAAAATGGTCGGACACCGCGTAATTGCAGGATACATTTGGAGCCGTCCATCACGGACAACTCATCCAGCGCCATCAGCTCCCGGCCCAGCTTCTGATAATTCTGGCCGTAGGAGGGGGAGTTTCCCTTGGTAATGCTGTTATTGAGCATGTGGATGGTTTCCTTTCCAAGGGTTTCGGTGAGATCCTTCAAAGTGGTTTTTTCCGAACCGCCGAGGAATATCCTAGTATCCATGTTGCCGATAATGGTTTCGGCGTTGTCCTTATAAATGGCTTTCAGCTGGCTCTGCGCCTGCAAAATCACACAGGCTGAAATCTCCCGGCTTCGGATAGTAGCAATGAGCTTTTCAAATTTGGGAATCTGGCCGATGTTGGCAAATTCGTCCAAAAGGCAGCGCACATGCACCGGCAAGCGTCCGCCGTATTCGTTGTCCGCCTTATCGCATAAAAGGTTGAACATCTGGCTGTACATGAGCGCCGCTACAAAGGAAAAGCTGTCATCGGTGTCGGAAATGATAACAAACAGCGCAGTCTTGCGGTCGCCCAGGGTATCCAGCTCCATTTCATCATAGGCAACCAGCTCCCGCATTTCCTTAATGTCAAAGGGAGCTAATCTGGCTCCACAGGAGATGAGGATGGATTTTGCTGTCTTACCTGCCGCCAGCTTATATTTCCGGTATTGCCTTACGGCAAAGTGCTGGGGTTCCCGTTCCTCCAGTGCATCAAAGATGAAATCCACAGCATTTTTAAATGATTCGTCATCCTCCCTTACTTCCATGGCGTTGATCATTTCCACCAGCGTATTGAGGTTGCGTTCCTCGTCGGGAGCTTCATAGTGGATGTAACCGATCAGTGCACAGTACAGCAAGGTTTCTGCCTTCACCCAAAAATCATCCCCGGATTTGCCTTCTCCCTTGGTGTTGGCAATCAGAGCCGTTACCAGCTTCAAAATGTCCTTTTCCGAACGGATATAGGCAAAGGGGTTGTAGTGCATGGACTTTTTAAAGTCAATGGTATTCAGAATTTTGATGCGGTAGCTACTACGTTGCAGGAGTTTTCCACACTCCAGAATGAGGGTTCCTTTTGGGTCGGTAATGACGTAGGAGCTGTGCAGCTGCATCAGATTCGGCTTCAGCCAGAAACGGGTCTTGCCGGAACCGGAACCGCCCACAATCAGTACATTTTTATTTCTTGCATACTTGGGCTTTTTCGGTCGGCTGTTCATCGTCAATCCCTCGGTAGCCGTTAAAATAACGTTTTGTTCCGGCTTTTCATCCATGTAGGGCTTGATATCCTCGGCAGTTCCCCAGCGGGCGGAGCCATATTCCCTGTCCTTTCTCCACTTTTTGGCATTTTTCTTTTTGAAATACACCGTGGCATAAATGGCAGCGGTACCCGCAGCACCTGCCAACAGGTCATGAGGATAAAAGGAGGGCAGCGGCTTTGCCATCAGCGAATCCAGTATACTGATGCTGCCAATCAGCTGGTCTATGATATTGGTATCTGGAACCAACCGCCAGGCTTGCCCCAGCTTATCCGCGAACCAGAACACAGGCAGATAGGGCAGATTGGGGAGGACATATTTTTTTAGATTGTCTGTATTCATCGCTCCGGCCCTCCCCGGTCTTTGTTTTTTACACGGTCGATCACTGTGTTCTTGACAAGCTCCTTGAACCGGTTAAGCTGTGCTAGAACGGAAGGCTTGGCGGCGCTTCGTTTCAGCATCTTGGCACTGAATTCCGAAAAAGCGACAGTCATGGCATCTGCGTCACGCCCCTTGAAGAACACCATCCATTTCGGGGGTGTTACAGAAGCGTCCTTTTTCAGCGCAAAGTCAATGCCATATTTCCGGGCATAGGGTTCAAAACTTTTGATGTTCTGGTTGGTGATCTCAATATTGGAAAGCCCCGCATTTTGCTGGGCAAGCTGTTTGAACGTCTGCTTGCCGCGAGGGGGTGCGTCTCTGGCCTGCTTCATTTTAAGCAGCGCGGCTCTCATAGCTTTGGCAAGCAGCCTGCCGGTCAGTTTTGCACCTCTCACCGTCAGCGCCACGGTTTTTTCGTTGACTTGTTCCTGCATTTCTCAAACTCCTTTCCTCATAAATTTTGCATTCTGTAAAGTGGCTGAAAAAAATAGCCACCCTTGTTGTCAGGGCGGCGCTACAGACCGGCAGCATCCAAATCCTCTATGAGTGGAATAAGGCCGTTTTCTTTCAGGGTTTTGTACAGAAACAGGCGTCCCGCCTGTGTCCAGTAGGTGTGCATGATGCTCCTTTCCTCATTGATATGATAGGTTCTGGAACAGGTATATCCCTTTCCGGCAAGCTCCTGGTATAAAAGCCATGTGCTGCCAAGTTTGAACTGGATGCCCAGCTCATGGAGAAGATGGTTAAAGGATACTGCCGTCATGCCGTAATCCTTGGCAATGATGCTGACCTGCACGGCATTCCTGCTTTGCAGAATGAGATCATAATACCGCGCCTTTGGCATAAGTTTTCGATATGCTCTCTTAAAACGGCATTTTCCTCCCGTTCCGCAAGAAGTCTGTCCAGCAGATCAGAGGTGAACTCGGAGCTCTGGAGCATTTTTGCAAGAGTTTCTTCGGTGATATAGGCACCGTGCCTGCGGATGGAGGGAAGAACCTCACTTGTCACCCAGCGTTTGAATTTTTTGGCTTTGGGAAGTTTACTGGAGAGGATAAGGCTGTACAGACCTGATTCGTTGATTACTGGCGTGTTTTGCTGCCTGCCGATGGAGTCCTGAATTGGGATTCCATCTTTATCTTCCTCATCAACATGGTCTTGAATCGCTTTTGTTGCCCGCTCATACCCCAAGGCGTACGCCACATCCTTACCCACAAACCACGGCTGACCGTCAATTTCCAGAACCCGAACCTTGCCGAATTCTTCATTCTCAAATACTTGCAGTTTGTTATCCATTTTTCTGCGCTCCTTTCCTTATTAAATAGAAAGCGCCGCCCGGTTTGGACGGCTTCTTTGTTCCTGTTCCTTTTGTTCCTTGATTACCGCCAGCAGCGTGTCGTTGTAGTCCTTACCCACAGGCGGAGGGGAAATGGTGATGCAAAGCGTCCGGTCACGGAGAATTTTATTCTCATAGACCGCTATCTTGATTTGTTCAATGGCTTCCAGACCGGCTTTGTCATTATCCAGTCCCAATACGATATGGTTTATCTGCGGACAGTTCTGCAACAGGTGCAGCAGCGCCAGCGGGGACACACCGCCTAATGAAAGATAGTAACGGCTTTCCCAACCGACATCCTTTCTCTTTTGCAGCGTAGCCAAAGATAAGGCGTCAATGGGAGCCTCTGCAACCATAACGATTTCACCGGACGGTGTGCTGGCAGGGAGCAGGAATCCAAATCGCTTGTCGCTGCCCTCAATATCCTGCCGGAAGCCGCCATTCGTTGCGCGCACACAGGCAAACCGTATTTTGCTTCTTTTATCATCACTTTGCCCGACAAATACACAGTTGTGGTATTTGCGCCCTTCATACAGCATACCGAATTCCACGCAGTATTTCAGAATATCCCGGTCGATACCTCGACCTAACAGGTAAGCCATAACACGGTCATTGTTGACGTTTTTTGCAGGCAGAGAAAAAGAGTTGGTTTTTTTTGGCGGTGGTGGCTTCGCCGGACTGGCAGGAATAGAGAGAGGCGGCCCGGCGCGAGCGTCATAGGCCAATACCTGAACCGCTTCGGTAAACTCCATTCCACGCACCTTGACGAGATAATTCAGCGCCGTCGTACCTCCAAAACCCCGGCTGTGCCAGTGCCATTTGCCATTAGATACAGTCAGACTGTCGTGATCGCGTAAGCGATATTCGTTGCCGCTCTTTTTAAGATTGTTGGGTTCATTTGCAAGCAGATAATCCAGAATATCCACCTGCTTTGCCCGTGCAATCTGTTCCTCTGTCACCCACGGCATGGCGGTGACTCCTTCCTTATAATACGGTTCATTTCGGTTTTCAGGCAGGTGCCATCGCTGAACCAGCAGAGAAATCCGTGGTTTGGATAGCGGCAGCCTTCACAAAGGGCTCCCCGTTCCGTGCAGTATACGCGGTTATCGTTATATCCTAAAGGCTCCCGTTTCGGGGTATAAAGCGGGTTGCCATTCTTTTTGTTCATTTGAAATTTCTCCTTTCGTGTCGTTGCTATGATGACAAAGCAAAAAACGGGGCGCTCGCCATTTTACTCGACGAACGCCCCGTTTTTTACTTTGTCTGTTATTCAATTTAACTTACCGCCTGTTTCCTGTGCCAGTTCTCCAAAAGCCCCATAATGACCTTTTCCATCTGTTTGGGTGTATAGCTCTGAGGAAAATATTGTTTCAGACGGCTTCCGGTCAGTGTGACCTTAACCGGTTCCTTTTTTTCTTCCGCCAGAATGGAATCAATCTTTTCAATGGTTAATTCCTTTGACTGACTGAGTTTTTTGAGCCTTTGCGCCTGCGGTAGAGATGGTGTAGCTTCATACTTCGCCATTGCGTCCAGAAGTCCCGACTGCTCCTTACGGCTTAGATAGGACAGCTCCACGGCGGGATTAAAAGCAATTTTCTTTGCATCCACCAGATCAATCAGTCCGGGCACAAGCTCCGTCAGCCGGATAATCCGATAAATTTGACTTTTGCTTTCCCCAACCTGTTCAGAAACAACCGCTACGGATAATGTACCGATGTCGATCCCATCCACCACCACGCCCCTGTGCTTTAATGCCTCCAGCTTTATACGACATGCCCATGCCTTTTCGCTGGGTAGTAGACTTTCCCTTTGTTCCAGATTGGTGTCCACCATTATGATGACTGCTTCATCATCGTCCATTTCGCGTACAATAACCGGCATGGTTTCTTTTCCAGAAAGTTCACTGGCAAGTTTGCGCCGGTTTCCCGCAATAAGTTCATAATCACCATTAGGACGAGGGCGTACAAGACCTGGGACAATGACGCCATATTTTTTAACGCTCTCGGCAGTTTTCTTCATGGCGTCATCGTTTCGCACCTGAAACGGATGAAATTCAGGGGGATGCAATCTGTTAAGCGGAAGTTCTATTACTGCTTCGCTATTGGCAGGTACTGTGATTTCATTTATGGAGAAAATATCATCATAGCTGGCAAGCGCCAGCGAGCCTTTTGTTTTAGCCAACGGAAAGCACCTCCCTTGTCAGGGTTTCATATGCTGCCGCTACTTTTCCGCGCGGGTCATAGGCATAGATACTTTTGCCTTTTCTGCTGATTTCGGAAGCACGAACCGACCGTGGAATATAACTGAACATATGGATTCGTTTTCCGTAAGCCTCGTCCAGAGATTCCAAGATTTCCTTTGCATCATTCGTCCGATCATCCACCATGGTAGGCAGGATACCACCGATTTCAAGACGGGGATTGATTTGCCTGCGCACCCGCGCGATAGTTTTCAAAAGCAGCTCCAGACCTTTTGCCGGTAGATATTCGGCTTGAACAGGAATCAGTACGGAATCCGCTGCTGCAAGTGCATTGACGGTCAGCATTCCCAATGATGGAGATGTGTCCAAAAGAATATAGTCATAAAAGGGCTTTACCGTTTCAATATATTGGCGTAAAATAGTTTCGCGGCTCATGGCGTTTACCAGAGAGATTTCCACACCGGAAAGCTCAATGCTGGCGGGCATAAGGTCAACACCTTCCGCGTGATGGATAATCCCCTCTGTCAAAGGCAGGGGATTTTCCTCTATAATCCCGCTCATGATAGTTGCCAGTGTGACAGGTATTTCGTCCGGCTTTGGAAATCCCAGACTGATGGTAAGTGATGCCTGCGGGTCTACATCAATTGTTAGAACCTTTTTGCCCTGACGGGCAAGACCGATCCCGAGACTGGCAGTTGTGACCGACTTTCCGACACCGCCTTTTTGATTGGATATGCTTATTACGGTTGCCATACAGTATACCTTCCTTTCCCAAATAATTTCGGCGCTAACATAACGAACGGTCTTTCCGCATGGTTTTTACGTTAGCTTTTCCTTTGGAAAAAGAATGAAAAAGAATAACGACGAACCCTGAAAACCCTTTGTTTATGCGGCTTTCCCGTTTCGTCATTATTATACTATATGGGCATTCACATGCATCACTTCTGATAGAAATGGGGTTTTCCCCTTTGTTAATATCCGAAAGGCTTGGTCATGAAAATATTGAAACAACATTAAACACTTATTCACATTTATATCCAAATAAACAAAGTCAAGTATCTGATAAGCTTCAGTTACTTAACCAAGAATTAATTAACAATTCCATAGATGAAAACAAAAAAATTTAAAAGTGTACGTTTTATGTACTATGAACAAAAAAATAAACCTTGAAAAGCTCAATTTGCAAGCTTTTCAAGGTTTTTAATTTCTATTCCCACTCAATAGTTGAAGGTGGCTTAGATGTAATGTCGTACACTATACGATTTACATTGTCCACTTCATTTACTATTCTATTGCTTACTTTCTCTAATACATCATATGGTATTCTTGCCCAGTCTGAGGTCATTCCGTCTGAACTTGTTACTGCTCTTAGTGCTACTGTATGTGAGTAGGTTCTTACATCTCCCATAACTCCTACGCTTCTTATGTTAGGTAAGCAAGCAAAGTACTGCCATATTTTGTTTTGAAGTCCTGCCTTTTTTATTTCATCTCTGAATATAAAGTCTGCATCTCTTACTATTTTCAGCTTGTCTTCTGTGATTTCTCCCAGAACTCTTATAGCTAGACCCGGTCCCGGGAATGGTTGTCTTTCAACTACTTCCTCAGGAATTCCAAGTTCTCTTCCAACTTGTCTAACCTCATCCTTGAATAGTTGTCTCAATGGTTCCAACAGTTCAAAATCAACATCTTCAGGAAGCCCTCCAACATTGTGGTGGCTTTTTATTACTTCTGCTGTAGCAGTCCCGCTTTCTATAACGTCAGGATATATAGTTCCTTGAACCAAATAATCTATATGTCCAAACTCTTCTTTTAATTTTTGTTTTTCTTCCTCAAAAACTCTAATAAATTCATTTCCTATTATTTTTCTTTTTGTTTCCGGATCTGTAACACCCGCTAATTTTCCTAGGAACCGTTCACTGGCATTTACACGAATTAAATTCATATTGAACTTATCTTTAAATACTCTTTCAACCTCATCGCCTTCATCTTTCCTAAGGAGACCGTGGTCTACAAACACACATATTAAATTTGAACCAATAGCTTTGTGTACCATAACAGCAGCAACAGACGAATCTACGCCACCGGACATAGCACATAATGCCTTTTTATCGCCTACCTGCGCCTTAATTTTCTCAATTGATTCTTGACAAAAATCTCCCATGTCCCAATCTTCTTTTAACCCACATACATTATAAAGAAAATTATTTATTACTTCTCTACCCTTTTCAGTATGTTCAACTTCCGGATGAAATTGTAATGCATAAATTTGCTTTTCAGTATTTTTCATGGCGCATACGGGACATGTTTCTGATTTAGCTGTTATTTCAAAATTTTCCGGTGCTTTTTCAATATAATCTGTATGGCTCATCCAGCAAAGAGAATCTTGTTCTATATCTTTAAATAAGCCGTCATTTACATTTATTTCAAGCTTTACTCTGCCATATTCTCTCGAATCCGCTCTCTTAACTTTTCCTCCAAATTCCTGCGCTATGAATTGTCCTCCATAGCATATACCTAGAACAGGAACTCCCAGATTAAAAATTTCATTTGAAACCTTTGGAGCATTTTCAACATACACGCTTGCCGGTCCACCTGAGAGTATTATACCTTTAGGATTTTTTTCTCTGATTTGTTCTATTGAATAAGTATATGGAATTATTTCACAATAGACCTTTGCTTCTCTTACTCTTCTAGCAATAAGCTGACTGTACTGTGCGCCAAAATCAACTATTAATATCATATTATTCTCCTTTAAAAATAAATATTTACCTTTTAAACAAACTTTAATTACAATGAGATTATCAAAAAAAAATCTCCGTGTCAATTACATATTTTATACCGATAACAGTTTAATCATTCCTGCTGTTTCTGAAGTATGGTTTTTTTGAACCGTCTTTATTTCCCTTATTTTTATTCGTAAATGAATTTTTTTTAGACGTATCTCTCGAATTCTTGTTTTTATCAGTTTCTGCTTTTGCAGCCGCTTGTCTACGCGGCGGCCTTTCAGATTTCGGTACAACATAATTTATCATCATAGGGTACGGATTATCTTCTACCACCGTAATATTTTTATTTATAAGCTTTTGTATATCTTTCAAAAATGGTTTTTCTTCGTATTCACAAAATGAAACGGCTGTTCCGCCCAGCCCTGCTCTGCCTGTTCTACCTATTCTATGAACATATGTTTCGGGCATGTTAGGCAAATTATAGTTTATTACATGTGATAACTCATCAATATCTATTCCTCTGGCAGCTATATCCGTTGCAACAAGAACTCTTATTTCACCTTTTTTAAAACTATTTAAAGCTGCTTGTCTATTATTTTGAGATTTATCTCCATGAATAGCTCGTGATTTTATTTTACTTGTCTCCAGGATTTTTACCACTTTGTCTGCCTCATGTTTTGTTCTGGTAAAAACTAATGCAGATGTTATATCACAGTTATTCAGAAGATGCACCAAAAGATTTCTTTTATTTACCTTATCTACAAAGTAAACATATTGATTTATTATGTCTACCGTTGATGATACAGGTGTAACTGCAACTTTAACCGGGTTAATCAATATTGTATTTATTAGTTTTGTAATTTCAGATGGCATTGTTGCTGAAAAAAGTAATGTCTGTCTTTCTTGTGGTATGCATGAAATTATCTTTTTAACATCATGTATAAACCCCATATCAAGCATACGATCCGCTTCATCAAGAACAAACATTTTTACATTTTGTAAGTTAACCTGTCTTTGGTTTATTAAATCATTCAGCCTGCCGGGAGTAGCTATCAAAACATCCACTCCTCTTCTTAAAGCCTCTGTCTGTGGATTTTGAGAAACTCCTCCAAATATTGCACAACATTTCAAATTCGTATATCGTCCATATGACATAAAGCTGTCTTTAATTTGTATTGCAAGTTCTCTGGTTGGAGTAAGTATCAACGCTTGTATTTGTCTTTTTGAACCTCTGTTTTTTTGTTCATATATTTTCTGAATAATTGGTATAGCAAATGCTGCAGTTTTCCCGGTTCCTGTCTGTGCACAACCAATTAAATCTCTGCCTTCAATAACAGATGGTATTGATTGCTCCTGTATAGGAGATGGTTTTACATATCCTTCATCTTTCAGAGCCTTTAAGATTGGTTCTATTAATTTTAAATTTTCAAATTTCATATTTTATATTTTTCTCTTTTCTTTATTCCAAAATCTGCATAATAATTGCAAATTATTTAAACTTATTTCAGAATTCTATTTTATTCTCATGTATTGTACTATATTAACCTAATATCACTTAAAAAGCAATATAATTACCAATTTTTCATTAATTTTTAGTTTCTTATTTAAATTTCGAATAATATCATTCTATTGCATTATGTCTGCTGCAATTATATTTTAAAGAATAATCATTTACTTCTAACTTTATAACACCACTATCAATTAAATAATAAATATACGGTCTAATCATTTTTTCTGCAAGAATATATGTACTCACATTTTTACTTATATTCAATTTTTTAAATATTTCTCGGAAAATTTCACTCATTGTCATAGGTTTATTAATTATGTCTATAATAAGTTTCATCTTGTTTTCTAAATAATCGATATTACAATCAATGATATAATTAATATCATCATATATTCCTTTATGTGCTAAAATATATTTACAGCAGCTTATCTTTCTAAGATTTCCCTTTGTTTCAAGATCTACTGCTATATCATCAACAAAAACTATTTTAGTATCTTTTAGTTCATCCATTCCTATTAGTGAATCTCCAATATAAAAAACATTATCAGGTGTAATTATCCCTATATGATAATGTGTATGACCAGGAAGCTGTACTATCTCAAATTTTTGTTCACATACCTCAACAAATTTATCTGCAGCAGATATTTTTCTGTCTGTTATGCTTATATTTGTTTCAAACCTTTTTTCCATTCGCTTAGTAATAGATGGCAAATAATATGCTCTGGCATTATACATTGAATTGCATATCATGCTTTCATATTCAGGCATTAAAATTTCTGCACCATGTTCTTCTTTAAGCCAAAAATTGTTTCCGACATGATCAATGTGTGCGTGAGTACATATCACCGCTCTGACAATATATTTATATTGTAAAATTATATCTTTTATAATTTTTTCGTCTGTATCATATAATCCTGAATCCAGCATAATTATTTCTTTTTCATTTATTTTATAAAATGGAATATATGCAGATTTTGTTTCAAAATAATATGTATTTCCTTTTATATTATGTATTTTCATTTTTAACATTAACCTCTTAATATATTTTAAATATTGTGTTCGTTAAATACATTATACAATTTATTTATCTGGATTCCAATGTATATTATTTAACTTAAAATAAAAAGTAGGCTTAATCAGTTAAACCTACTTTTTATATATTTAATTTTTATTATAATAAAGAAAAGTGTTTTTTGTCAAATAAAGTTTCCATTGTCATGCCAGATACTTTTTAGTTATTCTCTCTATTGTACCATCATTTTTCAACTCGAGATATTTTTTATTAAATAAGTCTATAACTTCCCTGTTATTTTTAATTTTACAAAAGCCTAATCTGGTTTCTGAGGTATCTGCTTCTACATGTTTATAGTTTTCTAACTTGACTTTATCACCAAGCCCCAATTTCTTGATAATGTAATCTCCCGAATAAGAATTTAAAATTATTGCATCTATTTGACCCTTCAACAATTTTTTAAACATTATTTCTTCTTTAACACTAAAGTCCCTGTGGAATGTAGTGTTTTTATCAAAATCATCGTAATATGCATATCCTGTTAACACTCCTACATGTTTATTTCTTAAATCACCTATGCTTTCAATATAAATGTTCTTTTCTTTGTTTGTGTAAAAGTTATATCTGCTTTCAGTTCTATAATTTACACTGAAATCTAAAAACTCTTCTCTTTCTTCGTTTATTGCTATTGTCGGAATGACATCTGCCAAACCATTTTTAATCATATTAATCGAAGTATCCCACGGTACGATTTTATATTCTACTTGATATCCCGCATCGGAATATATTTTATCAATTAAATCAATATCAATTCCTGAAACAGCATCTTTTTTACTGTCATAAATAATGAATGGCTCATATGGAGCAGTTGCCACAGTAATATTTTTATCTTGTTTCTTATCTTTTACTAATTTTAAAAACTCAAAATTGACTTCCTCAAATTTATTTATATTGCTGTTTAAATTATCAACTGACTTAGTTTCTTCTGAAAATGATTGATTTACATCACCAATTGATTTTGTTACTGATTCAACAGATAGAGTTATGGAGTTAATGAATTCTTTGAGGTTGTATATCTGTTCCACTATCTTTTTGGAATTAAATGATATGTTATTTGTTTTATCATACAGCTCTTTAGAAATTTTTTCAACATTCTCAAAACTACTGATACTCTTATCAATACTTATTGTTTGTTCCTCAATTTTATCAAGAACATCTATTAATCCATCTTTAGTATTCATAAAAGAACTTCTTAATTCTTTTATAATTTCAGATATAACATTAGTAACTTCACTGGTTTCAACAGCTAATTTTCTTATTTCATCAGCGATTACAGAAAAACCTTTTCCATACTCACCGGCTCTGGCTGCTTCAATAGATGCATTTAGAGCTAACAAATTGGTTTGCAGTGAAATATTATTTATTCTTCCAACTAAGGATTCTGCATCCAAGGTTTTAGCTTCTAAATCTACAATTGAGCTACTTGTATCATCCAGCAGGCTTCTAACTCTTGAAAGTTCATCAATGTTATCTTTAAGTTCAACAATTTTGTTATATATATCTTCGTGAGTCTTTTCTGATATTTTTGAGGATGCTTCTGAACTCGTGAGATTTGTTTCAACATTACTGTATATATCTTCTACAACTTTAGATATAGAATTCATATTTGAAGTTTGTTCTTCAGATTCTGACATAACACCTTCAACTTTTAAAGATATCTCCTTCATTTCCATACATATCTCATCAACCGAAAATGAAAACTTACTTATTAGTTTTAAATATTTGTCAGATAAAATCTTTTTCTTATTAATTTCCTTATCTGTTTCGACATTAATGCCATTACTGCTATTTCTTCTACTGTCTTTAAAAATAATGAAAGTCTCAATAACAATAATCATACCAAAAACAACAATTAATAGATATATCATATTATTAACCTCATTTCTATTTTTTAAGAAATACATTTAGAAATATTTTTGCATTTTATTCATTAATTCTTTAAATATAATTTTAGCACCATTTCTTTATCTTGTAAATAGCCAAATGTTTTCCTAAATAAATAAAAATTGAAGGCTTAACTTATCTTATTTAAAAATTGTTAAAATGTATTGTTTAATATTATTCTTAGAAATGCTACATTTCAAGAATATCAATCCATGTCGATAAATCATTTTTTATATTTTCATCTTTCAAAAAATTTACTATTATATTTTTTATCATATCCTTTTTCAATAAACAACCTTTTAATTTTTCTTCCAGCCCATTAAATAATTCAGCATCCATTACATCTGTATATATTTTACAATCATCAATTTCACCATTTTTCAATGAAAGCTGTAACTCAAATTCACCCCAGGCAAATTTCTCTGAATATGAAATATCAAACTTAGGACTATGTCCAAAACGCCACTCCCATGATGAATATTTATCATATATTTTAATCAATGGATCAACTTCTAATTCATATATCTCATAAGTGCATTCTCCTGTATAAATCTTGCAAAAGCTTTCATCCATACTCGCTTTTAGCTTTTCAATCGTTACTTCGCTATTTGTATCTGCTATATTAGTAACACGTGAACGCACGGAATCTATGCCCTTCGATTTTATTTTCTTTTCAGATGGCTTTAAATAGTATCCTAATTTTTCTAAATCAGAATTAACCATTAATGTTCCATGATGATATGACTTATCATTGTTTGTATAGTATGCATGCCCAGAAAATTTCTTACCATCTATAAGCATATCATTTCTGCCTGAAAAATCTGCTTTAACATTAAATTTACTCAATGCATCTATTATTACGGAATGCTGTTTCTCCAAATTGTAGTCTTCTTTATTCATTATAAAGGTAAAATTTAAATTACCTAAGTCATGATAAACAGCACCACCGCCTGACAATCTGCGGGCCAGCTTGCCGCCATCTTCTTCTAATTGCTGCCAAGCACATTCCTTCCACGCGTTTTGATTTCGTCCTATTACAACTGTATTTTCGTTCTGCCACAAATACAAAATAATTTCGTCTTTTTTTATATTCTCCAGAAGGTACTCCTCCAGAGATAAGTTGTACCACGGGTTGAACGACCTTGATTTTACATGTCTAAGCTTCATATTTTCCATATCTTATTCTTCCTTTCGAATTTGCAGCATACAGGGAGATTTTCAACATCGTGAGGGAGGGTGAATCCTCCCTCAAAAGCATATATCAATTCATTATATTACTTTTTTCTTGGCAATGCATGTATAGCTTCGCCTACACAGCAGCAACAAGCTTCATAAAATGTTTCCGATAGCGTAGGATGCGCATGCGTCGATTCAATTATACGCTCAATTGTAAGCTCATTTTGTATTGATAGTACCCCTTCATGTATAATATCACTTGCATGTGCACCTATAATATGTACACCTATAATTTTGTGATTATCATCTCTTGCTAAAACTTTAATTATACCATCACCTTCATTCATTGTGAGAGCCTTCCCATTTGCCCCAAACATTGATTTTCCAACAATATAATTTATGTTTTTATCTTTAGCTTCTTCTTCCGTCATTCCGACTGACGCAACTTCGGGAAAAGAGAAGACACATGACGGTACTGCATTATAATTTACATAACTATTATATCCAAATATGTTTTCAACGCATACTTTTCCTTCTTCTGATGCTACATGAGCGAGCATCTGTCCCCCTATAACATCCCCAACTGCAAATATTCCCTTAGCTGATGTTTCAAAATTATCGTTAACTTTTATCCCTTTTTTATCATAAACAATGTTTTCTGATTCAAGATTAAGGTCGCTTACATTTGCTGACCTTCCTGCTGCCAGAAGCAAATTATCACATATATATTCTGTTGTACCCTTATCATTTCCTGTAATAACCTTCAGCCCATTGTCATATGATTGAACTTCTTTTACACTCACACCGGTTATTACTTTAATTTGTTTTTTCTTTAAATACATTGTAAGTCTTTTAGACAGTTCTTCATCCAGTCTATACATCAGTTTTGGCAAAAATTCAATTATAGTTATTTCTGTGCCGAAAGAAGCAAATATTCCGGCAAATTCCACACCTACTACTCCTCCACCTAAAATTACCATACTCTTAGGTATATTGTCAATATTTAGTACTTCATCGCTACTTAGAACACCCTTCAAATCAATTCCGGGTATGTTCATGGGAGTTGAATGTGAACCGGTAGAAATAATTATATTTGATGCTGTAATAGTTTTAGTAAAGTTATCTGTATCTTTAATTTCCACATTCTTATTTCCTGCCAATTTTGCCTTGCCCTTTATAATTTCTACACCGTAACCTTTTAAAAGCTGGTCTATACCTGAGCGTAATTTATTTACAACATCGTTTTTTCGATTTTGAATTTTATCCATGCTTATACTAAAATCTGATATTGATACTCCAAAATCATCTGCATGACCTAATGTATTTATTACTTCAGCATTCTTATACAGTGCCTTTGTGGGAATACAACCTCTGTTTAGACATGTACCCCCAATTTTATCCTCTTCTACAAGAGTTACTTTCTTTCCAAGTTGAGAGGCTCTAATTGCAGCCACATAACCACCAGGGCCACCACCTATAACTATTAAATCTCTATCCATAGCATCCTCCTGTCACTTATTGTATCTAACTACTGGCTTCCTGGCAGCTAAAGCTTCATCCAGACGTGATACAACAGTAGTATGAGGCGCAGTTTTTACAATATCAGGATTACTCTTAGCCTCTTCTGCAATCTGTTTTAACACATTTATAAATTCATCTAAGGTCTCTTTACTTTCACATTCAGTTGGTTCAACCATCATAGCCTCTGAAACTATTAGAGGGAAATATATAGTTGGTGGGTGATAGCCAAAATCCAACAGACGTTTTGCTATATCAAGTGTTGATACGCCATTTAGTTTTTGCTTATCACCCGAAAATACACATTCGTGCATACACGTTGAATCTATAGGCAATAAATAATCATCCTTAAGTTTATTAGCTATATAATTTGCATTTAGAACAGCACCCTCTGATACTTCCTTCAAGCCATCAGCTCCCATGCTCAAAATATATGCATATGCCCTAACTAAAACTCCAAAGTTTCCATAGAAAGATTTAACTTTACCTATGGACATAGGTCTATCATAGTCAAGTATATATTCATCTTCCTTTTTTGATATTACAGGTACAGGTAAAAATTGTATCAGATGCTTTTTAACCCCTACAGGTCCCGAACCCGGTCCGCCACCGCCATGAGGTGTGCTAAAAGTTTTGTGTAAATTCAGATGTACTACGTCAAAGCCCATATCCCCCGGTCTTGATATACCTAAAATGGCATTTGCATTGGCCCCATCATAATACATTAATCCACCTGCCTCATGGACAATAGATGTTATTTCTAATATATTTTCATCAAATAAACCTAAAGTATTAGGATTAGTAAGCATAAATCCTGCTATTTCATCACTCATTACATTTTTTAATGAATCTATATCCACTAAACCCTTTTCATTTGATTTAACTTCTACTATATCAAAACCCGCTACTGATGCAGATGCTGGATTAGTGCCATGAGCCGAATCCGGAACTATAATTTTATTTCTTTTTGTATCACCTCTGTTCATATGATATGATTTTATTATCATGAGTCCTGTCAGCTCACCATGAGACCCTGCCGCGGGTTGCAACGAAATTTGGTCCATGCCTGTAATTTCTGAAAGCATTTCACCAAGTTCATACATTAACTCCAATGCACCCTGAACAGTTCTTGCCGGTTGATATGGATGTATTTTAGTAAACCCATCAAATCTCGCAACTAATTCATTGACCTTAGGATTATACTTCATAGTGCAGCTTCCAAGTGGATAAAATCCTGAATCTACACCATGATTTCTGAGTGAAAGCTGAGTAAAATGCCTTACCGCATCCAATTCACTTACTTCTGGTAATTCTAAAGTCTCTTTTCTTTGAAATTTTTTATCTATAAGATTATCTATTTCAATTACAGGAACATCACATTCCGGCAGCGAATATGCTTTATGTCCGTTTTTACTCATTTCAAATATTAGAGATTTTTCCTTTTGCATATTATTCAACCACCTTTCCTACCATAAAATCAATTTCATTCTTTGTACGCTTTTCTGTAACTGCAACTAGATAACCATTTTTAATTTCAGGATAAGCCTTTTCAATATCATATCCACCAATAATTTCATTATTTAACAACTTATTGTTTATAACATCAATAGCTTCTTTACTTTCAAGAGTAAATTCCTTGAAAAACGGAGTCGTAAAAACAGGACTAAATTTACCTGTATTTATTAATTTTTCATATGCATAGTGTGATTTCTGCAAGCATAGATTTGCAACCTCTTTAAGTCCCTCTCTCCCTAAGAGCGTCAGGTATATTGTTGCATTTAAAGCATTTAGTGCCTGATTAGAACAAATATTAGATGTAGCTTTTTCTCTCCTAATATGTTGTTCTCTGGTTTGCAAAGTTAAAACAAAGCCTCTGTTGTTATTTTTATCAATTGTTTGACCTACTATTCTGCCTGGCATTTTACGCATTAATTTTTCAGTTACTGCCATAAATCCTAGGTAAGGTCCACCAAAACTAATTGAATTTCCAAGAGACTGTCCCTCTCCTATTGCTATATCCGCACCAACCTCACCCGGACTTTTTAACAAAGCAAGTGATATTGGATCACAGCTTACAATCAGAAGACTCTTGTTGTCATGTACTATATCTTTAATTGATTCAATATGTTCAATAATACCGAAAAAGTTTGGACTTTGAACTATTACAGCAGCAGTATTTGAACTGATTTTTTTTTCTAAATCTTCTTTATCCAATTGACCGTTTTTATAATTTACTTCACATATGGATATATTTCTATACTTTGCATATGTATTAAGAACTTGACGGCTTTCTGGATGAACACTCCTAAGAACTAGTATTTCAGTTCTTCTTGTAGCTTCACAAGCCATAATTGCCGCCTCTGTCATTGCAGTAGCGCCATCATACATTGATGCATTTGCCACAGGAAGCCCTGTGAGCTCGGATATCATGGTTTGATATTCAAATATAACTTGTAGAGTCCCTTGACTGATTTCAGGTTGATATGGTGTATAAGATGTATAAAATTCCTGTCTGGAAATTATTTGATCAACAACAGCCGGTATATAGTGATCATATGCTCCCGCACCTAAAAAACATGTGTAATCATCAAGGTTAGCATTTTTATTGGATAAATATTTAATATTTTTTACAAGCTCCATCTCCGGTTGTGCTTCTTTTATATTTAAACGTCTGTTTAGCTTTACAGATTCTGGTATAGAAGCAAACAAAGAACCTACGTCCTCAAATCCAATTTCTCTAAGCATATCTTCTCTATCTGCTTTTGTATTTCCAATATACCTAGCCATAATTACTCCTTTTATTCACATATTTTTTCATAGTCACTAGAAGACATGAGTTTTTCGACTTCTGTTTCATCTGACATCTCAACAACTACCAGATAAGATTCATATGGAGACTCATTTATCAAACCCGGATTATCCAGTAACTCTTCATTTACTTCTACTACCCTTCCCGATATTGGAGAATATACATCCGAAACAGCCTTTACTGATTCTAGAACAACAAATTGATCTCCTGCTTTAAACGTTGCATCTACATCTGGTAAGTCAACAAACACTACCTCCCCTAAATGTTCCTGAGCGTAATCACTAATTCCTATATATGCCTTATTTCCACTCACCTTTACCCATTCGTGTGATGCAGCATATTTTAATTCGTTTAATACTTTCATTTTATTATCCTCCTAATCTATTTTTTATATTTTTTACTGTAAAATGGTTTTTTAACCGTTTTAGCTTTAATATATTTATTTCTAATTACAATTTCTATTTCTGTTCCTTCTTTTGCATAATTTGAATCAACCAGTGCAAGCCCTATATTTTTCTTTAATGTAGGGGAAAAACTTCCTGTTGTAACATAACCAATTTTTTTGTCATCTGAAAATACTTCATAATGGCTCCTTGGTATTCCCCTCTCTGTCATTTCAAACGCTGTTAATTTTCTTTTTAATCCTTCGGATTTTTGTTTAACTAATACTTCTTTCCCTATAAAATCATCTTTTGAAAGTTTAACGCAAAAACCGAGTCCAGCTTCAAGAGGTGTGATATCTTTGTCAATTTCTTGACCATATAGTGGCAAACAAGCTTCAAATCTCAATGTATCTCTTGCACCTAACCCCGCCGGTAACAACCCATCATTCTTACCATTAGCTAATAATATATCCCAAAGTTTTGGACCATCTTCAGACGGTAAATATATTTCAAATCCATCTTCACCTGTATATCCTGTACGAGAAACCAATGTACTAATGCCACTAATAATAACATTTTCCGCAAAGTGATAGAATTCTATTTCATTTAAATTTTTATCTGTCAGCTTTTGCAATAAATACTCTGCCATAGGACCTTGAAGTGCCAGCTGAGCATAATCATCAGATACATTTTTTACTATTACATCTCCAATTGTGTGAGATTTAAACCATTCAAAATCCTTTTCAATGTTCGAAGCGTTTATAACCAGCAAATATTTTCTTCTGTTGAATTTATATACTAATAAATCATCCACTACACCTCCGTCGGGATAACACATAGTAGTATAAGCTATTTGATAATCTTCTAAAATCGAAATATCATTGGTAACGACATTCTGAACATACTTTTCTGCGTCTTCTCCAACTACAGTTACTTCTCCCATGTGTGAAACATCAAATATACCTGCTTTATTTCTCACAGCCTCATGTTCCAAAATTATTCCTGAGTACTCCACAGGCAATGCCCATCCTCCAAAGTCAATAATTTTGCCGTTTAGTTCAACATGCTTTTCGTATAACGGTGTTTTCTTCAACAATATCACTCCTCATAATAATTTAATTTTAAATATTATTTATCAGACACTTTCATGCTTTTATCCGTATCATAAATTCCGTCATGTAAACATGATACATTTTTATATAAAAAAAGACAAAAGCAATAACAGGTTGTCATTACCTCTGTCTTATCCTGAGAGATTCCAGCGTCAGCTGTTGCTCCTACGGTGCTAAGTCATCATAGCTCTTCAGAGTATTGTCCAAGAACGGTCCTTTTGCCTGAAAGTTTCATTGCAATAGACTATTGCAACTTGCTCCTTCGGCTCCTCAAATACGAAGTCTCTCCCGAACTCTTCATCCAAAATTGATTTATAATAATTAAATTTATAACCTATTATAAATCAATTTTTTTCAAACTGTCAACATTTTTTTGTAAATTCTTTTTGTAAAAATTCATTAATTTTAATAAATATGAATAATTATTTAGTATTTTTTTAACAAATAAAAATCTCCTTGACTTTTATTTGTAGTCAAAGTATGATTTTAATATATTAATTTTTTTTGATATAATATAATAAACTATTTAACTAAAAATAAAAATTTTAACAGGAGAAAACAATGAGTATTCTTATTGCATATGCAAGTAAAAATAAAACAACAGAAACATGCGCTAAAATGTTAGGTGAGAAACTTCCCGAATCGGAAATTATCAATCTGTCTGTTACAAAGCCTGATTTATCTTTATATGACACAGTTGTAATTGGCAGCTGCATAAGGTTCAATTATATTCATAATGACGTTAAAAATTTTATTGGTAATAATATTGATGAGCTAATGAAAAAAAGAACCGCAATTTATTTATGCTGTGCATTTCCTGAAAAGGCTAACCAATATGTATTACACAACTTTCCTAAAAAACTACTTAATAATTCAACATCCATAGAATGTTTTGGAGGCAGATTAAAAGTTAAACCTCTTCGTTTACTGGACAAATTCATTATAAAAACTGTAGTAAAAAATTACAAACTTGATAATAGAAAATTTCCTGAAATTGATATTGAAAGTGTAGAAAAGATGGTTAAGGAATTATCTATATAAAAAACAATAAATACTATATATAAAAAACAGAGCATAAATATGATAATATGCTCTGTTTCTCTTCTATATTTCAATATCAAGCAAATATGAACTTAAACTCTTACCATGTTTATCAAGTGCAAGAGATCTGGTAACTCCTCCGCCAAGTGCATCACTCATTACAAAATTAAGCGCACCTAATTGTGGCAATTCATATCTCTTTACTTCCCCTTTAACTATATCTTTAAACCACTCTTTTACTACTTGCTCTGTTACCTTTTCTTTTAATAATTCAAAATTCTTTATATCATATGCTATAAGAGAAACATTTGAAATATTACCTTTGTCTCCGGTTCTTGAATGTGCTATTTCCCATAATTTCATAATTAAACCTCCTCATAAATTACTTTAGCTTCAACATCGTTTCTAGGTATAAGTATAGATGCTACGGAAACTATTTCACTAACTGATTTTGTGGCACCACCACCGCCTGCCGGTCCATTAGTATACAATGTTTCAACTTCATTCCCAATTTGAAGAGCATCATGCCTTTCCTTCGTCCTAGCTGCAACTCGTAATCTAATTTCTTCCGGGGTATGGTATTGTCTGTCACTATTTTTATAAATACTGTTAATACCTATAAAATCTATTTTTAATTCCTCATACTTAACATTAGTTAATGCAAGTCTTTTTTCTACTATTTCAGCAGCAAGTTTTGCTCTCTCAAAACAATTAGGTCCGCCATATGATATTTGTCCTTCACCAATGAAACAATCTTTGTATCCTAAACTAACTTTCAATGTATCAGTTTTTTCTCTTCCTGTTGCTCCCCTAACTTCAACTATATCCTTACCTGCATTTTCAAATATAACATTTGAAAAATCAGCAATACAATCTGGAGTAAAGTACTCCCTGGGATTATGAATTTCGTATATCATTTGTTCAGTACATGTGTCTTTTGTAACAAGTCCTCCCGAACCTTCTACTTTACTAACGTAAAAATTTCCATTTTCACTGGCTTCAATAATTGGAAATCCTAAATCCCATGGTCTCTCAACATTCTTCTTGCCCGGTTCAGCATAGTATCCTCCTGTCACCTGTCCTCCGCATTCAAGCAAGTGACCTATGAGTGTGCCTTTCCCCATTAAATCATAATTGTCTAAATCCCATCCAAATTCATATACTAATGGAGCCAAAAATAATGCCGGATCAGAAACTCTTCCAGTTACTATTATATCTGCCCCATTTTCTAGAGCTTTTACTATACCATCTATTCCCATATAAACATTAGCAGAAACAACTTCACCATCTAATTCCGATAACGGTTTTCCAGTTTCCCAGACAGTTACATTTTTATATGAATCCAACTTCTCAAATACATCATCACCAAATACTCCTGCAACTTTTAATCCCTTCAGTCCCATTTCCTCTGCCATTTTGCAAATTACATTAACAGCACTTTGCGGATTAGCCGCACCCATATTAGTAATTACTTTAACTTTGTTTTTATAGGCAAGCGGAAGTACTTTTTCCATCCTATACTCTAGCAATCCATTATATCCCTTTTCTGGATTCAGCAGTTTTTGTTGTTGTGCTATAGCTATTGTTCTTTCTGCCAAACATTCAAACCCAATATAGTCTAAATTACCTTTTTTTATAAGCTCTAAAGCAGGCTCAAGTCTATCTCCGGCATACCCGGCTCCGCTTCCTATTCGTATTTTTTTCACTTTAATTTCCTCCTAAAACTTTATATTGTTATTACTCCTATAATTACAGCTACAATTACCATTATTAATGTAACTAAAAATGCTAAAGGAATAGTTTTCTTTTGATGCTCTCCTAAATCTACTCCTGCTAACCCTATGAGCAAGAATGTAGCGGCGGTCAATGGACTAACTGGAAAGCCCGTTGTCATTTGTCCTAATATAGCAGCTCTTCCAACCATTATAGAATCCACACCAAACTGACCTGCAGCACTGGATAACACAGGCATAACCCCAAAATAGAATGAATCCGGATCAAATAATAAGCTTAATGGCATTGAAATTACACCAGTTATCAAAGGTATCAATTTACCCATTGATGTAGGTATTATCCCCACTACAACTTCAGCCATAGCGGTTATCATTCCTGATTCTTTCATTATTCCCGTAAATGCTCCTGCAGCAAACAATACACTTGCCATCATTAATGCTTCTTTAGCATGTGCATCGACACGTTGTCTTTGATCTTTTACATTTGGATAATTAATTACTAAAGCTATGCAAAACGCGAGCATAAACACAACATGAGGCGGTAATTTACTTGATATCATTGTAGCTATTGCCACAACGATCAGCAGTATGTTCACAGAAAAGAGTTTTGGTCTTTGAAGATTTTGTTTTTCTTCATCAACTTTTTGATCTGTTTCACCTATGCTTGCAAGTTTAATGTTTCCTATCCTTGCCTTTTCCTTTTTACCTAATAATCCTGATATTACAAGAACACTTATGAGACCAACTACGACGGGAATTAATAAAGGATTAAAGAGTTCTGTAACTGGAACATTTAAAGATGTAGCTGCCCTAATTGTAGGACCACCCCATGGTACAATATTCATTGTCCCTGCTGCAAGGGCTACAACGGTAGCTAATGTAGTTCGACTCATTCCCAATGCATCGTATAATGGCAAAACTGCCGGAATCGTTACTAAAAAAGTTACAGCTCCTGAACCATCAAGGTGAACCATCATAGCTAGAATGGCTGTTCCTATGGTAATTTTAACAGGGTCTTTCCCGACTACTTTTATTATTTTTTTAATTATGGGATCAAAAGTTCCTGCATCATTTAATATTCCAAAGAATAAAATTGCAAATATAAACATAACTCCTGTAGGTGCTATGCTTTTAATACCACTTGTGATAAATGTACCAATCTCTAATCCAAATCCTCCTAAAATTGCCATAACAGATGGTACTGCTATTAATGCTACTATTGGTGTTAACTTCTTTGTCATAACAAAGATGAGCAAAAGTATAACTGATAAAAATCCTAGAATTGCTAACATAATTGCCTCCTAATTAATTTATTTTTATTCAACTATAATTACATAGCAAGATCGATGCCAACAAATAATATTACAAAACTATTGAAAGTGCAACAAATTATCTTATATAAGTTTATAAATTTCTAATATATTAGAAATTTATAAGTTGTTTGTTTTAATTTTAACAATAATGTATTATGTTTAGTACATTACACGCTAATTCTAATATCTTAGAACTAATTTAAATTATTTCTAAGATATTAGAATTTTAGCAACTTTACAATTACAAAATAAAAAAATTACCCTAAACTTAGAATAATTTTTATTTTATTTTGTTATAAAGTGTAGCTAAGGAAATACCAAGTGTCTCTGCCGCTTTCTTCTTTCCGCAAATATCATTGCCAAACAATTTTATAACTCTATTTATTTCATTCTTTTCAAATTCATGTACTCTCTCGCTTAATTTTGATAATACTATTTCTGTGTTTATAGCAGAATTTTGTATTCTTACCGGCAGATGAATACTTTTAATCTCATTTTCTTCCATCATATTAACAGCAAATTCTAACGTGTTCTTCATCTCTCTAATGTTTCCGGGCCAATCATAATTATAAAGTATAATTTCTGCATCTTTATTTAAAATTATATCTCTCTTTAAATCATTTTTATGCAATTTTAAAAAATGATTTATAAGAGGAACTATATCACCTCTTCTGTCCCTTAATGGAGGAATATTTAATGGAAAAACTGATATTCTATAATACAAATCAAGCCTAAATTTTCCCTGACTGACCAAATCTTCAAGATTTTTATTAGTAGCTGCAATAACTCTTACATTAATACTAGTTTCTTTTATACTTCCTATACGCCTTATTGTGCCTTCCTGCAATGTTCTTAAAAGCTTTGCTTGTACATCACCATCCATCTCGGACACTTCATCTAGGAAAATAGTGCCATTATTAGCCGCTTCAAACAGCCCCATCTTACCTTCTTTCTTTGCACCGGTAAACGAACCTTCATCATATCCAAAAAGTTCACTTTCAAGTAGGCTTCCCTGAAAAGATGAACAATTAACTGCTATAAATGGTCCATCACATCTTGTTGATTCATTATGTATAGCATTTGCATATAATTCTTTTCCAGTACCGCTTTCTCCATATACTAATATGGTTGTATTTTTCTTTGCTATTTTTTTAATTATATTTTTAATTTCTTGAGATTTTATATCCACTGAAATGATGTCATCAAGATTATATTTCGCTCTTTGTATAACTTTTATCCTATTTTCGAGATTCTTGACCTTTATCCTATACTTATCAATAGCTTTATATAAATTGTAGGCATCATCAATAGTACTTACAATGGAAATTGCTCCAATTACCTCAGAATTTACAATAATGGGAGACATATTTACTGTATATTCAATTCCGTCTTCTTCTCTCAATGCACCTACAATAGGTAATTTATTAACTAAAACATTTTGAAGTCTAGCTCCAGGTCTTATATCTCTGAGTCTTTTGTTAACTATTTCATCATAGTTGACGTTTGTTATTCGAGTATATGCAATATTAACATATTTTACTATTTCAAATTTATCTATTATCAATATCCCGTCATATAGAGAATCAAAAAATGTTCGTATCCAGCTATCTATTTCCATTTTATCTCCTCAAATAATTTATTTAACATTTGTTTTCTATTGTTTTATTTTATACAATTTAAAATAAAAAAACAAGGCAAAAAATTATTAAGCCTCGCTTTTTATAATAATATTAAATATATGGGTTTATCAAGTTAGCTAAAGAACATAAGCAGTAATCCTGCTGCTACTGCTGATCCTATAACACCTGCAACATTTGGTCCCATTGCATGCATTAATAAGAAATTTGCCGGATTGTATTTTTGTCCTTCTTTTTGTACGACTCTTGCTGCCATTGGTACTGCTGATACTCCTGCTGCCCCTATAAGAGGGTTAATTTTGCCTCCGCTCAGTTTGTACATGATTTTACCAAACAACACTCCGGTTGCTGTACCTACACTAAATGCAAGTAATCCAAGTACCAATATCATTAAAGTTTTTGTATTTAAAAATGCTTCTGCACTTGCCTTAGCACCAACTGTAATTCCTAAAAATATTGTTACAATATACATTAATGAATTTGTTGCTGTTTCTGTTAATTTTGGAACAACTCCTGATTCCTTAATTAAATTTCCAAGCATCAACATGCCTATTAAAGCTCCAGATGATGGTAATAATAATATAGTGAATATCGCTACTACTAAAGGAAATAATATTTTTTCCGTTTTACTTACGGGTCTCAATTGTTCCATTTTAACTTTTCTTTCTTCTTCTGTAGTCAAAGCCTTCATAATTGGCGGCTGAATAATAGGAACAAGTGCCATGTATGAATATGCTGCTATAGCAATAGGTCCTAACAAATGCGATGCAAGTTTACTTGTTAAGTAAAGAGCTGTAGGTCCATCTGCTCCACCTATTATTGCAATTGAAGCCGCTTCTGCTCCAGAAAAATTAACTATTCCGGCATTGTTAAGTAATATAGCTCCTAAAAATGTAAAAAATATACCAAATTGAGCTGCAGCTCCTAGTAATAAACTTCTTGGATTAGCTATCAATGGTCCAAAATCTGTTCCGGCACCTATACATAAAAATATAAGCGGTGGATAAATACCGAGATTTGTACCTTGATATAAATAATATAGTAAACCGCCATTTTGATCTCCCTCTGGATGATTCATAAGACCTGCCAGCGGAAGGTTAACCAATAACATACCAAATGCAATCGGGATTAATAAATAAGGTTCATAACCCTTTTTTATAGCTAAATATAAAAACGTGCATGCAATACAAATCATTATTAAATTACCTGGAAGGTTTACAGTAAAACCAAATAATTCTAATGGTGTCAAATTCAATAAGTTGGCAAAACCTGTGCTTTCCCAAAATTGCTTAATTAATTCAAACATTGTTTGTCTCCCTTCATAACTACCCTATCAATACATGTTATATATATAAAGGATAAATGTAATAATTTTTATTTTTTTGTTACTAAAACCTTCAAAATATCTATCGTATATGATATTACTATTAAAGCAGTAAAAACAACTGCCATACTGAAAAACGTTACTACCAATCCTTCGGATAAACCCATTTCTATACCTTTATACATTTTTTCACCTCAATCCTTAAATATATCTTAAAATGTTTCCTTGTTTTTGTAGTATAGACAATTTCTTTAGTAAAGTCAACCCTTTTTGTTAAATTGCAAGACATTTTAATTATAATTCATTACTTTATAATCCATTATATATAAAATCCTTAATTTTAATAGTTTTTATATTTCAAACTAAGTTTTGTATAAATAAAGCTGCAAGTTGTTTTTATTTTATAGTCATAAACAATTACCATTAATTACTTAAATTGCAATAAAAGAGGTTAAGCTTTAAAGTCAACTTAACCCCTTTTCTATTCTTATTTAATATTATTATTATTTTTATTACTGTTATTGTTATTTTTCTTTGAATTAAAATTATTATTTTGATTTCTGTTGTTTAATCCATTGTTTTTCCTATTTTTTTCATTTTTATTGTCAAATTCGTTGTTATTTCTGTTGTTGAATTCATTATTGTTTCTATTATTGAATTCATTATTTCTGTTGTTAAATTCGTTGTTTTTGTTGTTGAATTCATTGTTTCTGTTGTTAAATTCGTTGTTTCTATTACTGAATTCGTTATTGTTTCTGTTATTAAATTCATTATTGTTTCTAATTATACTGTTTATTTCGTTTCGTTTCATTTGTTCCTCTTGTTCATTTCTTAAGTTTTGGTTGGAATCTACCTTATTTCTTTCATTATTGCGTATGTTTTTAATACTGCTCATAAATTCACTGCCAAATTTATTTCTTTGATTATTGTTTTGATTGTCATTAAAATTATTTATAATAATCATCCCTTCGATTTATAATTTATAATAAACAAAGATCCTTTGCTATTACAAATATATTATCTGTAATTTAGAAATTAATATTACTACATTTTTTTAATATCTAGATTATTATTTTTTTTAATTTAATTTTTTTATTAACTACAAAACTCATACATTGCAATTCCAGCGGCTATTGTTAAATTCAAAGAATCTATATTATTTGTATGTTTTATAATCACACTTGTTCCAACATTTAAAAAACTGTCATCTAATCCCGTAGCTTCATTTCCAAAAACAAGACTAAATGATTCATTAGGATCGTGTTTTATTTCTTTTAGAGATTTAGCACCATTTAACATAAATGTATAAATTGTATTTTTATAAAAGATTTCTTGATAATCAGAAAATTTTTCAAAGTACTTAAAATTTATTCTAAATATAGCTCCCATAGATGCTCTTATAACTTTTGGATCAAATATATCCACACCTGGACTTATTATTGCCAAATCTTTTATACCAAACCCTGTCAACGTTCTAATAATCGTACCCATATTTCCCATATTACTTGGATTTACAAGAACTACATGAGATTTATCAAAATTCAAATCACACTCATATTTTTTAAAGACACCTATTACATAGCAATTTTCTTTTGCTCCTATGCGATTAAATTGTTTATCATTTACTTCTGTTTTAATATTATTATTTTTACATAGATCAAAAATATCAAGAGAACTTGAATTTACTTTAAAGTTCGAGCTGACTAATACTTTAATTACATCTTTAGGTCTAGAATTAATTAATTCAATAGTTGGGAACATTCCAAATGTATAAGAATATTCAAAAGCTTTTTTATATGTTTTTAAAACTATTTCCATTTTTATAAATCCTTTTTTTATTATTTTATTTTATTATATTATTATTATAAAATATTTTCAAATTTTATTTTTATATATTTCATCTTTATATATTTTTTACCTTTTTATTTATGAATTTTATTTTTTTAATATCACATAATACTGTTGTACCGTTACATTGTTATTCTTAATTTTTTAATAACTTTGTAATTGATATATTTATATATATTTTTAAAAAAATTGGAGGTTTTATAATGGGAAATTTAACAGAGAAAGAGTTGTCTGCATTAGAAGACTTGTTAAGTCTTGAGGAATTAAACGTAAAAAAATATAATATGTTAACTAGTCACGTTCAAGATACAACGTTACAGCAAAAGCTCCAAAATATTTCTAATGCGCACCAACAACATTTCAATACTTTATTTAGTCATTTAAAATAGGAGGCAAACAATGAATATAAACTTAAATAACAGCAATAACAGCAACATGGCAAATAATAGTAGTTACGGAGATAAAGAAGTATTAAATGAAGCTTTGAGTACAGAAAAATCAACCACTGGTGTTTATAACACATTTGTCAATGAATGTGCTAATCCTCAATTAAGAAGTGATTTAATGCAAATTTTAAACACAACTCACAAAATGCAGGCTGATATATTTAATGAAATGCAAAACAAAGGAATGTATTCATTATGTCAGGCAGACCAACAAAAAATATCTCAGGCTAAGCAAAAATATTCTCAACAGGTAAAATAATGTTATAATCCTCAACAAGCTGAATGCAAAAATGCATTCAGCTTGTTTAATTAAAATAATCCAATTGTCTTAAAAATATATATAAACATAAAAATGGTAATAGAACTAAATGTTGTACTGACAAAAACAATTTGACCTGCCAACTCATCATTAGCATTGTAATGCTGCGCCATAATGAAACTCGAAACTGCAACAGGAGCAGCAACCATAGCAAGTAATGATCCAAGTTCAATTCCTCTAAACCCAACCGCTATTGCTATAGCAAAAACTATTGTTGGAATCAATATAAGTTTACCTATACACACAATTAATACATGTTTAATATTCTTGTATAAATTCCCAATTTCAAATTCTCCACCAAGCAAAATCAAAGCAAGCGGTGTTGCAATTTTAGATATATCATAAATTGTTTGTTCCAATGAGCCTGGAATTTTGACATTTAATAAGGATAGCAAAATACCAGCAACAGAACCAACTATTAATGGATTTTTTAATATACTTAAGAATGTATTTTTGATGTCTAACTTATCTTTAGAATAAACATCTAAAATTATTACAGCAAAGAAATTATATAGCGGTACAATAACAGCAATAAGCATAGATGTAACACCGGTACTCTCATCTCCAAAAATATTTGTACATAAAGGTATACCAAAAAGAACAAAATTGCTTCTGTACAAACCCTGTATAATTACACCCTTATTTTTGTTATCTTTTTCAATTAAAGGTACTATAATAAATAATAAAGCAATGGTTATTAAAACAGTTATTACTGCAAATGTAACAAGCTTCCAGTTAAAAGAATCTGATAAATTACTGCTATAAATGTTATAAAATAATAAGGTTGGTAATAAAACTTTAAAAGTAAAAGCATTAGCTGTTTTTAGAAATTTTTCATCAAAAATGTTTATTTTCCTTAAAAAAACACCTAAACACATAATTAAAAACATTGGTAAAACAACATTAATAGAGAATATTAAATTTTCCACGTAAACTTCCTTTCATATTTAATCTGTCAAATATAGATACATCAATTTAATTGTGTTTTCTATACCGTCTATATGAGTTCTCTCCATACCATGCGATGCGCTGACTCCGGGACCTATTAGCCCACCTTTTATATTATTTCCGCCCTTCAGAGATGCTGAAACATCGGAACTGTACATAGGGTACACATCAACAGCATATCTAAGGTTATTCTTTTTTGCAATTTCTATAAGTTTACTAGTTATAGCATAATCATATGGTCCGGAGCTATCTTTGGGACATATCGAAACATCTCTCTCCGTGCAGGCTAAATCAAGCCCTATACATCCCATATCGATACCTATTAACTCATCTATGTCTTCAGGAATGCTTGAACACCCATGTCCCACTTCTTCATATGTAGAAATTATTATTTTAACTTTGTAATTTGGTTTTTCATTCAATCTTTTGAACATTTCAATTATACTAAGTGCGCAAGTAGTTCCTGCCTTGTTATCTAAATACCTGGATTTTACAAAACCTGACTCTGTCACCCGGAATTTAGGCTCAACCGAAACAAAGTCTCCCGTCATTATGTTTAGTTCTTCAACTTCACTTTTGGAATAAACTATTTCATCCAGTCTAACCATCATATTTTCTTCTATTCTTTCCTTTTTTACTGCATCTGGATAGACATGAGAAGATGGTGATGTGCAAAGAATAGTACCTGTATATATTTTCCCACTCCTTGTATGTATTCTGCAATATTCACCGTCAAGAGTTGAAAAAATATTACCACCGACGGAAGATATCTTTAGAGTTCCGTCATCATTTATGGATCTTACCATAGCACCTAATGTATCTACATGGACAGGAATTCCTACACAATAACTATTATCTTTCCCTTCAATTTCTATGATCAAATTTCCCTTATTATTTCTCTCAAATTTATGGCCATAATTATTAATCATCTTTTCAATATGATTAATAACATTATTGCAATAACCGGATGGACTTGGTATATTAATTATTTCTTCTAATGTTTTAAGGATAGATTCCCTATTTATTCTAAGCATTGTACGACCTCCAATTTTATCAATTTAATTTATTATACTACCATGAACATAATTTGCACAGTACTTTCTAGTTTTATTTGCAATATCATTTTTATAGATATATAATAAAGATAATTAAATTTCATATTGGAGGGTTACAAATGGAAAGTTTAAAGTTAAAAGATTTTTTAGATTATAAATTTTTATCTGGATTAGAACTATCACCAAATAAAAATTTTGGTGCTTTTGTTGTTCATTCTTCTGATTATGATGAAAATAAATATTTATCAAATATTTGGATTTATGATTGTCTATCATCTGAATACAGAAAACTAACCACAATGAACAGTGAAAAAAACTTTATATGGCTAAACAATGATATCCTTCTATTCCCTTCTACTAGAGATGAAAAGTTAAAGGAAAAGGTAAAATCTGGTGAGCATTGGACATCATATTACTCAATTAATATTCATGGTGGAGAAGCAGAAGAATACATGAGAATTCCAATGCTGGTGTCTGATATTAGGATTATAGCTGAAGATAAATTTCTAATTACAGCACTCTACGATCACTATGGTATTAATTTGCATTCTCTTGTGGGAGAAGAAAAAACAAATGCTATTGATTTAATAAAAGAAAATAGGGACTATGAGATATTAGATGAAATTCCGTTTTGGAGTAATGGGGAAGGATTTACTAATAAGAAAAGAAATAGACTATATCTTTATGACAGGGGGACTAATAGTCTTAGTGCCATATCTAGGCAATTTGAGAATATAACTATATGCAGCATTAGAGAAGGAATGGCTCTTTACACATCGGAAAATTTCACCAATAAAAAGGATCAAACTACTGGGCTCTTTATGTATGATCTATATTCAAAAGAAGCTACTTGCATAGTTGAAGACGGTGAATATTTCATTGATTTTGCAGAATTTGTGGGTAATGATATTGTATTTTGTGGATCAACTATGGATAAATACGGTATAAACCAAAATTTAAACTTCTATATAATTAAAGACGGTGATATAAAACTTCTCTTTGAACATGATTTCGGTTTACATAATTCTGTAGGCTCTGACTGCAGATTTGGAGGAGGAAAGGATGTAAGAGTTTACAATAACTCATTATATTTTGTTTCAACAGAATCTAAGGGGTCATTTATTAAAAAGCTTTCTCTTGATGGGTCAGTTGAAGCATTAACAGCTAGCAATGGTTCTGTAGATTGTTTTGACGTCTGTGATGATGGAATATTATTTATAGGTCTACGAGGAATCAGACTTCAGGAGCTATACAGCTTAAAATCTGGCTTTGAAAATCAAAAAACTAAATTTAATGAAATAATAATTGAAACTAAAAACATAATAAAGCCAGAATTTGTTGAATTTTTAAATGACGAAACTGTCATAGAAGGATTTATATTGAAACCTGTAGATTATGATGAAAAAAAATCATACCCTGGCATATTAAATATACATGGAGGACCTAAAACAGTTTATGGTACAGTATTCTTTCACGAAATGCAATATTGGGCTAACGAAGGTTACTTTGTGTTTTTTTGCAATCCGCGCGGAAGTGATGGCAGAGGAGATAATTTTGCAGACATCAGAGGAAAATATGGTACAATTGATTATGATGATCTGATGAAATTTACAGATTTAGTACTTGAAAAGTATCCCCAAATTGATTCTTCACGTATAGGTGTAACTGGCGGTTCATATGGCGGATTCATGACAAATTGGATAATTGGTCACACTGATAGATTTAAATGTGCAGCTTCTCAAAGGAGTATCTCAAATTGGATTTCAAAATTTGGTACAACTGATATAGGATATTTCTTTAATGTAGATCAAAACCTATCATCACCATGGGATAATGTTGAAAAAATGTGGTGGCATTCACCTATAAAATATGCCAATCAGGCTGTCACACCTACATTGTTCATTCACTCTGACGAAGACTATAGATGTTGGTTGCCCGAAGGACTTCAAATGTTCACCGCACTTAAATATCATGGAGTTGATGCAAGACTTTGCTTATTTAAGGGAGAAAATCACGAACTTAGCCGCAGCGGAAAACCAAAGCATCGAGTTAGAAGACTTGAAGAAATAACTAATTGGTTTGAAAAATATTTAAAATAATTTTTTAGTATAACTTTTATATTTATAAATGAAAAAGACTTCTGGCAATCCAAGAAGTCTTTTTCGTTTATAGATATAGTAAGTATTGAAATGTTAGTTACTGATTAACAGCCACAACCATCCCTATTGTTTCCACATAAACAGAATAAAACTACTAACAATAAGAAGAAAAATAAAAGATTGTCACCGCCAAGTCCTCCAATTCCTCCTAATAGTCCATCATCGCCTCCACAGAAGCAACTAAATACTACCAACAAGAGGAAAAACCATAACAAACTATCTCCAGTATCCCCACTACCTAATATATTTTGAAACATATATGTTACCTCCTAATTAATTATTTTCTATATATTATTCTACACCCCACATAAATGTTACTTGATTATTCATCATTTAATGATTTTAAAAAATATTTTAATTTATTTAACATGCTATTATTAGCATATTTTGTTTTGTTATCTAAGTTTGAGCTGCTTCTATACTTATAATAATTGTTGTTTCTGTTATTCCTATTATTTCTGTTATTTCTATTGTAATTTTCATTATTATTAATTTCGTCAATATTTTTCAATATATTAATAAATATATCGGCATTTTTTCTTGTCATGCTGTCTGTGTTCTTGGAGATATATCTTAACATATTTTGAGCTTTGTCAATTGGTGGCATATTGTCAAATTGCCTTTTAAAGCTTTGATCATATGAATTGTCCTTTATTCTATTTATTTTGTAAAATATTTCCATTAAATCTTGTATTATTAACAAAGAATTTAAGTCTGGTTCCTTTCTAGTCAATATAACCACCTCATTTTCAATTTAATATATTATATGAATATATTTAATTAATGTAACAGTTTTGTTCTATTATTTTATTTTTATAATTTATAAAAATTATTTATAACTTAAAATTTCATATATTTTGTATTTGTTTTTTTATTACTTTAGTATATAATGTTATTATATGCTTTTATGAAAGAGGGATATTTATATGAGAGTATTATTTAATTTAGTATTAATAGGTTTAATAGGTTTGTTATCTTCCACTTACTCTTTAAAGCTTTCACCAATTGACTATAAAGGATCAATAGAAATTGAAGAGCCTAAAGATACAAGCACATTAAATTTAAATATTGAAAATAAGAATAAAGTTTTACTAAATCCGGAGTCTGTTGTAATTACCCATACTTCTCAAAAAGAAGAAGTTATAAAAAATTATACAAATAATATTTTTACAACTTCTATTTATCAAAACAATAAATTGTTACGCGAAAATATAAATGATTTAGAGCTTGTTTCCTTAGCTCCATCAGATAATACATTTACCATAAGTAATGAAAATCCGATGATTACTACCATAGATATAAGTCAGAAGAAGTTAGGATTAGATGATGGTACATATAAAATAACATTTACATCAAACCTCATCTCTAATCCCGAAAAAGCATCCATATCTATAAATGTTACCTATGATACAGGAGGCACTTATACATCTGCTTTAAATACTGCTTTGCCTGGGACTAAGGGGTTGACTTTGTACTTTACTACAGAAAATACGGATGTATTAATTCCTGTTACTAGATTTGTCGTTGAAGATAAATCATTAACAAGAATGGCAATTGAGCAGCTTCAAAATGGTCCGTTAAGCACTAATATGAAAACAGTTATAGGTGATGTTTCAAACTGCACATATAACAATGGTAATGTTGTTATAGATTTACCAAGTAGTTATGCACAATATAACAATTCTAGTGCAGAAGGAATGTTATCATATGAAGCATTTACTAAATCAATATTTGCGGTAGATAGATATTGGCCAATTTACAGTGTGTCTTTTACTGTAGATAGAAAAGAAACTGCTACTTATTTCAATGGAGTAAACAAATTAAACAACCTACCAAATGAAGAAAATACATATTCTATCTACATGGCTTATAAAATAAATGATAAGTTTTACTTGTTTGATTCTAAAATAGATTTAGAAAAATACGGAATTGCAGATAGTGATACGTTGGAAACAAAGGCACAGAAATTGTTTAATTTATATTCAGATGCAAATTTATCATATGGCAGAAGTCCTGTTCCAGCAAATGTAGAATTACAAAAAGTGAGTGCCGAAGGAAGTACGTTAGTTCTTGATTTTAACAGCGAATTTTTAAACTCATATAAAGGAAAAGATGATTTGAAATCAATGATGATTGAGTCCCTTATGTATACATTTACGACCTTGCCAAGTATTGATAACATAAAGATAACAGTCAATAATGAACCTTTGACAAACTTTATAAATAATAAAGATTTATCTGGAATTTTAAATCCTCCAGAATTTATAAATCCTGAGACTATACAATAATAATTAAATATAACTATCTTTATGTGTTTTATAATAAATCTTTTATAAAAGGAGACGGTTTTAATGAATTGGATTAGAAATTTTATGATAGGAAGACATGGCATAGATCAACTTAATATGGCAATTTTAATACTAGGTATGATAGTAACTTTTATAGGTGATATTTTATCCTCGTCAATATTAATGTTAGCAACATATATTATATTTGGAATAGGAATATTTAGAATATTATCAAAAGATACCTCTTCCAGACAAAAAGAAAATTACATATTTTTAAATTACTGGAATCCTGTATATAAATGGCTAAAAATTAAGTATCAAATGGTTAGAGGAAATAAAACATATAAATATTTCAATTGCCCTAACTGTAAAAAAATGATTCGTGCACCAAAGGGAAGAGGTAAAATTATTGTCACATGCCAAAAATGCAAAACAAAATTTACCGAAGAAACTTAAACATAATAATATATAAATAAAATGGATATTTACACTTTTTAAGCGCAAGTATCCATTTTATTTATATATTATGCATTTCTTATAACATATTTTTACCAATAGCAGTCTTTTTAAATGCAACGACAAATATTACGGCTACAATTATTCCAGCGATTGATTGAGCCATGTTTCCGGGTATGTCCATGAGGGTTGAGATAAAGCTCCCTACCATTAAAGAACCAACTAAATAATATGCAAAAACCTGCCATACACTACCTACAAGAGCACCAATCACCCATTTGAATTTACTATTACCAGGTACTTTATCTACTACATAACCCATAATCAATGCCATAACACCTTTAATTATGAATGTTGGTATTGCATAGTGACTATATCCTCCCAGCAAATCAGCAAGTGATGCTCCAATACTACCTGCCCATGCTCCATTTTTACTTCCTAGTAAAATAACTGCAATAAATATAAATCCATCACCTAAATGAACATATCCGTTTGTTACAACAGATGGAACCTTAATCATAAAAGTTGCAACGCATATAAGTGCTGCAAGCAGCGATGTATAAACCATAATCTTTATTTTTTTATCATTCATCTCTTAATCCCCTTAAAATATTTATCATATACTTAATATTATTTTTAAATACATTATATTAAATTCTGTACCTTTTAAAAGATACAGTTTTGTATTTTTTATACATGTCAGTAAAAAAGATAAATAAAAAAGTAGGATATACCTACCAATTATAATAATTAACTAATTTTAAAGCTGTGCACCCTTTCTTCGACAAAAATTCACAAGCGCTACTTTAATAGTTGGCTCAAACCCAGCTACCTCGCGGCACACAAAATTGTCTACTTACTGCTGCTTCCTTCCGGACCTGACAGGGTTCATAGGATTCTATTGCGCAAGACCAAGTTCTCAACACCACTTGTTAAAGTCAGACCTTACAAATTAAGCCTCTAAAAGGGAATTCCACCTCGCTACAGCGGATTGCAAGTACAGGGCACCGCTACCTCCCCATGTAGCACAGCATAGTAATGTTAACATAAATAAAACCAACTGTCAATGTTAATTATTTCAAAACTTCCAGTGTTTTTTCTTCTTCAAACTGTTTTGTATACAACATATGGTAATATCCTTTTTTAGCTATTAAGCTTTTATGTGTTCCTTGTTCTATTATTTTTCCATCTTTCACCACTAAAATTATATCCGCCTTCTTGATTGTGGATAATCTATGTGCAATAATAAATGATGTTCTACCCTTAAGCAAATAGTCTATACCTTCTTGTATAAGTTTTTCCGTATGTGTATCAATTGATGATGTAGCTTCATCAAGAACAAAAATTTTTGGATCTGCTAATATTGCTCTTGCAAATGATATAAGCTGCTTTTCACCAGTAGAAAGTTTATCACCATTTTCTCCTACTTCTGATTCATATCCATGCTCAAACTTTTCTACTATAGTATCTGCGGATACCATTTGTGCAGCTCTTTCTACTTCTTCGTCTGTAGCATCGAGTTTACCATAACGAATATTTTCCCTTATAGAACCCGAAAACAAGTGTGGATTTTGCAGAACATACCCTAAATTTGAATGTAACCATAACTGAGATCTGTCTTTATAGTTTTTACCATCTATTAATATCTCCCCTTGCGTTGGTTCAAAAAATCTACATGCTAAATTAACAAGAGTGCTTTTGCCGGCACCGGTTTCCCCAACTATTGCTACATTAGTTCCTGCTGGAATTTTCAAACTAAAATCTTTTAAAACCTCCTCATCCCCATCCGGATACTTAAAAGTCACATTTCTAAACTCAATTTCTCCTTTTATAGGTTCCCAATTTTTCTTTTTGGGATTAATGTTATCTCCATATTTTCCAATTACTTCTGGAGTATCTTTTATCAATGGCTCTTTTTCAAGAAGTTCTGTAACTCTTTCTATGTTTGCTTGTAGCGAAACGACTTCTGCAAATATTCTTGCAAGCTGTTGAATTGGTTCAAATATACCTATTGCATAAGATAAAAATGCCGACAGAGTACCTAGAAGAATCATATTATTCATTGCTAAGTATCCGCCCCTTGATAAGACTATAGCCGTGGATGCTGAACCAAAAAATACTATTATGGGAATAAATACCGCATTTAATCTTGCCATTTTTATAGAATTAAATTCCATCAAGTCAGTAACTTTTGTAAATCCATGTAAGTTCTTGTCTTCTATTACCAAAGTCTTAGTTGTCCTTGCTCCGGTTATTCCTTCATTAAATTCACCTGTCATTTTAGAATTTATCTTCCTTATATTTCTATTTGTACTTAGTAATTTTCTTTGAAAATAAACAGTGACAACAGCCATTACTGGAACCACCATAATTACCAACAGTGCTAGCTTAATATTTAATAATAGCATAGTTATAAACACACCTATAACATAAGTTAATGACCAAAATATATCTACTAAGCCCCACGCTATCATCGACCCAATTTTATTTGTATCACTTAGCACTCTTGACATAATATATCCAACAGGAGTTGTATTAAAATACGATAATGACAAAGTCTGCAAATGTGTAAATATTTCTTCTCTCAAATCATAGCCCATGCGCATTTCTACTATAATTGCGAGCCTTGCAAAAACAACAACAGTCATAACCTGAACAATCAAAGTTACAGTGTATACGATAATAAATTTATTTAACCCTACAGTAGTGCCTGGTATTATGAAATTATCAACCGCATATCTTTGGAACAAAGGCATCAATATATCAATAAATGCAGATACAAGCATAAAAAAAACTATTCCTACCATCATTTTAATATATGGCTTAAAGAATCTATTCAGTTTAAACCATATTCTTAAATTAAATGAATTTTTATTATCAACATCTTCTTCATAATAAGACACTTTATCACCCCATTTTTATTAATTTATTAATTCAAATTATCATCTTCGATGTTCATTTGAACATCATAAATACTTTTGTAAATTCCCGCATGATTAATTAATTCATTATGTGTACCTAAATCCACTACTTTGCCTTTATCCAAAACAAGAATCATATCAGCTTGCATCAAAGTTGTTATTCTGTGAGAAATTAATATAATTGTAGAATTTTTTCTGCTTGTTTTTAGTGCCGCTCGAATTTTTGAATCTGTCTCTGCATCAACAGCTGAAAGGGAATCATCAAAAACCATTATAGGAGTTTTCTGCAAAAGCATACGTGCTATTGCAACACGCTGTTTTTGCCCTCCGGACAATGTAACACCCCTTTCACCAACAATAGTATCATAGCTCTTTGAAAAATTCTCTATTGCTTCATCTACATGAGCAATGGTTGAAATTTCCTTTATTTCTTCAATTCTGGCATCAGGATTTACTATACTTATGTTTTGTTTTATAGTTTTTGAGAATAAAAATGGTTCTTGAAGCACCATACCTATGTTGCTTCTCAAGTAATCCCTCTTTATGTTCTTTATATCAACATCACCTATAGTAATTTCCCCACTGTTTTCAGGTAAATCATACAACCTGTTTAAGAGGTGCATTAAAGTGGTTTTGCCTGACCCGGTTCCTCCCAGAATAGCAAATGTTGTACCGGCTTTTATTTTAAAACTAACATCACTTAATACAGGTACAGGTCCTTCATACTTAAATGTAACATTTTTAAATTCAATATCTTGATTCATGTCTATTGTAATATTATCAGGTTCTTCAGCTTCCACGGGTTCATTTAAAACTTCACATATTCTGGTTACAGAAACCTTCGTCTTGCTCATTTCACCTAATATTCTTCCAAAACTCCTAATCGGCCATGCTAGCATTGAATTATATGAAACAAAAACTAAAAATTCTCCTAATGTTATAACACCGTTTGAAGCCTGAACTAATCCAACGCATATGATGGTCATAACCTGGAATCCTGTTACTAAATCTCCTAAACCCCAATAATAACCTAGCTGATAACCCAGCTTAACCCATAAATCTGAGAATTTCCTATTTTTATTTGAAAATCTTTCTATTTCATATTTTTCACGACCAAATGCTCTAACAACTCTAACCCCTGTTAGATTTTCCTGGGCGGCCGAAAAAAGATCCCCTTCAGCTTCGTCTGCTACTAAAAATTTTCTGGATAAAATCCCGTAAAATATTGACGAATATATTATAATAATTGGTACAAAAATAAGAACAATTAACGTGAGTTTGAAGTTCATGGAAAACATAAGTGTTAATGACACTATTATAAGCATCACGGTTCTAAACATTTCTGCCAACTGTGTAGAAATAAAATTCCTAACTACCTCGACATCTGATGTAGAACGCTGAATTATATCTCCAGTTTGATTCTTTACATGCCAATAATATGGAAGCTTTTGTATATGTTCATATAGTCCATTTCTTATATTTTTTATTATTCCTTCAGAACCTTTTGAAATAGTAACTCTGCTAATATAATCGCATATGCACGTGATTGCTGCTAAAAGCAAGACTGCCACAGCACTGATCCAAATGTTTTCTCTTAATCCCTGTCTACCACCAACAGCATCAACAACATTCATAATAGGAGGAATAAAATTCATTGGTTCATTGCCAATAACTGAATCCACTGTCACTCTTATAACTTGAGGTGTTATAAAATTAATAAAAACCCTCAATACGGTTGCAATGGCAGATATAAAGAGAAATTTTTTTAAACCATCTGCATATGAAAATAGTATTTTATAATTTATCTTATTTTTCTGCTTCAATACACTTACCCCCTTTGTCAAAAAAAACCAAAGCATACATGCTTTGGGTAATATAATATGCATTTTAATTGTATACAATTCATCTATTTAAAAATTGTATTACCTATCTCTTTTAGATTACTTATTCATTTTATTATACTTTCTAATAAGTGTCAAATGAAATCTTGCAATTTAAAGCTGCTAAATATTTTTTTACTCCCATATAAATAAATATACCTTATAATATCGACTGATAAATAGTCAAAACTATAAGGTATTATATATTACTATATACAGAAAAGGAAATAAACTATTCTTTAATAAGCTTTTCGAAATTTTCACTATACTTTATTTCTCCGTCATTATATATCCACATTGCCTCAGTGTTAGGGATACTATCGATAAGCTTTTTACCCTGATCGAAAGGCATTCCAAAAACTGCAGTAGAAAGCGCATCTGCTTTTCCAGAATTTTCACATATAATAGAAACAGATGCAAAGTATTCTGATGGAAATAATGTTTCTTGATTAATTATATGATTGTATCTCTTACCATCTACCGTATAATATCTTTCATAATTTCCGCTTGTGACAAGAGACATATCCGATAAATATACAAGCTTTAAAACCTTATTTTCACTTTCCTTATCTGGATTCTGAATTCCAACATTCCATTGTTCTCCTGTATTAGCCTTGTTCCCAATTCCACGAACATTTCCGCCTACACTGATTATCCCGGAAACAAATCCATTTTCTTTCGCCAGTTTACTAACCTGTTCAGTCGCATATCCTTTGGCAACTGCTCCGACATCAAGTTTCATTTCAGGGTCGCTTAAAAAAACCGTAGAATTTTCTTCATCTATTATTACATTGTTTATGTCTATATGCTCTGCTGCGGCCTTTAACTCATCCATAGGCGGCAGTTTAGCATTTTCCGGATCTTCTATACCCTCAGTACGATAATCATGCCAAATATTTAATACTGCACCTAAAGCAACATTGGTTTTTCCATTTGTTTCAGCATATTCATCCTTTGCAAATGACAGTAAATCAATTATTCTTTTGTCAACTTTTACTGGCTTTATACCTGCATTATCATTTATTGTTTTAATATTGTTAATTCCTTCATAATCATTATAAATATCATATAACTCATGATATTCTTTTAGATTATCATATATTAATTGTGAATATTCTGAAAATTTTTCTTCACTGTCAGCATAACCTACAATCGAAGTAACCGTATCAAATAGTGAAAGAAACTGAGCTTCATATCGTGACTGTTCCTTTTTATCACAAGCTGAAAGATTAAATGCAATTGTAATCACTATTAAGATTGCAACTATTTTTTTTAACAAACTTTTCACCTCAAAAAATAAGGAGTAGCAAAACTACCCCTTTATTTACTATTTTGCATTTGCTTCTGCTTTTGCTATTGTTTCTTGGAATTCGCCGATTCCAACTGTTACAGATGCCATTAAATCAGCATCAGTCGCATGACCATCTGCATCTACCGCTATTCCTTCAACCTCTTCAACTGTTTTTCCAACTACATATTTTGAAAAAGCATCCGATTGTTCAAACCATTCTTTTCCAATTTTAGAAGTACCTTTCATACCATACTCATCACCTAATTCAATTTTAGATTTTAATGGTGCAGATAAATCAGTAGTTATTTTAC
The DNA here is from genome assembly GCA_032006665.1 of Sedimentibacter sp. Classification (GTDB taxonomy): domain Bacteria; phylum Bacillota; class Clostridia; order Tissierellales; family Sedimentibacteraceae; genus Sedimentibacter. The sequence continues at coordinate 243,035 of DALZMP010000005.1, forward strand.
CTTCTTTAGTGAAGTTTACATTACTTTGGGATGCCTCAATTGCACAGCTTGTTATTATACCGTCAGCATCAAAAGTTGTTGCTGTATAATAAGAATAAGCTTGAGCAAGTCCATCAGCATCATCTGTAGCATCTTTAGATTTTGATATTGTAGTTGAAACTCCTAATCCAAGTTTATCGCTTGATTTAGCACCTAAATCTTGTGCATTAGCAACTGCTTTTTCTATTCCATCAATGTAATCGCCAATTTTGATTGTTACTGAAGCAGCTAAATCAGCATCTGTAGGAACTCCCTCTTCTGTTACAGCAATTCCTTTAATTTCTTCAACTGTTTTACCTACAACATATTCAGCTAGTGCATTAGCTTGCTCATTCCACTCTTTGCCTATTGTGGATACTTTGCTTATACCATATTCAGTTCCAAGTTCTTGTTTTGATTTAAACTCGCTAGCTATGTCAGTAGTTAATTTACCCTCTTTAGAAAAATTGATTTTTGTTTGAGCAGTATCTATTGCTGCCTTAACAATTTTTCCATCGTTATCTACCGTAACTGCAACAGCTACTGAATCAACTTCTGCTAATCCATCTTCATCTGCAGCATCCTTTGATTTATCAATAGATGATATAACTGCTACCCCAGTTTTTACTGAATCATCAGCTGCTGGCGTTTCGGCTGGTGTCTCAGTTGATGGTGTTTCAGCAGGTGTCTCTGTCGCTGGTGTTTCTGAAGCTGGTTTTTCTGAACTACATCCTACAAATACAAAAAGTGACATAGTTAAAACCAATAATAATACTAATAACTTTTTCATTAAATTCCTCCATAAAATACTCAATTTTTATATAAATCCAGCTATTTGCTGACATATATATACATGTTTTTCAAATATTTTTACCTATTATAAAACCCTGTAAGCTTTATTTAAAATCGAAATTAACTTCTCTTTTTTATTAGAAGCAATCTCCAGCTTATTTGTCAAATATAAAGCCTTATTATAGTATTTTTTTGATAACAAATGAGTGTAATTAAGTCCGCCTGAATTTACAACAGCATCATTAATATCCTCTCTTGTTACTTCCTTGTTCTTTGCCTTATCTTTAAAGCCTAACATATTTTTAAAAGTATAAATTAGTGGTAAAGTCACTACTCCTTGCTCATAGTCAGATTGTACAGGTTTTTTTGCAACATCTACGGTCGTTTCAAAATCCATACAATCATCAGTTAATTGAAAAATCATTCCAATGTATCTGCCAAGCTCTTTATATTTATTGATTTTTATCTTATCTGTTTCACATAAAACAGCTCCTGCATAGAATGAGGCTTCAAATAAGGCGGCAGTTTTGCCATAAATTATTTTTAAGTACCTATAAATAGATAAATCTAAATTATAATTATTTATATGTTGGCTTAATTCTCCGACACAAATTTTAGTAATATAATCCGGCATATCTAACTCAAGATAGTCTTCTTTATTTTGAACTGAAGCTGCAAGTTTTAGAGAAACAGCTAAAAGGTAATCTCCGCATATGACCGCTGTTCGCTTGCCATACTTTTTCTGAAGGGTCATAGCACCTCTTCTTATGTTAGCATTGTCAATAACATCATCATGAACCAATGTTGCGAGATGCAATAATTCTATTGATGCAGCAAATTTAATTGCATTGGGGTGGATAAAGCCATTATTGTCCTCTGCACAAGCAAGCAAAGATAACGCACGTATAAATTTGCCATTTGATCCCATTAAATGTTCTGTGTAACCTCTTATTATGCGTGGGGAGGAAGATAGAACACTATCTACCTCCTTTTTAACAAGTTCTATTGCATCATCGTATTTAATTAACTCAATATCCACCATATTTTCTTTTGTTTTTATATCCTTATTAATCATTGTAAATATACAGCCTTTTCACAAAAGGTATTTGTTTCCATTTCTTTTTAAGATATGGCATTACATAATAATCTAATCCAAATGTTCTACCAGCACCTATTAATAGTGCAATTGATGCAAATATCATCCAGAATGTATTTAAATACAAGCCAGTTGTACAAACAAACATAACTTGAAGAATTAATGACAATGCAGAAGCAGGGAATGTAAATAATCCACCTATCAATGCAAGACCAATTAATATTTCTGCAATAACTATAGATCCCTGCATGAAAATTTGAACTGAATTGCTAGGCATAATAAATGTATCAACAAACCAATTCATAAGCGGAACATTCAACTTAAGTGCAAAATCACTAATTGTTGATTCAGCTAAAGCCTTTCCACTAACAAACACAACTTGGAATAATCCGATAAAATTAAAATTCAAAATTGCTGTCCCAACTGATTCAGCAACACTAGATGCCGCTTCAGCCGTTGCTGAACTAACTCCGTCTGCAGCACCACCACTAACAATATTGTTAAACCATGTAGTAGCACCTCCAAAGAACCCTGTTAACATAGGTGAATTAAACCAACCTTCAACTATTTTCATAACTCCTTCGAATACCCATACACAGCCAAGCCAAATTCTTAAGGCAACTAGTAAAAAGCTTGGAGTTCTATTTGAGAAATGCCCTCCAACAAAGCTTCTGCAATTTCTAATAGTAAAGAATTCATGTCTTACATAGCTAAATATTTTATTCCAACCTAATACTTGAACAAAATAAACTATATTAATAAAGTGTTTTGCAAACATAGCAAGGAAAGATGGAAGTTTAAACATGTGATTTGGAAGACCAACACTGGCAACTCCATATCTACCACCAACACAAACCATAAAACCATGATTTTTATGTTGATACGAGTGCATTTCTCCTTGTCCTGTAATTACACATTCAATGTTATGTGCAGCAGTTTCTGCACTTTGTTCTGCATTTTCAACTACCTGAGGTACCGGTCTCTCTTCACCTTCACAAATATAGAACATGTTATCGCCAACAACATAAACGTGTTCATCATCAACTGAACGCAAATATTGATCTACTTTTACACGACCTCTTCCTCCACCTTGAAGCTGTTTTGTAACTTCAGTTGTTATATCTGAGCCCTCTATACCAGCAGCCCAAATAACTGTTCCCGTTGTATGACGAGTTATTTTATCTCCATTTTTAGTTTCAACATAATCTGTACCTACGCTTTGAACAAAATTGTTTAACAATAACTCGACACCCATTTTTGTCAATCTCTTCTCAACTTTTTTAGAAAGGGTTTCATCTAAATTGGGTACTGTTCTTGACAAACCATCCGCATTAACTAGTGTTACAAGCTCTCTTTCAATTTCGTATTTCTCACAAAGAATCGGAACATATTCAGCAAGTTCACCTATCATTTCAACACCGGTAAAACCAGCACCTATTACATGGAAAGTTAACAATCTTTTCTTTTCTTCTATGTTTGTTTCAATGGCTGCTTTTCTAAACATATCTTGTATATGATCCTTAAGTTTAACTGCATCTTCATACGACCAAAGCATAAAAGCGTGTTCCCTAACACCATTAATTCCAAAATCAGTTGGCTTTGATCCAGCTGCTATAACTAAATAATCATATCCATAGTTTTTGTTATTACCTTTAACAATTTTTTTATCAAATTCAATTGAATTTATTGTATCAAGCTTTACATCAACCTTTCTACCTGCAAAGACCTTTTTCAAGCTGATCTTTATACTATCTTCATCAACACGATTAGCTGCAACTTCATGGAGTTCAGTCAGCATTGTATGAAAAGGATTCTTATCAATTATTGTAATGCTAACATTATCATTTTTCTTAAATTTCTTTGCTAACTTTTTAGCAGTTAATATACCCGCATAACCAGCGCCTACAACTACAATCTTAGTTTCCATATAATTCTCCTCATTTTTATTTGTGTTACAATTTTAGCAAGTCATTACATTATTGGCAATCACTTTTAAATTATAACGATGAACATATATTTTAAATACAATTAAGGCACCACAAAATCTTTAATCGTATTTAATCTTTTCTATAGTAAAAACTAACTATTAGTATTTGTTGAATCTATAGTTTTTACTACACAAAAGATTATTTTTATGATTATAATATTGTTAAATTTTATACTTATTATTACATAAAAATTTATTTGGTTATATTTTATTTTTTTTTGGTAATAAATATTATATAAGTTTTTTTAATTCATTATGCGTTTAGCATTATCAAACACTGTTCTCTTATATAGTCAAAAAAACTGATATAGATAATGTCATTTCCTATATCCTATTTCAACTGATATTTTATGTGCTGCTTCTTTTAAAACATCTATAATCTCTACAATTTTTTCCTCTGTCATTCTAATAGTAGGACCAGTAATACTAATACCATATTTCACAGCACCTGAATGGTCGAATACCGGAGCTGCTACGCATACTAACCCAGTTTCATACTCTTCATTATCAATCGCATAACCTTTTTCCTTAATCTTTGCTAATTCCTTAATGATATCTGATTTATCTGTAATTGTATTTGGAGTAAATTTAGGTATACTATCTGGAATTATCCTCATTTGTTTATTTAAATCCAAATATGCAAGCATTACTTTTCCATCTGCAGTACAATATGCCGGGTGCCTAGATCCAATCTTTGTTGAAATTTTAATTGAGTTATCACATTCTTTTTTATCAATGTAAACAATATCTGTACAATCTAAAACACCAACATGAATAGTCTCTTTCAATTTTCTACACATTTCTTCAATAATTGGATATCCAATAGCCCTGTCATCTATTGATCTAACGACTAATTCGCCTAGTCCAATCAAATATATGCCAAGTCTATATTTCTGAGTCTTTTCATCTTGGTCAATTAACCCATGATGTTTTAATGTATTAATAATTCCATGAACGGTACTTTTATTAAGACCCAATTCATCCGCTATTTCAGAAAGTTTAAGTTCTCTTCTTCCCTCACTAAAGCACTTTAAAATAGAAATAGCTCTATCAACAGATTGTACCATTGCTACCACCAATCAAAATATCATTTTTGATAAGATGATATCATATTATACTAAAAAAATCAATATCTATTTTTTATGCGGTATTATACATCGATAAAAGTTACTTTCAAAGTAAAAAAACACATATATTACCTGAACCGACCCCCATCAGTGTATGTGTCTTTTTGATTATAATTAATCTTTATATTTTATCAATTAGTTATTAATTATTATTTTTTACTATTATAATTCTATCTTTCTTCCTTCAGTTGCTGAAACGTATGCCGCATATATTACCTTACTAACATTACATGCCAATTCAAAATTTGATATAGGTTGTCTTTTAAAAACTACACACTCCATAAAATCCTGAAGTTGTGCCACATATCCCCTTTGTATGCTCTCAGATACAAACACATTATTCCAGCCAGCCTTAAAATCTAATTTTTCCGATATATATACGTCATCTAATCCTTCATGATCCAAAAAATAGGTTTTCATTTCATCTGTGGGAGTTATATTGCAAAGCAATGTACTATCATTGCTATAAATTTCTATATAATTCTTTATTCCGCCTAATACATTGTCATTTGCAAATATCGTTGCCTTTGTTTCATCCGTAAAGGTTATTGTTATTGTGCCAAAATCCTCAACATCTTGTGGATTTGCTCTTAAATATTTTCTTTGTTCTTGTGTTAGTGTGGGTGATATCACTCCGGTATCCGCCACTACACTTTTTACATTTATTTCAGAACCTTTTACATTTGCTTCAATATTCTTCAGATATATTATTCCTGCCAATGGGTGGCATCCTATTCTTAACAATGTACCACCACCGGTTTTTTCCCAAGATCCTGCAAAACCAGATGGTGAACCCTGAACGCTTTCTTCACCCTTCATAAATAAAATGCGGCTTTTCTTTTTCTTTATTATTTCTGCGGCTTTTTGTATATTAGGTGTATATATATAATTTTCAGCATACATAAAAAGTTTATCACTTTTATTTATTACATTTCGTAACCTTTCTAAGTCCTCAGCAATTTTATTAAACATTTTTTGTTTTGAAACCTCGGTACCTATTGGTCTTTTATCACCTTCTAACCCAAAGTAACCAGTAAGCGGTTTCTCACAGATTACATGTTTTCCAGCCTCTAAAGCCTCAATTGTCATATCTGAATGCATTGATGGGGGAGTACATAAAATGACAACATCTATTTCTTTATCCGCCAATACCTCTTTATAATTATCCGTATATTTTTTGTATCCATAAACATCTGCTATTATTTTAGCCGATTCTAAATTTATATCAGCAACAGATATAAGTTCTATTTCAATACCTCCAACTTTTTTAAATGAATCACCATGCAAGCGGGAGGCAAATCCCGCACCTATCATTCCAACTGATACCTTCTCCATTTCTGTCCTCCAACTATCTATTTCTAATTATCAGCCTTTTTTGTTGTTTTTTTCTTAAACAAATTTGTTTGACTAAAAATCATAACTAGTATTGCTATAATTAATATCAACGATATAGGATTAGATAAAATATCCCAGATAAAACCTAAAAAATTGTTTCCTGTCATAGACATTGCCCTTCTGAAGCTCTGTTCGATGAGTCCACTCAATATTACCCCCAGTATGGTGGGTGCTACCGGAATTTTGTATAATTTAAATAAATATCCAACTATACCAAAACCCATCATCCAATATACATCCATTACACTGTTGTTTATTGTATATGATCCAACCACTGATAAAATAATTATTGTAGGCATCAATATATGCTTTGGAACTTCAACTATCTTTGTAAATAGTTTTATTCCCATAAAACCAAATATTAGTAAAAATATGTTTGATATAAACATTGCCCCTACTAAAAACCAAAATATATTAGGTGACTCAATCATGAACATCGGTCCTGGCTTCAAACCATGTATGAACATGGCTCCAATTATAATAGCAGTAACGGCATCTCCCGGAATACCAAGTGTCAGCATTGGAATGTATGCTCCTCCAATTGCCGCATTATTTGCACTTTCAGGTGCGACAAGCCCTTCAATTGCACCTTGCCCAAAAGGTACTTTCGGATTTTTTGTGGTTCGTTTTGCATGGTCATACGCCATTAAAGCCGCTATATCTCCACCTGTTCCCGGAAGAGCGCCAACAAAGGTTCCCATTAAAGATGTTCTTACAGATAGTGGTAAGTACTTGGTGACATTTTTCCAATCAGGTATTATTTTGTCAACTTTTTGTTTTACAGGAAATATTGACAAATCTCTAAGTTGCATTAATGCCTCAGACATACCAAACAAGCCTATCATGACAACTACGTAATTAACTCCACCCATCAAATAAACATTGCCAAAAGTAAATCTAGGTTGTCCTGTTACATAGTCTAACCCTATTATTCCGGCAAATAATCCTAAAGCAGCTGCAAATATACCCCTCGCTGCCGATTCATTTCCTAAACTTCCCACCAAAAGCATTCCCATCATTGCCAGTAAGAAATAATCTCTTGGAGCAAATTTAAGTGCAAAATCTGCTATAAAAGGAGCCCCAAAACCAAGTATTACAGTTCCTAACATTCCTCCAAATACTGATTGAATAACTGTTATTCCTATTGCTTCTCCAGCCAATCCTTTCTGTGCTAATGGATACCCGTCAAGTCCTGTCGCTACAGCCGATGGTGCTCCTGGTATATTAAGAAGTATAGCCGCCCTGGAACCTCCATACACGCCACCAATCTGAATTCCAACCATAGCAGCAAGCGCAGGCAAAACATCCCATGAAAATGTAAATGATATCAAAAGTGATGCTGCCATTGTAACTGATAAGCCAGGTATAGCACCAATATATATTCCTAAAAAAGTTCCTATTCCTAAATACAGCAGCAGTTCAGGATGTGTAAATGCAGTAAGTAAGCCTGATAAAATTTCCATATTTAACCTCCTTATGGTAATATGACTTTAAATATAAATTGAAACAACACTAGTATAAATACCACAAGTCCAGCTGATATTGTTAGTGACATTTTTATATTACCTTTTTTTAATGTTATCATTGATAAAAACAAAAACAGGAAGGTTGATATTATAAATCCGATATGTGGTAACACGATACCGTATACAATCACCATAATTACAACGGGTAATATTTTACCTGGAAATAATTCTTCAAATGTAGCTTTTACCTTATCAAATAAATTAATATTTTTTTCAAATGCAGAAGGACACCATCTTATTTCCCAAATCATTATGGCAGACATAATCATCAATAACGACGATATAAGAAGAGGAAATGCCCCTTGCGAAGATAAGCTTGTATCCTTCATAAACATCTTAATAGATGCTATGAAGGATACAAGGCTAAATATACTCAAAATTAATATAAAAGGTTGTTCTCCTTTTTCTAATTTACGAATTTTCATATTGCCTCCTAGAATTTATTACTCCGTAAAACGTTCAATACCAAATTCTTCTGGCGACTTTTCTGTTCCACCTGCATCATACAACAGCCAAGATGATATACTTCTATATTTATCTACATAATCTCTAGCTTCTTGACCATTAATAGCTAATGGAATGTTACCAAGATCTTTTAATAATTTTTGATATTCTGGATTTTTAGCTGCTTTTTCAAATGCTGCCGACAATGTATCTATAATTTCCTGTGGAGTTCCTTTCTTAACAAAAACACCGTAGAATGGACCCCATGGTAAATATTCTTTATATTCAGGATATATATCTGTAATTAAAGGAATATTTTCCATGCCTTCCAGAACTTCATCATGAATTACTGCTAATCCAGTGAGTTTATTCGATCTGAGCATTTCTGTACATGAACCCAATGTTACTATTGTATAATCAACATGCCCACCCATTACTGCGGTTACAGCTGCTGCTTCACCATCAAAAACAACCATCTGTGGCTCTGTTCCATTCAGGCTCTTCATCATTGATGCTACGGTAAAAGGAAGCCCTCCTGGACCCGTTGTAGCCATCTTAACCTCATTTGGTCTTGATTTTATGTCATCTACTAAATCTTTTATAGTTTTATACTTTGAATCTGGGGACACTAACACAACTCCTACACTTGTAGAAAAGATATTTATTGGCTCAAAATCTGAATAATCTAATGTTGACGTTCCCATAACTTTTGCAATTTGTGGGTTTTCAGCACCAAATAACAAATTGTACCCATCTGCCGGCTGCTCTGATACATATTGTGTAGAAATGCCTCCAGCTGCTCCCGGTTTATTTGTATAAATTATGGTTTTCCCTAATTCCTCTTGTACAAATGGACCAATAGCTCTGGAAACGTTATCGCAAACGCCGCCAGCAGACCACATTATAGTTCCTTGAAAATCTTTCTCGGGGAAACTTGATGAATCTTCACCTGAATTATTTCCACTTACCGAGCTTGGTGAACATCCTGTAATTGCTCCTGCAATTAAAACAGTACTTAAAAACAATGCAATACTTTTTTTGAATTTCATTCTTTTGTCCCTCCAACTTTGATTATTTTGGTTTGTTCGTATATTATATATTACATATAAATTGTGCACAAATACTATTATTTCATAATAATTATCTATTTTTTTCATGTATTTTGCTAGTTATATTGACTTTGAATTGCATTTAACATATAATTCTGTTATATTAATGATTGATAAAAGGATTTGTTTTCTTTGAATTTACAACAGCTTCACTATTTTAAGGTCATTGCCGAATTAGAACATTATACAAAAGCTTCAAAAGCATTGCTGATTTCTCAATCAAGTCTTAGTCACTCTATTTCAAATTTAGAAGAAGAATTAAATGTTCCGCTATTCTATAAAAAGGGAAGAAATGTAAAGCTAACAAAGTATGGAAGCATATTCCTTCCTTATGTTTCTCGAGCTCTAGGCGAAATTAATTTGGGCAAAGAAATATTGCTAAATCTTACAAATTCAAACACCGGAACTGTAAGTTTATCATATCTCAGTCCTTTATCAACACAATTTATACCGTCAATTATAAATGAATTTTATAAAGACATAAATAATTCACAAATTAAATTTCAGCTTTATCAAAACCCTTCTCAGAAAATAATTGAAAGTATAAAAAATGGCAGCGTAGATTTAGGCTTTTGTTCAATTCCAGATGACCCTGATATCGATTATGAGTTAATATACACTCAGGAAATGGTTGTTGTCGTATCAATTAAGCATCCATGGGCTTCAAAACAATTTGTGGATCTTACAGAACTAGGTAATGAAAGTGTTGTCACATATGATAATCAATGTGGAATAAGAGTCTACATTGACAAAATTTTCAAGAGTCTAAATATTACGCCAAATATAAAGTTTGAAGTTGAATACGATAACATGATTATAGGAATTGTCTCTGCAAATTTAGGGTTAGCTGTTATGCCAAAAGTGTTTGGACTTGAACTGCATAATGTGAAAATTCTTCCTATTGTAAATAAAATACCCAGCAGAAATATGTATATGGTTTGGTTAAAGAACGAATACATGTCACCGGCAACTGAAAAATTTAAAAGATTTGTTATTGGTATGGTTACTTAATGTTAATTATAACATTTTGCTTTTTTGTTTATTTTAACATATTATTTGACTTTACTCTGCTCATAAAATATAATGAAATATAAAATATATAAATATGTAGAAAGGATAAATTTTTATGAATGACTATATCACACGAGAAGAAGCTTGGAAGTTATTAAATGAATACAATAAAGAAGACTTTCATATCAAACATGCAGAAACGGTAGAAGCGGTTATGAAATATTTTGCAAATCAACTTGGTTTTGAAGATGAGGCTGATTTTTGGGGAATTGTAGGGTTGCTGCACGACCTTGATTTTGAAATGTATCCTGACGAACATTGTATCAAAGTTCAAGAAATAATGAAGGAAAAAGGTATTGATGATAAAATTATTCATGCTGTAGCAAGTCATGGTTACGGACTAACTGAAGTAGACGCTAAGCCAGAACACACTATGGAAAAAGTTTTATTTGCTGTAGATGAATTAACTGGACTTATTGGTGCTGTTGCACTTATGCGACCATCCAAAAGTGTTTTGGATCTCGAAGTAAAGTCCGTTAAAAAGAAATTTAAAACTACTAGCTTCGCAGCCGGATGTTCGAGAGACGTAATTATGCAAGGAGCGGAAATGCTCGGTTGGGAATTAGATTATTTATTTGAACAGACAATTCTTGCTATGAGAGAATTGGAAAAATCAGCAGCTAATTAACATTAGCTGCTGCACTTTTTTTGGAATTTTTTATTTTATTTTTTACCATGGTGTACAGTAAGCAAGAAATTATTGTAACTGGTATTACTACAGAAAAGTAAATAATCAATCTTGTAGTAACAGACAATATTCCCCTATCTGCTGCCATTTTTATCATTGTTGTCAAAATAATAGGATGCATCAAATATATATAATATGAGCTTTGACCAAAAAGCTTAATAAAACTGTATATCTTATGCAATCTTTCTTTCGAGAATAATCCCACAAGGTATACAAATAATATTGAAACTGTTGAAAATAAAAACCACACATAAGAGTATATTTTCATATTATAATAAGATACCATTGTGTATGCCAGTCCAATGACTGCATATCCTATAACTGCATATATACTATATTTTTTAAGCCATGCAATAAAATTCTCATGTTCAAGCGTTACGAATATACCAAACATGTAAAAAAACACATATTTTAAAAATATCCTATCAGATAAATCAAATCTAATATATTCAACACACAATGCAGTAACAATTGCTGATATAACTAACAATCTTATTCTATTATTTGATTTTTTAACCAGATTATAGAACACAGGTCCCATTAAATAAAGCTGAGTAATAATAATTACAAAATAAAGATGATATGACATAGTACCCTGTATAACATTTTTTATGAAAAATTTAATATTAAATCCATAATATCCAATTTTAATATATACAAAATAGTATATTACACACCATACCAAATATGGAATCAAAACTCTTCTTAACCTTTTATTTATAAATTCAAAATATTTAAACTCTTTATTTCTATACCCATAGAAACCAGTGACACCACTTAAAAATATAAATATTGGTGTTGTAAATTTCAAACTTCTATTTAGAAGTGTCATTATTATATGAGGAAAACTCCCATGAATATATTCCGTAACCCCTGTTGCAGAAATATGAACTATCATAACAGCCAAGCAAGCTATGAATCTCATATAATCCAATTCTAACAACTTCGTTCTTTTCTCAGCAAGTACGCCCAAATCAGATTTCAATTATATCACGTCTCTTTCTAATTATTTAATTGTGTCTCTATGATTTTATCATCTATCATCAGTTTTTGCAACGAATAATATTTTGGTATATTTTATATGAATATTTATAAATAATTTTAGTATAAATGGCAAATTTAGTCACACAGGTCAAAAGAAATCAATTATCTATTCATTTGATTAATATTTATGCATATATATTGCATTATAAGTTGATATTTAAATAAAATTATAACTTTTTTTGTAATTTTATTAATTATTTACGTTTTAACGTATACGCAGTGGCATAATTATGATATAATAATTACATTAGTCAATGAATATTTTTACACGGAGGTATACTATGTGCGTAAAGGAAGCTGTAATTAAAAGAATTAATGAACTATGTGCAGAAAAGGGGTTAGCCGTAAATAAATTGGCAAATTTATCAGGCATAACACCATCTACAGTATACAGCGTTTTTGACTCTGATAGAAAAGATGTAGGTATAGTACTAATTAAAAAAATATGTGATGGTCTTGAAATTTCCTTAAATTATTTTTTTAATACTGAAATTTTTAATTCATTAGATCAAGAACTAATATAAAGAGCTGAAGAAAAACAGGGCGACCAAAAGTCGCCCTAAAATAGTTATTATAATTTTAATTAATGTTTCCGCTCTTTATTTGTTTTAGCAAATATGTATATCTTTTTTCCGCTGCATCAACATTATAGATAGCATAATCTATTAAGTCCGGATTTGTAACATTTTCAAAAATGTTTTGCGCATCCTCCCATGCTTTTCTCGCAGTTTCTATGCTACTATATATATCATCTACAGAATCTTCCGTTTCTTGAGCTTTGATGCTATTTGCAATGTTTTTTAAATAAAATATTTTATTACTATTAATATTCATAACAAACAACCTCCTATTTATATTATTATAGACAGAACATTGTTTTTTATTCATATTTTGCTAAATAATCCATAAAATAAATTTAAAGCTAATCTCTTATATACACATATCCTTCCATTATTCTTCTTGCTGTTCTCGTGATGCCACCCTTAAGTATTTGTCCATCTTTCATCTTAATATCAACTTGTGTGACTCCACTTGAATGTCCAATATTAATAATACTATTATCTAATTTTCCAGCTAAATCATTTAAAATTGTACCTTCAATTTGAAATGCAGCTCCGGTTGCTATAGCTACGGTAATCGGATATGCCTTGTGGAGCTTTCCAACTGAAATTGCTCTGCAACAAATATTCATATTCTTTGCATCTACTTGGTTACCATCCATATCCAAATAATTTTGAGGTTTTGATATTATCGAAACTTTCGGTATGGAAGTTGACATAGTTCTTGCATCTTCCCAGTTTTTTACAAAACCAATTTTTTCTGCAACCATACATCGAATTCGTTCAATGTGCTCCATTACTTTTTTATTGTTATTCAATTCTACCAATTCTATACCGGTAATTCCAACATCATCAGCCCTTATAAAAACTACTGGATTAGCGCAGTCTATAATAGAAACCTCTATTTTGCCATAATCAGGAACATCAAAATAATCTTTTTTATTTCCGGTTGGAAATAACTGTCCAGTAACAGCTCCTCCAGGATTCTCAAAATACATATCTATTCTAGAACCCGTTCCAGGAACACCTTTTATAATTTCATCACCATGTACCATTGCTTTACCATTTTCAACCCTTACATGTTCTTCTATTATTTTATTTGTATTTGTATTTAACACCCTAACAACTGTAATAGGCTCGACTGCCTCAACCAAACCCTCGTCAATGGCAAAAGGTCCGACTGCTGATGATATATTTCCGCAATTTGCCGTAGAATCAACTCTTGGAATTACAATATCGACTTGAAAAAACTCATAGTCTACATCAACATTTTTTTCATCCGATGGTGAAATAACTGCAATTTTGCTTGTAGATGATACCGTGCCTCCCATTCCATCTATTTGTTTAACATCAGGAGTTCCCATAACTTTTAAAAAGATATCTTCCCATAAATTCTTATCTTTAGGCAAATCCTTTCTATTAAAAACTACTGCTTTACTTGTTCCTCCTCTCATGTAGACACAAGGATATTTTGTCATATACATTAAATACACCTCCATAGACTTTAATTATTGCATTATGCATAATTTCCTTTCAATTTAAAATACGTAGTTCCAATTTCTTCAACCTTAGCTTTAAGTTCTTCATAACTATGTTTTTTTGTCCTCATGCACACCAAAACATTCTCGTCACACATAAGACATTTTCTTGGTTTTAATTTTATATTTGATCTGCTTATTTGATTTTGATTTATGTCTAAAACGTCAAAATCAAATATCCTTCCCAAGGGATGTGTGTCTTCAATGTAAACTGTAATCTTTTTTATATAAATTGGCTCCATATTTACGGAAATAAATCCTTCATTTCCAGTTGATTTATCAATTGTTAATACATTTAATATTGGTATTTCCATTTTTTTTAATGTATTCAATAAGTATTCCATACCTTCATCATGAATTTTTCTATATAGTTCTGAATATTTAATCGCACCAGGAGTATTAAGAGTAAATGATATTAGAGTACAAGAGTATATACTCAATAGCTCTTTTTGCTTATTTGCTCTTGCTTCTCTAGCGTCAAGTATATCCACTATTATTTTCATATCAAAATTGTTTTTTATCATAATTATCTCCAATTTAATAAATAAGCTTACAAAATTATATTTTAATTATTTAACTTGTTTTATCACATCAATTACAGTTCCATCTCTATATTCGACTATACCTACTATTTTATCATTAAATTCAATTTCGTCCGGCTTACCGGTTATTTTTTCTGCTATCTCCTGCAATTCATTAATCGTGTATATTTTTAAATTTGCATCTTTAAATTTTTGAATTAAGTCTTTTCTTCGTGGATTAACAGCTATACCATAATCAGTAACTACTACATCTATTGTTTCACCCGGTGTAACAATGGTAGTTACTTTATCTACAATTATTGGAATTCTACTTCTTATGAGAGGAGCTAAAATTATTGAAATATTTGCACCGGCTGCTGTGTCAGGATGACCGCCGGCTGCTTGACTAATAACTCCATCTGATTTTGATATAACATTTACATTGAAGTCGGTATCTATTTCCAGTGCACCTAATAATACTATATCTAACTTATTTACTGCACATCCTGAGTTATGTGGATTAGCATAAAATCCAGCATCAACTTCAAAATGCTTAGAATTTTTACCAAGAGATTCAACTGCGACTAAGTCAAAGCATTGAGTATCAAACAATCCTTCCATCAGCCCCTCTTCTAAAAGCTGAACTAATTGAGATGTAATACCTCCAAGTCCAAAACTACCTTTTATATTATTTTCGATCATCTTTTCTCTTAATAGAGACGTTACCGCCAATGATGCTCCAGCTGCTCCTGTTTGATATGAAAACCCATCTTTAAAATATCCAGATGCCATTATTGCCCGAACTGCATTTTCTGCTATTAGTAAATCTTTTGGATTTGTTGTATTTTTTATTACTCCTGATACTATACCTTTTGGATCTCCAATAGACTCTACTTCTACTACGTAGTCAACTTGACTTTGATTAATACTAGCCGGCAAGCATGGATAATCAACTAAATTATCTGTTATAAGTACTACTTGATCTGCATATTTTGCATCAACCTGTGCATAACCAAGTGACCCGCATGCTGATTTTCCTGAAAATCCATTGGCATTTCCATAATTGTCACATGCAGGTGTACCTAAAAATGCCACATCTATTTTTAGTTTTCCCGATTCAATAGCCCTGGCTCTCCCTCCATGAGATCTGATAATAACAGGATTAGGCAAAATTCCTTGTGAAATTGCTGTCCCTAGAGGCTCTCTAAGACCGCTTGATTCAATTCTCGTTACAACTCCATTCTTAATATGCTCAATTAAAGGTCCATGGCATGTCCCCAATGAGCTTGGAGCAATTCTTAAGTCTTTTATTCCCAATTCAGCAATAACATCCATAACCATATTTACAATATAATCACCATTTCTAAAATGATGATGAAAAGAAATTGTCATTCCATCTTTAAGCCCTGTTGCTTTTACTGCTTCCTCTATGGATTCTAACAATTTACTTTGATTTGGTAATGGTCTTTTTAGTTTTGGTCCTGCTTTATTACCTTCTGGAATTATACCAAAGGGGCTTTCGTAACCTTTGATGTCTCCAATTCCCTCAATAAAATTTGGAATCTCTCTACCTACTCCATTTTTAATCATTTAAATCATCCTCCATATATATTCCTGTAGCTTTGGCTAATTCTAAAACTCTATATGCTCTATCTACTACTGGGCTGTCTATCATTTTCCCATTTAGTGCGATTACGCCAGAGCCTCTTTTTTCCGCATCATTAATTGCATCAACGACATTCAATGCGTTCTTTATTTCTCTATCTGTAGGAGCATATATTTTATGTGTCAGTCCTATCTGTTTAGGATGGATTACAGATTTTCCATCGAAGCCCAATTGTTTTATTAATTTTACTTCCTCAATAAAGCCCTCGTCATTATTTATATCTGAGTATACTGTATCTAGTGCATAAATTCCTGCCGCCCTCGCTGCTAGAATTAACTGACTTCTTGCTGCTAATAGCTCAATTCCACCAGGTGATCTGGTTGTTTTCATGTTAGTTACGAAATCTTCTGCACCGATTGCAATTGCAACTAATCTTTTACTTGATTTTGCAATACTATATGCATTTATCACGCCCATAGGACTTTCAATTGCCGCCATAAGTTTAGTGGTTCCAACTTCTAATCCAATTTCCTCTTCTATCTTAGATATAATATTTTCAACCTCTATTATATCTTCTTCCGTTTCTGCTTTTGGTAGTCTGATTATATCTGGCATAGCCCTAACCATAGCCTCTAAGTCTGCTTTACCAAATGGAGTATCCAGACCATTTATTCTTACAACTGTTTCTACGCCACGAAAATCAATAGTTTTTAATGCATTATACACTAAAAACCTAGCTGAATCTTTTTCCTTTATAGAAACTGAGTCTTCTAAATCAAACATGACAGAATCTGATCCATACAAGTGTGCATCCATTACATTAGCAGGATTGTTGCCAGTAACATACATCATTGTTCTTCGTAATTTTACCATTTATGTCACTCCTTCCAAGTATATTCATTAGAATCTAAAGCCCTATAAAGTGCTGTTAGTGTTCTTGCCTTAATTACAAAATCTACTGCACCTTTGTCTATAGCCCTTACAAAAGCGCTATCTACCCCTTCGCTCTTAAGCGTCTCTTCAATAACTTTTTTAATTTGCCTGCCAAATTGCTTTATCACTGCACTCTGCAAATTAATTTCTATTCCATGCTTATCTGTTGGCTCAATAATAATATTAATATCACTTGATTCAACAGTTCCGGCAGCTCCAATTTTCTTGATTTCCATTTTCAAGCCTCCTATTCAATTACTCTTTATCTTCTCAATTACAGATTTTGTATCTATGGATAATAAATATTCATATGTTGTTAATGGCACCAATTGTTTTAACAATTCAATTTTATTTAATTTTATTGCTTTTCTAACTTCAGATGCGCTTATTACCAAACCTTTTTTTACAAGCCTTGGAATCTCAACTACATCAATATTATATTGTGGCAATATTTTCTTCATTTCAAAATTATATTCATATGTTACCGGGTCATTTGGCTCCTCACCAATATACCTTCTATTAATTCCCAAAGAAGGAGCTATAAATTCTCCAAATATTTTTAAATCTAACATTGCATGAATATTAACTACAGAATTTTTTTCTTTTATAAAATATGATGGGAAAGTTGAATTAGATATGATATAGTCTTTACCTAGGTGTATAAATACATTTTTTAAATGTTTTGTTCCTTCTTTAACTAGCTTCAATCTAACATCCTTTGAAAAAATAGATTTATCTTCCCATACTACAAACAGATGCACAATATCGCTATTTTTAGAAGCTTCTTCAACCAAATATTGGTGTCCCAATGTAAACGGATTGCAATTCATCACAATACTCGAAACAATTGAACCTTTAATTTTTTGTGATTTCAGCATTTCGACATATTTTGTTATTCCTCTCGGATCATTTTCTAGTAAAGAAACCTTCCCATCCACACTTATTATCTCACTAAAACCTAAATCAATAAACAAATCTTTATATTTAGGCTTTGTAAATATAAATAAATGGGTATTTCCTCTATTAAATTGTTCGGTAATTAAGAAAGAAACTATTTTATTAGAGATGCTTTCACCCTGATAATCAGAATCAATGGCAATGCATTTCAAAACATTGCCGGAAAGAGATCCCGTCCCTATGATATCATCGTTTTTATAGACTGCTATAGTATAATCTACGTCATTCTCAAGAAGAAGACCCTGATTTATCAAAAAATTATTAACTTCTTGTCTTTCATTATTTCTATTCAAGTTAATACGTCTTATTTCCATAGTTTCACCGTACATTTTGTTCAACTCCATTTTTACTTTTCAAATTATCCCCATTCTCTATAAAATAGAGCAGTAGTGTAACTGCAATTAAATCTGCTGATCCACCAGGGCTTATATTTTTCTGAATAAAACACTTATCCATTTCTTCTACAAATTTTCTGCCCTCAGAAGTAAAATATCCGCCTTTATTTAATGCTTCTGCTGCCATTTTTTTTGTAAAATTTAATGTATCCATATTGTGTCTGCCCAATATATTGCTGTCCTGAGTATTTGCCATAAGAACGAGCAAAACCTGCACCAAAACATCATTGATCTTACTTTGTTTTTTTATTAATTGCTTTAATATTGGAAAAGAGTATTTTAGTACAGTAACAAATCCACTTTCAACTTCTCCCCTTATTCCTTTTATACCATATTTCAAATACAGCTTTTCTCCATATGAAAGGTTTTCACCTTCCACAATATACTCTAATTCATTTGTTATATTTTTAACTATTAATTTTATTACATCTGATATTTCAGTTGCTAAAATATATGTTTTTTTTGATTTATTATATATTAGTCCTGCTGCTGATGTTATAAATCCCAGAGAAAATATTAAACCCTTATGCGTATTAACTCTATTTGTTGCTTTATACATATCTGATTCTGCTTTAATTCCTAAAGGTCTTAAAGTTTTTAACAGTTCTGTATAATCATTACCATCAAATAGTATCCCCGACTCAGTGCACAGGGTAAAATATTCTGTTAATACTACACTGCTGTCAATAAACGTATAAAAGTCCATATCTCTATGAGCTCCAGAATTATTCCTATCAACAAGTCCTGGCTTAGGTGTTGCAGATACTTCATATAAAAGTGCCTTCGTTGCCAATTTTCCAATATATCTACAGTATTCTCGATTATCCAAACTTTAAGCTCCTTTATATGTGTTTTATTAATGCATTTAACCTTGTATAGATACTATAAATCTTATAATTTGCGG
Source organism: Sedimentibacter sp. (assembly GCA_032006665.1). Lineage (GTDB taxonomy): Bacteria > Bacillota > Clostridia > Tissierellales > Sedimentibacteraceae > Sedimentibacter. The sequence goes on from DALZMP010000005.1 coordinate 262,746, forward strand.
AAATATAGAAACTGCAGATACCATTCTTATTATCTGTAAAACTATAATATCCGCACTTTCTATACCCATATCTGCAGAAATTAATGCCATATCTGCAGCACCAGCAGGTGTTGCTGTAAGCATTGCCTCATTAATTGGCATTTTGAATTTTTTGTTTAATATATTACCAATTAAAAAGCATGCTACAAAATATCCTATAATTAAAACTATAGATGGGACTATTAGATATTTCAATTCCATTACATCGCTCATCTCAAAGCTACTACCTATATATGCTCCGGCTAAAAGCTGGGCAAAACGTCTCATCCATCTTGGCATGCATGCTTTTCCCGTGGTTAATTTTAATATAATTACACTAAACATTGCAAATACTAATGTCGCCGAAGGAATTCCTGATATTTTTCCAATTATACCAAAAATCGAAGCAACTCCTATTGTTAATAATAGGTATGGAATGCCATCAACTTTGTTAACAGTTCTTTTAAATATTTCATGCCCTTCTTCTTTTTCATAAAATTTGGATTTAGAAATTTTTGATATCATAGACGGGAAGATACCAATACCAAATACCAATCTTATAAACTGCATTATAGCTACTGTTGAGGATTCTGCGCCCATTTCATCACTAATAATTGGTATATCACTTATCCCACCTGGTACTGCACTCATAAGTGAAGTTACCAAATCCAACGGACTTGCAAAATAAATTAAAAAGCCTGAAACTATGTTTAAAATCAACATTCCAATTAATAATGTTAGAGCTGGTTTAAAAATATATTTAAGTCTGACTAAGTCACCTTTTTCTATACCTACACCAATAAAAGCACCTGCAATTATTTGTGCTGCCAATCTTCCTTCATAAGGCATGTATGCATTATTAGTTGTTATATTAAATATAGCAATTGCCACTATACTTCCAACCATCATTCCACCTGGAACTTTAAGTTTCAAAAAAGCATAACCTAGAATAGCCCCTATGAGTAGTGTTAATAAAAAATTTAGCATTTTATCCCCTTTTGACAAGTATGTAATCAATTACATACTGAGTCTTAGTAATATAAACCCTTATTCAATTAAAACGAATAAGGGTTTCTTAATTCAATTGAGTAAAATAGAACTTATATTAAATCTTATTAAATTAGCATTTTATGCTCCCTTTTTCTTAAATATAAATGGTCTTATCAACGGCCAAAGCAATGAGAATATACTGATAATCATTAATGTAGCTGTTATAGGTTTACCAAAAACTGCAGCTAAATTACCTGTTTCAATCATTATTGCTCTTCTCAAATTTGATTCAATCATAACGCCCAAAACTAATCCTAATATTAATGCAGCATTGTTAAACCCAAATTTGGAAAATGCATACCCAACAATACCTGCTATAATCATCAGCATTACATTTCCTGTATTGTTCTGCAATGCAAAACTACCTATAACCGCCAACAGAATTATCACAGTTCCTAATATACTATAAGGAATCCCCAAAATCTTACCAAAAACTTTTGCTACTGCAAACGAAACAAATACCATGATTATATTAGTTAATATCATTGATACAAATACGCTGCCCATATATTCTGGTTGATTTTGCAATAGTAGTGGTCCCATCTGAACACCTTTCATGACCAGAGCAGACATCATAATTGCAGCAGCATTACCACCCGGTATACCTAATGAAAGTAATGGAACCATCGAGCCACCAGTAGCTGCATTGTTTGCTGTCTCAGAGGCTGCTATACCTCTTGGTTCACCCTTCCCATATGTTTCAGGATGCTTAGATATTTTAACTTCCGTAGTATAACTTAAAAATGATGCTATTGTTGCACCGGCACCCGGTAATATACCTACAATGGTTCCTAAGATTCCGGCTCTTGAAATGGTACCTTTCATATTCCATAATTCTTTTGGAGATATTATTTTATCCTCTTTTTTTGCAACTTTGGCTCCATCAAGGTTTTCTAGCTTACTTCTACTTTTTGTTTCCTTTAAAACTTGAGTAATAGCAAACATACCAATCATAACTGGTATCATTTCAACTCCCGATAGAAGAGTTGAATTACCCCATGTAAATCTTGCAAATCCATCAATAGGATCCATACCTACCGTAGCAAGCCAAAGTCCTAAAAGTCCTGAAATTATAGTTTTAATTACATTTCCTTCATCAAGTGCTGTTAAAACTGATAGACCCATAAATGATATTGCAAACAATTCAGATGGACCAAATTTCAATGCTGCTTTTGAAAGCTGAGGGCTAATTAAAAACATTAATATTGCTGCGGCCACACCACCAAATGCTGAACAAATCAAAGAAATACTCAAAGCCCTCATCGGCTGACCGTTTTGAGCCATTGGATGACCGTCAAATGTAGTTGCTGCACTAGAAGGTGTACCTGGTATTTTAAATAAAATAGCGGTAATACCTCCACCAGTTATTGATGCACAGTACACTGCAACAAGGAATGCAATTGCAGTAACCGGATCCATTCCATATGTGAATGTTAGACCCAAAACAACAGCCATAGATGCGCTAACGCCAGGAAGAGCACCAAATATAACCCCTATAATTGTACCAAAAAATATTAGAAGAAGTGTGCTAGGAACAAAAACTACTTCTATACCCATCTTTAATAATTCCATATCTACACCTCCTATAATAACGATTCAATAAATAATGCAAAAGTTCTAAATATTCCAGTTCCTCTTGGAAGCATTATCCCCAGTGCAGTATTAAATATTAGATATAATATTGCTACACTTACAAATGCTGATAGTAACAATACTCTTATCCTCTTTTCTCCCAATAAGCGAGAATATAATACGAAGAATATTAATGAGTTAACTATAAATCCTATATAATCTAATGCATATGAATACAATAAAAGTAATATAATTCCTATAGACAACTTACTTTGTAAAATCTTTCTAAGATTAAAGTTTATTTTAATGTTTTCTACTTGTTTTTTATTTTGTAAAATTTTAATTATATTTATCGCTAAAAATATAACTAGCAGAACTATTAATATCTGAGGCCACTGAGCACCATTCATCGTACCTGGAACGGATTCCGGTGCTTTTGAACCAACATAGAAAAAGCAATATACAAAAAATACCAACAGAGCAACATTAAATGCTAATTCTAAAACCACTCTATTCACTCCTTTAATTTAAATTTACTAGGCGTTTGCGAAACGCCACAACCCGTGAAAATCACAGGATATTTTTGCGTAAAAAAATTGTAACCCCTCACTGATTTATGGTAAAATTGAA
>DALZMP010000006.1:0-246096 GCA_032006665.1 Sedimentibacter sp.
TCATTCTTTTATTTTATTTATTATCTTTCGGACATTTCATTTTACAACTTTGCTTCATTTTTTTAAATTAACTCCTATGACACCTCCAAGTATTGAAATTGGAAGATATATGAGATTCATAAGCATATTCATATCAGTTGAATTTTTTAACAATAGCCTTAGTAAAGAAACTATTGCAAAATATATAACCCATATTTCTATACCTCTGATAAGTCCTCTCTCATGCGTACTCCTGGAATACAACAGAGAAGTGACAAAAATACACACAGGAATAAGTATATTGTACCCCATTTCAACAGATTGGTTATTTGAAAAAAAGTATAAGTAAACAGTAAGAATTAAAAATGTAATTAATATCATAATAAATAAATATAATGAATATTTCAGCAATGCTCCTATTTTCATAATATGGACCTCCCTAAATTATTACATTATATCTATATTCAAAAACTAATAAAAAAGAACATTTATTTACGTTTTATAAACAATAAACGATTGATATTTTTAAAAATATCTTTACAAAAAAAATTACTGATGATATAATTTCAATAACATCCATTAATGGTATATAGTACTAAAGGGGAGTAGTTTTAAATTTTTAGTCAACATCATGGATTTATCTTTAGATAATTCTGGCTAAAAATCTGCCTAGGTAACCAGACTTTTAGTATATTTTTTATTATTTGATAAAAGATATACTGAAAGTCTTTTTTTTACAACAATATCACGAATTTATAAAATTATAAGGAGAAGAAAATGTACTATCAAAGAACTATAAATGATACATGTTCAAAAACAGATACGAATCAAAGTACCGGTTTATCTCAGGAAGAAGCAAAAAAAAGATATGAAGAAAACGGACCGAATGCTTTAGTAGAAAAAAAGTCAAAAACTAAAATTGCAATGTTCTTATCACAGTTAAAAGATACAATGATTTACATATTATTTGCAGCTGCAGCTGTTTCTGCTATGTTGGGAGAATATAGTGATTCGGTAATAATTCTTATTGTTGTTTTGTTAAACGCAACAATAGGGATGATTCAAGAATCCAAAGCAGAACAGGCGCTTGAAGCTTTAAAAAAGCTATCCAGTCCATTTGCTGCTGTAAGACGTGACGGCAAGGTTGTAGAAGTCCCTGCAACTGAACTTGTTGTAGGAGATGTGGTTTTACTTGAGGCAGGGCGTATAATTCCTGCTGACTTAAGGCTCATATCATCTATAAATCTTAAAATAGAAGAATCCGCACTTACAGGGGAATCTGTTCCATCCGAAAAAGATTGTAACTACATTGCAACTGAGGAAATAGGTATTGGTGATCAAATTAATATGGCCTTTTCATCTACAAGTGTGGCTTATGGGCGTGGTGAAGGCGTTGTAGTTCATACCGGCATGAATACTGAAATCGGTAAAATAGCAACTTTAATCAGCCAATCCTCTGATGACATGACCCCTCTTCAAAAACGACTTGAAGACTTAGGCAAAGTTCTTGGTATACTTGCAATAGTTATATGTGTTGCCATGTTTGTAATAGCCGTTGTTCAAAAACGAGATATAGTTGATATGCTGCTCACTGCAATTTCGCTGGCAGTTGCTGCGGTTCCTGAAGGATTGCCGGCTGTTGTAACAATAGTATTGGCTCTCGGCGTTCAAAGAATGGTAAAGGTAAATACAATTGTAAGAAAATTACCTTCAGTTGAAACACTGGGTGCTGTAAGCATAGTTTGTTCAGATAAAACCGGTACATTAACTCAAAATAAAATGACAGTTACTAAAGTGTACTTAAATAATAAAACAAAGGATGTAAATGAACTTTCTCTTGAAGATGATAAAACCTTTATTGCTGGATTTGTTCTATGTAATGATGCTTCCACAGCACATGGAACGAGAATAGGAGACCCTACAGAAATAGCATTGTTAGATATGGGAACCAAATTGGATATAACTAGGGAGGGTCTGGAAACCACCAGTCCCAGAATCAATGAGCAGGCATTTGATTCAACTCGTAAAATGATGACAACTGTTCATAAAACTCAGGATGGAAAAATAATAAGCTACACTAAGGGTGCTATGGATATTATTCTTGAAAGATGCAATAAAATTCTAATAGATGATAAAATCATAGATATTAGTCAAAATCATATAGGTGATATCAAATCGGCAGCTACAGAAATGGCAAGAGGAGCTTTAAGAGTTTTAGCTTTAGCTATAAAAGAGAACGATGATTCTGCAACGGAGGAAAATTTGATTTTTACCGGCTTAGTTGGTATGATAGACCCTCCTCGTCCAGAAGCAAAAGATGCAGTTAATGTATTTAAAAGTGCAGGAATAACCACTATTATGATTACCGGAGACCATAAGGATACAGCACTTGCTATAGCAGAAGAACTTGGTATTGCCGATAACGAATCACAATGCATAACAGGAAGTGAGCTAAATGATTTAACTCAGGAAGAATTAAATCAAAAAGTAAACAGCCTTCGTGTATTTGCACGTGTATCTCCTGAAAACAAGGTCATGATAGTAAATGCACTCAAGTCTCATGGCAATATAGTATCAATGACCGGTGACGGAGTAAATGATGCCCCTTCTCTAAAAGCAGCTGATATAGGTGTTGCAATGGGCATAACCGGTACTGACGTAGCTAAGGGAGCTGCTGACATGGTGCTGTCGGATGATAATTTTGCAACTATTGAACGTGCAGTTGAGGAAGGCAGAAATATATATGAAAACATAAAGAAAACTGTGTTATTTCTTTTATCATCAAATTTTGGAGAAGTTATATCCATGTTTACGGCGATTGTGGTTGGTCTGGCAGCTCCTTTGCGGGCAATACACATACTGTGGGTTAACCTAATAACCGATTCTTTGCCGGCACTAGCACTTGGCGTTGACACTAAGGATAATGATATAATGAAGCAAAAACCAAGAGACCCTGGTGAAAGCTTATTTGCAAATGGTGGTATGATTTTCACACTGTATAATGGTTTAGTTATTGCCTGCATTACCTTAGGAGCATTTTTATATTCTCCAATACAACATATTACAGCGGATGGAGCCAAAATTACACTAGAGGCAATTAAGGCATCCCTTTTAAATCCGGAAATAATTAAGCATGCACAAACATATGCTTTTGTAACTCTTGGAACTTCACAGTTGTTTCATGCAATAGGAATGAGAAATACAAACAAATCATTGTTTAAAATGAAACATTTTGATAACAAAGCTATGATTTTAGCATTTATAGTGGGTTTAGCTCTTCAGGTAGCTGTTACAGAAGTTCCTATCCTCACAGAAATGTTTGAAACAGTACGTCTTTCATTGAGAGAATGGGCAGATTTATTGCTATTGTCCATGGTCCCTCTGGTTTCTCATGAAATATTAGTATTTTTTAAATATGTTGCCCAAAAAAGCAAATAGGTACATACGCTAACCTTTACAATTAAAAATGAATATTGAAAGTAATTTTCTATATTTTATATGCAAAAACACAAGAACACAAGGTTTAAAAGTAACCTTGTGTTTTAAATTGCTCAATCCTCATTACTTGTTTTTCTATTTAATGCATCAATAATAAAACCCGGAACTATATTTCTATATCTTGTTACTTTCCAGTTACAATCTATTTTATCAAGTCCTATTAACCCTTTTGCTATGGCTGTATTCTCTGTACCATCATTTGAAATAATTTTTATTTGTGCTTGAAAATCATATTCTGCTATATCATTTTCAATATCATTTTTATTTTCTGATAATTTGAATTCTTTAACTTGCATAGTATAATTTCCATTATAACATGCCTGAGCAAATATTAAATTCTCCCGGTTGCTTAATAGAGTATCATATGCATCCTCCGTCATCAATGACTTAAAATCAGCATCATTAATCTGTATCGTCTCATACAGTTCTTTAGCATTATATATATTTGAGTTTAATATCGATTTATATTTATCGACTTCTTCTGTATCTACAGTATATAAGTCCGTTCCAAAGGCTATCGCTATTTTCTGAGATTTTACTTCTTCAGAGTTGCTGCATCCTGCTAAAATTAAAACTAATATTAAAATGGCACCAAAATGTTTGAAAGATGGTCCTTTAAAGTTCTTGCAATGGTTAAAACATCTTCGACAATCATAATTATACATAATTCCTCCTGGCAGTAAATCTGTTTTATCCTGCAATTACAAAATATGCAACCACAATTATTCCTAATATAATTCTGTACCATCCAAATACTTTAAAATCATTGTTTTTAATATATTTCATCAAAAATCTTATTGCTGCCAACGATACAATGAAGGCCACAATCATCCCCGTCAATAGTATTGCCAGTTCCTGTCCGGTGAAATTCAGTCCAAACTTAAACAGCTTCAAACCACTTGCACCAATCATAACAGGAATGGACAAGAAAAAAGAATATTCCGCAGCTATGTTCCTGGAAGTTCCAAGTATTATGGCTCCCAAAATAGTAGCTCCCGAGCGGGAGGTTCCCGGCACAAGCGACAGCACCTGAAAAAAGCCTATGCCTAATGCTGTCATAAAGGGCATTTCTCTGAAGCTTTTCATCTTAGCGATTTTTCCTTTATTTCGATTCTCAATTACTATAAAAAGTATACCATATACAATAAGTGTAACTGCTACTGTCTGATAATTATAAAAATTTTCGTCAAACCAGTCATCAAGCAGGAACCCCAAAATCGCCGCAGGCAGTACACCTACTACAACCTTAAACCAAAGCACTATCGTATCTTTTTTCTGCTTTGACGTCTTACTGGGTGAAAAGGGATTAAGCCTATGAAAATATAAAAGCACAACAGCCATGATAGCGCCGAGCTGAATAACTACCCGGAACATTTCCATAAATGCTTCTGAAGCATTTAACTTAACAAACTCCTCCACCAGAATCATATGACCTGTGCTGCTTATGGGCAGCCATTCTGTTATTCCTTCCACAACCCCTAATATTAACGTTTTAAATAATTCAATATTCATTTAATTTCCTCCATAATTTTGTCACAAACTTTAGTCTTCATTAATATTGCCTATTTATTATTCTTCTAATCTAATTCCACATCTTGGACAGTTTTTAGGTGCATGGCCGTGTCTTCCAAAATAATAACCACATTTTGGGCATGTTCTGATAAGCACGAATAAAGCCATTAAAGCTATTGATAATATTAGTACTATGATCATACCTATCCTTAAAGTTGTTTTGGATATTACGCTTTCAAATAGTAATAGCAATAATAATAGTGCTATTATTATTATAAAAATGGCACCACAATAATATGTAATTTTCTCTTTTTTCTTTGTCCATTCTTTCAAATATTTATATTCTTTCATAGAAAGTCCCCCTTTATTAATCATATGATTACATATAATTGAAATAATGTCAATAAAAACTGAAATCAGTTTAGGGAATGGTTTTTGTCAAACAAAAAGAACCGTCCCCTACATTAGAAAAAACGGCTGTGTGAAAACAGTCGTTCTTTCTAATGTTAAATATTAAATTTTGGTCTAAATGCATAATCCATTAACTGCAAAACTGCTTCTTTTTTTTTATCACAATTATGTTTTACTAATTATTTTTTATTATATTAAAGCTTTGATTTTCACTTATTGAATTGCTTCCTTCAACGATAACTTCATCACCTGTTGTCAAACCATCTAGGACTTCAATATATTTATTCTTTTCATTTCCAATTTTCACAACTTGTTTATTTAGCTTTCCATCTTTTACGACAAAGACATAGGTTTCATCATCTTTGGTAACAATTGAACTTTTAGGTACATAAATTTTATTTTCATCTTCATTGTTTATTAATCTGACATTTCCCAGCATACCTGTTTTAAGCTTGCTGTCTGCATTGTCTATTGAAACAGTAACTTTGAACGTACCTGTTTTTTCATCTATTTCAGGTGAAATTTCAGTTATGTTTCCGCTTGTGATTACATTTTGGGACTGTACTGAAACTTCTGCACTCATGCCGACATAAACCTGGTCTACATTTGTTTCAGTCACATCTATTTTAATTTGAACATTGCTGTCATTAATTATTGTTATTGCAGGTGATTGTGGTGATGCTGACTCCCCAACTGTCATACCGTCAAAAGATACTTTTCCGGAAATTGGCGACTTTATAACGCTGTCAGCTAATTTTTTATTGGCTATATCAAGTGCTGCTTTTGCATTTTCCATTTGCGCCAATGCACTTTTGCTGTTTTCAGGATTTAATACATTTACTGTCAAATTTAAATTTTCTTCTGCTGATGCTGCTGCTGTTTTTGCATTTTTAAGTCTGCTTTCAGCATTATCAAGCGTTGTTTTTGCCAATGTTTTTACTGAATCAAGCTTTGCCTTTGCTGTATCCATAGTATTTTTTGCATTTTCTAACGTAACCTGTGATACAGCCTGAGAATTATATAATTCCAGAGTTCTTTCATAATTTAATTTCGCTTCATCATATGAAACCTGTGCAGGAATTACATCAGTGTTGTTTTCGTAGGATGCAAATGCATTATCATATGCTTTTGTGGCATCTGCCAGTTCATTTTGAGCTTTATCCAATGATTGTTTCATCTGAGTTTCACTTTGTTTTGCTGATGCACCTACTGTTTTTTCATAATTTGATTGTGCCGCATTGTAATTTGATTCTGCCTGTTTTACCTGCAGCAGTATATCAGCTGAATCAAGGGTAAATAAGGCATCTCCCTGATTCACAGTTTGTCCTGCTTTGACATTAACTTCTGCTATTTTTCCTGATATATTTGATGTAACTAACACTTTATTAAGTGATTCTATATTTCCGCTATAAACTGTATCGCTTATGCTGCTCATTGTTTTAACTTTTGTTGAAGTTAAATTTATTGTTTGTGCACTTGTTTCTAAGCTGCATGCCGTTAGCAAGCCAGATATGCAAAGTATACTCAATATAATTGAAATTATTTTTTTCATTCTATTCTCTCCTATCATTTTAAATAAATTTTAACAGTTGCATTCATTCCCAATGTCATAGGAAGATTTTCTTCATTTTCTATATTAACTTTAACCGGAATGAGCTGTGTCACTTTTGTATAGGTACCACTTGTTGTAAAACTTGATGTCCCTGAGAAAAATGTTTGTGTAGCCTCATCTATTTCTGTTATATACCCTTTAAATACTTTGCCTGAATAAGCGTCAATTTTTACATCTACTTGCTGACCAACCTTAATCTTTGTTATATCTGTTTCTTCAATATTAACTCCGATATACATATTAGATGTATCAGCTATAACAGCTAACTGATTTGCCGCTGAAACTGTCTGGTTTGATGTAACATCACATTTGACAACCGTTCCATCTATAGGAGATGTAATATAAGGTAGTATTTCCTGCCTGCCCAGAATTTCATCTTTTTTTACTAAATCTCCGGTTTCTACATTCCACTCTAAAAGTTTACCATTTGAAATTGGGGTAATTGAATACATTTTTGCAGTTACTTTTGCATTATCTGTCTTAAAATAATTTTTGTCAACACTATAAAAATAATAGCCTACGCATAATCCTGCTATAACTATAACTATTAATGCAGGATAAATAAATTTCTTAAATTTTTTCATATTAATAATTCTCCTTATAAATTTTTAATGTTAATTGTCTTCAAATTGACTGTTATAAAGATTCGCATAAAATCCCTTTTTCGCCAGCAATTCATTGTGATTACCCTGTTCAACTATATCACCATCACGCATAACTAAAATCAAGTCTGAGTTTTTAATAGTCGACAACCTGTGAGCAATTACAAAGTTAGTTCTGTTATGCATGAGATTATCCATTGCTTTTTGTATTAATATTTCTGTTCGTGTATCTACAGAACTTGTGGCTTCATCTAAAATCAATATTTTAGGATCTGCAAGGAATGTCCTCGCAATTGTTAAAAGTTGTTTCTGACCCTGTGATATATTATTTGCTTCTTCATTTAGCACCATATTGTATCCATCTGGCAAAGCCCTTATAAATTCATCGCAATGAGCTGCCTTTGAAGCTTGAATTACCTGTTCATCAGTAGCACCAAAGCTTCCATATCGTATATTTTCCATGATGGTCGCATTAGAAAGCCATGTTTCCTGAAGTACCATTCCAAACATTGCCCTTAAATCATTTCTGCTGAAATCATATATACTGTGTCCATCTACAAAAATCTGACCGTCATTCAACTCGTAAAAACGCATTAAAAGCTTTACAACTGTTGTTTTACCTGCACCTGTAGGTCCAACAATTGCAACTTTTTGACCAGAAGAAACCTTGGCTGAGAAATCATTGATTATTATTTTATCTTCATTGTAACCAAATTTAACATTCCTAAATTCTACATCTCCGACAATTTCATTAATTTTAATTGGATTTTTAGTTTCCTTTACTTCTTCGGTTTCCTCTAAAAATTCAAATACACGTTCCGCTGCCGCTGCTGTAGACTGCAATGTGTTTGAAATATTTGCAAGCTGCGTTATTGGCTGTGTAAAGGAACGAACATATTGTATGAAAGCTTGTATGTCTCCAACTGTTATTACCTTTTTCACTGCCAGGAACCCTCCCAGCATGCAGACTGCAACATATCCAAGGTTACCGACAAATGTCATGATAGGCTGCATCATGCTTGACAGAAACTGTGATTTCCATCCTGAAGAGTATAATTCTTCATTCAGTCCCTCAAATGTATTTATTGCATCTTCTTCTCCGTTAAACACCTGAACAACATTATGTCCTGTATAATTTTCCTCAATGTGTCCATTAATATGTCCTAGAAACTTCTGTTGCTCTTTAAAATATTTTTGTGAAACCTTTACCACCATCATAATCAAACTCAGTGACAATGGTACTATTAAGAATGAAACCAATGTCATTGAAATGCTTATTGTAAGCATCATAATCAAGACACCAATCAATGTTGTTATTGATGTTATAATTTGTGTAAGACTTTGATTTAAAGTCTGGTTAACCGTATCAATATCATTTGTTATCCTTGATAAAACTTCTCCATGTGTTCTGGAATCGTAATATTTAAGAGGAAGTTTATTCATTTTCTCAGAAATATCCTTTCTGAATCTATACGTGATTTTCATAGATACGCCTGACATTATAAATCCCTGTAAATATGAAAATGTAGCTGAGGTTATATATAGGAAGACTAAAAGACCTATGCAATTACCTATATAATTGAAATCAGTTAAAAGACCTGTTCCTGACATCCATGCCATTAATCCTTCAAACAGTTTTGTAGTTGCCTTTCCTAATATTTTAGGACCTATTATAGAAAATGCAGCTGAACATGCGGCAAATATAAATACTATTATAATTGAAATTTTATAATCTGATATATAGTCAATGAGCTTAAGCATTGTTCCCTTGAAATTCTTTGCCTTTTCCTTGGGTCCGCCCATCGGACCTCCACGACCCATCGGACCTCTGCCCATAGGTTTTGCTGTGTTTTTTTCGCTCACTCTAACTCCTCCTTACTGAACTGTGACATAGCTATTTCTTTATAAACTTCACAGTTTTCCATAAGACTTTCATGCGTACCGATACCTACTATATGACCATTATCAAGAACAACTATTTTATCAGCATTTATAATTGTGCTGATTCTTTGTGCCACAAGTAAAACTGTGCTGTTTCCAGTCTCCTTCTTTAATGCATTCCTAAGAGTAACATCAGTTTTGTAATCCAGTGCTGAAAAGCTATCATCAAAAATATATATTTTAGGTTCTTTTAATAAAGCTCTTGCTATTGACAACCTCTGTTTTTGTCCCCCTGAAACATTCGTACCGCCTTGCGCAATGGGAGTTTGAAATGTCTCCTGTTTAGCATTTATAAATTCCATTGCCTGAGCTATTGTTGCCGCCTTCAAAATTTTATCTTCACCAGCATTTTTGTCCGCATACTTTAAATTACTTTCTATTGTTCCTGAAAACAAAACCCCTTTTTGCGGAACGTAGCCCAGCACACTTCTTAAATCGTGAAGTTTCAAATTAAGTATATTAATTCCATCAATTAGAATCTCCCCTTCTGTCACATCATAAAAGCGGGGAATTAAATTTACTAATGTAGATTTACCGCTTCCTGTAGATCCTATAAATGCTGTAGTCTGTCCAATTTCTGCACTGAAATTTATATTGTGCAGCACATCTTCATCTGCTTTTGGATATCTGAAACAAACATTTTTAAATTCTATTCTGCCATGACTCGGTGTAAAATCATTTACTGTTGATTCATTATCTTTAACAGAAGGTTCTTTTTCCAATACATCGGCTATACGATTTGCTGATACTTCCGCTCTGGGCATCAGGATAAACAGCATGGACATCATCAGAAACGCCATAATTATTTGAACGACATACTGCATGTATGCCATCATATCTCCAACTTCCATTTTAAATGCAGAAATTTGTTTCGAGCCTACCCAGACAACTGTAATTGTAACCAAGTTCATAATAAGCATCATTGCAGGCATTATACCTGATGTGACCCTATTTACGAATAAGTTTGTTTTAGTTAACTCGGAATTTACATTATCAAATCTTTTTTCTTCAAATTTTTGTGTGCTGAATGCTCTTATTACAAGCATCCCATCTAGATTCTCACGAACTACCAAGTTAAGCTTGTCTATTAAGTTTTGAATTTTTTTAAACTTTGGTATTATAGTGACAAACACAATTGCTATTATACAAAATAGAGAAATTACAGCAACCGCAATAATCCATGACATTGATTTACTTTTGGCAAGTGCATGAACAAAACCTCCTACCCCCATTATAGGAGCGTAAAAGATCAGTCTAATCATCATGAATACAAGTGTCTGAACCTGTGTAATATCATTTGTAGTTCTGGTAATAAGTGATGAGGTTGAAAATTCATCAAATTCTTTATTAGAAAAACTCTCAACTTTTTTGAACAAATTTAATCTTAGATTTTTAGAAAAACCTGCTGCGATTCTGGATGCTAAATATCCGACGATAACACTACTTGAAGCGCTCAGCAGAGATATTCCAAGCATTTTTAATCCTATTTTACCAATTGTTGCAGAGTTTCCTGCCGCTATTCCATCATTTATTATATCTGACATAAAATCAGGCAATGCCAAATCACATGCTGCCTGTCCAAATAAAAGTATAATTGCAAAAATAACCATACCAATATAAGGTTCAATATATTTAATTAATCTAGCCATAAAACACCTCTTCAATCTTTCTACGGATTTTATGATACCACGGTATAATAAATTTGTAAATAGCTATAAATGAAATTTTTACAGGTACCATAGTAGTTGACATATGTTAGCAAGAATGATATCATTGAATAAGATGAATTAAGATGAGGTGAGATAATGAAATATGAAAACGAAACAAAAAAACGCATAAGAAAAACCGCGCTTGAATTTTTTAATAAAAGGTCATTTGATAAAGTTACTATCAATGAAATATGCAAAGCTTGCAACATAAATAAGCATACTTTTTATTATTATTTTAAATCTAAAGATGAACTTCTTAACAATTATTATGAAATCCCATCAAATATTAAAACATCTGACATAAATGAACTCATCAACACTGAGTCATACGTTGAGCAACTATGGCTCACAAATAAAAATTTCATTGATTTTATTGAAAACTCGGGTGAGCATGTAATAAAGCAGATAATTATAAAAAATTTGACAGATGATATTGGTACTTTTAAATTTTCTGATAAAAAGAAGGAATTGTTTAAACTCCAGGAAAGCATTATAAAAAAAGGACAGGACAACCTTCAGATCATGAATAAAACGGAACCAAGAATTTTAGTGATAACATATTGGCAGCTAATGCATTACATTGTTATTATATGGAGTTCTAAAAAGGGAAATTTTTATTTTTCAGATGCTGCTCGTTACGTATTTGAAAGATTGTTTGACGTTGCTCCGAAGTACGTAAAAATTAAATCCAATTATTTTTCAGACATATTTGAATAAATGAAAAAAAGGAGCAAGCTTTATAAGTTTTGCTCCTTTTGTTATTCATTTTTTATTCGTCTTTTTTTTCATCGTCAGTTATTTCAGGTTCCTCTATAACTTCCTCAGCTTTAGTGCCTTTTCCTTTTTTCGCAACACTGCCAATTGCCCATTTTGAAAAATTAATTCTTTGTTTTCCATGAGCCATTTCTAAAGTAACTATTTCATCATTAACCTTCACAACTTTACCATGGATTCCTCCAATTGTGATTACTTCATCCCCTTGTGACAGGCTATCTCTCATAGCTTTTACTTCTTTATCTTTCTTTTTTTGCGGTCTAATCATTAAAAGGTACATCGCACCAAATAAAACGACCATCATCACTACACTTGTTAATTGTTGTGGCATAGTTCCTCCTAAAATTTAATTAATCTTGTCTAATATCCATAATTTTCATAAAACTCTTTCTTAAAGTTTATGAAATTATTTTCCTCAATACTTATTCTAATACTTTTCATCAAATTAATCAAGAAAAATAAATTGTGAATTGTGGCAAGCCTTGCGCCTAATATTTCATTTTCATTGAAAAGGTGCCTGATATATGCCTTTGAATAATTTCTGCATGTGTAACAGTTACAATTTGAGTCTATAGGCGAAAAGTCGTGTTTATATTTGGCGTTTTTTATTGTAACCTGACCTCTGCTCGTAATAAATGCTCCGTTTCTGGCCATTCTGGTAGGCAATACACAATCTGCCATATCAATACCTCTCTCTACTGCCTCAAAAAGGTAATCGGGACTTCCCACTCCCATGAGATATCTTGGTTTGTCCTTAGGAAGTAATTCTACTGTGTAATCCATTACTTCGCACATCATATCCCTAGGTTCACCAACACTTAAACCGCCTATGCCATAACCCGGGAAGTCAAGTTCAGCAAGCTGCTTTACACTTTCTTTTCTTAAATCTTCAAACATACTTCCTTGTACTATACCAAAAAGAGCTTGATTTTCTGTGTTTTTATGATACTCCTTACATCTCTTTGCCCATCTGGTGGTTCTTTCCATAGAATTTTTAGCATACTCATATGTTGCAGGATATGGAACGCATTCATCAAATGCCATCATAATATCGGAACCAAGACTATTTTGTATTTCCATTGATTTTTCCGGGCTTATAAAATGTGTTGAACCATCTACATGAGATTTAAACTCAACACCTTCCTCTGTTATTTTTCTTAAATTCCCAAGACTAAATACTTGAAACCCACCGCTGTCAGTCAGAATCGGTCTGTCCCAATTCATAAATTTGTGAAGGCCGCCTGCTTCTTCTATCAAATCATGCCCCGGTCTGAGATACAAATGATATGTGTTTCCCAATATTATCTGAGCTTCAATATCTTTTAATTCTTCCGGAGTCATAGCTTTTACAGTTGCCTTTGTACCAACGGGCATAAATATGGGAGTTTCTATATCTCCATGATTAGTATGTATCTTTCCAAGTCTCGCCTTACATTCCGAAGATTCTTTTATCAATTCAAATTTAAACATAATTCACCTACTCTTTATTTTATTATCATTGCATCTCCAAAGCTGAAGAACCTGTATTTATTTTCAACAGCAATATTGTATGCATTCATTATATTATCCTTACCTGCCAAGGCGCTTACAAGCATAATAAGTGTAGATTCCGGCAAATGAAAATTTGTAATGAGTGAATCCACAATCTTAAATTTATATCCCGGATAAATGAATATATCAGTCCAGCCATTTTGTGCTCTGACTAATCCTTTATCATCTCCAATGGTTTCTAATGTTCTAGTGCTGGTAGTGCCGACAGAAATAACTTTATTTCCTCCAAGTTTAGCTTTATTTATTTTTTCAGCTTCACTTTCTGAAAGTTCATAATATTCAGAATGCATTTTATGTTCCAGAATATATTCAGCCTTAACCGGTCTAAAAGTTCCCAGTCCCACATGGAGAGTCAATCTTGCAATAACTACGCCCTTCTCTTCTATCTTTTCTAAAACCTCATCGTTAAAATGCAGTCCTGCTGTTGGTGCTGCTGCTGAACCGGGATGAGCTGCATAAATAGTCTGATATCTGTTTTTGTCTTCTAACTTTTCATGTATGTAAGGAGGCAGCGGCATTTCGCCCAGTTGATCCAATATTTCTTCAAATATACCGTCAAATTTAAATTCTATCACTCTGTTTCCGTCATCATGAACGTCTGTTATTTTCCCAGATAATAAGTTCTCTTTAAAAATAAGCTCTGCTCCTTCTTTTGCTTTCTTTCCTGGCTTAACAAGTGTTTCCCATGTTTTATCATCAAGTCTTTTCAATAATAACAGCTCAATGACCGCACCGGTATCTTTTCTAACTCCGTATAATCTTGCCGGCAGAACCTTGGTATCATTAATAACGATGCAGTCACCTTCATTAAGATAGTCCACAATATCGTAAAAATGTCTGTGTTCTATTTCTCCTGTTGCTTTGTCCAAAACTAACAATCGAGAATGGTCTCTGTCCTTCAATGGTGTTTGTGCTATAAGTTCTTCCGGTAAATCATAGTAAAAATCACTTGTTTTTGAATTTATTTCTATCATTTAATTGTAACTCCAGTATAATAATATTTTAGTATTTCTTCATATGTAAAACCTTCCGTTGCCATTTCCTTTGCTCCATATTGGCTCATACCGATACCATGGCCCCAACCCCTGCCGCTGAAATTATACTCAGAGGTATCATTGTTTTGAATTGATACGCCTGTTTTACTAATAAAGGCAGCACTTTTTTTGTTTATGTTCGCTGTACCCGAACTTGAAATTAAATATTTACCATCAATACTTCCTGTATCTAATACTTTTGAAGGGGCATCCGAATCAATGGAACTATCTTTTTCTTCATCATCTACATCTGTATCTACAATTGCATCTAATATTCCACCGCTTGATTCATTTTCTTCATCTTTTCCGTCGTTCAGATTCTCACTACTTAATTCTTCAAACAATTCATTTGTAAAATAAAAGAAGTTGCTGTTTTCAATAGTAAACCATGAGCTTAATAAAAAATCATACCCTAACACTCTTCGAACATTTTCCTTCTTATATGTAATTTTACCCTTATCAGTTAGAAATATGCACTCCAAAACCCTGTAGTTCTCAGATACATCTGATATTTCAATGCCGTAGAGATCATTTATATCATTTCCATCTGCTTTAAGCTTACCTATAACATAATCCTTTGTGGCAACTTTATTCCATTCAGTTTGAGGGGAAATATTTGAATATTCATCATCCACACTTCTTAGATACGGAAGAGCTGTAACCCAAATATTTTCAGAATTTTCTGTCCTTCCTCCACTTGATGAATGAAAAAATGCTTGTATCAGTTCGCCATCATAGTATATCATTTCGCCTTTAGTTGCATCAACTGCCTTGTTGGTATCACTGTATTCACTTGCATAGCCTCTGTAAACCTGACTGTCTTGACTGTCTTCAAGGTCATAGCCATAAGACGATTTATAGTTCATACATGACATTGCATATGTTCTGGCAGCTAAAACTTGAGCCTTAACTGCTTCAACAGGCCATGACGAAACAATTTCATTTGGAACGACTCCATATAAATAACTTTCCAAATCCACGTAGTTAATAGATATAAGTTTTGAACCTTCTATTATATAAAATCCCATCATTCCTCTATACGGTTTTTTATCAATACTTATAACGTTAGATGATAAGTTACCGTTATAGGAAGTGAAATAAATATTATAATTATTTATATACATAAATACAATGTCGTTATCATCATTACAGACAACAATATTCTTGTTGCTGCCACAAAATATTTCACCGTCTAAACTATTTTTACTCAATTCACTTACAGCATCAGATGCTGAATTCTCATTTACATATGAACCAGCACTTATTTCATATCGTTCACCATTGTAATATGGATAAAAATTTAAATCAATACCTTTTTCTATTTTATTTATCTCTGATTGAGCTTCTTCAAATGTATTAAAAAGCTTATTCTTCACTTTTACGTGATATGGACCGGTTTGCGGGTTTTTGGTATCTACGTTTAAATTATCATCGTAATATGTATCCAATAAAACATTAAGCTCCGTATCCAGCTGAAACAGCTCTGCCATTTCACTTCCGTTTTTTCCATACACGTAAATATTATCGTAGCCTTTAAGCGTTGCATGCTCATTATATCCCCTTGGATATCTGACTCTAACTCTGACATATGTATCTTCTGATCCTGCTGCTCCAAAGCATATTCCTATGGAAAACATCAATAGAACAATAGTTATAATCAAAATTTTAATATATTTTTTCATTTTATCACCCTTCAATGTTAATGCTTAATTGGTCGTTGTCTTGTTTGGTTTTATTCACATGTCTATATCCAAGTTCTGTTACAATTCTGCCTCTGGGAGTCCTGTTTATAAAACCTATTTGCAATAAATAAGGTTCATAAACATCCTCTATAGTGCCTTTTTCTTCTCCTATAGATGCAGCCAATGTTTCTAATCCGACAGGACCTCCCTTATAATATTCTATTATAGTATTTAAAATTCTCCTGTCTAATTTGTCCAGTCCTGTCCCATCAATTTCAAGCATTTTAAGAGCTTTATCAGCTGTTTCCGTATCTATTATACCATCGCTTTTGACTATGGCATAATCCCTGACTCTCTTTAAGAGTCTGTTTGCAATTCTAGGTGTACCCCTTGACCTTCTGGCAATTTCTTCAGCACCTGTATCATTAATCTGTATATTAATTATACCTGCAGACCTCAATATAATTTTTTTTAAATCCTCTGTATTATAAAAATCAAGATTGCACATAACCCCAAATCTGTCTCTGAGGGGTGATGCAAGCATGCCAGCTCTAGTAGTTGCTCCTATAAGTGTAAATTTAGGTAAATCCAGTCTAATTGACCTTGCCGAAGGACCTTTGCCTATAATTATATCCAAAGCATAATCTTCTAATGCCGGATACATTATTTCTTCGACGCTTTTATTCAATCTGTGTATTTCATCAATAAATAAAACATCATTTTCATTTAAATTCGTAAGTATTGCCGCTAAATCCCCAGGACGTTCAATAGCCGGTCCGGAAGTAACTCTGATATTCACACCCATTTCATTAGAAATAATATTAGCAAGAGTTGTTTTACCCAGACCCGGAGGGCCGGATAACAGTACGTGGTCGAGAGGTTGATTTCTCATTTTTGCAGATTCTATGAATATATTCATAGTTTCCTTGACACGCTCCTGACCTATGTAGTTAACCAGCTTTTGAGGACGCAGACCAAGCTCTATATCTTCTTCCCCTGTATTCAGGGTACTTACGACAATTTCATTCTCTCTATCCGTCATCATTTCACCCTACCTGTTTATATTTTTTAATACTTCCTTAATTATTTCATTTTCCGACTTACCATTTACATCAACTCCGTCTAATGACTTCTTAGCCTCAAATTGACTGAATCCTAATGCAATTAATGCATCTATAACATCTGATGAGTCTTCATTGCCTTGTATCGTCGAAACATATTCATCCAGTATATAATCACCCTTATCTAAGCTTTCTACAGTTCCTACTTTATCTTTTAATTCAAGAATAATTTTGCTGGCGGTTTTCTTTCCTATTCCGGACACTTTTGACATTCGTGCTGAGTCTTCCTTTAAAATTATTGCTTTAATTGTATTTGTATCGTATGTTGATAATATGGAAAGACCGGCTTTTGGACCTACTCCGCTAACTGAAATAAGCTTTTTAAACATATCAATTTCTTCTTGCTTTAAAAAACCATATAGTGCAAGAATATCTTCTCTGATATGCATATAGGTATACATTAATGCTTTTTCACCTTCCTTAATCATATTTAAAGTGCTGAAGGAAGTATTAACAAAGTAGCCTATACCATTATTTTCAATTATTGCGTAATCCAAACCTTTCTTTACTATTTCACCTTTTATAAAACTTATCATAAGACTACTTTCCTCATTTTCTATTAGTATTTCTCAATTTTAAACTTGTTTGCATATTTCAATGAATGGGCATGACAAATAGCAGCAGCCAACCCGTCTGCCACATCGTCAAGCTTTGGTATTTCATCCAGCTTAAGTATTATCTTAACCATTTCCTGAACTTGTCTCTTTTCTGCTCTGCCATAACCAACTATCCCTTGCTTTATCTGCAACGGAGTATATTCGTACAGAGGAATACACTTATTGACTGCTGCCAACAGATGGACACCTCTTGCTTGTGCAACCGCTATAGCAGTTTTGACATTTTTATTATAAAAAAGTTCTTCAATGGATACAGCTTCCGGTTTATACTTTTCAAATAGTTCAATGTAACTATCATAAATTATTTTCAACCTGTTTGGAAACTCATCACAACTATTTGTAATTACTGCTCCATATTCAAGAACTTCAAATTTATTTCCTATGTAATCTACTACTCCATATCCCGAAATTGCAAGACCCGGGTCAATTCCAAATATAATCATATCAGTCCTTTTAATTCATATTTAACAATTAATTATTGATTCTATTATTCAATTACTTAAAATGTACTTAGTTCTGCAATAAATTACCTTTTATATCAATTGCATTATAATTATATCATATCTTAATTGTTTTGTTAAGAAAAATTTACATAATTACTCCGCCTCCAAGCACTTCATCGTTCCTGTAGAATACTGCGGATTGCCCGGGTGCCGGTGCCCTTTCAGGCTTATTAAACCTGATTACTGCCAAATTCTGCCCTTTATTTATTACATTGCATTTTAAATAGTATCCCCATTGACAAAGTTTAACTTCACAATCTATGTTTTGCAATTCACTGTTATTTTCATCAACGTATGTTACATTTTCAACCATTATTTCATCTTCGTACAAATCTTCATCACTACCGAGAACTATTTCATTAGTTTTACTATTCAATTTAACAACAAATAATGAATTGTTGTTATCGATTCCTAATCCTCTTTTTTGACCTATTGTATAATTGTACAATCCTTTGTGTTTACCCAGATAATTTCCTTCCATATCAACAAAATTACCTCCATCATTTATCAAACTGCACCTCTTTTTTATATATTTACCATGGCTCATATTTGGTATGAAGCAAATATCCAAGCTGTCTCTTTTTTTGGATGTTTCCGGAATTATTTTTTTAACTAGATTCCTGACTTCATCCTTGCTCTGATATGTATTTAAGGGCAGCAATACAGAAGATAGTTGACTTTGATTTAAATGATAGAGAAAATATGATTGATCTTTGTTTTTAATATGGCTTTTATATAAATGATATTTAGAATCTGTTTCGCTGTATTCTATTTTTGCATAGTGTCCAAATGCTAAGAAATCTGCTCCTAATTCTTTAGATTTTTCCAGTAACATACCGTATTTGATTTTATTATTGCACATTATACACGGGTTTGGGGTTTTGCCTGCTAAATATTCTTCAACAAATCTATTTATAATTTCAGCTTCAAAGTATTCCTTAAAGTCTACAACATAGTGCTCTATTTCCAACATTTGTGCTACATATTGAGAACTTGAAACATCAAATTCATCGAATAATTTCATAGTAATTCCAAAAACTTTATACCCTTGCTGTTTTAAAATGTATGCCGTTGCCCCGCTGTCAACACCTCCACTGAGAGCAACAGCGACAATTTTCTGCTTGCTGTTCAAGATAATCTCCTTTCGCTATATCGTAATTTTCTTTTTATTATACATTAAAATACTTATGTTGAAAACCAAATAATAAAATTAAGGTCATAACGAAAATTTGTTATGACCTCTTTTTATAATAATAAAAGGGAAAATCAACTAATTTTTTATTAACATCTTCTGTTTCTGCAACCGCGATTGCAGCAGCATCTATCTCTCCTGCACCCACACCTATTACATCTACCTAACCCAAACCCTAAGGCTAACCAAGGGATTATATAGCAAAACATATCATCATTCCTTTATTTTGTTGCTTGTATTAATTATATTCAGTTTTATATTTTATGTTACTTGATTTATTATATAGGTGCAGTTGTTCTGTTTGCTTTATATTAAAAAGTGCAAGTTAGATAAGATGATTTCTTCTTATTGTGTTCATTGCATCATGATACCCTAATTCAAAGGATTTTCTCAGCTTATCTTTATTGAAATTCAAAGTTCCGTTCAATAGATTACCCAGATACTGAGAAGGTTGAATTAAAATTATTTCCAACGCCGGAAATCTTCTTACGATATTAAAGTAATTAACTCTTTCACATGATATTACTATTATTTTTCTATAACCGCTTTGATAAACAGGAAATATGGGCAAATTATCATTTACACCGCCATCAATAAAATACTGGTCATCAATTACAACGGGCGGATATATAATAGGAAGTGCCGATGAAGCTGTCAGCACATCTACAATAAAATCCTTATTTGTATTTTTTAAATTTATATATTGGGTAAATCCTGTCTTTCTCCCTTCATACCAGTCAACGGCAGGCTTTAAAAACCTTCTTTCTTTTGGAATTCTGGTAATATTTACAACAGCAGCATAGAAATCACAATTAGAATTTACTAAGTTACCTATATTTAATTCATCTAATAATTCAATTAAACCTTCTCTTGATAAAATACCATCGAAGTCCACTTTCTTACCTTGTTTTATATTATTTACTATTTCTAATATATCATTATAATTTATTCCATTAGCCATAAATCTTTCTTCTAAATTATATTCCAGCCATACCTTTGCTGCACTATTGCTGTCCATTAGCTGTATTAATGCACAGTTAATGGCTCCAATTGAAGCGCCGGAATATATTTTTATATTTTTATTTAAACCATTTTGACACAAAGCATGCCACGCACCGATTTCATATGAGCCTTTAGCACCGCCTCCTCCCAAAACTAAACCTAAATCCGACATAATTATCATCACCTCCGTACATTTTATGCATTTCTTAATATACGGTTAAGATAAAAATTATATTTTATTATATAATACATTGTGTTATAATAACGATAAATTTAGGTTTCGGAGGATTTTATGTTTACAAAAGACAACAAACTCAAAAGGTTTGATTTCATATTATTATTTACAACATTAATATTATGTTTGTATGGATTTCTTGTAATTAAAAGTGCTACTATGAGTCAAGCTGCGGGTAGTGATAGATTTTTAAAAACACAGACTATAGCGTTTGTTCTTGGTTTAATTTGTACTCTTGTTCTAGTAGTGATTGATTATGACCTGTATGGTACCTTTTACCTACAAATTTATGTAATATCGAATGTACTCTTATTATATGCTTTAATAAATCCTGTCAGTGCTTCAGAATGGGGTGACGTAAGAAGTTGGATCAGCATAGGTCCTATAGTATTTCAACCTTCTGAAGTCGCCAAATTTGGTGTAATAATATCACTTGCAAAATATATAGATTTGAACAAGGAAAATATTAATGAACCTTTTATTCTTTTTAAGATTTTAATATTTGCTCTTTTGCCTGTCGGATTGATTTTATTACAGCCTGATTTAGGAACTGCTCTTGTTTTTATATTCTTTATCGCTGTTATGATTTTTGCAGGCGGAATAAATTATAAATACGTAGCCGTTGTTCTGGCTATTGGATTAATTTTTGTTATCATAGCTGTAGGTGCATTCTTTTATATTATGAAAGATTACCATGTAGGAGACAATTATCAATTTGACAGAATTGTTACTTTTGTATATCCTGAACTGGACCCTACTGATACCGGATATCAGGTTATACAATCTAAAACGGCAATTGGCTCCGGACTGCTATACGGGAGAGGTTTATATAAGGGTGTTCAAAATCAGCTCGGATATCTGCCGACAAAAGAAACAGATTTCATATTTGCTGTAATAGGTGAAGAATTAGGTTTCGCAGGAGGAGTTTTTTTACTCGTACTTTATGCCATACTTTTATACAGACTTATACGAATTGCTAAACATACCACGAGCATGTTTGGTTCTTTAATTGCTACAGGAATTACTGCAATGCTGTTTTTTCACATTTTCGAGAATATTGGTATGACAATGGGTCTTGTGCCTGTAACCGGTATTCCGCTGCCATTTGTTAGTTATGGTGGAACCTTTATGTTAGTTAATATGGTAAGTATAGGTTTATGCTTAGGAGTCGGGATGAAAAGAAACAGTTTTGATTTAAATGATTTTTAACAATTGCAGAACAATGGAAGAACAATGGCTGAGCCATAGTTGAGCGATAGCTGAACGATTATTTTAATACAAAAGAGATATGCATAAATTCATATCTCTTTTGTAACAATTGCTCCTCTATTGCTTTCCTATAGTTCTTCCATCTTTCGGCTACTCAAAGCAGCTTCCGCCTATAAATTCTCTTAATATAGACGTGTATGGTATTGCTCTCTCATTGTCTATGTTTTTAAAATAGCTTAAAAATTTTAACAGCCTTTGCCTTTCCGGATAGAATTCACTGTCTTCTCCTATTTGCTCAATCAATGGAATTGCATATTTCTTCAGCACACATAATTCATAAACAAGTGCTGAATTAAATATTGCGTCTGCATTCTCCTGAAATGGGAATATATACTTTTCTGCACCCTTTACAACATTATCCCAAAGCTCTAATGTTTTAAGGGCATCATTACCTCTGTGAGTATTATCTCTCACTATTCTCCTTATAAGTCTTAGATCTGATGTTGCAATTCTATTATGATTATCAATATTTAACTGTGTTAGTGCACTGATATATATTCTAAATTTATTTTTTTGAGGTATCTGCTCCGTCAATTTATCATTTAGTCCATGTATTCCTTCTATAATTATTATGTGATCATCAGTTAAACAGACAGATCCTCTTGTAAATTCTCTAACACCTTTTACAAAATTAAAAGTTGGTATTTGTACATTTTGGCATGTCATTAAATTCAAAAGCTGCTCATTAAAAAGTTCCAAGTCCAAGGCATTTATTGTTTCATAATCTAAGTCGCCATTCTCGTCTCGCGGAGTTAAATCTCTATCTACAAAATAGTCATCTAATGATAATGCATAAGTTTTCTTACCATTCACTCTAAGCTGAATTGATAATCTTTGTGCAAATGTCGTTTTTCCTGAAGATGAAGGACCTGCTATTAATACTATTTTTATATTTTTATCCTTTGATATTTCATCTGCTATATATGCGATTTTCTTTTCGTGGAATGCTTCGTTTATTCGTATTATATCATCAATAGTATTATCTACTATTTTATTATTTAATACGCCTACGCTTCCAATATCCATTATTTCCCCCCAATCTTCTGCTTCCTTGAAAACTTTAGAAAGTTTGTTTTGTTCAATATATTCAGGAAGTTCAAAATTGTTTTCCTTGGTAGGGAAAATTAAAATCACACCCGGGTAAAATAATCTCAAATCAAATTTATTAATCACATTTGTGTTTGGAGCGACATATCCATAAAACGTATCATAGTAACCATCGAGTTCATAAACTCTTATGAATTCAGAATTCCAATGTTTTAAAAGTTCAACCTTATCCTGCATACCCTGTGATGCAAAGATATCAGTTGCTTCTTTTACACTTAATAATTTCTTGTTAATTGGAATTTGTTCATCTATAATTTCTTGCATTCTCTTTCTTATTACTTTTAAATTGCTTTGATTTATTGCCCTTTTACTTTTTATTTCTGTGTACAGTCCCCTATTCAGAGAGTGTTCAATATTAACGTCCACAAAATTAAAAATATCTTTGCATGCTTTTATATATATAAAGCACAGTGTTCTGATATAAATTCTCTGTCCGTCATTATCGTTTAAATCAAGAAATTTAATTACATCATTTTCATCATAATTATTTCCTATCAATTCTTGCAACTTATTATTTACTTTCACAGCAAGAACATTTTTATAATTTTCCCCATCTATTTTTTTTATTAAATCATAGAATGATTCATCTTTTCCCATATTAATAATTTGCTCTGTCTGTCCTGATTTCTGCACCTTAACTTTCATATTGACCTCCTTATTTTCTAATTCAATTTATTAATATTATAGAACGTATCTTTCGTTAATATGTGATACTATTTCTTTTCCGTTTAAGTAGCTTAGCTCTCCTTCAAATCCGTTTAGTAAAATTTTATACGCATGTAAAATCTGATGTTTTTCATTATCTTTCTTACCATATTTTTTATCCCCCACTACCGGATGCCCTATAGATGCCAAATGCGCTCTAATTTGATGTGCTCTTCCTGTTTCAAGCTCTATTTCAAGCCATGTGAACCTACCCTCTGATTTAATAGGATGTGCGTATGTAATTATCTTTTTTGCATTTTCACTTTCTTCTTTCACTATTTCAACTATATTTTTATGTTCATCTTTAATCATATAGTCTACCAGTTCTAAATCCTTAAACACGATGCCATGAACTTTTGCTTCATAATATTTTTTTATATTTCTATCTCTGATTGCTTTGTTTACCTGCTTTACAGCATCATAATTTTTAGCGGCAATTACAAGTCCGGAAGTATTTTTATCCAACCTGTTGCATACAGCAGGCTTAAATGTAAAGCTGATATTCTTTTCCTTTGCATCAAGGTACATCTTAACTTCATCCACAAGGCTCTTCATGCTTGTTAAATCAGGTTGTGTACTTAATCCAACAGGTTTATTGACAACAAGTATATTATCATCTTCATAAATAACCTTGAAATGTATTGCGGTTTGCATAAGATTTTTCTTTTCTCGGAATTTATCTATAGTGTCGTCAGATAAATAAATTTGAACTACATCATCCTTTTTAAGAACTTCTTCAGGTTCCACTTTCAAATTGTTTAACTTAATATTTTTTTTCCTTATCATTTTATATATAAATGAAGAATTTGCTTTGTTGAGATATTTTTTTAGAAACCTATCCATTCTCTGACCGGATTCATTATTTGTAATTATTATTTCTTTCATATTTACTCCATATTTTTATTTGGCTGTACACTGGTATTCTTTGATTTTTAATTGTTTTTATTATTCAAAGGCTAATTATAAATATTATATCACAGTGCAAGCCGCCAATCGGCTTGCATCATAACGATACAATAAATACATATCAGACAAAGACTTACGCCTTTGTTTCATCTGTGTATTTATTATATCAGAATTTATTCTAAAATGAAATACATTTATATCTGTTCATATATTATATAAATATATAACCAATTATCAAATAACTATTGAAAATATTTACATTATTTTATTTAATGTAGATATTGTATCTGTACCATTTTTGTGTTAATATATTATTTGGTAACTATAAATTTGTTGAGGTGCTTCAAATGAAAAAAATAATTAATGCTATTAGAGACTTTTTATATATTTTAACTGATTACGGATTAATAATAACTGTAGCAGTTATTATGATAGCCGTGCTTTTCTGGAGATTTGATATTTTGTTTAATAGAAATATAGAGAAGGAAACAATTGCACCGATTCCGGATACGGCACAAAATGAAATCCCTATTACAAATGATGATGAAGATAATAATGATAATGAAGTTCCGGACAAGGAACAGACTGAAGATGAACCGGGTGATACTACATATACACCAGACACACCAAATCAAAGTGACATAATAGCTACAATAGAAATTCCCGCAGGAACATTCCCATCTAAAATAGGCGATATTCTTGTTGATTCGAGTTTGATAAAGGATAAAAACGAATTTTTGAATAGATCAATAGAAATGGGATTGGATACTAAACTACAAAGCGGAAGTTTTGAAATAGCAGTTGGTACAAGCTTAGATGATATAATAAAAATAATTGCAAAAGCAAATTAAACATAAACAAAAATTAAACGGACGCTTCTTATGCGTCCATTTAATTTTTGTTTATTAAATTAATATCTCTGATTTACGTAGTAATCTATTACGGATTTTTTCCTTCCATCTAAAAAAACATCTTCCTTTTTCAAAACTTCTAAAAGCCATGTGCATTTAGAATGAAGTACTGCATATTCGTAATCTTTAAGAACAATTTCATACAGCTTCCCTTCTAAATTGGAAGATTCCATCTTGATAAAATATGCTTCAACATTTTCATAATGCAAAAATCTCAATAACCTGAATGTTGTTTTATCTTTCTCATTGTAATAATAATCTGCTTCTTCTAAATATTTACTGTAAAAGCTTATATGTTTTCCCTTATCCTTAATATCCTGAGCCACCATTCTGTGATATTTAGCCATCATATTATAATATTGATAATTATACATTCCTTTTTCAATACTATCAATACGCTGAAATGGTTTTACACCTTTCTCAAGCATATATTTATAGTTAAGTTCCAGGTACTCCTTTTTATTTATATCTCCATTCATATGTTGTATTATTAACATATCCCTATGTTCAAAAAAATCATCAAAAATACTTTTGTTAGGTTTAAAGTAGTTCATATTTTCACTCTTTCTACAAAATTATTAGCATAATAGATATTCTAACAGAAATTTATGTTATTATCAACAAGAAAAAACATCCACAGACTATATAAATCCGTGGATGATATTAATCAATTTTAATTTATTACTTTACCATTTAAAGCTTGCGGTATATCTTCAACATTATAATTTACACTCATAATAAATTTTACATCAAATTTTTCTGATAAAAATTCTAATCTCTCTATAATAGATTCAAGTTTATCCTTTTCGGCCTGTGCAATTTTATATAATCCATCTATGTAAACTTCTTCAACATCATAGTCCGTCGCAATTAAACCACATACGAAACCTTGAAACTGATCTTCATTAGTCAATCCATACTCTTTAGTATTAATATATCTAATTCTATAATCCAAATCAAATATGTGCCTGTTGTTAGCTTCCAAGAAAACCATCTTACCTTGTATACCGTTCACCGTATTATTCGCCAGCTCAATCATCCTTCTAGTCTTTCCTGTTCCGTTATGCCCACAAATCAATTGCACCATAATAATCACACTCCTATTATATTTATTTTGTAATTTTAAAAAGTAAAACTATTACAATAATATTGTACCATAAATTGAAAATGTTTACACTATATATTTTCATTATTTTGCATTATTTTTGTCAAAGAAAAAACTTCGCTTTTTTACCTTGATATCTTTCTGTCTTTATCATATTCTCTAAAATTTCATCTTTTATTTTCCACCAGCTAATTCCCCAATTCACAAATAGTGAATTTTCTTCAGGAGCTCTTCCTATAAGTCTTTGGACAATTATATTATTATTTAAATATTCAAGAAATGTTATTACTCTTTCTATATATTCATCTTTAGAAATTAATTTGATTTTTTTTTCTTTATATAGCCTTCCCATTTCTGTATTATCCATTACGTATAAGGAATGAATTTTAACTTGTTCTACTTTTAAAGCAGATAATATCTTTGCTGTTTCTACAGTATCATCTAAGTTATCCCAGGGTAAATTCAATATAACATGTGCACATATTTCAAAATTATATTTTTTTATCCTGATAACTGCATCAATAAATTCAGCAAGAGTATGTCCCCTGTTTATTTTTATTAATGAATGATAATTTACAGTTTGCAATCCTAATTCAATAGAAATATTTATATTGTGTTCCAGGCTTATTTTATGTAAAAATCTAAGATATTCGTCATCAAGGCAATCAGGTCTTGTTGATATTGAAATTTCTACTACATTAGTTACTATCGCATCCATGATATACTTTTTAAATGTATTAAGCTCTAAATATGTGTTCGTATAATTTTGAAAATATGCAATAAATTTCTTAGCTTTGTATTTACGAGAAATATATTCCATATTTTTTTGAATTTGTTCTTTAACGCTTAAAGAATTATCAAGCATTTCAAAACCTGTACCTATCTCAGCACAAAATGTACATCCGCCGACACCGATTGTGCCATCTCTGTTAGGACATGTTACCGGAATATTAACCGGCAGCTTATACACTTTTTCTCCATATTTTTCTTTTAAATATTTTGAATATTCATTATATAAAATCAAAGTACTTCCTCAAAATTATGACTTTTGCACCAAATTGTCCAAAATGGATACTTAATGCTTTTATTACATTATAAATTGTATTTAAGTTAAATGCAAATAGTATTTTTTAATGCAAAAATGAAGACTATAAATTTATTTGTTAAAATATTATATATTTATTCTTTTCTATTATTAAAAAAATATTATATTTTTTTATCCTATTTTTCCATTAAAATATTGAAATTATTTTCTGATTTTTGTAAATAATAAGATAACAAATTAATTTAGGAGGTTTCATATGCATATAAAAGAAGGTTTAATTCCTACTGTAGTAGGAACTTGTGTTACAGCTACTGGTTTAGCTTTAAAAAATACAAATCTCCCAGATTCCTACAGGAATGGTATAATTGGTTTTGGATTGGCTCATGTTGTTCTAGGTTCTATGGGAATGATGAGTGAAAATAGTAATCAGCGAGACATGTTAAAAAAAATGTCAAAAGCTGTTAACTTTAAATAGTTTAATTACAGAAAAGCATGCTAAAAAATTTTAGCATGCTTTTCTGTAATTAAACTATTCACCATTTATTATGCAAAAATAACATAAAATAACGAATATAAACCTGCAAGTCCAATCAAGATATATATTGCTCTACCAACAGAACTTTTCCACCCTCCGAAAAAATTATCAACTATGTCCATTTTGGTTAATCCATATAAACCCCAGTTTAATGCTCCTACTAATATAAGAATTGATGCAATAGCAGTAATTATTTTCATACGTCCTCCTCAAAATCTTTTTATTACATTATATTGAAAGATTGAAGGAAATATGTGTACATACCTATGAATATTTCTATTTTATATTAAATATTTTTGATAATTCATATGAAACACCTGAATTATTGTTGTCGAATTCTGATATTTTTCTTGCAGCATTTTTACAATTATCTGTCCCGTTTATCATAGAAATCCCCATGCCTGAATTTACGATTAGTTCTAAATCGTTATTATCATCTCCAAAAGATATAATTTCATCAGGCTTAATATTTAAGCTGTCTGCATACTTTTTCAATGCACGCCACTTACAGCCATCTATGTGTAAAAACTCAAGCAATGCCCTTTTACTAATATTTCTATTGCAAATAGAATTAAATTTTCCCATATTAAATTGATTCATTTCTCTGTCAAAGTTACGGAGTTTATCTATTTCTTCCAGATAGCAAACTGACAATATATTTTTTATTTCTCTCGGATGAAATTTAATTCGCTTTGACCTGGCATCATCTTTTCTTATATATCCTAAATATACTTTTTCCAAATCTTCATTCTCATATATCATGTCATATCCATTTTCATATTCATCAACATGCAAAACAGGGTGCAGGTTATATTTTAATCCACGATTATATATTTCATCAAAAATATCTGAATTCAAATAGTTACTTTCCATCTTTTCATCAGTATCTGACCTTCTTGCCACTGCTCCATTATTGGCTAATATGACCGGATTTAAATTTTTAATTTGCTCTGTAAGATTTTTTGCCATAAAATAATTTCTGCCTGTTGCTACTACTATTTCAATACCGCTATTACTTAATTTATTCAACATTTTTATATCTTTGTCACTGATTTTTTTTTCATCGTTGAGTAAAGTGCCATCTAAATCCGTTACAATCATTTTAAAAGTCATTCCATTCATCTCCGTATAATTTATATATTAATTATACTATTTATGGTAAGCTACTACAATCATTTATTTATTTTCTGATAAAATTTCCCAACATGCAGTCTATTTTTTGCTCCAAATGTTTTCCTTATAAATAAATTTAAATCTAATTGTCATTCTTGCAAAAATGAATTGTCACTTTATATTGTATTTTTAGAAAGATTAAATTTACCAACCACATCTCTCAATGATACTGACTGCGCTGAAAGCTCCTCGCTGGAAGCTGAACTTTCCTCTGCTGTAGCTGCATTTGTTTGCACCACTGATGACACAAGTTCTAAGCCTTGCTTGATTTGTTCAATTGCTGCAGCTTGCTCTGAAGATGCAATTTCAATTTTATTGATTATGTCTGTCACCTGCTGTGATTTATCTGAAATTTTATGTAAAATTTCTGCTGTTGTTTCAGCCATTTTTTTACCATCAGCAACATCACTGGAAGAAAACTGAATTAACTCCTCAGTTTGTTTTGCAGCCTCTGCAGATTTGGCAGCTAAATTTCGTACTTCATCTGCAACAACTAAAAAACCTTTGCCGGATTCTCCAGCACGTGCTGCTTCTATAGCTGCGTTCAGAGCAAGTATATTTGTCTGAAAAGCAATATCTTCAATAACTTTAGTGACGTTTTTTATTTTTTCTGATGAAGTGTCAATTTCATTCATTGCTATTAATAAATGCTTCATTTGCTCATTTCCTTCATGTACGCTGGAGCTTGTCTGATCTACGTACTGAGTTGCTTGTCTGACATTTGCCGCATTTGCATTAACTTCTTCTGCAACTTTGGAAATTGATGCTGATAATTCCTCTATTGTGGCAGCCTGCTCAGTTGCTCCTGAAGCTAGCGCCTGCGCTGCATCCGAAACTTGGAATGCACCTAGATTTACTTGTTCTGCAGAATTATTTATATCATACATAAGAGAATTCAATTTATCTATAGTCTGATTAAGAGCAATTGACATTGTATCATCATCTGACCTCGGAGTATTTTTAACTGACAGGTTGCCATCTGCTAAGGCCTGAATAACTTGAACCTGTTCTTTTATACCATAAATCATATTATTAAAAGCTTCAGTAAGCTGTCCAGTCTCGTCTTTACTTTCTACGGCAATGGATATATCTGTGCTTCCCTTTGAAATCTTATTAGCTGCTTCAACTACCTTTGCAATAGGTTTGCTAATAACCCCTGATATATAAAGTCCAAATGCAACAGATATTCCTATACCGACAATAATTACAGCCAACAATGAATAAATTAGCATGGAAGCCATCGAATCGTTATTATCGCTCGTATTTTTTGCATTATTAAGTTTATCTTCAAGACATATTTCGTAATTATTAAACATTTTAGTAATTGCTTCTGTATTTGATGTACTTGCCATATCTGCCTCTTTCATTTTCCCCAATTTTGCAAACTTAAAAGTTTCATCAACTACATGTGAAAATTCACTATCATACAGCTCAAGTGCTTCATCAAATAAGGCTTTTGTATCTGATGATTTTATTGAAGGTCTATATTTTTCCACTGCATCACGAAATATAACTTCAAGTGCTTCAAAATTGTTTTGACATTCTTTAATTTTTTCCGCATTATCATAATTAATCACAGCAGTGCGCAATTCGACCTTCATCTGATAAAGGCTATTTACAATCATAAACATATCTTCTAATGGTTTCGTTTGCTGTTCATAAAGATAGGTTTCACTATTATCCATCTGAATCATTCCATATACTCCAATACCACCAATAATTACTGCAATAAGCAAAATACTTAAAAATCCGGTTAATATTTTTTTCTTTATTGTCATATTTTTAATTCTGTCCATATTTGTTACCTTCCCATTGCATGCTTTTTTTTTATGTCTTTTCATTGTGAAACTCCTATTATTGATTTATTGATACAAGTAATGATTTTAAGTTATAAAATGCAACATTTTATAGATATTGTTGCATTTTAATAATATATGAACATTACAATTTGAAGGTTTTATACATAATATTCTTACTAATAAAACTCTATGAATATTACAAATATATCAATATTTCATTATGTAAAGATTAGTTAAAGTTTTAAACATAAATATATATAATTATGTTTATATAAATCTTGTTCAGAATCAAACAATAAAGAAAATTATATTGACAAATTATAGTAATATACTATATAATTTGTAATAAATACAATATATGATTATATTTGATAAAAAGAAACAATATCTATATATTGTTTCTTTTTATTACATAATTTTACATGCTATATGTAAAACAATAAACCCGTAAACTTACTTTTGCTGCAATTTTACGGGTTTATTTTATTTAATATAATGAAATGGCGGAAAGTGTATTGCCTTCCGCCATTTTCGAAACTCGATTTATAAAAAGTTTCTTTTATTCTTTTATTCTTTTATTTAATTATTTTACTAACTGTGCGTGTCTGAAATCCCATTTTAATGTAGCTGTTAATTGAACGCCTTCTACTGCTGATTCATCAACTATTGTAGATAATGTGTAGTAGTAAATAGGACAAACAACCATATTATCCATTAAAACTGATTCTGCCTTTTTCAGCAATTCATCTCTTTCTGTTCCTGTAACTTTACGAGCATCTAATACAGCTTTTTCAAATTCTTCTTGTTCCGGATTTAATGTAGTATCCCAAGGTGCAGTAACAGGTTCTAATTCGTATCTCCATTGAGGATCATTGTTTCCTGATGAAGAAGTAAATAAGTCAAGCATAGTCATTGCATCTGCATAGTCTCCTAACCATCCACCTCTTGTAATTTGATACTGTCCGTGTCTTCTAGTTTCCTGGTAAACAGCCCAGTCCTCATTAACAAGTTTAACATCTACACCAAGATTTTGTTTCCACATACCTTGTAATGCTTCTGCGATTTTCTTGTTGTTATCATTAGTATTGTATAAGAATGTTATTTCAGGTAGTCCTTCACCATTTGGATATCCTGCTTCAGCAAGTAATGCTTGTGCTTCATCTACAAGAGCCTTGTTAGGATCTATACCATATTCAGGTACCGGAATTCCATTTTCATCTAATTCTCTGAAAGAAGATCCATCAGAAAATTCCAATGAATTAGGAACAAATCCTGTTGCTGGAATCTGACCACCTTTAGTTACTTGCTCAACAAATTGTTTTCTGTCAATTGCAAGAGCAAATGCTTTTCTAACTAATGGATTGCTGAATGTTGGATCATCTACGTTAAATTGTGCGTAGTATGTACCAATTTGTGGATATATTTTGAAATATGGATCTTCTTTTTGAAGTCTTGGAATCTGGTCAATAACTATACTGTCAAGAACATTTATGTCTCCACTTTCATATCCATTAAGAGCAGTTGTTCCTTCAACTATCATAAGTCCTTTAACCCCTGCCAGCTTAACTGTGTCAGCTGCCCAGTAGTTGTCATTCTTAAGCATTGTAAGGTGTGAACCTGGTTGGTATTCAGTTAATTTAAAAGGTCCGTTAGATATACATTTTGCAGGATCTTTTTCCCAACCTTCGCCATTAGCTTCAACTATATCTTGTCTTACTGGATTGTAAGTATAGAATGAAGTTAAGCTTAAGAAATAAGGAACTGGGAATTTTAATTTTACTTCTAATGTTTTGTCATCAAGAGCTTTAACTCCTACATCATCTCTTGATCCAGTACCATTAAAGTATTCTTCCCCGCCAACTAAATAGCCTGTAACAATAAATGAGTATTCTGATGCTACTGCAGGATCGCATGCTCTTTTCCAAGAATATTCAAAATCGCCTGCTGTTAATGGTTTACCATCTGACCATTTCAATCCATCTCTTAAATGGAAAGTATAAGTCATCCCATCATCAGATATATCCCAAGATTCAGCCTGTGCTGGTTCTATACCATCTTGAGTTTCTCTTGTTAAGCCTTCAAATAAATTGTTTATTACGTGTCCGCCGTCATTAGCGCTGTTTAATGTTGGATCCCAAGTTTGTGGATCAACATTGATGTTCCAAACTAACAAATCGCTATCAGCATCCGTAGCTGGTGGTGTTTCCCCTGGTGTTTCTTCCGGTGTTTCAGCCGGTGGTGTTGTATCCTTAGGCTGTGAACAGCCAACAGATAAAGACAATACCATAGTAAGTACAATTAACATTGATACTACTCTCTTTAACATAAAATCCCTCCAAATGTTTATGTATTACAGCTGGCAAAAGCCAACTGCATATATATTATTACCTATTTTATACAATATGTCAAGCGCTTTCTTGTACTGCATAAATCAGGCATAATAACGAAATTATTTATCCAGCAAGTGGCATGCAACAAAATGTTCGCCGCCAATATCCTGAAATTTTGGGTCAACCTCTGAGCATATATCCATTGCATATCTGCATCTGGTTCTGAATTTACAGCCTGATGGTGGATTTACAGGACTCGGAACATCCCCCTCAAGCACTATACGTTTTGATGACTCTGCTATATCAGGGTCTGGTATAGGAATTGATGATAGTAACGCCTGCGTATATGGATGAACAGGGTTTTTGTAAAGTTCACTGCTTTTTGCAACTTCAACGAGACTTCCCAGGTACATAACACCTACTCTGTTAGATATATGTTTAACCATAGAAAGGTCATGGGCTATAAACAGATATGTCAGTCCTCTTTCCTGCTGCAAATCATCAAGCATATTTACAACTTGTGCCTGAATAGATACATCGAGAGCAGATATAGGTTCATCACATATAATGAATTCCGGATCTACAGCAAGCGCTCTGGCAATTCCAATACGCTGTCTCTGTCCTCCTGAAAACTCATGAGGATAGCGGCTGGCATGGTCTTTACCTAACCCTACTGTTTCTAACAATTCATAGATACGCGCTTCTCTTTCTTTTCCTGATGCCAAATGGTGAATATCCATAGGCTCACCCACTATATCTGAAACTGTCATTCTTGCATTTAGAGATGCATACGGATCTTGAAATATCATCTGCATTTTTCTTCTGTATTTCATCAAATCATGATCTCCAAGTTTAGCTATATCTATACCATCATACAGTATTTCACCTGCAGTTGGATTATATAGTCTTATTATAGTTCTGCCTGTCGTAGATTTTCCACAGCCTGATTCTCCAACAAGGCCAAGGGTCTCTCCTTTTTTTATATAAAAAGAAACATCATCGACTGCTTTAACAACTTCTATATTCTTTTTTATAAAACCTTTATTTTTGGTAAAGTATTTCTTTAAATTTTTAATTTCTATCAGTTTTTCATTATTTTCCAATTTTTACTCCTCCCTTCAGGCTATCATATGTTTCATTTTTAGGAGCATCAGGGTGAAGTAACCAACACATAGCTTCATGTTTTCCATCTTTTGATTTAAAGTACGGCGGTTGCTCTTGATTACATACTCTCATTGCAAAATCGCATCTCGCATAGAATGGACATCCTGTAGGAGGATTCAATAAATCAGGTGGTGTACCTGTTATTGGTATCAATCTGTGTTTTTCATCAGAAGCAATTTTCGGTATTGATTTCAACAGTCCCATAGTGTATGGATGCATAGGTGCATAATATATGTCTCTGCTTGAACCTTTTTCCATTATAAGCCCGCCATACATTACAACAACTCTGGAACATACATCAGCCACAACTCCCAAATCATGAGTTATCAGCATGGTGGATGTATCTAATTTTTTGTTTAAATTTTTCATAA
This sequence comes from Sedimentibacter sp., assembly GCA_032006665.1. Lineage (GTDB taxonomy): Bacteria > Bacillota > Clostridia > Tissierellales > Sedimentibacteraceae > Sedimentibacter. Next base: position 35,396 of record DALZMP010000006.1, read on the forward strand.
GATCTAATATCTGAGCTTGAATTGTAACATCCAAAGCCGTTGTAGGCTCATCTGCAATCAATAAATCAGGCTCACAGGACAATGCTATTGCAATCATAGCTCTTTGTCTCATTCCTCCTGAAAACTCATGAGGATAATTCTTTATTCTTTTTTCCGGATCAGGGATATTAACCATTTTTAACATTTCCAAAGCCTTTTCATGTGCATCGCTTCTTGACAGTTTTTGATGTTTCATAATAGCTTCGGATATCTGATTTCCTATTGTATAAACTGGATTAAGAGATGTCATAGGGTCTTGGAATATCATTGCTATTTCATTTCCTCTGACATTCATCATTTCTTTATTTGATTTGCCAGCTAAATTTTCGCCTTTAAACCAAACTTCTCCACCCACGATTTTACCGGGGTACAGCAAAAGTTTCATAATAGAAAGAGAAGTAACGCTTTTACCGCTTCCTGACTCTCCAACTATTCCTATAGCTTCACCTTTTTCAACATCAAAGCTTACGCCTCTTATTGCTTTTACTTCGCCTAAGTGAGTGAAAAAAGATGTTCTCAGATCTTTAACTTCTAATAATTTTTCTGCCACTTTCATACACCTCACTTTACTTTCTTTGTTTAGGGTCTAATGCATCTCTAAGACCGTCACCAAACAGATTAAATGCCAGCATTGTTACAGATATAGCCATTGCAGGGAAGAACAACTGATATGGATATGTCATAAATCCAGTCAAAGCATCATTACACAACGAACCCCATGAAGCCATAGGAGCTGAAATTCCTAAACCTACGAAGCTTAAAAATGCTTCTGTAAATATTGCATTTGGTATCTGCATAGTTATTGATACCATTATTGGTCCCATCATATTTGGAATCAAATGCTTAATCATTATTCTTTTTGTGGAAGCTCCAAGTGTTTGAGCTGCCATAACGAATTCCTGTTCCTTTAATGTCAGAACCTGTCCTCTGACAAGCCTTGCCATTTGAAGCCAATATGTGGCACTCAATGCAACTATAATCGGAAGTAATCCGTTTTCCATTATAACCATCAATAGTATAACATAAAGTAATGTCGGAATAGAGCTTATTATGTCGACTATACGCATCATGATATTATCTACTCTTCCGCCGAAATAACCTGATATACCACCATACAATACACCTATTACAAAGTTAACAAATGCTGCGACGAAACCAACTATCAGGGATATACGTCCGCCGTGTAAAACTCTTATAAACATATCTCTTCCAAGATTATCAGTACCCCATATATATGTTTTATTTTTCATTTTTTTAGTAGGTAATAACTCTACTCCATCTAACTTAAGCTCAACCTTTTTAGCATTATCCATTTTAAATTGAGCTTCTGTTAAATCTATACTAGGGTCTTTTTTAGCTTGTTTTTCTAATGCCATGTATTCTTTCTTTGCTTCCATGAACAAGCTGTAATCGACAATTAGTTCTTTGCCATTTATATTGTATATATATTTTCTATTATTAGTATCATCTTTTTGCATCTTAATCATTCGCAATAATGTTCCATCTTCCGCCACATCAATCAGTTTATATTCCTTATTCATGTAAATATAACTGCCATCCGGCATTTCATATATTTCCAACGACATTGGTATGTTGGCAAAATCCAAGTTTTGGTCAGCATATGTCAAAGGCCAAAAAAATGGTACAAAGACACAGACTAAAATGATAAATGCAATTATATACATGGAAACCATTGCAACCTTGTTTTGCTTTAACCTTCGCTTGGCATCCTGCCAGAATGTAAGGCTTTTTCTTGAAACTTTTTCTGCATCTTTTTGTGATTTATCTAATGGCATCCACATGTCAGGAGATATTTTTTTGTTATTTTCCATTGTAATACCTCCTAATCATATTTGATACGCGGATCTATCAGTACGTAAATCAAATCCACTATCAGAACCGAAATAACTAAGAAAATACCAAAAAATACTGTTACGCCCATAATTAATGTGTAATCTCTATTTAATATACTGGTCGTAAACAATGAACCTATCCCGGCAATACCAAATACCTTTTCAATAACAAATGATCCTGTTACGATTGCAGCAATCATTGGTCCCAAGTAAGTAACTACCGGTAAAAGGGCATTCCTCAGAGCATGTTTCCCAATTACCCTAAATTCAGATAGGCCTTTAGCTCTGGCTGTTCTGATATAGTCCTGCTGAAGAACATCCAATACTGAAGTTCTTGTAAGTCTAACTACATATGATAAAGAAAACATACCAATACAAATTACAGGTCCCACGTAATGTTTCCATGTACCTACACCAAATGATGGTGCCCAGCCAAGTTTTTTACTAAATACATAAAGATATAAAGTTGCAAACACGAAACTCGGTATGGTTGCCCCCAGGGTAGATATTATCATCAGCACTCTATCACTTACCCCGTTCTGCCGCAGCGCCGCCAGAATTCCAAAAATTATACCTACAACTATAATCATCAGTGATGCCCACGACCCAATCTTTAATGAATATGGGAATCCGCTTTCAATTATCTGTTCTGTTGTGAGTCCAATCTTTTTAAACGATACACCGAAATCGCCTCTTGCATAATTCTTTAAATAAGTTATATATTGCTCAAACATAGGCTTATCCAATCCATACTTTGCATATACCGCTGCTTTAACTTCAGGCTGCATAGCTCTAGGTGAAGCGAATGGATCTCCTGGTATGCTTTTCATCAGAATGAACGTTAAAGTCATAATAAACCATATCGTTATAACTGATGAAAAAATTCTTTTTAATACATATCTTCCCACTATATTATCTCCTCTCTTTTTAAATAGTAGTAATTAATTATAGCATATAAAAAATACAATATCAATATTTTAGTTTATTATGCGGAAAATGTTTTTTTATTCGTGCAAGCGTTTTTTATTCCCTGAAATCGTGTTCATATTGCAACATTCACCAATATTCTTGATAAATTGCAAACGATGTTTTTGCATATTGTTACATGTACGATAATAAAAAAACACATTGGAAGAAAAATTTTTTGCATTCAATTACCTTAAAATGTAATTAATATAAGGACATATTTTCCAAACATTTTTTTATCGTTTTTTTAGTGCCCATAAAACAATTTTTTAAAGTACAAATAAATTATCTGATTTAAATTTATTTAATCTTTTTTAATGTCGAGCAAATAAGAAAATGCATAATTCTCATATTGGGATTCCTTTCGCAAAGGCCTATTTATGGTAATAATTACCAATAATTTTCGCTCTCGTTGTAATAAATTATTTTATATAGATTTAAAGAACAATAGCTGTACAATAGTTCTTCTATTGTTTTGCCATCGTTCTTCTATCTTGTTATACATATTTTATTTTACAGTTCCCATCCTGTTAAAAGGGAAAAATCTAAACACTACCTTACCGATTATCTGGTCTGCAGATATATATGGGTTGTTCCAAAATCTCGCATCATAAGATATCGGTCTGTTATCTCCTAGAAAAAAATAACAATTGTCAGGCACATTGAAAGTTTTTGCCTGCCCTGTTGATTCTATAACATATGGTTCATCTACCTTTTCTCCATTGACAAATACGCTTCCGTTTTCTTTTACCTCAACAGTATCTCCGGGGAGACCAATCAATCTTTTTACCAGCCTCTTATTTTCTAATTCTATAGACCTAAATACTAATATATCTCCCCTTTGCACGTTATCTATGTTGAAAATTTCATTAACGTACAGTCTGTCTCCGGGAATAATTGTATCCTCCATTGAACCGGTCGGAACTGTTACCAATATAAATACAAATTTATTTAGAAAAAGCACAATAACAAGTGCCACCAATATAGGTATAATCCATTCTTTCACAAAATACTTCATAACTTCACATCCATTCTTTTTTTATTGTAATTCTCTTATAGAAGTATTTCATTAAATACCCTTAAAAAGTTCCCACCTATTATATGCTTAACATCTTCATCTGAGATTCCTCTTTTTAGCAGCTCTTCCGTCAGCAACAATGCTTCTGCATGAGATTTCAGACCATCGCTGTTGTATGGCTCAAATTTAAATTTGAGCTCACTACCATAATATCCATTGCAAAGGTCAAATCCATAACCAATATGTCTGGCTCCAACTAAGTTAACAATGTATTCAATATGATCACATAGTTTTATAATCGGGTCTTCTCCTTCTTGAACACCCGCTATATTCAAATATGCATTCAGCCCTATAACACCATTTCTTTCTGCAATAATTTTAATTTGATCATCTGTTAGATTTCTCATTCTGTCATGTATGTTGCGCACGCATGAGTGAGAAGCAATAAACGGTTTTTTCGTGAATTTGACTACATCCCAGAATCCTTCGTCGTTTAGATGACTTACATCAATTAGCATATGCATGTCTTCCAGTTTTTTAACTACTTCAACGCCAAATTTAGTAAGTCCGCCCTTTTGACCTTCTTCAGCCGGACTAAAATGACATCCGTCCGCTACATAATTTCTTCTGCTCCATACCAGTCCGGCAGCTCTGACTCCCAATTCATAAAAAATTCTTAACAGCCCTATATCTGTGCCTATTGGTTCTAACCCTTCAAAGGACAAAATAATCGCAATTTTATTCTGATTTACTACATCATTCAATTCTTTTTTAGTTTTAACCAATACTACTTCACCATTACAGGTCTCTATATCTTCCATCAGAGCCCGTATTTGACCTAGTGCAACTTTCAAAGCCATTTCAGGTAAAAATATACCTTCAATATACAGTGACGATACGATTATATTAAATCCTGCTTTTTTGAAATTTTCAAGATAATTTCGCTTTATAACTTCTTTTTCGCCTGCCATATATCTGTTATATATTTCGCCTGCAAGATCTAAGTGAGTATCTACTACAACAGAATTTTTATGTAATTCTAAAGCTTTTACTTTATAATCCATCTCATTCTCCTTTAATGCTAATATTAATTCTATTATAGTTACTTTATAATTATTTTACAAGGTATATTTTGAACAATAGGAGAACAATGGCTGAACAATCGTTTATCTATTGTTTCGGACATATAACTTGAATTTCTTTTGTTGCCTTGTTTAGTATTTCATTGCCATTGGCAGTTACTGCAACAATATCTTCTATTCTCATTCCGACTTTTCCTGCTATATAAATTCCAGGTTCAATGCTGAAAACCATTCCTTTTTCAAGATGTCTGTAATGGCTCCCCTTAATATCGGGGGCTTCATGAACCGAATATCCTATACCGTGACCTAATCTAGTAAAGAAATATTCACCATAACCGGCATTTTTTATAATTTCTCTGGCTGCTTTATCAACATCAGGTATATATGCTCCTTCTACCGCTGCTTTCTCTCCTGCTTCTTGTGACTTCAAAACAATCTGATATATTTTCTTTTCTTCGTCAGTTATGCCACCTACAAATACAGTCCTTGACATATCTGCACACATATTGTTGTATTTACAGCCCCAATCAAGAACTATAACATCTTTTTCTTCTATAACTCTCTGATTGTCATTATAATGCGGGTAAGAAGAGTTCGGTCCTGAACATACCATTGTAAATCCTTCATCAGCGCCCTTGGATTTGAAAATTTCATTCATTTTATTTGCAATATCAACTTCTTTTATACCGGGTTTAATGAATTTCAAAAGTTCTTCGTATGACTCATCTGTTATTTTTGCAGCCATTCTGAGATTTTCAAGTTCTTCTTCGTCCTTAATCATGCGCATTTCTTCAAGAAGTGGTTTACCATTTACAAATTTTACATCCATCGCTTCCATGATTTGAAGTATTAAAATGGCTCTTTCAGTCGAATTAACACCTATTGTTTTTCCTATTAATCCGTTTTCTTCAAATGCTTTTTTAACTGTATCTGTAAATACATCTCCGTCAAACCATCCGTAAACTTTTATGTCGGATCCCAAAACAGCCTGAACTTCCGCAACTGTTAATAAATTGCATATGTAAAAATAAGTTCCGTCTTTCTTAATTATTAAAGCTTGAAACCTTTCGCACAAATGTGTGTTATGTCCCATTAAGAATTCCATTTCCTCTGATGGTGCAACAAGCAATGCATCTATGTCTTTTTTTTGTAAAATTGACACAAGTTTTTCCATATACTTTTTATTCATATACCCATCTCCTTAAAATAGTAATATTTTCTAATCCCTAAACCAATTATAAATCTGCAAACATGAAATAGCAACCAAATATTTAACGTTCGTTCACCTACCGCTTACAAATTGTTAAACCACCGAAGGTTCAAGAAGTAAGTTGCCTGTTTTAAATCTGTTCAAATTCAGCATGCTCACATCTATAGTCGGTTCTTCACATAATATCATTTCGGACATAACTACACCGGTTATCGGTCCAAACATAAATCCATGACCGCTGAATCCAACTGCCATATAGAATCCTTCCACATTTTCTGCTTTATCATAAATCGGCTGTTTATCGGGTGTCATATTATAAAGTCCCGCCCACTGTCTGATAACTCTTAATTTAGAAATCGGCGGAAGTATGTCATCTATGGTTTGGGCCATTTCTTCAATAAAATGCCAGCTGGATGTTATTCTTAAATCTCTTGGTTCATTGGCATCACCTCTGCCCATTATAAATGATCCATGAGGTGATTGCTGTACATATAAATTAAGTCCAAACGCCATAACCATAGGTCGCTGCATGGGCTCTACAGGTTCAGTAACAAGAATTTGGTGTCTTTCAGAGTAAACGGGTATATCTACTCCTACCATTTCACTGATATTTTTTGAAAACCCGTTAGTTGCGTTAACTACACAATTTGTCGATATGTATCCTTTATCAGTTTCGACTCCGACTACTTTACTGTTTTCAACCTTTATTCCCGTAACTTCCGTAAAAGTATTAAATTCTACTCCAAGTTTTTTTGCCGCAGAGTAAAATGCATCTGTAGTATGGAATGGGTTTAAAAAACCGTCCTTTTCACAAAAAGCCGCGCCTTTTAGCAAACTTGTATTTAAATAAGGAACAATTTCCTTTGCTTCCTCTAAACTTAACATCCTGGAAGGAATACCGCATGCATGCTGAACTTCTATATTCTTTTTAAACTGGTCGATTTCTTTATCCGTATCAGCAATGAGCAAATAACCGCTTTGTTTAAATTCAACATCTCTGTTATATTCAAGAATTTCATTTGCATGCTCATAGAACTCAATGCTCTTCCTTCCTATTTTGCAGTTCATTTCGGTTCCCCACTGCATTCTCACACCTGCACCGCATCTGCCGGTTGAACCGCTGCAAATATAATTTTTCTCTATTACAACTATATTTTTAACTCCTTTTTTCGCCAGATTATAAGCAATTGCACATCCTGATATACCTGCACCTATAATTACAATTTCGGCACTATTTTTCATTTTTCCTTCCCTCCTTTGCTATCAACCCTAATCTCACACCTACTACAGGAGGTCTGGTAGTTTGAAATTTGACATCCTTTATGTTCTGTCCGGTACTCATGGCAATCTCTCTCATTACCAATTGACCGCAAGTTTTTCCCTGACATGGTCCCATTCCTATACGTGTTATTCTTTTTATTTCATCATATGTTACATAGCCTTCTTTTATTAAATCTCTGACTTCTTTTAAAGTAACATCCGAACATCTACAAATAATTGTATTTTCATCCATATGACTACACCTCAACTTTAATATTTCTAAAATCATACATATAATTTCTATCTACTTCAACCGTAACTACAGGTGTTCTATCAAATGATTTAGGATTTGAAACTTTTATAACTTTTACATCAGTCAAATAATTACCTTCACGTCCTAATCCTTTAACTATTTTGCCTTCTTCAGGAAGAGGTAAAAATTCATAGGGTATCCTCATTAATACTGTGTCGTTTGATTTTGAACCATCGACTACCATTATTGCAAGTCCCGGACATTTACTCAGGCATATTGCACATCCTGTGCAATTGTCAACATTAACATCCGGTATATTATTTATATCTTCTCCCACAGTTATTGCATCAAACTTACAAGCTGTCTGACATGGATTGCAGGGTATTTTTTTATAGCACTCCACCACAGCCACGGGACCATTATTTATTCTATTTATTGAAGGAAATTTATCCAAAACCATTTCCCTGCTTGGTATTCCTGTTTGCTCGAACATAACCTTCCTCCTGTTATTTTTTAACTATTTGTTCTATTCCTGATAAGATATGCTGCCCTACGGGACCAGAACGAAGTTCACTCAGTTGATTTACATAATCCATTTTTCTCTCTTCAAAATTTTCCACCATATATCCGATTTTAGCAGCTGCACAGAGTCCTGCCAAATATCCTTCAACCATGGCAGCGCTCGCCTCTTCAACACCTGTTATATCTCCTGCAACAAATACGTTTTCAACTGTTGTTTCGTAGTCTTCATCTCTTACAGGAACTGTTCCGCTCAATTGTGGAACATACTTCATCTCGCATCCTCTCATTGCCAAAAGTTCATTCAGTGGTGTCAGTCCTACTGAAATACACATTACATCTACATCAAATTCCTGTTCTGTACCGGGTATTTGTTGGAATTTATCATCTAATTGACATATTACTGCTTTTTCAAGACAGTCTTTGCCAATGGCTTCTTTAACCGTATGCCCTATTAAAATAGGTACACCCATCCTTCTGATTTTGGATGCATGCACTAAATATCCGCCGATTTTAGGTGCTGCATCAAGAATAGCTGCTACCTCTACTCCAGCCTGCACCAACTGATAGCTGACTATGAGACCAATGTTGCCTGCGCCTACCATAAGAACCTTGTTGCCCGGTTTCACGCCATACACATTCATTAAAGTCTGTACTGCACCTGCCCCATATATTCCAGGCAGATCATTATTAGGAAATGCAAGAGTTTTTTCAAAAGCACCGGTACAAACAACAACAGCTTTAGGACTAATTTTGAAATAATTATCTTCATCGTGCAGCGCTGTTATAACGCCATCTTCATACATGCCTACAACAGTTGTGTCAGTTAAAATTTCAACATTTTCTCTGTAGTTATCCAGTTCATTAAGCAAAATATCAGTAATATCAATTCCCCTTGTAGAAGCATATTGCTTTTCAGATCCAAAAAACATATGTGTTTGTTTTACTAATTGTCCACCCAGCTCCTTGTTTCTCTCTATTATGAGAACTTTTGATCCGCTTGATGCCGCACTTATTGCAGCACATAAACCTGCCGGTCCGGCTCCTATAATAACTAACTCAGCCTGTTTCATACTATCACCCCTTTTCCTTCCTGTGTCTGAACTATCATTCCTTCTGCCAAATCAGTTGTGCATGTTTTAACATTAGGTACACCATTCACTACCATCAGGCATGATGAACAGTTCCCTATTGCACAGTAAAAACCTCTTGGTCTATGTAAAAACAAGCTCTTCCCAAGAACTTTTACGCCTGCCGCATGCAATGCTGCTGCTATTGTTTCCCCTTCATATCCTTCTATTTCCTGATTATTAAAGGTAAATTTTATTTTCTTACCTCTGTTAAATTTAAGAATAGGGTGATTTTCAATTCTCATGGTTTTACTCCTCTTCCTTTTATACTTTTATAACATTACATATTCTACCAGCAAAAAACATGCCAGACTAAAAATAAAATTAAGTTTTGGGTTTTATTGCTATAGCTTAATTTATTGATTATTAAATACAAAAAATTAATGTCAGTTTTTTGACGTTGTGTCCAAAATTTGACACATGAATTTAATACAATTTAAAATTTTTTCCTCTTAATTTATTTTTTTTTGCAATAAAATTTATTTTTCCTCATTTATATGCAGCAATTTTTATAATCAATATCAACATGTCAGTTAACTGACACCAAAATTTTTACCGCAAAAAATGTTAAATTTCGAAAATGATTGATTTTTGCAGAAAAAAGTGCTATAATCTTTAAACATAATTTTTTAATGGAAATTTATATAAGAAAGTATATAAGCTTCACGTAATTGCTTGTTTGGAGGAACTTAATGAAAATAATTATTATAGGCGGAGGTAAAGTTGGCTATACTTTAGCAAAACAGCTTTCCACAGAAAATCATGATATTACTGTAATAGATAACAATATCAACGCCCTTAATCATGCTGACGAAACACTTGATGTCATGTGCATAAAAGGTAATGGAGCCAGTGTGGAAATTATGCAAGAAGCCAATGTAGCCGAATCAGATTTATTGATAGCTGTAACAGATGGAGATGAGCTTAACATGATTTGTTGTGTTATAGGCAAGAAACTCGGTGCTAAACATACTGTAGCACGTATACGCAATACTGATTATTCCGGCGAACATAACATGCTTAAAGAAGAACTTGAACTGGATTTAGTAATTAATCCTGAAATGGATGCAGCAGCTGAAATAGCCCGTCAGTTACAATTCCCCTTTGCGGCTAATGTGGAAACATTTGCTAATAACATGTTGGAAATGGTAGAATTTCGAGTAATGGAATCAGACCCCATAATAAATATAAAACTAATGAACCTCACAAAAAAATTACCTTCAAAAGTTTTATTCTGCTCTGTAAAACATGATAATGAAATCATTATTCCTAACGGAAACTTTATATTTGATGTTGGTGATGTGGTTTATGTAATTGGTGAAAGAAACGGAATTTCTAAGTTTTTTAAATATTTGGGCAGAAGTACTCAAAGAGCTAAAAATATTACTATTGTCGGCGGAAGCAGAATAAGCATTTATTTAACGTGGCTCCTTAATGATATAGGTATAAATACAAAAGTAATAGAATTGAATAATAACAGATGTGTTTTATTAAGTGAAGTTCTGCCTCAGGCACTCATAATATGCGGTGATGGTACAGATCAGGAAGTACTTGATAATGAAAACATTCATTCAACAGATGCTTTTATAGCCCTTACCGACAGAGATGAAGAAAATTTGATAAGTTCAATTTATGCACATCAGTGCGGAGTACCAAAAGTAATTTTAAAAATTAACCGCATAAATTATATACCTATAGTAAAACAGTTAGGTTTAGACAGCATTATAAGTCCTAAATACACTACCGCAAATAATATCTTAAGATATGTAAGAGCATTGAATAATTCCAGAGGCAGTGCTGTTGAAAAACTTTACAAAATTTTGGATGACGAAGCAGAAGTTGCAGAATTTACAGCAAACAGCTCAACTAATTTTTTAGATGTTAAATTGGGAGATTTGCATCTTAAAGCAAATATTTTGATTGCCGCAATAGTTCGTAATAAAAAGATTATAATTCCTTATGGAAATGATTGTATAAAAGATGGAGATAAAGTTATAGTGATTACAAGAACAGGTTTTATTTCAGACCTTAATGATATTTTTAGTCAGTAATTTGGAGGACAGTAAATGAATATGCGAGTTGTACTTAAACTATTAGGTACAGTATTATTATGGGAATCAATTCTAATGATTCCCTCACTTATGATTTCTATAGTAGATAACAGCTACGAAATAAATGCATTTATTATTTCAATAATCATCATCGGAGTTCTGGGTTTTGCTATGATGAAAATTAAAACTAACGGATTACAGATGAGAAATAGAGAAGGCTTTGCGGGAGTTGCCATCTGTTGGGTCGTAATATCTCTGCTTGGTGCCCTTCCCTTTTATATAAGCGGTGCTATACCATCTTATATCGATGCCGTGTTCGAAACAGTTTCCGGCTTTACAACTACCGGTTCAAGCATATTGACGGATATAGAAGCTCTTCCCAGAGGTATATTGTTTTGGCGAAGCTTCACACACTGGATAGGCGGTATGGGCGTTTTAATACTTACATTGGCACTTATGCCGTCACTTGGAGCTCGCTCGGTATTTCTGATGCGTGCCGAAAGTCCTGGTCCGTCTCCGGGAAAATTAGTGCCTAAAATTTCTGAAACAGCAAAGTTATTGTACATAATTTATGCTGCTATGACAGTAATTGAAATTGTGCTTCTGATTATCGCTAAAATGCCTATATATGATGCTTTTATTCACGCATTTGGTACTGCAGGTACAGGAGGTTTCTCAAACAGGGGATTAAGTGTAGGGGCATATAACAGTGATTTTATAGATTGGATTATAACTATATTCATGTTGTTATTTGGAGTAAATTTTACTTTACACTATTTACTTTTAAAGGGTGACTGGAGATCTGTTTTAAAAAATGAAGAATTGAGATTATATTTAATAGTAGTTCTGATTTCCATAATAATTATTTGTGTTAATGTTTTACCTTTATATAATTATTCAGTAATTGAATCACTTACTCAATCATCGTTTCAAGTTGCATCAATAGTAACCACAACAGGCTATGCTACTACGGATTATAATTTTTGGCCTATGCTTCCAAAAGCAATACTTCTGGTGCTTATGTTCTTTGGTGCATGCGCCGGCTCTACCGGCGGCGGTATAAAGTTTATAAGAATATTGCTGTTATTTAAAGCAGTTACATATGAAGTCAGACGTACCGTACACCCTAATTCCATAGGAACAATAAAGGTTGACGGAAGAAAAGTCGATATAAGTGTCATGACAAGCATTATGATTTTCTTTTTTGCATATGTTGCTACGATGATAGTTGCAATACTTATAGTTTCTTTGGATAATTTTGATTTCTCCACTACATTTTCTGCTGTTTTAGCTACTATAAGCAACATAGGTCCCGGACTTGAGGTAGTTGGTCCCATGGGAAATTTCTCAGAATTTTCAGTTTTGAGTAAAATAGTGCTGACTTGCTGCATGATTATAGGCAGGCTTGAGTTAATGCCTATATTTGTACTGATGTCACCGTCTATATGGAAAAAAAGATAGTCGTATCGTTCATAATGAATGTCAATAAAAAAGAACATCCGATGGTGAAATGTTCTTTTTTTATTACATTATTTACAATTGATACCCTCTGCGGGTGATTATTTTATCGTCTTTTATATATGTGGAACTATTGCCTACTATTACTATGCTCAGCATATCCACTAACTCATAATCTATAGTATCCAGTGTACATATATGTACTTCCTGATTTTCTCTTGCTGCATTTTTTACTATCCCTACAGGTGTTGACAGGTTTTTATGCATTTTCATTATATCAAATGCTTTTTCTAAATAGTGAGGTCTGCCTTTGCTCTTTGGGTTGTAGAGACATATTACAAAATCTCCTTCTGCTGCTAATTCTACTCTCCTATATATTAGTTCTAAGGGAGTGAGCAAATCGCTTAAACTTATGTGGCAGAAGTCGTGCATCAATGGTGCTCCAAGAACTGAAGCCGCCGCTGTTGATGCTGTAACTCCGCTTATTATCCTCACATCTTCATCTTCTGACATTTCAAGTACAAGACCTGCCATACCGTATACTCCTGCATCCCCTGAACTTATTACTGACACTGTTTTGCCTGTTTTTGAAATTTCTATTGCTTTTTTTACTCTGTCTATTTCCTGCTTCATGCCGTTTGAAACAATTTCTTTTCCCTTTATTAAATCATCTATAAGGTTTATGTATGTTTTATATCCAACTATGACATCTGAATTTCCAATGGCGCTGACAGCTTCATGGGTCATTGTTTCATAGCTTCCCGGACCTATTCCTATTACATATATCATTTATATCTCCCATTTTTTATTTATTAGTATAGTTGTAAAATACGAAACATCTTCTTTTTTGATATCTTTTATATTTGAGTATATTTTTTCTTCATTCTTTGATGAATTGCTTACAACTATTGAATGTTTTTCAAGTTTTTCTTCTATTAAAAGATTTATGATTTCATCGAAATTTTTATATACCTTCATCAATACAACGGAATTTTCATTTTTTACATATTGTTTTATTTTGTCCAAACCCATTGTTGCAGGTACTACTACTAAAGCATCTTCTCCTTCAACCAACGGAAAATTATTATTAGATGCTATATCTAAAAATGACGTTATTCCGGGTATTGTAACTATTTTTACTTTATCCTTGAGGATTCTCAATAAATATATATATGTGCTGTACACCATAGGGTCGCCGATAGTAACAAATCCTACATTTTTCCCTGCTGACACATCACTTTCTATTTCTGAAGCTATATTGTTCCATGCGTTTTGTAAATCTTTTGTATCATAATTCATTGGGAAATGCCTGTCTTTAATCAAAGTGCTCTCTTTTAAATATCCTCTAACTATTTCATGTGCAACACTAAAAGAATCTGCATTTTTTGCTGTGGGAACATATAACACATCTAATTTTTGCAGCACATCAATTCCGCTTTTTGTTACTGCATCAGAGCTTCCGACGCCTACTCCTATTCCATAAAACATAATTACCTCCGTATTAAAACTTTTCTCTGAAAAATGTTGTTGAATAATTGCTCAGCTTAGTTCCTCTATTGTTCAACATTGTAAAGCAATGCATTGCAAATTGCCGCTGCAATGTTGCTGCCGCCTTTTCTGCCCTTTGCAACTATGTATTCCACATTTTCCAAACTCATTATCAGTTCTTTGGCTTCTACTACATTGACAAATCCAACAGGAACTCCTATAATCAGCTCAGGCTTGAATTTTCCTTCTTTTATTATTTCATACAGCTTTACTAAAGCTGTAGGGGCATTCCCTACGGCAAATATTACGGGGCCTTCTATTTTAGATGCTCTTTCCATGGAGATTGTAGCTCTTGTTTCTCCTCTTTCTTCAGCTTCTTTGAATACATCTTCATCTGCCATGAAGCAACGTACGTTTACTCCATATTTTGCCGCTGTCTTTTTATTTATGCCTGCAAATGCCATGTTGGTATCAGTTACTATAGTTGCACCGTTTTTTATTGCCTGTTTTGCATTTTTTACTGCATTTTCTGAAAAGCACAAATTTTCTAAATAATCAAAGTCTGCGGAAGTATGAATTGCCCTTTTAATTATGGGTTCTTTTTCAGGGTCTAACACTACGTCCCCCAGCTCATTTTGTATTAATTCAAAGCTTCTTTTTTCAATATCATGTGGTTCTACAAATTTTATATTGTTCATTTTTTCTCCCTGTTATAAAAAAATTATTTATATTCAAAATCTACTGTGTAATCATCTATAGATGCAGCAACTGTCACAGAATTTTTTATTGTTTTATTTATTATCAATTTTTTATTTTTGTCACCTGTCATGGATGCCCTTTCGCAGACACTGTCAACACCTGCAATAGATTTTACAAAGTCAGAGCTGGAAAATTGTCCTTCCAAATTGTTAAGCTCCTCTTTGGTGTAAGTATGAAATGGAACCTTGAAAATTTCAGAAGCTCTTATAATTCCTTCCTCTTCCTTTTTTAAATCTATTGAATTTATCGACTTTATTGCGAAATGAGATATTTTATTTTCACTTAATACATCTTTTATCGCATCGTATATAGTATTGAAATCCGTCCCTTTCCTGCATCCTACTCCGACTGAAATTATTCTGGGAATCAAATTTAAAGTGTTTTTAAACGGTTTTTTATCACTGTCTAAACTTATACAAATACCTATTTCTTTTTCATTCATATCTATTTCTTCGGGTATTTCATCATATATGTTAAATTCACTGAACAATCCTACTTTTTTATTTTCAAGTATGTCGGATGCAATATCTCTGGCAGGTTTTAGGCTTAATATGTGCATATTTTTATTATTAGCCCATTCATCAACTGCAAATTTTCCATTAATGTCAGTTGCTGTAGTTATGATTGGGTTTCCGCCGGTAATCTCTGCAATTTTTCTGGTGAGGTGATTGGCTCCCCCTATATGTCCACTTAAAAGTGAAATAACATTTAATCCCTTTTCATCAACACAAATAACCGCAGGGTCTGTTTTTTTGCTCATGACAAAGGGGGCAACAGCCCTTACTGCAATTCCCACAGCTCCTACAAATATTATGCAGTCCTTATTTTTGAATGATTTTTCAGTGCTTTTGTACAAATCTTCCTGTCTGACTGCAACATTGCAAGCTGAGTCTGCATATTTTTCAGGAACATATGCTTTTACATCATGTCCCTCCAATCCAGCTATAATTTTATCGCACAATTTTGCACCATTTCTTGAAAAGGCATATATATCTATATTCATTTAATTATTTCCCTCAATACCGGATTCAACTTTGACAGTCCCCAACGCATTATAGATTTTCTCCATGTCAAGAGATTTTCTCACGGAATCTGCCAGCAAATCATATTGGCTTTCCTTGTAGGTATTTATATCAAATTTTTCTAATTCATCAACGCTCATGCCTTTTTGTTTCAACAATATACTTACAATGGTGTTTACGACATCACTGTTGTCAAAGATGCCGTGGATATAGCTTCCTGCAACATTATCAAAAACGCATCCATCATATTTTTTGCGGGATTCACCTGCTGATACTTCAATTGTATTAAGTACATCACCCTCTAAAATCTCCGTATCTCCCATATGAATTTCATATCCGGTAACATTAACACCTGACAGTTCATGATAAAATCCATTTATTTCATTTATTTTACCGTTTACCTGTGTTCTAGTTTTATTCTTATAAAATGTTGTGATATTTTTAAGAAGACCAAGACCTTTTATACTTCCTCCGGCTTCTACATTGTCCGGGTCGTTAATCATTTCTCCAAGCATTTGATAACCGCCGCAAACACCGAACACGGCCTTGCCTTCACCTGCATGTCTGATTATTTTCCCTTCCAGTCCTGATTGTCTCAGCCATTTTAAATCCTCAATTGTGTTTTTGGTACCCGGTATGATTATCATGTCAGGAGTTCCCAGTTCTCTTAGGTTTTTGACGTATCTAAGTGATACTCCCTTAATCATGGAAAACACATTAAAGTCAGTAAAGTTAGATATGCGGGGCAGTCTTATTACTGCAATATCTATTATGTTGTAAGATTCATTTCCCTCCAACTTTTCAGAGAGACTGTCCTCATCATCTATGTCAACATTTAAGTACGGAACTACGCCCAGAACATCTACATTAGTTATGTCAGTCAGCATATTCAGCCCGGGCTTCAATATTTCTGCGTCACCTCTGAATTTATTAATGACAAAACCTTTAACTCTTGATTTTTCTTCTTCATCAAACAGGAGCATAGTTCCGGCTAATGATGCAAATACTCCACCCCTGTCGATATCCCCCACTATAATTACAGGAGAGTCAACCATTTTTGCCATTCCCATGTTCACAATATCCTGTTGCTTCAAATTTATTTCTGCAGGACTTCCTGCACCTTCTATTACTATTATGTCATATTCCTCTGCCAGTGAATTAAATGATTTTAAAATATGTGGTATGAGCTCATTTTTGCACGTGTAATATTCCTGTGCCGTCATATCTCTTAAAACTTCACCGTTTAATATTACCTGTGAACCCTTATCCCCTGTAGGTTTTAATAAAATTGGATTCATTCTTACATCTGCATCGATGCCGGCAGCTTCTGCCTGCATAACCTGCGCTCTTCCCATTTCCAACCCCTCTTTTGTTATAAATGAATTAAGGGCCATGTTTTGAGATTTAAATGGTGCTGTCCTGTATCCATCCTGTTTAAATATTCTGCAAAGTGCGGCTGTAATTAAACTTTTGCCTGCATTTGAGGTTGTTCCTTGAACCATTATAACCTTAGCCATAGAATTGTTCCTTTCTCTTTTATATCATGTTCTCAATTATATCAACATATCCTCTCTCATGTTTTCCGGTTATAGAACTTGTTTGATGATCAGATACGATAATTATCTTTGCTGTATTCCCCATATGTATATAAATTTCTTTTAAAAATTCTTTATCTATTCTTTCAATGAATTTGATTTTTCCATTAATATCTTTTCTGTGTGATACTTCGTCAGTTCCGTTTATATGAGCTATTACTGTATCATGATTTTTAATTTCATTTAATACGGCTCTTGATTTTTCAAATAAGTCTGTATCTGTGTCCCCTGTGGAGCTTTCCAGATGTGCTAAATCAATTTTCATAGCCTTTGCAATACCTCTCACTATTTCTGCACTGCAGACACAGGAACATGATTTTTTATGTAATTCTAAAAATGACGGCAATGTAATTTTCTCCGATACACCCCACGGATAAAACATATAATTTGTGTCATTTAGTTTAAAGCTGTTATTTCCTATAAAATTGTTCAAACCATCTATATTTTTCATAGGGTTGAACATATAATCAATACTTTGTCCCACATTTTCATGAGGCGGCATATCTACTAAATTCAGTATTTCTTCACTTTTTTTCACCACAATTAAATTTCTGTAATCACTCACATGATAAAATTTAATTGTTTTATCTGCAATTATATATTTTGTAACATCTCTCATTTCATGATTGGTCAGTCCCTTGGCATTAAATGATTCCAGCTTGTTATTTTTAACACTGACGAGATTGCACCTGAGCACTGCTTCATCATCTTCAATATTTATTCCTGCTGCC
Source organism: Sedimentibacter sp. (assembly GCA_032006665.1). GTDB lineage: Bacteria > Bacillota > Clostridia > Tissierellales > Sedimentibacteraceae > Sedimentibacter. The sequence continues at coordinate 53,830 of DALZMP010000006.1, forward strand.
AATGCTTCAAGATACGCTCTGTTTTTAGGAATTAAATTTTCTTCTACCCCTAAAATAGAAAGTATGCAAACTAAACTGTCAGGGTCTCTGTATGTTGGATAAAAGCATGTTTTATTGTGAGTTCCTTCTTTTATTATTTTATCCAGAACTGGTGTGTCAGCATATTCCAACGGAGTCATATTATTCAGTTGTTCAATTCTGTTTTCACTTATTCCATCTAATATAATTAATATTGTTTTCATTTATTACCTATTATTTCTTTCAGATTTTCTATTAATATTTTATTCTCAAATTCAGATTTTACGGCAATTCTATAAAAACTATCATCAAGATTTCTGTAATTTGAACAGTTCCTAATAAGGATACCTCTTTTTAACAACTCTTCATACAAATTTAAATCATCTGTTAATTTAAAAAATATATAATTAGCGCAAGATTCATATAATTTTATATTTAGTTTATTCATTTCATCTGCTAAATATTGTCTTTGCTTTTTTACATACAAAACAGATTTCGTTACATAATCTGTTTCTTTTAAAGATGCAACACCTGCTGCCTGAGCTATCGTCGATACATTCCAGGGAGGCCCTGATTTTTTTATAAATGATATGGTGTTTGTATTTGACGACATGCAATACCCAAGCCTGATGCCCGGAATCGCATATATTTTTGTAAATGCCCTCAGAACAATTAAATTGTTGTATTTTTCCATCAAATCAATTGTGCTGTATTTTTCTTTATCTTCTACAAAATCCATGAAGCATTCATCAATGACAATTGTCGTGTTCATTAGCTTACAGTGGGAAATTATTTTTTCCAACAATATTTTGTCTGCAATTTGTCCTGTAGGATTATTGGGGTTGCAGATAAATACAATATCTGTATCAATTTTTATGCTGTTTATTATATTATCTGTTAATTTAAAATCATTTTCTTCTTCTAATGCAAAGTACTTAATATCCGTTCCCACCGTCTTTAAAGCCTGCTCATATTCGCTGAATGTAGGGGATGTAAGCAGTGCATTTTGCGGAATTATACTCAACGCAATTCTAAATATTGCTTCTGCCGCACCATTAGAACAAAAAATCCAGTTTTCTGGTACTTTCTCGTAATTTGATAAACCCTTTATAAGCTCTCTTGAGTTAATATCAGGATATCTGTTAGAATATTTAACTGAGCGAATAATCGCCTCTTGCACATTTTCAGGAATTCCAAGGGGATTTATATTAGAAGAAAAATCTATTATATCATCTTCGTTGATTCCAAATATTTCTGATGCTCCATATATATCTGCACCGTGGCTTTCACTGTTCATATTCCCTCCTAAAGAAATCTTTCTATATAATACTGACTATTGCAACGCCCAATATCAAACATATAAATGATGTTGCATACATAAGTTTGTTTGCTCTTTTAATATCTTCTGCTTCAATAGGTCTGTTGTCATCACCTATGGTCGGTTTTGAAACCAATACTCCACCGTAGTAGTTCCCACCGCCCAAACTGATGTTCAATGCTCCTGCGCATACTGATTCTGTTTGTGCAGAATTGGGACTGAGATGATTGTACCTGTCTCTTTTATATATTTTGTATGCATTTTTATAATCCATACCTGAAAGCATAGATGCTATTATCATTAAATATGCTGAAATTCTAGCCGGTATGTAGTTAAAAACATCATCAGCAATTGCTGAAAATCTTCCAAAATCAATATATTTTTCATTTTTGTACCCTACCATTGAGTCAAGGGTGTTTATAGCCTTGTACATGAAGCCTAATGGTGCACCACCAATTAAAATGAATATAATCGGTGCAATGACACCATCAGAAGTGTTTTCAGCAACTGTTTCAACAGCGCCCTTGGCTACAGATGATTCATTTAAGTTTTCTGTATCCCTTCCTACAATGTAAGACAAATATTTTCTGGCTTCAACTATGTTGTTTTCTTTTAGAGCTTTGTAAACCTTCATACTTTCATCTCTGAGGCTTTTAGTTGCAAGTATGTAATAGCACATGATACTCTCTAATATTATTGCTAAAATCAGGTTTATGCTTGAAGCTAACACCAGAAGCAAATATGGAACCACAAAGGATACTCCTACAACTGTAATCCATAAAACAGCTCCTGCTCTTCTTTCTTCATCTTTGTTTTTGCATCTTGTTCTCAGCTTTTTTTCAACTGAACTTATCATATTGCCGATTAGTTTAATTGGGTGAAAGAATCCGTGAGGGTCACCAATAATCAAATCTAAAATATATCCTGTAATCAATGAAATCATAATTGTGTCCTTCTGTTTTGGTTATCGGAGTTTCTTATACCATATTCCCCGCATTTTTCAATAAAGTTGCGAGCAAAATCTATATTGCCAAGGAAATGAAAATGCGGATATCCCATAAATTTTGTTTCGTCTGCAATTATGCAATTGCGCTGTTTTTCAGATTGAGGTTTTTTTGCTGTAAATGAATTTCCTTTATTTGTACTTGTGCTGTAATGAAATTCGTGAACATTTATAGACTGACCCTTCTTGCACATTAAATTATCACAATTAGCTGTCAGAGCAGCATATCCGAAATCCTCCAGCGACTTTGTCATGCAGCTTTGACCCTCTATAGCCCCGACTAAATTGTACTCCACATCATTTTCAGCTTTAAAGCTTTCCATCAGGTACATATATCCTCCGCATTCTGCGAAAGTTGGCAGCTCCATGTCAATTTTTTCGTTTAAATCTTTCAGCATAGATTTGTTTTCTGATAGTTCTTTCATGTATAGTTCTGGATATCCTCCGCCTATATACAAACCGCCTATATCTTTTGGCAGTTCCTTATCATTAAGGGGACTAAATTCAACTATTTCAGCTCCCAACTGTTCAAATAAATCTAAGTTATCCCTATAATAAAAGCAAAATGCTTTATCCATTGCAACTGCAATTTTTGTTTTGCCAACCTGTTTTATGTCTGGCTCTTCATATTCTAAACAGCTTGAGCCGGAGGCAAGTTCATACAAACCATCTAAGTCAATAGATTCTATAGCTGATTCTCCTAGTTTCTCAACTATATCTTCTAAATTTCCTATTTCCTGTGCTGTTACAAGTCCAAGATGCCTGCTTTCCAGTTTGCAGTCCTGCAGGTAAGGCAAATAGCCATAAACCTTCACATCTGTATTTGATTCTATTATATTTTTATAATAGCTGTATAGCCCCTTTGATATATCATTTAAAATAACACCTTTAATATTGCTTTTTTCTCTGAAATTTTTAAATCCTTCTATTAATGCACATACAGATGCTGCCATACCTTTGCAGTTTAAAACCAATATTACAGGACAGTCTAATAGTTTGGCTAATTCATAAGTGCTGCATGATGTGTTAGTTCCTATTCCATCATAGTAGCCCATGACCCCTTCAATAACAGATATATCTGCACCTTTGCTGTTTTTGCACAAAACATATTTGCAGTTGTTTTCGCCGATTATAAATTCATCTAAATTTCTTGACGGAACTTTTATAACTTCCCTGTGAAACATAGGATCAATATAATCCGGACCTGATTTATATGCAGAAACATTCTTGCCCTTCATTGAAAAGGCTTTTAAAAGTGATGTTGTAATTGTAGTTTTCCCGCTGTTGCTGCTTGCTGCTGTAATCATAATTCTTGGTACATTACATTTAACTTTAATATGAACCACTTCCTTTTCCGCTGATTATATATATTGGGTTCTGACCCATCATCATGTCATAGCGACCGATTTTTTTTGATTTAGATACTGAAACATTTACTATTTCCACATCTTCAAATTTATATTTTTCCATTGCTTCAAGAGCTTCGTTTAAGCTTTGAAGGGTTATAGTGTTTATTACAATATTGACAAAAGGGTTTTTCTTTAATAAGCAATCAATTATTTCGTCCATATTGCCGCTGCTTCCGCCTATAAATGCAGAATCCGGCTTTGGCAGATTATTAAGCATCTCCGGTGCTGTACCTTCTACTGTTTCAATATTATAAGTTTTAAATTTTTTTATGTTTTCTTTAATTAAATCTGCGGCATCTTTATTTTTTTCAATGGCATATAAAGTTCCGTCCCTTAATTTGAGGGCAGTTTCTATAGATACAGAACCTGTACCTGCACCAATATCATACACAACAGAATCATATTTAAGATTAAGCTTACCAATTGAAATTGTTCTGACTTCGCTTTTAGTCATAGGTGCATGTCCTGTTACAAATTCATCATCTCCTATGGAGCGAAGACCCTCATCTGCTCCAATGGCATCATCATTATGTACAATCATAACTGCAAGACTGTCAAAGTCCATATTTGCAATAACAGAAGCATTGTCCTCAATAATTCTTTCATCATAATAAGATAAATTTTCACCAACAGAAACTTTAAGATTGCCAAGACCTTTATCAACTAATAATTTACATATGTTTTTAGGCTTTAATTCTCCGCCTGTAAGCATGAATGTTTTTTTATTAAACATTATATTTGAAATAATGTTTAAATTTCTGCCATGAGCGCTGACAAATTTTATACTGTCCCAAGATAAGTTTAATTTTGAACAAAAATACTGAAGGGAACCTATTGCTGGAATGTTCTCCACTGTAATATCTTCATCTTGTTTAAGTATTTCAGTTAGTTTCTTTGATAAGCTGTAAAATCCTGTGTCACCGGAAACTAAAACCCCAAAGCTTTTATGTACGCTGTCTTTAGATATGTATTTATAAATGTCCTCTGCTTTAGAACTTTCAAATGTGTCTTTGTTTAAATGTATAAAATCAGACAGCATTCTTTTAGCTCCGATTAAACAATCAGAATTGCTGATTAAGTCCATTGATTTTTTATGTGTGAAATCCAGATTACCAATACCTATTCCTATAATGCTAACATTCTTCATTAACAAGTCACCTCTTTATATTAAAGTAATTTATGATTTCATCTAATGTCAAGCCGATTTCATCAGGTTTTCTGATTACGAGACATTCAATGCCGGTTTTAATACAGGATTCAATTTTTTCTTTAAAACCTCCGGTGCCGGAACTTTCCTTTGTGACCAAGTATTTTGCATCAATGGTATTTATTATGGCAGTATTCAGCTCCTGGCTGAAGGGTCCTTGCATACATATTATATTTTTATTTGAAAATCCCAATTCTATAGACCTTTTCAGCGAACTTTCCATAGGCAGGATTCTTAAAAATACTCTTTCTTCGTAATTGTTTAGTTTTGCAAATTTATCTAAATCCTTGCTTCCCGTTGTCAGCAATATATTTCCTTTTTTATCATTTAAATATAAAACACATTCTTCAACTGTTCCAAAATATTTGCATTTCATATCTTCAACTGATTCTCTGATTATTCTAAGATATTCTATATTGCAATGAGAAGTTGCTTTCACTATGTTTTCTGTAACTATTTTAGCAAATGGATGAGTTGCATCAACAACAAAGTTGTATTTCTTTTCCAAAAACAGCTCTGTCATTTGCTTTTCATCTAATCTGCTTTGATGTACATCCACATTCTCTAATTTGTTTACAAATTGCTGACCGTACTCTGTCGCAATAAATAAATCTGTTTTTATATTATTTTTAGATAGGATTTCAGAAAGCAGCCTACCTTCAGTCGTACCTCCAAATATACAAACATGTAATTTATTCATATTATTCAATACCTTTTCTGAACTCATGAGTGAATGTCGGGTTGTAAAGTTCACTTCTTTCATATTCATCACCAAGAAAATATCCAACCAAAATCAATGCTGTTTTATTAATATTATTTTCTTTCATCACAGACGGAAGTGTGCTGATTGTACACTTGAATATTTTTTCATCAGGCCATGTAGCCTTATAAACCACCGCAACAGGAGTTTCCGGTTCATATCCCCCTGCAATCAGTTCTTTAGACAGTTTATCCGTCAAACTAGAACTTAAAAATAATACCATGGTTGCTTTATGTGCTGCAAATGAACGAATGCTTTCTCGTTCAGGAACAGGAGTTCTGCCCTCCATTCTTGTAATTATAACAGATTGACTTACATCAGGCAAAGTGTATTCCGCTCCAATTGAAGCAGCTGCTCCACAAAATGAACTTACTCCCGGAACAACTTCAAAATCAATATTCAGTTTCTTTAAATTGTCGATTTGCTCTCTGATGGCACCATAAATGCTTGAATCTCCCGTATGCAGCCTGACTGTCATCTTATTTTCTAATTCAGATTTTTTTACCTCTTCTATAACTTCTTCTAAGGTCATATGTGCGCTGTTGAGTTTTTCACAGCCTTCTTTACAGTAATTTAACAGTTCAGGATTTACCAATGACCCTGCATATATAACTTTATCAGCTTCTGTTAATAGTTTATGTCCCCTCATTGTTATTAAATCAACTGCTCCGGGGCCTGCGCCTACAAAATATAACATATTATCTCCTTTAGTTTAATATACCTTGCTCGTTTGAGTATATTATTAATTTAGTTTTTATTTTATTGTCAACTCTTTTATTTATATAAAAATTTGCTCTTTCACTTACTTTTTCTATAACTTCTTTTTCAATTTTTTCTCTTATTAATATTTCAATAGCTTGTTCAGTAGTAACTGATGACAGAATCTCTTTTACAATTTCTTTATCCGCTCCAAACAATGCCGCATAGCAAGCCAAAATTTCCATTCTGAAATCACCGTTGTGAGAATGAGTATTCATCATACCACCTGCAACTTTGACCATTTTGCCTATGTGTCCGACTATTAGAATTTCTTCAAATTCCAGCTCCAATGCATAGTCTAATACTTCTCCCAAATAGTTGCTGAACTTTAAACTGTTATCTCCTCGAATACCCAAAGTTTTATCAATGAAAGATTTTGCATAATTACCTGGAAAAGCTAAAATATCTTTGTATCCTTTTTCTTTAATAACCCGCATTTCAACTTTTAAACTGTCAATTAAAGCTTTTTCACTCATGGGTTCAACTATACCAGTTGTTCCTATAATTGATATTCCTCCTACAATTCCTAAATGGGGGTTAAAGGTTTTTTTCGCCGTTTCTTCACCTTCAGGCACTGAAATCACAATATTAACTCCGCCGGAATAACCATACTCATCACAAATCTTTTGAACATTTTCAGTTATCATCTTTAGAGGGACAGAATTAATCGCAGCATGTCCCACAGGACAATCCAAACCTTTTTGAGTAACTCTCCCTACTCCCTGCCCTCCATCTATGCTGACAGTTCCTTTATCATTAAGACTGACATGAGCATATATTAAAATTCTGTCAGTTACATCAGGATCATCTCCGCTGTCTTTTCTAACACAGCAACTGGCCTGTTTAATACTGATACAAGGTTCTAATATATCAATCAGCAAGATTTCTCCGCCAGGCAGCTTCACCGAAACATTATTCACAACATCATCCGAAAGCAGCATTTGCACAGCGGCAGTTGCTGCGGCAGTTGCACATGTGCCTGTAGTAATACCGCATCTCAATTTTTTACCATTCTTAACTATGTATTCTTTCATAATATCACCTGTGTTAATTTTAATTATATCTACATAACAATACAGCAATGTTGTTTTTCAAAATAAAAAATCTCCCAATTTCTTGGAAGATGCAATAACTCTATAGATATTTTCATATCATTCAATTATTTTAGATAATCCTCCCGAATATCATTAAACATAACTTGGCAGGTCTCCTGACTATCGGTTCATCTAACACTTTCCTTCCCATGTTATAAACACAGTGGCATATAAGTGTTATCACCTTTCACAGTAGCGGGGGCTGTAACAGATTCAACTGTTTTCCCTTTTAAAACAAATCGTTACCAAATCAATACATTTTCTATTGCTTTAAATTATATATTAAGCATTAATGAATGTCAATAAATAAATAAAATTCAGATTTTTACTCTGATTGATTTATAATAGTGCCTTAGTAAAGTGCTAGCTCAATCCAACGTTTTTCTATACTTAAATTTGACTTCTTCAAATCTACGAGTTATACATAATTTTTATGTGCTTAACTGAATTAATATTTGAAAGTTTAGCAAAAAATGTTTATCTCTATTTTCTAATCAATAATGACATTTTTATGGGTGTTTTATTTTTCTAAATGTACCTCACGGCTAATATTGATATGTTTAGTATCGATTTTTCAATTAAAATAATATTGATATGTTTAGTATCGATTTTTCAATTAAGAATTTTACATTTGTTCATTATAATTTATGTCAATAAGAAAATATATGGACACAACATAGTATATGCATGTATCTAAGTTATGTTACAAGTATCTATATAAAAAGTACCTCTATTTTAATTTTTAGGTTTACAGGGGGACATCAGGGACGTTTCAACTGTCTTTTTTAACTGTATTTTCAATGCTTGTCTTTCCCATATCGAAAATCCTGCTTAATTGCCGGATACTGGTATTCTCTCTGCGATAAATATCCCTAATAATTTCCTTCTTTTCATTTAAAGGTAATTTAGGCAGATTTATAACCTTGTATTTACTATGTATCATCTTTATCAAATCATCATCACTATTATTCCTTACTACTATTGTTTCCAAGCACTCATCATCATTGCTCATATTCATATATCTGCTGAATTCCTCAAATGTACTAAAATAACTTTTTAATATCGTTCCATCTATAATGGTTTTTTGTCCATTATAATATGAGTAGTAATGTCCATAGCTGCTCCAGTTATAATCTTCTGCATTCGCTGCTATTTTTGCTTTTACAGGATTTTGATGAATGTATCTTAAAACTGTAAGCAAATATTTTTCAGTTTCTACAGGCTCACTCTTATACCTATTCTGAAACAAATGCCCGGTTCTATCATGTTTTTTATTATGCCATCCAACATAACTTACTGTTATACGCTTAATACTTGTTCCAATTTCTTCATCTTCTTTCAGCAGCATATGAATATGGTTATCCATCAGACAATAACCTAAAACTTTAAAATTACCTTTTTCTTTTGCTCTTTCAATACTTTCCAAAAACTTTAATTTATCCTCACTATCTAAAAATATATCTCGTTTGTCAATTCCTCTAAGCATAATATGATATATTCCAGTGATGCTTTTTAATCTTGCTTGCCTGGGCATATGGCACCTCATTTTTATAACAAATTATTTTATTATAATTATGCCTGAATCTTCAATATAGCTTAATATTATTATAACATTTTTTACAACAACGTCAACCCAATAACTTCCATAAAAATTCATGATTGCTGGACAGTTGAAACGTCCCCCGTGTCCGCCCATCAATTACAGACAGTAGGGGCGTTTAGCACCTCATTTTTATAACAAATTATTTTATTATAATTATGCCTGAATCTCCAATATAGCTTGCTCTTATTATAACATTTTTTGTAGCAACGTCAACCCAGTAATTTCCATAAAAATTCATAATTGCTGGACGATTGAAACGTCCCCCCGTCCCCCGAGAAATCTTTCGAAATCTTTCTGCTGATGAGTACGCCCTGCTCATTTTTCAAAAATTTGGTCGACAGGGCCTTGGTGGTCATTTTTTGTCTTTTGAGAAATAGATCAAAAATATATGTTTTTTATTTCATTTCTCTCTTGACATCTCACCGCTGGACTTCATATGTTTTAATTATTTTTCTTGCTAAATGCTTCATTAATCTTTCAGGAGTTTTCTTTATTGTATTTGCTTCAACGTGAGTTGCATCTATGCTTACACTTGTTCCCTTAATTATGTTTTTCTCAACACATTGTCTTACAATTTCTGTAATTATTTCATCTAATGTATATTCTTCGAGACGCTGTGTTCTGAATTTTGATAGCAAGCTTTTATCTGGCAACTCCTCTTCTGGGTTAATTCCGATAAAGTACATATATGCTATATTTAAGCGAGCCTCTTCGATAACCTTCTCATCTGATAGCACGTACAAGTATTGAATAAAAAGTAATTTGCACATCATTTCAGGTTCTTTTGCTGGTCTTCCAAAGTTCTTGCAATAGCTTTCTTCTAGCAGCTTATTGATAAAACTAAAATCTACTACAGAATTTATTATTTTTAGTATATGATTTTCTGGAATTTTATTGTATAATATTGAGTATAGAGACATTTGCTTTTGTTCTTGTCTTAACATGATAAAGCCCCCTTGGTTTATGTTTTGTTGGTACTTACATTATACCATAATATGGGGCTTTTATCAATTAAATATATTGAAATTTCAAGTGATTTTACGCTTGTTTACACTTTGGTTATACATGTGTTAAAAAAGATAATTGAATACTATATCCAATTATCTTCATTTATTTTTTGACTTTTTCACTAGTCCCGAAACGTCCCTCGTGTCGAACATGATTGCTGGACAGTTGAAACGTCCCCCGTGTCCCAGAAACGTCCCCCGTGTCCCATAATTTTGGTAGTATATTGTTGCAGCGTTAAATTCAACAGTGTTATAAGGTCTTAAGTAAAAAATTCCTAAAAGAATGAGGCATATTATTACTTCAATAGTTAATAGTTTGATTTTCATTGAGTTTCACCTCTCCATCATGTTCTGAAGCAAATGCCCAGTTCTATCATGTTTTTTATTATGCCATCCAACATAACTTATTGTTATACGCTTAATATTTGTTCCAATCTCTTCATCTTCTTTCAGCAGCATATGAATATGGTTATCCATCAGGCAATAACCTAACACTTTAAAATTACTTTTTTATTTTTGCTCTTTCAACACTTTCCAAAAATTTTAATTTATCATCACTATATAAAAATATATCTCGTTTGTCAATTCCTCTAAGCATAATATGATATATTCCAGTAACACTTTTTATGCTTAGGCATATAGCACCTCTTTTTTATAACAACATCACAACAACGTCAACTTAATAACTTCCATAAAAATTCATGATTGCTGGACAGTTGAAACGTCCCCCGCGTCCCCCCCGCGTCCCTATATAGCAAGAAATAATGGTGTTGAGGTGTTTTATTAGCTCTTTAACACCTATTATATTTCCATATTTTCAATTGTCATTTTATTTACTTTATCATATATTTCATGATTTGAATTTCTATAAAGTCTTTTTCCTAAAGGACTTTTATGATATTGATCTTTGTTAGAACAGTTTTTACATGCTTCTTTATTTTTATAAACTTTATTTTTTGTTGATTCTTTACTTACATTTTTTAACTCATAGCCATCTGGACATATATACACATCTTTTTCTTTTTCATATTTAAAATTATCAACAGTATACTTTTCATTACCTGTTATGTTTGGTGATTTTTGTTTTGAAACTATTGGCTGTATTCCTGAATTTAAACAATTTTTAAGATTCTCAGCTTCATAATAACCTTTATCCGCTACAACTGTTAATACATATTCTTCTTCTTTTTCTTGTTTTAATTCTATTCCTAATTCTTCTGCTGCTTTTGATGCCATATTAAACAATTGCCCTTGATCTGCTGGATTGCTTACTACATCTATAGCTACAACCAAATGATTTTTATCATCTACTGCTGTTTGAACATTATGGCTAATATCTGTTCCATTATTGCTAACACTCATATGTTTAGCATCTTTATCAACTAATGATATTTCACCGTTTTTTTCTATTTCTTTAGCCATCTGTTTTAATTCTTCTATTTTTTGTTGAGCTTCTTTTATTTTTTCTTGTATATTTTCTACTGTATATTTTTTGTTTTCTTTTTCCTCTTTTTTATCACTATTTTCAAGTAATTCTATATATCGTTTTGCTGAATTTTCATAGTGCTCTATCATTTTCTTTACCTTATTTTTTGTAAAGTTTTTTCTTCTACTATTACAAGCTCTAAATTTACTTCCGTCTATAGCTATTATCTCTTTTCCTATTAAACCTAACTGATCACATAGCATACTAAAATCTTTAAACATGTTTTCTATTGATTTTTTATTATTTCTCCTAAATTCAGATATTGTTTTATTGTGTGGCTTGCCACTGTTTATTAGCCACATTAATTCAAAGTTTCTTTCACATTCTCTCTCTATTTTTCTTGAAGATCTTATTCCATTAAAATATGAATATATGTACAACTTAACCATATCTTTAGGATCAAATGGTTTTCTTCCTGTATGCTTTGTTTCTGCATTAGTAAAATCCAGCTTTTTCATATCAAGACTTTCAACGAAAGCATCGATAACTCTTACTGGATTGTCATCTGATACTCTTTCTTCAAGACTCATCATCTGTATTTGATCTCTATTTTCTCCTTGTACATATCTTTGCATTTATATACCTCGTTTTTATTTTATTTTATCATAAAAACGTTGTGTTTTAAATGCTTTTCTGTATTTCTAAATATTAAGTTTTAGTAATTTTTGACATTTACTTTATGGTTTTTGAAGAGTGGCAGACTGTGTTTTTGCGCAGTCTGCCGTCCCCACTGTCCCCTCGTCCCCACTGTCCCCTATTATTTTCTGGAATTTTATTGTATAATATTGAGTATAGAGACATTTGCTTTTGTTCTTGTCTTAACATGATAAAGCCCCCTTGGTTTATGTTTTGTTGGTACTTACATTATACCATAATATGGGGCTTTTATCAATTAAATATATTGAAATTTCAAGTGATTTTACGCTTGTTTACACTTTGGTTATACATGTGTTAAAAAAGATAATTGAATACTATATCCAATTATCTTCATTTATTTTTTGACTTTTTCACTAGTCCCGAAACGTCCCCCGTGTCTCTTTATCAAATTTTTATTGATGTTTTTGCGCAATCTGACGTCCCCTAGGCATTCCCCCTTGTGGCCAGAGAGTATGTTTTATATTTGTCTCTATTAATATTTACCAAAAACTGAATGTTACTAGAAACACTTCAATTAACAGCAAGGATATATAAGATCGTTGATAACGTAAACCGGATGTATAACCAACGATGCAGTATATCAACCACATTTTTAAAACATTAATCGTTATAACCGTATCACTTGCAATTAACAAAACTGCTAGGCTGATGAAAATACTTCCCAATAATATTACACATTTGAGTATATCACCAACACGAAACATTATATCTTTGAATTTTGTACGGCCGGAAAAATACATTTTACCATCTACACATATTCCCTTACCTGCAATAATATCGTGTATATCACCTATAAAATAAAAAAGGAAAGTAATAATTAAAGCCAGACAAAGTCCTAAACTCAAAAGATTAAAATGTAAATTTCCGTATTCTATCAATAATGTCTTCAAACCCAAACTGATTACGGAAAGCACAAATAATGTTGAAATAAAAGCTATAGAACTTTTTATGGGAACACTAAGTAAAATATTTTGCTTTTTTTTCATCATTTCTAATTTTGTTTCACCAACTTCATTAGAATCAATTTCGAATATGATATACTGATTATTCTGGAATATAATTTCCCCATTACCAATTTTCATGTTTTCAATATCCGCATCAATCTGTTCATCTAAACGCTTACGAAAAATAGCATATAACTTTGGCACTTCAGTTTTTTCATAACAAAATTTTAGTATATTACAAAATTCTCCTATTGTGCCACAAAGACTATAGCCTTCTGTCATCTGCTTTTCTATAAATTCAGTCAATGCAGCATTTTCATAAAATTGATAATTATTATATACTATTTTATATTTATGGTTGTTTTTCTTGAACATATTTTTTGTCTAATCCTTTCCTTTTCATATTTTCCATTAAAAAAATTGATGGTGTCAAGTCAGAGGAGAAGGTTCTTGGCAGCTAGAGAATTTATGCCAGCGAGAACCACCCCTTTTGACCAGTCCTGAAGTTACTCCTTTCTGGTTTTCTCGACAATTACCTTATTGGAGTTACTGATAAGCTATTCCTTTTTATCATTTACTTAGCACACTTTATTTTACTCTATAAAAATCTTGCATCTGTATTAATACTATGAACACTTTTAATAAACTGTAAAGTGTTCATAACTAATTTCTTGACGATATGTTCCTGTACATTCACTATTCGCATAAAATTTATTAATATATTTATAATCACTAGCTCCAGCTATATAAGTTGTATATGCACAACCTAAATACTCGCTTTTAGGATTCACTGCAACAAGAACATTGTAAACACTCTCAGCTACCCCTGCCAACGTCACTGCTATTCCTACATAAGGGTGGAATGTGCCAATAAGGGCAGATAAGGCAGTAATTGTAAGAGTGTCTAGAGCCTTTCCTAGAGAAATATTCTGTTTTCCTGAACTCAAAAAATCGTTATAATCAGAAGGCTTTAAACTACCATATGGAGAAAGAGACTTCACACCTTTCCAAACTATTCCTCTTGTTATAACATCTGAATTAGTATACATTTGATCTAATTGAGATATTTGAACTTTATAACCATCAAGTATAATACTGCCGTCCTTCTCAAAAGAAATCACATTACTTTTTTCCCCATCACTAGTTACAATGGTTACACCTTCATTATCACTGCTTTCTATAGTTACTTTTTCATCAATACCATTATAATTTAAGGTATACTCGTTACCACTTGACGTCACATTAACTTCTTCAATAATTGATGTATCTATATGACAATTATTTAGTGAAACAATTTCCGACTCAATTTGAGAAATCTGTTCTCGTGTAAGCATCTTCCTTGCCAAAATAGAAGTTTCCATTGCATAAGATACCTGCGAGTTATAAGTTGTCGCTGCAAAAGCCTCAGTTGTCGATAACATTAGTATTGTCAAGACCAATAAAGTACTAACTAACTTTTTCATAATCTAACCTTCGTTTTTTGTATGGTAGTGTCAAGTAGACACTCCTAGTAGGCTTGACCACTGAATAAGCAGTACTTTTAAATTGCTTTATTATAATATTAAGTACTGTTTATTAAATAGTATACTTTCTAATTATAATGTCAATATTTACTTCTTAACGATTTTTATATATAAAGTCTTTAATGCTTCTACTATAATCGGTACTATTATAAATATGGTTGAATATAGTAACAACTGTCTATCAATTGGTTTATTTTTAAGAAATGCAAACAGAATATACAAGGCTCCAAATATTAACCATTGAACAAATCCCACCCTAATTGCTTTCATATTTTTTAGTATGTTAGAGTACTATAATAGTACCTAGACGATGTTCCTATATATTCAGTTCTCGCTGAATCTTTATATGCGTGTGTATCTTGTCTGATATAGTAAGGAAAAACCGCATCATCGCTAAATTGCCAATAATATTGAATAAAATAATATACATTCACATTTTCAGTAGTTTCGTAAGCCGCATATATACCTGTTGCGAAACCAGTCCATATCGCTGCCGCTCCTCCAAAGAAGGAAGACATAAATGTCACAAGAGCCGCTTCAGTTAGCACCTGAAAATGTTTATTTGAGTAGTTGTCCATCTCTGTATTGTGTGTCCATGTAGATCGATAAAGGGAAAAGCTTTTAACTAAATTCCCACCAACAGTTGGAATCTCCTTATGTATTGGTATTTTCATCTCTCTTGTTGTATTTAACAGCTCGGATGGTACGTTTTCATAAAAATCTGTCATCAATATTTCTTTAACTTGTCCATACTCGTCTTTCATGAATATAACTGAATCCGAACTATACTTCTCTTCAAGATATGTTTCTGTTATATTTTCGTTTACTTCTACTGTCAAAGCATTAACTGGAGCTATCGCAAGAAGTAAAATTGAGAGAACTAAACATAAAATTCTTTTAGTCTTCATATCATAAACCTCCTTAAAATGATATTTAAAATAATTTATAGAAAAACAACATAAATAATTAAAAAAGTTTCAGCTACGTATTCAATGGAATCACCCCCCATATACAAACATTAAGAATTACCATATAACAATCAACGCATTATCACTTCTATAAAATGTTGAATTTATATCCCCCCCGAATTACCAACTTACAAGTATAACCTTACTATGACAAATTTCTGTCTTATCTTTTATAAAAAATTATTTTATATAACGTTATATTATTTATAACTGTATTATATTTTATATAATTCAACTTGTCAACATATAAACATATAATATATTTCTGCTTTTTATCAAGTCAGTAGTGAGGAATAAAAACTTTACGCAATAAAATTTATTGAAAACACAGAAAGAGCCGGAGAAATATGATAAAATAAATAAAAAAGTTTACGCAAAGGACAATTTTATCATGAGTAACCAGTTAACAAGAATTAAAAAGAAAATATTAAGGGAAAAAGAGTCTTGGAACTAAATTCATAGAAAATGAGACAGAGAATACGCCTAAGCAAGATTGTGAAATAAACGCGTCTAAGCGTTTGTTGAAACGAATAAAAGAAGAATTTCCAAAATTAAAGATATGCATACTTGGTGACAGTCTTTATGCTGCCGAAAGTATAATAGAGATATGCAAAGAGAATGAGTGGAATTATTTATTAAGATGTAAAGAAGGAAGACAAAAAACGTTGATTCAAGATTATAGATATGTAATAGATAGCGGAGAATATGGGAAAAAGAAAAACTTGCTTGGAGAAGAAAAAAGTTCGGCTAAATACGTTAATCATGTTGAAGATATAACAGATAAAGAGTTTACAGCAAACATATTTGAGTATGAGCATGAAAAAATTAATAAGAAAACTCAGGAAAAAATACAAGTAAAATTTCTTTGGATTACAGATATAGAACTTACTAACAGGAATATTGAAGAAATGGTAAGCTGTGCACGTAAAAGATGGAAAATTGAACATCTGAATAGTAAAAATCCAAATGCAATGAAAAATCATTATCTCTTAACACAGATAACAGATATCTTAATGCAGCTTTATCTAGCAGGAACAAAAGTTTTAAAAAAATTGAAACAGACAATAAAAAATACATCCTCAAGATTACTAGAAACTTTTCGCAGAGCAATAGTAACAGATGAAGATGTATCACACATTAAGAAATACACGACAGTGCATTTCGTCTGATAATGTAATTGTATCACAGGAGGTGATAGATGAGAAGTATAAATTTTAATTAAATACCAGAAAAATATCCACAATACATCCACAGGATTTTTAAGAAAGAGGAAACATACCTTTTGAATGTGGATAACCCAACAGCAAAATTACGTAACTGTTGACTGATTCAAAAAAACAAAAATGGCAATTTATCAATGGTATTTAAAAAACTTTATTCCTCATCACTGAAATAATATTATTTTTATTGACCTTATAAAATAATTTCTCTATAATATTATATCCTCAACAAGCGCTGATACACATTTGGCAAGCTGAAAAGACAGAATGGAAATACAGGGTTGTTGACGGAAAGTTACAGAAACGCTTATGGTCCATTACTTATGCTAAATGGCTTACTGATTGGGAATGGGTATAGCTTCTCTTCATATTTAACACAACAAAACCATTGATTACACTTTCAATGGTTTTGTTATTTGCTATTAGATATTGTCTTCTTTTATAATGTCATGATGGACGGTTTTTCCTTAGAACTGTCCCTTGTGACCTCTGACCTCTACCTTGTAGTTGCTTTTAACCTCCTATTTTTATATAATAGCCTCTATTATGTGCATTATAACAGCAGCTCCAACTATCAATATTATTGTAACTATGCTGTATAATATTGTTTTAATGCGAGATGACCACTCTTTTTTCTTAAGAAACTGAAAAGAAAGATTAATAAATGAAACTGCAGCTAAGACTGCAATCATGCAACTAATTATATAAAATATAAGACCTTCTCCAATTTGTATTTTTGTATCAATGAAACTCCCGATACAGGTTGCCAAAAATCCAAACACAAGCACAATTAAAAACCTGCGATACCATGCAGTGCTTGCGCATGTTCCTCCTTCAGATATCTTTTTCCTTGAAACCTTCAACCAAAACAGATATCCTAATAGAGTGAACCCTGCTATAAAAGCACCATACAGAGCAATCAAAAAAGCCCAAATTGTTTTTTCATCTCTATAAGGGAAGTAACCAAAGTATTTCATACCACTAGAAAATGCGAGAAACAGCATAAGTAATAACACTTTAATCCAGTTTGGTATAAAAGTTTTTTTCATGTTTCTATGTATATTTTCCAACCTGATTGCTTCATCGGTTTCCAATGGAACCGCTTGCTGATCGGCACAAAATATTTGCATTTGTTTCCATTCAAACTCTTTTTCCCAGCCGCCTTTGACGCAAAGCTTTTCCAGCAATCTTTGCTTTTCTGCGGATACTGATTCATATTCCGAAGTGCTACTTGTAAAGAGAACAGAAAATTTTTTATTTGATGGTTCTGACTTCTTAAACTTCCATAGAAACGCACCTATACTTTCAGTTCTCCATCCTTTATCTGCCATAGCAGTTAAATTGTCTTCGATGCTCTTATAATCATATATTGTTAGATATGGAAATATTAAGAGCTGGTACTTATCATCACCCATTTTAACCTCCCCAACTATCGTAATCATCAATCTGCTTTTTTAGTCGATTGTATTCCTCTTCTAAAGTTTTTTTCCCTTTTTCTGTGAGTATGTAGCTTATACGACGTCCTTCAACTCCCATGCTGCAAATCAACCCTGCATCCAAAAACTGCTCAATCAAGTTATAAATTGTTCCGGGGCCAATACATACTCTTCCCTTCGTGATTTCTTTAGTTTTTTCCATGATATCTACACCACAGCATTCATTTTGAAAACAAAGCAGCGTGTAAAACATTTGTTCTGTTAATGTTCTAAATTTTTCTCTAGCCAACTTTTTACCACCCTATCGAATATCGATATTTGTTTTTATTATAATATCGATATTCGATAAAATCAAGTATTTTTTCTGACTTTGGTGTTATTTTCTTATCTCACAATAGCAAATTAAATTCAACCTTATCAAATTATCATAGTTTAATTTTCCAAATGCAGCCTAAATTTACCCAATAACAACTCTACTCATATATTGATTAAACTCTACATCAAAATTCTGGTGTCGGGTAGAACATTTCTTAAATATTTAGCTGCATAAATAAAATTTAGATTTTTATTTATTTTTAGTTATTATACAGTGAAACTCTCATAAAATTATATAAGATAATAAATTTAGGGGGCTACTTATGGAAAAAGTATTTAAAAGAGTAAATGCAATATTTTTAATAGCTGTCATCATTATGATTTTAATGACTATACATGGTATTCTCGCAAAATCTGCTGAAACAATAATAGATGCTTCAAATGAAGCTGTAAATAATCAAAAAATAAAAATATTAATTGATCCCGGTCATGGCGGAGTTGATCCCGGAACATCAGGAGATTTAAAAATAGCCGAAGCTCCTATAAATTTAGATATATCAATAAAATTGATGAAGTTTTTGGAAGCCGGAGGATTTGAAGTAGAAATGACCAGATATGACGATACCGGACTATACACAGAAAAATCTAAAACAATCAGAGAGAAGAAGAACGAAGACTTAAATAACAGAGTTAAAGCCATCAATGATTCAAATGCTGACTTGGCTATATCTATTCACCTCAATTCATTTCCACAAAAGCAATATTATGGAGCCCATGTTTTTTACAAAAAAAACTGTGAAACAAGCAAAGTAGCAGCATACATGCTGCAGGATAATTTGAAAGAAATACTGGATAAAAACAACAACAGAGTTCCTCAGGTAAAAAAAGATATAAGGATTATGGACAATTCGACTATACCTACAATACTTATAGAGTGTGGTTTCTTGTCAAACAACGAGGAAGAAAAAAAATTAATTTCTGATGATTATCAAGAAAAAGTTGCTTGGGCAATTTATACGGGATTGGTTAAATATTTTAATGAGCAATAGAGTGTCAGACAATGGGATAGGGACTTACTATATCGCTATCCACTTGTCGATGTCACACTTTAACGAATGACTGAACAATTTCGCGAGTTTTCCTTTGCCTGATAGAGTGCAATATCTGCTTCATGAAGAATATCGTTTAAGCTTTTATTTACATCATAGTTATCTGCAATTCCAATACTGATTGTATATTGAATAGATTCACCTTCTAATAATATTACTTTGCTGCAAGCTATTTTTTTTCTGATTCTTTCTGCAATATTATATGCCTCTTCTTTATTGACACCAGAAATGATAACTGCAAATTCTTCACCGCCTATTCTTCCTATTATATCTTCATTCTTCAATGATTTTTTAATCAAATTAGAGAAATGCAAAAGAACCCTGTCCCCGTTTATATGCCCATAGGTATCGTTTATATTTTTAAAGTAATCTAAATCAATCATAAGTATAGAAACAGGTAAATTATTTACGTATAAATTATGCTTTTCTTTTTCATATGCATTCTGAAAACCGGATCTATTCAACAAATGAGTTAATCCATCCTTATCCGCTCTTTCTTTTAATGAAAACTCATATAATTTTTGAGATGTTATATCATTTAAAATCCAAACAGCACCGATTACATCAATTCCAAAATTTCGAAGGGGATAATAATTCAATAAAAGATATTGTTTATCTGATTCTTTATTAATTTCTATTTCCTTGACAGTCTCTTCACTCATATCAAGCAGCTCATTAAAATCAGGTAAAAAGCTGAAAACACTGTCAATTTTCGATCCTATCAATGACCTGTAAGATTTAATGAAACCTGTATATTCAGATAATAGATTTTGTGCATATGAATTTATCTCCACAATGTATCCATCTTGATCTGCTACCAATATGCCCTGGCTTATTACTTCAAAAACCTTATCCCTTGCAATAGGCGAAAGTGAAAAGAATTTATATTTAAATAAACTGTAGAATAATATAAATGCACTGGGAATATATAAAACTGAAATATATATATATATACCTATTTGGTCTAAAATTGCCATTTTAACCCACGATACCACAAAGGTCAGTAAAAAGCTTATAATAATTAATGAAACCTGTTTTCTAAACCTGACAGAAACTCTCATTCCAAATTCTAAAAGGATTATAATGGCAACAATAGGTAAAGAAAAATTAAATGCAACGAGAAGTGAACCTACAGTAGTCGAATGAACTACCAAAGTCGGACCAAATAAAAGGCTGTTTTCCATAGTACAATATGTTCTCATTATATGATGATATTCATCAGTAAATATTAGCAGCACTGAAGCTAAAGGAACTAATGTCACTAAATATACATATTTTTTCATTTTATCATTCATTGTATATACCATGGCAAAATGTATTGTTATTATGGGAACTGAAAACACTCCAATCTGCTGAATATTTCTCCAAAAAAGCTTATATTGAAAGGTTGAAGAGTACAACTCAAAATATGAACCCATTGACCAGATGACAGCGGCAAACATCAGTGCCGCTAATTGATATGCCCCTGCAACGTTACGGTGCACTAAAGAATAAAATACTATAAATAAAAAAAACATAGATGATGAAACTAATAAAAAGCTTTGCGCAAACTGCATTTTTTCTCCTTCGTAGACAAGGTGACTACTACATATATGGTATCAAACTAATTCCTCTACATTCATTTGCTTCTATATAATGATTAAATAAGTTTGAAACATCATAGTATCACAAAAAATTATAGTTCTATTATAGGTTTTTTTTACCATAAATACAACAATAAATACATTAATTTTCATTTTCATTTATCTACCTGGCAATTTGTGCATTAGCCTTTTATAATATTTCTAAACTTATTGAAAATTTTAATAAACTACATTAGTTATTCTTCAATTTCATCATATTCTACAGGTTCTGAATTTATTAAGTCAAGTGATTTATTCAACATTTTAGACGGAACATATAAATCTATTCCGAAATTATTAGAACCAAAGTAAACTTCCATAATTCCGCCAGAACCTTTATTTTTTTTCATAACCGGTATACCGTATGATTCGAGCATTGAAATAATAATTTTTGCATCAATATCGCTTAAATCAGATAAAAGCAATACTTCCTTATCATCATTAATAAATTCTTCTGACATATTTGCATCTCCCTTATTTTACATTTTATTTTTCATGCTAAATTCACAATATTTTACTGCAATACATCAAAATACATATTGTAATTTGTTTTATTACATACTTTATACTTCCGATTTTAATCTATCAAAGAATTCGCCCATAAATTTAAGCCTATCATTGCCAATTTCTTTAGCTTTATTTGTATATAATTTATCGGGAATCTTTTTGTATTTTATTTCATATTCAATAAAAGGTGTGTGCTTTGAATTGTCTTTAATTCTTCCATTCTCAACAGTATTGTCTGCTAAATACTTGTCAATTGATTTGTTTAACACTAACCTTTGTCCATACTGACCTGATAACATAAATGAACGTGCAATTCCTACTGCACCTATTGCATCAAGTTTATCCGCATCAAAGAGTATTTTTGCTTCTATAGTTTCAGGCTCATTACCTGTTCTAAATCTATGTGTTATAATGCAGTGCTTTATTTTCTCAATTTTCAATTTTTCATATCCCAATGTTTTTAATATGTCTGCTGCAATTTCACCTCCCAATACAGCATGATCAGTTTTACCTGTTTTATCTTCACTTTCTTCCACTCTTGCTATATCATGCAATAATGCTGCAGGAATGAGAATTTCCAAATCAACATTTTCTTCATATTTTGCAAGCAATATACATAGATTATGTACCCTCATAACATGGTCTAAATTGTGCGCAGAACAAGTTAATTTATCTTGAACAATTTCTAAAATTTTTTTATGCAATATGTCGTTATTCATTTTTCCTCCATTTTCAAATCAGCATGATCATTATATCATAAGTGAAAGCCACTAATCGGCTTGCATCACAACGATTCAATAAATACATCAAGACAAAGGCGTATGCCTTTGTTTCCTCTGTGTATTTATTATATCACAAATCATATATAATTTAAAATATATTATTCAAATATTTTCCATCAATAAACAAAAAAAGTTTCTCTACAACATAAAAAAGCCGCAATATAGAAAATATATCTCTTTATGCGGCTATAATTTGTGATTCTAAAAATTTTTACAACGTGACAGCTGCATATATAACACTATCGCATTGTCAACATTTAGTTTTTAGATGCATCCTTTGGAAA
This sequence comes from Sedimentibacter sp., assembly GCA_032006665.1. Lineage (GTDB taxonomy): Bacteria > Bacillota > Clostridia > Tissierellales > Sedimentibacteraceae > Sedimentibacter. The sequence continues at coordinate 76,861 of DALZMP010000006.1, forward strand.
AATCAGAAGAGCATACCGTTTCAGTGTTGTTGTCATCATTATTTTTTTGAAGCAACTCTATCACATATTTTTCTATTTCTTCAGGTGTAACTGTTGGTGCAAATCTTGCTACTACAGTTCCTTCGCCATCTATTAAAAACTTGGTAAAGTTCCATCTTATATCTTTTTCAGTAATTCCCGGCGTATAACCTTTAACTTTTTCATAAAATCCATCTGTGCCATCATTTTTTGTTTCATTGACAGTAGATTTCAAATATTTATATAATGGTTCTTCATTTTCTCCATTTACTTCAATTTTAGCAAATTGTTTAAATTCTACACCGAAGCTTAATTTACAAAATCCAACTATTTCTTCATTTGTGCCCGGCGCTTGTTCTAAAAATTGATTGCTTGGAAAATCCAAGATTTCAAAGCCTTTGGAATTATATTTTTCATAAAGTTTCTGAAGACCATCGTATTGAGGTGTGAATCCACATCCTGTGGCACCATTTATTACAAGCAATACTTTTCCTTTATATTCTGATAAAGAAAAATCTTTATCTTGTATGTCTCTTACTGTAAAATCATATATTTTCATGTGTTCCTCCTAATTTTTATTGTATTTTATAAATACCCTGATTTAAGAGTTTTAACCAATAAATTTATTATTTTAATAAAAATTAAAGAAATAATTCAAAGAATTGTATTATTAAACTAGCTATTTTGCCGGTATGAACTCTCTTACTTTTATTCCGTTATTTTTGAGTTTTTCTACTATTTTCTCAATATTATCACCTTCAAGTCTTATTGAAATCTCCTTAATTTCCATTACTCCGGTATCCATCTGTACTATATTAGTTATATTTGCTCCGTTTTTATAGATTATTTCAGAGATTTTAGCAATAACACCTGAAAAATCACTGGATAATATTATTAGTTTTGCATCCTTTAAACCAAAAACTTTAGTAATAACGTCAAAAAGAACTTTTTGAGTCAAAATTCCTAAAAATCTATTATCGCTATCTACCACCGGTAAAAATCTTACTTTTGATTTAAAAAATATTTCAGCCGCTTCTTCTACAGGAGTACTGTCTTTTACTGCTTCAAGAGGAGTTGTTATAAATTCTGCTACAGATTTTTGAAAAAACTTGTTATAATCCGTTTCACCTGACTTAAAAAATTCATCATAAATATATTGCTTTGATAAAAATCCCACAAATTTCTTATCCTCAAATACAGGCAAAGATAAAAATCCATTGTCTTCGATTGTTTGAATTGCCTTTTGAGCGGTATCTCTTGTAGATAAAGTTATTAATTTATTTGCAGGCATAATAATCGATCTTATTAACATATGTACCTCCCATTTATTTTTTTCTTATTATACCATATTCAGTAAATAAATAATATAAAAATATATAAAAAATACCGGGTATTTCTCCGGTATTTTCTACAGTTCACCAGTTTTTCAAATAATACTATTTTGATCTGCATATAAGGATGCTGCCGTATAAAGATAATATGATAATCCTGTTTGCTGTGCTTCTAGCATATTCCTGTGAAAATCATCTTCTACCATGAACCTTGCCGTTTTAGAAAACAACTCCGCATTCATTTTCGTATTATTGTCATTCAAAAACTCTATGTGTTTCTCAATAATATTTTGAATGCCTTCGTCATCCGGACTTGAACCATTTCTGAGACCTTCTATCATTAAATTTGTAAATTGCTGCGCTTCCAATGCTTGCTTGTTCATTTCATCCGCTTGTATCTCTTTATCCTGCAGCATATCATATTTGTATTTATCCTTTAGATATTCATTTTGTTCTGCAAGTGCGGCGGTCCATTCTTCCTTGTTAAGACCTTTAAACATTTTTGTTTTATCCATAATTCCTCCCTTCTTTGATAAAGCAATTGATTCTTCAATTGTACCTAACAAATCATCAATCCTATGCCTGCGCGCATAAAGCAGTTTATGCTGTTTTGTTAAGCATTCAATTCGACTTGGCTCATCTTCAAGAGCCTTTTTAATATCACTGAGAGAAAAATCAAGCTCACGGTAAAATAAAATCTGCTGCAGTAGCTCAAGTTCTGCCGTACCGTACAACCGATACCCTGCATCCGTTATCTTTTGAGGCCTCAATAATCCTATTTTGTGATAATAATGGAGCGTCTTTATTGTAACTCCTGCCAGTTCAGCAATTTCTTTTACTGTATATTGCATAATTAATCACCTCTGATTCAATAATAATGCCTTACCTAAGGTAAGAGTCAATACTTATTTTTAACTTTTTTTATTAATTTATTAATTTTTGCATCAATTTAGCATAAAAAATAGCCATGTTTACATACAAATACACAAAACATAGCTATTTAATAGTTTTTTATTTATAACTAATTTTTTCACATTTTTTATTTAGAATTTTCAAGTAATAAAATACCTACTATACCAAACCAGATTATTTCTATTACACTAATGTAGATTTAATTATTTTAGAATAAATAGAAGAGCTAAATGAAGTCCCACTTTAGTTTACACTTACAAAAGCTCCAGAAGTTAATATAACATGTCTGTATTCCCCAAACATTGTAAAATAAGAACCAGCCGGAATCGCATTTTTAGAATTTGAAATATCTAAATACATACTTCCTTAAGATTTAGTTACCATTATGGTTGTTATAGGCAGTTTTTGAAAATGTTAATCTTTCTACTTCATTATCGACGTCAATTTTTTCATATATATATATGATTTTCTCATTGCAAGTGCCTTTATTATTCCACTTTCTCTGTGACAACTAATATATGTTCATACTGCCACCTGCAAATTATTCTTCTAGCCTAATCCCACATCGAGAACAATTTTTAGGTGCATAGCCAAATCTTCCAAAATAATAACCACATTTTGGGCACGTTCTAATAAAAACAAATAGAACCACTAAAACAATTGATAATATTAGTACAATAGACATACCTATTTGCAAAATTACTTTAGAAATCATGTTTTCAAATATTAATAATGATAATACTATTATTAATATTATTATAGAAATTACAACACAATAATATATAATTTTCTTTTTCTTTTTAGTCATTCTTTCAAATATTTATATTTCTTCATAAGAAACCTTCTTTTATTAATTTAATACCAGTAATTAAGATTATATCAATTATTATATAAACTTCATAAATATATTATAATAATCAGAAGACTGTCATAAGAATTAGCAGTCTTCATTATTTTAAAAAATATATTTCATTAATTTTGAGTTAGTCTTCTCTTATTATAAATTCTATTAATTACACAAATCATAAACTCTTTTATAATCAGAGTTATCTGATACACAATTTGCATTTGCTAGTAAAAACTGACTTGCCATATCCGATAAGCTAATAATCTGCCCCCAAAATGGAATTAATACACTTTTAAGTGCAACAAAATGTGTCACACCCGTACGTCACCAGTGTCACCCCTAAAAATTTTATTCAATCAAAAAAAAACAATCTAATTTAATGATAGCTGTGTTAAAAAATATTAAGCCAAACGTGATAAGATACAAAAAGTATAAATGGAATGATGTCAACAATAAACATTTTTTTAATTCCAATGCCACTAAAAGTATATCCCAATTTATGCATGATAATATCTTTAATAATATTCAAAATAATAAATAATTCAGCTAAATAGAACCTTATATTAGGAAATTTATATATTAAAAACATAGTAATAACAAGCGTAAATCCCATAAAACCAGAACTAATGAAGCCTAGATGTTTTTGATTCATATTTAATTTTCATTCCTTTCTTTATTATATAAAACATATAGCAATATGAAAAATACTTATATACACTCAGTTTCCATTTTTTCATAACTTATTAAGCTAAATAAATTATAATTAATAAGTATGAAAATAGATTACTCAATAATAATATTGAGTAATCCAAAATTATATGTCTCATTATTACATTTCAAACCGCTTCTATATAAAATATGTATATCAGTGTTAAAAGTTATATAAATAATAAGTTCTTAACCAATATTTTCATATTTTAATTAAATCAATGTTACGCAAATGTTGAGTAATGATATTTCATTTCTCCAGCTTTCTTTTCAAAATCAGGATCCCAATAGAATTGAGTTCTGTACATTTTAGCAAGACTTCCTAAAGTCTTATGGTAAAACAAGTCTTGTTTATAGAAAATAGCATATGAATCTATACCTCTTATTACTCCATCAGCAATTATCGAAATAGACAATGCAGTTGCAACTGGTGCAGCTATCGGTCCAAGAATAATTGCTAATGCGCCTGTACTAATAGCTAAAATAGATACCTTTAGATTGACATTGCCTGATTTCGAACTTTGATAATTTGTATATTCAGAAATTGAGTAAGGTGGTTTTTTTAATATGTCTTGCTACAAGTCTAAGTACTGCTTTTCTCAATATTCTTCATTTGTAATATCCCCCTTTATTACAGAAATTGACACTAAAACATTGTTAAATACTACGCTACTTTGAAAGTGTAGATGATTCCATTTATTTAACGAATGTTTGTTTGATAATAGAACTTATTAATCATAATGTCAATAGATTTTGTAAAATTTAACATATTTTTTGTATTTTCGATGGTTTTTGTTAATTATTTACAATTGTTGTATTGGTTATAAAATCTGTTTTTATTATAACTATATTTACCTTTCCATATTACTATTTATTTCTTGTTCAATTTTTATATTTTCAGCTTTATTAATATCAAGCAGCTCATCTAATTCAAACTGTCGTCTTGATTTTTCAGAAAGCAACTGTTCATGTTCAAAAGGTTTTTCAAATTCTGATTTTGATTCTTCCATGTTTCTATCATATTCAGCAATTTTGTCTTCCAGTTTGCCTATATAGGATTCAAGATTTTTTATAACATTTTCAAGTCTAACCATATTTCCATGCGGACTATCGCTAAGTTCAATCGTATAAGTACTATTACCTTTTAATATCAACTCATTAAAACTCAAGTGTTTTTTCTTTATGAATAAATCAAGCCCGTTAAACTTTCCTATTTGTTTTTCTTCGGTTGATACTGCATTGTCTGATAATATTTTTATAATTTCTCCTGCATCTTCTCTGTTGCCATAAGTTTTATTATCTATTATTATTTGAAATTCTTCTTTTTTATTTTGATCTCTTATTTCAATTTCTTTTTTAATATTATTTGTTCTTTGTTTAGCTTACGAAATAAGATTAGGATATTTAGATTTATCTTCACAGCTTCTTGCAATAGATTTTGATGTCATTATCTGCGAAATAAATTTTTGCTTGTTTTTGACTATAACGTATTGGTATATATTAACTTCTTCATTTGTATTGTCCTGACGAAGTATTCTACCTTCTCTTTGCTCTATTTCTGAATGTATTTTCCCTTGATGTAATTACTCGGGCTATTGCATTTTTCTGATGTGGTCTAAATTTTAAATCTGGGGTCATTCTAGGAAAAGTTAAATAACTTCCATCAAATTCTCTAAGCTTTATATTATTAAATTTAATATCATGCTTGTGACTTGTATATTTTAGTTTATATTGTAAAAAAAGCAATGGTATAAAATATAATTTTATTACCATTGCTTTATATATCTTCCTGTAAAATTAAACTGAAATGTGACCAATATTTGTCATCATTACTGTGTAACCGGCTTTCCTGCTTCTATTAGCACTTTATTTCCAGACATCGTAGCAGTCATTACAAACATCAAAAATCCTGTGCCAATCAGAAGCCATTCTATTTTAATCACATCAGCCACAGGCCCATATATTAACATAGACAGCGGCATCAGAGAACTTGAAATCATACTCAAGACACCAAATACTCTGCCTAAAAAATCCGGTTCCACTTTCTGCTGCAGCATAACTGTAAAAGGTGTATTAAATAATGGAAGAGCAAATCCGACTAATCCCATTAAAAAAAGATAAATCCAAAATACAGGAACTATTCCAAGTGATACGGTACAAGTTGCAATAACAAAATTAGAAATCACCATAGTATGAACTTTGTTTTTAAATCCTCCCCAGGATGCAATAGTGATTCCTCCCAGCATCATACCTCCAGAAAATGCAACTTCAATGGCCGTAAGACGCCAAACATCATCACCAAAGCTGCGGGTCACCTGTAAAGGAGTTAAAAAGGCTGATGGTGTAATCAATATAAAATATATTGCGCAAAACACAAATACAGTTTTAACAAATCCATGTTTTTTAATATATTTAATACCTTCAAGCATATCTTCAAAATAGCTGATTTTTTGTTTCTCAAGTGCCTTGCTGTGAGCAGGTACCTTTAAAAACAAAAGTAGCATAGAAACAGCAAGAGCCGCTGTAACAACATCTATAAAAAATATAATTTCAATAGGTGCCAGAGTTAATAATGCTCCGCTTAGCATCGGAGACAAAAGTGCAACCAGCGATTGAATACTGCTGTTTGTTGCATTAACTTTCATAAGCTTATCTTCCGGCACAAGCTGTGGTATAAATGCTCCTACAGTAGGTGTCTGAATTCCTGATCCAAGCGCACGTATAGCCGATGCCACAAATATCAGCCATATTGAATTATATCCTGCAAAGAAAAGCATGGCTAAAGCAAGTGTTGATAATGCTATCATAGAATCAGACAAAATAATAATCATCTTTCTGTCATATCTGTCAGCCCATACACCTGCAAATGGTGATATAAAAAAGGTCGGCAAAAATCCGCAAATAATTGACAATGTCATCATTGCTCCTGACTGTGTTTCTAATGTGATGTACCATGTAATTGCATACTGAACAAGCATAGACCCAAAAAGCGATATATTTTGACTAGTCAAAAATAATATTATATTTTTTTCCCAATTTTTATTCATGTTAAATTATTCCTCCAATATAAATATTGTTTCTCATATCAAGTAACTATATCATATTTCTAACCATAAAAATTATGCAGTAATCACGCTGAAATATTATATCCTGCTGCTGCAAATTATGTTAATTAATTTTATTCAAACAATAAAAAATACAGGCCTTACTCCACAACAGGGCTTTGGTCTGCATACCTACGTGAAAGGACACAAAAATACAGGGATAAAATAAACATTATACCTAATACATATCCATGACTTCACTCGTAAAACAAGTACAACAAAATGCCCACACAAGGTAGATTTATTACTGCTTTTTTATTGCCAACTTATCTTAAACGAACGCTATACATGGATTTTGTGTCCTCCTTTTTTTAATGATAATATAAGATAACACAGAAAAGGATAACTGTCAATAATTATGTAAAATGTGCCGGTGACTTTTCTCCGGCACATTTTTGCATCACATATTAGCAGTATAGACAACTGAAACGAATCAGTCAAAATATAGCATAATTAAATTTTATACTTCATTTACAGTTATATTATTGCTGTTTAGAATTTTTATTAAATTAGCTCCCTCACCTTTTATGTACTCTCCAAAATTATTAAATGACCACTTTATGTTTCCATTCAGAAAATCTAATGATTCTACAAATGCATTTATCTTTACATTTGATATTTCGTCAAGCCTAACGTTTATGTTGTTTACTCCATCAAATATCCACTTATTATCAAAATCATTATATACTAACTCTAAATTGTAGCAATCTGTTACTTCTACATCAATATTTTGGGGTAAAAATATTTCGATATTGCTGGGATTCGAAAAGCTGTTGCTATTGTTTCTATTGTTTACAGAATAAACATATAAGGTATTGCCTGATTTTTTATACTTTATATATTCTTCAGAACTTAATTTTTTTGCTTCTTCTTGACTTGAAGCATAAACATTAAGTTTGCATATACCGCTTATTTTATTATCCTCTGTAGCTCTGATGTTTAAATTATCTATTTCATTTATGATTATTTTGTTTATGTTATCATCAATTGTATACTCGTTTAGAACTGTATCCATATTATAATTTTCAGATAGCACCATGTTTTGTAATCTACTCATCACTCCAACTTCAGTCACTGCATATATTCCTATATTTACAAACAAAATTACAAAGACAATAAATATACTGAATATATCATATTTTATAGCTATATTTTCATCCTTAGACGTATATCTGAACCACAGTATCTCTAACCCTAATAGTATTAATATTATTGGCCATATTTTAGATACCATATTTACTGCTGATAATTTATTGATTTGTGATATAAATAGTATTGTTCCAAAAGCAATTAATACAATACCCATTGAAATGGTACCTACCCGTTTAATCTTCATCTGCATTATCCTCCTCTGCATCATCAAAAACATCTGAGTTCTTTTTATTCTTAATCAACATGCGTATGCCGGCAAAAATAAATATTAAGGATACAACCGATGTTTGAATGTATCTGCGGATTTCATAATCAATCAGTGGATACAACACTCTTTCCAGCATTATCATGACACCTATGCCTATTAATGCAAATCCAACCCATTCCGACTTTATTTCAGGGAAAATTATTTCTTGATTTTTTATATCCACGTTGGAACCATCTACGGTATGCATTGCATCAAAGAAACTGTAAAACCAAATTAAAGGCAATATAAACAGCAGCAGAGATATTCCAAGCCACCCCATAAAAAATACGGAAAAAGAAAATGCTCCCATTATAATTAATCCCTTTTTCTGATAACCCAAATACATGTGTCCTGCACCCGGTATTATTGATAATGCAAGGGTTATGCTCCTTTTATTGAATTTATTATCAATAGAAATGCTTTGTGATGTTTCTGCATTATTATATAAATGTTTTATTTCAATATTTCTCCAAGCTGAATACATATCCATCAAAGCTATCAGCCATAAAACAGGATATCCTATTAAAATAATTACCAAAAAATCATTATCGTACAGCATTATTGACAAGCCCATACTCCCTGCAAATATTCCAACAAACATGACAAAGAATATTAAAGCCCTTTCCTTCAATCCAATATATAAATGAGACAGACCGGGTATAACCGATAATACAAATGCTATAAATTTACTTTTATCTCTCAATGTTTTTCCTCCTTTTATTTCTATCAATATTTTCAATACTAAGCAAAAAACTTGATGTAGAATCCACTATACTGTCTGAAAGGTTGGCAATTACGTTGGAATGCTTATCTTGCGCCACAATTGATTTTGAAAGTTTTGGAACTGTATCTACCAGGTCAGTATAGAATCCTCCAAGTGTTAAAATTATAGTTACCGATGCAACAGCTGCATAATAACCAAACTGATAATTAAATATTTTCTTTTTTGATTTTGCCTTAGGTTTAACTATTTTTAATTTAGGAATATTTTTTATCACACTTGATGTAAAATCTTCAGTTATAAATTCTCCTGCACTTCTTACTTCCTCTTCGTCAATCAGGGATAGAAAAATCTCCATACAAGTATCGCAGTCAAATAAATGTTGTTCCATTTCATCTGATTTTTCTTTAGGCAACATTTTATTTTTATAAAGCAGCCACTCAATATAATCATAATGTTTCATTTTCTTCCCTCCATTTCTCTTTTAATAATATTTTTGCTCTGTAAAGTCTTGATGCCACAGTTTTTATTGATACATCTTCTTCCTTGGCAATCAGTTCATAAGACTTATCCTGAAAATAAAATTTTTCAATAGTGTTTTTGTAGATTTCAGGAATATTGCTTAAAGCTTTTGCAAGTACTTCTTTTTTCTCTTTGTCAACTAAAGATATTTCTGGATTGTTATTTTGATACGGTTCCATATTATCTATCATATCCGTCGTGTTGTCAAAAACTTCTTCTCGAAATTTTGACTTCTTTTTTCTTATCCAGTCAACAGACTTATTGGCAGCTATTTTTCCAATCCAGCCTTTAAAGTTTTTATTATCATATGTACCAAGAGAAGCATAGATTTGCAGAAAAACTTCCTGTGCCACATTTTCAGCTTCTCCATAGTCCTTTATGAAATTTAATATAATTGCAAAAATATAATTCTTATAAATATTGACTATCTCCGTAAAAGCTTCTTCGTCACCTTCAATTGACTCCTTGATTAACAAGCTTTCCTTTTCCATACCTCCCCTCCTTCCTGTACATTTATTATAACGCAGTTTAGTTGTAAACTACTGCAACAAAAAAATTATTTTTGTATTTTTTTAAATCATATATCCATGAGAAAGTATATTAATCATTATGGACTATATGTAACTAGCATATCGTAGCATTAAATGTAATTTATTTCATAATTTCATCGTAAAAAGCAATATGCTCAAATATTATTACTATATAGATGGCATGCCTGAAGTTGTTATGCAATATATTATAAATAAAGACTTTAATGAAGTAAGAGAGATACAGCACTTAAAGCTTATGAAGATTTAAAATCCTTTAAATTATTCCTACTAGATGTTGGCTTACTTTCATGTATGGTACGTTTAAGCTAAAAGTCTTAAATCTTATTATGAAAAATTCCAACCTAAAATTTCTATACGTACATTGATGTCAGACTATAAAAAAGAAGAATGGCTGTTGAATTTACCATTGTACGAAATAGAATTTATACAGGGGCAGATTTCTTAAGTATATTAAATCAAATGCAATGGGATGATAATCTCCCATTGCATCTTAGATAATTACACAATTAATTATTAATTCATATTCTATTATCCAATATTTTAATCCATACATTATTTTGTTTTCTATATTTCCTTCAATAATTTATTAAGCAAATAGTCTTTGTTATTAATAAACATCTCCGTAATACGATAGCTTTCTGTATCTTCGTAGTCAATACGTTTAATACTGCCATCATCAAAGGATAAAATATCTGCGTCTGGAATTCCAAGCAATATTGGAGAATGGGTTGCAATAATAAATTGAGCTCCTTCCTTAACCAATTGACAAATTGTTATTAATAAAGTCAATTGCCTTTGCGGTGATAAAGCTGCCTCGGGTTCATCAAGCAAATAAAGTCCATCGCCGTGAAACCGGTTTTGAATCAGCGCCAGGAAACTTTCACCATGAGATTGTTTATGTAAAGACTTCCCACCATAGTAAGTTAGATATCCTGGTATATCTTTTTCATAGCTATCTATCTGGCTTGCAACATTATAAAAACTTTCCGCTCTTAAAAAATATCCGTCTTTCGGACGTATAGCACCTCTTGATAATACAAGTGCTTCATTCAAGGATGAATGCGTATCTTGTGTAGAAAAGTTAAAGTTTTTAGTTCCGCCTTCAGGATTAAATCCATAGGCTACAGCAATTGCCTCTAACAATGTTGACTTTCCTGTCCCATTTTCACCAACAAAAAAAGTTATATCACTTTGTATCATTAGTTCTGACAAATTCTTCAAAGCTTGTATTTTCGAAATATAAGACCTGCTTTCAAGTTTCTCCCAGTTTATTTTTAATCCACGAATAAAGCGATTGTCCATAACATCAACACCTGCCAATCTAACTTATAATTTTAAAACCCTGCTATTATTTACAATTACAGACTTATAATTTTTTTAATTTTACTCATTTCTACTATACAGTTTCTTTACCTAAATTGCAATCATCTATTTCTTTCACCCTAGCGTAACTTATGAGCTGCAAACTACTATAGAAAAAGAAATATCATAAATTGACACTAGAATCTTAAATATTTATAATTGATTAGTATTTAATTTGACTTTTTTACAGTTTTTATGACACAATACAATAATTTGTGATATAATCACACGATAAATCAATATAGGAGATCAAAATGATAAACAATGTTAAATACAAAGTTAATTTACTAGTAAGCACAATCATTATAATAGGATTCATATCAATTATTTTTATTAACTACAACAATTATAGCAGAATTATTAAAGATGATATTAAAAACATATCTAAACTTACCTCAACCAATATATATTCTGACATTAATAATGAATTGACAAAACCCATTTTTGTGTCATTGACAATGGCAAATGATTCATTTTTAAAAGATTGGTTATCAGAAGAAACTGAAATGGTTAACGATGAGGAACACTTACATAAGTTACAAAATTATTTAAAAGGATTTGAAGTCAAATACGGTTATGATTCTGTATTTCTTGTATCTGATAATACAAGACGATATTACTATTATGAAGGCATACTCAAAGTAATTGATAAAAATAATGAACATGATAAGTGGTACTTTGATTTCATTAACAGCAATAAAATAAATATTTTAGATGTTGATAATGATGAAGCAAATAACAATACTTTAACTGTATTTATAAACTGTCGTATACAAGATGAAAATAATGTTTTGATGGGAGTAACAGGAGTTGGACTGGAAATGAATCAGATACAGACAATGCTAATGTCTTTTGAAGAAAACTACGATTTAGAAGCATTTTTAATTGATGGAGATGGCTTAGTTCAGGTTCATACCACTGACAGCCTAATAGAAAAATATAACATTTTTACCGATAGTGAAATAAGTTCACTAAAAAATGATATTATAAACAATAAATCATCCCTTGAAACATTCCCATACAACGAAGCAGGTATTGATGGATATCTTATTACTAAATACATTGATAATTTAGGATGGTACTTAGTTGTAAAAAAAGATACATCCGTTTTAAAGAGAACCTTTATGTCTCAAACAATTGACGAACTTTTAATACTTCTTGTGGTAATTGGTATTATACTTTTGATAATAAATAATGTTATTAAAAGATATGGAATTCAAATTGCAAAAGTGGCAAATACCGATTTTCTGACAGAACTTCAAAATCGAAGAGGATTTGATAATACATTACGTTTAATTTTTGAAAAAAATAAATTTAGTAACTTTGCAATGTTTGTTTTTGACATTGATAATTTTAAAAACATCAATGATACATATGGTCATATTTTCGGTGACCGTATAATTTGTCTCATAGCAAGTTATGCCAGTGAAATTATCGGGGAAAATGGTATGATTGCCAGATGGGGAGGAGATGAATTTGCAGGAATATTACAATGCAGTTTTGAAGACTCTAAGGCAATTGCAAATATGATTACTGAAAAAATCAATCAGGACATAGAACTTATGAAATATAATGTTACCATTAGTTTAGGACTCACTCGTATAGAAAAACTGGACACATCAAACAGCTTAATGGTACGAGCTGATAAAGCAATGTACGAAGCAAAGAATAACGGTAAAAATCAGATTTATATATTGTAATATTTATTGCCGACATCATATTCATACTATTGAAAATTTAGACATATGGATCGCATAAGTTGTATGTTGAGACATAAGTTCAACATACAACCTTAAGTCTGTTTGTTTTATACATTTTATGATTAACTATCCGATTTTTTTCATTTTTTACATCATCGTTCATTTTCCAAGCATTTTCAAACCTCAAACTGCACTTTTTCAGAATTTGTTGCATTTTCATTTGGTCCAGATGCATTTTTATCATTTTTTATGCTGTGGCTTTATTATATTTATTCATTAATGTTAATATAGACAATCATTATTAGTATATACAATTAAGATAGATTTGTACTTAATATTCTTATTCATAGGTACTTGATTAATTTTGCATATCTTTTACTCTTAATTTCATTTTTTTGACATAGTTAAGTAAACTAATTGATTAATACAAACTTACGGTTTCCGCACCCCGTTCATCCATTACTTCAACAGATGTTGCTCTGATTGTCAGATATTCAGCTCCGTCTTCTTCATAACTATCAAGAACTCCTATGACTTTAATCCAATCATTATCTTTTGGCATCTCTCCGTCATATGTAAATTCAAATCCGCACATACTGCCGTCATTACCGCAACAGCCAGGTCCTACACGATAGACGTAGTAATAAGTTGTATCAGTTTGATCATAGTAAGCGCCTTTAAACATACCTTCTATTTTAACTGTTTTGCCCAAATAATCTTCCTTGTTTACATAAATATCATTGATATATGTAACATACATTTTTTCTGTTATATCAATAATTTCGCCAGAAGATTTATCCTTTGAATCTTTTTCATCTTTTTCATCTTTTTCAGACAGAATGTTTTCTTCAGAATTTTTATTATCTTTTTCAGGCAATAAACTTTTCTCTGATTTCTGCTTATCATCTTCAATTATGTTTTCTTCTGATTGAGTCTCACCTGTTGTCTTTAAAGATTCGTTCATCTTGTCAGCGGCTTTTTCTTTTTGTGAACATCCGGTTAACAACGTAAAAATAAAAATCAGCAAAAGTATGCTTTTAATTTTAAAATATTTCATTTAATATCGAACCCCTCTTTCTTTGATTCTTTGAATAATACTGAAAAGCATAAAAGCAATTAAGTCCACAACTACAATACTTGCACCTGTCGGAGTAGAAAAATAGTAAGAACCAACTAAGCCAAAGCAAAAGCATATTACAGACAATATTCCGGAACAAATTACAACTCCTTTAAAGCTCTTTAAAATTCTCATAGAAGTCAGCGCAGGAAAAATTATCAAACTTGAAATTAACATAGCACCCATCATCCTCATGCCAAGAACAATTGTTACTGCCGTCAGAACAGCTATCATGGTATTGTAAACTGAAACCTTAACTCCAGTTGCTTTTGCAAAATTTTCATCAAAAGTAACTGCAAATATTTTGTGATAGCAAAACGCGAACATACCTAATACCACAATTGATAATATAACACTTAATTTAACATCATCTTTGCTCATGGCAAGTATACTTCCAAACATATAGCTGCACACATCTGTAGTCATACCTGTTGTCACCGCTGTCACAATAACTCCTATGGCGAGTGCAGATGCAGATAAGACTGCTATAGCTGCATCACTTTTAATCTTTGCATTTTCAGAAATTCTAAGGAGAAAAAAAGCTGCTATAACCACTACAGGAATTGAAACTTCCAGCGGTGCAAGCCCCAATGCCATAGCGACAGACAGGGCGCCAAATGAAACATGAGAAAGTCCGTCACCAATCATAGAGTACCTCTTCAGCACAAGGCTTACTCCCAACAAAGCTGCACAAAGGGATACCAGAATTCCAACCACAAACGCTCTTACAATAAACGGATAAGAAAACATTTCCACTACTACTTGCATATTTTCTCACCTCCTGCAAAATTACGTCCGTCTTCTGACTTCAGAAAATCCTGCACGGTTCCATAGAAACAAGATTGACCAATATAAAGAACTTTATTTGATTGCTTCAGTGCATTTTGAATATCGTGAGATACCATAACAATTGTCATTTTTTCCTCTTGATTCAGATATCTCAGATTTTCATACAGCTCTGATGTCGCAATTTGGTCAAGACCTGTAACCGGCTCATCCAATACTAATATTTTGTCAGCGGCACAGAGCGCTCTCGCAAGTAGAGCCCTCTGCTGTTGTCCACCAGAAAGTTCCCGATAGCATTTTTTCTTTAATTTTAAGATATTCAGCTTATCCATGTTCTTAAGCGCTATACTTCTTTCAATAGGAGTGTAAAACGGCCTGTTTTTACATACACTTAAAAAACCGGACAGTACAACTTCATATACAGTTGCCGGAAAATCCTTCTGTGATTGTGTCTGCTGAGGAAGATAACCGATACTCCCATTTTTGGAATTACAGTCTATCTTAACTTTACCATATATAGGTTTCAGTAATCCCAGTATGCTCTTAATCAAAGTGCTTTTTCCGGAACCATTTTCCCCTACAATGCAGACGTAATCGCCCTCATTTACTACAAAATTCAAATTTTCAACAATAGCTTTATTATCATATCCAAACCCTGCATTTATACATTCAATCATTACCTTTTTTTCTGACATAATTGATTCCTCTTAATTAATTTAGACCTTCTTTTAGATTTTTAACATTTTGCTCCATTAATTCTACATATGTAATTCCGCTGTCAAAATCTTTTTTTGATAAATTGTGGCATGAATGAAGCAACAATTTTTTTGCCCCTGTAGCCTCACAAATTGTATCCGCTATTTTTTCATTGCTAAGTTCAATATAATAAACAACAGGAATATTTTCCGCCTTTACTTTATCAATCAAATATGCAACAGTATCTGCACTAGGCTCTGTTTCAGTACTGCATCCATTAAACGCCGCGCTGTATTTTAATCCATATTCATCTGCAAAATAGCGGAATGGAAATTTATCACCAAACACAATAAGTTTACGTTTAGAATTATCAACTGTCTCTTTGAATTTTTCATCTAATGTTTTTAATTTTTCAATATAAGAATCTGCATTTGCTTGATAAAATTCTGCATTTTCACTGTCAGCTTTTGCCAGAATATTGCATATTTTTTCTACCATAATCTGTGCGTTGACAGGCGACGTCCAAATATGCTCATCATATTCAACTTCATCTTCGTCTGTTTCGCCTTCTTCCTCGTCTTCGGGTTCCATACCTTCAACCGTTTCTTCTTCTACTGCATTTACATAGTCTATCATGCAGTCAGAAATTTGATTTTCATTTTCTACAGCACCAAGAACTCTATCGACCCAGCTTTCCATTTCTCCGCCATTATAAATAAATACATCTGCATTCTGAATTGTAATCATATTAGCAGGAGTTGGTTCAAATGAATGAGTATCCATTCCTGCAGGAACAATCATTGTCACATTTACCTTGTCACCTGCAATTGCCCTTACAAAATCATAATAAGGGAATAAAGTTGTCACAACATTTAGTTTTTCATCCCCTGTTTCCGTTTTTACAGTATCACTATTTTGAGTGCACCCAAATAAAACTGTTGCGGTTAACACAACTGTTAATAATATCAATATTAATTTTTTCATGTTCAAAGACCTCCATATTTTTGTATATAATTAATAAAAATGAGCATAAAAATATAAGCAAATACACATGCCGTCACTAACATAAGCATGGTACTTACCTTAGAAGTCTTTAATCATTTAGTCTTACCTTTAATGTTATCAGGGAATTATTACAGATAAAAATAGACTTTGCAATAGAAATACAGAAATGCAATACAATTACTGATAGTAGAAAATTAACAAAACCAACGCCTGCTGTAAGTTGTCTGATGGCATTTTGGGCAGACTGTATCTGCAAACAAGTATGACAGTTTTCACCTTTACAGTCGTGGTCTATATGAGTTATGATAAAAAATTCAGATAAAAAAAGAACAGCTATTATACTGATACATATTATTATAGCTAATATGCTCATTTTTTTACTAATTTTTTTCATAGCTGTCCCTCCTGATATAATATATTTAAAGCAAGTTTTCAAAGCTGCCGGTTGCTCTTAACACATTTAAGAATTTCTTTCTGCTGCCTCGTGTTATATGTTCTGGCTCTAGCCATAGTCATACCCCTTAAAGTAATTTAATAATATTTTTCATTTTACACTTTGCTATTTACATTGTCAAGTAAATTGAAAATGATTATCAATTTATCTGATTGATCTTTATGATAATTGTTATTTTAAATTCCAAATTTCTACAACCGCCGCATAAGCTGCCAGCATGATATTATGAGCTCGCGGGGAATTATTTTTGCAGCAACTCTTTGCAAAAAACTCACAATTCCAGGAGTTGATACTGGAAAATTGTATTTTGAGCACCACAGAGCATATCTTGCGACATTTTCAGCTTTTGATGCCAGTGGAAAATGCAGTATGGCATTGCTGTTTTCTGTATCCTTTGCCACAGGAATAAACTCTGTATCCTTTATCCAGTAAGGGCAGACAGCCGTAACATGAATTCCTCTTTCAATCAACTCACGGCGCAAAGCACGGCTATAGCTGAGAACAAATGCCTTGGTTGAAGCGTATATATTCAATGAAGGCAAGGGCTGAAAAGCTGAAGAAGAACATATTTCCAGTATGCGGGAGCCTTTTTTCATGTAGGGAAGTCCGAGCAGTGTCATAGATACCAGAGCCTTGCAGTTTAAATCTATCATATCATTGTTGTCCTGTTCATATATCTGAGCATAGTTTCCCATTTTACCGAAGCCAGAAGCATTTATTAATATGCGGATATTAGGTTCTTCTTTTTCAAGAATTACTTTAAGTGCCGCAAAACTTTCAGATTTTGTAAGATCCAGAGGTATAGGGCGTATCAGGTCAGGATATTTATCTGCTATTTCCTGTAAGCGTTTTTCACGTCTTGCGATAATCCAGATGGAGTCAAGTTTTTCTTTTTCACATATTTGTTTTACGAACTCACGCCCTAATCCACTGGATGCTCCTGTTATGATAGCTATTTGCACAATACCACTTCCTTTTACTTGAAATTCTTTTTTAATTTGTCATTAGATTGCTTTTACTATGTATTATAGATTCATAGTATGTTACTAATTTTTGAAAAATGCTTTAATGAAAATAAAGGTACCCTTTCTATAATGCCATAAATTAAAAAATTATTAAGAGACTTTGATACACAACTTTAAACTCTAATTCCGACAACCTGATTCTTACCTTGTTCCTTAGCCTTGTAGAGTGCCTTGTCACTTAATTTGTAAAGCATCTCCAAATTGATATCCTTATCTGCTGCAATGGTCACCACACCTATACTTACAGTATACCTTATTTCCTGAATAAAACTCAGTGAGGAATTTTCCACGGCCTTTCTCAGTCTTTCCGCTATTTCAAGAGATTCTTTTTCATCAGCTCCGGGAAGCATTACAGCAAATTCTTCTCCTCCGTATCTTCCGAACAAATCGTATTCTCTCAGATTGCTTTTTATTATATCAGCAAAGGATTTCAGTACAATATCTCCTACATAATGTCCGTGATTATCATTTATGTTTTTAAAATCATCAATATCCATAAGTAGAAATGAAAGAAATTCATTTTTGCTTAGCAGCATTGAAATTGATTCTTTGAAATGCTGTATGAATGCCCTTCGGTTTAATATATCGGTAAGTTCATCAAAACATGCGGCTTTTTTCATTTCTGCGTCCTGCTTTTCCTTGACCAGTAGTATAAATCCCGTACTGCCTGTAAGCATAACTACAGAAACTGCAAAAAATACCCATGTATTAGGATAATCAGTAAATAGAAAATTTAAGGAATATGATATAGTAACAGCCAGATATGCCCGAGCAAGCCACATAATAATCGTTGCAATTAAAAAAACACATACTATCTTTTGCAGCACAGAGGAATTTTTTTCACTAATAATTTTATAGGTGGGATATATCATCGGCAATGATGTTAACAATGATGCTGTCAATACTCTTATGCTCTCAACTTTATAAAATACTGTCACAAAATTAAAAATAAGAATAAAACTAATAATGAGAACGTAATTATATTGTTTTATTCTTTTATTGTAATTTCCGCTTAGAACCAGGTATGAAGTCATTTCAACTACTATACCGGCAAAAAATACGGAATTAGCAACAGAAATAGAGAGGATGTCAGATATATAACCTCTAAGTACAAGCATTATCCAGCCAATACATTGAATTAACTTAGCCAGAAGATATATTTTCACAGATTCATTTTTGCTCCTTGGCTGTATGGCATATGAAGCAAGCAGTATAACTGCCAATATATGCCCTATAACTATAATAATTGAAGTGCTTCTCATGTCTACGACAGAAGATGTCAATATCTATTCCCCTCTTTCACATATAAATACCCTTTTTCAGCAAGATAAAATCTGTATAAATAATCATATGATTATATTATATCAAATTTCATTTAATATTCAAGAAAAATTGTTTTCCGAAATCATATTGTCCCCACAAGTATATGCTGCTTCATTATCTGCAATATTTTTTTGCTTTAGAAATTAGTATGATAATGTTTGGACCAATAAATATACAATTTGAGGATTTACCTGTTTTGTAATAAAAAACCAACCTGTGTAATTATTAGTTACAAGGTCGGCTCATTGATTAATTTTCTATTAATTCAATTAACTTATCTATAATTTTAGATCCATCTCCGATAACAGCATAATCTGACACATTGAAAATCTCCGCATCAGCATCGTTATTAATACTTATGATAACTTCTGCGTCTTTCATGCCACAAACATGATGTGTAGCTCCTGAAATTCCGACACCTATATAAAGTTTAGGTCTGACGGATTTTCCACTGGTACCTATCATTGTACTTTCATCTTCTACCCATCCTGTATCTATTACAGGTCTTGTACAGCCTGTAGCTCCGGATAGCAGTGAAGCCAATTTCTCTAGCTTTTCCCAATTTTCTTTTGACCCGGTTCCATAACCGCCGCAAATAATGACAGGTGCTTTTTCAATAGGCATTTTAGTTGATTCTTTTTTATTGATTGATATTGCTCTTATTCGAGAAACTACATCGTCTAAGCATTTTTTATCAATTTTAATAATTTCGCATTCTTTTTTTTCTTTTTTTTCCTCAACAAATATTCCGGGTTTTACGCTTGCAATTTGTGGTCTTGTATTGGGAATAAATATTTCCCCAATTACTTTTCCGCCAAATGCCGGAACCATCTGAGCCAAAGAACCGTCTTCTTTTAAAATTAAATCCATGCAGTGGGCGGCAACACCGGTTTTAAACCTCAGCCCCAAAGTAGGCGCTATTTCTTCACCTGCAAGCGTCGCTCCAATCAGGAACAAATCCGGATCAAATTGTTTTATTGCCTCCTCTAAGGCTGCACAATAGTATTCCGGATTATATATTTCTAATCTATTGTCATCTATTGCATAAATCGTATCAACTCCGGAACATTTTACCTCTTCTGTCATATCCCCTATAGAATTTCCTGCAATAACACAAGCATACGATACTTCATTATCAGCAAATATTTTTTTTGCTTTGGAAATTAGTTCAAAATAAACCGGATTGACTTTTTTATTTGTAATTTCTGCATACACTAGTACCTTTTTTATACTCATTTATTTCACCTGCCTTATATACTGATTCCTGCTTTTTTTACAATGCTCAGAATTTCTCCCGCAATATCTTCTGCACTTCCATTTATAGTTTTTGATGCCCTGCTCATATTTGGAACAATAAGTTCACCTGCTTGAGTCGGAGAACCTGTCAAACCAATAAGTTTATCATCAACATCAAGATCAGCTCTCGTCAGAACCTCTAATCTCTTATTCTTAGCTTTTATGATACCCATAGCACTTATTAACCTAGGCTTGTTTGAGCCTCTTGCTATACTTAATAATGCAGGTGACGCTACTTCGTACTCAATGTAGCCATTTTCTATCTTTTTCTTCGCCTTTATAGTTTTTCCTTCCATTTTCATCTCTATAATATTAGTTATATGAGGAATATCTAACCATTCACCAAGCTGCGAAGGAACTTGAGAAGTTGCTCCATCTGCACTTTCATTCCCTAAGAGAATAAGCTGTACATCAACTCCAATTTTCTCTATTGCCTTTGCCAATGTGTAAGATGTAGAAAATGTATCCGCCCCTCCAAAAGCTCTGTCACTCACTAAGTAAGCTTCATCTGCTCCCATTGCAAGGCATTCTTTAACTTTGTCCTGACTAAACATCGGAGCCATACTTAAAACAATTATATTACATCCTGTCATTTCTTTTATTTTTAATGCTTCTTCCAGAGCATTTTTATCAGAAGGATTTACAATTGTCGGAATACCCTCTCTCACTAAACGTTTCGTTTTTGAATCTATTGTCAGCAAATTATATTTATCAGGGTCTGGAACAGGTTTCATGCATACGATAATATTCATTATTCTTCACCTTGTACAATGAAATGTATTTGCCTTCATCATACTATTTCCTTTCTGAATTATTTATAAATAATCCGTATTGTTATTATTGCTATAGATTGATTTTTAATCCATAGTAAATATTTTTTGATATTACTAATTTTTATTTTCATGTTATTCAACTAAAAATTATGGCTTTCTTCTAATCTTAAAATATAATAAAACACTCCAAGTTTTATAAAGCCATAATTTTCTAGCTGATATTCTTATATAAGCTACCTACATATTAATATGAAATTTTAACTATATTTCTTAATTGTATCTCCTGCTATAATAATTCTCTGTATTTCACTTGTTCCTCCCGATGAAATAGAAGCCATGGCATCCCTTAAGAATCTGCCTACAGGATATTCATCAATTACACCGTAGCCTCCCATTAACTCTATAGTTCTCTTTGATGCTCTGGAAGCGGCTTCTGTTCCAAAATGTTTAGCCATAGAAAATTCTGCAACTGCATTGACCTTATCATCCTTCATTGATGCTGCTTTATAAAGAAGAAGTTTTGCTGTTTCATAGTCCAATCTGTTTTCTGCAATGTGAAATTGAATAGCCTGTAATTTAGTGATTGGTTTGCCATAAAGCACCCTGTCATTAGCAAATTTAACACTTTCTTCTAAACATCCTCTAAGTATACCAACACATATAGCAGACATGCTGGCTCTTCCCACCTCACCAATTGCTTTCATAGCTACTGGAGCTCCTTTATTAACTTCACCAATGACATTCGATTCAGGTATTTCTACGTTATCTAAAATCAGTTCACCTGTTACAGAACCTCTCAATCCAAGTTTATGTTCCTTTCTTCCTGGTTTAAAACCAGGTGTTCCCTTTTCAATAACCATTGCTGAAAATTGGTTTCGACCTTTCGCGTCTACACCTGTTTTTGCCGTAATTACTGTAGTATCAGCAACATGTGAATTTGTGATAAAACATTTTCTTCCATTGATTACCCATTTACCATCTATTAATTCAGCACTTGTTTTTTGACCTGTAAAATCAGAACCGCCACCTGGTTCTGTAACTGCTAATCCGCAAATCTTTTTACCAGAACACATATCAGGTAAATATTTAAGTTTCTGTTCTTCTGTTCCGGCATCAAGAATTGCTGACATACCCAGTTGATGAGTGAATACAAACATTGCTACACCTGCCGAATATCTTGCTATTTCTTCAAGTGCCATCACTCTCTCTGTATGACCGAGTCCAACACCACCATATTGTTCAGGAACAAAAATTCCCAATATTCCAAGTTCCCCCATCTTAGGAAAAAGCTCAACCGGACAATAATCTTCCTGATCCCATTTAGTCGCATTTGGCTCTATATCTTCTTTAACAAATTCCGCAAATGCATTTCTTAACATTTCTTGTTCATCTGTAAATTTAAAATTCATAGTCTTATCATCCTTTTATAATATATTTATAGTCTTTTATTTAGTTGATTTTCCAATTCATAAATGACTATATAAAAAACTGAATTAGAATTACTAAAAGTATAGTCTTTATGGCCTATAGTTATACATCTAGCATATTTTGTGCCATGTTTATTCTTCATTAAGAATAATTTATTGCTATTTCAATGTCTTATTGTTAAAATTTTTTCATCAATGATTTTAAAATACTATATTTGTAAATATTTAGCGTCCGATAAATCATACACTGTAGTTAAATATGTACATAATGCCGTGTGATAATTTACTTAATAATTTACTTCAATGGCGTTTTTTTGGAAATTAAAGTCCCATTGATGCCAGTGGAATAAAAACGCCAAGGGTAATTATCGGAATTACTATCTGTGTTATAAAAATATCAAAATAAGCTTGTTTGTGAGTTAATTTACATATAGCTAATAATGTTATCTGCGCTCCCTGATGCGGTAAAGTATCTAATGTACCGGCTGCAATTGCTGAAATTCTATGAATATTTTCAGGTGACACTCCAAGTGCCAAATAGGTTTCCTTCAATGCATTAAAAGCAATTCCAATTCCTCCTGATGCAGATCCTGCAGCTCCGGCTGCAATTGCCACTGTGATAGCAACAAAGACCATACCCGACATGTTCATGTTCTTCAGATTATCAATCAACCTCGCAAATCCATCTGTCTGCTGTACAACACCTGCAAATCCTACAACAATTGCAGTATTCAATATTGCCACCCCTGAATTAGCGGCACCTTGATTGAAAACATCAATCCAATCCTTGACACTACCAATTCTTTTAAATAAAAGTATTATTCCCGAAATGACTCCAATCATAACTGAAGTCTCAACAGGTAGTTCAAATATATTAAACGAAATGAGAATAAGTATTATTGGAATAAATGATATATAGGGATTAGGAAGGCTGGAATCATCCACTTCCATTTCTTCCTTTGACAACTGCATAAGGTTAGGATCATCAAAAATCATACCCCTGCTTGTTAATTTTCTTGATCTGTATTCCAGCCAGACAAAAATCATAATAAATTCAGCAATTGTTGCAACAGTACTTGGTATCAGCGCCGCCGTTGCGGATGTTCCAAGGTTTGTCATTGGGATGACATTTTGAATTGAAGGTGACCCCGGTCCTGTCATTGACCATGTCCATGTACCTGCTGATATAGATGCCGGAATTAAAACCCTCGATAAATTTGCCTTGCGGAATAATTGAAGTGCAATGGGATATATTGCAAAGAATACTACAAACCCGCTTACACCTCCATAGGTAAGTACTCCGGTTATAATCATAACAATAGGTGCTACAAAACGCCCTTTAGAAAATCCTGAAATCCAGTTTGCAATAGAAGCTGCTGCTCCCGAATATTGATAGAGGGCACCAAACAACGCACCTACAAAGAATACTAAAAAGTATTTGTTTATATAGTTTGTTGCCGTTAGCATAAATGGACCTTTTAAAGAATCTAATATGGGTAATCCCGAAAATACTATGACGAATATAGTTACCAATGGAGCGAGAATCAACGCATTAATTCTCTTAAATGCTAAAACACCGAATAATACGATGGCAATAAGCAATATCAGTATTTGAAAATCCATAACCGTTCCTCCTGAATCAAAATTTGTAAAGCTAAACTTCATTTAGCAGGAGATTTTTCTATCTCCCACTAAATGTTATATAAACCAATAAATATTGCAGCTCAGTTTTTTTGCGAAAGTCCCATAATCTCGTCTCTGAATATAGCTGCATTCATTAGCTTCGGTTTCCCTTCCATCTTTGGTGTAAAGTCCATAAGGTCGAGAACTTGAGTCTGTAAATCTATACCAGGTGCAATTTCAGTCAAGTGAACACCGTCCTCCCTTAATTCAAATACTGCGCGCTCTGTTATATACATAACAGGTTGATTAGTATTTACAGCATATTCGCCACTAAATGTAATCTGCTCTACATCTTTAATAAATTTTTTAGATTTCCCTTCTTGATCTATAGTCAATTTTCCGTCCTTTATAGTAGCCTTTAACCCCCCTGCCGTAAATGTCCCACAGAAAAACACCTTCTTTGCATTTTGAGTAATATTGATAAATCCACCACAACCTGCAATACGAGGCCCAAATTTACTGACATTAATATTTCCATGTTCATCCACTTCCGCCAACCCAAGAAAAGCCAAGTCCACACCGCCGCCGTCATAAAAATCAAACTGCACAGGCTGGTCAAGTATGCATTCCGGATTTATGGATGCTCCAAATTGAGAACCACCGGCAGGAACACCACCTACGGGACCTGCTTCCACCGTCAATGTCATATAATCACTGATGCCTTCTTCATTAGCAACAAGAGAAATAAACTCCGGAATTCCAATACCAAGATTAACAACCGTATTTTCTTTCAATTCCATTGCAGCCCTTCTGCCTATGACTTTTTTCGGACTCATAGGAGGTATAGCAATGGAATCCAACGGTACCTGAATTTCTCCTGTCAATGAAGAATCATATTCATGACAGAAGCATTGTTCATGATCTTTAGGGTCTGCAACAACAATTCCATCTACGTATATCCTTGGAATTTTAACTAATCTTGGATCCAAACTTCCTGCTTTGACGATACGTTCAACTTGTATAATCACTTTACCTCCGGCATTTCTTACTGCCTGAGCAATTGCAGTTACTTCCGTGGGAACAACTTCCCTCTCCATGGATATATTCCCCAATTCATCGGCATAACTCCCTCTTATAAAAGCGATATCTACAGGAATTGACTTATATAACAATTTCTCTTCCCCTAATACATTTACCAACTCGACAAGGTTTTCCTTAGTTTTATCATTTAACTTCCCGCCTTGCTTTCTCGGGTCCACAAACGTGTTCAACCCTACATGAGTGATTGTTCCGATTTTATGTGCTGCAATATCTCTCATCAATTGTGACAAAGTACCCTGCGGAAAATTGTATCCTTCTATCTTATTGTCAATTACTAATTGTCCGAGAGAAGGCGCTAAGTTCCAGTGTCCTGCAATAACCCTTTTCGTCATGCCTTCATGTGCAAATCTATCAGCACCTCTGCCGTCTTTATTCCCCTGTGCCGCTGCATAAAATAGTGTCAGGTTTTTCGGAGACCCAGTTTCAATAAATCTCTTTTCTAATGCCTTAGTCAATGCTTCCGGACATCCACTTCCTACAAATCCACTAGTTACTACAGTTTGTTCGTCCTTTACCAGCTGGGCAGCTTCTGCCGCCGTCATAACAATCATTTTCTTCATAATAAACTCTCCTAACTTTACGATACCAAAGGTGGATAATTATCCAAACTAGTATGACTCTTTCAAATTTGCAGGTCTTTTCTCCAGGAAAGCGGTCATTCCTTCTTTTTTATCTTCTGTAGAAAATGAAAGACCAAAACAGTCCGCTTCAAATTTCAAACCGCTTTGAAGATCTGTATCCAATCCTACATTTATAGATTGTTTTGCCAAAGAAATAGCATATGTAGATTTGCTTATAATTTTCTTAGCCATTTCCTCACAATAGGTAAGAAGCTCTGCTGCCGGAACCACTTTATTGGCAAGACCAATTCTATACGCTTCTTCTGCACTTATGAAATCAGCTGTAAAAATCAATTCCTTAGCTCTGCCTTTGCCTACAAGTCTCGCTAATCTTTGAGTTCCGCCAAAGCCAGGCAATATCCCAAGATTAACCTCCGGTTGACCAAATTTTGCATTTTCAGCTGCAATTCTGATATCACATGCCATTGAAATTTCACACCCTCCGCCGAGAGCAAAACCATTTACTGCAGCAATTGTCACCTGAGGCATATTTTCTAACTTTGCAAAAGCTTCCGATGCTAAGAGGGCCATATCTCTTCCCTCTTTTGCTGATGCATTCACCATTTCAGAAATATCTGCGCCGGCTACAAATGATTTTGCACCAGAACCTGTTAAAATTAAAACACGTATGTCTTTTCTCCCCTGTACTTCAGTAAATACTTGATTTAGTTCAGACAACGTTTCACTATTCAGCGCATTCAGAGCCTTTGGTCTGTTTATAGTTACCAAAGCAATTTCATTTTCTACTGTAAACAATACATTATTCATTTTCTGTCCTCCTATTTTTTGGTGATATTATGTTGTTACTTGTTATATATCTAACAAGTATGCATATCTCATGCCAAATTGTTAAATACCAAACGAACATTAAAATATTTCTCTTTCAAATGATATTACTTCCAAAGAAAATTTTATTACTTAATTTTAAAACGCATAAAAAAAAGGCATATATGTATATATATTGCATGATGAAATAATCATACACATATGTACAATATGTCTGTTTTTTCATACGAATTACATTCCTAGCTTTTCTAATTTAGCATACAAAGTTGAACGCTGAATTCCTAACTTCCTAGCAGCAGCAGATTTATTTCCTCCGCACGCAGCTATAGTATCTAAAATAATCTGTATTTCTTCTTCCACAACCATGTTTTTTAGTTTAGGAACATGGTTGTTGTTGCGTCCTGTAAATATTGTCCTATGTTCATTAGATAGTTTAAATTTTTCTGGAAGATCATCTGGAGTTATTATATTTCCATCCGTCATACTCACCAACATTTCGGCAATATTGAGTACTTCTCGAACATTCCCCGGCCAATTGTAATGCATGAGTAAAGTCATTGCTTCTTCTGAAACTGTTTTTTGAGGAAATCCAAACTCCGAACAATATTTTCTGATAAAACGGTTCATTAGTTTTGGAATGTCTTCGACTCTGTCTTTAAGAGATGGCAATTCTAATCTGATAATATTTAATCGATAATATAAATCTTCTCGAAATGTTCCTTCAATTATCATCTTTTCCAAATTTCTATTGGTAGCTGCTATAATACGAACATTGACCTTGCTCTTCTGCACCCCTCCAACAGGTTCAATTGTTCTATCCTGTAGAACCCGTAATATTTTAGCCTGCATAAAGTGTGGCATATCACCAATTTCATCTAAAAATATAGTTCCATTGTGAGCTAACTCAAATTTCCCTTTCTTGCCGCCTTTTCTTGCATCTGTAAAGGCCCCTTCTTCGTAGCCAAACAACTCTGCTTCTAGCAAACCTTCCGGTATAGCCGAACAGTTTACGCTTATCAGTTGTCCTTCCGAATATAAACTCATATCGTGAATAGCCTGAGCAAACAGCTCTTTACCAGTGCCACTGTCACCTGTAATCAAAACTGTAGAAGGTGTTCTGGCTGCTTTTTTTGCAATATTTTTAGCTTCAAGCATAACCGGAGAATCACCTATTATTTTCCCAAGATGAAACTCTTCTTGTGGTGTCATTTCATATATAGTAAACTTTTCCCGCTCCTTCTTTCTCTGTGCTCTGCCAATAATGTTATAAAGCTCATTTACATCTTCGAAAATGAGCATACCAATTGCTCCAATAACGTTATCACCATCTTTAATGGGAATACGATGTACCACCATATCATGACCACTAATTCGCTGAATTCGACCTCTTTCTTCAATTCCATTTTTTACAACTATATGTAGTCTTGTATTTTCAATGATATCACAAACATTTTTCCCAATAACTTCTTCCGGTCTTTTATTAATAAACCTTCCATATGCTTCGTTGAACTCCAGGATAATGCAATTAGAATCGATAACTACTACACCTTCATAGGCAATATTCATCACTAATTTTAATGTGTCTGCAGAATTAATTTTCTTCTTAACTTGAAGAACATATTTGAAATAAGCCCTTAGTATGTCTGTACTTGTTATTATACCAACTAAAATTCCTTCATGGTCTATTACCGGCATAGCACCTTTTACAACTTCTCTAACCTTTAGTATATAATCATTAGGTCTTAATGTAGCCGGATTTTGATCCATTATACTATTAATTGGTGTTTCCTTGGAATTACCTTTAAAATATTCTTTCAACAAGAGTGATTGGGATACCAACCCTAACAATTGATTGGTGTTAGAGACTATGGGTATGCTATATATGTCATGTTCTAAAAACAAGTCCAAAGCTTCACCAATAGTGGCTTCATAGGAAAGACACTGCAAATCCTTTTTCATCCAATCACTGACAAGTATATTCTGTTCATCGTAATATTCCATTTTTTCTGCCCCTTTCGTTGAAAACATCAAAAATTATTAATAATTTTGCTGACTGTAACGTAGTTTGTCCTAGTTTTAGTTTTTATTTTAGCACTATCAACAATAAAATACAATAAAAATATACTTTTATGGAAAAAGACGGGAGCTTATTACCCGCCTTATTTAAATTTTACATACACAGTGCCTAGTTAAATTGTTAAAAATACCAACCTAACCTCTTTTCCATTTTTATACGCCATAATAAGTTGTTATTCCGTAATATATTCCTCTTGCAAAACTTTCAGGATCTGTAGTAAGCAATCGAACATCTGTAGGATTAGTCAGGTACCCCATTTCCACCAATACCGAAGGCATATCGGTAGCTCTCAGCACATATAGCCCAGCATTCATAAAAACGCCTCTGTTAGGTAGCTGAGTATAATAGTTAAGTCCATTTAAAATCTGAACTGCCATATCATATGCAGGAGTATTTAAACTATACACATATGCTTCACTTCCGCTGGCATTTGGATCACTGCTGGCATTGCAGTGAAGGCTTATAAAAAAGTCAGCAGGCCACTCATTTGCCATCCTTGCTCTGGTTTGAAGACTAGTGGTAGTACTTGTTCCCAATTGCTCTGTAGGAGAATTTCTGGACAATCTTGCTTCGAAATTTGGATTGTTATTTAATAGAGCGGCAAGTCTTATTCCTACTTCAAAATTAACATCCTGTTCTCTAACACCAAATGCTTCAGCACCTGCATTTGGATTTACGGGATTGTGTCCTTGATCAATAAATATCTTAATAGCCATTATATAAACTCCTTTGAAATTTTTTAGATTATAAAATCATCTCTGTTAATTTTTAGATATTATATTATATGACAAAGTCCCGATAGTGGTATAATTTATAGATAATAATTGTTGTCTGCTATTCATATAAGAATTATAAATCAATGTTTTCATTTTAAATATAGTTTCATTTGACACTACTGTAACATATACTAGAATATCAAACTATATGGAGGTCTTTCAATGCTTCGTAAAATGGAACAGGAAATACCAAATGAGAACTATATAACATATGAGCAAATGAATATTATAATTGCTTTTCAGAAATTGTGGTTAAAGATTGCAATTTGGTTTAGAACATATATGAGATCCGCAATTTATGATACGAGAGATAAATCACATGTTGCTAATTATTTAACTGTTCTACCACATGAATTTTATCCTATGTTTAATATGTTTTATGGTTCTACAATTGCACAAAACATAGCAGATTTTATGTTGAATTTTATTAAATCCGCAATGACAGTGGTAGAGTATAAACGTTATGGTGAAGAGGGATTGACAAATTCGAGCATAATGGAATGGTATCAATCTGCAGATAGATTATCATCATATTTGGCCAAGGTTAATGTATACTGGGATGAAAATCAGTGGAAATTCTTGCTATATCAATATATTAGACTGAAATCAGATGGAATCAGTGCATTGATAAATGATGATTATGATAAGGAAATTGAGCTATATAACGAAATTGATAATATTATTTTTTTAATGGGAAGCTACATGGCAAGAGGAATTATTTCATATAATTCATAACATGCTTAAACGAACAATTCATTTTTTAATCATAAGCACACTAATGATATTTGTGAAGTAATTCATAAGAACCTACAGCAATTATTTTATAAGTAGTCTATTAGACAAGCCTTTGTGGTAATTCTAATTGCGTTTATTCTTAAATATCATAAAGTGAAAACTGATAGTGCTGTCAATTTTCACTTTATGCGTTATTTTTATCTAAACTCATTCAAACAAATTAATTATTATTTAGCCGGATTTTCCATAATTCCCATAAATAGAGGTATGCCTGTTGTAACATCAACAATGCCATAAACAAACGGTCTGTCAAAAACTACTTTTGGTACCTCCATAGGCATGGCTGTTTCGGTCACTTCTACAGATGTAACAGCAGCAGCTTCTGTACCTTTTTCATCAACTCTTATAAAAGTTTTGTGCTTTACCTCGCTTATGAAAAGATCTTTGTTATGACTTTTGCTCATTGAAGAAAAATCAGCTGAAATTGGATCAAATGCAATACCCATGCCTAATTTTGAAAGCTCATTAATTAGACTGTCCTCGTATTCACTTTCAAATTTCGGCAGAGATAAATCTATATTAGTTTCTTTCTTATTTTTTAACAATTTAATTAAATCCATAGAACTAAAATCATCAATTAATTCCCTTGGAGTTTTTCCTTCCTCCGGCAATAAAGCTATAAAAGCAAATTGTTCATCTAAATATGGTAAAACAACTCCAATAGCACCATCACCTGCTAAATAATCCACATCTCCTCTGCGGTGCATAAAATCAGTATCTACAGCACCGGTTGGGGTATTAAATGGTTGCTTATATGTATTGTTTGCTTTGAATTGATATTTCCAATCCCCTTTAAAATAAATAGCGTTAATTAAATACATCACAACATCATTACTAATATCGTCAATAATTTTGTCAATGGTTCCATTTGTAGAATCCTTTACCCAATTATTAATGGTATCAACTGAATCTTTTTTGCTGAAATCTAAACTTTTAATAGAAGCTGAGTAATAATCTGCATTTTTTTGGAGAAATGCTTCATCAGCTTCAAAGCCATTTCTATACCAAATAGAATTTGCTATATCTAATTTTACAATTTTGTTCTCATTGGTTAGAGAGCTAATCCAGGATTTCATTCCGGCATTTAAATCTTCTTCTGTTATGCCTTTTGATGAAAGTGCTTCTAACATATCTGCCTTAGTGTTACCATCTGCGCCATTTAAAGTCATAGCTAATGCAGTATATATAGAAACCGGTGATATCATCAGATTTCCTGTATTTTGACTGTTTTCCTTAAACATATTCCAGGAAAAATTCAAGATGGCTTCCTTCAAATTTTCATCCATCGGTTCAAGTGATGATGCATCAACTTTTGAATTATACCCTCTCATTAAATCATTAGCAGGTGATGCACAGCTTGTAACTATCATCGCCATTGCAGTTATACATGAAATAATGTAAATAAATTTTTTATTCATTTTCTTACCTCCTCATACTACATATGACGATTTTTGTTTGTCAATGTTCCACTGTGCATATTATTCATTTAACTCGTTATCTACAATTACAATGAAGATATTTATTTAACAGTTTTATACGATATTATTATGTTTATTTAAATATATTGTGAGCTATATTAAGAGCTCTATCTTATTAATCAAATCCTTCAAATCAATATTATTTTCTGTTGCAAAATTATCGAGAGAATCAAATAAGTTATTACAAAGAACACATTTTCCAACCAGTTGATCATAACTTCTAAAAATATCCTCTGCTTTTGGATACTGTTCAACAATATCCAATATCGTCATTTCCTTTGCTATCATAATTACACCTCCAATTTATAAGATTTTTTTCATTGTTTACAAGAAATCTTCTGCCCTATATACATAATGTGTTCAGAATAACTTAGTAATTCATCTCTTTCACATAGTTGTTCTGCGACCTCTATCCATTTATCTATAATTTCCTGAGGTTGATTAAGTATGTTCACTTCGCAAGGAGAAAGAATACTTTCCTGACCAAAAAAATTCTTTTTTTCAAGATTGAATTTATCCATAAAAGGCATTATATCCTTTTGGTTTATAAAAAATGCTTTTGTAAAGGCGTCACCGCTATAGGATTTTCCTTTTAAAACTGCATCAACAAAAATCTGCTCTGATTCCATAAGCAATAATTGAGGCATATATTTCATCCCATAAATCATACCGGAAAACATAAGAATAAATGAAACATATATCATACCCCTGTCTTTAAGCAAAGTTATTGCTGAATTTAAAGCCTTAATTCTGTCTTTTTCATCAAGTAAATGATACATTGGTCCCATAACGAATATATGATCAAATTTTCCATTTACCAATTTATTAATTTCCCTTGCATCGCCTGAAATTGCTTTAATATTGACATTCATTTCCTTAGATTTTTCAATGGCAAACTTTACATTTTCAGATGACAAATCCACAAGAGTAACATCGCATCCTTTCTTTGCATAATACATCGAATAGCGCCCTGGTCCTCCACCAATATCAAGAATTCTGTCACCTGGCTTTATGTATCTGTCCATCATATGAGCAGTTATTATAAATTCAAACGGATGCCGTTCGAGTCTGTCCCACTCCTTATGTACATCACTGTCATAATGCTCCTGTACAGCACGCACACAATCTTCCATAATCTTGCCCCCTATTTATAATTTTTTAAAGGAATGTTATAAAAAACAAATGTATGAAACATAACTTGCATATTACTTCTTTGCCATATATAATCTTACCTCTTGAGGAACAACTATTTTACCGCCTTTACTGTCTATATAATCTGCAACACTATATAAAATAGCCTTCTGCTTGTCGCTACCTATATCATGAAAATCCGAGTAGGAATTCATCAACTTTAAATATCTATCAGTAGTGTATTCATCATCCCATCTATAAATTTTGGAAACTGGATTGCTGAATAAATTATTGATTTGTATTTGTGAAATTCTTAAAGTATGCATATCTTCAGCTTCATCTAAATTTATATAGTCATCCAGCTCAGGAGCATATTTTTGATATATTTTTCTTATTTGGTTCGGCATTTCATCTTTTGGCTCAATTATCGATGCCAAATGCCAGAAAACTGCCATTACTCCATTCTTTTTTAACAAATTGTATGCTTTAGGATATCCAATCTCGGGTTCTATCCAATGAAAGGCTGTAGCTGAAAAAATCAGGTTATAAGTTTCATTTAAACAATTGTAATCTTCAAAGGTTGAACATATAGAATTGAAATTATGATACTTGGAATATTTATCAACTAAAAACTGTACTTGTTTTTCTGAAATCTCTAATCCCGTAATATTGTATTGATTTTTCACAAAATAATCTGTTGCCTGACCCGGACCTGAACCAATTTCAAGTATTTTTGCATCATTTTTTATCATTGAATACTCTGTAATATCATTGTACAGTTCGATTACATAACCCGGTCGAGCTATCTCATAATCATCTATTATTTCTCTAAAAACATCTTTATTTTCCATTTGTGTTTCTCTCCTATGTTATCCTAGTTGTTTGATATACAAAATTATTTTGCATTATCAAACAGCCTCGATACATTTCATAAATATTAGTCATTAAATTATTACATTAACTTTTACAAATCAATAATCCATGGTTATTCATTCCTAAAATACTTCTTTCTCTGCAACTATTCAAAATGTAATGTAACCACGTAGCATATTCTTCTTCATTCATATTGTCTACAAAATCTTTTAAAAATGGACTTAACCCATCTGTTCCGACATGGTCTATAATTTCAGCATTAAATTTTGCAACGAAAGCTTCCATTTCCATTGGAGTTGTAAAAAAGGATTCTGTCCAAAAACATTCTTTTTCACCTTCTCTTATGGTACCTGTATTCAGCACCTTATTCACAAAATCATTTGTAAGAAATTCTTTATCCCTTGTCATAACTGAATTTAATATAAAATGCTTATTTATATATGCAATCGCTAATATGCCACCTTTTTTTAATACTCTTAAAGATTCTTTAATACAGCACTCTCTGTCGCATTCATTTACAAGATGATACATAGGTCCAAGACACAATACCACATCAAAACTCTCAGATTCATAACTACTTAAATCAGTGGCATCTGCTAATTCTGCAGATAATTTAATACGATCTTTTCTTTTATTTAATTTTTGCTTAATTATATCTACATGCTTTGGAGTTATATCTGTAGCAAGAACATCATTCCCTCTGTCAGCATAATAAAAAGAATAAATTCCTGTCCCAGCACCCAATTCAAGTATTTTGTCATCCCCTTGTATGTATTGATTTAAAATAGTTGTTGTTATAGTAAATTCAATTTTTCTTGCATTATTCGTTGTTAATCGACTTTCCTCGTCATACTTTTCATAAAAATCTACAACGTTATTCATAAAAACATCCCCTCTATAAAAATAATCAGTTCACTATATAACAATTTTTTAACTTTTGTCGGTTTCTTCTAATAGTTTTAATTAAACATCGTTCTCATCTTTTTTCCACTTCAGGTAATTATAAATTAATTGAATCAGGAATCCCATAATAATTAATACAGGTATTATTCTATTTATAAACAAAGTATTATCTTTTTTGTGACACAATATCAGAAGTTAACTAAACTTCATATTATAATTTATTGCATAGAATTTGTGAATATAAGTTTAGATATGTATCCAGTATCTCTCTAAGTTTACATCATCAGGCTCACAATAAATTGTATTTTCGTATACCCCACCATTAGCCAAAATGGTATGTTTGCTGCCTTCATTTCCTTGAATACACGTTACCAAAACATCTTCAAGTCCATATGATTTACAAATACTAAGGCAATCAGCAAGCATCATCTTAGCATAGCCTTTTCTTCTTTCTCCGGGTCGAACTGAATATCCGATATGTCCACCATAATTTTTAAGAAATTCATTGAAATAATGGCGGAATTGAATCATACCAACTATTTTATTATCAGTTTTACGCACATAAATGTATTGTTCACATGGAACCCAGTTTTTTTGCGCAGTCTCTTCCTTTTCACATCTCTGATTAAATTCCAACCATTCTTTAATGTTCTCCATACGCTGCAATGGACCAGTTCCATCCATTGAACTGTTAGAATCTAACATCTCCTTACGAAAGGCTTGAATATCACTTTCAAAAGAAAAATCCGGCTTTATTAACACACACTCATTCATACAAATTCCTCCAATCTTTTCTTCCAGTAATCATCTAAATTCTCATAAAAGCAGGCATAATCATAATAGTAACGTCAAGTACAACAAGCACTACAATATTGAAATCTAATTCTCATGATCTAAAAAACAATGGCAGTATAATTAGATATGCGCTAACTATTGCCATAATTAAATATGGAGTTGCTTCATTTTCAGGCTTCTTTATGGCATAAATAATTCCAAGAACTAACGTCAAGGGTGTCACCCAAATAGTCCAATATCCTATAACTATCACAATTTGTCCAAAGCTCATTGTTCTTCCTCCTTAGCATAACTTTTTACTTATATGAAAGTCACTATAACAGCAATTTTATATAATTCCTACTATAATACAAATTTATTTTTTTCACACAAAGCAAAGGATATTACCAATATAAATATATTTGTAACAATTACGGTTCGATATAAGAAAGATATGACTTTATATCATTAAAATAAAAAACATTTTTTAAGTAACCTTTCCCACCTATGTTGAACTCAGTTTTATAATCTAATTTTCCGCCCATTTTTATATAAAAATTGTTAGATGGATTTCCTTCCAGGCAACCAATAATCATATTATCATAATTTTCATCAACTAAATATTTAATAGCTTCCAGAAATAGCTTTTTCCCAATTCCTTTACCTTGATACTCTTTTAAAATATAAATTGCATTTATTTCACCTGACTCTTTATATTTATCATCTCGGCTCTTGCCATACATCAGCATTCCAACAATTTTATCATTAACTAAAGCAATTAAATAGGTATTATTATTTTGTATTTGCATTATACATCGTTCAATTCTTTTTTTTCTAAACTATTTAGAGAATCTAAATAGTCATCTGAAACAATACCCATATAAGATGACTTCCATGTTTCAATATTTACTTTAATTATATCGCCTGCATCATTTATTTCCGGTTTTTTAATTTCTACTTTCAACTATGCTACCCCCTGTTATATCAAATCTATTTACAATATCCTATTTAAAATTCAATTATAATCTTTCTGCATTTTTGACAGCAATAAGATTCTACTGCCGGAACACTGAATATTCCTTCCGATAAAGGAACGTCAGAACTTGAAGGGGCAATTATTATTTTACGCTTTTCTTCTCCCCAAAATATCTGTTGCCTTGGACTTTGAATATAACCTTTTTTCATTTCTTCATTACAATATGGACATTGCATATAATCATCCTCCACGATTTTCTAATCTTTTATGGTTATTATAAGACCATAATTTATTTTACTTCATAATTTTCTACACTAATCCCCTTGCCAACAATTATCCTACTATCATTTGTAATGTATATACTTTATCTTATGTATCTCTATTTGCACTTTCGTTCCTTCATTGTTGAAGGCTACACTAATTATTTAACCATAATCAGTTTATATGGTGGAATGCTTTTTATATAATCCATATTACTTGAAAACACTGAACGCATTACCATATCAAAAGTCAAAGTATTATCATCCGTCAACAATGTAATACTTGAATCTCTTTGAGGATTCCCGAATCGCCCCTCTAATGTCAATAGATATTTATAGGGATATTTCTCTTTATTTTTTGCACTGGAATCAAATAAATAGTAATATCCATCCATATAAAATAAATCTAAAAAATATGTACTGTCTGCACCTTCTGAGTAAAATTTAATCATTCTAATACTTGAATTTTTATTGCTAAGGGAAGTTTCTACAAAGCTGTCCCATACATTTTTGTTTGCAATAATTTCTAAATCCTTTGTCGTAAAGTATCCATCAGCCTTTGCACCTTCAGTTGTATAGTTTGATGTCAAATCAGAAAAACCTATATAATTTCCGCTTTCATCAAATGAAAAGTTGAGTAAATCATCACTGACTTTAACCTCCTTCACGACAGCATCGCTGTTTGTCCTTACTTCATAGTAAACAATAACCTTAGAATTATCAATTATATAGATGTCACCGTAATTTCCAAAAAGAGTGCCTTGTGGTTCACCCAACAGTTCAATAACTTCATTACGAGGAGTACCAATTTTAATATCAGTTTTGATAGTTTCTTTTGATTTACACCCTAATAATAATGTTATAGAGATACAAATTGCAATAATTAGTAAAATTAACTTTTTCATTTTCTGCCCTCTCTCATATTATAATAAATAACCTCCGATTTATCTTCATAAAAGCAAATTCTTTCTTCTTTATCAAATTTTGAAATTCCATCATCTAGAGTAACTTTCAAGCAAAGTAGAAGAATGTTATATTAATTCTTTAGCCTTTTGAAGCATCTCTGGTGGAACATATATATCTATTTTATTATCACTGTATTCCGCATATATTTCTATTGATTTTTTTGTTTTGTTAGATTTTTTTAGGTACGGTATACCATATGATTCTAAAATAGAAATAATTATTTCAGATTCTGCTGTATTTAAATTTGAGGTCAATAATGCTTTGGTACCATCATCATGTTCATCGTTGGATTTAGTATGATATCTCGCATAAAAAGGTGTTATACATATAGTGATACCAGTCCAAATTAAATATATTATTATAGAAAAGTAAGAAAGGTTGTAAAAATTATCAAAAATCAGATTACAAAAACTATAAATAATTAACGGAAGGAATATAGATAAGCTAAAAATTAATTTCGTCGAAAAATTAGCATAATATTTAGTATCACATTTATCACATACAATGATATACTCATTAAGCCATATTGATTTCATAACATTCTTATATCTAAATTTGTTAGAACATTTTTTACATCTTTGCATCTAATTAGTCCTCCTCATTGCACATAATGCAAATACGACTTAAAATAATTATACAAATTAGGAATTATTGGCGTAAGAAAAAAATTAATCTATAAATATCACTACCTTAAGTAATTTTAATATTTAGTTAATCCCATTGTCCTGGAAATCTTAATTTTTGAAGTTGCGGGAATTTTTTATTATATTCTTCTACTTCTTCTTTTGGAAGATTATTAAAAACTTCTGATTCATAGAATTTTCCTTTTATGTTTTTCATGCTATCTTTTGCTAGTTCAAATCCCATAAATGCATCAAAGTTTTTACCATCAGCGGTTGTAATATTAAAATTATCACATGTTCTAAATCCTATTCTTGGATAATAATCAGGTTCTCCAAAAATTACAATCCCCTTATACCCTTTATTGGCAGCCAATTTCATTGTTTCTTTTAATAACAGCTCTCCAACTCCGCATCCCTGCCATTTAGGATCTACACAAAGAGGTCCAAAAGTTATAATTTCATACGTATCTGATCCATCAACAACTCGTGCCTTTGAATACATTATACATCCTATTACACTTCCATCCTTTACTGCTATCCTGCTTAACTCCGGAAGATAATCTTTATCTTGACGTAATTTGTTCACAAGGTAATGTTCGTCGCATCCAAGATGATGTTTATTCCAAAATGCATGCTGCGTCATTAATTCTACATTATACCAATCCGAACTTGTTTCCATTCTAATTTCTATTTCTTCTCTATTTAATTTTTTCTTTTCTTCTAGAAGCCATCCAAATTCTAACCTTACCTCTTTTCTTTGTAAATCATTATTTTTGTAGCAGCAAGTATCAATTCCAATCAAGTTAAAGCCTTCATGTCGATAAAAATCTATTGCGTTAACATTACAAGATTGTGTTTCCAGTATAACAGCACGGCGACGTTCTCTTCTTGCCTGTTCCTTTGCCATTTCAATTAATGCATGACCTATTCCTTGTTTTTGATATTTTTCCGTTACCCAAAGTTCTGTAATTCTTAGACGATTAGACCATAATTCTTGATCAGTTTCCATAGCAGCAACTAATTCATCATTAACTAACACTCCCCAAGCATAAGCATGCTCCCAATGATCCTCGTATAACTTATCCTGAAAATCATATTCTTCAGGTGTATGTGTTACTGGCTCTGTAAAATCCTTCTTTTCTATCTCAATAACAAATCCTTTATCTGTTTTATTTATATGTACATCATAATACTTATCCGTTACATACTTTATTGGAATAAGGGTTCCCTTCCATTTCTCTTTTGGTAAATGTATAATTTCGTATTCCATATATTTTGTCCTTTCTTATAGCAATTATTGCCTTAGAATTCTCTAGTTACGTCCACCCTTTTTACAACTTGCATTTAAAACTAATCCTCAACACTACATTTATTTAATTTGCATTGTTAGTTAACGATCCCTCTAACACTTTTGGTAACTCATTAATTTTATATCCAGAGATTTTCCATTTGCCGCCTTCTCTGGTTAACCCCACGTATCCTTTACCGACATCTTCCTGTTCCGTTTTATCTTTATTTGATATAAACTTTAACTTTGCTTCAAACTTGTAACCTTCATTATTACCATCTGTGTTGTCAGTAGTTTTAGACAAACTAAAATCTGTAACTTGCATAACGTAATTTCCCTCAGCACATAGCTGGATAAAAGCTAAATTTATCCTGTTATTTAAAAGGATGCTATATGCATCTTCCGTCATTAATGGTTTTAGATTTTTGTGCATTGATTCTATTTCTTCATTAAATACATCAATATCATTATTTTTAGAATTTAAAAATTCATTATAATTATCAATTTCTTCTAAATCTACGGTATAGAGTTCTTTCACAAATTTTTCAGCCATACTTTGTGAATCCTTCACTTCAGAATTACTGCATCCAATTAAACTAAATATAACTAAGCATAAAATACCAACAATCTTTATTACTTTTCCCATTTTGACGCCCTCCTGAAATAATATAATAATTAACAATCATTGTGTCACTGATAACAAAAATACAATAATTATAATCGAGCCTTTGGATTTAAATAATCAAAAACAATCAAACCGCATTGCTTGCAAATATATCCAGTAAAATCATTAGACGCAAATGTTCTCCTTGCAACCATAACGTCTTCAGGATCTTTAGAATTCAACGATATTTTATGCCTCTGTTTGTTAAAGGCTACTAAGTTTCCGGTTTGCAGATAACCGGATTTCATCTCAACTCCACATTTAGGGCATTTCAAACTAAACACCTCCTATAAAATCAATTTTATCCCATCTCATAAATAACTTTTTAAAAACCGCAACCACTTAATTTGTAATATTTCATCTGCTCAACTCTGCAATAAAACCATTATTTCTATCCAATATGACTTTGTTGCCTACATCATCTGTTAGTACAATTTCTTCAATTGTTCCTGTTTCGCTTCCATTTTGAAATTCCCTGCCTCCAACTACATCGTAGTCATTTAAATTCAATGAAAAGATTTTAGTTTCATTACCGTACAAATGAAAAATTGCTTTTTCTCCATTAATTGTATAAAAACTAATTGCTTCAATTCCATCCTGTCTATATGAACTTCTATCAATACTTATATAGAAAGTTCTTTTTTCATCACTATAATTGGTCAGTTCAAATTCAGCAGTGAATTCAACAAGTTTGTTATCTTTTGTGCTATAATTAATACTTGTGTTTTCAGGATTTAATGCTATTGATAATAATCCGGGAGAATTTTTCTTAATATTACGTACAATCATTCCCGTCAATAAATAAAATATGGTCATCAATACTATAAAAGCTATAAATACATGCATTCTGCTAATATTTAAACCTTTTATAACATGTCTTTCTACTTCAAGCAATGAGATTATAAAAGGAACTACAAAATATATTATTGTTAAATGAAATCCGCTGTAATTTCCTGTCCATGAGTTTAATCCCACAAATTCTAATATATAATCTCCCAGAGCATGAGTATATTTAGTTGTAATCATGCAATAAAAGATAATTGACATCAGTAATACTGAAAATCCTCCCTTAACTTTACTTTTCATAATTGCTTCTCCTTAATTTGATTATTTTGTCTATTTAATATAATGCTGCGAGGGTTAATCTTATATTATTTACAGTCTGATCCAGATATAAAATTGTGCTCGTACTCTACAATTTAGCACTTATTTTTATTGTTACATTTGTTATTAATATTTAATGTTACGTCTTAATTAGAAGTTTCATTAAAAATAGATTGTAATTCATCTACATTTGATTTACGAAAAATGCCGAATATTCTTCTTATAGATACTTCATCAAGCTCTTCGTTAATTTTGTCAAGATATATTTTTAGCTTAGCCCTCACATTTATAAGATATTCTAATTCTTTTTCACTAATTCCATCATCATCAATGTCGGATATTTTTCCAATATATGATTTCACATCATTAAGACGAGGAGATAATGATAAATACCATTCGTAAGTATTCATTTGGTGAAAATACTCTTTAAAAATTAAATTATCTTTTATTCCATTTTCATCTACATTTTGATTATTATATTGCTTCTCATATGTAATTACTAAATCATCAAGAGTGGAATAGATATTTCTTAACGTAATCCAATCATAGGTATCAGTAATTTCATTGCATGTAAACCAATGATAACTATAACCTAACGTGAAAATCACAATTATGATTATGATAACAGTAATTTTTCCCTTTTTCATAATAATCCTCCACTAAAAGTTTCAAAATGCATACATAAATTTATCTTCAATAATCTTTGTT
Organism: Sedimentibacter sp.; assembly: GCA_032006665.1. GTDB lineage: Bacteria > Bacillota > Clostridia > Tissierellales > Sedimentibacteraceae > Sedimentibacter. Next base: position 119,464 of record DALZMP010000006.1, read on the forward strand.
TCATATATTTTACTACTACAACACATTCTAAGAGTGCTGTTAATTTATTTATTAATCTAAGTAGTTTAAATAGTTCTAAACATATATTGAATATCTGCATCTGTTTCATATTCAAAATATTTTATGCATACACCCTGCATTGTTGGAGATAGCTCTCTCCCTTTTGGTAATAATATATAAACAGGTATGTTTTTGGCTGCAGCAAAACCTGCTTCTATTCCAAGTCCCACACCACTCTCAGAAAACTCAATTATGACAGCATCACTATTTTCAATAATTTCAAAGGTTTTTAACATTAGCTTTTCTAATGAAAATGTTACTCTCCCCCACTGTTCTAAATCGCGATGATCACAAATAATTTGATGATTATGTTGTTCGGCAATATGACATATTCTCTCAATCAGATTCTTATTTGATAAATCTTCATGGAATTTAATACCTAAATAAAATTTCATAGATTTCTCCCATTATATATACTGAACCTAAGTTTATACAAACATCCAATTATGTGTTTACTTATAATATCAAACATCAAATTTAAATAAGTTTATATTTTTCACTATATTTCAACAATCATTGTATCAAAACCTACCTGCCAATCCTGTTCACCCGAATAATATTCAATGAATTGCTTTAATGTTTCATGATCAAGTCCATCAACCTCTTCAATATGAATAAAAATCACTTTATCTGCATCTAATTTGCTAATTATATTTTTTATTTCAATAAAATCTGCTTCCGTTCTGCAAAGTGGGTGGTCCTCTCTCCAACGTCTTTCATTAGTAATAGGATTTACAGTAAACAAGCCAATAGGTAAAACCACACAATCTAAATGTCCCAAATTTTCAGGTATCCAACCCAATAATTCATCCATTATTATAAGAACTCTTTTATCAGCATTTTCAACTATATAGCCACTAACAAATGTTTGTGCAAGCTGAATTGGACTCACTATATAATTATTTAATTTAATCTTTTCATTTTGGGTTACTGTTTGTAAATTTATTAATCTCCAATTATGAAACTTTGACAAATGTTCCCATATAGAAAAATGAGACTCCATTTCTTTTCTGACGTAGTCCGGTACATAAACATTTATATTTCTATCATATGGTGTGGGTTTATCTAAACTATTGCGATAATCAAAATTACATTCAAATACTCTTAACCCCATTGTATGGTCAAGATGATAATGAGAATAAAAGCATGCATTTAAATTGGTAATATTACTCCTGTTGAGCATATAGCTTATTTCTTCTGGTGTGTCAAACAAAATTCCTGCATCATGAATAAAAATAGATGGTCCTAACCGAGTTTCGGGAATTCCTTTTAATTTAGCATTTTTACATAAATCACAATTGCATAAAGGTTTTGGGGTAATAGATGCACCACCAGAACCTAATATTTCAATTTTCAATTATCTACCCCTCCTTTAAATGTCATAGTCATTATAAATAATTTTAAGTAATATGAAAACAATTGCTAATACAATCATAATTGGGAAGGCAATTGTTTTTGTATAATAAGTCAGATAATCTTTAACTGTGTATTTTTTTCTATTTTCATCTAGATAACTTCCAATCAATGATAAACATTCTTTTATATGAGACTCACTTATATGAGACTCACTCACTTTTTCAAATGTTATCCTGCCGTTTATAAGTGATATTTCTGACTTGTCATCTAAATTATTATTTTTATAGTCCTTTACTATTTTTGATATTTCATTAATGTTTCGTTTTATATAGTTTTTATCTATTCCTTTAAAGTAATAGATTTTTTTCTTTTTTAAAATATTATATATTCCCATTATTGAGATTGGAACTAAAAGCAGAACGAACGAATTGTATGTTTCAGCAATTAATCCGTTGGTCGACTTAACATCGACAAGGAGAAAAAAATAAAATATAATGATTAATATGTTATAATATATTTCAGGCATAAAATTTTTAATTTTAAAATCAATTCTTATAGATATTATTATAAACACTATCGAAACGATAATAATCTTCATTATTTTTTCATGCATATAAAATTTCCTCATTACTTTCAAGTTTCTCACAACAAATGCTAAAATTGCTTCCTTACCACTAATGTTATAACTTTTGTATTGATTTAAGTATTCTATAACCAACCTAATTTCACCATGGAATAATATTTAAGTCTGGCCATTTAGAAAGCCAATTCGACACCTTATTTTCGTAAATCTGTTTGGTTATCTGTACTTTATTTGCTCTCACAATTTTTCCAAATAAATCATTCAATCCAAATGGTGCATATACTACTAATTCATTATTTTTTTCTTTTCTAATTCCAATCGAAGTAACTGTTGTTGGCCAAGTATTTAAGGCTGATTCAAGAGATTTATAAGGTTTAATTGAATAACCAAATCTACTATTATACCATACGTGAACTCTTGCCTGATTTTTTACATCAACTTCCAATTTCAAATCTGAATACATATCCTTTATTTTTGAAATGACTATATTTTCAGACTCAAAGTCTAAATTTTTATCATCAAAATATACAAAATCAATATCTTTTATGCCATATTCTAAAGGATTATTTGAAAGATAATTCCAAACGGTCTGTGCAATACAACCTGCACCTATATAGTAATTATCGATACCCAAAAACTTAGCTCGCTCAATTGCAATGTTTAAACTTTCATTTGACATTACAATGTTTTCTAATGCCTTTAATTGCAATTTAATATCTAAATTATAACCATTTAACAATCCATGTTTCATTATCGTTCTCCTCATAACTATTGATAGCATGTTATTCTATATTTAAAAAATCATATTGCCCTTTTGCTTCTTCAAGAGAACTGAAGAAATTTATTCCTGAAATTGGTTCCATAAATTTCATTCGTTCTCTAATTGTTTCAGTAGGAAATAGAAATTCTCGCATACAATTTGCTACTTTAAAAACATTCATATTTTTATCTATATAACATATTGGCGCTTCTAAATTCTCCATATCACTAATATCACCGACTGTTCCCAAGTATCCGTCATGATTGTATCTTGCGAAAATATCAATCCTCGGAACAGCATAAAAATCAATTTTAGGTATATAATCGTCAAAGATGAAAAATACTCCACCTTTTTCTTCTAATGTTAGATATTCCTTCTTATATCTTATTGGCATGCTATAGATAGTTATTCCTGCTTGAACTATTTCTATTTGTTTTTTATCATCATCTGTAGCAAAAATTACAACACATTCATGTTTAGTAGCGTCTATGTACTGTTTCATATACTTTTCTCCTCGTTAATTTCAATGCTTAGCTGTCTAAATAACATTATTCATCAAATTCTCCTACATACGCTCCCTTTTGAACAGTTAATTCAGTATGCTTTGCATCAAAATAACCAATTAATAATAGTCCGTCTCATTTTTTGTAAGCAATTGCATCTATTTGAACATGCAAACCATCTGCACCACCAGCATGAGCAAAATTCGTTTCAATTGTTTTTCGGGCAGGATATTTCCCTTTAAAACGCTCTTTAAAAACTTTTTCCATAACAGGTATATTCCATGCGTCTCTCAACAATACGTCCACTTTAACCACTGAATCCAAAGTTAGGTTAATTTTTTTCAAACAGTCTTCCATATTATTGAGCGCACCATTAACCTGTGCTTCTATTGACCCTCCGATATTGCCAACGCAAAAATTTAAAAAAACCAAATCCCCTGCTGTAACCATTTGTGATAAAGCATAATCCTCATTTACACCATATCTTTCAATACTACTCATAATTTCCTCCATAATTTCAAATGTAATTCTTCTTATTGAACATATGTTCTATTTGAATGCATCACATTTTTTTATATAATGCAATGCTTAATATCAACATTGTTCACTACTTTACATAAATTAACGCTCTACTTTATTGCTATCTTCATTTATTTTTTTATCATATGAGCTATCAAGATGTAAAATATAAATTATATGAAATACAGTAGTTATATTTTAAGTTTTTAGTTTTTGCTGTTATATATAATAATCTGAAGAAACTATGATTTAGCCATAATTCAATAAATTTGAATATAATTGTATTAACAAAATATTTACTAAGATTTAACATCAATCAAGAATAAACACATATAGTATTCATCAGCATAAGTTCCAACAGACTTCATTTGGTTTATTAGCCCTTGTGCATCACCCGCTTCTGGAGTTCGTACAGTAAGTTTTTGACCATCTTCTAATATGTATTCCTTTTTATAAAGTTTCATAGAATCCTCCCGTTTAAAATTAATTTCCTTGTTTAACCGAAAAAACTAAATGAGGCATATCAACACCATAATAATGTTTAATAAATCTATCTGTTACTGTCATACCATTTCGCTTTGCAACATTTTGCGACGCAATATTTGTATCACGAATAATTGAAAATATCTCGTCAGCATTTAGGATTTTAAAAGCATATTCTTTACAAGCAATTGCAGCTTCGATTGCATAACCCTTATGCCAAAATGTTTTCTGAAAAAGATATCCAACTTCAAGTACTTGCCTACCGTTGCAATCTTGCATGCTGAGTCCGCATTGTCCAATCATTTCGTCGGTCTCCTTCAATATTACCGCCCACAGGCCAAATCCATGGTCATTATATCTCTTGATTTGTTGATCTAGCCATTTTTGCACTTCATCATCATCAAAAGCGTGTTCATAGGCATACATTACATCCTTATCTTGCAATATTTTACACAATGATGAAAAGTCTGACTGCTTCATCTCACGCAAATATAATCTTTTAGTTTCTAATATCATTATGCATTCCTCCTTGCTTCTAAAAACAATATAAAATATGTTTTTATATTGTTAAAATTTTTAAAATCAATCTTTATTGAATTTCAGAAATTTTCTTGGATATAAAACTAAATAAATGTCCCAGCACTATACAAGACAATGCAAATATTATCATTTTAAGCACATTGAATCCCGGCAAAAGAATTGATCCTAGAAAACCGCCTGTTACTATTGCAAGTATACCTAATATAGTTTGAAAAACAATTTTATTTTTTTCCTTATTTATCATCTGCTTTTACCTCCGTTAAAATAAATTTTCTCTGCCTATGTAGATAAGGGAACTTAAGTTGCTTCACATCTCCAATTTTTCATGCATTTCTATCAGCCCCACCACATTACCAAAACAAATAATGAAAAAGCAGAAGTCGTAGCGCATATTACAGCGTTAATTCCAAAATACAGATTAAATTTTTTGTCTTCATCTTTTTGTTTTTTATAGAATTGGAATATTAGCATTGGCGGAATTAAAAATAAAAGTATACTAATCAGTGTTATAATTGTTAAATAAAATAAAGGGGAAAAATTCTCTATTATATTATTTATATAATAGGAAATATCTTGACCATATACTCCAAGAATTGTGGCCAAAACCATAATTCCATACATAATAATCCACTTTGTATAACTTCTTCCTTTAAACAATATTTTGTCCTCCTTATCTTCAAAACTAATCAGTAGAACCTCTGACCTAGAATAATCAATCAAATTTTCGTAAACTATTCTTCTCTTATTATAGAAAATACTTTTTCAGTACATATAACCGAAAGGGGAATGTTGACAAATATAATTATAAATATTGCTATTATATCTGTTATGGTATTGAATGGTACAAATTTATCATATATAAATCTTAGGATTTTAAAATTAATTATAAAGAATATAATGCAAGCTCCCCAATAAACTATAGTCTTCTTCAATGTTTATTCCTCCTTTATTTTAAATTATATCGATATCATATTAATTATTATAAATGCCGTCGTTACTATAATTACATAAGGTAGGGCTATCGTTTTTAAATAATGAATAAAATAGTCTTTAATTGTGTATTTTTTTCTGTTTTCATCCAAGAAGTTTCCAACCAATAACAAGCATTCTTTTATTTGAGTTTTACTGACATCTTCAAATATTATTCTGTTTTTAATAAATGATATTTTTGATTTATCATCTAAATTATTGTCTATATAGTCATCTATTATCTTTGATATTTTATTTATATTTTCTTTAACAAAATTTTTATCTATTTCTTTAAAGTAGTATATTTTATTTTTGTTTGAGATAGTGAAAATACTGATTATAGCGAAAAAAATTAGTAATGCAACAAATACATATGTTTCAGTAGTGAGTCCATTGATTCTCAATATATTTTTGAAAAAGATTGCGCAATAAAAAATAACAAAAAAAATGCTTTTATATGCTTCCAAAATAAAGTTTTTCATTTTAAAATCCAGTATTATTGATATAATTGCAAAACCTATTAATATAATTACAATATCAAGCGTTATTCCATCCATATACTACCTCCAATTATCAATTATCCTGTTCATCTTTTTCACCTCAATCAAATAAACATATAATTTTTTATATCAATTTTCTTACTTCTCTCGGAATTTCTGAAAAAGAATTAACATAATGTACCGGTTCTTTAATTTCACCGAATCCATATTTAGCGTGAATAAATGGTATATTTGCAATTTTAGCGGCATCATAATCGCCCTGTGTATCACCAATATATACCGAATAATTTAGATGATTCCTATCAATAATTAATTTAATATTCTCACCTTTACTTTTTCCTGTCCGACCCGGATTTTCAAAATCAGTAAAATATTTTTTTAGTTTGTGGTACTCCAGAAATGTTTCAATATAGCCAACCTGACAATTGCTGACAATAAACAATTTATAATTTGAAGATAAAATTTGTATTACTTCCTCAACTTTTGGAAAAAGTACTCCTCCGTTTTTAGACAAGTATTCGTGTTCCTTTATACAACATTTTGTTATAATTTCATTACGCTTTTCTTCTGAAATGTTATAGAAAAACAGCTTTGCAATTTCATCAATCGTTTTTCCCATAAATCCATGCATAGCTTTAACAGTCATTCTATAATGTATATCTTCATAAGTTTTAATTACTTCATTCCATGCCTTTACTACACATTCAGAAGAATCCCAGAGAGTTCCGTCCAAATCGAATATAATACCTTTATTACTCATTTCTACACTCCAACTAATTTATAATTTCAACTGTTTTTTCCTCTAAAATTAATTTAAAAGTCCACTATAATAGACGTATAAACTAAAGAAAAGTTCCACAATTGCTGATTTTTGCCATTTCATTATTCTATTAAGTATGACCTTACTACAGTATACATCAAGCAAGAGTAAAATTCTACCATAATTTTACTTTTTATTTTACTACTAATATACTTAATCTAATACAATTAACCAAAACGGGAGTATTTTCATATACTAAATATGCTGATTGATTTAGCTTAATATTTTAAATTCACAGGAGGCGATACAAAATGGCCATCAGACCACCTATTTTGCGCGCAGGAGATACCGTAGGAATAGTTACTCTTGGCAGCCCAAGAGATAAGGAAACAATCGATGCAAGAATACAGTTCCTTGAAGGTTTAGGGTTTAATGTAATCGTGGGAGACTACGTGTATTCATCAGCTGGATATTTGGCAGCTACACCACAACAACGTGCATCTGATCTAATGAATATGTTTGAGAACCCTGCAGTCAAAGCAATAATTCCATCAAGAGGTGGTGTAGGTGTCGCAGACATAATTCCATATCTGGATTACGCTGCAATAAATCGAAACCCAAAGATTATTACTGGATACAGTGATATAACAGTTTTATTAAATGTATTGTACACGTTGGCAAATTTAATTACTTTTCACAGCCTTCTTCTGATAGATTTTAGAAGCACTACTCCTGCATATAATTTTGACCAATTTTTTGCGGCTACATCTACTACAATATCACCGAGACAACTTGATAATCCCCCTGGAATGCCCTTAATAAGCAGGGTTCCAGGTAATGTAACAGGTACTATCGTAGGTGGTAATCTTACATCATTCGTGGATACTCTTGGTACTCCATTTGAAGTTGATACAAGAGGAAGAATACTTTTTATAGAGGAAACTCACGAGCCTATAACTCACGTATATAGACTAATAAGCCATCTGTTACATGCAGGAAAGTTTCGAGACTGTGCAGGCATTATCATGGGAGAATGCACAAATTGTGATGATGCTTACGACAAATCTTATGAAGATTTAATCAATGAGGTAATGGTCAAGCTTAGTAAACCCCTCATGACAAATTTAGCCTCAGGGCATGGCATATACAAAATGGCAATTCCCATAGGTGCAGTTGCAAATCTCAATACTTATAATAATACACTGACCGTCATGGAACCGACTGTAAGTCTATAGAAGTTTGCTCCATACCAGTAAATCATCATTATAAAGAAAAGGACTTGAAGTACTGTCAAAGCACTTCAAATCCTTTTCTTTAACTATATGATAATATTGTTAATTATCACATTAGTACCCTAATTGTTTTCCTACAATAATTACTTTTATCCTATCTTTAACAAATTGTCCTCTAATAATTGTAAAATCATTACATATTCTATCAGTGCTTTTACAATCTATACAATATCCTAAAGTTGTACATGGAGTATTTTTATTTAATCTTTTTGCATCAATTGGAGCCGCGTAATTTCTTACTCTTTTTTCTGCTTGCTCTATATCCTTAACAATCTTATTTACTCCTGTTACTAAAACAACCTGCTTTGGACCATAAATCATTGGCGCTACTCTACTTCCATTGCCATCGATATTATATAGTTCTCCGTTTTCAGTTAAAGCATTTGTACTGCATATAAATGTATCTGCAGAAAAATTATCTATATATATTTGTTTTTTTTCTTCACTTGTAATTCCTTCTCTATATTTATCCAAAAAGGTGTAGTTTTCTATGCGAAGAAAATCTATAACACCCGTTTCAAAGAGAGTCATAGAGTCTCCAACACCTACTGTAGACTTGTCATCAATAAGTTTTTTTAAAAGTCTAATTAGATCTTTATTGTCTCTAACAAAAAATCCTGCCATATTATGTTTTCTCAAATTATCAATTGTTCTATCAATTTGTTTTTCTATGTACCATGAAATTTCATCATTCATATAAATAAGCATCCTTTCTTCTATAAAGAAATAACTCTGTCGCAGTAAATCAAACAATATTATGATCTTTTACTGAACAAACTTGGTACATTTGCTTGCAACTTATTTGATGTCAGCTGTATAATTAATTCTTCAACTGCTGAAACACTTGCAACAGCACAAATTATGTAAATTATCACATCTGTACGGATAAAGGGAATAAATATTGGAAATAAAAATAAAATCAATCCTGTAATTTTATTTCCGTAAGTGTGAATACTTGCAAAAGTTTTATATTTTACAAATGCTGCGCCAATCGCTGCTAACCTTACAATACCAATTATTATTGTCCAAATTATAACCTTGTTTGAAGGATTTATAGTTGGAAAAAGTACTAACAATAATACAAATATCATTATCATGTCGGCTGCAGAATCAAGTTTTTCACCAATAATGCTTGTAGTTCCGGTCTTTCTGGCTATAAGCCCGTCAATCATATCACTAAATCCACAAATAATATATATTACATAAAATTCGTTGCTTAACGGTTTAATAAAAATCAAAACTAAGGAAAGAACTATTCTACTAAATGATATACAATTTGGTACTATTTTCATTTTGTCCCTCATTTTTAGAAATTATCTCTACATTACCATATTACCCATTTTAAATTATAAAGTCAACTAAATAAAAAACCTCCCCCTTAATAAAGTTCAGGGAGGTTTTAAGTTTATACTAATTTCTTATTAATTACAGGTATCCATATTTCACTTTTAAAATTTGGAGAAGTGGTGTCTTTACTTTCATTCCATAAAATTTCCGGTCCTTGCACCACTTCATAATTTGATGTTGGCAGCCACTCTGAATAAATACGTCCCCAAATTTCCTGTAAAGTTTCCGGAAATGGGCCTACTGCTTCAAACACTGCCCATGTTGATGCTGCAACTTTAAGTTCACTCATATCTTCTGGAATTTCTTTATTTGTTGCCACACCAATATAATGGTCCAGTCCGCCCTTTTCCTCCATTCGTCCTTCAGAAAAATTAACAGATGCCTGAATTAGACCTATAGGTTCTACATTGGAGAGCTCTTTAAACTTATCGATTTTTTCTTTGTTCAAGCTCTTCCACATGTCTGCAATCTCTGGATTAACTCCCTCAAATACAATGGGGACTCTTTTCATAATACCTGCAATACTAAATGATTCTTTTTCTACTATCCTATAATTCATTTCGTTTCCTCCCTTAATTGATAGTTGGAAGGTCATTTTAGGAAAGGCTTTTAATGATTTGCCCTTACTTCTGGCTTCCGAAGGTGTTATCCCGTGAATATTTTGAAAAGCTCTGGTAAATGAATCTGGTGAATTATAACCATACTTCATTGCTAAATCAATTACCTTAACATTGCTGTTTTGAAGTTCAAAGGCTGCAAGAGTAAGGCGTCTGTGACGAATATACTCTGACAAAGTAACACCTGCAAGAAAAGAAAACATCCTTTGAAAGTGATATTCTGAACATAATGCAATTTCAGCTACTTTTTTGAAATCAATATCGTAAACAATATTTTCTTCAATATAATTCAATGCTTCATTCATTTTTTTAAGCGAATCCATTTATATGACCTCCTTTTGTAATATAGTATCATTAATTAAGGGTATCTGCCCGATGTTTTCTGCACAGATTTGCAGGGTTATGCGGTATAAAATTCTTATACTTTCCCCACTGAAATATATTAACTTTTTTTAAACATTCTACTCAAAATTTCTTTCCCTGATTTAGTTTTAAAAATTTTGTCATAAGTATTTTCAATAGTTTCTTTGCTACTCTGATTTTCATATAAATTTACAAGAAAATCTGCTTCTACCAAAATCTGATAATCAATTCCTTCTATATCCGTATATGTGTGATGATGCCCTACAAGGTATCTTACTCGCTCAACCACTTCGTGTTTAACCTCCAGATTATGCAACATCTTCTCCGCATAGGCAGGTCCTTCCTGCTCCTGAAGTTTTCCATCACTTTTACCATGCTTTTCCATAGAAACCTTTATTCCTATATCATGAATGATAGATGCTAATTCCAAAATTTCCATAGTATCAGATGAAATATTTTCCATGCTTCCTATCAGCTTTGAAAACTCATGAACTTTAATAAAATGCTGAATTAATTCAGGATTACCTTCATCAAAATTAATCATCTCTAATATTAGCTTACTTATTTTATCCATGTTACTCCTCCAGAAACACATATTTTTATTGTATTTATTATAATATATTATCATCTTGAATAGAAATATTTTTTAATAAAAGATTGAATTCGTAATTTATATTTTAATTTGCATCTATACTAATATCATAACTTGTAATATAATGATGTAATATCAAAAATTGTAATTGTAATATTACATCAGGAGGCTAAATGGATAATTATAATAATTTGATAATTATGAAAAGAGAAAGAGAAACAGGTTTTCTTGTTGAAACAATTGGCTCATACGAAATAACTAAATATATTGAATATATAGATAAAATATATGCTATAGAAGAAGATGATGCATATTTTATTTATATGACACTGACCACCAATGAAATTGATGAAGATTGGAAGTATCAAGGAATTTTTGATTTGTACAACGAAGAGGTTTTTTCCGATAGAATATGTGGAATTGAAGAGCTACCCGGTGATTATAACCCTAAATGGGTTATTAAAATCGAATATTCGATTAATAACGAAAGTATGGAACAATTGTTAAATGAAATCTTAAATATTCATGTATCAGAGTTAGAACGTATTATTCCCTTAATAAATGAAGAAGATTATATTGATGAAGATGAATAATATATAAGACTGCACTAAATTAAAAGTCACTGCAAAATAATATATTTTCAGTGACTTCTTTCTTTATTATTTATCTTCTTTGACTTTCATTCATGGCAAGCAACAATCCGGTAGTTATTTAGGCACTACAACATTTATTCCATTTATTATCTCAACATCCGCCTCAATATTGTAAACCTCAAATATGTTCTCACTGTTTATAACTTCTTTACCTCCAGAAGAAAATATTTTTCCGTCCTTGATAAAAATAAAACTGTCACAATAACGTATTGCAAGATTAAGATCATGTATTACAATTATTATGAGGATATTATCTTCTTTTGCAATATTGCGTATGACACGCATAACTTCGTATTGATTATAGATATCAAGATTGCTTGTAGGTTCGTCGAGAAGAAGAACTTTAGGCAACAGCCATTCGCGCCACTATGTCGCTGATTATCAACATCAGCGCACCAATTAAAGCCGAAGCAGGAAGCAGATAGCGATAGTCATTTCCAATAAAACGTCGCATCAAATGAGGTGCAATAAGACCTATAAAATTTATAATCCCGACAAACGACACGATTGTAGCAGCGGTAAAAGAACACACAACCATACCAACAAGGCGCATGGTATCAACATTTACACCCAGACCCATAGCAGAATGCTCTCCGCTTTCAAGAGCATTGTAATTCCATCGATTGAATAAAAAATACAACAATGCAAACACAACCACAACAGACATAATTAAAACCTCTCTAAACGATGTACGTCCAAGGTCACCAAATGTCCAAAAAACAACTGAAGCAACCTTCACATCATCGGCAAAATATTGCAGGAGAGTTGTACCACCTGAAAACTGCTGAAATAACATTCTGCCAATTTTCTTACCAGCCTCTATCATATGAATTAAAACAATCCAAACAAACTTTTTTACCACTTTGTATGCGCATTTTATGATCTGGAGCACCTTCACCACATATTTCACAAATTATAGTTTCAAAAATTCTTGCTTTTTCAGGCAAAGAAAATTTTGGTTCAGAAAATTCAAATGCTTCATCTCCCACAGCCCAGATCAAGAACAGAATAGGCTTTATCTAACATATTTTCTCGCCTGATAAGTTGTAAAAATTTATTATCTTCAAATGATAAAGGCTTATTGCCTCCGTAGTTTTCAGCCATACCATTCCATAGTTCAACTGCCGCCTTATTATTCCTGCATTTCAATTGCCATTTATTAAATATTTCCTGAACATCCAAATTTTCCACCTCCTTAGAGCAAAAAAACAGAAGTCTCTCGCTTAGCAAGAGACTTCTTATCTCTTTATGATAGTTCACTCTATCTTTTACACATATATTATATTTACTAATATAACCAAATAACATAATTCATTATGCTGAATCACACACTTCAGTGTGTTAATTAATTCTAATATAATATTAGATATATTGTCAAGTACAAAATTCAAAACGATACTTTTGCCTTTATCTAAATATCTCAACTGTAAATATCACAACTGAACCAATTCCATAACATACTATATCCTTTATATCAAAAGTTGAACCAATTATAACTCTTGCTAATACACATTCTTCTAGTTTTAATAGCTTTACTAATTGAAAATACTGCAATACCTCAACAGAAGCAGCAAATATAAATATGTAGAGTGGCATAAACTTCACTCCATTCGGAACAAAAAACCTTACAAAGCAATAAACCACAGCTACCACAAGCACATCACCTATATATGGTCTGATAAAATTATCATGAACATACAATGCAATTACAATCTCTACAATCATTAATATTAAGAAAGAAATTCCGTAATATATTCTCTTGTTTTTTCTGTTCATTAAATAACTCTTCTCTATGACATTAATTTAGGTAAAGTGTTTGCTCCGTGAGGCATCAAATAGGTTTTCAAGTTTTCACCCTTTAATTTCTTGGCTAATTCTAAAGCTTCATCTATTGTTTTAACTACAGAAATATTTGCCATTGATAAGTCTTCCGGGTTCATAGCTGATAATAAAATCATATTGGTTCTGGATGCAACTTCACTGACATAGTATCCTATATATTTTGCTATTGAATAGTTTCTTCTCAGTTCCTTTTCTCTGTCCACCACATTGTCAAAATCCTGTGTAATCTTTCTTATTACTTCATTTCCAAAACCATCACTGCATTCACTTAAAAGAATCATTACCCCACCGTCATTAATTGCCTCTCTTGCGTTAATTACAGTTTTGATAGTTTGGTAGAAGTTTATATCCTTTGGGTATCCTCCTGCAGTTGCTATTACCATATCAGCTTTCTCGCTAATTGATATCCCATCTATTTTATTAACTATTTCGCAGCCCTTTTCGTGAGCCTTAATATAGTTTCCAGCTACAGCCTGAGCTATGTTACCGTCAGAACCCATGATTACATTAAACAAGAAAGAAGGATTAACAAAACTCACTGCTTCAAGCATATCTTCATGTATTGGATTGTTTACCACCTTACCACTTTTAGTTTCTGGATTTGATCCGCTTCCCATTTCAGGGCTTAATGACATCGAATGGTTTTTCATTATGGTTTCATAACCTGCTATGCCGGGGAGTATGGATTTTTTCCCTCCGCCCCATCCGGCTAACAAATGAAAAACTATTGCTCCGGTAATAACTATATGGTCACATTCCATAGCCATTTTATTTATCTTCACCGGGGTTCCATAACTTGTTTCACCCAGATATACCAGATTATCTTCATCAGTACATACATGGTCAATAACTTTGAATCTATCTGCAAGCTTTTCTCCCAATAGTACTTTGTGCTCTTCCTCACTTTGCTTTCTGTGAGAGCCTGTAGCAGATATAAATATAATATCCTCATCTTTAACTCCACCTTTATTGAGTTCTTCAACTATATAGTAAAGGTAAGTACCCATCTTCTGCCAAGCTCTTGTTATATCCGAAATAACTAGGCATACACGCTCTCCCGGTTTTACTATTTCTGAAAGTTTTGCACTATCAATAGGATTTTCTAAAGCGTCTAGAATTACCTCCTCCTCCGTTCTATTATCATCCATAGCATTACTCTCGATTATTCCAAGTAAATCTTCATCCGGTACATTCACTTCAACCTTTTCTCTTCCATATTTCATTTTGTAATTCATACTGATACGTCCTCTCTGTAATGTTTCATATTGCAAATTTTTAATAATATTTAAGTAGTGTATTGAAATTTTTATGTTAGTAACTAATTTCATGCCATTAAATATTTCATAATCCGATTTTTTATATATCATACTACAAAATGCAAATTTATGAAACTTTATTTCTTGAAAAAATTAAACTTTTTTTACTTTAAAACCATTATTATTAAAATACCATTAACTATCTAAAAATATCGTACTTGTATTAACTATTACACATGATATAATTATAATACAATAAAAATAACAAAGGAGCAATGATTATGAACGAAGTTTTTGAATATCTGAAAAATTGTGGTGCTTTTTATTTGGCAACTGTGGAAGGTGATCAGCCAAGAGTACGACCTTTTGGCGCAATAGATGTTTTTGAAGATAAGCTTTATATTCAAACTGGCAAGATTAAAAAAGTTTCAGCACAAATGAAAACAAATCCAAAAGTTGAAATTTGCGGAATGGAAAATAATAACTCCTGGATTCGAATTGAGGCGTCAGTTATTGAAGATGATAGGTTAGAAGCAAAACAACATATGCTAGATGCTAACCCTTCTTTGAAATCTATGTATGCCGCTGATGATGGCAACACTGAAGTTCTATACTTAAAGGATGTAACCGCAACCATATATTCATTTACAGTCGAACCTAAGACTATCAGGTTCTAATTAAATATTAAAATTAAGCATGCATCATTTTGTCATGCTTAATTTGTTTCGGATGGATTATAACTAATTTATGTTAAAATGTTTTCAAGAATCCACCTATCGACTTTTTTCGATTTTCATTTCAATGGCTTTCATTAACCTATAGTTCAAGCGTCATATTAAACCATTGTGCTCCACCGTGTGTTGATTCCGAAATACCATTGTTTATAAAACCAAAATATTCATAGTAATGAACAAGTCCATCCTTGCAAGTCAAAATAACTCTTTTACGACCATCATTTCTGGCTGTTTCAATATAATGTTTCATTAATTTTGCTGCAATACCTTGCCTTTGATGTTCAGGTAAAACGTCGAGACCAAACACTGCTAAGCTTTCCCCATCTGGTATGTGGTGGCTGGCATCATGATATAATGCATCATAGATAACAGGGCTATTCGTTGCACATCCATTAATAAATCCAACTATTTCTCCATCTTTTTCAGCTACAAAAAAAGATTTTGGAAATGTATCTATTCGTTCCTCAATAGTTTGTTTAGATGCTGCTTCAGCAGCTGGAAAGCATTCTGTTTCAATTGCTGCAATTTTATCCAAATACTCTTTTTTTACTCCTCTAATCACAATTTCATCCATCAATAAATTCTCCTCATTAAAAATATTTTTTATATTAAAACCTTAACTTGATTTTATATATTTTCCCAATTATATTATATCATAAAGCAAGCCAGAAAACGGCTTGCATCACAACGATTCAATAAATACATATCAGGCAAAGGTATCGACCTTTGTTTCTTCTGTGTATTTATTATACCATAATTTTCAAATTAATAAAATAAAATTTGCTTATGTAAATAAATCATTACTTAAAGAAAACTCATAGATTTTTATAATACAGCCATAAAATAAAATACTTGTTGATATGTTAGAGTATGCGTAATATAATATCCAAAGGAACCGTGTAATTAGTATTACAACAATAATTCTAAATTTAAACTGACTGATTATGGAGGAAGCAAGATGATTCAATCACATTATGGTGAAATATATGCGCTTATTACTGCAATATTTTGGACTTTTACCGCTATTTCTTTTGAATTAGCAGGAAAAAAAGTTGGTTCTTTATCTGTAAATTACATAAGATTAATAGTAGGATTTATATTAATTAGTTTATTTACATCCTTTACGAGAGGGATGATTCTACCTCTTGACGCAACTGCAAATGCATGGATTTGGCTTAGTGCATCTGGCATTGTAGGATTTGTTATTGGAGATTTGTTCCTGTTTCAAGCATATGTAGAAATTGGATCAAGAATATCTATGCTTATCATGGCACTGGTGCCTCCCATCACTGCTCTTTTAGGTTTTATAACTATGAAAGAAGTTATTTCACTTTCAAATTTTATAGGTATGGCTATAACAATTTTAGGCATTTGCTTTGTAGTATTGGTTAAAAATCCTGAGGGTAAAAGTTTTAAATTTACCCGATCTATTAAAGGTATTACCTATGCCTTTATAGGCGCACTTGGACAATCATTGGGATTAATTCTTAGCAAAATAGGTATGGGAAATTATGACCCCTTTGCAGCCACTCAAATACGAATATTATCTGGTATTATTGGATTTACTGTAGTTTTTATATTTATGAAAAGATGGGACAAGTTAAAAGAAGCTATAAAAAACACAGAAGCAATGAAGTATATAACACTGGGGTCATTATTTGGTCCTTTTCTGGGCGTATCCTTTAACCTTTTGGCTATTCAATATACAACAACAGGTGTGGCTTCTACAATTACTTCAATAGTCCCTGTTCTTATTATTCCTTTATCAATATTTATTTTAAAAGAGAAAATTTCCCCGAAAGAGATTATTGGTGCCATTATATCAGTTATAGGTGTAACGGTACTTTTCGTGATGTAGATGTACTTATATAGGCATAATCTTTACAGTTGTAACAAGACTGTCATTTAACACCATTATTGTCGGTGTATAATGGTGTTAAGAATAATAAAACTTAACTATTATGATGTTTAAATTTATTATTTCTTATAATAATCAGTTAACAATAAACAAAATATACATATTTTGTGAATATTATTAACAAATTCTTACGTAATCCTTAACTAAATTCTTTAAATCTGTAATATTATTGTAATATTTTTATTTTTATGAAAAATCGTGTAATATTATTGTCTTGTTTGCCATTTAAGCAAGTTATTGAGGGTTTAAAAGAAAAAAAGTACATGCTATAATTCTATCATGACGAAAGCTCATTAACAAGTTCTAAAGTTTCAAAAGAAGTTAGGAGTAAAAACTTACTTCCAAAAAATCTAAGACTAAATAGGAGTGAATTATGAAAAAGAAAATATTAGCATTAACTTTAGCAGCAACATTGACTTTATCATCAACATCAGTATTTGCTGCAACAACATGTACAAAATCTAATTTTAAAAACTATGATTTTAACAGCTTGAAAAATTACATAAGTGATTTAGGTAGTGGAACAGCTGACATAGCAAAAGTAACTGTAAATGGAAAAACATTAGACTTAAATTCAATAGATTGGAAATCAATATTGAATAATAAAGCAACTTTCCCTACAGACACTAAACAACCAGCTGAAAAACCAACTAAACATCAAACACCAACTGAAAAACCAGCTAAACCTCAACAAGAGGACCAAAGCGACACAACAGTTCCTTCGTCAGTATCTTCATATGAGCAAAAAGTAGTAGAACTTGTGAATGTTGAAAGACAAAAAGCTGGGTTGTCTTCACTTACCCTTGATACATCCATATCTAATATTGCAAGAATGAAATCTGCAGATATGGCAACTAACAATTACTTTGCACATCAATCACCAACTTATGGCAGTGCCGGAGATATGTTAACAAAATATGGTGTTAAATGGTCTGCATGGGGTGAAAATATTGCATCAGGTCAAAGAACACCTCAGGAAGTTGTGACAGCATGGATGAATTCTCCTGGACACAGAGCAAATATTATGTCAACTAACTTCTCAAAAATAGGTGTTGGATATGCTGTAAATTCAAACAGAACACCTTATTGGACACAAATGTTTACTAACTAATATATTAAATAGTTAAAATTATCAAAATTGAATTTAATGATAAACATCGGTTGATTTAAGTCAACCGATGTTTTATTTTGTAAGAAAATTTTTAAAAAACAGGGGCAAAATCTAAAACTTCACAAAAACACCACTAATAAAAATAATTATATTTGAAGTAGCAATAATTTATAGTACAATACTATAAAGATCTAGTTTAAAATATAAATTAATATTGAAAGCAGGTGATAATTTGAATAAAAAATGTTTTGTTTCATGGAGTGGAGGAAAGGATTCCTGCCTAGCTTTATATAGTGCATTAGAAAAAGGATATAAACCTGAGAAGTTGCTGACTATGTTCAGCTCAGAAAACGAAATAAGTTCAGCCCACAGATTGAACGAACAAATTTTCAGGAAGCAAGCAGAATCAATAGGAATTGAAAACGTAATAGTTAGAGCAAAATTCGATGAATACGAAAGTTCTTTTGTAAATCATATCAAATTATTTAAAGAACAAGGCATAGACTATGGAATTTTCGGTGACATAGATTTAGAAGAACACCGTCATTGGGAAGAAATGGTTTGTGAAAAATCATCTATTAAAGCCGTTCTACCTCTATGGAAATTGAACAGAAAAGAAATTGTAGAAAAATTTATTACTTTAGGATTTAAAGCTAAAATAATAGTCGTGAATACAACAATGTTAGATACCAAATTTTTGGGACAGGACTTAACTATCCCATTAATAAAAGAAATAGAAAGTTATGGTGCAGACGCATGCGGTGAAAACGGTGAATATCACACAGTTGTTTATGATGGTCCTATTTTTAAAAACCCTATTGAACTAATTTATAATACTGAAATTATTCCTGTAGGAGAAAAGTGGGCGCAAATTGAAATAAATTAAGTGTTAGCGGAAAATATTATACCTAATAAAA
This sequence comes from Sedimentibacter sp., assembly GCA_032006665.1. Taxonomy (GTDB): domain Bacteria; phylum Bacillota; class Clostridia; order Tissierellales; family Sedimentibacteraceae; genus Sedimentibacter. The sequence continues at coordinate 139,139 of DALZMP010000006.1, forward strand.
ACCCATGATGTGATTACATATATTATCTGGAGTTTTTATTAGGTATAATACCAGAAAAATTTACATGCGATATCTATATTTGTACTAATTTTTATATTTTATGTTTGATGAAACATCTTTTGAAGTAACATCACATTATAATTTATTCTAAAATTAAATATCTTCTTTGTTGTGCTGCGTATTTTATTAATTCATCCTTATTAGAAATAATTTGCTGTAACCCCTGCAAGGATTATCAATAGTGAAACTGATGCCCATATAGAAGATTTGGGAGACAATTCATCACCTTTTACTGAAGAAGCAATTGCATCTACTAATGAAAAAACAAACACAAAAGGCCAAATAAACCATGTAAAATAATAAATATTCCCTATTCCTCTCATAAGTCCAATTAACATTAAGTTGTTCCTCCTTTATCAAGCAAGCCTATGATTCGCAATACTATTCCTTACTACGTCCACCATTTCCCCTTCAGCTCCAAGACTAAAGTTAAAAAAAACGCCTTGACCTCCGCCAGCCCCAATTGCGGATATAAAAATATTACTTCCATGACCAACCACAGTCAAACTTAAGCTCGCTCTGTTTCCATTTCTCATAAAATATTTATCATATACTCGAACTGCAATATTTGTATCTCCAGAATTAAAGTTGCTTTCATCCACTAAATTCATAGTTATTCCACTATCCTCAATATCTCTTTGTAAATAATTAACTACTTCCTCAAATTGACCTGTAATCATCTCTTCGTACTTTGCCATATCATACCTCCTAAATTCTCAATTAAAACTTGTTAAATTAATTGATATTGTTACATATTATTTTTTGAAAAAATAAACTTTAAGACTTTACTATATTAGACACATAAATCAAAGAAATGTTCCACAAATTTGAAATGAAAATTTTGTCGTATTTTGATTATTTCCCATCCAATAATGGGTATATAATTATTTCCCACACTCTTTTAATGCTCTAAAGTAATATTCCTGTGTCTTATCATCAAAACATACTATTTCAACTATATCTATAATATGCCTATCATTACAATACTCTAATATATTTTTAACTGCAATTACAGAAGCCAGTTCTAACGGAAAATGATATGCGCCTGTGCTAATGGATGGAAACGCAACATGTCTGCAATTATGCTCTTCTGCTAATATTAAACTATTTAAATAGCAATTTGCTAACAAACTTTCCTCTCCTCTATTTCCACCGTACCAAATTGGACCTACTGTATGAATAACAAATTTCGAAGGTAAATTATATCCTTTTGTTATTTTGGCATGTCCAGTATCACATCCCCCAAGTAATCGGCATTCCTCCAAAAGGTGGGGTCCAGCCACACGATGGATGGCACCATCCACTCCTCCACCTCCTAATAATGAATTATTCGCAGCATTAACAATTGCGTCTGCCTCTACTTTTGTAATATCACCTAATGTAACTTTAAGTTCAAACATATTATTAATCCTTTCTAATTTATCAATTTTGGTGTGTACTTTATATATTATATGACCAAATTTTAGCATACTTTTTTGCAGATCTTTTTTATCAATTTTTGGATTATACTTTCATGTAAAAAAGCATACAAATATATATACTACATATTAACTATGAAGAAAATGTATCAAAATTTTTTCATAACTTTGCTTCAACTAAATTATACCATAACTTTCAATTAACAAAAACAAATAATCCCTTATATAATATAATTCTGCTCAACGAAATAATTTACCCATTACAAAATAATTGTGTCATAATATTTACCTAAAAAATTATAAAACAAAAGAGATATTTCTTAGTAGAAATTATCTCTATGCTTTCAAATTTAAATTAGTTATTTCTTGCTTCTTCCATTGCTTTTGTACCGTTTATTTTTGCATCTTTTAGAGCCGTTTCAATATCTTTTTTACCACTAAAAACTAAATCCAGTTGATCTCCAAGAGCATCCATTGCATTTATTTCTCCTATTTGTCTTTCTCCTTGGAATCCGTTGTCCATATTTTCAAATGGTATTTTCTTCATTGGCTTTTCTTCTAATACCGCTTTAAATACAGGATCTTCCTGTGCTGACTTTCTTACAGGAATATAGCCTGTTTGAGATGCAAAATATGCTGTATTTTTTGTGTTTGTCAGAAATTTAATATATTCCCAAGCTGCTTGTTTTTCCATATCTGTAGAAGTGTTAAATACAGTTACATTTGTTCCGTAAAATAATTGATCATTTGTTTTATGTGCAGGAAGTGCTGCACAATTAATTTTTATACCTTCCATTGTATCACTTTCAATATATGGTAGTGCAGATGTTGATGCAACACACATTGCAGCTCGTCCTTGCTGCAATGGAACATTTGCATTATTATCATCGCCTGCGAGCCTTGCTGTCTTAGATTGAATCATATCATTTAAAAATGTCACTGCTTCTTTTGCTGCATCTGAATCAAATAACAGCTCTTCTGTTTCTCTGTCTATTGTAGTACCTCCTGCTTGTTTAAACCAAGGTATAATATCTGTAGATAAATTATTTGCAAAAACAGTTCCATAAACCTCTGGTTGACCATCATTATCTTTATCTACAGTTAATTTCTTAGACGCTTCAGTCCATTCTTCCCAAGTTTTAGGTACTTCAATACCTGCATCTTTTAACATGCCTTCATTATAATACAAAACCATTTGGCTTTTATTGAAAGGAATAGCATATTGTTTATTATCCCATATTCCATCATCAAAAAACATTGATGGAATATCATCAAAATCAGCTTGTGTAAACCCTGTTTTTTCATCTTCCATGTATGGAGACAAATCTTCCACCAAATCCTTAGAAACATACCATGAAAGGCGATTAGAATAAATTTGAGCTATTGTCGGCAATTGATTTGCCTTTGCAGAAGCCATTAATTTATCAAATAAGTCCGTATATTTGCCTTGATTCATCAATGTTACCTTTATATTTTTATTTTCTGCCATAAAATCATCAGTGATTTTTTTTATAGCCTCTTCATTTGCACCACTCATTGCATGCCAAAATGAAATTTCCACAGGTTCTGTGACTTTGGTATTCAAAGACTCTTCCTCTGCTTGTGTTTCTACACTTTCATTTGTTTCTGCATCAGTTTCTTCTGTCTTTGGTACTTCTTTAGAACATCCAGTAAAAATTGATGCTACCATAACTATTGCTAAAATAAATAATGTAATTCTTTTTTTCATTTAAATCCTCCCGCTTAATAATTTTATAATAAATATATATCAAGAAAAAATCCTTGAAATTTATATGAATTATCCTTTTAATCCAGCCTTACTAATCCCTTTGATAATATACTTTTGTGTGAAAAAATACACAACTAAAATTGGTATAATAATCATTGCTGAAAAAGCCATCAACATATTATACTTTGTTCCTGCCTCTGTAGAAAAGGCAGCCAGTGCAACAGGCAACGTACGCATTTTTGTTGAATTAGTTACAATTAAAGGCCACATATAAGAATTCCAACAGTTAATAAATTTTAAAATTGATATAGACATTAACGTAGGTATTGACATAGGAACCATAATAGTAAATAAGTACCTAAAGTCAGAGCATCCATCCATTTTAGCAGCCTTATAATATGAATCAGGAATTTTTAAAAACTGTTGTCTCAGTAAAAATATAGAAAAAATACTTGCGCACCAAGGAATTATTAATGCTTTATAGCTATTTATCCATCCAAATTCACTCAAAGTTACATAATTGGGAACTAATAATATTTCACTTGGTACCATCATCGTAGAAATCAAAATAATGAAAATAATATGTTTGAATTTAAAGTTAATATTACTAAAAGCAAAGGCCGCAAGTATAGTTGTTATAAGTTCTCCGGTTGTAACGCATATAGCCACAAATACACTATTAAAAAAGTACTGTCCAAAAGATATTGCTTTATATGCTTCTGCATAATTCCCCCATAAAAATTTTGATGGAATCCATTTTGGAGGCATTTGTAATACTTCATTTGATGGCTTTACAGATGTGAGAATCATCCAAATAAACGGTACAAGGATAGAAACAGAACCTATAAATAAAATAGTATAAGAAATTAATTTTGTTATAGTAATATGCTTCTTCATTCTTTATACCTCTTTTCTCTATGAAAAGTAAAAATAAATTGTAATACAGTAAATATTAAAATAACTAAAAACAAGATAAATGCTGCAGCTGATGCATTGGCAAACTCCCAATGTCTGTAAAATTTATCAAAAATATAGTACACAATAGTCATACCACTTTTTAAAGGTCCCGGTCGTTGACCATACATAACATACACTTCATCAAATATTTTAAACGCACTAATAATAGATGTAACGGATAAAAATATTAATGATGGCTTAAGCAGAGGAATAGTAATACGTAAAAGCCTATTATACTCATTAGCACCATCAATACGAGCCGAGGAGTAAAGCTGTTCATCAATACTTTGCAAACCGGCAAGAATAATAATTATTTTATATCCAAGACCTTTCCAAATGCTAAGTGCAATTAAAATTGGAATAGTCATATTTGCATCTGTAAGCCATGCTATCTTAGCCAAACCAAAAATAGATAAAAATGCATTAAGCAAACCGTAATCCATGTTGAGAATCCAACTCCAAACAATAGAAACTGCTACAGTTGACGTTACAAATGGCATGAAATAAACACTGCAAAAAAATTTTTTCAAATAAATATTAGAATTCAAAATAACTGCAAATATTAAAGCTACAAAAATACCTAAAGGTGCTGAAAAAAATACAAAAATACAAGTATTTTTCATTGCTAAAATAAAGTCTGCATCTGTCAAAACATAAATAAAATTATCAAGACCAACTTCATAAACATCATTTGTCAAATAATCAAACTTAGTATAAAACCCCATAGCCAATGTTTTGAAAATTGGATAAAATTGAAATACTCCAATAATCATCATTGCAGGTAATAAATATAAAAAAGCACGAAGATTATTATTTTTTAAATATTTCTTCATAAAATTTTTACCTTACCCTCTATTTTTATTTATTAAAAATATGTATTTTTTTTATTCCCAATAAAACTTTTTCATTCATACAATAATCTTTATCCCAACTGACACAAGCTGTAACATAAGTCCCGCAAATATCTATTTTAAGATAAACCTCTTTGCCTAATGTTTGAATTCCCCTAATTTCTCCTACCAGATCTCCTGTATCTTTCACAATACAAAAATCCTCTGGACGTATTCCAATAATTACATTTCCAAAACAAATACCTTTTCTCTTATTTAGCTTATCTGTTGGGAGAGGTATTTGTTTATTACCTTCCTGTAAATATAACTGCTTCGTTTTTTCCTCATAGTATCCTGATAAAAAATTCATAGGAGGATTACCTAAAAATCCGGCTACAAACTTGTTATTTGGTTTCATATACATTTCCATTGTGCTGGAATATTGCTGACTTACACCTTTATTCATCAATAATATCCTATCTGAAATACTCATTGCTTCCTCTTGGTCATGTGTAACAAAAATTGTTGTAATTTTTAATTTTTGTTGTAAATTGCGGATTTCATCTCTTAGTTCAATACGCAATCTCGCATCTAAATTTGACAAAGGTTCATCTAACAGCAATATTTTAGGTTCCTTAACCAAAGCCCTTGCAATGGCAACACGCTGCTGTTGTCCTCCTGACAATTGGTTTGGCTTACGGTTTTTAAGTTCTGTAATTTGCATTAGTTCAGCAAATTGTAGAGCTTTTTCCTTTATTAAAGATTTTTTATACTTTCGCATCTTAAGAGGAAACATTATGTTTTCTAAAACCGTCATATGGGGATATAATGCATAATTTTGAAAAACCATGCCTATGTCGCGATTCTCAGCTTGTACATCATTTACGTTTACACCATCAAAATAAATATTTCCATTTGATACTTTTTCTAACCCTGCAATCATAGAAATTGTTGTGCTTTTTCCACATCCACTTGGCCCTAATAGACATATCAACTCTCCGTCAAGAATTTCTATATTAAGGTTATCAACAGCTAAAACACCATTAAATTTTTTTGAAACATTCTCTAATTTTATATTCATATTACACTCTGATTAATTCAAATAATTCGTGAAGATCTAGTGGATTTAATCCTATAATTTTAATATCCATCTTTTCTTTTATCAGCATTTCCTCCAATATCTCAAACATAACACCTTTATCTTGTTTTTTTTGTATTGTTTGTAACGTAGCTATGATATTTTTATTTCCAGAAAATTCTCCGCCCCACTTGCCGTTACAGGTAAAAGTTACTCCACAGCTAGGACTTCCGTTAATTCCAACAATACCCAGTATCTCAAATTTATCTTTTTCTTTATAATATTCCCTCATCTGTTGAATAATTGGAGTCAATATGTTCTTGCAATGATCTCGAAAAAAGGGATTATCAAATTGATCTTTAGTATGTCCCCATCTGTTGGAACCATACAATGTGAACTCTGGGCAAGGAAGCTGTATAAAATGTATGTTATTTTCAATAGATTCCATAAGGAATTGTTTTCGTACAGATTCTTCCTGCGTATCTATATCCTCATTGTATTTCATAACCTTAGACGCAGTATTTATAATGCAATGACTTACAAAGACAATTTTTTTCTTATTCATGTTAATTTCCCTCTCTAACAATAAAAGTTTTATATGTAATTCACGTTGATGTCTGCATTCTTTCTCAGCAATTTTCTTTAAAATAATAATGGAATTGACAAAAATATTATAGCATAACGACTGGTTTTGTTCCAATAACAAATGGCAATGTTTTCCTTGCAATTATAATACTTTTTCATACTATGCAGGCAATAATGTGAAAAAGTTGCTACTTAGCTTGCTCTAGTTGAGGCCGCTTCATCTTTGGAGTAAAAAAACGAGATAATTATTGAAATTATCCCGTTTATTCTGAAAAACTATACAATTTATCACCGACTTAATCGTTCCTAAACAAAATTTTATTGTAAATAAGGTTACATCACAAAAACCAATTAGAACAATTTTTATTTATTCTAATTGGTTTTATATAAATCTTCTAATTTATCAGCATGAAAAGCATCATAATTAAATCAACATTTGTTATATTGCCCACTCGCTTGCCTGGGTTTGTATTGACCATAACCTGTTATAAAGTCCCTCATTAGCTATGAGTTCTTCATGTGTTCCTTGTTCAGCCACATTTCCATTTTCCAAAACCACAATTTTATCCGCTCCTGCTATTGTTCTCATTCGATGTGCAATTACTAAAACAGTTTTATCCTTTAATAAATGAGCAAGAGCTGCTTGAATATATGATTCATTCTCTACATCTAAAGAGGCAGTTGCTTCATCAAGCAAAATTACCGGAGCATCTTTTAGCAATGCTCTTGCAATTGAAATTCTCTGTCTTTCCCCGCCGGAAAGGGTAGATCCATTTTCACCAATTATTGTTTTATACCCTTGTGGCATTTTTTTTACAAATTCATCGCATTGTGCGGCTTTTGCAGCCTCCAAAACTTCTTTGTCAGTGGCATTTCTCTTTCCAAGTCGAATGTTCTCCATCACAGTGTTGTTAAAAAGAACTACATCTTGAAAGACAATTGAGAAATTTCTTAAAAATGCTTCCGGCTCAACTCCTGTTATATCAATTCCGCCAAGTGTAATTTTACCCTCTGTAACATCCCAGAACCGTGCTGCCAGTTTTGCAGCTGTACTTTTACCTCCGCCTGACGGTCCCACAAGTGCAGTTATCTCACCTTGTTTAGCTGTAAAAGATACATCATTTAATACAGTTTCACCGTCATTGTATGCAAAGCCAACATTTTTAAAGCTAATATCATAGCCATTGTATCTTACGGATTCTGCTCCTGTTTGAATTGGCTGTTCCTCTATCTTTTTCATGCGATCTATCTGAAGCAGAGAATTAAACATTGCAGCAAGACTTATCAGTGAAGCTGACAAAGGATCAAACACTCTTGATGCAGCTATCAAAAACAATAAAAGTGTTAAAAAATCTGTCTGCCCTTTAATTAAGAGAACCGTTCCCGTTAAAACCAATGTTGCGACACCAACACGTAGAATCATCTGAGCAGAAACAACAAACATTGCAACATGCAGTTCTGCTTTAATGCTAATTTTTTCAGAAAATTTAAGTTTATCATCTAATTCAGAAAGGTATTTTTCAGTTTGATTATTTGCTTTTATTTCTCTTACCGTTTCAATACATTCTTGAATAGCATCAGCACGATTAAGCTGTGAGTTCTTATTTATAGAATTGATTTTGTCCTGATGAGACTTACCTCCTATGGTGATGAAAAAGGCAACAGGAACTACCCATAAAAGAGCAAGCGCCATTCTCCAATCTACAACAAAAATTCCAATGCTCACAAATACTATAGATATTACTGCAGCTATAAATTCCGGTATATAGTGGGAGAATGCCTGTTCAAGACCCGCACAGTCTGCCATAATGGTAGTTGTCAGGTCAGATAAATCCCGTTTGCCAAAGAAGGAAAGAGGTATCTTACGCAGTTGTTCCGCAAGAGAAATTCGTTTATCAGCACTTTCCTGATAAGATGCAAGAAATGTTCTGTTATATTGAATATATTCCAATACGAAAAGTATTGCCAGCAGTAACACAGAAGCACCAATATAGAACCAAATATTAGGTTCTATAAACTTCCCTCCCAAAAGTGGAGAAGCAAAATTCTTCAGCAGCATATACAACACTCCTACAGGAAACATCAAACTTATATCAGTGAGAGTGCAGGCTAAAATTGCTTTAAGCAAATCTTTTGAGCCTTGTTCGCTAAGTGCAAATTGTTTTTTTAAATAATTAACCATTGACAACAACCTCCTTTCCTATCTTCCATGTTGCAGAAGACCTATAGTCCATCCACATTTTTGAATATAATCCTTCTTTAGCAAGAATCTCATCATGAGCCCCTTGCTCAACAATTGTTCCATCCTTAACCACTATTATGCAGTCTGCATTACGAACAGTAGATAGTCTATGAGCAATCATCAGTACAGTTTTTCCTTTTGTTAATTCTTTAAATGCAAGCTGAATCTGATGCTCATTTTCGGGATCTGCGAAAGCAGTAGCTTCATCCAGCAAAATAATAGGTGCATCTTTTAAAATAGCGCGGGCAAGGGCAATACGCTGCGCCTCTCCTCCAGAAAGATAAACTCCTTTTGTACCAACCACGGTGTCAATTCCATTAGGCATCTTTGCAATAATATCTTCACATTGTGCAGCTTTTGCAGCTCTCATTATTTCCTTCCTTGAAGCATTTGGTTTAGCAGAACGTATATTTTCAAGCAAACTTTTCTTAAATAAATGTGTATCCTGAAACACAAAAGAAACATGATTCATCAATTCATCTGTAGCAATATTACGTACATCGACGCCACCAACCATAACAGTACCTCTGTCCACATCCCAAAATCTTGGAATCAGGCTTGCAACAGTTGTCTTCCCTCCTCCTGATGGTCCCACAAGAGCGAAGGTTGCTCCCTGCGGAACATGAAATGATACATTCTTCAGTGCAGGTTGATTAGCACCTTTATAAGTAAAAGTAACATTATCAAACGTAATAGAGGCATCCTTCGGAGTAATAGGTTTTATCGGTTCTTCAAGCGGTTTCTCGTTAAGTATGCTGTTAACACGACCTACCGCATCCCTGGCAATCATTGAGTTTTCACTTGAAAACAGAATTCTCGTCATCATAACAGTACAGTATGGGGTAAATAAAACATAAAATATGAAATCAAGTAAAAATTCCTCATAGTTAACAGCCGACGAAATTAAAAGAATTCCGGCAGGAATTAAAAAAGCAAAAATTGCATTGATACACACAGTAAAACACGTCATTGGTATACGAAGAGAAATCGTGTATTCAACCACCCACTTTTTATATTGCATAATTGCATCATGAAAATTTTTAAAAGAAAATACACTTTGTTGAAACGTCTTAACAACGGGAATACCACGAACATATTCAACCGCTTCGTTATTCATGTTTTCCAGTGCATTTTGATATTCTGCCATTTTGTCTTTCATGGAAGCACCTGCCATCTTTGACATAAACAAGAAAGCAATTACCATTGGTACTAGACTGATAATGCCAAGACGCCAGTCAAAAGTAAAGAGCAATACAATCATGGCTGCAGGTGTAACATAAGCTCCTGTTAAATCAGGAAGCTGATGTGCCAAAAAAGTCTCTGTCTGTCCGGAGCTTTCATCAATAATCCGACGAAGTTTACCGCTGCCTTGACCGGATAAATATCCAAGTGGTAATTTCACAATATGATGCAGTGCTTTACTTCTCATATTTCTGGCAACACGAAATGCAGATAGATGAGTACACATCAAAGCTCCGAAATAAACAAGAATGCTTGTGACAGAAAAAAATACTGTCATCCAACCATAATATACAAGATTTGTTGCCGCTGATACATCTGGAAATACCACAATAATATCTCTTACAATAAACCAAATATATACAAAAGGCATAAGAGAAAGAATAGCGCTGACACCCGAAAGAATACAGCCTAAAATTGTTAATATTCGATATTTTCCTGCAAAAGCAAGAATTTCTGAAATTCCATTTTTGTTGTTGTTCAAATGAACCACCTCCTAAGTTAATTAAAAATGGGATTAGTTAGCAATGACTAACCAATCCCAATTATATGCTTTGTATTTCTTTTTTTCTACTCCATACAGGTCTTTTTCAATCCAATCAGACAAAAATCTATTTACTTGTAATGTGACGGATATCAAAGAACATAGGAGTGCTTGTAAATTCATAATCTGAAATTTTATCAGTATTGTACACTATCATATCCTTTATATAAGTAAGAGGTATGTTCAATACATTATCATTGCTGTAATTAATGAGATAATCAAAAATATCGGCTATGCGATTTTTATCATCTGTTATTGAAAACTCACTGATAGCAGCAACAAATTCATCTCCATCATCCAAAGCAGCAATTGCCGGAACATGGCAAGATGAGCCCAGCATAGGAGTAAAAAAATTATGCGGAACGGTGTATGGCTGTTCTGTACACCAGATTGTTAAATCATAATTTCCGGCAACACCCTCTTGCCACCATGTGTACATGTCCTGTCCGACTGTTTCCATGTCAATACCAACCTCAGCAAGCTGACTTTTAATTACTGTAGCAATTGTTTTATTCAATACTTCTCCAGAATCATAGGTAAACAGCAATTTTAGAGTAACTCCATCCTTTTCACGATAACCTGTTGTACTGTTTTGTTTCCAACCTGCTTCATCTAATAGGGCTTCTGCTTTTGATTTATCGAAGGTTCTGGTTATATTCATTTCAACATCTGTATAGGGTATGTCCGAATCAAACAATGTATCAGCAACTTCTTCATACCCATAGGTCAAACCATCAGAAATTCTTTGCTTGTCAATGGCATATTCTATCGCCTCACGAACTTTTATATCCGAAAGCATTTGGCTTCCGATATTGACTGCTAAATTTCTTGTTTCTGAATTTACGTCAGATATTTCTCCCTTAATGTTATTTATAGATGCTGCCTGCTGATATTCGTCATAAGACATCAGTACGTTACCGTATAACATATCAATTTCACCATTTTGAAGAGCCTGTAATCTAGATGCTGATTCATGAATATATTTGACCATCACTTCATCATAATAAGGTAACTCTCCCCAGTAATTTTCATTTTTTTCAAATCTTGCATATTCCCCTGCCTTGTTTTCTGCATATGTATAAGGTCCTGTACCAACTACAGCCTTCATTGTTTGATAATTTCCTTCTTCAATTACATCAGGAGAAACCATAACAAGAACTTCCGGGTAACAAAGGTCATTGAGATATGCAAAGTATGGCGCATCGTAATTCAGTGTCAACGTGTACTCATCTATCACTACTGCCTCATTCATATTTGCAACCACTCTCAATATTCTGTGATTTGGACTTAAATGATAATAATCTAAATTTTTCTTTACTGCTTCCGCGTTGAAATCCGTGCCGTCATGAAATTTAACTCCCTGTTTCAAATGAAGTGTCAACTGTGTTCCATCTTCATTAAATTCCCATGTTTCAGCAAGGAGCGGTTTAATTTCCCCCTCATCATATGTTACAAGTCCTTCATAAACCAATTTAGTGACACAGTTATTCTGAGGATCCATGTTAAGAGGATAAAGGGTCGTCAGTTCAGCCGCTGTTGCAAAGGTTAAAGTTTTATTTTGGGTTACATTCATATTATTTGCTTTCTGATTAGAGCACCCTGCCATCAAAGATAAAAGCATCACCATGCACACGATGACTGTAATTAATTTTGTCCACTTGTTTTCATTCATTTTGCAATTCCTTTCTTTGGGTTTTCTCACCCTCACGTATAATTTTCCCATGTCTAATTTCCAGTATTCTGTCTGAAATACGATACGCACTCATCTTGTCATGGGTAACAAAAATACATGCACAATCATACTCTTCATGATATTTTTCCAATACCTTCATAACTGCATCAGCAGAAATTAAATCCAATCCGCTGATTACTTCATCCAATATAAGATATTTAGGTCTTATCGATAACGCTCTCAACAGCGACAGTCTTCGCTGCTCCCCTCCCGATAACAGTCTTGTCGGAACCTTCAGAAGCCCCATATTCATATTTGTTAATTCCATCAGGCTGAATATCCGCTCTTTGCGTTGTTTTCTGTTTAAATCAGTAAGGTTTACAAGTGCTTGTTCAACATTGCGATAAGCTGACAACATGGGATTGAGCGTACCAGATGCATCCTGAAACACTGCCTGGATTTTTTTCCTATTGTTGCGCCATGTTTTGTAGTTCCAATCAACCACGTCTTCACCATCCAGCAAAATGCGACCCGTCGTTGGCTTTTCTAATCCTATAATAAGTCGCGCAATAGTGCTTTTGCCGGAGCCACTTTCCCCTGTAAGAGCCAGAAATTCACTTCCATGTAAATGAATTTCAATGTCACTCAAGGCTGTAAACAAAGATTCCTTGTTATGACCATAAATTTTAGATACATTCTCAACTACAATTCCTTCCATTTCCACTGCCCCCTGTCCTGCCTAGTATTGACAGAGGCAAATCGCTTTGTCCAATCTTGCTCAGGCGTATTCAATAGTTTCTCCATTAACCCAGTTTCAGTAATCACGCCATGTTCTATTACCATAATCTCATGACATAATTTATTAAGTGCAAATACATCATGTGATATCATTAAAATACCTGCTTCATTATTATGCATAGCCAACTGTTCAAGTAACAAGGTTCGGTTTTCCTCATCTAAAGCAGATGTAGGCTCGTCAGCCAGAATGTATTTTGGTTTAAGCCCTAAGATAATTGACATAGTCACTCTTTGCAGCATTCCTCCGGAAAGCTGTGACGGATAACTTTCCAATATTCTTTTGCTATCAATCAAATTGACATAATTAAGTTTTTCCTGTGCAAGCCCCAAAGCTTCCTCCCGAGATATTTTTAGGCGCACGCAAAATGTTTCTTCCATCTGCTTTCCGATTTTTATGCGATTATCAAAAGCAGTCATTGGATTTTGCGGAATAAATCCTAATGTAGTCCCGCACATAGAACGTCTTTTAGCTGGTGATAATTTTGCCATATCTAATCCGTCAACAATAATACTGCCGGAATTCATACGACAAGTGCTGTCAAGCATTCCCATTACACTTTTGATAAGTGTTGTTTTTCCCGCGCCGCTTTGACCCGTAAGCCCTATGGCCTCACCTATGGATATGTAAAATGAAATATCATTTAACAGTTTTCTGTGATTTTTTGACTCTACTGATAAGTTTTTTACTTCAAGCATGGAACCGCCCTCCTTTTTTCAACTTCCATTGCAATTAAATTGAAAGAAAGTGTACTTAAGAAAATAAAGCAAACAGGATACAAAATTATATCAGGTCGAATAATGATTAGTCCACGAGCCTCTGAAACCATTATTCCCCAGTCAATTACATTATCACCAAGACCTAATCCTATAAACGAAAATCCTACAATGGCCATAACCATATCTGTACAAGACATACAGACAAAATGAATAACATCCCTAATAATGTTTGGCAATATGTGAACAAACAACAATTGATATCGCCTTGCACCAGAAGCAACAGCACACATTATATAAGCCTTTCCAAATTCAATTTCCGTTTCAGTTTTCACAAGTTTAATAAGCCTCATAATTAAAGATACTGTAATGGCTGTGAGCATAGTAAAAACTCCATTGCCCCATGCACCAATAAAAATAATCAAATACGCAATGGGTGGAAGCGCTGTAACTGCATTAAGAACACTTTCAACCATGACATTCTGTTCTCCGTTTCTTTTCCCAAGCAGCAATCCTATTGAGGTGCCAATGATTATCACAATAGCAGAACCTACGAGAACAATCCCTATAGTAGTTTTACCTCCGTAAAGAATGCGGGATAAAATACATCTGCCAAGATGATCCGTACCAAATGGGTATTCACTGCAAGGTTTTATTAATTTAGCAGTTAAGTCAACATGATTTGGATCATTAACTGCAAACATATAACCAAAAGTACAAAAAAGAAGAACAACTATGGGTATACCAAGCAGCAACATATGTTTTATTCTTTTCATAGAACGTCCATCTCCTTTTCAATTTTATCTTTTTGGATGCATCTTTGTATAATGTCTGACAAAATGTTAAATACAACAAAAGAAAATGCCAATACCAACACTTCTGCATGTATCATAGGTGAGTCACGCTCTATTACACTGTCAATGATTAAATGCCCTATTCCGGGAAGAGAAAACACACTTTCTACTATTACCGCACCAGCCATAAACAGTCCCAACATTTGAAGAAAGCTAGGTATTATTGCAGTTATTGCATGAGGTAAAGCATGGAACATCAGTATCCTGCTGTCTTTCAATCCTCTGCAACGGGCATAAAACGCATAATCTTCATTCATCTCCTTCTCTATACGCTTAGCTAAAAGTTGCGAATAAATAGCAATTCCCAAAATTGATAGGCAAAGTGCAGGAGGTAAATAACGCACAAGTCCAGTGTTTCCTGCTACTGACATCAACTTAAACTTTAGTGCGAAAACATCAATATACACACTTGCAATGTAGAAAGGCGGAACAGATATACCTATGATGTAGACAAATGTCAGCAAATACCCAAATATATTGTTTCTGAGAAAAAAATTCAAACATCCAAATACAAGAATCCCTATTGACATTACTAAAGCAGACAGCAGAACTACACAAAGTGTCACAGGCAATACCTTTCCAATTTCCTCAACAACAGGATATCCACTTCTAAGTGATACACCAAAATCTAATTTCAAAGCGTTTTTTATCCACGTCACATATTGAATCATGAGCGGTTTATCAAGCCCCAATTCGATTCTTGCAGATTGAATCTGCTCTTCTGTAACTACAGGATTATTTCTTTTAGCATAAGCAGTTGCCGGGTCGACAGGAGAAAGTCTCATCAATAAAAATGAAAGTAAGGTTACAAAAAGAAGTGTCATAGCAATTTCAGCTCCCTTTTTCATAATATATTGCAAAATATTCTTATTCATTTATACTCTCCAATCTATACAAATAATTAGGTTAGCATTTGCTAACCTATGTATTAAGAAAAACGCCCTTCTGGCACATTAATCCTCTCTACTGATAGATTATACCCTTTGCCTTATTTGTTTTCTACTCCAATTAGTCACATATAGCTCCATTAAGATGATTTGTTTTACGATATTCTAATGGAGACATGCCCATAACCTGTTTAAATGCAAATGCAAATTTACTTGAATTTATATATCCGACTTTGTTTGCTATAGCAGTCACACTTTCCTTTCCCTCACACAGTAATACAGCGGCAGCCTGCATCCTATAGGAACGCATAAATGCATATATCGATGTCCCGTATACACCCTTAAAGCAAAGCTTCATAGCAGTAAGAGGAATACAAAAGTGAGATGACAGCTCATTCAATGTGTAATGATATTCTAAATTACATATCATGTATTCTTTAATAGATTTTACAATCTCAACCTGACTTTTATGAAAATACTGACGTTCATTCTTATTGTCAGATAGATCGACAACGCTGAGAAATAATAATAGTTCCAACACTTTCAGTTTAAAATACCCATATTTAACCTTGTCCGGCACCGTATAAAGCTCAGAAAAAATATGTTCTACCGAATCTTTTGCCCTCATAATAAAACACTGGTTATTAAAACAGAGTTTATCACGCAACCCATATAAATCAATAGATATATCATTTAACACAGATGAAATCGAATTTGCAGCTTCCGAAAGATCAATTACTACAGAAACTCCATAATAATGCTCCAGAGGAAAACATGAGTTCTTTGTTCTATTGCCTAGCATATTTACAGAAAGGTCTCCTTCCTCCAGATATACATATGATCCATTATCGAAATCACATTCAAAACGTCCTTGCCTGCAATGATTAATTTCCATAATATCATAACAAGGACGCTTGTTGTTAAAGCAATTTCCCATATGAAAATCATTATAAAGAAGCTCAATCCCCGGAAATACTTGATAACTGGTCATAACTCCTTCACCACCGTCACTTTCCATCTTATACACAGAAAATTCCTCATTTTGCTCAATAACTTTAATTTCTGAACCGTATAAATCTTTCTCCCTTGATAAAATACTTATTTTCAACACCTTCTTTCATCTATATCGCTATTAACACAAAGTAATATAATTTAGTTTTAAGTTAGCAAGAGCTAACTCGATAAAATTATATCATTCTGCCTAAAATTTGTCAATTGTAGGTTTCCTTTCTACCCATAATCCATCTTAGGTTTTAAGTCAGTAAATAAATGTCACAAGAAACATTTACAATTTCTTGCATAATATAATCATCAGTGAAGTAAAGGAGGGTTATTTTGGAAATATCAGCTATTACAAACAGTGTTGTTTCTCTTTTTATAATTATATTGGTAGGAGTTTACGGCAGCAGAAAAAAAATAATAACAGACGAGATAAATAAGGGCTTGACTGATATTTTAATAAAGATAGCACTGCCCTTTATGATTATATCATCCTTTATGTTTACATATGATGATACCATCAAATCTAATGTATTAAAAACTTTTTACTACAGCATTGGAGCGTATGCCATAATGGCAGCTGTCTCATATCTTCTGCTGTTTCCTGTAAAAAGCGACAAAAAAACAGTACTTCATTTTGCAAATATATTTGTAAATACAGGTTACGTTGGATTTCCGGTTTTAAATTCCATATTCGGTTCAGAAGGTATCATTTACGGTTCCATATTCAATATGTTTTTTGTAATATTTGTGTGGACCTATGGAATTATGCTTTATAGGGGAAATTTAGAAAATGGATATTTAAAAAGAGAAATTATAAATTTGTTGTTTAATCCGTCCATAATTGCTGTAGTTGCAGGAATTGTAATAATGGTGCTTAATATTGAAATAAAAGGGCCTCTTCTATTAAGCATTAAGAACATCGGAAATATGACAGGACCAATATCAATGCTCATTATCGGTGTCATTTTATCCAATGTTAAAATAAAGCAACACTTGAAAGACTGGACTGTATATTATAGTATAATAATAAAATTAATAATAATTCCAGTTATAATTTATTTAATTTCATTGCTGCTAAAGGACTCCTCAAAAGCTGTCTATTCGGTAATTATTATGACTGCGATGCCTGCATCAGCTATGACTTCCATATTTGCAGAAAGTTTTAATAAAGAAAAAGAATTTGCGGCAATAATTGTTTCTGCCACAACATTAATATCCTTAATAACAGTTCCTGTTTTGATAAAGCTAATCACTTAACAAAACAATATGCTTTATACATTAACTAAATTTAAAAGTTTAGCAGAAAATGTTTATCTCTATTTTTCAATTAATAACGACATTTTTAGGGCTGTTTTATTTTTTTAGTGTACCTCACGGCGAAAATTGATATGTTCAGTATCAATTTTTCAGTTAAAAACCTTATATTTATTTATTGCAATTTTTGTAAATAAGAAAATATTATCAAGACACAACATAGTATATTCGCATGTCCAAATTGTGTTACAAATATCTATATAAAAAGTACCTCAATTTTGTGTTTTAGTAAAGATTCTTTTCGCTTGGCAAAGCTATATTTTTTTAATTTTACATAGAACTTGATTTTATGTGTCTATTCTTTTTAAATCTGTTAATGCCTTATTCCTGTAATTCAAATCCTCTCTTGTACCAAACCCTTTGCACTCCCAAAATGTGTTTCCAATATCATTATTTTTAAAGACTACAAGCGAAACCTTGTGAATGCCCTCGTCTTTCAAGGCTTTTAACGCTGTGTCAATTAAGGCGGAGCCAATACCTTTATTTCTATTTGCAATTGAAACCGCTGTATGATGGATATAACCACGTCGACCATCGTGACCTGACAATATCACTCCTAAAATTTTACCGGATACAACAGCAACAAAGCAAGTATTTGGGTTTCTTTTCAGGTATTTATCAATACCTGATTTTGAATCATCTATGTCGTTCAGACCCATTCCGGGGGTTGACATCCATAATTCATATATTTCTTCATAATCATTAATAGTTAGTTTTCTTATCTCCATATGTTCACCTATACAAATTAATTTTTATACCATAAAAATGGATTATATTTCTCCATCTATTCCAAGTAATTCTTTCATTAATATATAATTATCTGCTCAGCTATTTTTCAATACTAATTCCGCAAAATCCTTAAATGCATAGCCATCTCTATTCTCAGCATTGTCAACAAGGTTAAAGAAACAACTTGGAATTTCTTTAGCCCTAAGATTCTTGCTGATGCATGGTGTGCACCCTTTATCATGTTTTGTAGGATGTAACGGGCACTTTAGGTCTCTACATGTACAAAATTCACCTAATTTTTTCATAATTTTTCTTCCTCCATTTTATAAAATCTTAGTTGCTTTGGATGTTATTTCGCCTTTTCTCCAGTAATTTTTTAAAATTAATCTCCATTATAAAAATGCTTGAAATCATTAATGTCGCTCCAAGGTACGATTTTACCGTCAAAACTTCTTTTGCAAGCACAAATGCTACTATCCCTGCAAATACCGTTTCAAGTGAAAAAATAACACCTACATGGGATGCGGTAGTATATTGCTGTGCAATAGCCTGCAATATGAATGCCGCTCCTGTACATAGTAATGAAAGAAACAACACTGATCCCCATATGGTCGGCTGAGTCGGGAAATGCGGTTTTTCAAACATAAAAGCAAGTATTAAACTCAAAAAACCTGTTATTCCCAATTGAAGAACCCCAAGCTGAAATGGATCAACGTCTTCAAAGGAAACGGCCTTTTCTGTAATATTCAGGTCAATTGCATAAACAATTGCGCATATTACCGAAGCTGCATCTCCTAATAAGTTACTGTAGTTAATTGAAAAATTATCCTTTAATGTTAAAAGCGAAATTCCCAAAGTTGTCATAATTATTACCAGTATAAATTTTTTATCAGGCGCTTTCTTATGAATTATACTGGATAGTATGGCAGTAAAAACAACTGCTAACCCACACAAAAAACTTGTGTTTGACAGAGTTGTATACTGAACGCCCAGGTTTGCACATATGTATACTATGGTGAGTGCCGTACCAATTATAAGACTGTATTTCATTGTATTTTTTGAAATATTTTTTAATTTTGGAAATGTAAACAATACTACAGAAAAAAAAGCAATGAGAAATCTATTTGCATTTAAAGTAAATGAGTCCATATCTGATAGACTCACATCAGAAAGATAATAGGAAACTCCCCAAAACATAGTTATAAGAATCAACATTAAATCTGCTTTTAATTGCTTTGACATGAAATGCCCCCTAAAATAATATATATCCTATTATAACCTACAAAATATGTTAATTCTATATATATTTGTTAATATATTTGTTTAATATATTTAATTAATAATAAATTCGGCTTTTATTAGTGATTTTATGTTACATTTTATTTCTTTAAAAACACAAAAATATTGAAGTATATTTTTATATGCTTCAATATTTTTTATATATTTTTTTCGTGTTAATATTTGCCTCCTTACTTGTCTTTTAATTGCATTTTTGACAGGGATATTAAGAAAAGAAATGAAATCAATATAGTCATCAGTGTGGTGAACAGCATGGTCCAATGAACCTCCATCTTTTCAAGAATTAATCCGTAAATCAATCCGCCCAGAGGCATTCCCCCCTTGGTTATCATACCGACAATTGAAAATATGCGTGACATATATTCATTTGGTGTAGCTATTTGAATATATGTCTGCACAGGGATATGAATAAGCATGAGTACAGCACTCAACAGGCAAAGAACAGCTGCAAGTAATAAAAAGAAGGTCAGCGTATCATTGCCAAAAAGCTGTATACAGAATGGAAATAACAGAACCGTAAATAAAACCAACACGCCTGTCATCAAGCTACAACCTATAGTCAATGATTTTCTAAGCTGTACACTTTTGCCAAACAATGCTCCTACAATAATGCTTCCAAATAATGCACCAACGATGATAACCATTTGCAGATAACCATACTGCATGTCCGAATATCTTAAGCTTCCTCGAAAAAACACAGGCATCACCACATTGAAAATTGGCTGTATTAAGGCAAATGTAGCAAAAAAATACACACACAGCTTTCCAATAACTTTGTTGTTCAGGATAAATCTGATTCCATCCATCAAATCCCGCAACAGTCCGGTGCTGTTCCCGTTTTTATCACTCCTGACATGATGATATGAAATCAACATTTCACTGCATGCTGACAGTAGAAATGATATGCCATTTAAGAAAAACAAAACCGTAACTCCTACACCGGCATACAGCATAGATCCTATTGCAGAACCCATTAGAACAAATATTGTCCTAAGAGCTGAAATACCGGAGTTCACTTTTGTCAGTTGTGATTGCTCCACAATTTGAGGCACCATTCCTTTTGTTGCAGGATCAAAAAGTCCGTTTAAAGCAGCAATTAACACTTGTGCAATCAATAATATAGAGAGGTTCACCCAGTGAAAATACGAACATATAAACAGCAGCAAAACAACACCCGCACTGGCGAAATCTGTCACCACCATAATGAATTTTCGGTTAAATCTGTCTCCCAGAACGCCGGCCGGCGGGTAAGCCAAGACTGTTGCCAGAGACAGGAAGGAATATAATCCTACCGTGGCAGCTGAACCACCCATATCAATAATATACAACGGCATAACTATCATTTGTATACTTGCGCCCATATCGGACACCCCTCTGCCAAGCAAAAGCAATACAAGATTTTTATTTATTTTTTTCCTGGAGTTATTCATAATGCACCTAATTATCTTCTAAAATCTCGATATACCCTTCCGTTCCGTTTAAGCGTATTCTCTGACCGTCCTTGATTAGTTTCGTAGCACCTACCACTCCCACCACAGCTGGCATACCGTATTCACGAGTGATGACCGCACCATGGGACATCATACCGCCTATTTCTGTAATAAGACCAGCCAGTGATACAAATACAGGTGTCCAGCTTGGGTCGGTAAAAATTGTAACAAGAATATCTCCCTTTTCAATATGTGCGTCAGAAAGGCTTTCCACCACGCGAGCGCGCCCCTCCACAATACCGCTTGATACAGCGAGACCTGCAAGAGCACCACTCGGGATATTTGATGAATAATAAACCGGAGGAACCTCTCCATCAGAGAAAATAATTCGCGGCGGTGTGAGTGCCTGATAGGATTGATAAGCTTTTCTGCGATCATAAATAATATTTGCATCTGCCTTGCCGGTTTTTATCACTTTCATCAATTCTTCCAATGAAAGATAGTAAGCATCACTTGCTTCACTCAATACGCCCTTATCAACTAAGAGGTGAACCTCACGCATAATTGCTTGTTTATAAATATCATAGTGGCACATCCAGAAATACTTTGTATATTCCCTGATACCGACAAATTTACGGTATATTTCAATTTGCTTTTGAAGTTTCTGTGCTTTGTGGTTGCCATGTTTAGACTCCATTTTTACAACCAGCTCCTCTGCAAGACGTTCGGCTTCCTCTTTGCCTCGTGAAAAAGTGTCCATTGCATGTCCTGTAGGCAAATTTTTGACGTTGTTGATTAATGCTGAGGAAAGCTGCCCCGGACGTTCACGGAATCTCTCACGAGTAATGTCAATTTCCCCTGTACATCTCATACCGTACTCGGACATAAATTTTTCTAATTTGTCAGCAACCTCCTTACCTCCTTCCACTTGAAGCAGTTCATCAATAGAAAGATTTTCCCCAGACTGCTCTAAATAATCAACGACCTGCGGATAATTTCTAACAACATCTGACACCTCACAGAGCTTTAATCCCATTTCTGATGTAACATTGTGTTCCACCGACTTTGACAGACGGTTTGTGACCTTTTTTTCACCTGTCAGTTTTTCCACCGATTTATCAATGAAACGTCCAACCATCATTGTCATGAGTATAGTTCCCGCACCTGCCGGATCATACAATACTTTTCTGAAATGCTCCTGTTCATCAATGATAAATTGAATGGCATCCGTTCCCGACAATTTTTCCAGTTTATCCCGGACTGCTTCAATTTCAGCATTTTGCCGCTCTACATAAGCATCAATGTCTGTTTCATCATTTCGGCGGTACGTTTTGAATGCACCTGACAATAAGCCTCCTCTGTCAACCACTGTTATTGCTCCCGTAGGACCGTCGGGAATATCACGGAGATATTCTTTCCTCTCAAATATCTTTTTTAATGCCTCATGCATAAGTGGGTCTTTAAGTTTTGCTTCAGATAAAACCCTTGTTCGCCCCACAAACTTAGCAATGTCATGAGTAATATCCATGAACATATGTGCTCCCAATTCCGTTACAGAAAAGAAATTTGATTTTTGAAGCATTGAAATTCCCAAAGGAAGCACGGTGTCGGTCATCATTTGCAAATGCCCCACCGATATTGCACAATGCTTATACCCATCCGAACTTTGGGGCAGAGGAAACAGTGTTGTAATAGGGCGTGCCTGCACAATATAAAATTTATCATCAGCATAGCACCATTCAATATCCTGTTCACAACCGGAAAAAGTTTCAATGCGCTGGCCTATTTTCGCCAATTCTAGAAGGCTCTCTTCTTTAAGCGGTTCTGTTCCTTCACCATCACCGGTTTTTTGCAGCTTACCGCCTTGCAGTTTCCACTCAAATGGATTTTTGCGTCCTAATACTAATTCCTCACCCAATCCTCTGACAGCTTCAATAACGGTTGTAAAGCGATCAGATGTCATTGGATCAGCAGTGAACATAACACCTGAAACTTCAGAGTCCACCATTCTCTGAACCACAACAGCAATTGTTACCTTGTCATGTTCAAACCCGTTTTTGATACGATAGGCTATAGCTCTTTCGTTGAACAGCGACGCCCAACATTTTGCAATTGCATTGCAGATATTAACTGTTGTGCAGACATTTAGAAATGTATCCTGCTGCCCTGCAAAAGATGCGCCTGGCAAATCCTCAGCAGTTGCACTTGAACGTACTGCATATAGATGTGACTCACCGTAATCAGATATAATTTTATTTAATTCACTAATAAACAACGCTGGAAATTCAATATTTTCAATGTTCTTTTTTATTTCAATGCTCAGCTGTTTGACAGCATCTGTCTTACCTTCAGTAATCTTAGCCAAAGAATCTAACAGCTGTCGTATTTCTGGCAGGGCCATAACAATTTCCGAATAACACTGAGCTGTAACAACAAACCCGTCCGGTACGGGAATACCATCTATACCGTGTAGCCTTGCAAGGCTAGCACCCTTTCCGCCGGAAACAGACAAATCTTGAGCCTTTTTATTTTTTAGACCAATCAAATATTTTTCCATCTCTTTTCCTCCTTTTGCTTATAGATAAAACGCTTTACAAATAATGTCCATATATGAATCATAGTCTTTCATTATTTCATCAACCGGAAACTCTTCGAGGTTTTGACCTTTATAGTTGCCTTGAATATCTGCAATATAACCGTCAAGAGCCCAACGTATTAATTTTATTGTTTGTTGGTTTCGGAATTCAGGCTTTAAAAGATCCATATTCAGATTTTTATAAACAATATCTTCTCTTAGCTTTACTTTTCTCTCCTTTCTTATATCCTGAATATCGCCACATACCTCCGGCGATGTTTCACGATTACATTGTGCTATAAAATCTGTTATGCCAGGATGATGTTTAAATGTTTCCAGTTTAAGTTTCGCTAATTGCTTTAAAATAATGGGAAAAACACTGCTTTCATAATCAATCTGGCTATAAATTTCCTTATCCATAACTTCCCTTACATAGCGGTACAAATAAAGATACAAATTTTTTTTATTGCCAAAATAGTGAAACAACATTCCTTTTCCAATTTGTGCGGCAGTTACAATATTGTTCGTTGATGCATCCTCATATTTTTTATAGGCAAACTCTGTAATAGCTGCATTCAATATTCGTTCCTTTTTTTGTTCATCTAATTTTTCAAAAAAATCTTTCATGGTATCCCCTTTTCTTGCAAATATATAAATCGACCGCATTGGTCTATATTTTCACAATAGACCAATGCGGTCGATTTGTCAAGTTTTTTTATATATTGTTATAAGCTTTATTGTATCAGCTTTTCAATCTTTTATCATTTTCCAAACAAAAAAATCAGCATCCTCTCATTTCAGGATACTGATTTTTTCAGAGTCTATTTCCCTATAGCTCCTTTAATAATTGTTATAATTAATATTGATTACTATTCTGCTTGGATTTCAATTCCTTTAAGCAATGGATTCCAAATAGTTTCTAAAGTTTTATCTGTGTCCAAACTTTCATTTATTAAACCAAAGCTCTTATAGTCATTTATAATGCTTATCAAAGCCTTTTCCGTATATTCATCTGAAATCTTAAAATTATAAGATTCCATTATCCTAACAGCTTGTTCAAAATCTCCAGATGCCCATTGATTATCAAATATTACTTGAGTAGCTTCGTTCTTGTTTTCCTCAATCCAATACGCAGCCTGCTTAATAGAAAGTGTTACTTTCTTAGCAGTAATAGGATTGTTTTTAACAAAGTCTTTATTTAATGCATGTATACAGCAAGGTTCATTTTTAAAGTCTTCATCCCATGTCAGAGAACGAACAATTCTTAATGTTCCATCTGTCATAAATTTTTCTGCAAATTGGTCAGAAAGAATGGCACCTTGTATTTCTCCATTCTGCATTGCTAAAACTACAGCACTGGTTTCTACAGGTTTAAACTTAACTTTATTTGGATCTATATTGTCATGATTAAAAAATCTCAATGCAATATTATGGTCTGATCCACCAATTCCATTAGGAATAGCAACCGTTTTATCAATTAAATCGCTGGTCGAGTTTATATCAGAATCTTTAAGAACGTATAATGATTTACACCCAGTATGTGCTCCTGTAGTAAATACAGCATTTACACCATTTACTGTAGGCACTACCAGCTCTGCAATATGACTTGTAAATACTTGAATTTTATCTGTCCCTAAAGCATCAATACCTGATTGAACTTTAACAACTTCAGCGTTTATACCATTTTTTTCAAAAAAGCCTT
The DNA here is from genome assembly GCA_032006665.1 of Sedimentibacter sp. GTDB lineage: Bacteria > Bacillota > Clostridia > Tissierellales > Sedimentibacteraceae > Sedimentibacter. The sequence goes on from DALZMP010000006.1 coordinate 164,797, forward strand.
GGGCCAATGCAACAGCCGGTGCAGATGTACAAAGTCCGCCATTATAACCAATTTGAATCGTTTGCCCATAAGCAGGTTCTAATTTCCAAGCTTCTTCTTCAGATAAAGTTGATTCCTGCTCTTTTTGCCCTGCATTAGATTCTGAGACACTGCTGGGTTTCTCAGTTTTTCCACAACCTACAAATAATGCGCTTACACACACTATAAATGTTAATAATAATCCTACTGTTTTTTTCATATTCTTCATATTCCTCTCCTGTTTTTAATTTTCTGTTTTTCCAAAGTTAAGCATTTCTAATATTTCCTTGCGATAAAAAACAAAGTCATTGCTTAACCTGTTTCTGGGATAACCTAAATTAATATCAAAGCATTTCCTAATTCTTCCGGGGCGCGGTGCCATTACTACTACTTTAGTGCTCATATATAAAGCCTCATCTACATCATGAGTAACCATTATCATAATTTGTTTATTCTCTTTCCACATCTCTAATAATTCATCTTGCATGTTCATTCTCGTAAAGGCATCTAAAGCTCCCAGAGGCTCGTCCAACAAGCAAACTCTCGGTTTATTTATCATGGAACGTATTAAAGCTACACGTTGTGCCATACCGCCAGACAATTGATGGGGATAGGAATCTTTAAATTCATCTAGACCAACTTTTGAAATCAGGCGATCTACTTCTTCTTTTGCAGCTTTAAATTTTTTTTGCACTTTTAAACTATATGCTACATTTTCTTTAACTGTTAGCCATGGAAATAAAGTAGGTTTTTGAAATACCATCCCTCTATCCGGATTAGCTCCTTCAATCTTTTCGTTATTAAGGCTTATTTCACCTGTAGTAGGAACAATTAATCCTGCAATCAATCTTAATATTGTTGATTTTCCACACCCGCTAGGTCCAACTATACTGACGAATTCTCCTTCGTGCACTGTTAAGTTGATATTATTTAATGCATGAATAATTGTATCTATATCTGTCCTTGCAAAGCTTTTGGATACGCTATCCAGCACTAAAGTACTTTCTGTCATTACTGAATCACTCCTTCCTGCCACTTAAGTACACGTTTTTTTATCATTGTTAATACACGGTTCACCAAAATAAATGTCAGGCAAATTAGTATAATAGCACCATACATTTTGCTGAATTCCGCCCATGATTTTTGCCATGTTATGTACCATCCAAGACCCGATTCAACCCCCAACATTTCTGCAACCAATAAAGATGTACACGCAGAACTCATTCCTTGAGTCAAGCCTTGGAGTATGTTAGGCATAGCATGTGGAATTGCAATACCAAATACAAGTTGTGTTGAATTTGCTCCCAGTGTTTTTGAAGCTTCAAAATAAGAAACTTCAACATTACTTATGCCTGTAATAGTTGCAATAGTAACTGAATACCAAACCCCTAAAGCAATAATAAATACAGCTCCTTTAAATAATGAAGACATAATTACCATTACAATTGGAATCCAGGTAGTTGATGGAATTGGTCCTAAAAGTTTAATAAAAGGAGATATCCAATAGTTAATTTTCTTACTGTATCCACAAGCAATCCCTGTAACCAATCCAATTATTGCTCCTGAGAAATATCCTGTAAATAAAAGAATTAAGGAATTTTTAACGCAGTCTAATAAATACTTCCAATCAGATATCATTGCATTTAATACGCGATCTATCCACGGAAAATATGGAAGCATTAGAATACCTGTTTTCAACGTCAAAAAATCGTAAGCAATCAGCAATAAAAAAACGAAAGAATAAAAGGGTGCCTTATGTCTTAGCTTATAAAATACTTCCTTATTTTTAAGCGACACCAGAAAATATAAGAAATATGTTATAACAATTATGCCTATAAATACACCGTATACGTTGGTAATGCTATTTAGCTCATAGTTAGGCAAAAGATAGTACTCTAGAAGACATAGACTGCCTACTGCTGTTGGTAAAAAGCCTATAAGATAGTCGCTTATAATTTCTGCCTTTGTTTTTGGTGCTCTTTCAAGCTCAAGCAACTCTTGTTTTGTTAAAAGTTCAAGTTCCACTTCTCATTTCCTCCTTTCTTTTGTTATTGTTAATTAAATAAATATTATTTTTCTTTAATAAATTCACAATTCCAAATAATATGCCTATGATATCACACTTTTAAATACACTATGTGATATTTTTTTAACAACCGCAGCCGACCAGTATTTTCAATGAGTTGTTATTGTCTATTAAACTAATACTCATTTTAGATACAAAACATATTTTGGAATATAAATAATAATATACCAGAATAAATACTAATTCCAATAGAAGTTTTTTATCCGTATATGTATTTTATGAAATTTTATAATATTAGCCAGATATTTAAGATTATAAGGCACTTTTTCTTGCTGTTAATCGTTTTAAAATTGTTATACAGGTATCACATGAACATCAAACTACTCAAAAACTAAGATACAAATAAAAATGCAACAACACCGTTTAAAATTCAAAGGCTTTGTTGCATTTTAGTACTCGTTTCAGGTGTTATAGGAAAGATTTATAGTGTCGTCTAAATTGCATTTAATAGCAAAAAAAAATTTGCTTCGCAGAAATGCAAAGCAAATTTTCATTATCATAGATATTTACAAAACTCTTCTCTGATTGGAGCCATTTCCGATATTATATCATCAACATCCAATACCATTTCCATCATACCTACTTGTTCATCGTATATAGATTCATCAACTTCATTTTTTATTTCTGGTTCACATACGTGGAATACACTGAGTCCTAACTGAACTCCTGTCAATGGACCTGCAAATGTTGGGTCTCCGTTAGTTACTGTTTCTGCTGCTAATCCGGATGCTTCGCCTTCTGATGCTCCTAATACTACTACTATGTTTTCTGCACCAAATTTCTCTGCGAATTCTTTTACCCTCTTTTGATTTTCTAAATCCATTGCTCCTGCGGCAGTTCAGACAAAGCATTCTGTCGATGAAAAGATTACTTCAGCTCCTGCGCTTTTTACGCATTCTTCTATTGCCGGACCTGGTATTCCATCTCTGTCGCCTATTATTATTACTTTTTTCCCTTGTAATAAGCTCATTTTCTTCCTCCTATTTCTTATTTATTCTTGTTTTTTTCTTTTCTTTGTAATATTTTATTTTGTTTAATATATATTAATTTATATATATTTCTTAACTAATTCTTCTGCTTTTTCTAGTGTTGCTTCTTATTCTACCAATTATAATCTCATGGTGAGCATCCTTATGATATTACATTTAGACATCGACAATATGTGCTTTTTTTGTCGCTTCACCTTTTTATTGATAAATGCACTTACTTACGCTATTATATTGGTTAAATATTATATAAACAATATCAATAAGCGCGCTTATCAATTGTATTATTGTATAAATATTATCAAGAAGTAAGCTTATTGTCAAGATATTTTTTTATTATTTCTTGCTTATCTATAATTTTTTTTTATAGTTGCTTTATAAAAAACTGACAGAACTTTTATAAATTTTTGAATATAGCACATAAAGAGAGTACTTTAATTTTTTCTATAAATTTTTTGTACTAGGCATATGCATGTTTTTTGGGTGATTAAATCACTAATTTATTATTTGAAACTTTCCTATTTTTATTTACAAAAAAAGCAAAACTGTTGAAGTATATTTTTGTATACCTCAACAGTTTTTATTTTTTTGTTGGCTAATCTCTCTTATTTTCAAATAATTAGTTATCTATCAGTTGTATTCAGAATGAAATCAGACATCTTCACTTCTTGCCAGTCAGTTTCTATAGCTGCATTTTTATTATATAGTGTTATATTATCATTTTCATCTATAATAGCTTTGAAATAAAAATTCATTTCTTTTGGCTGCAAGTATTCATCATATAATTGTTGATAATTCTTGTCGTCTCGTTCCTTAGCTTCCTTAATGTACTCAACTGTATCTGGGTCCTTATCATAATTTTTTTCTATCACTTTGTAATTGAAAACAGCTTCTACATTTCCATTTACAACTTCTTCTTTATAATCAGAAATTATAAAATCTAATAGCTCGTAATATGGAGAAAAAACATTAATGGATTCTTCTTTCAAATACTCACTTATTTTTTCGTAGCTGATACTGTAAGTTTCTTCTTCCGTTCCAATATTTGCTTCATTATCAACCACTTCTATATTTATTACTTTTAGGTTTTCATCATATAAGACTACAGCTGTAAAAGCAAATCCTGCAGGTGATATTGCACCTGACACCTTTGCAACAATCCTGTTGTTTTCAACTTCATATTCTACATGTGAACCAAATACAACCTTTTCAAACCACAATCCTGCATATGATTTATCATATGCCTTTTCAATTGTTTGATCATCCCACTTAACTTCAACATTAACTTTGCTTCCATCTGCAATAATTGATGAAGTAACGGCACTGTTTATTGCTTCAACAGGATCTTCAATAAAAATTTCAGTTAAATTTTCTAAATTTAATATGTGTATATCTTGAACATGTACACCGGTACCATAACCTGTTGTCAATATTATTATAATTTCATCTTTATTGTCATTGTTTACATCAGCTATGTATTTAATAGGAACATATGTTGGGTTTGTTACGTTTCTCCATTGGAATGTTTTTTGATTATCTTTTGTTTCTATCGTGATTTCTTCATACATACCATTATTTTCTTTATTTAAATACACTTTTACTTCGCTAAATTCCGTTTCTTTCTCAAAAATAACCCACTCATTATTTATAAGTACAACAATATTGTCTTCAAAATATGCATAGTTTGCACCTTCGAGACCAAAGTTAGTCTGACCTTCTTCTGTTGGTTTTTCAGAAGCATCAACTGAAGAAGTGATTTTTCCGACAACTGCACTATCAGCAATTTCAACAGGTACCTCTTTTCCTGTATCAAGATATAGCTCTCCGTTAACCATAATCATCGGTCTCAAATCCCAAGTTTCATCATTTGATTTTGAGTTAGTTATTAATACTACAATAACTATGAGAATGGCTATAGCGATAACTATTAGAACCCATAATGCAAATTTTTGTGATTTATTATTCCTATACATTCCTATACTCCTTATACTTCTCGCTTATCTTAGCATTTATCTACCTATAAGATTTATTGTATCAACTTTTTCCCAATTAATCAAACAAAAAGAACCGTCCCCTAATTACCCTAATTATTTTTCATATACTCCTTTAGCTCTCTTCTTCCGTAAACAAGTTCTTTAACCAGCTCCTCATGGGTACAATCAGATACAGGTATATTACATGATATCTGATATCCTAACACGTCTTTCCAAATAACTACAGCTCTATTCAAAGGCTTAAGTTTTAATAAAGCCTTCTCAATTCCTTTTAAATTATCATTACAGTATGATTTTGGCATCTTGAGAAATATTTTTAGTAATTCTAAAACTGTTAATTGTAACAGGCTTGCTGTGACTTTATAATCTTTATCCAATTGTTTTGCAGTATTCGTTATTGCAAGTTCAGCTATTTCTTCTGCAATCTCTTCTTCTCCGGTCAACCAATAAGCAACTGTATACACTTTTTTTAAATATAATTCAATATACATTGCATTTCCTTTCTAATACATTATTTGAAAGTTATTATTATAACTTTCTTCAACTTCCATATTATAAGAATCAATATAAACTATATAAACAATTTTAATAATATTAAAAATATTTTACTTATTTTAAATTTTAAATCTATACCCAGCTCCCCATATTGTTTCAATATATTGACGTTTTTCAGGATTTGTTTCAATCTTTTCTCTTATTCTTGCTATATGCACAGTTATAGTCGATGCATCTGACAACGAGTCATAGCCCCAAACTCTTTCAAACAAATCCTCTTTACCATATACTCTATTAGGATTTTCTACTAAAAATAGCAGCAACTCAAACTCCTTTTGGGTTAACAGAACTTCATTATCGTCTACATAGACTCTGTGATCTTGTTTATCAATAGTTAATTCTCCAACTGTTATCAATTTCTTTTTAGAACTATGCTTAAACTTTTCATATGTTTTTATATGGCTGTTTACTCTTGCTACCAGTTCACCCATTCCAAAGGGTTTAGTTATATAATCGTCAGCTCCCAAGTTTAATCCCTTGATCTTGAATGCTTCATCAGATTTTGCAGATACAATAAGTACTGGTATTTGTTTTGAATCGGATATCTCTCTTAATATGTCAAATCCTCCCTTCTCGGGAAGCATTAAATCTAAAATAATTAAATCAAAACTTTCATTTTTAATATATTCAAAGCCAGAATTACCATCAAAAGCGCATATAACCTCATACCCGCCCATTTCCAAGTAGTCTTTTTGAAGTTCTGATATGCTTTTATCATCTTCAATAATTAAAATTCTTTTCATATTGTCACTTCCCCTTTTTCACCTTTTTTAAAGAAATAATAATCGAAGCTCCTTGATTGTTTTCACTAACTGCCCAAATTCGTCCATTTAAGCCTTCAATAATTTGTTTTGAAATTGCAAGACCTAAACCACTAGAACCTTTAACTTCTCTAGCAGTATCAGCTCTGTAAAATCTATCGAAAACATGAGGCAAATCCTGTATACCAATTCCTTTGCCATTATCCTTAAATTCTATTATGACTGAGGTATTTGTTTCTCTTAATATTATTTCAAGCTGACCTGTTTTTGTTTCAATGCTTCTTTTAGCATTATCCAAAATATTTTGTATGACACGTTTAAATTTAGCGATGTCTATAATAACAAAATATGAAGTTGAAAGTTTATTCTCAAAAATTATCCTTTTATTTTCACGCATAAATTCTTCAGAGCTATCTTCTACACAGTCTTCTATGTATTTTACAATATTGACATTTTCTTTTTCAAATGTCATTTGATTTAAATCCAGTTTAGAATACAACAGTAAATCTTCAATCATTGTATTTATCATCTTTGTTTTTTCAATGGCTTTCGATAAATAATATTGTTTTTTTTCATCAGTATCGGCAACACCGTCAAGAACTCCATCTATATATCCTATTATGGATGTAACCGGTGTTTTAAGGTCATGAGATATGCTGGATATTAAAAATTTTCTATTATCATCAACTCTTTGCTGATAATATATTGAATTCTTAAGCTGAAGTCGCAATTGTTCAATTGCAATTCCAAGTTCTCTTACTTCTCCATATCCATTATCCGTGATTGTCGTTTCAAGCTCACCGATTCTCAACCTTTCTGTTTCTTTTGTTAAATTAGTAATAGGAACTATAATATTTTTCATGTTTTGTTTTTGAACTATTGCGTTTGCAATAATAAAAACGATTAGAAATGTCATGAAAACAAATATAATAAATGAACTATAATAATTACCAATATTTATAATTTGATTAAGAGTTATTATTTTATAATCGTCCCCATTTTGCATATGAAAGTTCTCTTCACTTATGCTGTATCTTCTATTATCATGTTCATAATAATTATTTTCAATGCTGAGATTCATTAACATTTCTTTAATTTGCAGCACGGTAAAATCTTCACTATTATATATAATATCATCGTTTATCATTACAACAATAGATGGATGACTCAACCCACCGTTAACATGAGATTCATTTAATAAGTTATAAAAATAGGCATAGGCAAGACCAAAACAACTGGTAATAACAATTGTACTCATGAGAATCAATATATTTTGTGTTAAAAATCTTCGTTTTAAATTCATACAACACCCTAAATATCTTTTTTTTCAAACATATAATAACCTGCTGCAAATAACATTATACCGTAACCAAGCAAAATTAGAAATATTCTTAGAATCTTGCTGTAATTTATATAGTTTCCTAAAATCAATCTGAACCAGTCAAAAGAAGATGTAAATAAAAAACTTCTAATTTGCGGAAAAACCAAGTTTAACCCAATAAATACTAAAAATACAAAAATAGAAAGCATAAAAGCACTGGTTGGACCTCTTGCAATATTAGAAATTAAAACTACCGCTAACGCAAAGATAAAAATCGGTAGGAACGCCATGAAGTAAGATGTTAATATTTTTAAAAAGTTTGGCAAGCTGTCATTTATAAATAAAGAGGCAACAACCGACAGAATCATCACAAAAACAAGATTGCAAATTATAAAAGTGGCAATTGCAAGAATTTTTCCTAAAAATACTTTAGCTCTCGATGCAGGTCCTGTGAGGGTAAATTTAATTGTATGATCAGCAAATTCACCGGCAAACATATCTATACAAATAGATGCGGTAAATAAAGGAAAAAGTGAATAGATTAAAATTGTTAAAATCATAATTGAAAATTCTGAGTTTCCTGTTACACGTATTCCTGCAAAGTTATTTAAGGAATATTCCACAATTGCTACTACTATAACCGATAGCAATGAGAATATCAACGCTGCAGTTATTTTTTTCTTTTTTGAGATTTTAAATATTTCATTTATAAAAACTGATTTAATAATCTGCATTCAAATCAACCTCACTTAAATAATAGTTTTCCAATGAAGAATAATCCTTTAATATATTCTTAGTGCTGTCAACACCTAAAAGTTTTCCATTATATAAAATCCCCACTTTATCACAGGTAAGCTCTATGTCGTGTATTAAATGACTGGATATAAAAAATGTTGTTTTATTTTTTTGTGACAGGCTCATTATTAATTCTCGCATTTCAACCATTCCTTCAACATCTAGACCATTAAAGGGTTCGTCCAAAATTATAATTTTAGGATTGGACAAAATCACCATGGCTATACCAAGTCTTTGCTTCATCCCTAAGGAATAATTTTTTATCTTTTCGTTCTTATATTTAATAATTCCGGTAATCTCCAAGCATTCATCTATTCGAGTTTCATTAACTTCCTTATTAAATCGCCCGCACAATTTCATATTTTCGTATGCTGTTAAATAATGAAATGGATTTACATTCTCTATAATGCATCCAACTTCATTCATTGCCTTTTCGTAATCATGTGCAATACTGAAACCATTTATTTTAACATCACCTTTATCAGCTTTCATAAGACCGACCATTATTTTCATCGTAGTGGTTTTTCCTGCTCCATTAGGTCCTAAAAATCCAAATATTTCTCCACGGTCAATTTCTAAATTAAGTTCCTGTATTCCACGATTGTTTTTATACATTTTTGATAGATTTTCAATTACAATTGCTTTATCCAATACTGTTCCTCCTTTAGCAGTCTTCAGCTCCAATTTGTTCGATCCCTTTTGGTCACGCTTGTGATTGCACCGCATCTTGACCTACCAACCATTTTTCTCTCCCTAACAGTCGAAAAAACGGGGCTAGGTCATGAAAAAGCCTTAGGGCGTAAAAGTCAAAGCTTTTACACCCTTAATTATTATTCAAATATTCTGACAAAGGTACTGTCAAATCCATCTTCGTCATTTGAATATGAGTATCCACCATTGTCTTCATCTATTGTAGCATTAAACGATACGTTGATATTCTGTGTGCCCGTTCGATGAATAATTCCTCTCTTATTTTCACCATTATCATTTGTATAATGTATTATTGTAAAATGAATTGATTCATCATAATTTGAGTAGAAGTCAAAACTTCTTGTATTATTAGTTTCATGGGCTTCATTATAAACTTCATAATATTTGCCTTTTACATTACCGTTTTCAACAGAAATTATTTCTACGAATCTTTCTCCAACTTTTACAAAAGTGTCACCTTGTGTTTCTATAATATCATTTTTATATTTTCCCACATATTTACTATCAAACTCAAATCCTTCTTTACTGTATGTAACTTTTTGACCATCTAAATTTGGAGTTTCAACAACTGTGTTGTTTATATCTTTTATATCAATTGAAAAATCCAAAGAATAAATGTGTTCAATTCCGTCGTTATCCTTCGCGGATATACTTGCAGTAAAAATAGCACTTTCTATTATACCCTCTTCATTTTCAATTGCCTTCCCGGATGCATTTATAAGATATATATTCGATTTAGGATATGGAACCTCTAATCTCTTAGCATTCCATTCATCAAGTATAGAATATTTAAAGGCAAAGGATGATATGGCATTTACAAGAGGAGGAATTTGTGTTTCCGATAAGTTGCCGGTATACATTTTCTTTTCACCTGATTCCTCAATTTGGATAACATCTTGCAGGCTACCTATAAATGCATCAAGAATCTTTTCTGCATCTTCAACTTGTTCCTCCTCAAAAGGATTTTCAATTATTTTATTGTTGTCATTATTAGATTTTCGTTTCTCATAAACATTATATGAATCATCCTCAAAATTTTTATATATACTTTGATTTTCATCATCGTACCTGTAGAATTCAGTTATTTCACCTTTTTTAACAGTTTTCTCACTTGTTTCTTTGACTTTATTTTTTACATCGTATTTTATATCATTCGTTGATTCTGAAATAACTTGATCATCAATTTTAGCAGATACAATTATATTAGCACTGAAGTTATCAACATCACTCGTCAATTTTGTCATTGTTGTCTTCATAGAGTTTTTCAAGCTGTTAAATCCCGAACCAAGCATAGTATCTGCAAAAGCTGACGCAGCTAAAATTGTAACCCCAAGGACAAAAGCGCATAGTGTAGTTGTTTTTTTGCTAAATTTCATTTATTAACCTCCTGTTACATAATTTACTATCATAAGCTTAAGCATTTTTGTAGTATGATTATATAATACAATGTTAATCTTGAATAACTATAAACTAATTATTAACAATTTATTAAATTTTTTAACTTTATTATATATTCTAAAGAAGCTCTTATTTATATTATAACATTTATATTTAAATTCACAATGCTTTGTAGAATAATTGTCAATAGTGTTTTTGGAGCAATAGGTTTAATAAGTTGAAGTTTTGCCCCCTAATACTTCATCAAATTACAGGAACTTCATAAACTGCCTGTTCTTGTACAAACAGTTAGAACATACGTAAAAGGGCAGTATAAACAATTTATAAATTTTGCTTTAAAAGCCTCCATTATAACCGTTTAACTGCCCGAAACATTACAATTTTTTTGAATTATTAAGTTTTTATAATTTTCATATAAGATTATATTTTTTTGCATCCTCTGTGAGCTGATTCCTGAAATCAGGATGAGCGAGGCTAATCATTGCCTTTACTCTGTCTGACATATTCAGTATCTTTAAATTTACACAACCGTACTCAGTGGCAACATATTGAATATCGGATCTTGGTGTTGTAATTGCTGTTCCTGAGGGTAATGCGGTCACTATCTTGCTAATCCTTTTTCCATTTTTTACAAAGCTTGAATTAGTTGCAATAATAGATTTACCGCCTTCTGACCACTGGGCTCCTCTTACGAAGTCCAACTGTCCGCCTGTGGCGCTTTGTTGTTTCCATCCCAATGAATCTGATGCTGCCTGACCAAAAATGTCAAAGGCCATTGTCGTATTAATTGAAATCATTTTTTTATTTTTTGCAATAATTCTGGGATCATTTACAAATGGAAATTCTGCACCATAAACCTTCTCATTCTTGTTCAGATATTTATATAATTCTGTCGATCCAAAAGCGAATGCAAAGACACTTTTTCCATCCATAAATCCTTTGCACTTATTTGTAACATTCCCATTAATTATCAATTCCATCATAGGTTCGCTCAGTAATTCAGAATGGATTCCAAGATCATTCTTGTTAACAAGTTCAAATCCTATTGCAGTTGACAAAGAGCCCAGTCCAAGCTGGATGGTTGCGCCATCCGGAACCTGGTCAGCGATGATATTTGAAAGGGTTTTTGTTACTTCATCAATTTGCGGATTTGCTAAAGTTACCGATTCATCATCCACCTCAATTATTGCATCTACCTCAGAAACATGAATCAAGTTGTTCTGTCCGAAAATATATGGTGTCTGTTTGTTAACCTGAACAATCACCCTGTCCACATTTTCCTTCAAAAATTTATGAAGGGCAATACCGGATGGACCAAAACACATATATCCATTCTCATCCGGTTCTGAAACATCAAATAAACAGACATCCGGTCGTGCAACCTCTTTGCACCAGATATCAATTTGGCTTAAATGGACTGATGTAAAGTTCAGCTTTAACCCATTGTCTCTTACCTTTCTTTCTTTGGCTCCCATAAAAAAAGTTCCAAACGTAAAGGGGTTTCCTTCCGCTTCGTCGTATAAAAGCGTTGGTTTTAATACCAAAGCACTTGTTATTTCGATATTCTCAAGTTCTTCCTTCCTGTTCCACAATGCCTCCATCAATACAAAGGCCACACTGGAACTAGTACCGACATAAACTCTATCTTCGGAATTAATAAGTCTGACTGCTTCTTCGGCGTTCGTTAATTTTTGTTTATATTCATTACACCAGTTCATACTTTCCTCCTAAAAAACTTCTCTATTATTAATACTGCGATGCATCTAATACATCGCAGTATTTCATAATTGACATACATTTGTAAATTTCTACCTTCTAGAAAAACATAACCAATATTACTAAAGATACTAACGTAATAATAGTTGGAATTACTACGCTTGTCGCAAATATGTGTTTATACGCATCTTTATGAGTAAGCCCAAGCACTGCAAGTGTCAGGAATATTCCAGGTGAATGCGGTAGAGTATCTAGTGCTCCTGCAGCTATACTTACCAACCGATGTAATAGGTCCAGATTCACACCGGAAGCTAAAAAGCTGTCCGTAAATGCACTAAACATTATTCTTAATCCACCTGATGATGATCCCGTTATCGCAGATACAACACCTGTAGCAACAACACCCTGCGCATATGGATTCATTTGCAGGCTCAATACCCAGTCCACTATTGATTTAAAAGCCTGAGAGTTTGATACAACAGCTCCAAAAGCAACAACTCCTGCAAATCCTCCGATGGCACCTATACCACCTTCTAATCCTGAAGATATTATCTTCTTAATATTCTTACCTTTGAATTTATCAAAATTAAGAACATATACAACCAAAGCACCGGCTAACATAGCTCCTGTAGCAAGCATAGTAGAATTAAGTCCAAATCTACTTCCCACTAAAATGATTACAAGTAGTATTATTATTGGCGAGAATGCTTTAACTGATGACGGCAACATGCTGCGATCCTGAATTTCATTTTCTCCATTTTTTAAACCTTCAGGATTTACCCAGTATTCGTTATTATCTCTTGCTTTCTTTTCAGCGTATTTAAAATAAAGCACTGTCATTGCAATAAATGCTATCGAGGCAATAATTCCAAAAATTGGAGCAGCAGTTAATGTTGTCCCCAAAAACTCTGTAGGAATAACATTTGTAAGTGCCGGTGTTCCAGGAAGAGAGGTCATTGAAATTGTCGCAGAACCGGCTGTTGTTGCTGCTACTATTAAATGACGCGGCAAATTAGCTTCTCTAAAAAGAGTGTATGCAATTGGTGCCAAAGCATATATAACAACAAATACACTTACACCACCATATGTGAGAACCACAGTAATCGCATAGCAAATAAGCAATACTCTTGTCCTACCAAACCAGTCAATAAATTGATATCCGATAGATGTTGCACTTCCAGATTCACTCATAAAATTAGCGTACATGCTTGAACAGCATAATAACAAGAAATATCCAGCATAAGCCCCAACGTAGCCATTCATGTAAAATTCCGAAAACCCCTGCCATGTACCCATTCCGTTTGTAATTATTACTACAAAAGAAGCCAGTAGTGTAGATGTAAGTGCACCCAATCCTTTATAGGCACCAACAGCAAGCACTATTACCGCTAAAAAAAGTCCAATAATAGCAAATGTCATAATATCTTCTCCTTTTTATTTAAGTATTTTTTTATAATTCTATTTATTAAACTGTTTAACTTTTTAAAATATGATGATGATTTATGATACCGATACTTAGCGCTGTATGATCTATGCTCTATACATTGCACCATTAACACTCAATGTAACTCCACTTATAAATCCCGTCTCTTCAGATGCAAGAAATGCTACTGCTGCTGCTATGTCCTCAGGCTCTCCTGCTCTGCCCGCCGGAATCCCTGCAATCATTTCCGCTCTTATTTTTTCAGGTATTTCCTGTGTCATAGCTGAATTGATAAAGCCGGGAGCTACAGCATTGACTGTAATTCCTTTTCTCCCAAGCTCAACAGAAAGTGTCTTTGTGAGTCCAATTATTCCTGCCTTTGCTGCTGTATAATTTGCCTGACCAAAATTACCAGAAATACCAACCACTGAACTTAAATTAATAATTCTTCCATATTTATTTAATTCCATATATTTACTCAGTTCTTGCGTGACGATAAATACAGACTTCAAATTGACATTAAGAACCTCATCCCATTGATGATCTGTCATCTTTTTAAATGATGAATCTCTTGTTATTCCTGCGTTGTTAACTAATATATGAATATTTCCATATTTTTTTGCAGTCATCTCTCCGAGAGCTTTAACCTCTTCTCTGTTTGTCACATCACATTTAAAGCCAAATGCTTCTCCTCCATCTTTTTTTATCTCCGCAACAGCTTTGTTTACCTTATCAATACTTACATCAGCTACTACGACCTTTACTCCTTCTTTTGATAACCTTTTCGCAATTGAAAATCCGATACCTTGAGCAGCACCTGTTACAACTGCAATTCTATCATTGCTAAATAGCATATTGACCTCCTTTTTTAGCAGTAAGCTCACAACTGTTGATAAATGCCACTTGCTAATATTTTCATATTATTCATCCACATGTTCCATTTCAAAAATACCGGCTGCACCCATACCACCGCCAATGCACATGGTGATTAATGCGTATCTGCCGTTTGTGCGTTTCAGTTCTGATAGTGCTTTGCAAGTGAGGACTGCCCCGGTAGCACCAAGCGGGTGACCGAGAGCCATAGCACCGCCATTTGGATTAACTTTATCTAAAGGCATCTTTAATTCACGAATGCAAACCAGCGCTTGTGATGCAAATGCTTCGTTGATTTCAATTACATCCATATCATCCATATCCAAACCTGCATGCTTCATTACTTTAGGCACAGCAACAACAGGACCTAAACCCATTACATCAGCAGCAACACCACCAACTGCAAACGATACAAATTTTGCAATAGGGGTATATCCCAGCTCTTCCGCCTTTTCACGCGACATTAATATAACAAAGCTGGTACCGTCGGTCATCTGAGATGATGTTGCAGCAGTTACCAACCCATCTTCTTTAAACGGTGTTTTCAGTGATGCCAGATCTTCTATTTTTGTATTTGGGCGTATGCCTTCATCTTGGAATACAACAGCCTGACCATTATCTGTATCTATTGTTATGGGAATAATTTCATCCACGAACTTACCGGAATTTTGGGCAGCTGCCGCCTTCTTATGACTTTCTACAGCCATGGCTTCCATTTCATGTCGTGTAATGCCAAAGCGTTCAGCAACATTTTCGGCAGTTAATCCCATAGAAAGATATGTGCCGGGAATTTGTTCAGCTAGCAGCGCATCCTGATATTCTTCAGGATGTAACATATTCATACCGGTCATCATCTCAATCCCACCAGCTATTATTACATCCATCTGATCAGCCATAATAGCATTTGCAGCTGTAGCTATAGTTTGAAGACCAGATGAACAAAATCTATTGACTGTCTGACCCGGTACAGAATCAGGAAAGCCCGCACGCTGAGCAATCAAACGACCTATATTATATCCTGTATATCTTTCCGGTATGGCGCATCCTATAATAATGTCATCAACAACGTTCAAATCAAAATTTGGCAACTTTGCAATGACACCTTTCAGGGTCTGTGCACCGTATTCTATGGGATGAGTGTTTGCGAAAGAACCTTTAAATGCTCTGGCCAGCGGCGAGCGTCCATAGGCCACTACAACTGCATCTCTTTTGTTATTCATAATTACCTCCTAAAATTTTAACGTATTAGCATGGTATACAATAAAACATATACCTTGCATATAAATCTGCTATATTAGCAAACAAATGGTTTAATACCAAGAATCTCGCGTGCTTCTGCTGGAGTAGCCGGCTGTTTGCCAAATTCCTTGACTATTCTTACAGCTCTTTCAACCATCAATGGATTAGTTGCTTTCTCGCCATGAGACATATATAGATTATCCTCCAGACCAACACGTAAATGCCCGCCTAATGCTAAAGCTGCATACATGATTGGAAGGTGTGCTTTTCCTATCCCGCAGGCTGACCATATGGCACCTTCTGGAAGATGCTGTGCTAAATATAATAAATTTTCAACAGTCGCATCCATTGCTCCTAAAACTCCAAGAACAAGCTGACACCACATAGGACTCTTAATATATCCTTTTTCAATGTAATATTTTGCATTTCCAAGCATGCCATAATCAAAAATTTCAACTTCAGGTTTAACATTATGTTTATCATAAACATTGCATAACCTTTTTAAGAAAGCAGGACTGTTATCAAATATTCCACTATCTACCCAGTTAAACGATCCAATGTCGTATGAACCCATTTCAATCTCAGGAATTCCAATAAAATGAGCCATCCTTTCTTCCTCTGTCAAATTAGCTCCACCAGATGATGTACAGTTGATAACTACATCACAATCCTTATGTTCTCTTATTAAACGAACACTTTCTCTAAATCTTTCTATATCCATAGTACCGTTGCCATTTTCATCTCTCATATGAAGATGTACAATAGCAGCCCCTGCCTGCCAGCTTGCATAAGCAGCATCGGCTATTTCCTGAGGCGTGTATGGAACAGCCGGATTCTTTTCTTTTGGCGGCCAAGCACCTGTTAAAGCACATGAAATTATTACTTTATCTTTCATAATAAATCCTCCTAAAAATTCATTTTTATTTGTTATATTCACAATATAATTTTTATTATTTTGCTTTATACATGTCATAAGTGAACCAATCATCATTAAAATATTCCAGATTGCTCATTGACAAAGGTAGTTCATTGTTCTCAATTTTTTTAACAATTTTTATAACAGTATCGTTAAAAGGAGTTGGAATTCCATGTTTCTTACCTGTTTCTGAAACATAACCGTTAATCATTTGAACTTCTGTAACCTTACCTTTTTCCAAATCTTGAAGCATACTCGCCTTAGCACCTGGAGCAAAAGAATACATATATATAAACATTTGCTGATTTTCATTAAACTGCTCTTGATCTTTAATCGATAAGGAATCAGGAGATAAACCTAAAACCAATGTTGGCAGTTCATAACCTTCAGCCTCACAGCATACTTTAACTTCACGCCCTAAGTAGCTCACGCAGGCTCTTGCTTTTTCATTCTGCATCACTTCTCCAAATGTACATCCGCAAGCAGCAGACATACCGCTTACACATGCATTATTAACTAGCTTTCCCCATCGGGAAGCCATAAGGTTAGTTGACACTGATGTTGTACCCATAAGGCTTAGAATATCGGCAACCTTCTGAATTCGATCAGTAATTTTTCCGTTTACTTCTCCAATATCAAAGAAATGATCAAGATTACTCACATCCTGCGTCAATTCTGATACACCGGGAGCAGAAAAAGTTGCGCTCCATAAAACTGCACCTCCAACTGTACGGTTTTCGCCAACATATTTTGCAACAAAGGGCTCCGGTACACCGTTCTGAAGTGTACATACAGTACTGTTTTCATCTAGATGCGGTAACAGTTGAGGAAGAATAACTTCATTGGCAGTTTGTTTAGTAAACAAAAATACAATATCGTAAATACCTTCCATTTGATTAGGTGTAATAGCTTTGACGGGAACTGTAAAATCAACTTTGCCAATAATATGTGCACCTTTTTCATTCAATACTTTTACATGCTCTTCGTAGTTATCGATGAAGCTTACCGGACATCCATTCTTAGTTAAAAATGCACCTAGAACAGTACCCATAGCCCCACAACCTAAAATAGCAATTCGCATAACATTAACCTCCAACTAATTACATATAAATTTTTCCACAATATTCTTAATAGCAACTAATATGCCAATTTATTTTTTCAGGAACCATTGTTTAAATTTCTTATTATTTCAAGTGTTGAAAGTACAACAAAATTATACGTAAATCAGTTTTTAGGTTGGACTAGATTCGATTAAGATTTCTACAAGAAAACCAATTGCAAAATTGCAAAAATTTGCAAAATCGCAATTAATTCTTGCAATTTTGCAAATTGGATGATAATATTAATTAATTAATAAAAAAGTAGCAGGAGATTATCTTATGAACTATAATTATGAGTTTTTAAATACAGTACTGGAAAACATAGATATTGGTATTTTTGTATTAGATGCGGAAGGCAATTATCTGTACGTTAACAATGCATATTGTGAAATTCTTAACAGACCACGAGAGAGCTATATTGGTATGTCTATTCCAAAATTTAAAGAACAAGGATACCTAACTTCCAGTGTATGGGATATTGTTACAGAAAAAAAAGCACCTGTAACAACTATTGTCACAATTAATGATATCTTATTTCATAAAGTATATCATTTTTTTACTAACGCTACTCCCACCTTTAATTCAGATGGTTCAATTAAATATATTTTTTTTACACAAGAACCAATTGAAAAAACAAGCAAGCGAATTCAGACTGGTATATTAAACCGCCATGTTATTACAGGATCTATTGTAAATCCAAAAGATACTAAATTTGATATTATAGCTGAAAGCCCTCAAATGAAACAGCTGTTGGAGATGATGTCACATGTATCCAAAACGGATGCTTCAATATTAATCTCCGGACCATCAGGTGTCGGCAAGGAAGTTTTGACAAAATATATTCATCAGAATAGTCTTCGCAAAAAAAATCCATTCGTTGTGTTGAACTGTGCCGCAATTCCTGAAAACCTTATGGAATCTGAATTATATGGTTACGAAAAAGGGGCATTCAGCGGAGCATCTTCCTCCGGTAAAGAGGGTTTAATTGAAGCTGCTAACGGAGGTACCCTATTTTTAGACGAAATCAACTCTATGCCTCTTGGTCTCCAGGCGAAGCTTCTGCGTGTCCTTGAAACCAAAAAAGTTACACGTCTTGGGTCTGTCACACCAAAAGAAATTGACTTTCGTCTAATATGCGCTACAAATGATAATCTATCGGCTCTTGTCAGCAAAAAACTTTTTCGTTCAGATTTATTTTACCGCATTAATGTAATATCAGCGTACATTCCACCCCTATGCGAGCGCAAGGAAGATATAATTCCATTATCTTTATTTTATATGCAGTATTTCTGTAAAAAATATAATTGTGTAAAGGCATTGGATGAAAATGTACTAAATGCCATGATTTCTTATAAATGGCCCGGAAATGTACGTGAGTTGCGAAATTTTATCGAGCGGCTGATTATATCCTCCCCTGATACAGAACTGATAATTTCAACGGTTCCACAAGAACTCCTGATACAAAGCGAAGATAAAACAATAAATACAATTTCAACAACAAATTTATCTCCATTTATAGATAATGCTTCACATTATGATGAATCCTTTTCACTAGGTTCATACATGGATGAATGCGAAAAAAAGTTATTGTTTAATCTTCTGGAACAGTACAAATCTCCACTAAAGGTTGCACAAATATTAAAAATTGATTTATCTAATGTTTATAGAAAAATGAAAAAATATAATTTAAAACCTATGAAAAATTAACAAAATCCTGTTTTGTCTGCTGTCATTTGCTTAATAACACAGAATATAGACCTTGGCTCAAGAAGATATAAACAAATATGCAAAATTTTTTCTAGTATAGAAAAATCACTTATAGAGTATTTTGATATGCTATAAGTGATTTTATATGTGGCTATTTAATAATTTCTAAAATTTTGATGAGTCAACCTCAAATGAAGTCTTTTCTAAAATAGTTAATTATGTTTCTTTTTATATATAATATAAGAGTAACCGACAGGAGCAATAGCTAAAAGTATCACAATTCCAAAAAAAGAAATCATCTTAATATTATCAGGCAAAATTGATGATATCATCATCAGTATACCGCCTACAAACCATATCTTGCCACCAAATCTGTGAGTTTTAACCCACACCTCTTCATCTGACAAAGTCCAGCTGGTACGTATTCCTGCATAAAAATTTTGCTTAAATTTTGGCATTGAGTTACCTATTATAGTAAATAGTAGTCCGACAGCAAACGGCATTAATAAACTAATACTTACAACATTCATATTAAAACTAAATGCTAAGGTGTATAATTGTATGCCCAGCATTAAAAGTGATACTATAAAGAAAATCAAATAATACTGTTTATTGAATTTATTATAAGAGTTTTTCTTAGGGTCAACATTCCTGGCAACCTCTGCTACAATAATCATAAAAAATATTATCAGAGGTGAAAGGAAAATCTGAATCCTTCCCCCATACCTGTCTACATTTCCCGCAATATCAAAATGCATTGGTATTTGTTCAGGAAGATATCTATATGAAACCAACCCTATTATTATTGTAACCGCAAACAAAATCCATAATTTTATATTTTCTTGTTTAAATATCTTCATTTAATTTTCCTCCTTTAATGAAGCAAGCCAAGCTAAAATTTCCTCAACCACCGATAAATTCAGTTCATAATAAATATATTTACCTTGCTTGTCATCTGTAACTAGCCCTGCATTTTTCAATATGGATAGATGATGTGAAATAGATGCTCCCGTCATTTGGAACTGGTCAACTATATCACCGGCCGTCATATTCTTGTTCCTTAACAATTCTATTATCTGGCGCCTTGTAGGGTCCGACAAGGCCTTAAAGCTCTCTTGAAATCCCATTTATTTATCACCGCCTTACTCATTTAGACATTTATCTAAATGTCTAAATATAGTATAATATATTATATCCCCCTTGTCAACGGAATATAATACCAGCGCTACAATTTGAGCCATTCGACATCCTCCCTTATAATCGGTCTGATACCGTACTTTTCTTCAAATTCCTTCAATATGCTGTCCCTGGTCTCCTTGGATGTTTTAATATTTAATATTAAATCCTTTTGTATACCGTAGGTAAACGGACAGTTTGCAATGCATATGGCACAGTCTGTTCCTAAGCATCTCCATCTTCTGTAGCATTCTTCAGCATTTATTTTCCACCTTAAAGCACCATCTTTTTCATCCATATCAGTCTTGGATATAGCTTTGCCGGGACATGTCCTTGCACATCTGCCGCAATCAGTACAGAATTCTTTTACTCCAAAATCCTGTCTTTCGTCTGTTATAAGCGGCATGTCAGTAGTAACAACTCCAAGTCTTATACACGCTCCATATTCTTTGGTAATAATAAGCCCATTTCTGGAAGACTTCTTAATGCATCATCAGTTTCCTTCGTATGCGGGCACCTATCATAATAATCTTTGTAGTTTTCACTGCCTTCCTTGTAGTTCATTCTGGCAAACATAATATCTCGTTCATCGTACTTGTTCATGTTGTTCTCCCTTGTAATTTTTAT
Organism: Sedimentibacter sp.; assembly: GCA_032006665.1. GTDB lineage: Bacteria > Bacillota > Clostridia > Tissierellales > Sedimentibacteraceae > Sedimentibacter. Next base: position 186,199 of record DALZMP010000006.1, read on the forward strand.
CAAATCAAAATAGTTTTATTTTGCTTATTATACTTTATATCATCAAATTTTTCAATAAAATGCATATAGACTATTACTGTTATACTCTTGTTTAAATTATTATTGGTTGCTTGTTGATTAGTGATGATTTTGAAATAAACATAAAATTTTCCAAATATTAATGTAATTTTTATTATTAAGGTGTATAATATTATATATCTTTTTTGTCTGACAAATATATTTAAGGAGTGTGTTAAAATGATAAAACTGATAGTTGACAGTACATGTGACGTAAATGAGCTGATTACGGATAACTATGAAATTGAAGTAATTCCTCTGGGTATCACTATAGATGAAACTTCATATTTAGACGGAGTTGATATTGATATAAAAGCCGTTTGTAAATATATGAGAGAAGGAAAGATTCCCAAGACATCTCAAGTCTCTTTTGAATCTGTTTCAGAGGTAATCGAAAAGTGCATTTCAAACAATAATGATTTTATATATCTGTCTTTTTCGTCCAAAATGTCAGGAACGTACGACTTTGCAAAAAAAACAATTGATACATATAAAGAAAAATATCCCCAGCTCAAAATGGAAGTAATTGATTCACGGGGCGGCGCCGGAGGTACAGGCTTAATTGCTCTTCAGGTGCTTAAAATGATTGAAAGAAAACTTCCTTTTGAAACGATAATAAAACATGTCCAATTCATGGTTGAACATATAACCTATTATTTTACTATTTCAGATTTGGAATGGTTGTCAAAAGGAGGAAGAATAAGCAAGACGCTGGGATATGTAGGTAATGCATTAAATATAAAGCCTTATTTGACTGTTAAAGACGGCAAAATAGTGCTTTCTAAAATGATACATGGAAGCAAAAAAACAATTCAGACATTGATAAAAGATGTACATGAAAGAACCTCAAGATTTTCAAATCAAATAATAGGAATCAGCTATGTCGGCGACATCGATGCTGCATTAAATGTACAGAAAAAAATCAAAGATGCTGTTAACGGATGCAGAACTACAATTTTTGAAATTGGAGCAGTATTAGGCTCACATCTGGGAATAGGCGGAGTTGGTGTTTTCTTTTTTGATGAAAAACCGGAATTTTACGAAATATAATAAACTAATTTATCTTATTTTACTAAAATCGTTACTTGGTTAAGCATTTTAATCAACTGTATCCCAGTACCCAGACATACCCTAGCTTAGGAGGCGTCACAGAGGGATTCCTCACTTTAATAAGTAGTCAAATATTTTTTTGAAAAAAAAGTTTAACATGCTATATTAGGGTATAATAATTTTATATCTATTAATAAATTTTTGGATATGGATATTAATCAGAAAGGAGATTTAAACATGTCAGATTTATTTAGTTTAAAAGGAAAGGTTGCTCTTGTAACAGGAGCTTCATCAGGATTAGGAGTACAATTTTCAACAGCACTTGCACGCGAAGGCGCAAATGTTGCTATAGTTGCAAGAAGAGTGGAAAGGCTGAATGATTTGAAGCCTGAACTGGAGAAACTCGGAGTTAAGGTGCTTCCCGTTCAATGTGATGTAACAGATGTGGATCAGGTAAAGAACGCTGTTGCGAAAATCAAGGAGCACTTTGGAAGAATTGATATACTTGTTAATAATGCCGGAATAGGATTTGCAGAGCCTGCTGAGCTTCAAACCGATGAGCAGTGGAACAAATTAATCGGACTAAATCTCAATGCTGTTTACTTCGTTGCGAGAGAAGTTGGAAAGGTAATGATAGATCAGAAATACGGCAAAATAATAAACATAGGTTCAATTCACAGCACAGTTGCAATGAATGCCTTTCCGGTATCAGCATACATGACAGCAAAGGGCGGAGTTATGGCAATGAGCAAGGCTCTGGCTGTTGAGTGGGCTAAATACAACATTACAGTAAATACAATCGGACCTTCATATTTTGAGAGTGAGATGACATCAGCAATTGTATCCGACCCATCATTTGAGTCAGTATTAAAAGCTTATTGCCCAATGGGAAGAGTAGGTAAAAAAGGAGAACTTGATGGAGCTGTAGTATATTTTGCTTCAGATGCTTCAAGCTTTACAACAGGACAATATCTTGCTGTAGATGGAGGTTGGACATCAATTTAATTTATACACAATAAGGTACTTAAAATGTTGATATGCTAACTATACTGTTAACCCATTATTATGCAACAAAACTATTAAAATTTAATAGTTTTGTTGCATTTATATTTAATTTTATTATAGTTTTTGAGCAATCTGACATCCCTTTACCTATGATGTCTATATTATTATCGTTTTGAAAAAGGATCGTTATTGGAATCAGAATTCCAAATATATTCAATATGTTCAGCAATTTCCTTCGCCTTGTTCACACTGAATTTCTCTGCTACAAATCCCAAAGCCATATCTATCCCGGCAGACACACCGGAAGATGTATAATATTTTTGATCTGCAACCCACCTCGCTTCTCCAATCCAAGAAACATTTTCATTGACTGATTTAACCCATTCAAATGCCTTTTTATTAGATGTTGCCATTTTATGATCCAAAAGCCCCGTTTTTGCAAGCAAAGCTGAACCTGTACATACAGTAAGACAATACCTTGATTTAATGGCCATCTTCAGCAGGCTTTCAATAAAATTAATATCATTGATTAAAGCTCTCGTTCCTTGACCGCCCGGAATTAATAGAATTCCGTGTGGGTCAACACTATTCATATCTTCAGTTAATACCTTTACACCTTGCTTGCTTATAATTGTTCCGCCGGTAATCGAAATATAGCGCATACTATATTCTTCGATACACCCAAACACTTCCACAGGTCCAAAAGCATCCAAGGTTTCAAAATCATGAAATAACAAAACATTTACATCCATTCGGACATCCTCCTTCTTCTTGTTATATAAAAAGCTACTTGCTTCTAAAATGCTCGATAAATTTCTGTAATGTTAATGCTTACCTCCATCATAATAATCTACTTCATCTTTAACTCTATTTTCCTCCAAAATTCTTTTTCGTTTACGAATTTTATTTGATCCTCTAAGTTATAATCCATAATATGAAATAAGATTCAACGTATATTTCATTGCATTGGCACTCATCCAGATATCGGGGAAAAATCCGATTTCTTCAGTAAAAACGGTCTCGTCATAGTAAAACCCTAAGCCGGAGCCGCACTGAATGTTAATTTTTGAATTAGGGAGAACAATTTTAATTGAATTGTCGCTCATCAATCCTCCCCCACTGTTAGTTCCAACAAAAATCACATTGTCCTTATTGCGCAAGGCGGCAATCATCCACTCACTAGCGGAAAATGTACGGCTGTCAACAAGTACAAATAAAAGATTGCGGTTTCTCCTGCGTGAAAAAACCGACGTTTCTTTTGTTTCCCAGCTGTTTCTTCCTGAGCGGTAGTTGCTTAGCAAACGTGCTGATTCCTGTTTTGATAAATATTTCCCAAGATTTTTGTATATAAGATAATTGGCAGCCTGGCTCTGTCGGTATACGTATGTATTGCCTGAGGCGTATTCCGACAGCACCGGATCATATATTTCAAGCCAGTCTGTCACATATTTAGACATTCCTCCGCTGTTTCCCCGCAAATCTAGAATTGAAACCTTACTATTTCTTGCAGTCTCAGCTGACCTGACAAATTCACTGCCAGCCTGTTCATACATAAATGATCGTATGGCAACCACGTAAACACCATTTGCTTCATAGTCTGAGTAATATGTACTATTCTCTGTATTATTAATTTCAGTTTTTGGCGGCAACAGTACAAATTTTTCAATCCTATTCTCAAACGCAACCTCCACCGTTTCTATTTCATTCGTGGAAAGTATGCCCAGCCTATAAATAAGCATGCCTTTGTCATTTATGGAACGTTTCATGTACTTTTCAACTGCATCACTTCCATCAACCAAAGACACATAATTTCTTTTCTCATCTTGCTCTGTGTAGTATCCCTTTTCATCTTTAATAAAAACCGTTTCTTCGTTTGAATAATACACGGCTTTTTCTAAAATAGATTCGTTGTCAATTAAAAAGTGACCATCCTTCACAAAGCCTAGATTTCTTTTAAGAGATTCCCGCAAAATACCAACAGTTAAATTTTCTCCGTCAACCGCACAGTCCAAAAGTATCTGCTTTTTTGCTTTTTCAAATGCTATATCTCCTCCAAAATAAAAATATGCACCATAGCAGTTTTTCAAAACCTTAAAGACAAGATTTACATCTTCTGCCGCCTCTTCATAAGTAAGGCGGGTTGCAGCGCCTTTATATTTGCCGTAATCCGTCATACTATCAAGCTCTGCCGCGGTAAATCCTACTTCAAACTCCTTCATCTCAGGTGTATATGCCTTAATGTCCACATCCTGTACATGAGCGATTTCAACCGCATGCTGTTCATTAATTTCTTCCACCGCTCTGTAGAAGTTCTTTTGACTGGTACCGCTGTATTCTGGAACACTCATCATGAATAAACATGTCAGAGTGCATAGCACTTTCATCATTATGAAATTATCTTTCATCACAAATACCTCCTAACCATGTCATAGTTATCATACGTGAGATTTTATATTAGTTCAATCTATCTTTAATTTTATTTTCAGATTCTTTTCCGAACAAAACAAATAAATATGGAGCAAACAATAAAGGTATATAGAGCCTTTTAAATTTCATTATGTTTTTTCCTATCTTTTAGATATGCATCAAAACATGGTAATTCACTGCCTTGGCACTCGAATTGCCCCTTTGGTAATTTATACCACATATGTTCTTGCATGTCAATAAGCTTATTTGCTTCCTCAATTTCTTCAAACAATTGATAAAAAATAATATGTGATAATAACCTATCTGCAATAACCCTTATTGCGCAACAAAACCATTGAATATTCAATGGTTTTGTCATGTCTTATATATAATTTTATTATCTTTTTTGAGCAGTTCATATTATTCATGAGTTCCGAAAACTACATGAAAACCTCTATCTTTTAGAATATCTATAATTTCTTCCATAGTTTTGCACTGATGTTTTTCTCCAAAAGCACAGATGCCTATGTGTATATGTGTAACCTGCATTTTTTCCAGACGTTCAATTTTTTCTTTCAGTCCGTCACAATAGCATGAAGGCTGTCCGCAACCGTTGCAATGCCAAAAAGCTTTAAGAGTTAATTCATCGTCATAATTCTTAAAAGCACCAACCCTTTTAAAAAAAGCTTCCAGACACCCTGCTCCTGTACATACCTTTGTTGCATCTAAGCATGTTAATATCGCAATATTTGTCATATCCCATCTCCTTGTGAACTGTACAAAATATGCATTTGACCTTTTGAATCGTCAATAATCTCCGCATCAATTTCATAAATTTCCTTTATGATTCTTTTCGTAAGAACTTCTCTTGGTAATCCATAGGCTACTATTCTTCCATTACGCATAACATAAAGCTTGTCACAAAACATTGAGGCAATATTTAAGTCGTGAATTGCCGAAACAACTGTAAGATTCAGTCCTTTTACTATGCTCATCAACTGCAGCTGATATTTAATATCCAAATGGTTTGTCGGCTCGTCCAAAATCAGACACTGAGTCTTTTGTGCCAGAGCCCTAGCTAATATAACCCTCTGCTGCTCACCGCCTGACAGTGTTGAAAAACTTCTTCTTGAAAATTCTTCCATACCAACTGTTTTTAAAGCTTCTCTCACTATTTTATAATCTTCAGGATTATCTCTTTCCATGGCACGCTTGTGTGGTGAACGTCCCATAAGTACAACTTCCTCAACAGAAAAATCAAAGTTGTAATAATTATGCTGAGACACTACACCAATTTTAAGCGCTGAATCACGAATACTCATTTTATTCAAAGGTATTGAATCCAACGAAATTACACCTGCATCCGGTTTAAGCACACGGTAAATGTTTTTTAAAAATGTTGATTTACCGCTGCCATTAGGTCCGATAATCCCAACAAATTCCTTGTTTCTGACATGGAGAGAAATATTCTCCAGTATCCTGTTATTTCCCAAAGTTATCCCAACTTTGTCCGCAAATATCTCCATTACCTTGCACCTCCAAATCCATATGTCCTCTTTATCATAAGGTAAATAAAGCATGGTGCTCCGATCATTGAAACCAGAATACCTATGGGCATTTCCGTACCAGGAATAATAATTCTGCAAAGCACATCACACCATATGAGAAAAATTGAACCTGTCAGCGAAGACAAAGGTATAAGCTTTCTGTGGTCAGTACCAAAAATCATTCGTACCATATGTGGAATAATCAGTCCAACAAAGCCAATCATTCCTGAACTGTACACCACAAATCCCACAATCAGGGAAACAACAACAAGATATGCATGGCGAAACTTACGTAAATCTTTACCTAAGGTTATTGACACTTCATCTCCAAGCAACATTAAATTCAATGTTCGGTATTGCGATATAAAGAAAATAGTTCCTCCTAATACAATGGGCAGTATAAAAGCATTGACATTCCACTTAGCCCCTGCCAAACTACCCATCAGCCAGTATGTTATAGTTTGTATACCTGACTTGTCTTTGGCAACATATATGACAAAGCTTGAAAAAGCCGAACATACCGAGCTTAAAGCCATACCTGCCAGTATTAACTTAACAGAATCTGCACGTCCTTTGACATTTGCCAGAATTATAACACCTGCTGCTGCAGCCAAAGCACCTAAAAACGCCATAATTCCTATAGAATTGCTGCCAAAAACCGCTCCAACTCCTACCAGAACCGCCAGTGTTGCTCCCAGTGATGCCCCTGACGAAATTCCGAGAATATATGGGTCAGCCAAAGGGTTTTTTACTATTGCCTGCATTACAACTCCGCATACAGACAGTCCCATACCTGCCCCAACCGCCAAAATAATTCGAGGAAGACGGATAACCCAAACCACATCATGTACGGCACCTTTTCCAAACGCCATAAATTTATCTATACCAAACACCTCATAACCTATTACTTTGTAAACATCAGCCACAGATATATTTGCACTGCCTATAGTCACAGCAGTCAATATGGACAAGACCAGAGCCGCAGCTAAAAATATGCATACTACAATGTAAACGGATGTTTCTTTAATAGATGTTTCTTTTTCCTTCATCTAATTTACACCTAATACAATTCAGGATAAATACCTCTTGCAAAATTGGAGATGCCATCCATTGTGCGTATGCCGCTTGCATACATATCTCCCAGCATAATAGGGTACACCTTTCCTTCCTGAACTGCTTTAAGGCTTGCAAATGCCTCATCCTTCAAAATCAAATCAAGCTGTGACTGCTTTACATCTTCTCCGTCTTCTCCGCTGTAAGCCATATAGACAACAAAAATTACATCCGGATTTGCCGTAACAATATCTTCCTTTCCAATATCACTTCCCCCGGGAACAATTAGCTCGGCTCCCAGTGATTCGACCATATTACCACCTAAAGAATCGGCACCGTAGTTCGTAATTTTTCCGCTTATGGGCTCAATAACTAAAACCTTTTTCTTCTCTGCATTTCCCTCTGTATTGCTTATAACATTATTAATTTCATCTTTCATTTCATTTACAATTGCTTCCGCTTTATCTTCCACATTAAATATTTTCCCAAGATTCAAAATATCAGTATATTCATTTTCAAGGGTACGGCCGTGAGTGCCTCTTCTAGTATTGCTGTTTATGTATGTGTTGCATCCCTTTTCAATCCAATAATCCACATTTCCTAAATTCTTATCACTAAACAGTGATCCCCAGCTTAATATCATGTCAGGTTCAAGCATTACAACATCCTCTTTTGACGGAGTAAAGACATCAAGGTATTTTAATTTTTCAAAATCAGCCTTAAGGTCATCAGATACTTCATTATCTAAGCCTGCCGCAGCAACAATATTGTCAGCAAGTCCCAGTTTAAGCATTGTTTCTATAGAACCCTGGTATACTGCCAAAACTTTTTCCGGCATCTTTTCGTAAGTAGTTGTAATTTCATCACCTTCATAATTATAAGTTGTAACCGTTACAGGGTAATGGTCTGAAGGTTCTACGGGTTCTGCGGGTTTTTCACTTTCAGGCTGGTTTCCCTCCGTAACCTCTTTCTCTGAATCGCAAGCAACCAAAGACATTACAAGCAATATACACAATATTGCAGTCAATAATTTTTTCATAATACACCTCTCGTTAGTTATAGTTTTGCATTAAGTAACAGATATGGAAAGTATAGATAAAGTTCTCTCACAGCAATAAAAAAAGTCTGCTTCCAAAAAAAGCAGACCTAATAAAATGACAGAGTCATTATAGATAATTACTTTAACCGGAAGAAATATCTAATGTCATATTAGGCAGGTTTCCTGACTTTCAGTTCTTTGTTTCGCCCGCCTTCTCACATATATATGCAATGGCATACCGGGCGTCACTCCCTGATTACAGTGACCGTATCGCTCAGGATTTTCACCTGATTCCCTTTCCTAATACTACTAACTATTCAATTACTTGCCTCTATATAGTAGCACCACCATCTCATATTGTCAATATCTTTACTTTACTTCAAGCAGCTTCCTCAAAATGTCACGGAGACGGGGTTGTCCTGCTTCATTTAACTTGATTATAAATCAAGTAATTTGTCAGTTTTTTGTTAGAATGGTGACTCGCTTACAGTAGCCTTAATGGCTGTTTCACTGGTAGTACCGGCAGCTCCCATATCACCTAGCATTTGGGAATAAACCGGTAATTGCAAAACGGTTGCATAATTTATTATAAGTACTTCATCAATTTTATTATCTTGTATGACATCATAGATGTTATTTGTAAAATAGCGTGGATCTGCCACAAAAATGTCACTGTAATGAGGCAGAAGAAACGGTATAAAAGCATTTCCGTAGGAATCTTTAATTACGAGGATTTTTTTCTCTATGCTTGAATCAACTTTAATATGAGAAAAGGCAGTGTCTCCTCCCATGAAAGCGGAATATTTCCTGTCATGTTCAAAGTATGATGGAAAAATTATCTGACTTGAATCCCATGTTGTTCCATCTCTGTTTATTGATGAATAATCAACCGGCAGTAAAGGTTTATAATACCATATATCGTCTAAATTATTTTCTAATCTTTCGTTTTTAGTCATATTATAAATAGAACCAAGATATTTATTTTTAGAATCTATTTTACTGTAGCTTTCTAAAGGCACTGCTTCTTCGCATTTAACTTTCATAAATGCTTCATACGCTCTATACGCACCTAAAGCTGTCCAGTGGTGATCGGTTTTAAAATATAAATATTCTTCCTTATTTGCTTCAATATTAGAGTACGCATCTATCGTTATAATTTTATCATCCATCTTTGCATAGGCATAATCAATACCTTCTTTTTGTGAACCGCTCAAATCTCTATAGCCATCGGGCATATTAAATTCGCTTGATGTAATACATAATAATTTTATATTTGTGTGGTTCTATTAATTATGCTTTATATTTTTTATTTGCAATTATGTTATAAACACCTTCCAACCCCATAATGCTTGTCACTTTTTCTATATCTGCATATAATATAATAAGTCCAAGTCTATATAATTAAACCTCAAAGTTTTTGAAATATAGATAATTTATTATATTAGAGTTGTAATGACTTGTTGGAAAGGGAATTTAATAATGGAAATTTTATATTTCCATTATTAAATGGTAAAAACAATGATCAATAATTTATATGAAACTTTTAAAAAAGCACAAAATGGAAGTGAAGAACATGTAATTGAATTATATAATAAATTTTTACCCTTAATAAAAGGGTATGGAATAAAACTTAACTATGAAGAAGCAGAAAGTGATTTAACCATTTTTTTATTAGAATATATTAAAAAATTTGATTTAAATAAATTAAAAAATAGAAGTGATGGTGAAATAGTCAATTATATTAAAATAATATTCAAAAATAAATATATCGATGTATTACGACAATTAATGAATAAGAAAATCGAAATAACGCTATTAGAAACAGAATTTATAAGTAATGACTGCTATAAAAAACTTGAAGAAGAATATATTTTTAGTTTAATTAAAAATTTAAGTGATATACAAAGGAAGATCATAGTAGGAAGATATTTTCATGGTTATTCCGATGATAACTTATCAAAATTTTTTAAAATTTCAAGACAAGCTGTATACAAGCATAGAAAAAAAGCACTTGAATTAATGAAGCTGGAAATAAATAAAAACATTAATTAGTTACTATTTAACAAAATATAATTTTTTTCAAAACAGGTTTACAAAATAAAAAATATTTCGATTTTAATATATGTAATAGATATTATGGCTCTGAAAGTCTAACGCGTTCAAGAATTTAATAAATATCTATTAATATTATAATGGAGATGTTTTATTATGGCAGTTTCGAGTGGTAAGGTGTATTTTATTAGGTCTTACGCAAATTTAGCTAGGTATTTGGATGTATACGGGAATAATCAAGTAGTAAATGGAAGTAATGTAATCACTTGGGGAGCAGAATCCACTGCTCTGACACAGAAATGGAATTTGAAAAACAATAATACAAACACCAAGATTTTGTCTAATTTCAAGCCGGCATTTTCTTTAGATCATTGGAATGGATCTACCAATTTTGGTAAATGTGACATGTATGACGATAAACCTGAATATGATACCGACCAGTTGATCACTTTAGTTCAAAATAGTGCAGGCCAGGATTTATATAGGATTAAGCTTGTTAATCACAATAAGTTTTTGACAGCGGCAACAAGCAATGGACAGATAATGTATTGGTTGGCTGAGAATAACCAAAATAATCAAATATGGAAGTTTGAAGAATATGTAGTGCCTCCATTTAGTCTAGTGGATGCAAGTAGCACCGTAGCTACAAATAAGTATACAGTAGAATATTTTTCTGCGACACCAGGTGCTATAAATATCACTTCTAAGCGAGTAATTACTCCTCCTTCAGTGGTAAGCGGTGAAAAGAAGATTTCTAATATGAGTCTGCCTTTTGCCCAGACAAGCACTGAGATTCAATCAATAAATGCAAGTTATGGTTCTTCTTGTAAGGCATTTTCAATGGCTGCTTTGTTGACATTCTATTCAAAGAAGTTTATCAGTCCGCATTGGTTTACTCAGTTTGGATGGGTACCACCGTACTGTGACAACTACTATGTGACACCTGTAGTAACTTACGGAGGTAAAGGTGCTTTTAAACTTGTATCTATATCTACAAACACAACACTTGCTCAGCTGAAAACTAAGATTGATGCAGGAATACCTGTTCTCCTTCATTGCACAGGGAGCGGTTCAGGTAAGGAGCACTGGGTTGCAGTATATGGGTATAAGGGATCAGGAACTGCAAAGTCAGATTTCTTTGTAGTCGATTCTGCAAATACAACACAAGGAACTACACCAAGGTATGGAAGATACGATACTCTAACTGGGTCTATGTCTTGGAGTTCTGTTAGTGACAGTAATGGTAACTTCACTCTTAACGAGTCATATTATATGACAGACAACTAAACATCTGAAAAAGGGAGGAACGATAGCTCCTCCTTTTTATGTATTTTAGGCATGAACGAAAAATTACTGGTGAAAATCCTAGGTATATTAAAATAAAACAATTGTATGATAGGTTTCTTTATATTATAATAGAATCACATAATCTGCATGTGCTACGTTCTCAGAAGAAATTTATTTATATTGGTAAAATTTTAAGTATGCTCATATGCAGTTTAATATTTAAGATATTAAAAGGGGGAACTATGAAAAATAATATTTATAAGAAATTCAGGTATAAAATAATTACTCTAATTACTTTATTATTTATGTTAACCGCAACATCATGTGCAGCTAACAATACAGATGTAGCAGATAACCCTAAGCAGGAATTAGACAATTTGCAGAAACCTGAAGAAATTGAAAAGGAACCGGAAGAAAGTGAAAATAACCTGGAAGAACCAAGCGGAATCATAGTTGATGGTGAGCTTAGATATTATGATGGAGAATTGGTAAACACCGCAAAACAACTGATTAAGAACAGTTTAGCCCTAAATGATGTAGAAATAGGTATCGGATTTTCTACAGACCTGGAAGACAATATAGTCGACGAAAACTCTGTTACATATTGTAAGGTTTATGATAATGAATATGGTTTCAAGTCGACAAAGGATATAGATCAGTTTTTGGCTGACACTTATTCGAACAAAGATACAATCTATAAAATAATTCACTCAGGAGATATACCTGTATATAAAGATTTTGATGGTCAGTTATATGCTTATAATGGAATACATGCTTCATCAAGACCGTATATAATTACGGATTGGTTTAATATCTATATAACTGATATAACAGAAAACACTGCAGTAATAAACTATCCGTTGTATGATTTTAGATATGGTGTAGATGATGCAGTGAAAACATACAAAAATACTATTTCAAAAGTTAACGGAGTTTGGTTGCTTGATGGTATTTTAGAGGCAGAATTAATTGAGTTGGATGAAACAAGCAAGAAAACTTTAGGTATTAGAAGTATAACATTAGAAAGAATGGATGGTTTACAATTAACTAAGTTTATCGGTATAGAAGGAGAATCAATAGAACTGGACGGGATTAAATATACAAATATTGGTCGCTTGTCAGATTCTGGACAATTTGAATCATATACTAATGAAAACTTATCAGCGTATTGCCAAAATTACACGAGTAACATATATAATGTGCTGATGCCGTATTTTAAGGAAATAGACGGAAAGCTCTATGTAAGAAATATCGGTGATATACGCAAAGAATATACGAGGTTATACAAACCAGAAACATTAGAAGTATTAAACGTGAGTGATACAGAGGCAAGCTTGGAAATAAAATATTTAGATGGGAACAATCAAGAAAAGACATTGCAGTTTAAGATGTACCCAGACACAGTCATATATTGGAGATGGCTGCCAGATACCATCCTTTAAATAAGATAAACCGGATGAAATGTCCAATATGGAGTATCTGGCAATCTGCCTTATTGTAACTTCTAAGCCTATAAAAACTATACCATTGAAATCATGCTATATAACAAATAATTGGATTAAATGGGGGGCTTAAGCTCCCCATTTATCTCCCAAAATCAATTACTCAGTGGTATATTTGCCTTAATAGCTGTTTCACTGGTAGTACCGGCAGCTCCCATATCACCTAGCATTTGAGAATAAACCGGTAATTGCAAAACGGTTGCATAATTTATTATAAGTACTTCATCAATTTTATTATCTTGTATGACATCATAGATGTTATTTGTAAAATAGCGTGGATCTGCCACAAAAATGTCACTGTAATGAGGCAGAAGAAACGGTATAAAAGCATTTCCGTAGGAATCTTTAATTACGAGGATTTTTTTCTCTATGCTTGAATCAACTTTAATATGAGAAAAGGCAGTGTCTCCTCCCATGAAAGCGGAATATTTCCTGTCATGTTCAAAGTATGATGGAAAAATTATCTGACTTGAATCCCATGTTGTTCCATCTCTGTTTATTGATGAATAATCAACCGGCAGTAAAGGTTTATAATACCATATATCGTCTAAATTATTTTCTAATCTTTCGTTTTTAGTCATATTATAAATAGAACCAAGATATTTATTTTTAGAATCTATTTTACTGTAGCTTTCTAAAGGCACTGCTTCTTCGCATTTAACTTTCATAAATGCTTCATACGCTCTATACGCACCTAAAGCTGTCCAGTGGTGATCGGTTTTAAAATATAAATATTCTTCCTTATTTGCTTCAATATTAGAGTACGCATCTATCGTTATAATTTTATCATCCATCTTTGCATAGGCATAATCAATACCTTCTTTTTGTGAACCGCTCAAATCTCTATAGCCATCGGGCATATTAAATTCGCTTGATGTAGGTGCAATAAGGCTGTATATCTTAATACCGTCATTCAAATTTTCTGCATAATTATTAATCGATTCAACGTAAATATTTGCATTATATTTGCTAAACATGAATTTTTCATAACCTACACTGTTTATTATAACAAAACTTCCCTCATTTTCAGGCGGATGTTCAATAGGTAAGTCATTACCTATAACATCCACTGAATTTGAGCTAATATCATTTTCAAGCTCTTTAGATTTTTCATGATTCACGGTTCCTTCAGATTCTTCAAATTTATCTGATTCTTTTTCTTTTATTGTTACATCTGTCTCATCATTATCTGCAATTTCATTTACTTCTCTGTCAATTAAATCAATTTCATCGTCTGAAGTTTCTTTCTTTTCATCAATGTTACTTATTTTATTTGCACTTTCATTTTCAATTGCAGATATTAAATCTTTATCAGTTGAATTTCTGATGCCGTAAAGGATCATCGCTGTAAAAGATAAGAAAATTACTATAACAACACATAAAAATTTTATGTTTTTGGCAATAAGCATAATGATACCTTCCTCTGTGTATTTATTATATCATATAGCAAGCCAGATAACGGCTTGCATCACAACGATTCAATAAATACATCAAGGCAAAGACTTATGTCTTTGTTTCCTCTGTGTATTTATTATATCATCAGTCAATAAAAACAAATTGATAGAATTTAATAAAAGGTGTTCTTAATAGCAAAATAAATACTAATTTTTTATTTATAATACTTCATCTCTTGGATGAGGGGGGATGTTAGTTCTTTCCTCAATGGTATTTTCACTCCCAATTGATGCAATTGGAACCATTACTACATCAAAATCAGTTGTTATATTAGGGAATAAGCGTACATTGTACACAACATTCGCAAAGTATCCAAAAGCATCTACCCTTATATTATAGGTAGAAAAGTTATATTCAGGTCCTACAATTTGAGTTCCTAATTCATATGCCATAGGCAACTCTATTCTTATAGGATTTATAGTTGTTATCAAATGCATAATTGGAATATCTCTTTGCATACCATCAGTAACATATATTGTTATAGTGGCATTAGTAACAGGAGGCTCTCCCCTTTGATTTATAATATTAAATCTTATGAAACCAGTATTTCTTATGTTTCCTGGCATATTGGATTGACTTGAATTTATATTTTTCGAATTATATAAGTTGTTATATTGCCTCATACAATAATCAAATAATTGATGTTGATACATATTACTAATCATATAAAAAACCCTTTCTTTCAATTAATCTAATAAAAAACATTTAATAGTATTATATGCAATAAGGGTTTTATGTTTATAAATCAATTGTAAATTAGAACGACCTCATTTCTTTCTATTTTATTTGTGTTTTACAATTATCACAAATGGAATAGTGCAAACAAACAATATCGCCACATTTCAGTATTATTTGTATTATTTTTTATGTAGAAACTATTATTATAGAACTAAAAATTATAATCTAAGCAAGTGTATCTTTCAGCCTGTCTAAAAAATTCGCTGTTTCTCTACGGTTTCTCAATATAGTAACCTTTTGCTTGTATCTTTGAATTGTATCGGCATATTGTTCTTCCTTTTCCTTTGCTCTTCCGTCAATCAAAATCCACTTGATAAATTCAAAATCAAGTTTCTCATCGCAGTCATCTGCCATGCTTTCTCGTGTTTTACCTTTATATTTTATATACCTGTAATATGCTTGAATTAAGCATGTAAATCTTGAAAAGCACATATAAATAATCCTGTCTGCTTCTTCCATTCTACGCTCTCTCAAAAATTTCGTATAATTTCCGTCAATAACCCAGTTATCGTTACTGTCCAAAAAATTTTTAACCATTCTAACTGCCGCTTCTTCATCCCGCTCTTTCCAGTTTGCTTCAAACTGAATAGTGTCAAGGTATAATACAGAGCAATTATACATTCTTCCCAGATGAGATGCCAAAGTAGATTTCCCCGAACCGCTGTATCCTATAATCGCAATTTTCATATTTTTCCTCTTGATATGGTTAATGTACATAATTATATCATAAAGCAAGCCAGAAAACGGCTTGCATCACAACGATTCAATAAATGCATCAAGACAAAGACTTATGCCTTTGTTTCATTAATCGTATTTATTATATCATATATTTAAATCTATGTAAATATATGGTACCGGATTTCCATCATAGAGGACGTTTTTTTAGTTAAATATCCTCGAAAGAAACCTGTTTCAGAAAATGTTTTAAATCATGATTTTCAGATTGATTGAAAATATAGTCCGATGTTCCTTCAGCTTCAATCCTCCCCTTGTTCAAAAAAACTATTCTGGTTGCAAAACGCCTTATGGCATTGATTTGGTGTGTAACAATCAGCATGGTTTGACCTTCTTTTGCTAGGTCACTTATGGTTTCAAATACCTCATGTGAAAGCTCTGGGTCTAAGGAAGAGGTAGGCTCATCAAAAATCATAATTTCGGGCTCCAAAGCCAATGCTCTTGCAATTGCAACCCTTTGCTGCTGTCCTCCTGATAAATTATTAGGATACTGTTCGAATTTATCAAGCATATGCACCTTATCAAGCATTAGTTTGCCTTTGTTTTCTGCTTCCGCATTATTATACTTTAAAACGGTTTTAAGCGGCATGCTTACATTTTCTCCAACTTTGTAATGTGGAAATAAATTAAAGTTCTGAAAAACCATTCCTACCTTACCGTTAGTACTTTTGGTACCATTAATTACTTCACCGTCAAGCAATATTTGCCCTTCATTAATTTTTTCTAAGCCGGCAATACAACGCACTAATGTGCTTTTGCCGCTACCGCTTGACCCTATTATGGCCACAACCTCTCCAGTTTCAATTTTCATATTTAATGATTTCAGAACCTGAATATCTCCATAATTTTTAGATAAATTATTAACTTCTATTATTTTTTTACCCATACAGATAGCCTCCTCTCTAACCACTTAGCAAAAAATGTTACAAAATAGGTCATGGCGAAATAAATAACTGCCATGGTAATGTAAATTTCAAATGGATGATATGTTTTGGCATAAATTTGGTTTCCCAGCTTTGTAAGCTCTACAATAGGCAGGACTGACGTAATAGAAGTTTCTTTTATTATTGAAGAAAAACCGTTCATAAATGACGGTACTGCTATCCTCAACGCCTGAGGCAAAATAATGTGAACAGTTGTTTGAATATTGCTGTAACCAAGCATTGCAGCCGCTTCATACTGTCCCTTGTCAATTGATAAAACAGATGCTCTTACTACCTCTGATAAATACGCTCCGCTGTTTAAACCCATAGTCAGTATAGATGCAGGAATAGTTCCTATTTTAATGCCGAAAGATGGCAGCCCATAATATACAACGAAAAGCTGTATCATCAAAGGAGTACCTCTGAAAAACTCAACATAAACTGAAAGCAGAAAATGAATAGGCTTGTATAGCTTTCTCGTTCGTAAACTTCCTACAATTATAGCTATTATTAATGTTAAAAAAAATGAACCGATACCAATCTTCAATGTAATGGCAGCAGCAGAAGGTAACAGATGTAAAAATGGTTTTATTACCGTAAAGTCTAAATTTCGCATAAAAAGCTCCTTAAAAACTATAAGCCAACTGCTTTCATACAGTTGGCTTATGTAATTTGTATTATATTACTCAGCAGCAAGCCATTCTACAGCTATACTATCATAAGTTCCGTTTTCTTTTAAATTCGAAATAATTTCTTCAATTTTTTCAATCAATGCAGCTGAACCATCTTTTGCTACAACTGCTATACCTATTTCTTGAATAGGATCATTTACAACCTTGAACTCAGGGTTATTTTTAGCTTGCTCATTAGCGTAAGTAACACTAACTATAATAGCATCTATTCTGCCATTTGCAAGTTCTGCGTAAGCGTCTGCATTTCTGTTGTAATGCTTAACTTCTCCAATTTCAATACCCATTTCAGGTAATTTTTCTGCGGCCTGTGCTGCAGATGATGCATCCTGAATGCCAATTATTTTACCCGTCAAATCTTCTTTGGTTTTAATTTCTTCATTATCAGACTTAACTACTATTACATCAGCCAAAGTATAGTAATTATCACTTAACTCAACAGCATCTGTTGCAGAAGTTGCTTCTTCCGGAGACATTGCAGACATTATAATGTCAAAATTACCATTATTAACTCCAGCAATTAATCCTTCCCACGGAGTATTCACAAATTCAGCCTTAACTCCCATTTCTTCAGCTATTGCAGATGCGAGACTTGGGTCAAATCCGACAATTTCATTATTCTCATTGATACTTTCAAACGGAGGATATTCTGGACACATTCCTACGCGCAAAACCTTGCTGTCCATAACTGACTGTAACGATGTATCTGTGACATCATTATTTTCCGAATCACTTTTTACTTCTTTATTTACATCCGAACTGCAAGCAGTCAATGCAAATAAGGATAATACAATCAACATTACAATTATAAAAGATTTAAATACTTTTTTCAATTTTATTCCTCTCCTAATGTTTTTATATAATAATAAAACTGTTAAAGTTTTAAAATTATTCAACTAATTCAGCAATAAGATCTTGCGAAGAAGCCTCCGGATTGCTTTCGTCAACTGATAAAAATTTTGTATCTATTCCAGATTTGTCAAGCATTTCAGCTAACACTTCCATCATAACACCATATTCCGTCAGCTTATTCAACGTACAAATTTTAGATTGCAAGTCGTAGCCTTCGCCTATTTCACCGCCCCAATTGCCAGTACAAGTATAGTTAACACCACATGCAGGACTGCCATCCAATCCAATTACTGCAGATATTTCATACCCATTATAATAAAAATCCAGTATCTGTTCAATAATAGGTTTGAGTAGATCATAGCATTTTGACCTGAAACCTGGAAAATTCATCTGATCCTTTACCTGTCCCCAACGTTTGATACCGAAACAGCTTTGTTCCACACATGGCAGTTGTATAATTCCATAACCGTTATCCAAAAGAGCAGAAACAATTTGTCTGCATCCGGCAGGTTCCGTAGCAATACCATAAACCTTAGCATTTATATTCAATATGCAATGCGCCACCAATACTATTTTCTTGTTTCTTTTCAAAGCCACACCAACCTTCTTTTATAACATAACTCTTTACATTATACACATTACTTCTTATACTTGTCCAATAACCTTTGATTTTAATTATAT
This sequence comes from Sedimentibacter sp., assembly GCA_032006665.1. Taxonomy (GTDB): domain Bacteria; phylum Bacillota; class Clostridia; order Tissierellales; family Sedimentibacteraceae; genus Sedimentibacter. The sequence continues at coordinate 205,270 of DALZMP010000006.1, forward strand.
TATTTAATATAAAATAAAATTATAACAAATATTAAACTAATATGCATTGATTTTCTTGTCTATAATTTCCTTAGTATATAAAAAATGTTGTTAATTTGTTTCAAAATTAACAACATTTCATCACTAATGTTTCTTTATAAACCAGTTTTATTGATATTCAACAAGTTATGTTAACTTTATTACAATGCTGGAATTACAATTGCAGTTTCTTTATCATTTATCAGTGAATAAAAAATATATACCGGCTGAAGGAATCCTTTGGAGTCAAGACTATAATCCATTACTACTTTTGTTATGTTAATTGTCTTAATGGTACTTGATAAATTGCTTCGCTTAAATTTACCATCAATTAATTTTTTATAAGCTTCAGCTTCGCTAATTACTTCAGCATCTTTAATTTTTTTATAAACAATTAAATTATTTGTTACGTTTTTAATACCAATGTCACTGCAATATGTACATGATAAAAAGCCATCAACAAGGTAATCGTCTTTGATTTCCATATCCACCATCCACTGGTATGTTCCTGTATCCACAGAACTATATACTGCATTCTCAGGAACATCTATATTAAAACGACTCAAATTTTCTATTAAAGTGTTTTCTTCCATATTTACTTGTTCTATCTTTTCATCAGACCCTGAAAACACTGTATATCTGTAGCTCCCGTCTAAATAGTCAAGCCATATATTATATGATGGCTCTCCTCTTACCCAATAGACTGAAGCATCACTGTAATCAATTATTTCCAAATTTTCTACATCAATGTTAATATTTTTTAAAAAATCCATCGCAAATTCTTTTGCCGTTTGCTTCGTATATGTCGGAGCTTTGTAAATTGGGACATTAATCCTTTCTGCACTAAATTCTAAGTCAGTTGAAACCTCTGCATCTTTCATATCTACTCTATAATTATAGTTGACAGTAAGATTACCAAACTCCTTTAAATTATAATAAGTAAAATTGCCAATAAAAATAGATGCAACGACTATTGCCGGAGATAAATACATAAGAATATTTAGTTTTCTATTCTTTCTTTTATGTAAAATTTCGATAGCACTCATTGATAAGCTGTATCCAACAGCTGTTCCTAAAGTGTTATTGAAAATATCATCTATATCAAAAACACCAAATCCTGTTAATAGTTGTGTAGATTCGATAATTAAGGTAATCATAAACCCCAAAACTAACGTCATGAATATATTATAAAATTTATTGTGAATTATAGGTAAAAAAATTCCTAGTGGCACAAATAACAACATATTCAGAATAATAAGCTGCCAACTTCTGTAATTAAGGGTATTCCATGCTCCCCTATATGTGCTTAAAAAATAAAAATTTGCAGAATTTTCATAAATTCCCGGTCCTCTATTTAAAAACGTAACATCTATAACTACAATAAGGTATCCAATAAACACTGCCCAAATTATTGTCTTCTTTTTATTAAATTTTTTACTGCCACCAAGCATTTTTTTATAAACAAAAAAATAACCAATGCACATTATTGTATATAACACTAAAACTACAACCAAGCCAAGTAAAAAATTCATTTTTATCATGCTTAGTATATCACTAATCCGCATAGTTTTTACCTCATTACCTTATACTTTTATTGATATCTCTACATCTACATATCTTATCTGTAAGGTTCTACTGTCGTGATGTACTTTTCAAATATGGTTCACTCATTAAACTATTTCTTATTATTTCTCTTTTAAATATAAATAACCACTTTTGAACTTAATATACCTTATAAAACTTCTTTTATTAAAGATGCTATTTTATCTCCCGGGAAATAAATACTTATACTTTTATTTCTATTATTTAATTATACATTCAAATTAACTATCCAATCTATCAATTTTAGATTTTTTAATACCCTTTTCAATTATATCACAGCTATTAATTGAAGTCATTATCTTATTAAAAAAATCCTCTTTATTACTTAAAAAACATTGAAAATTTTAAAAGGCACTCAGATGAGTGCCTTTTATCTTTCCCAGAGCTTTACCTCGGGTTTCTATTTAGATAAACCGATTTTTACCAAAAATTCTTTGGCAACATCATGTGCGTCTTGTCCTTCAACATCTACTAAATAATTTAGTTCTGTCATGCTTTCATTATCTATTTTACCTGCTAACATATTTAATACTTCTTCTAAGTTTGGTGCTGAATCAGCAAATTCTTCAAACAAATTATCTCTAACTTGATATGCTGCGAAGTATTGTGGGAAGAAAGATTTGTCATCTTCAAGAACTTTTAAATTTGATTTTTTTACTAAACCATCAGTTGAATATGCTATTGTTGCATCTATGTTTTGGCTATCCATAGCTGCATATTTTAAGCCGATATCAATTGATTTGCTATCTTTCCACTCAAGTCCATATTGCTTGTTAAGTGGTTTAAAACGCATTGAAGCTTCTTCATCGAAGAATTCATGCTCTGCTCCAAAAACTAAATCCTTAGTATATGGTGCTAAATCACTGATGCTTTGTATGTTATTTTCATTAGCAAAATCTTCACGAACTGCCAATGCATAAGTGTTTTCAAAACCAAATGGCTCCATTAATGTAAGCCCTAATTCTTCTATACTCTTTGCTCTTACCCATTCTAATAAATCTTCACCTTCCGGTACATCGCTGACATCATAGCCCAACAGTGTTGTTAGCATTGTTCCATCATAAGATACAAACAAGTCAACTTCCCCAGATTCATTTGCTTGAGCTGCCGGAACTGTATTCATAGAATCATGGAACTTCACCTTTAAGTCAGTGTTTTCTTCTATTAAAATACCCGCCATTTGCATTAATATTTCAATTTCTGTGAAATACCCACTCAACAATACTATTTCACCTTTACCTTCTTTGCTTTCGTTTGTAGCATTATTACATGCTGTAACTGACACAGCCAGCATAGCTACTATTAACATTATACATATACTCTTTTTCATAAATCCTTTCATAAAACCTCCTTAGTTTCTAGTTTTTAATTTTTTTTCTATATATCCCATTCCAAAGTCAAATATGACTGCCATGGCCATAAGGACAAGAGTTGCTTCCATTAATGTATTCATATCTTGTATCAATATTGCTCTGTTGATGATAGACCCAAGACCGCCGCCACCTACAATAGCTCCAAATACTGCCGTACCAATTGATGTTACGACTGCTATTCTAATTCCTGTAAACACCATCGGAAATGCTAAAGGAAGCTCGACTTCTATTAATCTCTGAATTTTTGTCATTCCCATTCCTAAAGCTGCTTCTTTAATACCCGGTTCGATATTTTGTAACCCAACGTAGGTGTTTCTAACTATAGGCAGTAATGAGTAAAGCATAAGCCCTATTATTACAGTTGTACCGTTTGGTCCAAAAGCAATCATTATTATACCTAGTAAGGCAAGAGCCGGAACAGTTTGAAGAACATCAACAACCCATAGTATAACTTTTCTTGATGGCTTTGAAATATAGGCTATTACGCCTAATAACAATCCTACTATTGTGGCAAATAAGCAAGCCATACCAACTAAATATAAGTGTTCTAATATTTTATCTAATTTCAAATTATTCACTCCCCTTTAAACCCTTAGGGGTAATTTTATTTTGAATTTTATCAATTATATATCCTAATGTCATAGCAAGTATTGCCGATGGAAGAGCTCCGCCAATTATTAATGATTGGTTATTAGTTTCAATCCCACGATACACAAACTCACCAAGTCCTCCTAGACCAATCATAGCAGTTAAAACTGCCCAACTGACTGTATATATAGTTGACATTCTTAACCCGCTAAAAATTGAATTCATAGCAAGGGGAAGCTCTACTTTAAATAAGATTTGAGCTTTTGTCATTCCACAACCCTTTGCAGCTTCTATTAAACTTTTATCAACATTAAGAATACCTGTATAGGTATTTTTTAATATTGGAAATATCGCATATATTGTAAGAGCTGTTATGACTGTTATAGGCTTCATACCCAAATAGATAAAAAGAATTCCTATAAACACTAAGCCGGGAATTGTCTGAAATATTCCAATTATTGTAATAATAGCATTGGAAAACTTAGGTACCCTAGACAAAGCTATTCCTAAAATAAGAGCTATAATAAATCCTAGCCCTACAGAAATAAATACATATTGAAGATGAGTTAATATGGCCTTAACTAACATTTCTCCATAATTTTCAAAGAATTTTGTTATTATTCTCAATCTTCTTCACCCCAAACTACACTTGCTAATGCTTTTGTTATGCTAGTTCTCGTAAGAATGCCGGCTACTGTCTTATTTCTATTTAGAACAACAAGATAGTCACAATTCAATTCTATGAGTTTATCAATAGCATCTTTTGCATTTGTATTTATAAGAACCGACGGTTGGTCTGTTTTCGTAATCTTAGAAATCATCTCACCTGGTTTCCCATGTTCCCTAATATATTCAATAGTAACAATTCCCTTATATTTACTGTTCTCATCAACTACAATAGCTGTATCTAATTCTTTTTGCTTCATAAGTTCAATACATTCCAGAGTCTTTTTAGTTTCAGGTACAGTAAATACTTTTTTCTTCATAATATCTTCACATGTTAAATCATTACCACTTCGAGAATATGAAAGTTTACCCATAAACTTGCTAATCATAGGATGTGCCGGTTTATTAAGCATTTCTTCCGGTGATGCAGCTTGCAATACTTTACCATCAGACATGAAAACTATTTTATCTGCTAATTTAACAGCTTCTTCCATATCATGAGTAACAAAAATTATTGTTTTGTGCAATTTTTGCTGCAATGTTTTTAATTCGTCCTGAAGATTATCCCTTGTGATTGGATCCAAGGCCCCAAATGGTTCGTCCATTAAGATGATAGGCGGCTCAGCGGCTAATGCCCTTAGAACACCAATACGCTGTTGTTGACCTCCACTTAATTCATTTGGATATTTTTTAGCATTTTCTTCATAAGGTAAATTTACTAATTCTAATAGTTCTTTAACTCTTTTTGTTTGTTTTTCTTTGCTCCATTTTAACAATTTAGGTACGATTGATATATTTTCTTCTATAGTCATATTGGGAAATAATCCTATCTGCTGAATTACATAACCAATTTTTCTACGAAGTTCAACAGCATTAACGTCCTTAATATTTTTATCATCAATATAAATATTTCCTTCGTTAAATTTAATCAATCTATTTATCATTTTCAGTGTTGTAGTTTTTCCACAACCTGATGGTCCAATTAATACTACAAATTCTCCATCATTTATAGTTAAATTAAGGTTATCTATAATCATAACATCATCATATTTTTTCGTAACATTTTCATAAATAATCATATATGCATCATCTCCGTTCTGTTCTTTAATCGATTTATCCACTTTTAATATTATAGCATAATTTTACATCGTTGTAAACCCTTTAAATTTCAATATCGCATCAAACCAACTATCCATATTATTCCACCATGCTTTAACCGTTCAAATTTTACGAATTTTCTTAACTCATAATATATTATAATTATACATATTTCGACTTTATCTTAACCCAGATAGGAGGGGGGGTATGACATTATAACATCTATTGATTTCAGCTAGTTGTACGCAAAAACTATCTCCTCTAATGCCCTTTGTCAATAAAAAAATCCCTGTGGCTTTAACTCACAGAGATTTTTTAGAAAAAATTACATATAATACTTAATCATACAAATCATCCCATAGTGCAATGAGGAACAATTATTATTCTAAGATTTCCACATACCCTTCAGTTCCGTTCAGCCTTATTTTCTGTCCGTCCTTGATTATTTTTGTGGCATTTTCAATGCCGACAACTCCGGGAAGCCCGTATTCCCTCGTTATGACCGCTCCGTGTGTCGTGAAACCGCCTACTTCGGTTATTAATCCCTTTATGGTAACAAATAAAGGAGTCCAGCTTGGGTCGGTAAATTGCGTCACTAAAATATCACCGGCTTCTACCTTGGCATCATCCATTGACAAAATCACTCTCGCTCTTCCCTCCACAATACCTGATGAAACCGGAATTCCGGATAATGCTCCTTCCGGAATATTTGCAGAAGACATTTTTATGGATGGTACATAACCGTCTGAGGTTATTATTCTCGGAGGTGTCAATTTTTCAAAATGCGTATATTCATTTTTCCTTTTTTCTATAACTGAATAATCAAATTTGCCTTCAGCTGCGGATTTTTTTAGCTCATCAAAATACATATAATATATATCTTCTGCTTCTTTGATTACACCCTTTGCGGCAAGATTATCGGCTGTCCTTTTTAACGATTTCTTGTAAATTTCATATCTTCTTACTATATAGTATTTGGGATATTCTCTACATCCTATGAAATTTCTTAGTATACTGATATTCTTCTTCAGTTTCTTAGCTTTTTTATTGCCGCCGGGCATACTACTCAAATGCTTTATTATTTCATTTTCTTTTGCTTTTGCCGTTAATTTACCTGCTTCAAATCTATTCTGCTGCTCCTTGCTTTTTAAAACATTGATATTGTTTAATATCAATGGTGTGAGCTGAGAAGGCTTTTCCTCCCAGCGGTCCTTTGTTATATCTATCTCACCGGGACATCTCATACCGTATTTATAAAGAAATAACCTGAATGCTTCAACAACCTCATCACCGCCCTGCAATCCCTTTATATCTTCAAAAAATGTATCGTCGCTTGGATTATCAGATATATAATTTATTATATCCGGATATTTTCTCACAACGTCTGACAAATCGCACAGCGCAAGTCCCATTTCCGTAGTAACATTATGCTCCGCCGATTTAGACAGAACATCCACAACATTTTTTTCACCGATCCACTTTTCTACACTTTTATTTATAGTATCGCTTACCATTATCCCTGCTATGATTGCTCCGAGCATTGTGGGATCATATGCCATAGACAGCAGTCTTTCCTTATCCTTCTGAATAAACTCAAGGGCATCAGCACCTGATAATTGAGACAGCAAATCATCTGTTTCTTTAATTCCCTTTTCAAATTTTTCCAATAAATTTTCTATAATATCCGGATCATTTTTCCTGTTTACATTAAATGTCTCCAGCAATGATTTAAAGGTAAATATTCCGCCATTGATGTTTCTTTCACCCCGTGGCAGGGACTTCATAAAATCTTTATCCTTAATTAAATTATTAAGCGCGCTCTGTATCAGCGGATCCTGTTTGCCTGTTGCCATTACAAGTCTTTTTTTACCTGCATATGATGATAAATCGTGAGTTATATCCGCATATATCCTCCCGCCTGCTCTGTCCATGGTCGATTCGGAAATCATTTCAAAGAATGACATGCCTAAGGGTCTTATTATATCAGTCATCATCTGGGTGTGACCAATTGACATATACACTCTGGGAACTTCCTTTCCTTCACAATCCGGAATCGGAAACAGCGTGGTTATGCCTCTGCTTTGAACTATATAAAATTCATTATTGTATAAGCACCACTCTATATCCTGAGGGCTGTTGAAATAAGCTTCTATCCTTCTGCCGATTTCTGCCAGCTTCAGTATCTGATTGTCCGAAAGCACCTGCATGCTTTTTCTTTCATCATCTATATTTAATTCCTCTGTTTCTCCGGCAGCTGCAGGCTTAATTTCTATTTTCTTTGTTCCTATATTTTTTTCTGCAATGCTTCCGGATTTCACCTTGTATATATCAGGATTTACAATCCCCGAGACTAATGCCTCTCCCAAACCAAAGCCCGCATCAATTGAAAGTGTCATTCTGTCAGAGGTCATAGGGTCTGCCGTAAACATTGTTCCGGACGCTTCCGACATAACCATTTTTTGTACAACTACAGAAAGCAGAACTTTTTTATGGTCAAATTTGTTTTTTATTCTGTATGTTACGGCACGGTCGGTGAAAAGTGATGCCCAGCATTTTACTACATATCTGATAATTTCATGCATGCCCTTAATGTTCAGATAAGTGTCCTGCTGACCTGCAAATGAAGCGGTGGGCAAATCCTCGGCAGTTGCGCTTGACCTGACCGCAAATGACTGCTCTTTGTCATAATAAGATAATTCATCCAATATTTCATTTTCGATATCACTGTCTATTTTAATATTTTCAATACACTCTCTCATCTGCTTGCTTACAGAGGATATTTCCTCTCTGTCTCCCGGCATCAGCTCTGATAATTCGGAAAATAATTTTTCCAGTTCACGGTTGCCTTCAATAGTTTTTTGATATGCCTTTGTTGTAACGCAAAAGCCATCAGGTATATTTATGCTATCTATTTTTGTCAATTCGCCAAGATTAACACCTTTACCGCCTGCATCCATCAGCATTGACTTATCAATTTCATTAAATTTCAAGACATACTTCTTCATTTTTTGCCTCCCAAAGTTTTGAAATCTGAATTGCTTTATTTCATAATATAGTATACCCACAATAATGTCAATATAGTTTTGAAATATTTATTGAATTATTTCAAAACTTTGATATAATATATATAAAGTAAAAATAAAGGTGATTAGAATGAACGGCTACGAAAAAAGAACTCAAATAAAAAAAGAAGCAATTATCAGTACTGCTCGTGAATTATTTATAAAACGCGGAGTAACAGATGTGTCAATAAGTGAAATAGCTGCAAAGGCCAATGTTTCTCAAGTTTCCATATACAATTATTTTGGTGACAAAACCTCTCTTGCAAAGGAGGTTCTTATCTCTTATATTGATACATTGGTAAATGAATATGATGCAATTTTAGAAAGTGACATTTCTTTTGAAGAAAAATTAAAGCTGATAATAACAAAAAAATATGATGCCATTACAAATTTGGGCAAGAACTCTTTCAGTTCTTATGCCTGGCAAGATAAAGCTTTAAAGGATATATACACAGATGCGGCAAATTTGAAAATACGAACTATTTTCATGAAATTTATTCAAAAAGGAAAAAATGAAGGATATATCAACAAGGATATACCTGACGATGCAATTTTGTCATTTATGGCAGCTTCATCTTACATAACACAGCAACCAAACTATATTAGTACCGGTGATGATTATAAACTTGGAATAATAAAACTGTTTTTATATGGTTTAGTTGGTAAGGATGTATCTGAGCTATAACCTTAGCGAATAACCGTAGATTAGGATACTTTTTGTCTATATGTCTTTAAAATTGATATTATATATAACTGGTATAAATATTAAAATAGCTTGAATTAATGCAAATAATATTATATAATTATTGTACATACTGACCGCTAGTCGAAAGATAACCGGGGTGTTTTTGAGGAGGAAAAATATGAAAATTAAGTACGTTCCTGAACCATTTAGAATTAAAATGGTTGAAACAATCAAAATGACAACTCGAGAGGAAAGAGAACAAAAAATCAAAGAAGCAAACTACAATTTGTTCAATCTTAGAGGAGAGGATGTATACATCGATCTTCTTACAGATTCTGGTACAAATGCAATGAGCTCAAATCAATGGGCAGGAATTATGGTGGGAGATGAAGCTTATGCAGGGGCTAAAAGCTACTATCGTCTCATTGAAACGGCTAAAGAAATTTTTGGATACAGCTATATTCAGCCTGTACATCAGGGCAGAGCTGCGGAAAAGGTTTTATTTCCTACATTGCTTCATAAAGGCCAGTTTGCTGTCTCAAACATGTTCTTTGATACGACACGTGCCCATGTTGAGCTGGCAGGCGCACGCTGCATAGACTGTGTAGTCGAAGAAGCAAAAGATCCTGAAAAGCGAGCAAAGTTTAAAGGAAACATGGATATTGTTAAGTTGGAGGAAATTATTAAAGAGTATGGTTCTGAAAACATAGGTCTCGTTGTCATGACGGTTACCAACAATTCAGCAGGCGGGCAGCCGGTATCAATGCAAAACATGAGAGATGTTGCTTCAATATGCAAAAAATATAATATACCACTAGATATAGACTCAGCGAGATATGCTGAAAATGCGTACTTTATTAAACGCGATGAAGAAGGATACTCAAATAAATCCATACGAGAAATAGTGCAGGAAATGTTTTCTTATGCCGATATGTTTTCAATGTCATCAAAAAAAGATGGAATTGTTAACATGGGCGGTATGATTGGCATAAAGGATGATAAAAAATTCGAAGATACTATTATGAATGTAAAAGCAAACTGCATCAGCTTCGAGGGATTTATCACTTATGGCGGATTAAACGGACGTGACTTAGAAGCACTTGCAATAGGTCTTAACGAAGCACTTGAGGAAGACTATCTGAAATATCGAATTGGTCAGATGGAATATTTAGCTTCTCTGTTAGATGATGCAGGCATTGCATATCAATCTCCTGTCGGCGGTCACGGGATTTTTATAGATGCAAAGAAAATGCTGCCTCAAATTCCGTATTATGAATTTCCTGCTCAGACACTGGCTTTAGAGCTATACAAAGAAGCAGGAATAAGGTCGTGCGATATAGGTTCTTACATGCTTGGAAATGATCCCGACACCGGCGAGCAGCTGAAATCAGAATTTGAATTTACGCGTTTGGCAATTCCACGAAGAGTTTACACTCAGGCACACCTGGATGTCATTGCCGATGCTCTTATTTCTATTAAAGAAAGAGCGGGAGAAATCAAGCGCGGTTATAAAATAACCTGGGAACCTCCTATACTCAGACATTTTCAAGCTCATTTACAGCCTATAGAATAGTATTCTTTTACAGTTTGTACTGTAGGTTTGTTTTAAAAAATATTGAAAAAGCAATGCAAGTCAAAGGATTTGCATTGCTTTTTATATTGTAAGTTATCTAAGATTAAATCACACCGCTCTCAAGTATGGAAAAACTTTTTTCATGGCAGTCAATCTCTGCCATTGCTCCATAAGGCAGTACAATCATGGGCTGAGTATGACCGAAATTCATATTGTATAGCACAGGAAGCTCATTTAATCCTAATTCATTTAGCACTTTATATATGGCTGATTTATATTCTTCATAATATTTATTATCATATGGCTTTCCCCAGATAATTCCTTTAATTTTGTTTAGTATTCCTTGTGAACCGTAGTTTCTCAGCCAGTACTCTACATATTGCGGTTCAGGCATGTCTTCTGATGTTTCAATAAACATAATTGTACCTTCCCATGAATTTTCTTCAAGCCAGATAAGTGTCTGCTTAGCCATTTCCAGCACTTCAATGCAGCCGCCTATCAACCTTCCCTGTACTGTACCTTTGCCCTGCAGCAATTCATATCCTGTATTCTCAAGCAGATTTCTTTCAGTGAACTTATTTTCTTCAATCCACGGAACGTACTCACTGGTCCAGTATTTGGAGCTTTCAATTCTTCCGATAGTTTCATTGTTGAATAATACCTTATGTATATATTTTACTGTGTAATCATGCATCTTTACATTTTCTGCAAATTCATTCAATACAGAAGCTCCGTAAAATGATGACACCCCTGCCTTCAGGCATATCAAATGAGTTATGGTGGTATCTGAATATCCAATAAAAATTTTAGGATTATTCTTTATTACTTCAAAATCAATATATGGCAGCATTCGTATACTTTCGTCTCCGCCAATGCACGAAAATATTGCCTTAATTGATTTATCCTCAAAAGCATTCATTAAATCCTCAGCTCTTTTTTGAGGATTGCTGTATATAAACTCTGACCCCTTGAGGGTGTTGGTCATTTCAACTACTTTCAATCCAAACAAGTTTTCTAGCCTTTCCTTGCCCTGATTGTATCTCCACAAAATGTCCTCATCTCCTGCTCCGCCCCATGACAGACTCACAGTCGCCACTTTATCTCCTTTATTGAGCTTCCTTGGTTTAATTAAATTCATACTCATTTCCTTCTCCCTACAGCATCCTGTAATTTATTTAAATACCGCTTTTGCTTTCTTTTAAAAAGTATTCAAGAGCATCATAGCTAACAACAGATCTCAACAACTGAATACGCCTGATTTCGTCATCATTAAACCCAGCTATGCCATTTTGCAGCAGAAAAGTATTATAACCCCTTTCGACAGCGCCGTTATAGGTAAACAGTACACAATACTCTGCGGCAAATCCACTTACAATAACACAATCCACACCTTCATTCTTAAGTATAGTATCCAACTCTGTTTCCCAAAAAGCATTGCTAAAGGATTTTTGTACAAAAAAATCATTATCTGATATTATAAGTTTATCCACACATTTAAAACCGTCCGTCTCAGGCCCTCCTGCTTCAGTATCTTGTATGATCACAACAGGGTGTTTTTCCCTGCGGAAATATTGGCTGATTTCATTAATATATTCTACTGCTTTTTCGAAGGATGCCTTGCAAGGCGTTCCTTCTTTACAATTTTTTTGCATGTCCACTATTAAAAGTGCTATCTTTGACATAATATTCTCCTCACAATTATCCAAATTTTTTAACACTAATATTTATAAATAATTACCAATTGTCTTTGTATTCTTGCTGTCATATATGAATTTCAAAATGGCCTTTTTAGTATTATACAACACCAACGGGAGCTGCATATATTACAAACTCATCTTCTCCATCAAGCTTGAGCAAGTTGTCGGCCAATTCCTGATTAAATGCAGCTATTGCACAGGTACCGCATCCTATGGCTCCGCAGCTTAAATATAGATTCTGCATTACATGACCTGCATCAATTAACATTACCTTGTGTGACTCTAAAAGATATCTCCATTCGCTTCTGTATACCACTGCACTGTAGTAGAAAACAACTGCCGATTTTACTGCAAATTTCTGTTCGCACAAACTGTCTGATACTTTATTTTCAAAATCATCAACTGCTGTGACAAATTCTAAGGAATGATTCATCGGCAAATAATGGTATATGCCTTTTTCTAATCCATTTACATTTAAAACTGCCAGATATGTTTCAAATGCATGCCTTGCACCTGCAGATGGTACAGGTCTGATTGTGGCGTAATTATCTCCACGTATTTCCTTAACTCCTTGAGTGGTCCACAGTAGAAATGACAGCTGGTCAATTGTCATGCTTTCTCTTTTGTAAACTCGTTGGCTTTTTCTTTCCTGCACTAATTTTAAATAATTAGGCTCTTTTATTAATGAAGAGAATTCCTTATTTAATTTAATGGTATTATTACCCATAGGAGCTTTTGTCAAAGGCGGCTGAGGAAGTTGTTTTTGTTGGTCAGATTCATACCCTTCCTCAGCAAATGTGCTTTTCATAAATTCTCTGTTACTACGTATTTTGTTTTTTATATGTTGATTATTTTCCATATGTCCTCCCTAATTATATTATATTATATTATTTAATAATTACTGTCTTGCTGTTATTGTGCCATTCAATTGTATATCCGAAAGCTTCTATTACAGCTCTCAAAGGAATATACGTCCTGCTGTCTTTGATTATTGCTGCTGCATCTGTTTCGACTTCCTTATCATTGACATAAATAATATTTTTATCTACTGGTACTTTCACTGTAATATCATCTTTAACCGCTGTTACAACTCGGTTAATGTTGTCATAGCTTATTTCTGCGCCGATTGCTTCCAACGGTTTCCTAATAGGAATCATTGTTCTGTCAGATTCGTTGATAAATGGCACTCCAAACCCCTCTTCTTCCAAAAACACCAATTCTTTGTTATCTAATAATACAGTTATATATTTATTTAATTCGTCCTTTGATAGATGCTCTGTTCTTTTATTGAGACTGTCAATCATAGAAACTATACTGTATTCGTCATTGGTATCCTCATTGACATCAAACAACATTACTCCTCCTGCTTTATTCAGAGCGATTATTGTTTTTTCCCTCAACGTGTTCATTCCATTATAATAGGATTCGGTTGGAGATGTAGGAGCATAATCAACGAAAGCATACTCAGGATTTTCATGAACAAGATCTCTGTATTGCATCCAGCTTGGTCTTGCATACAATGGCATGCCAATTACTATATTTTCTGCCGGCACTCCTCTGTTCAGCCAATAGGCTATTGACGTTTCTGAAAACCAAACAGGGCTGTGGTCATTATCGTTGATATCATATGCCATTACATTAATAAAGCTGAAGCTTTCAAGGCATTTGTCAGTTAATACCATTGAAGGTTCAGGTCCTGATGTTTCAGACCATGCACCGTTAAGTGCTGATGTCATTTCTTTATTTTTGAGTTTAAGAGCTTCACTTAATTCGACTGCTAATTTTTCATAATTTGCTACTGTGTTTTTATTTGGATGCTCCCAATCAAGTTCGACTCCGTCTAAATTATATTCATCAGCAAAAGCACAAATATTTTCTATCAGCAATTTTCTTGTTTCATCTGATGCCGCCACTTCTTCAAATACAGGCTGCAGAGGATTTCCCTCATATGACCATCCTCCGACAGCAACAAATACTTTTGCACCATCCCGGTGAGATTTCTCAACTAGGTCTTTTAGCTGCTCAGGCTTTTTCAATTCTACCAAAGTACCGTCAATTTGTGGAATCAGAAAAGCATAAACAACATGTGTCAATTTGTCTGTCTGAAGATTTTCTAAAGGCTCGTTGAACAAATCTCCTGAATAATAACCTATAACTTTAAATTCTCTTTTATTGTCTGATTTTACATATTCCGTTGAAAATGCTTTTATTGAAAATATATTAATCAGCAAAATCGCTGATATAAAAATATAAATTAATCTTTTTCCTTTCATTATATATCCCTCTTAATAAATATTTTGATTTCATAATCATACAACATTACATTTTACTTTTTTATTGAACAGTTAATTATAAAACTATGTTTCATTATCTCATACTTTTACTATATTTGCCATACAAAGATTATACTTTATCAGGCAATTTATATGTTTAAACATTTCAAAAAATGCCACATGTTCATTCGCGGACATGCGGCATTCATCTGATTTATTTTATTTCAAAGGCTTGCATCGGATTGTTTTGCAAAATTTCACTCACTTCTTCAAAGCCTGTTGGAAACGCATAGTTGTAACGGGCCGGAAGAAGAAACACATATTCTGAGTTTTCACCTAGCTTGCTTGGAGCCACAGGAGCCGCACCCACGGCAAATTCTCCGTTCTCCATGTCTTCCCACTGCTTTGTAGTAAATATCATTATGGGAATATCCTGCCTAGGATTATCTTTAGTCCATTGAGGATGTCTTATATAAATAATCGGTCCTGTTATATCTTTATCCGCATCAGCATTACTTTCGTCATTTAATGGCTCACCTTTCCATACTTCATTCTGAATGCTGTAATCTTTCCAGCTTTCAGGCAATGTAAAGGTGAACCCATATTCGTCATTCTTGTACACGACGGAATTTTTCTGTATTTCTTCGTAATTACCTATCTCTGTATCTGTAATCACCCATTTACCATCAATTTTATCAACATTTAGAGTTACGGGTCTTCTTGCAGCAGCGCCTCCTTCTTTCAATTCAACGCTTGTAACTTCAATTATTTTTCCTTTTACAACATATCCATTTTCATCTGTTTTTTCTGCAGATAAAACCTCAATACGTTCCGGCCATGGACTTGAAAGCATCCTCCCCAGAGCATTTTCGGGATCTTTAACCCATTTTTCAATCAATTCGGTTGATACATAATCTCCGTAATGTTCTTCCATTGATTCTTTTATTACATCTTCAGGTGCCAAAAGGGAAACCATTTTTAATTGTTCACCAAATCCCTGAACAAATTTCACCACTTCATTTTTTTCTGTCTCTTCTGACTGAATGTCACCTGATAAATCCCATTGCAAATTATCAATATCACCTTTGTCAAATTTAACCATAGCAGTCGGATATGTTAACACTTGTGTTACCATACTTCCTTCTTTAGGAGAATCTAGTGTTGCATGTATATATGCTGTTCCCGGAGTAACTTCTGTTATGCTGTCAACTTCAATACTGTATCCTCCTGTAGGTCTTTCCCCTGCTGATACAAGCACATAAATATAATCACCGTCAGTTAAAGAATATATTCCTTTTGTCATGCGGTTTTTATTATACATATTTAGCAACAAGTCATTGTTATTTATTGTATCTTCGTCTATTATTTCAAATTCAACAGGTCTTTCAACAGTTATAATTTCATCTTCTCCTCTGACAATTACAGCACGGAGAGAATTATCCCACTCAACATCAAATCCTAAAGCTTCAGCTGCAAAACGAAGTGGAACAAATACATCTTCACCAACTATTTTCGGAGCAACTTCCAAATTAATTGCTTCTTCTTTTGAAGAACTTCCATCATTTTTTATTATATTTGCATTCTTCTTTCCGACAGTCAATTCAATTGTTACATCTTCAGAACTAATTTTAATTTTGCCTGTCTCCAAATCACTTTCGACCTTGGCACCGAGTTTTACCATAAATTCGTTCAGACTAACTATTGTGCGGTCATTTTCAATAAAAGGGCTTACATCTACATCTAACCACTCATTATTAATTTGTATTTTAATGTTATCATTAGCATTCAGGTTTTCTGAAACAGCAAATACTGTACTTGTAGAAATAATTGTACAGCACATACCGATAACAGCAGCTTTTTTAATTTTCATTTTTTACTATTACCTCCTGGTTTGTTGTTTATATTGTTCGTAATATTAGACTTATAATATTTATTTTTTGTTCCCTAATTTTATTAACTTCAAAACATTACCAGAATTTCATTTAATAAATTTTCTGCTGCACTCAAAGTGTACAAATCTTGTTCTCTCACATTTGATGTTTCTGTTTTATTTAAAGATTCAATTCGCGGTTTGTTATATCCATATATGTAATTTCAGCAGTTCCTCCCAAGTACTTTTCCGTAAGATTAGCAAGTGTTTCTGTGGCATCTCTCAGGTCGTCTTTCCTGTCCGGATCTACTGATTCAATAATAAGAAATGCATTTCTTGTATCATCAGTCAGCATCGTGCGCTGTCCGTCCCGCCAGTTCCAGCATCGGCATACAGCTCCTTCATCATCCTTGTAAATAACCTCTCCAGGCAGGGCATTGCTGTATTCTTCGTCTCCCAGTGCCAAAAAAGGTTCATCACCCGTTGCTTTTGTCAAAAGCAAATCTCCCTTAAAAGTATCAATATCTTCTCCTCCGCACGGCAACCCGTATTTCAGTGAAACGGAGTTATATATATCCACAAGCGGATTAAGTGTACCTACTTCTGAGCCTTTTTCAACTCTCTTAAGCAATGCCTCAATAGAACAGCGAACTCCCTTTTTTGTTTTAAATTTTTGATATGCTTTTCTCCATACAGACACTACTTTATTTTCGCTGAAAACATCCTCCGTCAAATACTTTTTTGCTTCACGGTTACTATTTTCCAGCATTTCAATAATATCAGGTCTGACTTCCTCAGTAAACTCTTCACTGTTATTAATTTCTTTAGCCAGCACCACTGCAATTTCTGCTTCAGGAAACAGCTCCCAAAATTCTTCTGTAATTATAAATTTGCTCATTCTTCTTCTCCTAATGTAATATTGTCATAGTCACCGACGACCATGCAGTTAATATCATAAATTACGCTTCTTTTTAATAAAGCATTTTTTAACAACAATAGAAATGAAAATAATGATAATCAACAATGCCAAAATAATAACTATTGGTGTGAAATACCCAAAGTTTCTGTTTAAATATCCTTTTAGGCGGTCTGATAATGTTATTTTTTCCTTAGGATAAAGAGTAAAGAAAAAATCTTCCTCCGGCAATTTTTCTGAATAAGCAGTATAAATATTACCCTCTTTATTTAATTCTATACTGCTGTTTACTACGTATAGCGCTTCTTCAGGAGGTATAATTTTAATATTTAAATTTTTAAAGTCCTTCCAATTTTTTGCCGGATTTAAAATATAATCATATGTGTATTGAGGTTCTGATGTTTCTCTTTTATCCATTGTTCCTTTGGTTTTGTAGCTGACACTTACTTCCCTTTTGGAGTTATTAGGAAAATCAATAGTGTATACTAATACCATTATTCGAGCAGACCTGATTTGAGACATAACATCATTTTCTGTACAAATACCTAGATTTTTATCCAGGTATTTATCTAATGACTGTGCATATAGATTATATAGCTGAACATCTGATACGTTGTCATTTGTCATGTTGTTATAGTTGCTTACATACCTTTTTAAATAATAATCTGTATATTTTTTTAAATATGTTTCAACATCTGCCTCATCTGTGATTACTTCATATTCAAAGTTGTCTGTTTCTTCGTCAAGTCTGCCATCTGTATAGCCTTTAGTTTCAAAATTAATGTCTTCACCTAACACATAGATTTCCAGTGTCTCTTCTTCTCTTGCTCTGGAAGCAATTCTGACATAATCATCATCACGTTCAAATCGATTAAAGCCATTTAAAATAATTTTAGTTTTTTCACGGTTAAAATTAAAGCTTACTGCAAAATTAATATTGTCGTCACCAGAAACCACATTAAATTTATAAAGTTTACCCAATTCATCATCTTTGAAATTTTTAGCAACATATTTCTTGTCCGTAATTGACTTTAATAAATTATCAATGTTAAAATCAGTGTTTTCTGGCTCTTTAAAAGGATACCCTGATTTTTGAACGATATCTCCCATATACAACTTATATGAAACATTCTCGTCATCTGCAGTAATAGTAATATCATCAGGTACAAATCCGTCAAATCTCTCAATAAAAGGAAATGCCATTTGTACGGATATATCTTCTTTTGATGAATTTTCCATTTCATAACCGGCACTGACTTTAGCACTTGGAGAATATGTATTGTCCTGTTCATCGGTAAAATCAAATAGTAAATTTTCTTTTAAAACCTTAATAGGAGTGTTTTTATCCACTGCCATAATACCCGCAGAAGGATAATCTGTCCAGTATGTTGGCGCAGAATTAGCATACGCGACCATGTTAAACATTAAAATGAAAATTATGATTAATACAACATTAATATGTTTCCTCATTAAATCACCTCTTTTATATTGTAAACGTAAATAATAACTGTTCTCTACCTGGAATTGATTCTCAATCTTTCTTATATGTGTATAACTGTGTTATACGAATGTTGTTTTCGCCTATGGCATTTATTTATTAAAAGCATCTATTTTGTGATTTTTTTTCTTCGGATTTTTGGGAAACCATCCCTTTTCAACTCTCTTCTCCTGTTGGAAGAGCTCATGAATACTCCACAGCAATGAAAATCCCAATACGGACAATATTGATGATGCAATTAACGATTCTAAAAGAAATGATATATAAATGCATAATGAACCTGTTATCAAAAATATCGGCCATGATTTTACTCCCAGATAATATTCTGCTTTTATAACAATAGGATGCAGTATTCCTATTATTAAAAATGTAATAAAGCCTATAATTATTCCGTTAAAATTCATATTTGTCTCCTTTCGATTTAGATACGTTTATTTATGGACCTAATTCACCATTTGATTCATTTTTTGCAACAATTATTTTATAATAGATAACTGCCTATTATATCTTTAATTTTAGATTTTATTGTATATGTTATTATAGACCATAATTTTATAAATGTAAAATAAAACACCTAAGGTAAATTTTGTGAAGTTTTAGTTACATATTGTATAAATAACAAAATGGTTTGCTGCAATAAACTAAATTTACTGCAACAAACCATTTCTCCTTTCTTCAAAGGCAGCTCTTAACTAATTATTCAATATTAATTTTTACAGAATTATTTGGTTTTTCTTCTTTTTGAACAATTATGCTGAGTACACCATTATCAAGACTGGCCTTAATATTTTCAGGCTTTGCGTCAGCTAGGTATACACTGCGGCTCATTGAACTATAACGTCTTTCTTTATGAATATAGTTTTTCTTTTCCTCATTGATATTTTCTTCTTTTTGTACGGATATATTAAGTCTTCCTTCATTCATTTCAAGATTTACTTCTTCCTTTTTTATACCAGGAAGTTCTGCTTCAATTAAGTATTGAGTATCATTTTCTTGAACATCAACTTTGAAGGTATCCCTTGCGAGACTTCTTCTTGATGGCCAACTGTCACTGAAAAAGTCATCAAGCATGTTGTAAAAGTCCCTAAAATCACCAAAATTTTCATTAGTTAAACTCCTGTTTTTTCTGTTGAATGGTACTAATCCAGACATGATTAACATCTCCTTTTTAATTTATAATTTTCATTTGTTAGCACTCTAGTCTGGTGAGTGCTAATTTCTATACATATTATATAGCACAATATTTTTTATTTGTCAACTACTTTTAGAATATTTTTTATTTATTTTTGTACTTTTATTACTTTTTAAGATATTTTTATTTACTACTAGTAGTTGTTCTTAAATATTTGGCAACACATGCATACAAAAGCATTTGAAAAGAACACCAATATTTATATTAATATAGACAGTGTCTCTATACAATGTTATTATTACATTATTAATCATAGTTTACAACAATTGTAGAAAAATAAAATATGGATTATTTTTTTATAGAAATAATGGAGGAATAGATAATGAAAAATTTTTTTGGAACATTTGTAATATGTCTTATAACGTGCTATGTCTTTCTTCTTTTTGGCGGCGCACTGATATTTGAAAACTTCTGGGCAATAATTGTTCTAGTAGCACTTATTATTGCCATTCTAATAACGGTGCATATACATCAAGATACAAAAATTGAGGAATTAGAAACACGAATCAAAGCACTTGAGTCTCAAAATGAACCTCCAAAGCAGCTTTAACAGAATCGCGAAATGGATAATTTTATAAATAAAAGCTGAGTATAGTTATAAAAAATCTACATATTCTTATTATATGGTGTCACAATACAATTCAAGTTATAAGACAAAAGGAGAAAATTATGGCTATAAATAAGGATAATGAAACAATTTTGACAAGTATGAATGCACGGCAATCCATGGATCAAACAAAAGACGAATTGCCAACTGATATTGAAGTACAAAAATTTATTGAGCTAGAAAAGAAAAAATATAAAAAAACTGATGAACTTAGAGATATGATTGACAGACATTAGCATAAAAAGAGTTGCTACGCAACTTCCGCTAGGGGACCTATGTCCCCCTTCGGCGTACTAGGAGAAGACCTTTCCTAGTATATAAAAAATTAAAATTGCTCCGCATCTCTGCGAAGCAATTTTTACATCAACATTATCTTTAATCTCTCTTTTCATGCTCAGTATGAAGCAGCATGTGTGACTTATGAGACATTGGTTTTTCAAAATATTCTTCATATAGTTTGACTACATCCGGATTTTCATGAGAAAATCGCAATTTTGCATTTTTATCCAGATAATAAAGATTTTTTCCACGTTCAAATGCCAGTTCTTTGCCATCATGTATCGGCTGACCTCCACCGCCTACACATCCGCCCGGACAGGCCATTACTTCTACAAAGTCATATTGAGCTTCTCCGCGCTCAATTTTATCAAGAAGTGATCGTGCGTTTCCAAGTCCGCTGACTACAGCTGTTCTGACCTTAATGTCATCAACAAAAAAATCAGCTTCTGCAAGACCTTCATTTTCATTAAAGCTATTACTCCTTACAGCTTTAAAAACATCTACTGGCGGATTTTCTCCCTTAATCAAGTAATATGTTGAACGAAGTGCAGCTTCCATTACACCACCAGTTGCACCAAATATAACTCCAGCACCAGTGCCTTCATGCATAGGACTGTCACTTTCAATATCTTTCAAAGTATCTGGACTAATATGTGCAGAATGAATCATTTTAACAAGTTCTCTCGTAGTAATAACTACATCGACATCATGTCCTGCATATTCTTCGTAGAACAATTCCATATCTCGTTCTGCTTTTTTTGCAACACATGGCATTACAGATACTGTATAAATCTTATCAGGTGTAACACCGAGCTTATCTGCAAAGTAAGTTTTCATTACTGAACCAAACATTTGCTGAGGTGATTTTGCCGTTGAAAGCTGTTTAACCAAATGAGGATACTGAGATTTGATAAATCTAATCCATCCGGGACAACATGAAGTAAACATAGGACGATTTTTTAATTCACCACTTGTAAATCTCTTCAAAAATTCACTGCCCTCTTCCATAATTGTAAGGTCTGCACTAAAAGTAGTATCAAATACATAATCCACACCCATACGTTTTAATGAATCCAATATTTTGCCTACAGTTGCTTCTTTTTGTTCAAGTCCGAGCTCTTCTCCCCATGATGTACGTACTGCCGGTGCAACCTGAGCAACTACAATTTTTTCTTTGTCATCAATCGCATCCCACAGTTTCTCTGTATCATCTCGTTCTCTCAAAGCTCCCACCGGACAATGTGTAATGCACTGCCCGCAAAGCGCACAATTTGAATCTTCTATTTTACCATGGTTTGAAACATTTATAGTAGTTCTGGAGCCGGTTCCTTCTACATCCCAAATTCCAAGCCCTTGAACCTTATCACAAACCTGAACACAACGCATACATTTAATACATTTTGCAGAATCACGTATCAGTGGGAATTTCTGATTCCACTTCTGGCGCTCTAATTCTACCTTAAACGGAATATCTAAAATATTCAAATCATTGGCTACTTTTTGAAGGCTGCAGTTTCCGCTTCTTGTGCATGTAACACACTTGCAATCATGCTGTGATAAAATTAATTCCACCGTTTTACGTCTATGTTTACGAACTTTAGAACTATTCGTATATATTACCATGCCATCTTCTACCACATTATTGCAGGAAGTAATCAGTTTCTCTTTTCCTTCCAGCTCCACTACACAGACCCGACAAGCTGCAATTTCATTGATTCCCTTCAAATAGCAAAGACTTGGAATCGTAACTAAATTTTCAGCGGCAGCTTCCATAATCGTGGTATTTTCTTTTACTGAAATTTGTTTTCCATCAATCATTATTTTTACCATAATTTTTCTCTGCCTCCTTTAAATATACCGTATCCAAAATGATCACATCGCAAACATCTGGATGCCTCTTGTTTAGACTCTTTCTCCGTCATGCAGTTTTCTACACCATCAAAATCACATACTCTCTCACACGCTTCTCTTTCGGTCATATTTACTCTTCCGCACGGAGTACGATCATCTAAATTAGCTTCGGGAATTTCTACATCACAAGATATATCATGACGATATCCTAAATATGAATCAATATTTGCCGCAACAACCTTAGCCGCAGCAATTGCCTTAATTACAGATGCAGGACCGCTTGCACAATCACCACCGGCAAATACATCAGGCATGTTTTCAAAACTTCCGCTGCTTTTTGTAATAATTTTCCCATTTTTCACCGGAATACCATACTCTTCAAAGTGATGTATTTCAATATTTTGTCCTACTGCTACGACCAAAACATCACATGGAATATAGATGTTCTTTTCACCAGTTGGCTTGATGCTCGCACGTCCGTCCTTTATGTGACTTACCATTTGTGGAGTTACATAAATTCCTTTAATATGATTGTTTTCATCCACATCAAGTGAAGTCGGAGCCTTCAGAGTATGAACTTCAATACCTTCTGCAACTGCTCCCTCTATTTCACTTGGAAGCGCTGTCATATCTGCTATTCTTCTTCTATAAACTATACTTACCTTTTTAGCTCCTAGACGTTTCGCCGTACGTACTGCATCCATAGAAACATTTCCGCCTCCAATGACCGCAACTTCCTTTCCAGATAAACCTATAATTTCATTCTTACCGACGTTTCGCAGGAATTGTACCGCTGACAGTATTCCATAAGCATCTTCACCCTCCAATCCAAGCTTCTTGTCTGTGCTAGCACCAATGGTAATTAACACTGCATCATATTGCTCTCGAAGCTCCTGAATAGTAACGTCTCTTCCAATTTTTAGCCCATATTTTACTTCTACTCCGGTTTTTAAAATGCTATCAATATCTTCTTGCAGGCGTCCCTTTGGAAGACGGTAGTTTGGAATTCCATATCTCAACATTCCTCCCAGCTTTGGAAGCATCTCGTATACTGTTACCTCATGTCCCATGAGCTGCAAATAGTAAGCCGCACTTAGTCCTCCGGGACCTCCGCCTAGTACGGCAACCTTTTTCCCAGTTTTCTCAGCACATGCAGGTGGATCTAACTGTCCGGCAAAATCTGCCGCTACTCTCTTCAAACCACGTATATTAATGGAATCGTCAATCATATTTCTTCGGCATCTCGTTTCACATGGATGTTCACAAATAAAACCACAAGTTGTCGGGAATGGATTATCCTTTCTGATAAGACGAATTGCATCTTCATATCTGCCTTCGCCAACCAAGGCTATATATCCGGGAATATCTACATGGGCAGGACATAAAGACACGCAGGGTACCGGCTGATTGTATGTGCATGTACAGCGTCCGTTTTTAATGTGCTCAATATAGTCGTCACGATAACCAATAAGACCTTTATATACCATGTTTGCAGCTTCGTAGCCAATAGCACAGTCTGCAGAATCCATAATTGCTAATGCGGTGTCTTCCATAACGTCAAGTGTGTCCATCGTAGCTTTTCCGTCCAGCACATCTTTTATAAAATTATTTAACTGTCCAAGACCGATTCGACAAGGTACACATTTCCCACATGTCTGTGCATGACACAACTCTAAAAATGCTCTAGCCATATCTACCGGGCATAGTCCCGGCGGACTAGATTCAATTCTTCGCTCCAGATCCTTATAAAGCCCTTCCATTACTATTTTAGCTCTGTTCGGTGAAGCAATTTCCAGTCTACTCATATTAACTCCACTTCCTTCTTTTTTATTTACTAGATGATTTCGTTTTCACAATGTGTTCATAATTGTTTTTTAAATTGTAATTGTAGCATTAATTAACTATATCAATTCATTAAACAACACATTTATCGAAACGATATCCTCAATAGAAAATTTTTATTTCAATTTATGGCAATAACACTCACATTATATTTTAGATATCAATAGTATGATTATAGGATAATACGTATCATTTTTTAATTGATAAGTTTTCTTATTTGTGATATTGTATAGATTGAAATATTTCTATAAATAATATCAATAAGCGCGATTATTGTCAAGTTTTTTTTATATTAATACTAAAAACAATTTAATAATGCGTTTGCAAATTTTCAAGTATATTGCATTAACAAATTAAACTAATTAAAGGAGATTATATTTGACTATGAAAGAATTAGAATTAACCGAAAAAGAAGAAACTAAAAAGCAAAATACCATACGTTTTATTAATGCAACTCAGGAAATAATTGACGAAGAGAAACTCGATGGCGTTTCCATACGAAAAATTTCTCAAAGGGCAGGATTTCACAACTCAACTATTTATCTGTACTTTAAGGATCTTGATCATTTGATTATGCTTGCCTCTATGAAGTATTTCCGTGAATACAGCCATTCTCTTGAATTACAGGGTAAAAAGCAGCTGTCTCCATCTGAAAATTTTCTTGCTATATGGGATTTATTTATTGATACAATTATGAAAAAGCCAAATATTTTTTACAATTTTTTTTTTGGAAAGAGAAGCGACAACCTGCAAGAAATCATGAATTTGTATTATGAAGTTTTTCCAGAGGAACGAGACCATCTTTCAAAAGAAATAGAATCAATGTATTTTGACAAGAATATCACTGACAGATGTTTGAAGCTACTAAACCTCATAGTTAATGAAAAAAATCATGTTACAAATGAAAACCTCGTTATGCTTAATGAAATTACCGTAAGTTATTTAAAATATAAACTGAAACAAAAATGCCAGAATCCCGAATTTGATTCCCTTTCATTGAAAAAAGATATTCTTGCTGCTATATCTCATATTACAGGGATAGAGTTAAAATATTCAGCAGTAAGTAATTAATTTCCTTTCTCTCACATACTACATATAAAAGTAAGAACTGATCTTCACCCTAACAGGTATGAAAATAAAATGAATGATACGTAATATATACTACAACATGTAAAATGCTTGTGGTATCTTTTACATAATTGAAATAAAGTGAATCGGGGCAAAATTTATTTTTTGGCATAATATGGAATCATAAAACATTATAGAAAGGATAATGAAAATGATGTATCCATGTAGATTTTATTTTCATCCAAATTATATTTTCAATAACTCATTGAGATGTAATCAGAGAATAGATGAAGAAGAAACAGGTTATCTTGACATAAGTGTATATAACAACATTTCAAACTCACCTATAATAGGTGCTACAGTAATAATTTCGAGTGTTTCATACTCTGGACAGTTTTATGAATTTGGTGAGGGGAGGATTCTGTACGAATACAAAACAGATGAAAATGGAAGTATGCCGATTACAAAACTGCCGATTCATAACGAATTAGTACGTAATCACAACCATAACTTTTATATTATTTCTGTATATGCTGATGGATTTTATGATGCACATTTATTTCATGTACAGATATTTCAAGACGGAACTACAACTTTCAAGATATATTTAAGCCCTACATCAGGAAGCCCAGATGACAAGAGAAGGTTTGATTTTATCATACAGCCTACAACTGAAGAAATACACAGCAGATAGTTATTTTGGTATATAGGAAGGAGAAAATAAACAATTCTCCTTCTCTATTTAATATCAGTGACAGTTATTAATTATTGATGATGCATCCTCTGATTATTACATAATTGCTTTAGCTACTCTGCTTCTTACCTTTCCCTCACCCATTATCTGCTGCAGCTCCCATATGTCGGGAGAATTGCTTTTGCCAACAAGAGCTATCCTTATAACAGTACTTACATCTCCTACATGACCCTTGTACATTTCAGGATTTTTCTTATAATCCTTTGGTTTAGCCGCATATCCGTTTTCCTGTGCTATTATTCTTATTTTTTCAAACCAGCTGCTTTGGTCATCGGTATGGTCGTATGTATCAATATACGCATTAAGAAGCCTTCTTGCTTCTTCTTCATTTATATTTTCGGGGTAGCTGTCTGTTATTTCAAAATATTCATCAAAGAAATATTGAATAAATTCAAATATCTGTCCGCAATACATGAGATCTTTTCTCGGTTTGTTGCCATCTCTTCCCACTGAAAGCAGTTTTATTACAGAACCCCTGTTATCTTTGAGAATTTCGGTAATTTCTGATTTATGTTCTTCAGCCCATACCAATAAGAATTCATAGATTTCTTCCTCCGGTATTTTCAGCAATACATCCTTACTTATGTTGTTCAATTTATCCAAATCAAACAGAGCACCTGAATTACTCATTTTTTCAAGTGTAAATTCAAATTCTTCAGATGAACTGTCTGGATTTTCCATTCTCCATTCTTCATAATTTGAATTTAAAATTGTAAGCAGATATTCTCTTACCGCAGCAGGATGGTATCCCAACTCCATATAAAATCCGAGCCCAAGCTCCGGGTCCTTTCTCTTGGACAATTTTCTCTTTGCCCCGTCATCTATTTTCATAAGATGTGCGGTATGGCAGTATATAGGAGCATCCCATCCTAATGTATTAAAAATTTCATAATGAATCGGCAGAGTTGAAAGCCACTCTTCTCCTCTTACTACGTGAGTAACTCTCATCAGGTAGTCATCCACAACGTGTGCAAAATGATATGTAGGAATGCCGTTAGTTTTTAATATTACAATATCCTGACAGTTTTCATGCAATGTCAGCTTTCCCCTTATAGCATCAACTATATCGAAAGTTCCTTCTTCTGTTCCCATCGACTTAAATCTTATCACGAATTCTTCGTTGTTATCTAAGTGCGCCTGTATTTCTTCCAACGTAAGATTTCTGTCTTTAGCCCATTTGCCGTAATATCCTGTATTGGCATTTTCCTGTGTCTGCTGTTTTCTTATTTCTTCAAGTTCTTGTTCTGTGCAGAAGCACGGATATGCTCTTCCCTGTTCAACAAGATATTTTGCAACGCACTGATAAATTTTTCCTCTGATGCTTTGATAATAAGGTCCATAGCTTCCTTTCTCTCCGTCTATCAAAGCTCCTTCGTCAAAATTTAAACCAAAATATTTAAGAGATGAAATTATAGTTTCAACTGATCCTTCAACCTTTCGTTTTTCATCTGTATCCTCTATGCGAAGCATAAACACGCCTCCACTCTGATGAGCCAGTCTCTCATCTACAAAAGCTCCATACAGATTTCCCAAATGAATGAAACCTGTCGGACTTGGTGCAAGTCTAGTAACCTTTGCACCAGCAGATAAATTTCTTTTTGGAAAAATTTTAGTTTCATAGAATTCAACTGTTTCGTGAATGTCAGGAAACAAAGCTTCAGCCAATTTTTTATAATCCATTTTTTCCTCCATTTAATTGATTTATTCTGAATAAAAAAGACGGTATGTTTAAATAAACTTACCGTCCCTCGATATCTTTGGTAACCCATAGGGGAGTCGAACCCCTGATTCCACCGTGAGAGGGTGGCGTCTTGACCACTTGACCAATGAGTCATTACATTTGACACAAATAGAATTATATACCTTAATTCATAATTTGTCCATAAGATTTTTTATTTTTTTTAATTTATCACAGTTCTCTCTTTTAATTGTATATATTAATAATGGTTGTCTATGTTATTGCTTACACGCATAACATAGACAAGGGTTAACAAAAAAAACGATACTTTATAGAAAATAACTATGACCGGTAAGAGTTATAAAATATTTTACAAAAACATATATGAATAGTATGATTTAATGAATGAAAGGAGATAAATAACATGAAAATCAAGAATTGTTCAAGTGTAAGAAATAGTATGTGCTGTTGCAAGGTCATGTGCGGCTCAATTCAAAAGTTCAGCGCGGATATACCGGAAATTTGTTTAATTGTCTGATTTAGATTTTATTGCTGCAAACTATGGCAGGCATCCGTATATTTGTTAATTGAATGCCTGTTTTTTATTATCAAAAATCAACTTATTAAGACCTGTATATTAAAAAATATTAATTTAAGGAGGATATTATGAAAAAAATTACGAAAGGTTTATGGCAGCAGATATGAAAAGTATAGATGAAAAAAGCAAATTAACCTGCACAGAATGTGGAGTTCTTAACTGCTCCAAAAGAAATACCGATTATCCCGAATTTTGCCTTACAAAGGCTTTAACCGAAGAAGAAATCAGAGAGATTGAGAAACTTTATGAAATTAAAGTCAACAAGAAAATTTCCATAATTTCTGCAGAAATCGAAGGTGAATTCTACGGAAAATATACAAGGGTCGAAGAAATAATAGAATTTGCCCGACGCATGAATTTTAAAAAAATAGGCATAGCCACATGTATAGGGCTTATTGAGGAAAGCAGGATCTTTGCCAGAATATTGAGAAAAAACGGATTTGAAACATACGGGGTTGCATGTAAAGTCGGATCGTTCAATAAATCAGACATCGGTGTTGATAAAAAGTATACATGTGTGACAGGTAATGTAATGTGTAATCCTATCCTGCAGGCAAAGCTGCTTAACAAGGAAAAAACAGATTTAAATGTCGTTGTGGGTCTTTGTGTCGGTCATGACAGCCTCTTCTATAAGTATTCAAAAGCCGTAACCACAACGCTTATAACAAAGGACAGAGTTCTTGCTCACAATCCAGTGGGCGCTTTGTACCAGTCAAGAGCATATTATAAAAGGTTATTATCCGATAAGGAGGAGAAATAAAAATGAAAATCAAAAAATATATTTCAATAATTGCAGGAATAGCAATATTAAACGCAGCGGTTCTTTCCGGATGCAGCAGCGTTGATTCTGAAAAGGTGTCAAACAAAACCGAGGACACCGAGGTATCTCAGGAGGCTGAAAGCAAAACCGTAACAACCTATGACGGTAAGGTGGTTGATGTGTCGAATGTAACATTAAGGATAGCTGCAGCAGGTGGAGCAAACGGGCAGGGAGCCCTAGAAGCAGCAGGGCTCGATGATACCCCCTACAAGGTGGAATTTACCGTAATGCAGGGGGGCAACCTTGTAATGGAGGCACTTGCCGCTAATCAAATAGATCTTGGAGCGGGCAGTCAAATTCCGCCGTTAAGTGCTTTTCTTGCTAATAACAAAGGAAATTTTAAAGTTGTTGCCATAAGACAGGGCTCAACTTTAAACCAAGAATTAATTATTCCCGAGGATTCAACCGTTAAATCTGTAAGCGAGCTTAAGGGTAAAAGAGTTGGATATGTGAAAAATACTACAGCCCATTATTTTTTATACAAAATGCTCACAGCCGCAGGTTTATCCTGGGATGACATCGAATCGCAGCCTCTGACTACCTCAGACGGGTTAACGGCAGTATTGAGCGGAGAAATTGACGCTTTTGCAAGTTACGGAAATTCAATCCGGTCCGCCAAGGAAAAAGGAGCTAAAACCCTTGAAAGCGCCGTTGACATACTTTCAGGAAACTACCTTTTTTATGCTTCTCCCGCAGCTATTGAGGACGAAGCTTACCATGCGGCTATTGAAGACTGGCTTTACAGATGGCATGAAGCTCACGAATGGGCAAGGCAAAAGCCGGAGGAATGGGCAGAATTTTATGCTCCGTTAATAAGTGAGGAGCCTTCCGCCTACCTCAAAGAGTTCAATGAAGACAACACCAATAGGATTTATGCTGCAAAACCCGTAACAGATGCTCTTATTGAAGACGAACAGG
Organism: Sedimentibacter sp.; assembly: GCA_032006665.1. Lineage (GTDB taxonomy): Bacteria > Bacillota > Clostridia > Tissierellales > Sedimentibacteraceae > Sedimentibacter. The sequence continues at coordinate 235,796 of DALZMP010000006.1, forward strand.
ATATAGCCGATACATTTACGAGTCTGGGAGTATTTGACCAAAGAATTAATACAGCTGAATTTTTTGACTTCTCGTTTTCGAAAGCCGTTTCAAATTTCCCTAAGTACGACTGATAAAACAATCGGGTTTAAAGAATTGATTAGACAATTTATTTAATTAGCTTTGCAAATTACAATTATCTTAATTTGCAGGCATGGTATAAAAGGCAGGTGAAAGAATGAAATATATAAATAAATACTTCGAAAAATGCAGCAATGCTATTTGGAACAGCAGGTGGTTCTCCTGGCTTATACCGGTTTTAGTTCTTGCAGCATGGGCAATATGGGGTGTTTCTCCTGATGCAGGGAAAGGTCTATTGCCCACCCCTGTTCAGGTGTGGAATGGTTTTGTGAGACTTCTGTTAAACGGAACCTTGTATGAAAATATCAAAATAAGCTCTATCAGAGCATTTAAAGGATTGGCCTGGGGAGGATTGATAGGATTTGTTTTGGGAGTAATAAACGGTATTTCAGAAAAGGCGGATAAATTGCTTAATGTCCCCATACAAATGATAAGAAATGTACCATACCTGGCAATGATGCCGTTAATACTTGTGTGGTTTGGAATAGGTGAAACAACAAAAACAATATTAATTGCCATAGGAGTATTTTTCCCTATTTATTTAAATACCTATCATGGCATAAGATTTATAGACCGCAATTTTCTGGAAATGGCGAAGGTTTACGGTTTAAGCAACACAGACTTATATTTAAATATAATTTTCCCCGGTGCACTGCCGTCGATCCTGGTAGGTCTCAAGCAGTCGCTGGGAAGGATGTGGGTAATATTAATCGTGGCTGAACAGATTGCTGCAAAATCAGGAATAGGATTCATGGTTACCAATGCAAGAGAATTTATGCTTATGGATGTAATAGTTTTAGGATTAATTTTATATGCGCTGCTGGGCTCATTATCCGATATCGCCACAACCTTGCTGGAAAGGCATCTGCTTAAATGGCGTTACAGCACAGAAAGGATGAAATAATGGCAAATGGTTATTCAATAAAGATAGAAAATTTAAGTAAAAGCTTCGGAGAGCACGAGGTTATAAAAAACATAAATCTTGAAATAAATGAAGGTGAATTTATAGCCATTGTGGGAAAAAGCGGCTGCGGAAAAAGTACTTTGCTGCGTTTGATTTCTAATTTAGAAGCCATTACTGCAGGTGAAATAAAAATAAGCGAACAGTCGAAGAATAAGAGCGGTAACGGAGTAAAATTTCTTTTTCAGGAAGCAAGGCTTCTGCCATGGAAAAAAGTATGGAAAAATATAGCTCTTGTTTCAGAAGATAAGAGAAAGGAAGCCGCTCTTGAGTCTCTCAAAGCGGTTAAGCTAGAGGATAAAGCCGACGAGTGGCCAGATTTACTGTCAGGAGGTCAGAAACAAAGAGTTTCCCTGGCAAGAGCTCTTTCTTCTAATCCTAAAGTGCTGCTTCTTGATGAGCCCCTTGGAGCCCTTGATGCTCTTACAAAAATTGAAATGCAGGTTTTAATTGAAACCCTTTGGAAAGAAAACGGCTTTACTGTAGTGCTGGTAACTCACGATGTAAGCGAAGCTGTTTATCTAGCCGACAGGGTACTCCTCATTGAGGAAGGAGAAATTACAATGGATGAAGAAATAACATTGGCACGCCCCCGTGAAAGAGACGGAAATTTTGCGTATTTTGAGGAACGCATATTAAATCGCGTGCTGGGTAAAAACTTGGAATCTAACTTACAAGATGACACATTTGTCATATAATAACAGGAGGAATTATGAAAATTACAAAAGTTGAAGTATTTCATGTTCATTTAAGAAAAAGTACAGGTCAAAGACCTGTATTACTAAAAATAGACACCGATGAAGGCATCTCCGGAATAGGCGAGGTTGGATTGGCATACGGAGCCGCTGGAAATGCCGGAGCTGCCATAATAAAGGATTTAGCTAAATATGTACTGGGAAGGGACCCCTTTGACACAGAACGTATATGGAATGATTTGTTCACAAAAACATTCTGGGGTCAAGGAGGAGGAACGGTTATTTTTTCGGGCATAAGCGGTATTGATATTGCCCTGTGGGATATCAAGGCAAAGGCTCTGAATGTTCCCTTATATAAGCTTTTGGGAGGCAAAATTCAAAATGATTTAAGAGTATATGCTTCGCAAATACAATTTTCGTGGAATGAACCGGAAAGAAGGATGCTTTACAAGGCCGATGATTATGCATCATCAGCACTTAAGGCCGTAAACGAAGGATATGATGCCGTTAAGGTCGACGTGCTTAATGTCGACGAAAGCGGCAATCCGTTCCCTTCCATAAGAGGTGCTCTTCCTCGGTCAATAATAAAAACAGCAGCCGGCAGAATTAAGGCCATAAGAGAAGCCGTAGGTGATGACGTTGATATTATTGTCGAAAACCACGGAAACACGGATACACAGTCAGCAATTGAATTTGCAAAAGCAATAGAAGAGTACAGAATATTATACTATGAAGAAATCAATACCCCTTTAAATGCCAAATTAACTAAAAAAGCAAAGGAAAAAATCAATATTCCTTTGGCTGCAGGTGAGAGAATTTATTCAAGATACGGATATTTGCCGTTTATTGAAGAGCGATCTCTTGATTTAATTCAGCCTGATATCGGCAGCTGCGGAGGGATTTCGGAATTTAAAAAAATAAGTGATGCAGCTTTTGTTTATGATATAGGTGTACAAGCCCATGTTGCCGGAACAGGAATTGCCGAATCTGTAGCAGTGCATGCAGAAATATCCATACCCAATTTTGTTATACACGAGCATCACCAGAAAGTATTGCTTGATGAATATAAAGAGCTTGTTACAGTAGATTTTCAACCTGTAAATGGAAGATACACACCTCTGGAACAACCTGGAATCGGACAGGATATAACAAATGCAGTGTATGAAAATTCCGACAGGTTCTCCGTGAGTCTGTAAACAGTATAATATTTTTTATAACTGGCTTCATTTTTATATATTGGAAAAAGACAAAAGCAAGTAGTAATTTTTTACATTAAAGGTGTGGTTATATTCTGCACCTTTATTAAAACTATTAAAGGAAGTGATATTAATGTCAAAAAGGAGTTATGGAAAGGAACTTGGATTTATGACCAGAGCGGTACATGCCGGAAATGATACAGACTCTGAAACGGGAGCCATAAAAAGACCTATTGTTATGGCAAACAGCTATGAGCTTCCGTATGACCCATCAGATTTAAACTGGAGCAACGCAGGTGGAAATTTTTTATATTCCAGAAACGGAGGTGCAAACCAGCAGTATCTTCAGGAGAAAATAGCATCCTTGGAAGGCGGAGAGGATTGCATAGCACTTGCTTCAGGTGTAGGAGCACTTTCGGGTCTGTTTTTTGCAATGCTTAACAGAGGTGACCACGTAATATTTTCAAGCGTAACATACGTTGCGGCATATAGGCTTTTAAACGAACTTTTAAATAATAAATACGGCGTGAAAACATCTCTTGTTGATACGACAAATGTAAATAATATTAAAGATGCCATAAGACCTGATACCAAGCTTATACACATAGAAACTCCCGGCAACCCCACTCTCATGATTTCGGATATAGAGGAAATCGCCGAGCTTGCCCATAAAAATGGAGCTTTGCTTTCGGTTGACAATACTTTCGCATCACCCTTCTGCCAAAGACCTCTGGAGCTGGGAGCAGATTTTGTAATTGAAAGCATGACAAAATTTATAAATGGTCACGGAGATGCCTTGGGCGGCGCTATTATAGGAAAAAAAGAATACCTGGACATAATACGAAACCAGTCGCAAGTAAATCTCGGCGCTTCAATCAGTCCATTTAATGCATGGCTGATTATGAGGGGCTGTGTTACTCTGCCGCTGAGGATGCGCCAGCATAATGAAAATGCAATGAAGGCTGCTGAGTTCCTCGAAGGCGCCAAAGGCGTCAGATTTGTTGCATATCCGGGATTAAAGAGCCATAAGGGTCATGAGACAGCTAAAAAGCAAATGATAAACGGATTCGGAGGTGTCATGGCCTTTGGACTAAGAGCCGACCAGGATACTCACAACCGTTTTGTCAGCCATCTGAAAATTATCACATCTGCAGTATCTCTCGGTCACGATGAAAGCCTCATTGTATTTCTCGGCGAAAACGATGAACGACAGTATTTGTTTCCGGAAGAATTTCGGGGAGGATTTTTCCGCTTCAGCGTAGGCATAGAGGATGCAGAAGACATTATTCAGGACCTTAAACAGGCTCTTGAAAAGGAAAATCTTATTTAATTACAGGGCGTCTAATTTAATTGGGCGCCCTGCATAATTCATCATACTTTTCTCGTATATAAACTTGTATATAAAAAGATGATTTCTCAGCAGAAATCATCTTTTTTATATCAACATTCTATTTCCTATTCTCTTGTTATAGCAGTGTATTATTTCAAAATTATGGATATACAATTTTACTTAACAGCTTTAAATGCTTCTTCCAAATCTTCTATAATATCGTCAATATTTTCTGTGCCTATGGACAATCTGACTGTAGAAGGCTTAATTCCCTGGTCCTTAAGCTCAGCTTCATTAAGCTGTGAGTGAGTAGTGGACGCAGGATGAATTACCAGAGATTTTACGTCGGCCACATTGGCTAGCAATGAAAATAGCTCAAGATTATCGATAAAGGCTTTTGCTTTTTGAGAATCACCTTTTATTTCAAATGTGAATATTGAACCTCCTCCATTTGGAAAATACTTTTTGTATAATTCTTTTTGTACCGGATCATCTGATACCGATGGATGATTTACTTTATCAACTTGCGGATGACTGTTTAAATATTCAACAACTTTAATTGCATTTTCCACATGCCTTTCCACTCTCAGAGAAAGTGTTTCCAATCCTTGCAGAAATAAAAATGAGTGAAATGGCGAAATAGCGGCTCCCGTGTCGCGAAGAAGTATTGCTCTGATTTTTGTTACAAATGCAGCTGCGCCTACAGCCTTTGAAAAGCTTATACCATGATAGCTCGGATTAGGTTCTGTCAGTGAAGGAAATTTTCCGCTTGCTTCCCAGTCAAATTTTCCGCTGTCAACTATAACTCCTCCTATTGCCGTCCCATGCCCCCCTATAAATTTAGTGGCAGAATGGACTACAATATCTGCACCGTACTCAATAGGACGTACAAGATAAGGCGTAGCAAAGGTGTTATCAATTACTAATGGTATATTGTGTGAATGAGCAATCTTTGCAAGTTTCTCAATATCTACAACGTCTGAGTTTGGATTACCCAATGTTTCAATAAATATTGCTTTTGTATTATCTTTAACTGCATTTTCAACCTCCTCATAGTTAAAAGGATCCACAAATGTTGTTGAAATACCATATTCCGGTAGTGTATGCGCCAGAAGGTTGTACGTGCCGCCGTAAATATTTTTAGCTGACACGATATGTTCACCTGCCCGCGCAAGATTCTGAAATGTATACGTAACGGCTGCAGCGCCTGATGCCACTGCCAATGCCGCCACACCGCCTTCAAGAGATGCTATTCTTTTTTCAAATACATCTTGTGTTGGATTTGTAAGTCTTCCATAAATATTTCCGGCATCTCTCAGACCAAATCTATCGGCTGCGTGCTCACTGTTGTGAAAAACATATGATGATGTCTGATAAATAGGAACAGCTCTGGCATCTGTAGCCGGGTCAGGGTTCTCCTGCCCTACATGAAGCTGCAAGGTTTCAAATTTTAAATTTCTTTCTGAATATATTTTTTTACTCATAATATTGCTCCTCCGTTTAATCTGTGTAAGTATTTGTTTCGTATTTCTTAAACTTTTAATTATAAATTACATTATATAATAAACTACTACGCGATGTCTGAATTGAACAATTCTCATATGTCTTCCTCATTTCATATTTTTCCTATAAGCTTACAATGATATTCTACCATATTTACTCATTGTTTGCTAATACATAAAAATTTCAGCTGGATATAGAAGAATTCTATATCCAGCTGAAATTTTTAAAGGGTATATTCTTTATATCTGGCTATTTCCTCCAGATATTTTTCTCCTATTCTGCTAATTGGCATCCCTTTTCTTGAAATGTATCCTATAATCATTTTTTCATCCGATTTAAGGCTTACTGCACAATAATCCGTACCGTTTAAATCTTCGCATATTATTCCCGAGCAAAGTGTATATCCGTTAAGCCCTTTCATAAGATTCAGCATCGTAGCCCTATCATTGGCCTTTATTATTCTTTTATATTCATAAGTGCTCAATACTTCTTCAGAAAAGTAAAAGGAATTATTAGTTCCTTGACCGAAGGAAAGACACGGATACTCCTGAAGCTCATCTATGCTTATTTCTTGCTTATGTGCTAGAGGATGACCCTTCCATATATATACATATATGCCGCATTGCAATATTTCATGAAATTCCAGATCATATTCTTTGAAAATCTTTTGCATAACCTTACGGTTGAAATCGTTCAAATATAAAATCCCAATTTCGCTCTTAAGCTTTCTTACATCATCTATGACATTATAAGTTTTTGTCTCATATACGGCAAATTCATACTCATCCATTCCAAACTGTTTCACCATTTTTATGAATGCATTTACGGCAAAGGAATAGTGCTGCATGGAAACGCTGAATCTTTTCTTGACATTCCTTTTTTCAATATACCTAGACTCAATAAGCTGATACTGCTCAACAACTTGTCGGGCATATCCTATAAACTCTTCCCCTTCGGGCGTTATCAATATACCGCGGTTAGTTTTCATGAACAGCTCCATTCCTATTTCGTCTTCCAGGTTCTTTATTGAAACAGACAAACTTGGCTGTGAAATAAACAGATCACGCGCCGCCTCGTTAATTGATTTTGAATCTGATATAGCAATAGCATATTTTAACTGTGTTAATGTCATTAAACCACCCTCCGCGTAAATAATAAATAACATATACTATGATTAAGATAAAAATATATTTCAACTCATTGTATCTCAATAGACATTTAATTTAACAAATTACTATATACTTTTCTCCTGCTTCATTTAAAAGTATACATTTTTATCTGTATTATATTATCCTTTTTTTATTAATTATAGTATAGCATAGTATCGTCCACAAGCCAATAAGTTGTGATAGGAAAACACAATAATTTTGCCGCTAAATTTTGAAACAAATATAGCTGTCTCTAAAAGGTCGCAAAATTAATCAAGTACCTATGAATAAAAAAGTCTATCACATCTCTTTCTCAATTGTATATATTAGTAATGGTTGTCTATATTATTGTGTCAAATGCATAAATATTAAAACATCTCAACAAAAAAATAATAAAAATGCCTCCTGCCCAAATAAAAAAGCAGGCATTTTTAAAAAAACACAATTTAAAGTTAAAAATAGCTTGAAAAATAAGTAATCATAATATTTTTACAAAAAATCGTAGTTTAATCATAAAATATATAAAATATACAGCATTGCGTATATCAGTACAAATATTGACATTGTTTACATTGCACTGTTAAAATGCATGAATATAAAAACATCTCAACAAAAAAAATAATAAAAATGCCTCCTGCCCAAATAAAAAAGCAGAAATCTTTAAAAAAACACATTTCCAAGCTTAAAATAGCTTGAAAAATAAACAATCATGCTATTTTTACAAAAAATTGCATGACTAATCATAAAATATATAAAATAAGCATGCAAGGATTGATTATTTGATTGAAATAGGAATTTTTAGCAATACTTTGAAACAAAGAAAAGATATAAAAAATTTATTTACGCAATATTTTGAGGAGCGAAATATTAAATTTGATATAAGATATATTAAAACAAAATCTTCAGCATTAGACATTGTATCCTCTAAGTATATGATACCGCATATTGTAATTATCTGTGATGATGAGAATAATGATATAAGATATATTAAAAGAAGCGGTATTGTTTATAAAAATCTTCACCAACTAGAGGTTGGATGGTTTAAAGGTTTATTAAACGATGAGATGATCGAAAAAATTATAAGCAACGATGATAGTAAAAGATGCCCCCAGGGAGAATATAAACTATATTCTAAAGATGTTATCAGAAGTATTGATTACGAGGACATTGAATATTTCAAGTGGGAGCATGGTAAGTCTGTAATTTACTTGAAGGATAACGAGACCGAAGTTATCTATGAATCAACTAAAAGTATCAAAAGAAAATTGCCGGAAGAATTTTTTATAGATTGTATTAAAGGTCATATAGTGAATTTATACAATATAAAGAAAATAGACAAACTAAATTATATCCTGACAATGAAATCCGGAAATAAAATTCAGTTTTGCAGAGCAAATTTCAAGATTATTACAAGAATGTATTTTAGAATTGTATTTGATATATGAAATTATTAGGCTGTGTGTGAGGGTTATATCTCAACATGCAACCTAATATTTTTATGATAAAAGTTTGAGTAGTTACTAAACATGAGGATGGTTTAGCTTTTTAACATGATTATATCCCTTTTGTGATAATACGCTCCAGTTTTTTTAACCTAATTTATCACCTTTCTTAACAGCCTGCTCTGGTTGAATTAATACAACTCCTTGTTCAGAATAAATGCCAAGTACCAAAGCTTCTGACATAAAGTCAGCAATTTGCCTTGCAGGGAAATTTATCACCCCTAAAACTTGTTTATTAATAAGTTCTTCTTCTTTATAGCATTTTGTAATTTGGGCGCTTGATTTTTTTATACCAATTTCATCGCCAAAATCCACCCATAATTTGTAAGCAGGTTTTTTTGCCTTTTCAAAAAATTCAACTTTAACAATTTCTCCTACTCTGATATCCAGTTTCATAAAATCTTCAAAAGTAGCCATAACAACACACTCCAATAAATGTTATAATTTTCTGTCTTTAAATCAACAACGTTTTTTCTTTAAATTATCAATATCTTAGTTATTTTATTCTGCGATTTAAGCATAATGAAGATTATCGTTGGTTGTAAAATAACCTTCATTATGATGGGTTTATTATATAACATATTATTTTAAATGTCTATTAAGAAAGCGCGTCTATTATTTAAAACCAGTTTTTATGATTTTTTCTTTTTCATACATAAATCCACATATGCCAGACGTCAACGGAGATACTAATACCAGCCCCAGACATCCTACAAATGTATGAAGTATTTCTGCTGCTATTGCTTTAGAATTTAATATATTCATCATAGGTGTTCCTTGAGCCATATACACCATCATAACAGATATATAGCTTCCCATATATGCAAGAAGAAGTGTTGTTGTTTGGCTTCCTACAACAGATTTTCCAATAGTGAGCCCTGACTTTACCAAATCAACTTTTGAAATAGTCAGATTGCTTTTAACGATTTCTTCTAAGGCTGCTGATATATCAATGGCAAGGTCAAGCACTGCCCCCGAACAAGCTAAATAAATTCCTACATAAAAAATTGCTGTCAAATCTAATGACATAAATCCTGCATACAATAATGATTCCGACCATTGCATAACTGTTCCGTCAATTTTAAAGTAATTTGTAAATGTAACTGCAATAAGTGCTGTTATTAACGAACATGCAATAGAGCTTATAATTGCAGCATATGCTTTTTTAGTAAAGCCTGCTACCAATAAAAGTGTGGTAATTGTTAACACATTTCCTACAATTAATCCCACTATTAATGGGTTATATCCTCTTAGCATAAATGGAATTAATATTTTCCAAATACTTAGCATTGCAAAAACAAAGGATAAAATAGTTCTTACTCCTGTAAAACCTGAAAAGACTATAATTGTTGCAGCAAATAGTCCTATTAGAAAAACTTCTTTATTCATCCTGTAATGGTCTATCATGTTGGCAAAAATTATTTTGTCATCTCCATCAAATTCAAGAAGAACCCATGCTTTATTTCCTGCTTCGAAAATTTTATCAAATTCTAATTTGCCAACAAATAAATTAATTCCTGTTATCTGTTCCCCTTTATGCGAACCTGTTTCAATTTCTATTAAACATCTTTGTTCCCCTTGTGTAATCATACCTGTTTTATACACGGTTGAATTATCCACAGAAAGTACTTTTGCACGAACTCCTTCAGAATTAACATAGATTTGTTTTTCAAATCCAGTTGGTAAAATGGCTATTACATATATAAAAATAAAAAATACTATCACAAAAATAATTTCTTTTCTATTTTTATTCTTAAAAATATAATTCAAAGTATCACCCTTTCAATTTATTAAAAAAAGTTGCTACGCAACTTCCGCTAGGGGGACCTATGTCCCCCTTCGGCGT
>DALZMP010000007.1:0-211796 GCA_032006665.1 Sedimentibacter sp.
TCTGGCTCTCCAAAGTTTTCTTTAAGTTCCTCATATCCAATAAACTTACATTCAGCACTTATATCAGCTCTTAGCTGCCAGATACGACAGTCTTTAAGAGGTACTGGTCTTTCATTATTAATAAGGAGTACACCTTCTTTTGAAAGTCTTTCAAATACACCCTCTGTCCATTTTGCTGTAAGCTTACGGTTACCAAGCCACTTACTAAATTCTTCATTTTGAAACATAGAATCTACTATTGCAGTACCGTCTTCCACATATCCTGACGGATTTCCATAGTAAATTATACAGCCATTTTTTAGTTCAATGCCTCTAATAAAGCACCTCCCATCATTTAATCTCCATAGACAATATCCTCCATCATAATCCTTTCTTCTAATTCTCTAATGCAGATACCTGACATCTCAAAGATATCAATAACAAACTTTGGTACATCGGCTATATCATAGTCGTAATCTGCCTGCATCACTGTGATTTCCCCACTGTCTTCTTCTGTACAAGCACAAAGCTTTGCATCCTTTGGAATACCAGCTTCTTCAAGAAGATAATCCGGAACAATAATCTCATCAAATTCTTCAAATCTCTCACAGTAGGAGCAATCATGACATCTCCCACAAATCCCTGCTAGATGAACAATTAACTCTTCTGAGAGATTTTTAAGTCCTTCTGCCACCTTTATAAGCTCCATTGCATTCATAGTTGTTTTCATAGCTACAATAGCATTCTCTAAGGTATTAAATTCAATTTCTTCACACCCTGTAAGGTCTGCTGCATTAAGTATTTCATTTGGTAAACTAATATTGTTGTCTAAAGATTCTTTAATCATTTTCATTATAAATTTCCTCCTGTTTTCCTATTCCATTTTTCATTTCAAATAAATTAATTTGTGATGGAGAATTTATCTCCCTTTCGTGCATATCATAATTTGCCACCAGTATTTCAGGAAACTGGGCACCATTATCATAGCGCTGTTTAATATTATTGATACGGGTGTAGCTTTCAATCTGGATGTTTGGTGCATCGTATAGCTCTCTGATAAAAGAACAATCATTGTAGGAAAGTAAGAACTTTCCCTCAATGCCCATCAGGGTATCCCTAAGTCTTATATGATCCTCTTTCTTAAACCCATCTTCACCAACATTCTTATAATATTTTTCTGTTTCAAAATACGGTGGATCTGCATAGAAAAAGCTGACAGGGCGGTCATACTGCCTTATCAGCTTTTCAAAATCTTTGTTTTCAACCACTACTTTGCTAAGTCTTCTATGTGCCTGTTCAATTAAGGGAAAGTTGCCCCACATATCATGGGGTTGACTCCCATAGCTAGTAAGTCCAGAGGCATAACTATAGCGAATTAATTGATAAAAGTACGAGGCTCTTATTACATCACTTGTAGGACTGTCTCTTGCAAGTGCCTCCTTTACTATGTCAAAATCCTCACGAGAGTTTAACACAAAATATAGTGCATCTATTAATTCATTTGGTTTCTCCCTTACGCAGCGATAAAGATTGGTTAGTAATCCATTAAAATCATTATATACTTCAAAATCATTGCCTGGCGGCTTATGAAATAGTACCCAGCCTCCGCCTCCAAATACTTCTATATATCGTTCATAATATAAAGGAAAGAAAGATACAATTAATTCTCTTAAAGATTTCTTGCCACCTATCCAACTCATAAAACTATTAATACTTCATCACCTCTCTCTTACCTCTTTATCAAGGTCTAATCTCAATTGTCCACTTGCATCTGGAAAATGCTCTAAAGCTTTGACTAATCCTCTCTTTGCTTTTGCAATTTCTCTAATTCGACTTGTCATCTGTCCTATACTAGCAAGTAGTTCTTTTCTATCTGCAGCATAATAATATCCATTGTCGCCACTGCATATGGGATTGCCATCATTTCTTAATTGATTGACTAATTTCCTAACAGTTCTTGAACTAATACAAAATCTACCTTGCAGATATGCACTAGGTACTGCCTTAGAGGTTCCTGTATGATACTCTTTCATGTAAATTAAAAAATCATGTTCCACCTCCTCGCCTCCTTTCTCATGCCATGTTTCATAACACTGTGGATATGATTGTTTTTAGGCAACAAAAAAAGGCCGACTGCTATGCTGTAATTTACAGCAAACAATCGGCCTTATCTGTCTTTAGATATTAAAAAAACACGGATATCTTCCGTGCTAGCTTAGTACACCAAGTTCTCTTTTATTTTATAAACTTATTCCTCCCATACCTTGTGATTGCTCTTTGGACGGCTCATCTGACTCTTTCATCTCTTCTTCCTGTGGACGAGATAGCACTTTGAAATTATCTTCCCCAGGAATAAGACCAAGACCTCTGCCATTATCCCATTTCATGTGTATAGTTCCAATATCATCTACCCCTATTACTGTTCCCTTTACACCTTTTTCAACACCTTGCACATCATCCATTGCCTGAATTAATTCAATTCTTGTGCCTACAGGATAGCTGTTCTTAATTCTTTCTACTTGATTTCTATTATTCAAATTTCATACCTCCCATTTTTTGATTTTCTTCTATACCCATTTCCTCAGCTGTCTTAATAAACCAGTTATCACTATTCCAAAAGCTAACATAAATATCTCCCATATCTGTACTAATTTCTCTCTGCTCAAACCCCTCTTACCAGCCATCTGATGCCTATCCAGTTATAATATCTTTGATCTTTTCAAGTTCCTTTGGAGTCAATTCATCATTTAAAGTAAGAACAGCTACCCCCATTAACTCTCCTTCAATAAGTTCAACAGTAAATACATACTTTGAAACTTTTGCATTGACACTATCGTTGTCATCATAATATCTCATCAGACCTCTTTGTTCTTCTTCTGGAAGTTTATCACCTTCTATTGCCTTCAGGATTATATCTAGATACTTGGTTGCTTCAGCATTTGAAATTTCCTGTGGTTCATTTGCATATTCTTTATAACCATATTCATTTTCTATATCATAGGTAGTTATTTCAAGAGGCATATACAGTTTTAATATTTTTTGTTCTTCTTGTTCAGAAAATACCAATCCAAGATTTTCAAATAATAAATTTGCAAGCTTTTGATTGTATCCATGGTAAGTGATATATCCTTTCTCTGAAAATGCTCCATCTTCCTGTGCCATTTTCTCTCTGCCGTATCTTTTAAAATCAATGTATTCTTCAAGATTAGAATCATATTCAAAATGTCCTGAGTCACAAATCATATATCTTCCATAGCTTTCTACGCTATGAATACCATCAAATAATTCAAATTCATACATAGAATCTGCTAGTGCAAAGATTTCATCAACAGTACGAGGTTTCACATAGTCAATAAGTTTTTCAAAATATTCTATATCGTGGCTGCCTATTTCTTTAAAGTACTCTGCTAATTTATTTAAGGTATCTATCTTAATTAATGGTGTTGCATCAGTAGAAATAATATCTAATACTTCTTTAGAGAAATTGTCATCTATAATTGTAACTTCACAATCATGTAAGTAAGGTGTTTCTAATCTCATAAGTGCCTTTTCAATTTCAACATCAGAACAAGGAAGATAGATAAATTCATTTACACCTTTTGCAGTCAGCTGTATTGTTGCTACAGTTTCTTTCCAATGATATAGGGGAAACTGCTTTCCATTATATATTTGCTCTTGTTCATTGATATTCTTATATAAGACTCCATAAGGAGTAATTCTAAAATTAGGATTGTTTTTTATTATCTCCATTGCAAAGGTTCCACCATCAAGCTCTTCTAATTCTCTAGTAGCTACTGCTTGCTTTTCTGATAGATATAAATCTTTGCCTACAGTTTCTAGATTATTAAAGTCGCTTACAAGGCTATAGCAATGGGTATTAAAGCTTAAATTGATTAACTCTGCTATTGTTTTAGGATTTTCTGCAAAGGCTGAAGCAAAAAATACTTTTCTTTCTTTGGCATCGAAACTGTCCATTCTCTTAAATAGAAAGTTTAGTTCATCGATATTGCACTCTTTACCTTTTAAAACTTCGTTCATATCTGGATCATAAACTACTTCTTCAATATAACAGTTGGGAGCAATTGAAGTTTCAAGCTCAAGTTGATTATATACATTGGATATTTCATTTTCCTCATAAGGGAAATTAAACATAATTGACTCATCTTCTTTTCTGTCGATTCTTTTTAATCTAATTAACATCTCATTCCTCCATTCTATTTTTTGATTAAAAATACATCTGCACCATACTTTGCAATTAATGATGCATTGATTATTATCTTAAAAGCTCGATCATTAATAAGTTCTCTGTCTGCTATCTCGCTAATTCTTATATATTCTTTTCCTGTTGATATAGTTTTTGCTGTTTGATATAGGGCATAGCCTTCTGTACTAATTTGTCTAAGATGTATCTGTGAAAAATCAAAGCCATTTAAACAGACTGCATGCTCCGAGATGTTCCATAATACTTCATCAGCAGTAAGAAGAAATATCACGGCAAGATGACTTGGTGACCCATCCTCTATATCAATATCTTGTTTCTGAATTAGATGATAAAATCTTTCCTTGTGGTTATGATTTAAAAATAGTTGACCAGTAAATCTATTGCTAAGTAATTTCAATCTTTCTCTTAGAGCATAATTTTTTATACTTCCAAAGCAATCTTTTATCAGATTCGAATATTCAATTTCATCTGCCTCTAGTCTTTCTTTGAAACAAAAGCAGTCATTAGGATTACCTCTGGTTTTAAGCTTTTCCACACAACCATTACAAATCTTAATACCTCCTTCACATTTAAAATGATTATTAATGACTATTCCACCTCTTCTTTGAGGAAAATTTGGCGCCAGCATCATCAGCTGCTCTATCCCTCCCAGTGATGTACCATACATAAAATATCTTGACATTGTTCTCAGTCCTTTCTTTTAGTTTTTGAAATAAAAAAGAGGCGAAGACTATCGATCATAAGTTGACCGAAGACTTCGCCTCTTTGGGTTTCTATATTTGGTTTTGGGTTTATATAAAATAAATGCACCAAGACTTTTTATATCTTAGTGCGTTATATATTATGTTAATATTCTCATGTTTTTATTATGCTAATGTTTTTGGCAATCTCCTTCCAATTGACTCATCCAACCATTATTGCACTTTTCGCATACTAATCCATTTACTAATTTGGAAAAAGAGTGTTTTCGATTAGACACAGGAATACCAATAAAACTCGCATGGGTCATGGTAACATTATTATCGTATATATCAAGTTCTTTCAATAACCACTGAGCAAAAATATGTTCATTGCTTAATTTTTCCCCACCGCAAAAAACACACTTTCTCTTTTCTGACATAATTATTCTCCAATCTATCAAATCGTAGTTTTGCTTCCAAAATCAGAATCTTATTACAAATTCCTATTTGTCTAATTGCCTATAAATAATTCATGTTTCATTACTCTGCTTTTCTACACTATATAATATAATTTATCCATCGATTTATCAACTTAGATTTCCTATTTTCCTCTGTCATCACTCCAATTATCCAATGTCATCTATAAAACACCCTATTTTTGACCCGATTTTCATCCTCAAACCACTATATATTGTGGTTAAGTTACCTTATTTCTTCTTGTCACCACAATACGTCATCAGAATTATACTCTCAAAGTGCCATAAGTAGACAAAAATGATGTTGCTTAAACCTATTTGGTCCCTGGTGGCAGGGTATTTTTCTCGAAATAGGATCACAATAATCCGTTTTTTCGAATCCTAACCTCCGCTCCTTTAAGATCAAAAGGGACGTCATTTGTGTTCGGCACATTGTAGTGCCGCTACAACCTTACCTGTTAGTAAAAATTGTGCACAATAAAACTTTCAAGCTTGTTGTGGTTTAAGAGCTTTATCCTGAACAATTATTCAATGGTCTCGATAAAGTCTTTTCCCTAATTAATCCGGACTTAAAGTGTATCGTTGCTGTTCTCTCATCCTTGATGACGATCCGATTAAACGTCTTATTAAGGATTGGCTTTGTTATCATAAACTTTGGTATGTCAACACGTTTTTAGTTTATTTTAATTTGGTCATTTTAAGCAAGCGATAGCTCTACCTTTACCATCCATGCTGATTCTTGTAGTTCCATAGCTCTTAATGAGTTCGATGTACTCATTTGATGTGAATTGGCTTCCTTGATCCGAATTTATGATTTTTGGTACACCATAGCGTTCTACATCCTTTTTAACGGTTCGTGTTACCATGTCTGCTTGTAATGTGTTACTAATGGTGTAGCCTACGATAAAGCGAGGGTATTTATCAGTCCTCTCGTCTGGCCCCTAAAAAGAAAAGCGCTACAGTTCCAGGGCCGGTATGCGAGCCGATTACGGTACCAACATTATTAATCATTACACGCCCATTGAGTAAAGGGAATTTTTCTTCAACTAAATCAGCTACCTTACGTGCATCCTCATAACAATCTGAATGAGAAATAAAGCATTTTCCAGAATGATTTGCACCATTCTTTGCATAAATTTCCATCATATTCACAATTTCCCTTATTACCTTATTTTTACCGCGAATTTTCTTGCGAGGTGTGAGCTTCCCATCATAGCTCATATTTAATAGTGGACTAATATTAAGCAAGTTTCCGATAACCGCAGATGAACCTGATATACGGCCCCCACGTTTAAAATGGGTAAGGTCCGTAGAAAAAAACCAATGATGTACATCAAGCTTATTCTTTTCCAACCAATGATATACTTCTTCAATTGTTTTTCCTTGGTCCCTCATATCTACTGCTAAGTCTGTCAGTAAACCATAACCTGAAGAAGCACCAAGGGAATCAACAACAAGGATTTTTCTATCAGGGTATTTTGTTTGAAGTTCCTCTTTAGCAATAACCGCAGAATTACACTCACCTGATAATCCGGAAGAAAGAGAAATATGGAGAATATCATTTCCATTTTTCAAGAGGGGTTCAAAAAAATCTATAAACTGACCTACATTCACCTGTGAAGTAGTAGGCATTGCCCCTGCTGCAATTCTACTATAAAATTCTTTGAAAGATATAGTTTGTCCTAGATCATCAAGGTATTCCTTCTCATCTAAAATATAATGAAAGCATACATATGGAATATTCCTACCTTTAAAGTAATCATACGTCATATCCGCTGTGGAACAGCAGCTTAATACATAATTTAACATATTCAACACTCCTTTTTTTCATGACATAGACTGTTTGTTTTAATAAAGCTATTTCATTATTTTCCTTAATAATTTCAGATTATTTTTAAATGGCGGATATCTCAGTGGAATATCTAACAAATTAGATTTCTTAAGGATACTTTTCTTATGTGAGAAAGTATCTAAGCTTGCTTTTCCATGGTAACTACCCATACCACTTTCACCAACTCCACCAAATCCCATATATGATGTAGCTAAGTGAACTATAGTATCATTAATACATCCCCCACCATAAGACACCTCATTGATAATCTTCTTTTCAACTTTCTTGGATTTGGTAAATAAATATAAAGCCAAGGGTTTTGGTTTGTTATTTATTAAGCGAACAACCTCATCTAGATCTTCATAAACTATGATCGGCAATATGGGACCAAATATTTCTTCTTGCATAATTGGATCATCCCATTTCACATTATCTATGAGTGTTAAGCCTATTTGATTTGTTTCCACATTAGCTTTTCCGCCAAATATAACTTCACCTGTTTCTATTAATCTATTTAATCTATCAAAATGTCTTATATTAATTATTTTAGGAAACTCTGAATTTTTTTCTGGGGCATTTCCATAAAATATTATAATATTTTTCTCAAGTTCATTAATCAAATTTGATTTTACATCTTTATGCACTAACAAATAATCTGGAGCTACACAGGTTTGTCCGGCATTCAAGCCTTTCCCCCATGCAATTCGTTTTCCAGCCATTTTTATATCTGCCGTTTTATCAATAATACAAGGACTTTTACCTCCCAGTTCAAGCACTACCGGTGTTAGATGCTTTGCCGCTTTTTCCATAACAATCTTGCCAACAGGTATACTACCTGTGAAAAATATGAAATCAAATTTATTATCTAGAAGAGACTGATTAACCTCTCTTCCTCCTTCCATTACCGCTATATAAGCTTCATCAAAGGTATTTTCTATAATTTTCTTTATCACTGATGACGTTGCTGGCGAATAATTTGAAGGTTTAATAATAGTACAATTACCACTAGCAATTGCCCCTACTAATGGTGCAATTGCTAATTGAAATGGGTAATTCCAAGGAGCAATAATTAAAATGTTGCCATATGGCTCTTTGTATATTTTACTAAATGACGGAAATTGAGCTAGCGGTGTTCTCACTTTTTTGACTCTTAACAATCCTTTCATATGTTTTAACATGAAACTTATTTCTTCTAACACTATTCCTATTTCAGTGGCATATGCTTCAAAGGGTGCTTTGTTTAAATCTAATTTAAGAGCTTCCATAATATCATTTTCGTGTTTTTTAATTGCATCAGATAATAACCTAAGATTTTTAGCTCGGAAACCCAATTCTAATGTTTTGCCAGTATCATAAAACAACCTTTGCTTATCTAAAATTGTTTTTACATTATTCATTTCACTCATTACCTCCATATAAAAATGTTAATAGGCTTTCTTTAAAATCTCGATAACTCGGGCGAATGTAACTTCAACTGGATTTACAATAGCTGAACCATCATTTATTGCGGTCTTTGCAATGGTTTCAAAATCTTCTTTTTTTACACCAACGTCTCTTAGCCTTGTAGGTAATCCAGATATTTTACTTAAATCTAAAATATAGTCCCGAATTTCGTCTATACACGTTCTTCCTCTTTGTGCTTCTGGCGTTTTACTATAAATTTCTGGTCCAGAGAAAGCGAGTAATATTCTAGAATATTCTTTTTCGCATTTTGGTAGATTAAGCTCCATACAATACGGAAGTAGTATTGTCATTGCATCTCCATGAGCTACATGACTAACTGCCCCACATGCATGCCCTATAGCATGTACTATCCCAACCATAGAATTGGAAAATGCTACTCCTGCCATTAAAGATGCATTCGCCATTGCTAGTCTCGCTTCCTCATCCTTACCATTTTCTACAGCTTTTTTAAGATAAATCGAATTCAATTCTATGGAAGTTAAAGCATAGACAGTGCTTAAAGGATTCTTTTGAAATCCCGAAATAGCTTCTATACTATGGGTCAGCGCATCTATCCCAGTAGATGCCGTTAACTTAGCAGGTAAGGTTTTAGTCATTCGTGCATCTAAAATCGCTACATCAGGTAGAATACTATACGAAATAAATTCCATTTTCACATTTCGACTCGGATCTGAAATGACCGATACTAAAGTGGCTTCCGAACCAGTTCCTGAAGTACTTGGAATCACAATAAATGGTCTTAATTTCCCACCCAATATTTCCAGTCCCATATGTTCTTTTAAGTCAGATGCATCAGTAGATATCAACATATTGACTCCTTTTGCTGTATCAATTACTGATCCACCACCAATTGCAACTATACTATCGCAATTTTTTTCCCTATATATTTTCCCTATTTCATTTACTATATCCATAGAAGAATCCTGAGGAATATCCATGAAAATCTGTCCAATTTCAATATTAGATTTCTCCATTGAGTCGATAGCAATCTTTAACTGACCATTTAATTTCATAGCTTTATCAGCTAATATAAATGGTTTACTAGCACCCAAGTTACTTAATTCAAAAGAAATATTCTCTATGGCATTTCGTCCAGAAATTATTTTTACAGAATTCTTAAACTCGTAATATTCAGGTAACATATTATATCTTCTCCTCTATTTAGAATAACAAATGTAAATACGCATTTGTTTTTGTTGATGAACGCTCTGGCATTTCTTTTAATATATTCATAGTTATAAATTTAGGAAATAAATAAGCCTCTACATAATATAAAATACGTACAAAAGGCATACCTTGAATAAAATCCCCTCTGGCAATAAACCTATGTTGAGCATATCCTTCATAAACCCCTATCTCCCCAAGCACAAGTAATAAGGCACATTCATAGCTTTTAAATATAATCGAAAGGTCTGGAGTAGAATTGTATTTACTTCCAAGATATTTAAATTCATTTCCCATCTTCCTTACAGCTACTTTTGTATCCGTATTTAATACCTTTAATTCTACTACAAAACCATCTTCGTAAAATTTAAGTTCTTCTTTTACAGCTTGTTCGATCTTAGAGCAAGAAACTAAACCCTTTCCCAGAAGTTTAAATCCTACATTTACAACATTTTTTTTTAAACCCATATCTATCACCTCATTATAAAGCTTTTGTTAAGCAGACCCTTACCAATCGGTCGAACAACTGATAAAAGGCGTAATCATTTATATTCCTTCAGAATAACTTAATATAATAAACTCTAATTTGTTTATTAGCTTATATTATCTTTGAACTTTGTCTTTATTAACATTTATTATTAAATCTACAATATCATCTACTGGAATATCTTTGACACCAAACATTTTTTGAATAACTAAGCCATCAAGCAGAGCTAATATTAAATAAGATAATGCAATATTATCTCCATTCTTAGATAAAACTTTATTTAGACCAAATATCAATGTTTCTCTCCAGTCATTGTACTGTTTTTGAAATTTATCTGCTAAAGAATCGTTAGATAATACTGCATCATTAAGAAGGTACAGATGTAATCTTCCTCTTGTTTCAGCTTCAAGTATTTTTTTAAATAAGGTTTTAAGAATTGTTTCTGCAAATACATTGGCATCAACATTATCTACCCAGGCTATCAATTCATCTGTTATTTGTTTTAGATTTCTATCCGCAATATCATAAATAATATCCTCCTTTGCAGAATAGTAGTAATATAGCGTACCTTTACTTATACCTGCTTCTTGAGATATCTTTTTTAAACTGGTTTCCTTTATTCCTAATTTACTAATTAAACTTGATGCTACGGTTAGAATATGAAGTCGCATATCTATTAAAGGTTTTGTTTTTTTTTGAACGTTTTGTTTTTCCATTATTATCGCCTCCAAATTTTCATCTGTCGGTCAACCAACCGATAAACAAATTATACATATTCCAAAATCAATTGTCAAGTATTAATTACACTAAAGCAACAATTCACACTCATTATTTTATCTGCCCAAGGGTTGCTCTCTCCATAAGGTGAGGACAGTGTTTTTCCTTGCAACCACCTTTGATATAATGGCTGCAATAGATACATTTCTTATATTCATCACTTACATTAACAACTCTCCCAATAATAAATATCCTTCTCTTTATTAGTTCAAATTTGGGTACAAGAACCATTAGTTGTTCAATCTCCTGTAACTCAGTTCCGTACATAAATAATTTTGACATCATCATCCTTCCTTCCATTTTGTTTTTGGGTAAAAAAATAAGGCTAAGTCTTTAGGTTGTTTCACCTTTAAACTTAGCCTTTAAATTTTCATTTATATAAAAAATGGGTAATGCCATAGATACATAAACTTACATCTTACATTACCCATTTAGTGACTTCTATATTTGATTTTTATCATGACATTAGAGGAAATACTCTATGTCATCTATATTTTTGCTGTTTTTCGAGGGTCAAAAACACTCATTTTCGACCTGCTTTTTCGCCTCAAAATCACCCCAAAACCACTATATGTTGTGGTCTAATCCTTGTTTTTCTCATCAAAAACACAACGTGTCATCATTATTATCGCTTCCACGTGCGGTGTCATCGGAAACATATCCACACATTGCACTTTTTCAACTTTATAGCCATTGTTTAAGAAGAACGGCAAGTCTTTTTCTAGTGATGTTGGTTTACATGAAATGTATATAAATGTGTCTGGTTTATAATCTATGATTTTTTGTATCGCTTTTGGATGTATGCCTTCTCTTGGAGGGTCGAGAACTATTATGTCTGGCTTATCTTTTAGTTCATCGATTTTTGTAAGCACGTCTCCTGCTATGAATGTACAGTTATTTAGGTTGTTAAGTTTTGTATTTTCATTTGCTTTTTCTACTGCTTCTTCGACTATTTCTATTCCTATTACTTTTTTGGCTGTTGGAGCTAATATTTGTCCTATGGTTCCTGTTCCTGAGTATAGGTCAAATATTGTTTTATCTTTTGTTCCTCCTATAAAATCCCTAACTATTGAATATAGTTTTTCTGCTCCTAGGGAATTTGTTTGGAAGAAGGAATATGAAGAAATGTTGAAATGCAGTCCCAGTAGTTCTTCTACTATTTTGTCTTCTCCATATAGAACTTTCATTTCATCAGCTCTTGCAACATCAGCTACTCCATCGTGCATAGAATGTGCTATGCATTTTACGGTACCTTTTAGGTTCATATTTAATATTAAATCTACAAATTCTTTTTCATTTAATGTACTTTGAGTAGTTGTTACTAAATTTATGAGTATTTCTTCTGTTTTTACTGTTTTTCTTACAATTAAGTAACGTAAAAATCCTATATTCGTGGTTTTATGGTAAAAAGTTTGACTATTTCCTTGGAAATAATCCAGTATTTTACATAATATTTGTTGGAAGTCTTCGTCTACTATAGAGCATTCACTTGTGTTAACTATACTGTGAAAGCTGTTGCTTTTATGCATTCCCAGGGACAATGGTCCATCTTTGATTTCATCTCCAAATGAAAATTCCATTTTATTTCTATATTCTGTTTTTTTAGGACTTTCCACAATTGGTAGAAATTCATAATCATTTGTCAAAACATTGTCTAATATGGACTTTACTTGTTTTGATTTAATTTCAAGTTGTTTTTCATAAGGAACATTTTGATATGAGCACCCTCCGCAATCATTAAAATGTTTACAGTTTGGTTCTTGCTCATATTCTGCCTTTTCAATTACATCTACTGTTCTTGCTTCTATAACTCCATGTCTTATTTTTGCTATTCTTGCACTTATTTTTTGGCCCGGCAAGGCTCCTTTAATTACTACTTTTTTACCGTCATATGTTGATGTACCCTTATTCGGGAATTTTATATCATCTATGTTAACTTCAATTATTTCGCCTTTTTTCATTTATTCTCCTGTTTTATGTTAATTTATGTCTGCATATATCATATAATCGTTCTCTGCAATATTATAAACTTACTCTTAAAATAATTTGTAACTACTAATTTTTATATTTCTACTACCAATGGTCCTTCTGTCAAATCCTCAATCATCATGGAATCTTCTCCACCTGTTTCTTCGGCCATTTTATCAAGACTCATTTTTACATACTTGGCATATCCGGTTGCTGCTGCAGATCCATCTTCTAATATTATTTCGCCTGTTCCTTCAAATATCAATCTCGAGTTTCTGGTAATTCTGCCTACTGCTTTAACTGGTTTATCTAACGGAACCGGCTTCTTGTACTTTATATTAAGTTCAACTGTTACACCCCATGCATTTGGTTCTTCAATCATAATAGCCCTTCCTATTATTTCATCTAATATTGCTGATATTACACCCCCATGCATTCTGTCAGGATAACTTTGATGTACGCTTGATGGTGTTGACACTGACATAAGTTCACCATTTTCGAGTTCGTAAAATTTAGTTTTTAGTGAATCTTTGTTTTCTACTCCGCAAACAAAACAATCTTTACTCACATGTTGTTTCTTATTTACTTTAAATCTCATATTGTTAACCTTCTTTAAATTTATTGAAATTACTTGGTATCAACTTAATATGAATATAATACATTAATTTGCTTTGTTCGTCAATAAATAGAATACCTCTTGTAGATAAGGACATAAGAGAAAAGGGCAGATATAAATTTTTATTCTTGTCTAACTTAAATAACTTACAAATAACATAATATTTAAAATTGTAAGTATTATTCCTATAGACCACAGCAAAAAATTGTCAAGCAAGGAGTTCTTATATTTGCCCATTACTTTTTCTGATGATGTTAAATATATTTGTAAAAATACTGTAATAGGTAATTGAATACTAAGTAACATTTGACTATATATGAGACCTTTGAATGGGTCACTGACCATGAAGATTACAATAGTTGCTATGGATAGAATTCCTATCACACCAATTTGGGTATGCCTATCCTTAATATCATAAGGTTCGCCAAATAATCCTGCAAATATTGTTCCTCCTGCCATACCGGCTGTCATAGTAGAAGAAATTCCCGAAAATAATAATGCAACACCAAAAACAATCGCTGCAAAATTTCCTACCATAGGTACCAGCATCTGTTGCGCCTGCCCTAATTCCTCGACCTTTACGTGGTTAGTATAAAATGTTGTAGCTGCCAATATAATCATTGAACTATTAATTGCCCACCCGACAATCATTGAAAAAAGTGTATCTAAGAATTCAAATTTTAATTGTTTTTTTACAATTGAGTCATCTTCTAAATTCCATTGCCTACTTTGTATTATTTCAGAATGCAAAAATAGATTGTGAGGCATTACAACTGCACCTAGCACTGCCATAATTATTGTCATTGAACCTGATGGAAATTTAATAACGGTCCACCCTTGAATAGCTTCACTCCAGTTTAAATGAACCAAACTTAATTCGTAAATAAAGGATATACCAATAATAGAAACAAAACCAATAATCCATTTTTCTAATTTTGTATATGTATTAGAGTATAATAGCCATACGATTAATATAAGAACTAATACTGAACCTACTTTAATCGGAACATGAAGCAGTAGATTTAAAGCTATTGCTCCACCTAAAATTTCTGCCAAAGCTGTAGAAATAGAAGCAACAATTCCTGTATATAATATAAAGCGTGATAACTTTGGTTTAAGGTGTCTATTCGCTGATTCAGCCAAACAATCACCTGTCACTATACCTAGATGTGCAACATTATGTTGTAGAATTATTAACATAATAGTTGACAAAGTCACCATCCATAAAAGTGTGTATCCATATTCGGACCCAGCTCCAATATTAGATGCCCAGTTACCAGGATCAATAAAACCAACTGTAACCAAAAGACCCGGACCAATATATTTAAAAAATTCTCTAAGGCCATAACTGGGATTATGTCCTTTTGTACTTAATACATCTTTTAATTTCATAAGGTCTCCTCTTTTTATAAGGATATATAAAAGCGACACAAGCAACCTTTATGCCGTATCGCTTTATTTATTAAATCATTAAAAATATATCAACATAACAATTTCTGCTAAATTGTCAGCAGTTTTTTGGTCATTAACTTTATAGCTGTTTTCACGTTCTCATTTAATCTTACATTTGAGAATTCTCCGACATAGTGCAGAAGTCCATATGCTGGAAAGCTGATACCTTGTACTAAATTCGACGGAACCGGAATTACTGTCATTCCCATGTGCTGAGCAAATATGTTCATAGTATTGAGACACATATCTCCCCCGCCCTCTGGATTAGCACAAGTTGAAAACGCAAAGAATTTTTTCCCCCACAATTTGGCATCCGGCCAACAAGGTGAAAATGAATCCATAAATAATTTCATTGCTCCTGAAACATTACCATAATAAGTAGGCGAACCCATAATTATTATATCACTATCCAATACGTCTGACACATTTGCAATCTTTGTTTTCATTATTTCGTCTTTATATTGACCCGCAATTGGAAATTGCTCTGCAAGACTCTTAAAATTCGAATCTTCTACGCTATAAATGCTTACATCTGCATCATGATTTTTAAATTGATTATAAAAGTCCTTTGCAATAAGATAATTGTTTCCGCAAATACTGTGAAATATTATTGATACCTTTTTAGCAGTCATTTAATGTACTCCTTTTTTGTCATTACAGTTAAGATGATTTTCTTTCTCATCATCAGCAAATAAATTGCTTAAATAATTTTCAACTTCTATAGCATTTTCTAAATTTAAAGTGGTCTCTGCTATTTGTCCCATATCTTTCTTATTTAGCCCTCTTATTATATATCTTGAATTCAATATAGATGGGGCATTCATACTAAATTCATCCAGTCCCATTCCCAGAAATACCGGTATTAACTTTGGATCTCCGGCAGCTTCACCGCACATTCCGACCCATTTGCCTGCATCATGAGCATTTTTTATAATACTATTAATTAATCTAAGCAAGGCTGGATGATATTGACTATAAAGATGTGATAACTTTGAATTCATCCTGTCAACAGCCATAGTATATTGTATTAAATCATTTGTCCCTATGCTAAAAAAATCTACTTCTTTAGCCAACAAATCAGATATTATCGCAGCAGATGGAATCTCTATCATTATTCCAATTTGTATATCTTCTTTAAATGCAATGCCTTTATTTTTTAGTTCTTGCTTTTCTTCTTCAAGAATTTTTTTAGCATCCTTTAATTCCTTCATTGTAGATATCATAGGAAACATAATTTTTGCATTTCCATATACGCTGGCTCTAAGTATTGCTTTTAGTTGAGTTCTAAATATATCTGTATCTCCCAGGCATAGGCGTATAGCTCTATAACCCAAAAATGGATTCATCTCTTTCGGAATTTTCAAATATGGAACTTCTTTGTCTCCTCCAATGTCCAATGTTCTGATTATTACAGGTTTATTACCCATTCTGACAAGAACCTCTTTATATTCTTGAAATTGCTCTTCTTCAGAAGGTTGGCAATCCCTATTCATAAATATGAACTCACTTCTAAATAACCCTATTCCCTCTGTGTCATTTTCAATAGCCAGAGCAACATCATTTGGGGAACCAATATTTGATGAAAGTTCTACTTTATAGCCGTCCTTTGTAATAGTAGGAAGACCCACTTGCTTTCTTAGTTCTCTATTTATTTTAATTTCAATTTGCTTTTTTTTCATATAATATCTAGCTTTTTTTTCACAGGGGTTTATCATTACTTTACCTGATTTTCCGTCACAAACTATAATATCATTATCCTTAACTTTTTCCAGAATACCCTCTATTCCGACAACTGTCGGTATCCCCATTATCCTGGCCATTATGGCAGCATGTGATGTTTTACCGCCTGTTTCTGTTATCATTGCCGCTACTTTAGTTTTGTCGAGCAAAGCAGTATCAGAGGGTGTCAAGTCTTGTGCAATTACAATTGAATTTTCATCCATTTTAGAATAATCAGTTAGCTTAATTCCCAATAAAATTCTTAATATTCTCGACATAATATCTTTTATATCTTCGGATCTTTCTCTTAAATACTCATCCTTTATACTTTCGAACATCTTAATATATGTATTGGCAATTTCATTTAACGCATATTCCGCATTAACTTTTTCATTGCTTATTTTCATTTCTACTTCTGAAATAAATGCATCATCCTCGAGTATCATCTCGTGAGCCCTAAAAATTTGTGCTTCTTTTTCCCCCATATTTTTGAGAGTTTTTGTATAGATTTCATCTATTTCTTTCTTACAAACATCCAACGCATTTTTAAATCTTTTTATTTCATAATCTGTATCATCTACTTCAACCATTTGAACATTTATAGCTTTTTTTTGAATTATAAAAGCTTTTCCAATTCCAATACCCTGAGATACTCCTAAACCCTTCATAAATTCACAACCTTTCAGCCTTTATAATTTTTAATTCATCGTGTAGTAAATTATATGTCTGTCATTTGGAGATACCGGTTACTTATATAATATATAATTAGCCAATAACTTCTTCCATTGATGCATAATAATAGAAATGTATAATAAAATTGCAGGAGCCTACCATCGTAAGCTTATTTAAAGATTTATATTTAACTTTTTCGCAAGGTATTGAGCACATTGCACTCAATTTATATTTTTACATAATTATAGTACCATAAGTTGTTTGTTGTCAATGAAAAAATATTGAAATATCAACAAAAATTATGGTAATGTTTTCATGAAGTCAAAAAAATATTGTTAATTTTTTTACTAATACTGTTTAAAAAATCGGTACTTTTAACCATATGACATTTTTTTTATTGACAGTCAATTTATAAATGATATTATAGTAATATGTAATTATAAAAAAATTGTTGTATTATTAGATATATTGTTAAGAAAGGACATACTATGAAAAAAATTATTAGTTTAATATTATGCTTTACTATATTGTTAACTATATTTCAGCCTTATATGGTTTTTGGAGCAGATACTCAATGGTGGGATGATATTTCTACCGAAACCGGCAATCCATTAATCAAGGTAAATAAAGGTGGATTATGGGGTTACATTGATAAAACGGGAAAGGTGATTGTAAACACATATTGGAATAATCTATGGCCATTTAGCGAAGGGCGTTCATTATTTACTAAATATAATATGTATGGTTTTCTGGATGAGTCAGGTAAAATTATTATTGCACCGGACTGGGAACATGCAGAAAGTTTTTCCGGCGGTTTGGCTCTTGTAAGATTAAATAACAAATATGGTTTTATTGATAAATCTGGCAAGACAGTTATTGATCTTAAGTATGGTTACGCAGAGAGTTTCTTTGATGGTCTGGCTTTAGTATCTGTTGATAAGAAATTTGGGTTTATTGATAATAAGGGTAACTTTATAATAAAACCAACTTACGACAGTGCCGAATCATTTATAGACGGGTTGGCTATAGTTGAAAAAAATAAGAAATATGGTCTTATTGATAAGACCGGAAAAGTAATAGTAGATTTAATTTGGGATGACATTGAACCTTTCCATGAAAATTATGCATTTGTCGTAAAAGAAGGAAAGGTTGGCTTCATAGACAAAACAGGTAAAATTGCAGTTCAACCGATATGGGATGATGCTGTATCTTTCAGTCAAGGACTAGCTCCTGTTTCTAAAAATGGTTTATGGGGGTTTGTTAATAATAGTGGCAAAGAAATAATTATACCTCAGTTTGATTATGCCAGTTTATTTGTAAATAATATTGCAATAGTCAGAAAAGATGGAAAGTACGGATTTATTAACAAAGATGGTTCTTCTTTAAACAGCATAAAATGGGACAGCTTATATAGCTTTTCTGAAGGTTTAGCTGCTGTTGAACTTAATGGTAAATATGGTTATATAGATACTAATGGAAAAGTTGTTTGTCAACCTAAGTTTGATGATGCCAACGGATTTTCCGAAGGCTTAGCTGCTATAGAGACAGGAAACAAATGGGGATATATAAATAAAAGTGGTAATGTAGTAATTGACCCTGCCTGGGATTATGCAGGAGAGTTTAGCAATGGCATTGCTGTTGTAAAAGAAGGCAGCAAATATTCATTTATAAACACTAAAGGTGATTTTGCCTTTCTTCCGCTTTATATAAGTAATGAATTAAAGGCAATTGGAACTCTTGGGTTGATGATCGGTGATGGAAATGGACTAACGCCTGAATATGGTGCGAAAACATCTACAAGGCTTCAAGCAGCTATAATGGTTTTGAGGCTTAAAAATCTTGAGAGCAAAGCCAGCGCATTTGCCGGAATAAGTAATTTTAATGATGCAAATCTACAAAATTGGGCTGTTGGAAGAAATATCATGGGATATTTGAAAGCTAATAAAAATGTTGGATTTATTGGTGATGAAAATGGTAATTTTAATCCTAACAGCATAATTACTGAAAAGCAGTATGCAAAGGTAATGCTTGAAACACTCGGATACAAAACTAATGTAGATTTTACTTGGGATAATGTAGAGACATTTGCAAAAAGTATAGGAATAGAACTAACAAATTCAAACAAATTTACTAACAGTGATTTGGCTAAGACTACTTTTAAATTTTTAAATGCAACAACTAAGTCAGGTGAAAGATTAATTGATCAATTAATCAGAACAGGCGCGGTAAAAAAAGATAATGCGGTAGCAGCCGGATTAATAAAATAAAACGTATTGGAAAGAAGGTAAGTGAATTAGAGCTTGCCTTCTTTCTTTATATCTCCTGATCTTACTTGATTATTAGGTGTTTTCAACTAATTTTATTTGAGCATCATTTTTATTGAATGTTTTTTTATAACAGATGATTCCAATTGGCAGCCATATCAATATATAAATACCCATTTCAAGAATATTAGGAATAACCGTTTTAAAATTCATGCCTTTCAGCAATACTTCCTGAACAATTTTGGCATAATTAATCAGCGGCCAGCAAGCCCTAATAATGATTTCCAGCACTTTTGGCATTTGGTCAGCAGGCCATACGCAACCGCTGGAAACAAAGGTAGGAAGAGACAACATAAATGAAAACTGAGAATATTTTATTCTAACTTTTGTCATAGAAGCAATCAAAAGTGACGGTCCTGTAAGTGCAACAACAAAAACCACAGTCATAACTATAACTGTTCCTATGTTCCCAATTATAGGTACATGAAATAGTTTTATAAGAGCAAACATGCTCATAGCCACAGAAGGCAATATACCGGTAAAGCAAGAGCTCATAGCAGCAAGCACTTTTGGTGCAACATGGCCGTCAGAAAGGTATTCACTGTGCCTAATAAAAGTTGATCCCATTGCCGAAAGCATTAATTGTTGCATAAATACTGCTAAAAAGCAAATAATCAAGTAATTCATATAGGTCATTTTGGGGTCAAAAAGAATTCTTTCTCCAATGTTATAAGTAAGTGCAATATTCTGAGCCATCTGTGGCGATAAATCTTTACCTTGAATCAGTTTCATCTCTATGCCTGCGGATATTGATTGAGTAATCAGTGTTGCTTGTGCAATTGCATTGTTTGCAACAACGATATTTGTACCGTCAGTAATGGCTAATATCTGCGAAGACTGATACGTGGTAACTTTGCTCTCAAATCCATTTGGAATAAAAATACCCATTTGTACTTTACCATCATCTATAAGGCTTTGAAGTTCCTGCCTTGAAGTTGGGTAATTTGTAATTTTAAAACGTTCATTTGTTAAAAAGTTGTCGCTGACAAGATGGCTCAGACTTGAACCATCCTCATCTAAAATAGCAATAGGTATATCATTTACATAATCATTATAATAAACTCCTCCAAAGTACAGCGTCAGGAAAATTGGTCCTATAAAAAGAAGAATCATCATTCCCCTATTTTTAAATATCGAGAGGAATTCCCTTTTGAATGTCTCTATGTAAATCATCATCCATCAGCTCCTTATCGTCAATTTCTTTTTCTGCAATAATCATAACTGCTTCCGTCAGAGTCAATACAATTATCCCAAATATAAGCATATATAAAACATCATTATTAATCTGTTGTATTGATATTCCTTTTAAATATATATCTCTTATATTATCTGCATAATGTGTAAACGGAATGTACTTGGCAAAACTTTGATATCCTGAAGGCATTGACATAAGCGGCCACGTTGTTCCTGCTGTAATAGAGTTTGGAATAAATACAACTGCTCCTGCAGTTAAAGCAATAATTTTATTTTTAAATAATGTTGATATCAATATGCAAAAAGCTGATACTGCAAAACATAGTCCGACAGATAGAATAATTACGCTTACTAAACTTCCTCTAAAAGGTATACGGAATAAACTTACTTGTAAAATAATGCAAATAATATAGCTTAAGCTGCCGCACAGAGTATAGAATAAAACTTTACCTGACGCGTATCCAAGCCTCTTTGCCTCTTCTACTTTAAATATGTTTTGACTGATAGATACAGTAGCTACAAGGGCTAATGCTGCCTGTATATATCCTGCCAATAAAATTGGCGCCAAAAAATTCTTAAAACTTTTTGAAGGATTGTATAATATCCTATTATTAAACTGGAAAGCCTGAGTAATGTTATATGCTTCTTCATAAGATATACCAAGTCTTACGGTTAACTGTTGTATTGCAGCACCTGCCTTGTAGGTTAAAAGAATTTCTGTCGCTTTTGCTTTAGCCGTACTTGTAATTGACATGTGACTTCCATCATAAATCATTAATACTGTCGGTGATTTCAATGCTGCAATATCATTGTAAAAGT
Source organism: Sedimentibacter sp. (assembly GCA_032006665.1). GTDB lineage: Bacteria > Bacillota > Clostridia > Tissierellales > Sedimentibacteraceae > Sedimentibacter. The sequence continues at coordinate 21,845 of DALZMP010000007.1, forward strand.
TTTTAGGTATAATTAATCCAACACGAACTTTACTGTTTTTTATTAATTTCTCTAATTCATCCTCATTATCGGGATAATAGGCTACGTTAAAAGTCTCATTCTTATCAAATGTTTCTATTAGCTGCCTGCTGAAGTCTGAATTATCATAATTAATTACTGCCATAGGAATATCGCTTATAACTCCCTTAGATAATTCCACACCCAGTAAAATTACACAAAGTATGGGCAAAACAAACAATATAAGCAAATTCATTTTATTTGTAAAAAAAACTGTGTATTCTTCTTTAAAACTTTTTATGAACATATCTTCACATCCTAATTTGTGAAATCTACAACTGCTGTCATGCCCGGTCTGATTGATTCATCTAAATTGTTGAGAACTATCTTCACGCCAAATGAAACAATGTCGAAATTTCCATTTTCATTTGTAGCTTTTTTAACTGCAAAATCCGGTTCTTTATTAATTGTAACAATAGTACCTTCAAAAGTTTTTTCTTTAAAAGCTGAAAGCGACACATTCACAATCTGACCTTCTTTTATACCGCTTAATTTGTTTTCGTCTAAATTTACTTCAACCCAACAGTTTTCTAAATTACTGACCGTTCCGATCGATGTACCTGTAGATACAAGTTCACCTTCATCTGAATTGATCGTGGTTACAGTTCCATCTATTGGTGATTTTATAACTGTATCTTTTAAATAAACTTCAACTTCTTGTAACCCTGCTTTTGCCTGATCTAGTTTGCCTTGTGCTGCAATAAGTCCGGCATTAGCCTGATTGACCTGTGCAAGAGCAATATTTGCAGCTTCATTTGCCTGTGCCAGTAAAGATTTACTTGACAATATACCTGCTTCAGCCAGTGATAATTGTGCGCTTGCGGCTTTTTTATCTTCAGTTCTTGCCCCTTCCTTTGCCATGTTCAATGTTTGCTGTGATACATCCATTTGTGTTTTAATTTCTTCAAGTTTTTGTTTTGAAATTGCTCCTCCGTCATATAGAACTATCGCTCTGTCGTACGTAGATTTCCATAGATTATATGCGCTTTCAGCTTGTGCAACTTCTTGAGTTCTTGCTCCATTTTCAGCTTTTTCATTTACAGCGCTTGCCATATCTCTCTGGCTTTCGCTTGCTTTAACACCTGCTCCGGCTTGTTCAACCCTTTCTACAGCTACCTGATATGCTCCCTCTGCCATATCAACCATCGCTTGTGAAGCATCAACACCTGCTTGCGCCTGTGCTATCTGTGCCTCCAATTGTGCTTTTTTAGCTTGAAGTTCTTCGCTGGATATTTCAACAATTGGGTCTCCAGCCTTAACTTTTTGTCCTTCATCTACGTAAAATTTAACTATTCTACCTGGTATTTTAGTGTTTATGCTGACGTCTTTAGCAGATACAATTCCTTGGGTAATACCTGATTCCATATTGCCCCCATATATTTTTGTGGAACCGATTGTTATTCCTAAAGCGCTGACAATCACTACAAATGCAATCACAATTTTCCTTATATTTTTACTGAACCAATTTTTATTTACATATTTCTTAATATCTATTTTTTTAATTTCCATAAGTGCTATTCAACCCTTTCTAATTTTATATTAATATTAAATTTATTCTAATAAATGAGTATTCCAGCATCATTATAATATTTTATTTTTGCCATTGTGTAGCTGTATCTAATTTGAGCAACCTGTGACTCGACTTCTGATAGTTTTTCCTGTGCTGCAATAAGTTCAACAATTGTTCCTGAACTTTCCTCTAAATTCATTTGTTTCAATAATGAATTTTCTGCACCGAAACCTTGCTCATATTTTAATTTAGCAATTGAAACAACTTCTTCCGCATTCTTAATGAGTTCATTTGATGATTCTAACATTTCTCCTGCAGCAACCATAGTTTCATAAGATTGATTTATTTCAGATGTTACAGTAGTTTTGGTTTTATCCAGCTGCAATTCTGCTCCTTCTCTTAGAAGTTTTGCTTCTTTACGCCCTTTGGTGTCTGATTTGTATTCAGCTCTGGAATTTAATATTTTTTCATTTAACTGGTAGATAGTCAACTGTCCAAGGGTTTGTTGAATTTCAATTCTACTGGTCAAACCGCTTTTCAAACCTTCCTCCAAGTTCTCTTCTGTAACATCTGTGAGCATAGAATCTTCCAGTGTAATTTCAGTGTTCATATCCAAATTCATATTTTTCTTAAGTTCAAAAAGAGCATTTTTGTAATTTGACTCTGCAAGACGGCATGAAATTACGGTGCTGTCATAATACATTTTGCTAAGGAGCAGATCGTCTTTTGCTTTCATACCATTTTCATAAGAAAGTTTTACCATGTTATATTGTTCTTCACCGCGTTCTTTAGCTACTTTTTTTAATTCAAGTATTTTCTCTGCATATAAAGCATCATAATAGTTTTTTTGAATTAGCATTGCAATTTGATTTCTATAAATTCCTTTTGCATATCTGGTTACATTAAGGTTTACACCGGCCATTGTAACCATTAGTTCACTGGCGTCAGTCGCATCAAGATTAACAACACTACCAAAATCTATTTTAGTATCAAGAGTCTCCGAAGTATCCTCAAGTACTGATTTGAATTCTTCTTTCTTCAACTCAAGTGTTGTTTCTGCTTCATTTAAAGCAACGCTTCCCTGATCGATTTCACTTTGACTAGATTTCAATTTACTTTCAACACCTTTTATTAATTCACCTGAGATATATTCTGCCTCAGAAGATGTATATCCACAATTAATAAGTGAAGTTTTTATATTTGAGCCTGCCGGTATAGTAATTGGATTACCCTCTGGATCAGTGTATTTTATTGATGATGGTGCTATCCCATTAGACAGTGCAGCCTTTGCTCTATCAAGTTGTTCTTGTGATGATTTAAGTTCTTTTTTCTTATCAAAAATTTCATTTGATGCATCTTGAAGGGATTCTTTTGCATCTTTTAAATCTTTAGAATTTGAATTAGCATTCTGTGAAGCTATGATTGCAATTTGTATTTTATTTTCGAGTAATTGTATATCATTGCTGTGTTCAAGTCCATATTCAACAGCTGATTTTGCTGTTAATTTTAAAGTTTGTTCTGCTTTTTCATCATTGGTTGCAGCTTTATCTTCCTCCAGCTTTTCATCATCCGAACTGTTTGGAAGTGTATAAGGTGGGACCTCAGATGTAGATGTTGTTTCAGCATATGCAGGATGCAATAAAGAAAGAAAAATCACTGTCACGCATATGTATATTATTATCTTTTTACTATTCATTTCATTCTAGCTCCTTTATTATTGATATTTGCAAATATGAATTTCAATTTCTTTGGAATTTACGCGCAATTGTTTTATAAAATCATTTATATTTGTTTCACCTTCCCCCAAAACAATATGTTTAACATCAGTTTTTTCAATATAATTATTAATTATTGCAATTGGGTTATCAGAAAAGAAAACAAGCATCTTTGCATTTGATTTTTTAGATAGTGTGAACAAATTATCTAATTCCTTGCTGGACTTATTACCCCAATCATCTTTAGGCTGCACATCCACTACACACAAACTTGTATTTGTCATATCTGCAATTTTTCTTCCTTCTCTAATCAGTCACCCACATTCAAATTGCGCTGTCACACAAACTATTGTCACATTTTCACTTTCTCCTAGCGTGTTAAGCATATACTTGCCTCCCATTTACAACCTTTATTTATAAATTTTAACTGATAATACATTAAAAACATGGCTTCAATATGATATAATTCTGAACAATTGTGAACAAAAATACTATAATTTATAAATTTGTATATAAAAAAATATATATCTTTATTTAAAGATATATATTTTTTAAATCAATTCATATGTTATTTGTTCTCAATATGCACGGTGAATTCAAATGTGCTGCCTTCTCCATGCTCACTTTTTACATTAATTTTTTCACCCATTATGTTTAGTATTTCTTTTGCTATTGATAATCCAAGTCCGGTTCCCCTTTTGGACCTGGATTTATCACTTTTATAAAATCTATCAAAGATAAAAGGCAAATCCTCCTCTTCAATTCCAGCCCCGGTATCTTTAACCATTACTAAAACATCTTCTGTTCTCACTTCAGCAATAATTTCTACTTGTCCGCCTTTTGGTGTGAATTTATAAGCATTGTCCAACAAAATTACCAAAACCTGTTCAATTCTGTCATAGTTTGTGTAAACTTTTGGTATGAGCACAGGATTGTAAATAAGATTTATATTTTCATCTAGTATCCTGAATCTTTCATATACCATTTCTATTATATAATTGAGGTTGACGGATGTCTTTTCAATAGCCGCATCATTAGTTTGCAACCTTGATAGTTCCATAATATCATCTACGAGCCTGGAAAGTCTCAAGCTTTCTTGATAAATAATTTCATAATATCTTTTTACATCTTCTTCATCTGTTACAATAGAATCCATCAGCGGTTCAATTAAACCTCTGATAGATGTCAGCGGAGATCTGAGCTCGTGAGATACATTTGCAACATAATCTCTCCTCATTGTTTCAAGCTTTTCCAGTTCAGTAATATCTCTGAACAAAACAACAGCACCTACGGAAATATTTTTTTCATCCTCAATAGAAGCTATAACTACTCTCATAATAACATCTTTATTTGTACAATTTTTTATTACGGAATACTTTCCATCTATTACCTGAGACAATTCATATAATTCTTCATTTAGAACATCAATATCGTCTACACATTTCCCTTTAATTTTTACTTGCTCCAGTTCAAACATTTCTAAAAAAACTTTGTTGAAATGCGTAATACACCTGTGCTCATCGACTGCAATCATACCTTCTTCTAAACTGTTTAAAACCTGATAAAGTCTATTTTTTTCAATATAAAGTTCTGAAATATTCCTGTATAATTCAACAGACAGCCTATTTATTGTCCTTCCCAATAGACCAACTTCACCTTTTAATGTTTCATCAGCACGAATAGAAAAATCACCCTCAACCATAGAAAGTGCAACTGTTACGACATTTTTTATCGGATTAACTATTCTCTTTAATACTAAGTACGAAAACCCTACTCCAAATGGAATTACTATAATCATTGAAATAATTAGTGCCTTATAAAATCTTTTTCTTTCCTGCAATAAATCCGCCATATCCAGCAAAGCAAATATTGCTCCATTACTTTTGTTATTTTTAATAATTGGTACACCTACTAAAACTTCCGGATCCTTTGCTGATTCATACAGTTTTTGGTATATTTCATTACCTTTTAATACATCTTCTAATGCTTCCTCTATTTTTGTTTTAACAGATGAATCAATTATTCCATTTGTGGTAAAAACAACGCTCTTATCAGCATTTACTACTATGTATTCTCTGATGTACTCATCGGAAGAATTTTCTATAATATTTTCATATGTTTCTTTACTTAAGTTTCCTTCCTGATATTGAATTGTACATTCTGTCACAACTGATAGATCCGGAATAAATTCTTTACCTCTGTAATTCGCCTTTAACTCTTCTGAAAATAACAAACTCAAAACAGAAACTAAAATAGAAGAAGTGAATATGGTAATGAACATTAACATCGTTACTCGCCTGACTATTAAATTTTTCATATTTTATTCTACCTCAAATTTATATCCTACACCATACACAGTTTGAAGACCCCATTTTACTCCATCTTGTGGAAGTTTGGCTCTTATCCGCTTAATATGGGTATCAATTGTTCGCGTGTCTCCATAATAATCATAGCCCCAAACCAAATTGAGAATTTGTTCTCTGGAAAATACTTGTCCTTCATTTGATGCCAGGAGATACAGAGTTTCAACCTCTTTAGGTGTTGAAATAATAACCTTGCCGTTATATTTGACCTGATATTGTTTAAGGCTTATTTCCAGTCTGTCAAAATATAATGTTGATGATTTCCCTTCTGCTACATGTTCTGTAATTCGCCTCCTAACTGCTTTTATTCGTGCTACTACTTCTCTGGGACTAAATGGTTTCACAATATAGTCATCCGCACCAAGTTCAAGTCCAAGAATTCTGTCTATTTCTTCACCCTTAGCTGTTAACATTATAATGGGGACTCTGCTTGTTTTCCTCACTTCTTTACAAACATCTAGTCCATTAATCTTTGGCATCATTATGTCCAGCACAATCAGTGTAGGTATGTTGTACTTTACCTTTTCAAGAGCCTCTTCACCATCATAGGCAGAAAAGCAGGTGAAACCTTCGTTTTTCAGATATATCTTTAATGATTCATGAACTACGGGATCATCATCACATATTAATATATTCACGTCCTGCATATAATTAAACCTCCTTTTTACTATCTTTTAAGTTTAACTGATAAATAATATTCATTATATAATAAAATATAATAATTAGATAAGTTAGTCAAGTTTATATATGAACAAAAAAGGTACAAAGTAATCTTTATACTTTATACCTTTTTTATTATACAAATTAATTAACTTTTTCTAATTTCATGCCTGTATCAATACCGTTCAGGTTCTGAACTTCCATATCGCTACCGGATGATTTTTCTATAGATACAGCTAATGTTTCACTCTTGATGAAACTCATAAATTTTTCAATAGCTTTATCTATATCAGATGTGCCATTGTAGAATATTTTGATTTTATCCATCATTTCATATCCGTTATTTTTTCTCATCTGTTGAACTTTTGAAATAAATTCTCTTGCATATCCTTCATTTATCAATTCTTCAGTCAAATTTGTATCTATAATGATAAATACATTATTGTCTGTGGATACATTGTAACCTTCTTTTGCAGATATACGGATATCCAATATTTCTTCATCAAGTTCTACAGTTTGACCGTTAACAGTCATCTCATATTTTTGTCCTGACTGTATAGCATTTATAATATCCATTGCATTTGCTTTAGCTAATGCTCCTGCAAATGCTTTAACATTACTTCCAAGTTTAGGTCCTGCAAGCTTAAAGTTTGGTTTCAAAGTAAAGTCCATGAATTCATTTAAATCATGTTCAAACACTACTTCTTTAACGTTCAATTCTTCTTTAATAAGAGGAACCAAATCAGATATAAGCTCTTTATATTTTCCGTCTATGTGTATTCTGCTTATCGGTTGTCTAACCTTTATTTTAGAATTTTCTCTAGATGCTCTTCCCAGCTTAACCAGTTCTTTAATTAAATCCATTCTCTTTTCAACATTTTCATCTATTAAGCTTTCATCGGAAGTTGGATAATAGCTTAAGTGAACGGAAGTTTCACCTGTCAGATTTCTATATATTTCTTCTGATAAATAAGGTGCAAACGGAGCAGTGAGCTTAGCTATTCCTTCTAGTATTTCAAATGTTGTGTTGTAAACTGCCTTTTTATCCTCAGTAAGTTCAGTAACCCAGAACCTTCTTCTTGAACGTCTGATATACCAGTTAGATAAATCTTCATTTACAAATTCTTGTATAGCTCTTACTGTTTTTGTTAAATCATAAACAGCCATACTTTCTCTTACATATTTAACTAAATTATTATATTTTGATACAATCCATCTATCTAATTCAGGTCTGTCTTTGTACTCAACAAAAAACTCTTTTGGATTTACAGAATCTGTATTTGCATATAATGCGAAGAATGTATATACATTTTTAATTGTTCCAAAGAACTTACTCAACACTTCTTTTAGTCCATCTTCATCAAATTTAGTTGGAGACCATGCCGGTGACACATATAATAAGTACCACCTGAGAGCATCTGCACCATATCTATCAAATAAATCAAATGGGTCTACAGTATTTCCTTTAGATTTAGACATTTTCTTTCCAAATTTATCAAGAATCAAATCATTGACCAATACTCTCTTGTATGGTGACTTGCCCTTTACAAAAGTAGATATTGCAATTAATGAATAGAACCATCCTCTGGTTTGATCTATACCCTCACATATATAATCAGCCGGGAATAGCTCATCAAAGTTTTCCTTATTCTCAAATGGATAATGATGTTGTGCATATGGCATTGCACCACTGTCAAACCAGCAATCTATTACATCTTTCACCCTGGTCATAGGCTTACCGCATTCAGGACATGTTAAATGGATATCATCAACATATGGTCTGTGCAGCTCGATTGTTTTTTCGTCTACTTTTTCTATAGCCTTCTCCGCAAGTTCTTTTCTTGAGCCTATGCTCTCTATATGACCACAGGAGCATCTCCAAAGCGGAAGAGGCGTTCCCCAATATCTGCTTCTTGATATAGCCCAGTCGTTAAGATTCTCCAACCAGTTTCCAAATCTTTTTTCTCCGACAAAATCAGGATACCATTCGACAGTATTGTTATTTTCTATTAATTTATCTCTCAGTTTTGTAATTTGAATGTACCAGCTTGGTCTTGCATAGTACAGCAATGGTGTTTTACATCTCCAGCAATGAGGGTAATTATGGAGTATAGCTTCTTTCCTGAATAATTTGCCCTCTTCTTTTAACCATTTTAATATTGCAGGGTCTGCATCCATTACAAACATATCTTCCCATGGTGTTCCTCTGAATCTACCTGTATCATCAACCGGATTAACTACCGGTAATTTATATCTGACACCTGTATTGTAATCATCTTCACCAAAGGCAGGTGCTGTGTGAACTATTCCTGTACCATCTTCCGTTGTTACATAATCTGCACAGGTAATGAAGAAAGCTTTTTTGTCTACTTGAACATAAGGCATAAGTTGTTCATATTCCATAAACTCCATATCCTTACCTTTCATTTCAGCTAAAACTTCATATTCCTCTTTTATAACTTTATCAACTAACGGCTTTGAAACATAGTATACTTCACCTTTTTCATCTTCGGTTCCCTTAGTCTTAATTTTTAAATAATCAACATCCGGGTGTACCGTTAATGCTACATTTGATAACAATGTCCAAGGGGTTGTCGTCCATGCCAGAAAATATTCATCAGCATCTTTCTTCTTAAATTTAACATATGCAGTTACTGTTTTAATTTCTTCGTATCCTTGTGCGACTTCATGGGATGCAAGCCCTGTTCCGCATCTGGGGCAATATGGAAGTATCTTGTGACCTTCATACATATAGCCTTCTTTGTTGAATTTATCCAGTATCCACCATACTGATTCAATATAGTTATTGTCCAGTGTTATATACGGATTGTCAAGGTCAATTAAATAAGCCATACGTTCTGTCATCTGACGCCACTGACTTTCATAAGTAAAAACTGATTCTCTGCATTTTTTGTTAAATTCAGCAATACCGTAATTTTCTATATCCTGTTTATCTTTTAATCCAAGCTGCTTTTCAACTTCAATTTCAACAGGAAGACCATGAGTATCCCAACCGGCTTTTCTTTTTACCTGATAGCCTTCCATTGTTTTAAATCTACATACCGAGTCTTTCAATGTCCTTGCTATTACATGGTGAATTCCCGGTTTACCATTGGCCGTAGGCGGTCCCTCATAAAAAATAAATGACTCATTTTTACTTCTTGTTTCAACGCTTTGATGCAATAAATCTATTTGTTTCCAGTATTCAGATATTTGATGTTCATTATCCTTATAAGCTTCTTTTGATATGTCTTTAAATAGTTTCATCTTTTGCTCCTCCTTGTTCTTGTTATTTTGTATTTTAAATACTGACTTTTAATATAAAAGTCCCATGTCAAAAGACATGGGACGAAAATTCCGCGGTACCACCCAAATTACAAGCTTGCATAAATAACACAAAAATGTATCTTTTATATTTAACGCATACTACGTAATTTCTTACTGCTATTTCAGAAATTAAACTCATGGATGATATTTACTGTATTTGGGATTATAATCTCACACCTATCTGATTATTTCTCTTGAATACCGTATACAGTTACTGTTCCAATCACTGTCATTTAATTATTTTACTTCTGTATTATAATATATTAAATTAAAAACAATGTCAAGAAATAAAATTTATTATTAACAATCTTCTTTTTCTTTGAATGTATATTGACTTACATTTTTGAAACAATATATTTTAGAATGTATTATCAACCTACATACTAATAAAAAGCAATGAGGTACATATGGAATATCCAAGAAATTCATACTGGCATGAAACGGCCGCGATAAACACCAAAAAAAACACTGATGTAAGCAATAAAAACTTTGACGTATTAATAATAGGTGCGGGATTAACAGGATTAAACACAGCTTATTTATTGAGAAATACCGGATATAAAATAGGAATTATTGAAGGAACCAACTTAGGCTATGGTGTATCAGGTTATAGTTCTGCAAAGGTAACAATTCAACATAATTTAATATATGATTATCTCATAAATAATTTTAGCCTTGATGAAGCGAAGCAATACTTAAGAGCCAATACAGAGGGTCTTAATCTTATAAAGGAAATAATAGCAGAAAATAATATACACTGTGATTATAAAGAACAAACTGCATTTTTGTATGCAACAAAGGAAGATGAAATAGATGAGCTTAAAAAAGAACTGGAAGCATACAAAAAATTATCAATTGATGGATTCTATACTGAGAATATAGATATACCCAATAAATCACTTGCAGCTATTGGAATAAAAAATCAAGGTCAGTTAAACCCAATTAAATATTTATACAGCCTGTATACTATCCTTAAAAATAGTTCATGTGAAATCTATGAAAATGTTCGTGCATTAGACATAGAACCTGGTAGCAAAGGACATGTCATTAAGACTCAATATGGCAATGTTTATGCTAATAAAATTATTGTTGCATCTCATTACCCCTTCGATAATGATTTTGGATTGTTTTTTCTTAGGCTTTATCAAGAAAAATCATACGTTATGGCAGTTAAAACGGAAAGCAATCCATTTGATGGAATGTATATAAACGTAGGTGACCCAAAATATTCAATGAGATATCATTTTTCTGAAAAAGAGAATTTGTTAATTCTTGGCGGGGGTGCCCACAAAGTTGGTTTAAAAGGTAACGAAGATGAGTCATATAAAGAACTTGAGAATTTTTTAAACATAAATTTTAAAAATTATGAAATTAAGTCAAGATGGTCTACACAGGACTGTATGACCTATGACAAAATACCTTATATTGGAAAATATTCAGATAGTATCGAAGACATTTATGTTGCAACTGGTTTTAAAAAATGGGGATTGACGCATTCGGCTGCATCAGCGTTAATTATAAGAAATAAAATTTTAAACATCTCTGATAATTTCTCTGAAATATTTAATCCATCGAGAATAACCCCATTAATATCATCAAAGAAATTTGTTTCAAACGGCAAAGACATTGCATCTGGATTTATTAAGAGAATGTTGCCTATATCTGATGATATATTTGATGTCAAGCCACTTGAAGGCAAAATAGTTAACTATGATGGAAGAAAAGTTGGAGTATATAAAAGCGAATCTGGTGATTATTTCTGCATAAATCCAATTTGCACACATTTGAAATGTGCATTGTCTTTTAATGAAGCTGAAAAAACCTGGGATTGTCCTTGCCACGGGTCCAGATTCGATATAAGAGGTAAAATTTTAGAAGGTCCTGCTGTTCATTCCCTTCATAAAATTAAGATTAAAAAAGTTGAAAATATGTAATAAAAATCAGCTGTAGATATAATATATAATCTGCAGCTGCTTATATAATACTTTATAAATATATCTTTTCTATAACTTCCACACATACAGGCTTACTAAACAAATACCCTTGAATATAGTTGCAGCCTATGGTTCTCAACCTTTTATACTGTTCCGGTCTTTCAATTCCTTCTGCTGTTACTTCCAGATTCAAACTATGTGCCAAACTTATTATATTATCAATAACATTTACATTATTAAGTTCTAAAAACTTATCACATAAAGATTTATCAAGCTTAATTTTGTTTACCGGAATATAAGTTAAATAACTCAAAGATGAAAAACCTGTTCCAAAATCATCTAATGAAATTTTAACTCCCATATCCTTTAATTCATTTAGAAATTCTAATGATTTTTCTGTTTTTTCAAATAATATACTTTCTGTTATTTCAATCTCTATGTATTTAGCTCCTATATCATTATTACTCAAAGTTTCACTTAAAAATTCTATGTAACCGGTATCCCTCAACTGTTTGCTGGAAAAATTTATTGATATTGGCTTTAATTCAAGACCCTTATTTCTCCAAATTGCTAACTGTTCGACAGCTTCTTTTGTCACCCACCTTCCTATATCTAATATTAAACCGTTTTCTTCAGCAATATTAATAAATGTACTCGGGTAAATTTCATAATTTTTAAGCCTAATAAGTGCCTCAAATCCAATTACCCGAGACGTTTCAACATCAACCTGAGGTTGGTAGAGCAATGTAAAACCGTTATTTTTCAAAGCATCTCTTAAAATATATTCAATTTCAGCCTTGCTTGTTAATTCATCCTTCATATCATTACTAAATATCTTACTAATATTTTTACCTGAATTCTTTGCCTTGTACATTGCTGTATCAGCATTTGCAATCAGTTGATGAATATTGTCACCGTCATTAGGAAATCTGGTAATTCCAATGCTGAACTGTATATAATTCTCAATACTATCTATTTTAAACGAATCATTAAACAAATCTACAATTTGATTTACATATTTATTTATATCACTAATTTCATATATATCCGATATTAATATGAGAAATTCATCTCCACCAAACCTGGAAACAAATAAACAGTCATTTACTATGCTCTTCAATCTAAGTGAAATTTCCTTTAATACTTCATCCCCATATGCATGACCCAGTGTATCATTTATACCCTTAAAATTATCAATATCCAACAATAAAACGGCACCAGACTTTTTGTTTTGCAGCTCTTCTTTTAGTCGATTAGAAAATTGTATTCTGTTGGGAAGATTTGTTAAATAATCGTGATGTGCGAGATATTCTATTTTATCTTCTTGTTCTTTCATTTGAGTAATATCCAAAATAATTCCATGAATTATGTTTGAGGTCTGATTAGCATCGGAATATCCCCTGCCAATCAGCAAAATCCATTTTTTTGAACCATCACCAATTTCAATTGGCAATTGAAGATTTATCTCACTTTTTGTTCCATTTTTATAATCTTCATATTGTTCTTCCAAGAACTTTCTATCATTTACATTCAAGACTCTGCCCAATAGTCTATTAACATCTTTCAATTCAAAATCTGTTATATCCATGATACTGACAAAATTTTTTGAAATATATATTTCATTGCTATTTAAATTTATATCCCAAACTGCACTATTTGTACTTTCAATCGCAAGTTCATATCTTTCATTTAATTTTCTTATTTCATCTATATTATCCTGAATTGTATCATACTGAACCCTTAACTCTTCCTCAGAAACTGCAAGTTCTTCGTAAGTTTCTCCTAATTTTATATTACTGTCAGTCAAAGCTTTTTCTATTTTTCTACGTTTTATATTATCAATTATTAATACAGTCAAAATAATAATTAAAAAAGAGATAATTGGCAGCAATGTTAAAAATGCTTCTTTATTTTGCTCAAAAGAATTTACTTTTTCGTTAATAAAAATTGCATCTTTTGGTATTAATTTTTCATCTATATTATATTTTTTCATAATGTTATAATCAAAAAAATAAATATGTGGTGTATCATAAATCATGTCAATAGATCCAGCAGGCTCACCATTTAAAATACTCAAAACCATATTTGCAGATATTTCACCCATTTTCTTATACGAAACTAATTTTCCTCCTAATAGTCCTTGTCCAATTCCTCCTATAGACGTTCTATAAACCGGAACATGTGTATGCTCCCTAAGTATATCAACCGCTTCGTCTATAGAAATAGATTGTCCTGTTTTATCTGTAAACATAGTTAAATATAATAAAATTGTTTCTTTATCAATTTTTTCTAATATTTCTTCCAGTTCTTTAAATGTATATTGTGATACGTTAATGTCGTCAAATTTTAGTTGTTTAAAATCGTTCTTAATGCTGTAAAATTGTTCTCTATCACCGACACCTGTCAAAGTATTATCTATAATTGCAACAACTCGTTTTGCATTTTTGTTAAACTTCATTGCAATTTCTATATTTTCTTTTATTGACGTTTCTTCTATAATACCCGTCATGTTTTTATATTCATTTGCATATTTAGCCCTGTTAATATCATTGATGCCCAAGAAAATGACAGGCAAGTTTTTAAATAAACTGTCTCTGTTATCTATAGCAAACTGCAAAGCACTATCATCACCAACAATAACCGCATCATAAGTTTCTAGATTATTCATTTTATATTTAATTAATTGATAAAAATTCGATACGTTTTCATCAGTATCAAATCTTTTAGTATCCATATATTCCAAGTCTAAATTAATTTTATTTAAATTAAAAACCGATTGAATACCTTCAATTTGCTCTGGTACAGTAGCAAAATTCTGATCATACGAACTTATAAACAAAACATTTTTATTTACCTCTGCACAATAGACCGTGTTAATAGAAAATATACTAAATAGTATAATCAGAAATACAATCATATTAATCTTGTTTCTTTTTGTTCTATCAATTTCTATCATGGGTAAGTCCCTCCAACCTACAAACAACAAACTATATATCACATATTATTATCCATAAGTTATTAATTTTTCTAAGCTTGTTAATAGAATAAGTAATGTAATGATAACACAAAATCTTTCAAGTCATAATATCTAATTAGAAACTATATACCCAATTATTTCAAAATATAACATTAATTTTATTTTCTGAACATCTTCATATATTAAGAGGAAGGAGACATTCTTCATGATGTCCCCTTCCTCTTAGTATGAATTATTTGTTTATAATTTTTGCTTTCTTGCAAATTCACCTATTTTTTTATCTTGCATTGAAATATGTTTTACCAACCAGTCAAGTATCATTTGATTGGCATTAATAATAACACTAATGTTTGCTCCTGAAGTTTCATATTCTTTTCTTAAATCAGCCAATTTTGAAATAAATCCAGTATGAAGTTGTTTTTGAACATTATATTCCGGATAATTAATGCTCAACATATATTTTTCTTCATCCCTAAAATGAGTTTTTGTATATTCGTCCAAAAAATCAAACATTTTAACTATGTATTCCTTTGATTTACCCTGTTTACCTGCTTCAAACAACTGATCGGCTTTTTCAAACCATGTTTTGTGCTGTTGATCAATAAGTTCAACACCAACTGCTAAATTTTGCGTCCACACTAGAGCCATTTTATAAATTCTCCTTTACATTATACTTTATAATCTAATCTATGTGTCATATACCCTTTATAATGTATTTTTAAACAAATTTTGATAAATTAAATACAAATATTTGTTATTTTTCAATTTCATATATTTTATAAACATCGTCTGTATATGTACCTTCTTCATTGTAAATATACAATGGTGGGTCAAATTTCAACTCTGGTCTCCCATATTTTGAAGCACGAATTAAAACCATATTTGGTTTCTCCCCTGATTTTGGATGAACAAACCTAATTTGTTTTGGTTCTAATTTATATTGTCTCAGCAAGCACATAATATCTACTAATCTATCCGGTCTATGAACCATATAGAATCTGCCATATTGTTTTAATAGAGATGATGCTGTACTTATAATATCTTCCAGCGTACATTTTATTTCATGCCTCGATATAGCTTTCTGATCATTAGGATTAACCAAACCACTATTATTTAACTTATACGGAGGATTTGATATTACTGCATCGAAAGAGTTCATCTCAAGATGTTTGGCTGCATCCTTTAAGTCAATATTCAATATCTTTATTTTTCCTCCCAAATTATTTAACTCAACACTCCTTGCTGCCATTTCAGCAACTTCTGCCTGTATTTCAATTCCTATTGCTTGCCGTATGTTTCTTTTACCACTTAACAGTATCGGTATAATTCCTGTTCCGGTCCCCAAGTCAACAATACTGGAGTTATTTTTGACATCACAATAATTAGTTAGCAAAACTGCATCCATTCCAAAGCAAAACCATTTTTTATTTTGTATTATTTTTAAGCCATTACATTGTAAATCCTCTATTTTCTCATTTTCTTTTAATATTATTTCTTTCAATTTGCATATCCTTTCCTGCAAAATAGTTTTATTATCTAACAAATGAACTCTCTATTAAATTTTTTGTATATTCTTCTTTAGGATTTAATAGTATTTGCTTTGCTTCTCCCATTTCTATCACACTTCCCATATTCATTACCATAATTTCATCAGCCATATAATTAACAACCCCAATGTCATGGGATATAAATATATATGAAATATTGTATTCTTTTTGTAAATCCTTTAGCAAGTTTAATATTTGAGCTTGTATTGACACATCAAGGGCAGAAACCGGTTCATCACATATTATGACATGCGGCTTAACAATAAGAGCTCTCGCTATGGCTGCTCTCTGACACTGCCCTCCACTCATTTCGGAGGGATATTTATTTTTAAATATTTTGTCTAACCCAACTTTTTCTAACATTTCATCCACCATCTTTTCAGCATCTTTGCTGCTTTGCACATATTTCAATGTGAATAATGGTTCTGAAATTATCTGACCGATTTTATAATTTGGATCCATAGAGCCTTTTGGATCTTGAAATATAAACTGAACATTTTTCCTGTACTTTTTATATTCAATATATGACAATTCTTCAATGTTTCTTCCTCTGTAACAGACCTTACCGTAAGTAGGCTTAATTAACCCTCCAACAATTTCGCCTGTTGTTGATTTACCGCTGCCTGATTCTCCGACTATACCAATCGTTCTTCCTTCTTTAACAAAAAAACTGGAATTTTTTACTGCAACTACTTTATCTAATGTTTTCCCGGTAAAGAAATGTTTTTTTACAATAAACTCTTTTCTGATATTTATTGCTGAAAGTATTGAATTTTCAATTTGATTATTCATATTATCCTCTTTTGCAAACGAATTAAATTATATTGCACTTGTAATAATGATTATTATCAATATTATTCTCCAGAACTTTCTCTGAGCAGATGTCCATTGCCTTTGGACATCTTTCTCTGAAAATACATCCTTTACCTTCTCTTCCGGTTTCTTGCACAAATCCTGGTATTTCTGATAATCTCTCATTTTTTTTCATATTAAACGTAGGAATAATTTTAATTAACAACTGTGTGTACGGATGCTTTGGATTTTCAAATATATCATCTGCAAATCCTGACTCCACAATCTGACCGGCATACATTACAGCAATTCTGTTGCTGTAATGTTTAACCAATGCTAAATCATGAGAAATTAACACAATTGATATACCTAATTCTTCATTGATTGTTTTGAACAAATCTATAACCTGTCTTTGTATTGTACTGTCAAGGGCGGTTGTAGGCTCATCAGCAATGATAAGCTGTGGATCGTTCATCAATGCCATAGCAATATTTACTCTTTGACGCATACCTCCGCTTAACTGCCAAGGATAATAATTCAAAATAATTTCTGGCTTATCAAATCCAACTTTGCTCAAAAGTATAACTGCTCTTTCTAAAGCTTCTTTCTTGCTTTTTTTCATATGATACATATATCCGTCACCTATCTGATTTTTAATTTTAATCATAGGATGAAGAAAGAAAACTGTATTTTGCGGTATAAATCCAACATTTTTTCCTACAATTCCTCTAATGTCATTTTTAGGCATCTTATTGAGATTTTTACCAAAGGTCTCTAATATATCTGCACTATAAGCAAGATTTTCCGGTAACAAGTTAATTATTGATTTTGCAGTAAGAGTTTTTCCTGAGCCTGATTCTCCTACTAATCCAAATATTTCACCCTTTTCTATACTTAATGAAATTTGATTAACTAAAACATTGTTTTTTTTATCATTTATTGTTAAATTCTTTACCTTTACTATTTCATTCATTAAATGTCAGACCTCCTTTTAAGCAGGAAATCATTCAATCCATCTCCTATCAAGTTAAATCCTAAAACAGTTATTATTATTGCTATTCCCGGAGCAACTGCCAAATATGGATATTGTAGAAAAAATTGTCTCGCTTCACTCAGCATTAACCCCCAACTTGCATTTGGCGGTTGTATACCTAATCCAAGAAAGGACAGCGATGTTTCTATCATAACTGCCGAACCAACTGCCGAACTGAATTGAGTTATCAGTTTAGGGAGCATGGCCGGAATAAAATGCTTTGTAAATATTTGTAAGTTTGTGCTACCATAGCTTTTTGCTGCTTTTATATACAAGAGGTTTTCCGTATCCAGCATCATAGAATTAACAAGCCTTGAAAATGTCGGTATCATAAAAATGCTGATTGCTATTATTGAACCCTGCGTACCTTTACCTACAACTGCTACAAGCATCAATGCAAGCAATATTCCCGGAAAGGCCATGAGACCATCCATGATGCGCATGATTGAAGATCCAATTACCCTCTTGAATTGAACGGAAATAGCACCTAAAATAATTCCTAATATCGCCCCAATTGTTACCGATCCAACACTCACCAATAATACGGTTCTGGATCCTATCATTACCCTGCTTAAAATATCACGTCCAAAATTATCAGTTCCAAGAGGATGATTATGGTTTGAATTAGGTTTTATGAACCTTTCTGATATATTCATTTCATTAGGGGCAAATGGCATATGTATAAATGACAGTATACATATGACCAAAATACATAAAACAAGTATAATTCCTATTAGCAAACTATAGTTTCTATAGAAAGCATTTTTCTTTTTTATCATTATTTATTCTCCACGTTCAAAAGTTTTTATCCTTGGATTCATAAACATAATTAAAATATCAACCACAAGGGTTATTAGAATAACGGATGTAGTTATAAACATTACAAGTCCTTGCAAGAGAACTATATCTCTATGTTCAACTGCAGTGAGAACAAGCCTTCCTAATCCGGGGAGTGCAAATACTGTTTCAACAACGGTTGTACCACCTACAAGTTTAGCGAATTGCATTCCAATTATTGTTAACGGTGCTACCATTGCCCCTCTGAGAGCATATTTAAAATATATAGCACCTACACTTAATCCTTTAACTTTAGCCATTTCCATATAGTCTTGACTTATTGACTCTTGCATTGAACTTCTAATTATTCTCAGCAAAAGTCCAAACTCGCCTATAGCTAGAACTACAGACGGTAATGTAATGCTTTTTATAAAACCACCAAAATTTTCGCTGGCAGGTACATAACCTGATATTGGAAACCATTTTAACTTAAGTCCAAAAAAAACCACAAAAACCATTCCTATCCAGAAGGAAGGAATGGCTGTACCAAGTTGCATTACACTTCTTGAAAAATAATCTATAGCACTGTCTTTTTTTACAGCTGATAATATACCGAACACTAACGCTATTAAAGTAGCAATTAGCATAGAAAAAAAAGCAATAGAAAGAGTTACAGGTAAACAATTCAAGATAAGGGCAGAAACAGATTCCCCATATAAATACGATCTGCCCATATCAAACTTCAAAAAATCTATAAGCCATACCCCATATTGCACATAATATGGCTTGTCAAGCCCCATGGAAGCATGCAGGTCTTGAACCATTTCAGGGGTAGCTTCTGTTCCGAGTATAAGTTGTGCAGGGTCACCAGGTAATATCATTAGTACCATAAATGTAATTATAGATACTAAAAGCAATACTATGACCGAGCCCTTAATTCTATTCATTATATAATTAATCATAAAACCACCCCAAATTGATTATTGGAAATAAACATCCTTAAAGTCATATATATCAATAGGGAAAATATTCATTCCTTGTACATTATTTTGCATTCCAAGCATGGTATATGGTGTTTGGATGTATATTGCAGGAAGCTTATTAGCAAGAATTACCTGGATTTGTTTGTATATATCTTTTCTCTTATTAGAGTCGAGTTCCTGTAATGCCTGATTTAATAGTTCATCGACTTCACCTGTTTTCAGACTTATATAATCATTGCTGTCAGATTTATATCTTGATAAAAATGCATATGAATCAAGTCTGCCCGTATGAGCGACAACTGTCATGTCAAAATTCTTATTACCATAGACATCACTTACCCAAGCTCCCCACTCAACAAGTTCTATGTTAGCGCGTATACCAATTTTACTCAATTGGTCAGCTATTACTTGACCGGCATCAACGTGTATTTGATAGTTCTTAGGAAGTGTTAATTTTATATCGAAGCCATTTTCATATCCTGCTTCTTTTAATAATTCCTTTGCTTTTTCAGTGTTATACTCCATAATATTATTTGTATCATAATAATCTGGAGATGTTGTAGGCAAATGAGAGCCAATTTTATCCCCATATCCAAATGATGATGCTTCTATTACCTCATCCTTGTTTATAGCCATAGCTATCGCTTGTCTGACCTTTTCATTTGCAAGTATTTTGTTATCAGTATTAAGAGACATAATTTGAACTGCATTCATAGGTTGAGCCAAGATGCTGTACTCTGTATTTTCTTTAAGCATCTGAACCTGATCTCCGGACAATGGTATTATATCTAAATCTCCGACTTGCAAACCTGCCATAAGGGATGTTGCATCCGGTATCAATTCAAGTTTAACTGTTTCAAGTTTTGGTTTATCTCCATAATAGTTTTCATTTCTTTCTAAAATTATATGTTGCTGAGGAACCCATTCTTTTAATTGGAATGCTCCTGTTCCTACAGGTTTTGTCTTTAAATTAGCTACTTCCTCTTCAGGTACAATTGCAGTCCAAGGGTATGCAAAGCTTTTTAACAATTCAACATCCAACTGTTCTGTTACAAATTTTATGTTATAATCATCAATAATTTTTATCTCTTTAATATTGGCATAGTCTCTGGCTTTAGGACTTTCTTCACCCTTGAGTCTGTTAAATGTAAATTCCACATCTGATGCTTTAAATTGTCTGCCATTTTGAAAGAATACATCTTCTCTTAATTTGAATGTAATTTCCATTCCATCTTCTGATATATCCCACTTTTCAGCAAGTCTGGGTGTTATTTCCCAGTCCGGTGTAACACCTACAAGAGTATCATAAATATTATTAGTTACAACAAATGTTGATGCAGCAGCAGTCCTCTGAGGATCGAGTCCTTCTGGATCTGTTTGATATCCCATCGTCAATTCAGTTTTTTCGTTTAAGTTTTCATCTGGGTTAGCCGGCTGGTCTCCATTATCGGAACCATTAGAACAAGCAGATAGGCTTAACAGCATTATTAACGCCATTAATACAATTAAGAATTTTTTCATTTTAGTTTTTCCTTTCAGTTAATAAAATTTTTTTAAATATCTTTTACTGAATATAAATAATATATAGATAACAGTATTTTATATTTTCAAGTATTATAATCAAATCATACGTTTTTTATCTAAACCCATGTATCAGTAATAACTTTTGAAAATAATATTATTATCTAAATTAAAAATAAACCCAACTATGTTTATCATAATTTCATTGTTATGTCAATAGATTTAATCAAAAAAACATATTTTACAGCTATTACAAATTTTATCTATAAGGTTGCAAATTAGTATTTTTTGCCTTATAATATTGCTACAGACTAAGAATCTGATTATATATTTTAAAATAATTTATGCAATTTGCAAAATACAAATTTACATAATTTAAAGGAGTTAATAAATGATCAAGAGTTTTATAAGCTATTATAAACCAGTCAAAAAAATCTTTTTCATTGACATGGTATGCGCATTAACCGTATCTATATGCGATTTATTTTATCCAATGATAACAAGAAATATAATAAATGATTATGTTCCTAATCAAAATCTTAAATTATTGATTACTTGGTTATCTATATTAGGATTAATTTATGTTGTTAAACTAGGTTTGAATTTTTATATATCATACTATGGTCATATAATGGGTGTTACTATGCAGGCAAATATGAGAAGTGATGTATTTGAACATTTGCAGGATTTGCCATTTGTATTTTTTGATGAGAATAAAACAGGAACTCTCATGTCAAGAATAATAAATGACTTAATGGAAGTATCGGAACTGGCACATCACGGTCCTGAGGATATATTTGTATCTCTTGTCATGATTGTTGGTTCATTTATTATGTTAAGCACAATTAATTTGCCTCTTTCACTAATTGTATTTTCTGTTGTTCCCTTCTTAGTAATCTTTGCAATGAAGCAGAGAATAAAAATGTCTGATGCTTTTATGGAAACAAGGGTTACTATAGGAGAGGTAAATGCAAGCCTGGAAAACAGTATATCCGGAATAAGAGTATCTAAGGCTTTCAGCAATAAAGAAAATGAAATTGAAAAATTTCAAAAAAATAATAATGCTTTTCAAATTGCAAGAAAAAAAGCATATAAAGTAATGGCAATGTTTTTTTCCGGAACATCTTTCATAATGGATTTTTTAAACATTGTAGTTTTAAGTGCCGGAGGTATATTCTTCTTCAAAGGTATAATTGATTTTGGAGACTTTGCTGCATTTTTACTGTACATAAGTATGTTTTTAAACCCAATTAAAAAACTTACAAATTTTATTGAACAGTACCAATCAGGAATAACTGGATTTCAGAGATTTACCGAATTAATGAATGCTCAGTTAGAAAGTGATGACCCTAATGCGAAAGATGTCACAACAGTTCAAGGTGACATAAGATTTAATAATGTAACATTTTCGTATAACGACCATAAAGAAGTATTGAAAAATATTAATTTTGGTATAGACAAAGGTAAAACTATAGCTTTTGTAGGACCTTCCGGTGGTGGTAAAACCACACTTTGTCACTTAATACCTCGTTTCTATGAAGTCGAAGATGGAGAGATTTATATTGATAACATGAATATAAAAAATTTCACCAGAAAATCACTTAGAAAAAATATAGGTATAGTTCAACAAGACGTATTTCTGTTTACAGGTACCATATATGATAATATATTATGTGGTAAAATAGACGCATCTAAAGAAGAAGTAATATTAGCAGCAAAAAAAGCTAACATCCACGACTTCATTATGTCAATGCCAAACGGATATGACACTTATGTAGGTGAAAGAGGTATTATGTTGTCAGGAGGACAAAAACAGAGAATTTCTATTGCAAGAGTATTTCTCAAAAATCCGCCAATACTAATATTGGATGAAGCTACATCTGCACTTGATAATGCTACAGAATTATTAATACAACAATCATTGGAAGAACTGTGCAAAGGAAGAACAACTGTTGTAGTAGCACATAGGCTATCTACAATAAAAAACGCCGACGAAATAATTGTAATTACTAGCAGTGGTATACATGAAAGAGGTAGCCACAATCAATTAATTGAAGCTGATGGCATTTACGCAGAATTGTACAATTCACAATTTAAAAATATAGCATAAAATCAGCAGGAGGCAAATTTTGAAAATTACTGTAATAGGTCATTGGGGAGGGTTCCCACGCGTTGGAGAAGCTACATCAGGTTATCTAATAGAACATGATAATTTTAAATTATTATTGGAATGTGGTAGTGGAGTTGTAAGTTCTTTGCAAAATATAACTAACTTAACAGATATTGATGCTGTTTTAGTATCTCATTATCATTATGATCATTTTTGCGATATCGGTCCCATGCAATATGCAAGATTGATAAAAACACAGCTGGGAGAAACAGATAAAATACTTCCTATTTACGCTCCATTTGACAGTATGTTTTTTGACACTATGTCATTAGATAATTATACAAAAGGATACAGCTTTAATGAAAGCAGTGTTTTAAACATAGGTCCATTCATTATAAATTTTATTAAAAATATTCATCCTGTAGAAAGCTTTGGCATTAGAATAAAATGTGAAAATAAAATATTGTCATTTACGTCAGATACATCATATTTTGATGAATTGTGTAATTTTTTTGCTGAATCGGATATTTTATTATGTGAATGCAGCTTTTATGCTGATATGGATGGTACAAGTGCAGGACATTTAAACAGCCGTCAAGCAGGAATAATAGCAGAAAAGTCACACGCTAAGAAACTTGTCCTGACACATCTCCCTCATTTTGGAGAACTAAGTACCTTAGTGGCACAAGCACAAGAATTTTATAAAGGTGAAATACTTCTTGCCAAACACTTGCTGGAATTAAATGTCTAAGTACAAAATGGTTGCAACCTCATTGTATATGAGTTTTGCAACCATTTTAATTCATGAATTATTATTTTTTAATACTTAGTTACAATATATATGTAATGTCTCCAGACTTTAATCCATTGATCCAATTTATAGTATTTTCTGACCTCTTCGTCGGTGTTTGCAGCAGGATCATTGACCACTATATATTCCTCACCATCAACTATCTTGAATCCGATTACCACCATTAAATGCCCGCTTGGAAAAGCTGAAATAGCCCCATCCAACTCTTCTTTTTCTTTTGAAACAACAGATGCTACAACAGGTATATCTTTTGCGATAAGATTTTTTACTGCATTTATCGAAACGCATTTTTTTGTATAGGCTCTCATTCCCTGCTCTCCTGCATAGGCAGAATTTTGAGGCCAGTTACCATATAGTTCACTTCCCGTGTCAAATGTTCCATTTGTAACATCATCTAACTCAACAGGTATTCCATAATATTTAAGTACCATTGTTAGTGAGGTCGGACTGCATATTGAATGAGAATCCTTGTGTCCGCTTGCAAGTTGGGATATCATTGGTACGTTATCTATTACTTTAAGATAATTCCCGTTTAAATCCTCTTTTTCACCAGAATCAGTGGTAAAAGCAATTAATCGTATTTTGGAACCATTACCTCTGAAAATAACTTTTATTTGAACCGCATCAGCAAATTTATCATTACATACAAATATCCTATCTGTAGTTACTTTTACAAACTCATCACTCTGATTTTTATTTATTCCTATATTATTTCCATCCGTTGACCATATCCCGTAACTTATATAACTTGTCCAATTTTTACCTATTTTAATTCTTATTAAAAGCTCTACAGAACTATCTCTATCTGTTTTAGAGTTCCACGACGGTGAAATTTGTGTAAAACCAGGTACCTCAATCACCGGAGTAACCATATAACCCTCTTCGTAATTCTGTTTCAATTTTAAATATTCGCCGCTCATAGCAAGGTTTTGAATTTCATTTTTATATAAATCTTCACCTTCACAAATCCAATCCATGGAAACCACCTCACATATTATTTTATTCTTCTATAAAATTTATAACTAATAACAGATATTATTCCATATATTATAATTATAAAAATATCAAATAAAATTATATCTGTTATCTTGAATTCAATATAGTAGCATGAAACAGCAACTATTACTAAAAGTATTTGTACAATTATATTTGCTGTTAAGCTTGCTTTATCCTTTAATGCTTGATCGTGTTGAATATTATTCTTTTCGTCACTTTGTTTGGTGTTATTATCATGACTTTTTAGCAATATACTCTTGCTTAAATCTCTTAGGCTAGTTCCATGCATTATCATACTAAATAATATAACTGAAATTTGTATTGATAATTCATCACTACCATACAATAAAGAACATCCTTCTGTAAATAAAAAAACACCTGCTATTAGTAAAGCATAGTTCCACCAGGGTTTTTTCATCATTGCTCTAACTTGCTTCTTATTCATACAAAAACCTCATCATCTTTTGTTTCTTTTAATAATATCATAATTTAACATTATTTTCAATAATCACAATAAATAAATTATACCTTGATTATATATCTCTTAGACATTATAATAAATGGGATTCATCAAATAAGTATTGAATTATCCTATTAGGATTATATATTATGAATGGGATGTGAAAAAAATGTTAAAAGTAAAGGGAAGACGAAAATGTTCAAAATGTGGAAAAAGGTATAACTATTATTACGCAAAACGGGAAAATGATGCGGAAAAAGTTAAATACAAAGGAAAAGAAGAAAATGCCAGTTTAGCAACAAATGTAAAAGTCTTGTCAATGTACAGCTATGAGGTAACAGTAAACTGTCCGGAATGCGGAGAGGAAGAAAAGTTTATTTATACAGACTAATAATAATAGAAAAATAAGGACAAACAAATTTCTTTATTATTTATCCTTATTTTTCTATTATTTTTTGTGTTTTTCAGGAATAATTATAAATTTACTTCTATTTTCTCCCGGTGTTTCCAGAGGTAAGTTTACATCAAAGACTAAAGTTTCGTTAGGGAAAATTTCCATATTTATGACTGTAACTGTATCATATCCAGACGCTTTTACTGTCATATGGTATTGAATTCTGGCATAATCCGTTTCTTCATTATTTCCATCTATCCCATGTATTACAGGTAACTCTACAGTTGGTACTTTACCATTTTCATCTGTCATATATGAAACAATCAGCTCTTCATCTCCTGCTTCGCCATATAATCCTTTTACTACAAATTTATATATATTTACTTCTGCACCGCTTATTGGCTCTTTAGTTTGATTTGAAAATACACTAACAGCTAAATAGCCCGTTTCATTATTTTTTTCTAATATATTAATAATCTTGTTTCTGGCTCTATATGGTTTCCTTGCATCAAGCATATAAAAACATCCTTCCATAATTTTTTAAAGTATTCACTATATGGAATCATTATATGCCCATAGAATTATTTTGATTTTTAAATAGTTGCGTTTTATTTAATAATATAATAATGTACAATAGAAATACTAAAAGTGAAGTAATGTTATATACACTATTTATATAATTTTACAGCAATACATTATCATCATCAAACTCCTTGTTTTTAACCTTATTAAATTTATTCAACAAATCTTGTACAGACATATTACTTCTTTCACCTTTGTTCAAATCTAAGGCAATATCTCCTGAATCCATCATTATAGTTCTGCTTCCTAATGCTAATGCTGATGAAATGTTATGAGTAATCATAAGTGTCGTGATATTATTTTCAGATACAATTTTGTTCGTAAGGTCCACTACATTTTTAGCACTTAAAGGATCCAATGCAGCAGTATGCTCATCAAGCAACAGTAATTTAGGTTTTACAAGAGTTGCCATAGTGAGAGTAATTGCTTGCCTTTGCCCACCTGAAAGCAATCCTATCTTTGTGTTCATCCTATCTTCTAAACCAAGTCCAAGCTCTGACAAGCGTTCTCTGACAAGCATTTTATCCTTTTTGGATGGACCTCTCATAATATTTTTTTTTGTACTTCTCATATATGCTATAATCAAGTTTTCACCAACAGTCATGTTTGGGGCGGTACCCTTCATTGGGTCTTGAAATATTCTGCCAATATATGATGCCCTCTTATGCTCGGGCATATATGTTATATCGCTTCCATCAATCTCTATTCTTCCGGAGTCACAAAGCATTGTTCCGGATATTACATTAAACAATGTTGACTTTCCGGCTCCATTACCGCCAATTATAGTCACAAACTCACCTTCTGATACATAAAGGTTTAAATTATCTAATCCTTTATGTTCATCATGTGTATTTTTGTTAAATGTTTTACTTACCGATTTAATTCTCAACATTATGCTTCATACCCCCTGCTCATTTTGTTAATTTCTATTTTTCTTTTAATATTTGGGAATGAAAGTGCTATAATAACTACTAATGCTGATATTAATTTTAAATATGATGGAGGAAAATTAGTCGTTAAAATCAGTGCAATTATTAATCTGTAAATTACAGAACCTAATATTACCGATAAAAGACCAAGAGTTATATTTTTATTTTTTATTAATACACTGCCGATAATAATCGATGCAAAACTTATTACTACCATACCGGAGCCCATGTTAATATCTGCGGATTGCTGCATCTGAGCAACTAGTGCACCTGATAATGCAACTATTGCGTTTGAAATAGCAAAGCCAACTATTTTGACTGCATCTGTATCTATAGATGAGGCCCTGCACATATCTTCATTATCACCTGTTGCCCTGACGGATAAACCAAGCTGTGTTCTGAAAAACCAGTTCAAAAGAGCAAATATTAAAGAAATTATAAATATCAAAGTAAGAACTTTATACAGGTTACCTCCAATTAAATTTTCTGCAAATGTAAAAATATTAGTTTTATTGAGCAATGGTATATTTGCTTTTCCGCTCATGACCATTAAGTTTATCGAGTACAAACCTGTCATTGTTAATATACCTGATAATATGGGCTGTATACCCATTTTCGTCTGCAATAACGCTGTTACAATTCCGGCTATTGCTCCAGATAAAACGGCTAAAAAAATCCCCATGTACGGCATCCCATTATGGACAAGCACTGCAGATACTGCAGCTCCTAAAACAAAGCTGCCATCCACTGTCAGGTCAGCTATATTTAATATTTTAAATGATATATATGATCCAAATGCAAGCAATGAATATACCAAACCTAATTCAATTGCCCCAATTAATGAAACTAAACTCAATTTTATTCCTCCAAATAATTATTTATTCTATAATCTGAAAATCTTTCAATTCTTCTTCTTTTATTACAACTCCAATTTCCTTTGCAGTTGTAATATTAATTATTTTGGCATATTGGTCTAACACTTCTACAGGATTATCTGATATTTTCTCTCCATCGATAATTCTTTTTATCATGGCTGCAACCTGTCTGCCTAAAACTTTATAATTTACTCCAACCGTTGCAAAACCGCCATCTGTTACCATTGAATCCGCTCCAACATATACGGGAATCTTTGCTTTTATTGCCTCTGCTGAAAGTATGGGCATTGCGGATGCTACTGTATTGTCAGTAGGTGTAAATATAGCATCTACTTTACTTACTAGAGACTGTGACGCTTGTAGTAAATCTCCGGAATTTGTTATAGTAACCTCATCATATTTCAAGCCCTTTACATTACAATACTCTTTGGCTTTTTCTATAGCTGCCACTGAGTTAACCTCTCCACTATTATAAACAAACCCAAAAGTTTTCACGTCAGGTGTAAGTTTTAATGCAAGGTCCAATATTTCGTCCACCCCTATTGCATCTGACACTCCAGTTATATTTCCTTCAGTTTTATCTAATTGTTTTACTAAACCAGCCTCGACAGGATAGCTTACTGCTGCAAATACAATTGGAATATCTTTTGTTGCTGCAGCTGCGCTTTGTGCAGCACCTGTAGCAATAGGAACTATTATATCCATTTTGTCACCTACAAACTGTGATATAATTGTATTAATATTTGAAGAATCTCCTTGCCCATCTTTGTATGTTATTTCAACCTTATCCTTCAATCCCAACTCTTCTAAACCCAGTATGACATATTCTCTAATTTCATTCAATGAAGGATGTTCAATTGGCTGAACAATGCCTATTTTAATTTTTTGATTATTTGCGGGTTTCTGTTCTATGCTTTCAGATAGTGTGTTTATTTCCTCACCGCTTTTAGAATCATCAGTTTTTGTTGAGCAGCCGGTTGATATTGTTATTAATATTGCCATAATCATAATTATTGAAGTAATTCTTTTCATAAAATCTCCTCTTTTCAATGTATTTTTCTAATTTATAACACTATTCTATAATTTGAAAACTTTTTAAAGTTTCTTCTTCAATGTTTATACCTAAAGCTTTGGCAGTTGTTATGTTAATCATATTTGAATATTGATTAATAATTTCTACCGGATTATCTTTAATAGTTTCACCATCTAAAATTCTTTTGGCCATTGCTGCAACCTGCCTTCCCAGAACTTTATAATCTATTCCAACTGTTGCAAATCCACCATCCTTTACCATTGAATCAGCTCCAACATATACCGGTATACCAGCTTTAATAGCTTCTGATGACAGAACTGACATTGCAGAAGCTACTGTGTTATCATTTGGGGTAAATATTGCATCAACCTTTCCTACTAACGATTGAGTTGCTTGCAATAATTCACTGGAGTTAGTTATAGTTGCTTCAATATATTTAAATCCATTTTCATCACAATATTCTTTAGCTCTATCTATGCCAGCCACAGCATTAACTTCACCTGAATTATATATAAACCCATATGTTTTAACGTTTGGAGTCAATTTTTGAGAAAGTTCAAATATATCTTCTATTGCAATAGCATTGGATACCCCAGTTATGTTTTTATCTGTCACATTCATATCCGTTACTAACCCGGCTTTTACCGGATAGCTAACTGCTGCAAATACTATTGGTATATCTTTTGTAGCTGCAGCTGCAGATTGTGCTGCCGTTGTCGCTATTGGAATTATCATGTCGACATTATCTCCAACAAATTGGTTAACTATTGTATTAATATTTGTTGGGTCTCCCTGTGCATCCTTGTAAATTACATCTACTTTATCCTTCATGCCTTGTTCTTCCAACCCTATTATTGTATATTCCCTAATTTCATCCAAAGATGGGTGATTCATTGTTTGAACTATTCCAATCCTTGCTTTTTCATTATTTTCTGAAGCTGGTACTTTCTGGACTTCATTTTCTGATTTTGCTCCGCATCCTGATGCTAAGAGCATTGTTACTAAAATCAAACCTGCAATTAATTTTTTCATTTTTCTCTCCTCTTTTTAAATGAATTATAATTACAAAAACAAAAAAACCCGTCCTATGAAAGGACAGGCTATAAATTCCTGCGGTACCACCTTAATTGATTGAACAAAATCAATCCTCTTAACAAAAATGCTATCACATTTTCTGCTTTGTAACGTAAGCACACGTTTCAGATACTCGGTTTTACCCTTTCACCTCACCCTCAGCGATCCATTTGCCATATTGCGTTCTGCAAGGCTCTCATCTTTCCCTGCTCTCTGTAAGTGCACATATTGGTTTAATCTTCGCTTCAATGGTTTTGTTTTTGTATTATTAGAACTGAGTTTAGCATCCTAATTTATCTTTGTCAAGATATTTTTTTTATAATTTATATATTTTTATATATTAAGTTACCATAGTATTTTTATTTATTACATAATTTAACAATTTTCCTTTTTCATTTTCTAATTCTTCATCTATTACTTTTGTTAGCAGTTCATTTAAGATTTCACCAATATATTTTCCTTTAGGTAATCCAATGTCAATTAAATTCGAACCATTTACAGCTAAATCCTTAAGGTTAAAGCATTGTTTTTCATTTATAATCTTTTTAAATATAAATTCTATTTGATTAATATCATATAATTTTTCTTCAGCAAAATCATCTTTTGCTCTTATATGTGCCTTTTTTATTTCTAAAAGCATTTCAAATATTTCTATACCCGTTTTGTTCAGCCATCTTTTAATGTTATCAGATGTAGGACGTATTTCCGCATCATAATACAATATTAGATCCTTAACAATCTTAGAAGTTTTATTGTCGTATTTTAAGCTTTGTAATCTATAAAAAACCATATCAGAATATATTTTTGCTAATTTAATATGATAATCTTTATTTTCCTCATTATTGTCAGGATATTTTAGTTTTGCCGCGTTATAAAATAAAACGGCAAGTCTTAATATTAAATTATCAGTAACGTTGGACATAGCTGTCATAGTATGATTCCATGAATCATTAGGTTGTATTTCGGGTATAAATACCCCTATAACATCTATATAGTCAGTTAAAATTTTTTTAAAATTAGAACCTGTAATTAATTTATTAAATTCAACCGTTATTCGTTCTGATGAAATATTATATAATAATTTCTTATTTTCTCTAATACTATTTGAAGTATTATGCTCAATGTCAAAATTTAATACTGCTGCAAAACGTAAAGCTCTGAGTATTCTTAGTCCGTCTTCTTCAAATCTTTTATCAGGGTTTCCTACACATCTGATTAATCTGCGTTTTATATCTCTCATGCCATCATATAAATCAACAATACCATTTTTATGATTATATGCCATAGCATTTATAGTAAAATCTCTGCGCTGCAAATCATAAGCAATATCATTTGTGAATGTTACACCATCCGGTCTTCTGTTATCTTTATATTCGCCATCAATTCTATATGTAGTGATTTCCAAAGGCATATCACTTATAATTACAGTTACAGTTCCATGCTTTAATCCTGTTTCAATTATTCTATAATTTTCAAAACATTTTATTATATCATGTGGCAAAGCAGAGGTAGTAATATCCCAATCAGATGGTTTATTACCTAATATGCTATCTCTTACACATCCTCCTACTACATATGCATCAAACCCGTTATCATTCAATATATTTACTGCAAATTCTGCCTCTTTTGGCATGTTTATTTCAGGATTCATAGTATACCTTCTTTTTATGAATAAAATTATGTATTTATTATATACCATATTTTTAACAATATCAATTTGCATTATGCTTTCACGTAGTTACATTAATATTCAAATAAAAATCAGAGTAGAAACAAATTCAATCTCTACTCTGAAAAAAAGTCTGACTTTTTGGGGTCGCCTTACAATCAATACGTGATTTATTTATTGTTATTTATTATATGATTACATCGCTAATAAAATAATTTTTACTATTCATTGCATTCAACACAGCCATGAGATTTAAGCCAAAGTTCATCTGCTACCGGGGCCCAGTTATTTGCTGCTTCAATACATTTTTCGCTTAAAGCACGTACATCTTCCGGATTTTGCATATCAGTTGATTTTGCTTCAGCGCTTTCAACCACATCAGTTAAACATCCAGGATTATCAAGAAGCGGACATGGTCTAAGAAGATTTTCATTAAAAGGTTGCTTTTTATAATATTGCATGAACAAAGGTTTCTTATATGCTTCAAGCAATGTATTTTCATGAATATTGGAATCAGAGTAATGAGTAAAAGCACATGGCTCAACGTCACCATTTGCATTAATGTGCAAATAGCAGCGTCCTCCTGCTATACAACCATTTATATATTCACCGTCGTTCCAAAAATCTATAGTAAATATTGGCTTTGTTTTCCTAAACTCTCTAACTTGATGATACATATACTCTCGTTGCTTTGCGCTTGCCATCAATTCAGGTACAGCATCTGAACCAACAGGCATATAAGTGAAAAACCATGCAAATTTTGCACCTTTATCAATAATGTCATCAAAGTATTCTTCACTGCCTATTACTTCAGCATTCTTACTTGTATAACAACAAGAAATACCAAAAGGAAGTTTTTTCTCCTTCAAAATTTTCATAGCATTGACAACTGATTGATATGTGCCCTTTCCTCGTCTAAAGTCAGTTTCTTCTTCAAATCCTTCCACACTTATTGCCGGTACAAAGTTCTTGACTCGCAGCATTTCATCAGCAAAATTATCGTCTATTAAAGTAGCATTCGTAAATGCAAGAAATGCACATTCATTGTGTTTTTCACATAATTTTATAATGTCATCTTTGCGCACTAATGGCTCTCCGCCGGAATAAATGTACATATAAGTTCCTAATTTCTTTCCTTGCTCAATTATGTTGTCTAAGGTATCAAAATCCATATTCATTCTATTTCCATATTCCGCCGACCAACAACCGGTACATTTTAAATTACACGCAGATGTAGGATCCATTAAAATGGCCCAAGGAATATTGCAGCTATTTTCTTCTCTAGCCTTACTCTGCCTTTTTCCGCCTATAATAGTTGCATTTATTATGAAATTTTCAAATAAAGTTTTTCTCACATCATTATCAATGTCAGTCCATAAGCTTTTGGCAAGTTTGTACCAATTGCTGTCAGTATCATACAGACTATTTTCAATTGCAACAAGCTGCCTATCTACTACACCATCTTTATCAAACTTCTCAACCCACTCGATGATCTTAGGAATATTATTATCAGGATCAGCATCTAGATAACGAAGAACCTTTTTTAAACCAAAGGATTGCAAATTTTCTAAAATACTTTTTTCGTTCATCTTTAACCTCCATACAAACATTATAAAATTCTGTTAATATTTATAATACAATTATATTCCACTTTTTTTACTTTACTTTAGACAAAATAAAAAAACGTCAAAAAATAAGACAAATATAAATATTGTCCAATTTTTTGATATTTTAATATTTGTAAAACTATGACTATAGATAAAAATAATTAATATCAGGAAATTATCTTATATAGTTGCATTTAATATTGATTTCAAGACAAATCATTGACTAATTTTACAGCCGCCCCGGTTAAGGCCGACTTAATAAGTTCAACAAATTCCTTAGGTTGAATTTCAGCTCCTTCCAGCAGCCATCTTGAAATAGACACACGAATTGCATCGGCAAAGAAAGTAGCATAAAAATCTACATTTTTATTTCTTTTAAAAATACTGTTAAGATAAACAACAAGAATAGGGTGAATAACTTCAATAAAATATTCCGAAAATGAATTCTGACCGGTAACTTTAAAAGCATTCGTGTAAAATGCTTTGTTTTCATAGAAAAATTCACATATATTTTCTAATAAATCCCATGATGACATAGACAGGTCATCTTTAATTTTCACTATAAATTCCGTGTAATAAATCCAGTTAACTAAATCATATTTATCTTTAAAATGATAATAGAAACTCTGCCTATTCATGTTACAGCGTTCAACAATATCTCCAATGTTGATTTTGTTCATCGGACGCTCTGACATTAATTCTTTCATAGCTTCTGCTAGAGCCTTTTTTGTGATTTGAGATTCAGACATAATCCACCTCTCTACTATAATTTGAAGATTAATTTAATGTACATTTACTAATTTTTTTCATTATATTACCAACATGCAATTTTGTCAATTGTAACTCAGAATATAAAGCGGTCCAACATGTAAGGTTAACTTGACATATAGGAAAAATAATGTTATATTAGAAATATACAATAAACTTACAGGAGTAATTAATTATGAAGAACAAATTGAAACAATTTCGTAAATTATTTGCATTAACTCAGGAACAATTAGGTGAGCTTGTAGGCGTGTCAAGACAGGCAATTAATTCTATTGAAACCGGGAAATTTGAACCATCAATTTGGTTAGCATATGATATTGCCAAAGTATTTAAAAGTACAATAGAAGAGATTTTCATTTTTGAAGAAAGTCAGAGAAAATCAAGGGCAGAGCAAAGTAGGGGTGTAGTTTAATGGCATTAAGACAAATTAGATTGTATGGCGATGAAATATTAAGAAAAAAGAGCAAAAAAGTTGAAGTCGTAGATGAAAAAATAAGACAAATATTAAATGATATGGCAGATACTATGTATAACACTAAAAATGGCGGAGGATTGGCTGGTCCACAAGTAGGTATCTTAAAGCAATTAGTTGTAATAGACATGGGACAGGGACTTATAAAATTAGTAAATCCAAAAATAATTGAAAGAGAAGGAACTCAAGAAGTTATAGAGGGATGTTTGAGCATACCAAACAAATGGGGTAAAGTAACAAGACCTAAAAAGGTAAAAATACATGCATTAAATGAAAATGGAAAAGAAATTACATTAACTGGAACTGGAGATTTGGCAAAATGTTTCTGCCATGAGATAGACCATTTGAATGGCATACTCTTTACAGATTTAGTTACAGAATACATAAAGTAGCAGATTTAATATAAGCCCAAATTATAAAATAATTTAGGCTTATATTAAATCCATTTTTGGCGGAGAGATGGGGATTCGAACCCCAGATTTGATTCTTTAGTACTAAACTGTCCTACGCTTTACTAAATGTGTTGCAATTTGAATATCATCATTCTTTTGTTTACTATTTAATTCTATACAAAACTAAAATATATTGGCGAATTTTTGGCGAATATTATTAACTAAATTATATTTAAATTTCAACGAAACATTATATTAATTACTATTGCATTGGAGATTATTTGTCGCAAGTATATATGCTGAATCATAATTTAATTATAGATATTCCCTATGATTAATAAATTATGATAAATTTTGCTAATTCAGTTTTGCGCTTATTTTTAAATACATTGACTCAACTACTTTTCATTATTTATAATTTCATTTAAAATAATAGTATAATCAACACCAAGAGCATAGCTTAATTTTGAAATTTCATGTACTCTAAAATCCGCAAATCCATTAATTTTGTTTGAAAATGCAGATACAGACAAATCAGCTATTTTAGCAGCTTCTTTATAATTTATTTTATTTTCAAAAAGTATTAATTTGAGTTTTTTATATTCCCCGTATTTTACCTTTTTCATACTTGTTTTATTCTCCTTTTTGTTCTTCAATAGTCATTTTTACATCCTGAATATTGCTTACTCTATTTTGTTATAATTCATTATCTTCATGCTTCAAAAAATTGTCCTCCTTATATAATATTTTTACTAATTATGAATTAAATCAATTAAAAATAACAATCATTTTATATTCTATAAGCCAATTTATATAACTCAAATAATAAGTTAATAACCAAAGTCCGGAGATTGTGCCTAGTTAGTAACACATCCACGGTACAAGCATATAATATACTAAGCTACAGATTAACACCAGCGTCCCGGAATAAAATCCATTTCAGGGCGTGTGTAGCACTTAATATAGAAAACAGCCATTCGTAAATAACGCTGGCTGAATATGGATTATTTTAGGGCGACCAGACACCTACTTATGAGGTGATCTGGCTGCCGTGCATTTAATTTTACAATTTTGTCTTATTTGAAAACAAGGCAAAATTAATCGACTAAGCTTCTAGCAATTTCATCACCTTTATTATACTTTCTTTTTCTTTTATCTCCTACATACGAATATATTAAATGTATAGCTGCACCCATGATGATAACAAGTCCCAAATCTATATATTTTTTGTGTGATATGGACCATATCAGAAACACAGTAACCATACAAGTAACTAAAAAAATATCAACGTAAAAAACAACAGGATACAAATTTTTGAATTTCTCAACTGGGTTACAATAGTTTTGACATATTGTACCTTTACTATTTTCATCAATAGAATAACACGTCATTGCGATTTCATTAGTACACTTATTGCATTTTTCTTTAATTTCTGAATTTGTAAGTTTAGATACAAAATGTATAAGAATAAATACACAGTTAAACATGATAAATCCAATTAAACAAATGACAAACGTTAACCTATATATAGAAATATTATTAATATTTTGAAAGGCATTCGCCGCAAAATTCAATCCACCAAAGAACACCATTACAATGCCTGAAAATATTCCCAAAATAGTTATTGATTGAGACTCATAGCCTTTTAACTTGTTTTCACTTTTTTTCATATTCACATCTAATTCCACTATGCGTTCGCTGGCATCGCTCACCATACTATTAACCTTATTATCAACATTGTTTATCTTATCTGATATCAAGTCGATATGATCACCATAGTGTTCATTTAGATGTCTTTGCCTTACTAATTCTAAATTGATATGGTCTATAAGCTTTCCTATAGATAATTTTAGCCTTTCATTGCTATGTTCTATTTCCTTATATATATCATTTAAAAATCCTATTAAAAATTCTGCTGAGCCATCTTTTAATTCTCCCAATTCTAAAACAACTCCAGTAATCAACGAATATTTATGATGATATTGATTTTTATATATATCGTCAAAAATATTAACGATATCATTAATATCATTATCGAAAACCGTTTCATCTTTAGTAATTTGTTGCATTAACAATATCAAAGCTTCGTCCTTGTCCTCTACAGAATTTAAATTACTATACACTTCCAAGTCCATAACTTTTCCCCACTATTAATTATTGTTATTAAACCATGTTGATATAAGTTGTTTGCTAATTATATTATTTTTACCAGCGCTATATGTTTTCTTCCAAGGGTCTTCAGAATGAGTAAATTTGACCAACTCCCAAGCATCTAGGTCCAATTTTTCTTCGATAATACCATCAATTACATTTTTATGAGATTTTTCCTTATAAACTGGTAAATCATCATTTTCATATTTATCCATTATTGGCATTCCTACATTAGCATAGTATTTATAATATATTTTAGGTACAACAGGCCCTAATCTCCATGCTTCTATTTCGTCGTTAAAGGCATATTCATTAAACTTCAAATGAAATATGCCCTGAATATAGTACAAAATCTTCTGCAATTGCAAATTTGTTATGGTTTTATTGTGTTCTTTAGCATAATTTATTATGTACTTAGATAACTCTATAACATCATACATACAAACACCTCCCAGAAATTAAATTTTATACTTTATTACATAATATACCACATTATGTAAATATGCAACATATATTTTCACTTTTTCGAACATTTTTTCGATATTGACCATAATACGCAGCTACTGCAATATATATAGTCTTTCTTTATTTATTTTATAAAAAAACAAAAGAAGAACCAGGCGATTGCCTGGCTAGATGTAGGATCACCTCCTATGACATTGCTTTTGCTAGCTTCATAATCAAGGCCTCATTATACCTATAAAAATTTAAATACTGCATAGTGTTGTCATCAAGTCCTGCTTTTTCTTGGATTATTTTTTCAGCTTCTTGTGCTGTCATTTCTTTTACAAAATAACCTGCAGGATTTACGCACATAATAAATTGTCCTGCATAAGTACCTTTAGTCCAAAAAGAAGGATCATTATATAGGCAATTTCTGACTTCAAAATGCAAATGCGTTGCTGTGGATTCACCGGTATTACCCATATGCCCTATGATTTGTCCAGCTTTTATCTTATCACCTACATGCAACTCCAGTTTCTGTAGGTGTGCATATAATGTGCAAAATCCTTCGTGCTCAATAACAATGTAATAACCATAACCTACATTTTTATTTCCGCTATCCGCCTTGCTGACTCTAACTACACCATCTGCTACTGCATACAGCTCATCCGCATCGACCCCGGGATTTATAGCTCCAAGATCCACACCGCTATGCCATTGTAAACCAGCAAAATCCCTCCTGCCAAATTCACTTGTAATTCGTTGATTCTTTGTAGGATTAACTTTAAACTTAATCATTATCTGCACCTTCTTTGTTTTTAAGCATCTCCAATGTTCTTTTAATTATATCTGGTATCGGAACACCCATTAATCCGGCATTTTCAATTATACTTATGGCTTCATTAACTACATAAGCTATTATAACAGCATCCCTTATAATTTCTGTGCCGGTCATTTTGTCCAGTTGAGTAGCCACCAATACAATCATTAGAGTAACACCTTTTTTACTTAGTCCTTTCCAACCTGCTTTGCTCTCTAAAGCTCCAGATTCAGACTTATTTGACTTTTTAAAAATACCTGCTACAATAAGTCCCATTATATAATCGACAGCCATAAATAACACTAATGTCTGTAATGCCATGTCCCAACCTCCAAGGAAATTTGTTATTATGCCGCCAATTACTCCTACGATTCCTAAGATACTTACTTTTACTGTTGTTATATTTTCCATAATTTCTCCCTTCAATTTTTTGTATAAGAAAAGGACCATATTTCTATAGTCCTTAGTCCACCAAATTTTTCTTTTATTCCCTACTGTGCCGCCAATAATGCAGTAAGTTCCTGATACTCTTCTACTGTTAATCTTTCTCCAGCAAAAAATACATCTAACATTTGTTGCATTGCTTCTTTGCTTTCATACTGTTTCTTTTCTATTTTAGATTTGCATAATGCATAAACAAATACCATCACTTTATCACCTCTTTTCTATAATAATCCTAATTCCATCATAACCAATCTATAATCTACGTCCAAGACGTAATCTCGCATTAGTTCAATTTCCGTCGGTAATTGAGGAACATTATTAATCGCATCAATTTCCTCTTGTGTCAAACTTTCTACCCATTCCATGCCTGTCCATTGTGGTTTATAAAAACTTTGTGGTTGCACAGTTATAATATTCTCGGCTAATTCTTCTAGTAGATTTCCTTCACTATCAAATTTAGCAAGAAATTTATTTGTAATGTATCCTAATTCATCTATTTCAAATACTTCTCTTTTCACTTATATGCCTCCTTTAATTGAGCACGTCGTTAAAAAATACAGTATTACCCGTAGCTAAATCTGTAGCTGTTCTTAAATATATATTTCCTGTAGTGTGTATGCTTAGTGCTGATTTTGTTGAACCATTAGCATTATACATAGCAATAGCTTTAGCCATCGTTGGTCTATAAGGCTCTACTAGGCTAGAAATTATTGTTGGTATACTTATACTACCTGCTATCAATTCACCTTTTACTTCCAGTTGACCAATCGAGTTTTTTCTATATTGTAATGTTCCCGTCCACCCATTTTGCAAAGTAGCAGTTATCCAATCCTCTTGTTCTATATTAGCCTTATGTTTTAACAATTCTGAATTTTGTTTCTGTCCATCAATCAACCCATCTAACACAGCACCTACATTATTTGTATATTCCATGTATGTTGCAGGGAGCGGAGAATCTTGACTACTTATAAATACTGTTCCGTTTGGCTCCGCAATGAGCGGTGTTGCGTTGGTGTCGAGTATTTCAGGAGTTGCTTTTTGGTAGACTATTTTAGTTCCTGCTAGTGCTGTTTGTGCATCTGCTAGAGTAGGGTATATATTTTGTGGAACTACAAGAACAAAACTTGCACCACTAACTCTAGGCGTTGTTTTCCAAATATTAGATATATCATCGATAGCAGCAGTTCCTAAATCAGTATAATTCTCTAATATATATGCACCTATAGCAATTGAAAAGTTATTATATGCATAGCTATCAACGGGTTTTTTTATATAAACATAGTCTGTATTTGCTTGAGAAGATAAAATTATTATATCACTAGCCTTTAACTCATATTCCAAATTTCTTTCAATTTTTCTACCATTGTCATCTATCTCATCTCTTATCCCGTTAGGCAACCTATGTAATATAACAGGTTTACCGTCTAGTGTTTTGTAGAGGTTAGATGTAGATTTGTAGGGTTCGTAGATTCCTAGTGTTTGTCCCTTGTCTTCTTCAATTTGAAAATTTTTATAAGTTGTAGTTCCTCCTGATGATGAATATCTATAAGATACAAAAGCTATTGTTTTACCTGATTGTGATGTTATGTTAAAAGGAGTTGGTTCAGTTGGTGGGTTTGAGAAACCTTGATTTGTTCCATCAGTATAAACTATGCCCAACCTTGTATTTTGACTGCCATTTTGGCTATGAAGCCCACTAAATGTATATTGTGTATTACCTTTGAATTTATTGAATGATATTATTTTATCTGCATCAATACCACTAGTTGACAACCCTCTAATAGAAAAAGAATTTTCGTCCAATTTATTTATAGAAATATTAGACGTACTACCCCCTAATTTCCCATCAAACAAATTCTTCCCAACACTCAAAATTTCAATATTGCTTGCACCTTGTAGTCCGTCAAAATAACCATTTCTAACTATAGCAAGCATTTGTTCTTCCGTGTAA
Source organism: Sedimentibacter sp. (assembly GCA_032006665.1). Taxonomy (GTDB): domain Bacteria; phylum Bacillota; class Clostridia; order Tissierellales; family Sedimentibacteraceae; genus Sedimentibacter. The sequence goes on from DALZMP010000007.1 coordinate 63,023, forward strand.
TCTTCTATTCCAAGTGCTGTCATGTTGATGGCGAATATATTTCTATATTTATAAGTATCGCCTACTATATAGTTACTTGCTGTTACATGGTAAAACCACGGAGCATCAGATGCTAATGTCATCGTGCTTATTGCACTTACAGTATTCCAGATATTTGCAGTTACGGATTTGACACCTATGTCTCTGGATTCTATACGTATACCCGCATTTGCTATATACTTCGGATAAATATCATAGCAAAAAAATATTTTATCTCCAATTGTTCTATTCAAGGCTGTGGATGTTAAAAGTCTCGTATAAGTACCTGTTGCAGTGATAGTCGCTATATATTCATTGTTAGAAACCGTGCCAGTTGCGCCGGAAGCAGCCCATCCAGTAGTACCATCTGCAAAATTACCATTCTTAACTAAATTAACCGCTGTATTACCATATATCTTTGTCTTTAAATTTCCACGTGTTGATGTCGGTAATATATCTCTAGACTGGAAATATCCTTCGGCTAGGGGGATTGTTTGGATTGTTCCGATGTTGTCGGTTATTTCGTCAATAGCTTCTTGTATATTTTCTGCTGTAATTCCACTTGTACTATTGTCGTAATTTATGTTTATTGCATTTTCTAGTTTTTCAAAATTTCTATCTACTTTATAAAAAGCTGCTTTTCCTGTATCTGTTCCTAAAATTCTTTCTATTGCCATTCTTACCTCCTATTCTGGTGCATACATAAATATCATGCCGAATATATTAGCTACAACACGTCCAATTACTGGGTCACCCTCCGCTACTTCTGGCATAAAAAACTCTATTGTATGCCAGCCATTTGTAGTTACGTAAGGCTTTACATTTAAATCGGATATTTCAATTTCTCCGCTCCAACTACCTCCTAATACAGATGTTACGTCTACACCATCTATTTTTATACCAACATTAGTTGGTGTACCAGCTTCGTACACTGCATGCTGTAATCGGTGATTATGACCTAAATCTATTCCATGACTATGTCTTATATTAAGCGCATGTGTATGGTCTGATACTGATGACACATTATAACCACCAAAGGTATTTTGAGACACCGTATGAGTGTGTCCACCAGCCCCATTTGAAGTTGCGCCAAACTGAAAAGCTTCATCTGTCGAAGCAAAAAATGTATAAAAACCAACTGTGTCTGTATAACTTCTAAATTTTTCTAAGCTAAATGATAAATTCAAATTTATAAACTCTCCTGCATTTGGCGGTAAATAGAATTTCAATTTCGCCGGATGGTTGCTATCGAAGTTATCAGTCATATTTTGCTGCCAACTATTAAGAAGACCGCTTTCGTCAAGCAGCGTCCTGTTATTAGCTGCATCCTTGATTTGTATGCCAAACTTACCGGGCTCATACTCACCGAGCAACACCCTGTTGTGCCCTAAATTGTCGGCAATACGCATGATGTTGTTGTCAAGATCTATTGCCATGTTGCCGGCGCTGGATGTCAGTATTCCGGTTTCTATCATATCCGCGGTGATGATATGCGCCGCTATAAGCATTGCTACAATAGTACCATTTGCAGCGATAGCGGTTGTGTATGGACCTTCTATTCCGTTTTCGCTATAGCCGAAGCCACCTATACCCCATTTCCAGATTTTCTGTGCTATATTGATATCTGGATTGTCAGCGATATATATTGCATCGTCACCGTATACAACATAACCGCCTAGCATATTCGCGATCAGTTCTGTTACATTTAGTTGCGCCTGTTCGAGTGATGTAAGTTTGTCTCCGACTTCCTTCTCGATTTTCCTTTTTATTTCAGCTAGTTTCTTATTGGTAGATCCGGTATATCTTTTCGCTTTTATTGGCAGCCCTCTACCGGCCAGAGTACCTGCTCCACGATATTTGTACATACTATACGTTACAATAGTGCTGTATTCATTGCCGTCTCTGTCAATTTGTGTTATTTTATCGCCCGTTTGAATTGCCGGATTGCCCTGCCAGCTACTTTCGTACGGTGTAAATATAGTATCTTTAACGGCGTTATAAACATTCGATATTGCGTCCTGAAAATTGTTTTGTAAAAGTGGATTATCAGTCAAATCAACCATGTATTCATCAGTGCCGGCAAGATATGTGATTTCTTCGTTATTTTCATTTGCAGTTATATAACACACACCACGAATTTGTACTTTATCCTCACGAGGTTTAAAGTTGAACCGGTTACCTGGTCCTAATGTGATTCCAGAATCTGTATACCATACTAGTTCTAATGCTCCGTTACGATTGAATCGTGCAAATGAGCCGCTTAATTGAGCCACAAAGGACAAAATATCTCGTAGAGTATAATCCCCTTCTGGTCGTTCATCTACAACATAGTCATCATTTGTAAAACTCACTGTACCTATTTGGACGTCAGCTACATTGCATATATTTGTGTAAATCTGGTATAATGAAGCTGGATAACCTAAGCTAGATAAGCTATAAGGTTTATCTAGCTCGATTATGTTATCAATAGCCTTAATTTTGATTGTATTTCTTTGCTTGTCAACCTCGTCCACAATGAATCGTCCTAAAGGAACATACTCCCATGTGTCATTTTCTTCATCAAGCAGCAGCCCAACCTGAGGAATTATAGTAGCACCTTCAAAGTTTATTCCTGTGTAATCTTCGTACCAGTCAACAGTCTGCAGCATATCGTCTACCGCTATATTTAAATTGTCAACAATATATGATCCTGTGATACCATCAGTTTTATTTACAATAGTTACTTCAAAGGTTGAAGCCGTCACTCCGCCTACAGAAAAATCCTGTCCTGATTGACTGTTTTCTTCTATGCGCATGCTTCCCAAAATCAAATCTTTATCTATTAAAGTTAAAATACCAGCTGAGTGCTGAATTTCAATTTGTATTTTCCATGTTCTTGTTGTCTCTTTTACTTTATTCTGAAATAGAGTCGTTACTGGATACATTTAATCACCGCCTAAAACTCTGTAAAGCTACAACTAATATCCCAACGGATCTGATTGTAGTCTTCATTGTATTTAACCATCTCTATATTTCTATCACTTACATACATTGTCTTAGTAATAAATCCTATCTCAGTTGGAAAAGTAGTTTCAAATCTATCAGACTTTACAGCAGCTTTAATGGTTGCCAACTGTGAGCTTAGTATTCCCTTCCATTCTAATTCTAGCTTAAAAACACCTTCTCTTACTCTATCTCTTTGAAGTATACCTAGTTCATTTCTTCCTGTATCTCCAGAGTCAAGGTCGAAATTAGGTGGCTTAAATTTAGAAGGTGCAGGTAAGTCTACACCATCAATATTAATCATAGCCATACTAGCCGCCTCCTATACATTTATTATTGTTTTACCGCTTATTCTAGACTTTCTATTTATATTATTAACTACTTTTTCTGTTATAGTATCCTCACCTATTTTTACTGTCAAATAAATATCTCCACTACTGCTTTGTATTGGCATTGCGCCTATTAGCATAGTAGCTAGTTCTGTAATCCAACCCGTATTGCTTTGCATTGGCATAACTACTTCTTTTTTACTTCCTTCACCCATTAAGGCTAGAGTAGGTTTGTTGATTATGCCACCTGTTGCATAAGCGCCAAATGCCATTCTTGGAATTGACAAAGCGCCCTTTAATATAGTTAAAGCTCCTATTGCTAATCCTGCAGGACTAATAAAATTTGGAGATGATACACTAAAAGAGCCACTAAAAGAGCCTTTAATTTTTTCCCCAGTTGCACTTGAAAATTCTCTGAATTTATCATACATAGCAACAAGACTATCTATGAAACTTGATGCCATACTATTTGCTGTGTCAGAAACTGTTTCTATCATTCCATTTCCCCAATTTGTCATTGAAGTATTGGTACTTGTAGCCCAATTGCTTAGGTTGGCATAAGTCGTTGTAATAAAACTATTAATATTTGTAATACCATTGTCAGCCATTTTGTATATTGAATTTCCTATACTCATTCCCATGCTAGAGATTGCATATGATGTTTCTGCTTGCATCTCCCACATATTAGTAGCTATAGTTTCTCGCATTTCTTTCGCATTTGTAATAGCATTTTCTTTCATAAGCTTAAATTTTGTAGATGTGTTAAAATACATTTGTTCAGCTGAACTTACTACCTCATCTTTCAAGTAAATTGCTGAAGAGGATACATCTTCAGCTAATTCTTGCATATCTGTAGTTAAACTAGATTTAAAGCTTCTAAAAGTTGTTAACCCTAAAGTTGTTGCTATTGTTAATGATTCTGCAATGTTCCAATTTAGCTTATATATTGGATTAGGTGTCGTTTCAAATGTTGGAGCAGGCACAAATGTTGGCACTCCATCTAAGCCATAGTTGGGTTTCCATATCGGATCTGATATTTCTGCAAATTGAGGAGCCGGTATTTTAATAGGCATTTCTAATGTTTGTCTTAAACCTTTCCATCTATTTTCAAACCAAACAAAATATTTTTCACCTTTTTCTTTTGCTGCATCAAAACCATCATCAACTTTTGTTGTGGCTATCGTAGTATTTAATTCATTTTTGCCGCTTAAACTATCTAAGCCACTAAAACTACTGTTACCGACACTTAATCCGCTTTGAAGTATATTCAAATCATCAAATGAAGCTGTTGCCTTCTTAGCTGCTTTTTCGGCTTCACCTATACCATCGGCTAGTTCTTCCTCTCCTTGAGCCGCATCAATAGCTGTGTCAGCTATACTATTATTACTATCTACCGAAACTTCTTTACCTGTTGCCAATGTATATATTTTCCCAATTTCTTTAGTAACATTTATTAGAATTTCAAGTAATTGATTTAGTGCTTTAACTATAGGAAGTAATATTTTTACTAAAAAATTTCCGATTAGTCCCATAAATTCTTTCCACTGCTCTTTTAATAATTTTGTTTGATTGGCCCAACTACCGGATGTTCTTGCAAAGTCACCTTGGGAATCACCGGTTACACTTAAAAGATAATTATATCTAAGCAGTGTCTGTTCAGCTTGATTCATTTCTTTCCAAGCCTTATTAATACCCTTAGACATTGCATAAGCTTCCATGTTAGTAACACTCATGTTAATACCAAGCTGTTTCAGTGGTTCTGTTTCTCCACTCAATCCAGATCTAATTTTAGAAAAAACTTCTTCTGAATCTAAATTATAAAAACTAGCCATATCAGCTGTTAATTTAGCAACCTCTATAGACATATCTGTAACTGTTTGTCCTGTTAAACCGCTAGATTTTAGCATTGCTCCCATAGTGGACGTGAATTTCTTAGCGGATAATTCAGATAGCCCAAACTGTTTTAATGCATTGCTTGAAAAATCATTTACTTCGCTAGACATTTTGCCAAAAGTTACATCTACAACGTTTTGTACCTCTTGTAAGTCTGACGCTACTTGTAGAGATTCTTTGCCAAAATCAACAAGCCCTTTTACAACAACGCTAGCCGCCGCAATTTTTAACCCAGCACCAATAGTTTTACTAAATCCGTTAAACTGTCCTTGTAATTTCTGTAATTCTTTTGGTATTGCAGAGAAATCAGCTCCACCTCTAACTATAAAATTTGATTTAGCCATAATTCACCTCCCTTTTTGAGGCATAAAAAAAGCACCTATTGATAGATGCTTAAAATTAAATATTAAATTATTTATTAATTCATTGAACCTAATATCATAGTTAATATAAAGAAAAACACAATACTTGAGAGAACAAATATAATATCATCTTTAATTTTTTTCTTCTTTATTAGATTGCAAATTAGATTTATAAAAGAAATTATACCTATAATGATGCTATCTAATATCAATGCCGTAAATATACTGTCAAATTTTATTCCTGTAGTCATTATAAATAATATGTTAAATATTATTAGTACTATCCAAAGCCATATATTTGTCTGTGGTGTATTTTTTTTAACTTTTCTTTTAATAGGTGTTTCCTTAGTGTATAAATTTCCGGTATCTGGTGAACCATATGCTCCCATATTAACCCTCCATCAAATATTTTATTATATTAATAATATACAATATTACCAAAATATTCAAGAGTTATATTATGTGCTCTTCTCCACCAAATATTTTATTTAATGCTCTAACTTGTTCAAGCATCTGTTCATCTGTCATAACTTTTTTTCCTTTATATAAATTATTCAATATTTCTTTCAATGATCCAGGCTGTTGAGACTTCTTTCCTAGCCATTGTATGGTCCACATTGCATTGTAATATTCTAATGACAATCGGTCTTTATACTCTTGTTTTTGTTTTTCAAAGTACACACCTGCGTACAAATTTAATTCATCAAGAGTCATTTCCCAAAAATCATTCAATGGTATTCCAATGGTGGCAGCGAGTTTCATTGCACCTTTTACAGTGAATGGCTCGCTCTCACTGCCGCCTACTCGTTTTTTACTTCTACTTCCTCTGTTCCTGCTACCTCTTCGGCTCCAAATACACTATTTAATGCTTTCCACATTTCTTTACTTGTTTCAGGAATACTTGAATGCTCATCAATTAAATCCATGACTGTTTCTGGTGTCAATGTATTATCTTCGTGAGCCAATCCAGCCCAAATTATCGTAGCGGTCTGGTCCATTGTAAGTAGTCCATTTTGCATACCCTCAATTTCCATGATGGGTTTTCCATATTTCTTCTCTATTCGGTCAATAGCTCGCATACCGAACTTTAAATTCCTAACTTTATCAAGCTTTATTGGATAATAACTCATCTATTTTTACACTCCTCTACTATTTCACTTATTTTTTCTTGCATCTCATTTGCCAATTCTCCTGGCATTCTTTCGTCTAAAATAACGTCCTTTAGATAATTTGTAAGTTTTTTAAATAAGTCTAAATCCGATATCCTTACAGTTACTTTCATTTCAGCCATATAACAACTTCCTTTCTATGTATAAATAAAAAGCTAGGTTTTATCCTAGCTTATGCTGTTACTGCTAGTGTTGGCTTTCCACTTACTTTAATAGTTGCTCCGAAAGCTATTGTTCCATCAACTTCTGCGTCTCCAACTTTAAAACCAGTTACTACACCCTTAAAGGCCCATTCAGCTGCAGGAGTAGTTGGAAATGTTATCTTATAATCATCTGCAAGTCCTCCGTCTAGTGCATCTTGCATAGCAACTTGTCCTTCGGCAGTATCTGGCTCAAAGAATCCTTCAAGTGTTACTTCTCCTGCATCTTTAAAGCCACCAATAAATTCTTTATACCCACCATCGGAATCTAAAGTTGTTACGTCTATTGTATCGGCAGTAATTTCGATACCACCGATATTAGTTAATCCACCGATTTCCACCGGTGTAGTAGTACCTTTTGAAATTTTGGTTCCTAATGCTCTTTTTGGCATATCTTATTCCTCTCTTTCTAATAGTATATTGTAAAAATAATAATTCCCCGGTTTGCACCTAGTTCAAATTCATATGTTTCATTTATGTCCTCGATATCTATATCTTCAATGAATATATTTTCTTCAAGACCTATAGTCCGTTTTGGCATGGATAAAAGCAGAGCCTCAATATTATCTCTTAAAGCTATCATATTTTCATACCTTTTAACTATAACGCTAAACATGAAGCTTAAAGCCTGTTCGCCCGTATACCCCTCCAATGTTTTTACTTTGTCGGTTTTAGTACGCATATACACAAGACACGGTTTTTCATGAGACTTAGGAGCATTCGTTGGATAGATTTCTCCGACTAGTTCAGGTATATTTGTTTCTATTTCATATTCTAGCGCCAACTCTATCATTTCTTAAGTCCCCCTTTCGCTATTTCTGCATCTATTTTCTTTTTCATAGTATTAACTATAGTTTTTTCTATTTTGCCTGTATTATCGACCAAACTATCACCTACAAATCTAAATCCAGGTATATATCTACCATTACGAGCAAAATAACCGTATTCCTGAGATACTGGGTAGTAACCTATAACTTTACCCTCTGCATTTTTCTTTTGAAATACATTATTCATAGAACTATCAAAAACTATTTCATAAACTTTTTTAGCCTTAACTCCTGATTTCTCCCCTTTTAAAATTATACCTTTTTTTAATTCGCCTGTTTCATAAGGAGCATTTGCTCTGGCATCTTTCAGGCTTATCGTCATAGCTTTTTTTGATGTGCTTGTGACATGTTTCTGTGGTACTTTACCAAGTTTCTTTAGCGACTTTTCAAGTTCCTTCATGCCTTCAACTTTAAACATTGCTTTAGCCATTTACTTCACCAGCCTGCAGTAAATTAACAGCTCAATATTTCTATCACCGATATTAACCGGTCGACCTATAATTTCATATATGTCATTACCATGTTTTATTCTCATTTCACTTGAAATATCATTAAAATATTGAGTTGTAAATTTCTTTTCTACCTTGTTTTCAGTAGTCAATGCTGAATAAAATTCCTTACCAATTACATCTTCTTTACTTGCCCAAATATTAGATTTAAAAGCAGTCCATTCATCTAAAGGTTCACCGTAACCATCTCTTCCAGTGGGCGGTTTTAGTATATCAATTTTATGTCGTCGCATTAGAACCACTCCATTCTAACTTGGTAAGAAGCCTATCCCTTTCAGATTTTAAATATTCAGTATTCTTAGATGAGTCTCTATCAGCGAAAAAAGAGAGCCATACCATTATCTTTAAGGCTCTCTCAACTGTTCCTAACCTATTTGTAGTCTCTAAGTTTATTCCAGTCGATGCTATTAATTCATCCTCAGCAGAGTTAATTAAGCTAGTGATGATAGTATCACTATCATCACCACTCTCTCCAAGATAATTCTTAATATCCTGCAATGATACTATCATTTAATCACCTCTTTTATACTACTATAACTTCTCTCTTTATAGCTGCAGCTGAATCCATGATCTGAGCGTCAAGTCTTATTAATCCTCTAACTTCAGGTGCATCATTTCTCCATGCATTTCCACCTATATCAGTTGAAGCAACTTCCAGAGGATCTCTTCTGAATAATGTGCCAAATTGCTTGTAATTTCCAATATAAATTGGTGCCAAGTCATTCGTTCCATCATTTCTGTTTGGTAAAAATACATCTGAAATCTCAACAACAGGTTTGTTTTTAAACAACATTGGAGTTCCGCTTGTTGGATCAGGTTGCAATAAGCCTCTGCCAGTAGTGTCCTCGAATCCATCAAGCATAGCAAATCCGCTTTGGTTTGTTATAACAACAGCATTTAATGCTATTGATGGGTCTAAATTTCTTGTAAGCGCTGCTTTTAAATCAGCAATTTCCGTACCATCTCCAAGTTGAACAGGAACTAAAGTATTTAATAAGCCAAGCAATAAAGTATTCTCAGTAATAACACCTTTTTTAGCAAACCATCTTGCCAAGTAAGCCATTAAACCAACTGTATTATCTTCCATCAACTCTCTTGATACAGGTACGATTAAACCATACTTAACAAGTGCATATGTAACCTGAGCAAATAAAGGTTGGTCGCCAGCTGCATTAATAGCAGTATTTTCACCTACAACGCCGAATCCGGTTGTTGGAGCCACGTCAGTTGCTCTCCATCCATTTGAAGTTTTAACAAGTTCAACGTTAAAATAAGTTGCTAAAGAAACAAGTTGTCTTCTTTGCTCATTAATCATGTTGTTAAATTCAGTTGGTACTAAGAAACCGCCGTCTTGTCCTCCTGGAGGAACGCCTATTTCAGTTAAAGCATTGTAAAGTGGTTTTAATTCTGCAATATTCTTTCCAGTCTTAAAAGTATATCCGTTTGTAATTGCATGTAAGAAAGCGTTCATGTATTCTTTGTCATTCCTATCAGTTGTCAATACAGTTGCATTTAAGTTGTCATTCTTAAGATCATCAAACATAGCTTTTTCAGCTTCCAAGTTTTGCGCTGCAGAAATTTGAGTGTTGATGTTTTTAACTTCTGCCATTTTAGAGTTGTAAATATCCATATTTTTGTCATTCAATGCTGTCTCAGCTTCTGTGAGTAATGCTGCTCTTTGATTTTTTAGTTCGTATATTTTTTTCATATTATATCTCTCCTTTTCTTATATAAATCTATTTTTTTCCAGCTCAAGCTGGTTTTTAAGCATTAAAAAATCAACCTCATCATTTTTAGGTTGATTATCGGCTTCATTATTAGATTCTTTTTCTAAATAATGCTTTAGCTTGATAGCTAATTCTTCTTTATCTATACTGTTATAAACAAGTTTTGCGCCCTCTATAATTTCATTTGTTATCTGAGGGTTCGTCTCTTCTTCAAATAGTTTTCCATCGGCAAAACCCATTTTAATGGCTTTATCGGCACTCATCCAGGTCTCTTCATCCATTAATTTAGCTATTTCTGCTTTACTAAGTCCAGTTTTCTTAGTATAGGCGTTTAGAATGCTTTCCTTGACTTCGTTTAGTAAGTCGATAGCTTTCTGCATATCTTTTACTTCACCTTCTGCCAGCGTCCAAGGATTATGTATCATCATAAGCCCTGTAGGGGACATTAATATTTCATCTGCCGCCATAGCAATTACAGAAGCTGCCGAAATTGCTTCGGTTACTTTTGCTATTACTTTTCCTTTACTATAATTCTTTAAAGCAGTATAAATGACTGATCCAGCAAATACTTCACCGCCCGGCGAATTAATCCATACGGTTATGTTCCCACTCATTCCATTAATTGCTTTTTCTAAACCAGTTGCTGAACGGTCTGGTTTATCAAATAACCAATCCCAAAAGCCTTGTTCCATTCTAATGGGTCCATCAATTCTAAGCTCATTTTCGCCAGTGTCTTCATTTTTAACAAGATTCCAAAACTGTCGCATTATCTCTCACCTCCATTTCTATTTTTACTTAATTCTTTAAAATCTTCTAACGGTACATAGTTAAGACTTGCATACCTAGTGTCGCCACCTTGAACTTTTGGCATATCTTCTAGTGCTAGAATATCATCAGGACTAAAAGCTCCTACTTCTCTCATAGTTTTATACCATGTTCCTCTTGAAGCTGTGTCACCTCTTAATTCTGCCATCATGTTACGTCTTATCTCTAATCCCGTTACTCTCTCTCGGTCAAATAAAAGCTTGTATGTGTCTTCTTCTTCGTATTGAGTTACAACTGGATGCAAAGTATTAACTACATATTCAATGCCATTTTGCTCATTGGAGGAATAGGATTGCTTGCCTGAATTGATTTTGTATAAAGGAACTCCGAAAAATCTTGCAATATCTTCAACCGAAACAGCTTTGCTCTCTATAAATTGTGAATCTTTGTTACTTATAGAAATTGGCTGAAATTCTAAACCTAAATCAAGGACCGCAATCTTAAAAGAATTATCAACACCTTCATGAATACTGCGCCATTCATCTTTTATTTTTGTCTTGGCTGCAGGTTCTAACTTATCATTAACTTTTAATACCCCAGTTGGCCTCGCATTTTGTGTATAAAACTTATTTTCATAAGTCTGTGCAGCCGTAGCCACTGAAATTGTCTCACTTGCTCTCTGTAAAACTGAAATTCCTGTCAGTCCGTCTTCTGAATATGCTTTATAATGTAAAATATCAAAGTTATCTAACTTTCTAACTTCTCCCGTCTTTGGGTGACGGAATACATACCAGAGTTTTCCGTTATCATCAATATAAGGTGTTATATATTGATGATTTACTGGAATCAATTCTCTTGGTTGAGCTGATCTGCTATCTCTAATAACAATCGCATAGCCATTTCCGCCTAAGAGTCGGTTTGATTCAACTAATTTCTTAAAAACACTTGGTGTCATAGCTTCGTTAGGACGCTCTGCAAGTAATTTAACAATAGGATGTTTTGTTATTCGTTCCTTTGAGTTACTATTCATCAAATAAACTGGTAATTTACTTACTGAATTTGTAATAACTTCTACACAGGCATTTACAGCTGATAGTTTCATAGCAGCGCTTTGTGATGTTGTTACTGTCATATCCGCAACGGTCCAATCTTCCGGTGTTTGTAATGTTATTGTTCGAGGGAAAGTCTCATTTCTAATCCTGTTAATTGCTTTATCAAATATCATCTCTATCACCACCCTTTAAGATTTGCTTAGAATAACAGCACTAATTATAAACATAACACCTAATACAATAAAACCAACCGGTTTATAAATTAAATAAGCCCCGTAGGACATTGTTATAGCACCTGAAAAAGCTAAAATATCCGGCATGAGCTTAGGTATAGTTTTTAATCCATTTAATATTGCTTGTCTTATTTTTTTCATTACATACTCCAATCATCTGATAATATAGTCTCGTTTATATCTGTCGTTTCATTTAACAAGGCGGTTGCCATTGCTATAATCCATGCTACAGATATGTCAATACGTCCTATTGACTTGTTTTTCATAGGTTTTATGTTCTCATTACCATCTGTAGCCACTCTTACATTGCCAAAACACCATCTAGCACATGGATTTTTCTCATGTTTTAATAATCCTTTTAAAAGCAGTTCTTCAATTTTCTTCATCGCTGGTGATAAATCTTTCATATTTTGAGCGATTTCAACTACTTCGATATCATTTTTCATAACATTTTGAGTTAACATTCTGGACAAATACGGGTCAACTCCAAGCATTTTTAACTCATGTTTCTCTGCAATTTTATATATTTCAGCTTCTACAAAGTCAAAATCTATAACATTTCCCGGAGTTGTTTTAACGTAACCTTCTTTTACCCACTGTTCAAAGGGTACTTTATCTCTTTTTTGGCGTTCTCTCATTTTTTCTTCTGTAATCCATGGAATAAATAGGGTAAACCAATAATTTAATCCTTCTTGAGGAGGAAATAAAAGAACTAATGCGGTTAAATCTGTTGTCGATGACAAATCTAAGCCAGGATAACATCTTTTGCCTTTAAGGTTGTCAGGTATATCAATTTCCGTCTTATCATATAACGTTAAAGGAAGCCAACCAACAGATTTTGTAGATATCCATTGATTTAATCTAAGCCATCTAAATAATCTTTCAGCTGATTCACTTTGTTTAGCATCAAGAGCTTCTTGTCTTAATGTATCAATATCTATGGTATGTCCTAAAGATGGATTGCATTTATACCACAAGTTCTCATCATATATATTTATTTTCTTTGCTTCATCAGGATCCAAATCTCCAAGACCATACATAATAGGTAACCAAACAGGATTGTCATAACCTTTTGACTTATCCTGCCTGTATTCTGATATTTTTTTAGCTTTATCATGAATCTCCCAACCTATAGAGTTTCTATCCGGGTCATCTCCTGCAGTAGTCAATACTATCCATACAGGCTGAAATCTTGCAGAACCGGAACCGAATGTCATTATGTCCCACAAGTCACGGCTTGGTTGTGCATGAAGTTCATCAAATATAACACAGCTTGGTTTATAGCCATGCTTAGAGTAGGCTTCAGCTGATAAAACTTTCATAAAAGTTTTAGAAACTTTGTCATGAATTTCTCTTGTACTTTCTTTGATTTTAGCTTGTTTGCTTAAAGTTTTATTCTGTTCTAGCATTCCAAGTGCTGCATTAAATATTATTCCTGCATTAGCTTTATCGGCTGCCACAACATATACTTCTCCATGCATCTCACCATCTGCAAATGTATGATACAATCCAAGAGCTGCAGCTAATTCAGATTTACCATTCTTTTTTGGTATTTCTAAATATAAATACTGATAAATCCTTGCGCCGTTATCCTTTACATTACCATAAAACTCAGTAAGTGCTTTTTTCTGCCAACCTAACAAATCAAATGGCACTCCATACCATTTACCATCTACGTGTTTCAGGCATTCTACAAAATTAATCGTAAAATCTGCATATTCTTGATTAAACATTACCCACGTTTTCTACTTAGAAGACTAGCCATTGGATCATCTTCTTCCTCTTCAACTTTTTTAGGTATGGAGCGGAGAGCTGAGGCTATAGTCATTATGTTTTCTTTTTCAATATCTAAAAGCATTTTACGCTTGGTTTGAATTTGCTTATCTAGATTTATCATTGTTGTAGAAAGTTTAGCCATATTTTTCGAATATTCTAATATGAATCCTACTTTTTCATCAGCTTCCATATTCTCTGTTATTTCTTTGTATTCTTGTTTTAATTCGTAGATCAAATTATATAGTTCTTCTCTTCTTTCATCAAACATGGCACATTCTGCTTGAAGCATCGCATATCTATTTATAATCGGCTCATAAAGTGCATCATTTTTTTCAATGCCTTTTAAAAGCTTGTTTATTCTTAGAAATTCTTTGTGCGCTATAGGATTACTTTTAACTTCGGAGCGTTCTCTCAATGCTACTCCTGAAGATAATGAAGCTTCTCCTTTTTTTCTAAGATTTAATTCAGCTTTTGTCCGGTGAGATTTGTTTTCTGCCATTAATACTTTAAGAGGTTTTGGTGGTGTAGGCATATCAGTCAACTCCTTTCTGATAATGATTATCGATTTGTAAATTTGATGTGGGAATTTTTTTCACGCTGATATTGACACATGGTATCCACGGACGTTATTAAAACATTTATAGGGTGGGGGTATGTTATTTGTTACCAAATCCACCATCCTCTTTAGCTGTTTTAATGCTATGACAGCTATGACATAATCCTTGCCAGTTAGTCTTATCCCAAAACAGTTTCATGTTTCCTTTGTGTGGAATAATATGATCCGTCTCTGTCGCTGGTTCATGTGTACTTTTCTTCAAACACTCAACACACCATGGATGAGAAGCTAAGAATAATTTACTTGCTTTTCTCCACTTTGAATTATAGCCTCGTTGAGTTGGTGTTCCTCGTTTGTTGTCATAATACTGATTAATCTTTTGTTTATGTTCTTCACAGTACTTATCATTTGTCAATATATTGCAGCCAGGATAACCGCACATTCTCTTTGGTTTCATTGCCATACTATCACCTACCTAATATACCAGCTCATTCTGCATACTTCCACTTGTAGCCTCCAGCTGATTTATTTGGATTACTGCAAGCTACTGATATATTTGAATGAGCTATATCTAACACTCTTTGTGCTTCTCTTAAAGAATTAAATAATTTTAACTTATTACCATTCATGTCTAGCTGATTTACTTTTCTTGGCTTACAAATCATCATATCTTCAGTGAATAAACCATTTCTGATAGCATGATGTAGGTTCTCTTTGCCTGTAACCCATTCAAGATTTGAAGTATAGTTATTTGTTTTATTTCCGTCTAAATGATTAACCTGAGGTTTTGCATTGTCATTAGTAATAAATGTTTCAGCGACTAACCTATGAACACGATAATGTTTTTGCATGCCATTGTTCGATAAATTAATTATACAATATCCATCCTTATCAAGTCTTTGTTTCAAAATGATATTATTTCTTATACTTTTTATACGTCCCAAATTACTTACTTGATATAATCCTTCATAACCTTTAACATCTTTCCAAATTTCTTGCATATAATCTCTCCTTTAAAATAAAATAGACACAGCATAATTGCCATGTCTTGTATCTTAAAGTATGTTAGGAACATACTTTAACAGAAGTTCACTCTTTATTTACTTATTTAATCTGTCCCAGCCCCTAGCCTCTTCGGTATATATTACCCTATACGGTTTCATCAGTCCGTATCGTCACAAAATATTCTTTAGCAACTATTTCTGCAATGATACGTATTAAATCTCTTATTTGATAAAGTTATTTTATTGGGCTTAATTTCTTTTAGAAATTTATAGTTTTCCTTATCTATTTTGTATTTTGTATAAGTTGATAAAAAATGTAAAACCGAATTAACAATCTTTTCAATTTCTTTAGATGCTTTTCTAAAAACATCAACTAAATTAGAATAACCACACTCCATTACTTACACCCTTTCCATACAAATTTTCATTAAAAAAGCAACAGATTAATTTCTGTTGCTTATAACCAAGGATTTTATTAACATATGTTGATAATCCTCGTATTAAAATGTCTGAGTTTTCATTTTTTCTTTTATCCTTTTTTAAATTAATTCTACTCTACTTTTTCCTCAATGTTTTCAGAAAAATCTATGTTACCAACTACAAAACGACTTTTATCTAAAATTCTATCAATCGAAGAACTCATTTGTGATACTACTGTTATATATGTTTCCAAATCTATATTTAAAAGTCGTATTGCTTGATTCAGAGTTCGTTCTATACCAATATTTTCATTAAGAGAATCTTTAAAACTTAAAATTGAATCTTTACTTTCGTCAGCATTATACTGTGTGCTTTTTAAAGCTTTTAAGTAATCTATCAAACCATCTTTGTTATTTTCATCAGCTGAATATTTGTTTTCTAATAACCCTAGAATATTTCTTTCAATCTTGTCCCATAATTCGGAATATGTTTGGTTATGAATTTTAAGACTATCACTAAATCGTTTTACACTTGAGGCTACTTTTTTTGCTTCTTTTTTATTAAAAGCAGCTATGCTATTTCCTCCGATATTTTTTACTCTTTCAATTTCTTTTGTACTTCTTGCAACATCATCATTCATTGAAGTCATTTCTATTACTATTTCACCAATATTGTCAGTTAGTCTACTCGTATCAGTTTCGATCTCAGCAAGAAAATCTAAAAAACCTTTTTCATCATCTTCAATATCAATCTGTATTTTATCTTCGGTAAACCAGTTATAAGTATCAATTTTATTCGATGCCAAAAAGTCTTTTACCGGGTTACTATAAATTACATCTCCTGTAACTGCTCCATTTAAATTTTTTTCTAAGTATTTTAGCAATTCATCAAATTTTAAAAAATGTGTTTCATAATCTTTTGCTCTGTATTGTTTTAAATCAAACGGAAGTGTAGATAAATTGTCTTTTGTTATTATAATCGTCTTCTTATTAAAAGAATGAGCAAGACCTAACTCATATAACACATTTGGATTTAATCCTGTTAAATCTGCAATTATAATATCTGATTCATATATAGGTTGAATAATATCTTTCAATATATTTTGTTGATTACCTTCTTCACCAGCATGTGTAAATTCAAAATCATCGCCAAATTGTCTTTTTAACATTTCAAAAACTTCAAAAAATTCTTCTTCAAAACGCATAATCATAAAAACTTTAGCTTTATACATTGCATCCCCCACTACTATAGTATTTTACCATCATTATACATCTGCAAACATTACCAGTCAACCATAATCTTACAAAACATTACAAAAGACACTGCTGGGAGAAGCAGTGTCTTTAATTCTCCGGCAAACTATTAATCTGCTGTTTATCAGTCTTACGATTACCTCAACGGAGTTCGCCTTTCAGGGGGTTTTATAAACGACTTAAGTTTGTCAATTCTTGATAATACTACTATACCACATTTGATACCGACATTTCACCGACATGTTTGTCTTTTTCTCTAATTTCTTTAAAAATTCTTTCTACGTGTCTCTGTGAGTAATGCATTTCTTTTGCTATCTTCCAATTTGAATATCCCTTGATTCTTAACATCAATGCTTTTTTCTCTTTGTCGCCCAGATCATTAATTGTTTTTTCAAGTTCATCTCTTTGCTTGTACAATGATTCAAGTTCTAATTTTAAATTATCTTTTTCAGTCATTAAGTCATGTATTTCTCTGTATGCATCAAATACGCTTATTTGCATATTAGAGGTTTGTACAGCTGGCTTTTCATAATCTATTGCATTTAATTCATTTGGTTTATATGAATTTAATAATTTATTTATATCTCTTTCAACACTTTTAGTGCAACTTTTTATTACTGCAATATTCTCTGTTAGTTCTCTATATTCTTCTATTATTGTCTTATACAATTTATTACCCCTATTTTATTAAAATTTGACTCCGCTTATTATTACTTTGCTATTTAACATAGTCGACCTCCTGTTTAAATGTTTTTTGAAAGTACTCGTCTGTTTTGTTTAAATCAACTCGTATTCCTCTTCTAGTTCCTAGTCTTTTAGTAGGAAATCCTTTAGCGTTCACTAGCTTATATGCATAGCTAATACTTAAATCGTAGTATTCTCTAAATTTTTCTACTGTAACCCAATTTTCTTTTAAAGCTTTTTTTATCATTTCATAACTCCTTATTGATTTTTATTTATTTCCGTCTTCTGTGAATACTCATTTATTTCGGGCAAATCAATACCTCTTGCTCTTACTATCCAAACATATTCAAGAAACCGATTAGAATTAATATAATACGTCCACTTTTCTTCGTTCTTCTATGCTTCACCAAAATAATTAAATTTTCCGTTCCTTAATGCTGCTCTTAACCCCATCGGTGAAATTCTCAAAATTGCTGCTGTTTCTGCTATAGTGATTTTTTCATCATCGATTGTTATTGTTTTTTTTGCTATGGTTAACCTCCTTAGATTGTTTTTGCTCAATAACTGGAATAGCATCATTTTATTTTAGCAAGTTATAAATAAAAATATTGCCTTTCTACAACCTACATACATATACCTATCTCTTTTCATATTTCATAATTGATAACATAGTTGCATAATGTTTGTGTCTTCTTGTGGTCTTTCTGTGGTCTCTTCGTGGTCTTTCTGTGGTTTTTTTATGGTTTGAGCTTCTTGGTAATCACTGTATTTTTCAATGGTTATCGTGGTCTTTTTTTTGTCACTATTTTTTACAATCAATGAATAGCCAAGAATAACGTCACGTTAACGTTAATCTAATGTTAATCTAATGTTAATTTATTATTATCTGCTTGTTCTATCTTATTTTCTTCAAATTCTGGTTTCATTTTTACTGTGACTGTTATATTGGCATTAAATTTTCTTGAAAGTATTTCTGCTAATGTCTCATAAAACCTTGTTGCTTGTTCAAGATTAAGTACCATTTTTTTATCGTCCATATTCTCACTTCCTTGTATCTCTTTCTCTGGTGTAGATTTGTCCGGACATTTTAAGGACATTTGTCCAGACACTTGTCATTTTTTGTACTATGACGTGACGTCATATCTTAGTGACCATCCATTGCGATTTTGATTTAACAATGTTACACCGCTGTTACAATTTGTTACATCACTGTTACATTGTAAAAATCTCAACGAAAGACTTCATAATATCTATTCAACCTAATATTTTCACTCATAAAGTGTAATATAGTAGGGTTTATAGCTTCTTCCCATGGTTGTTCAAAATATGCGTCTATGAGTGCTTTATTATCTTCTACATCAACCTCTTCGTCAACATTATCTACAACTATATATGGTAAATCACTCATAACCTTCTTTATATGATCATTCTTGATTTTTGGATGTGTATTTCCAGTATATTCTTCATAGCATTTATAAAAGTATTCAAATATTTCTATATAACCCATTAAATCATACGGTAATGTACCATTTTCTTTAATTAATTCCTTATAATATTTGTTTATTTGTTTATTTAATATTTTAAAATCAAAAGGGTGGTTCTGAATCTCGTCAGAGTTCTGAACCATATAATTATTAATCTCTGAAGAATTATATGTGTATTCTATGGTATTGCTCGTACAATTTTTGCACTTTCCATTGTACAGTTTCTGTACTATGGTTGTACAATTTTTGCACTTTGCTATTTTGGCATTTAATGCATCAAAATTTATTGTGTACCATTTTGTTCTGTCTGCTGCAAATTTATTGTAATTTCCAGTAATGATATAACCTTTATCTTCTAACTTCTTCATAGTAGATTTGATTGTATTTACTGACCAAAACGGAAATTGCTTTTGCCATTCATCATATGTATTGTAAGTCCAATATCTTCCGTCATGAAAATTCCTACTTGCTTGTTTATTTATAGTAATCCAGTAATTTATTTGCTGAATTACTATCGCTTCATTAAGTCCTAACATAATAGCAAGTTCAGGTATTATAACTAAGGGCTGACTATCTAATAATAACGGATTCTTTTCACTCATTTATAATCACTCTCCTTTTAATTCTTATCATTCTTAGCATTCTTTACATTCTTGTTTATATTGTTCCCTTCCTGTTCCCTTCGTAGTTCCTTCATGTCCTTTTCGTCGTTCCCTTCATTGTTCCCTTCGTAGTTTTTAGATGTCTGATAAATGTTGAAATTCTCTATTTTTACAAGTAAACCTTGCGTTCCCTTCGTAGTTACTATCATAGCTCCCTTCGCGTTCCCTTCGTTGTCCCCTTCATAGGGATTTCGTAGCCACCCTAGTATTGAGTAAATTTGTTTCTTAGAAAATACTTCTTTTCTAAAACCCACATACCAACTGCAAGCTTCTTGAATTTCAGGAACAGTTGTCCATAATTCACCTATTTTTAAATTTTTATATTCCTTGTGTTGTGCCCTTGACTGGCTCTTCACTGGCTCTTCGGTGGCTCTTTAGTATTTTTAATATCTTAATAATTGTCGTAATTTTCAATAGTTATAGCAGTTTTCTTGCTGTCCCTATTTTGTTCCAATGACTGTTTCCGAACTGTTTCTTTTCTGTTACTTTGCTATCGTCTTTCTTCTGATAATCGTTGTAATTTACTACCTTGTAGTGTGTTACCGTAGCGTTACTTGTAACGTTACATATCTAATTGCTAAATGTATCGTATACAGTATGGATACATAGCGGATACAGTATGGATACAGAATTGTCCCCGTCGTTGCTCCCGTAATTTTTAGAGTTCTGATATTCGTTGAAAATTACAATGTTCATTAACATGCCATGCGTTGCTTTCGTAGTTGTAACCATTGTATCATACCATTTACACAAATAGATATAATGTATTGATACTACATATACACTGTATTAATACTGTATTTTTTAAACAGCCTACTAATAAGTTTAGCAAAAGTAGGCTATTTAAATTAATTGTTACTCAAAATATTGTTTAAGCATGTTCTCTTTTAATTCATCATAATCAATATTTAACATTTTCAAAAGTGTATTAAATTTCATTTATTTATGATTTTCTTGTATTTGTTCAAATAGTTCCTTAAAAGCTTCTAGTATTGGGCTTGTCTTATAAATTTTTAGCACAGATTCATTATTAATGTGTACTTCCATTGTATCATCTACCATATGAACAAAAGAAACATTCTCATTTGTAAAATTGCTATCCATTATATTGCATCCTACTCCAATTATTTCTCCACGTTCATCTTCAATATGTACATCGGCAATTCCATAAATAGTATCCTTCACTGTATTAAATAATTGTATTCTATTTAGAGTCACTGTAGCATTTCTAATTGCAAAAGTTTGTTCTTCCTTATCTTCAATATTAAGTATTGATTGCATCAGGTCCTTTAATTCTTCTCTTTCATTTAATATTTTTTCTATTTCTTCTATTTTATTCATAATTTTAACTCTCCTATTTTTTTATAATATCGTATTGTTAGTTAAAAATATTTCGAACACTCATATTGTAATATTCTGCAATTTTTAATTTTAGTTCATCTCTTGGTATTCTTTCAGCATTTTCATAAGCTGTAAGAGCTGAAATGCTTACACCTAAATCTTTAGCAACTTCTTCTTGAGTTTTATTACCTCTTAACTCTGTTAGGTTTACTGTTAGTTTTACACTCTTCTGCCTTGCTTTTTCCGCCTTAATTCCTTGCAGATAACCTAAAACAAAACTATTATTAAGTAAAGTTATTTCATTGTCACTGTTTTCTAAGATTTCGCATGCTACATCAAAGTCTAGTCTATGATGTTGATTCATTGTTTCCTTTGTTTCTTCAATTTTTAACATTACATTTTTCATTTTTGCCATAATAAAATACTCCCTTCAAATTTTTTATTGCATTTATTTATAAGTTAAGATATACTATAATCAATATATGCCTATTTTATGGGCGGTTATTAGATACAGTCTTTGCTTTGGTCGGCAATTGGGGGCTGTATTTTTTCTTTTTCATGCTCCGAAATAATTCCATCAACGATCTTTTCATATACATCTTTAAAATTCCAATTTACATTAATGTGCTTATCCATTATTTCAAGATATTTGTCATAGTTTCTATTCCTTTTCACAATATCGCCTCACTTGTTACTAATTTTAAATCTGCAAATAATTCAAGTAACTTTACTATTTAAATGCCTTCCTCTTAAAATTTAATTTACCTAAAATTAAGTAGATATCAAAGTCCTCCATAATCTGAGAAAATGTCTAAACTAATTAACCATCCTTTGTTGTGTGTTAATATTCTGTCCACTTCTTACTGCCATTTCTTTTACAATACTTATGTATATTTCTCTCAGCCTTGGTTCATTTTCCAATACATCTAACAGACACAATTTATCTATCTTACTTTGAGACATCCCGTTTTTTAATGCTCTTGATTTCAAATTGTCTACCAAAATATTAGGTCTGCATGCTCCTCTTACCTTTAAGGCCTCATAAGCTTCCGTCCTTGGAGCTTGATAATCTCCTAACCGATTGCCTATGTTGTTTAAAATTTTATTCGTTGTCGCTCTCCATTCAGCCTTAGGATTAATGATTATAGCATTTCTAATATCTTGAACTTCTTTTTTAGCCTCAAACATCTGATTTCTTGTATCCTCAATTAAAGCATCTTGTTGCTTTTGCTTAAGCTCCATGCTAATTAACAATTGTAACTGTGGACTTAGCTCACTGACATTTGAAGCAACTTTTTTCGCCATGCTCTCTACTTTAATAAAATAGTCTCTTGCTTGTTCTCCTTTTTTATTCTTAGCTGTCATAGAGAGCTTTTTAGCAAATGCAGATGTTAATTTATAATCTTCAGCAAAATTTCCTCTCCCTTCATTCGTCTTTTGGTACGAGTAAAAATCAATACCTTCTTCTGCAAATTCATTTTCTAATATATTTCTTTTGCACCATTTTGAATAATTTGATTTATCCAGTTCTAAAAAACCATAAAGCTTTCTTGCTGTTGTTCTTCCTTCTTCATCAATTCCCA
This sequence comes from Sedimentibacter sp., assembly GCA_032006665.1. GTDB lineage: Bacteria > Bacillota > Clostridia > Tissierellales > Sedimentibacteraceae > Sedimentibacter. The sequence continues at coordinate 85,852 of DALZMP010000007.1, forward strand.
ACGCTATTTCTATTGGTGTTTGTTTAGTGTAGTTCATTAGTTCGTCCATCATTTTCTCCTTTGCATTTGATTTTTTTATATTATTTTTTGTTTATTATAATTGTCTACCTTCACGTGCTGCATTGTCTAAAAACTCCTTCATTAAAGGAATATTTATTTTAGTAATAGCCCCAATTTTCACAAAACATGGAATCTGGTTTGACCTTGCAAGCTGATAGAGCTTGTCCCTACCCATGTTAAAAATAATAGTCCCTTCTGCTATTGAACACATATATTGATTCTTTTCCAATTCATTCACCTCTTTTCTTTATTATACCTAATTATACTGTTTTAAATTATTATGCGCAAGAAAACCAATTTCACGTAATATAGACAAAATACATGGTTTTTTAGTATTTATCAACGGTTTTATGTCATTTGTTGCCGTTGCTTTTTCTGTATTATTAGATATATCATTTCTTCAATTTCTCTGCTATCAATTATTTTATTTTTTATCTGTGGATTATTCAATTATTCCACCTTTTATAATTTCTAAATTTTTAGGAACTCTCTTTTTACATGGTTTTACTTTTAAAAATTCCCCAGTCTGGTTATTAATCATGTATTTGTGCTCTTCATTGTATGAATAAGTCGATAGGTTGTTATCTTTCATAAATTTTTCAGCTGGAGTTTCTTCGCCCCTAATTTTGCACATATTAGATGTTGACATCATAAGTTCAACGTTAAAAAATATTATGTTTTTGTTTCTGTAGTCCCAAAGCAAATCTACTATTTTATCCCCAATCATTTCATTTTCTTTAAATGATTTTAATGCTTCAATTGTTGAGAAGTAATCTTTTGACTGATATTTTTCTCCGTCATATACTTTTTCAATCGGAAACATATTAACAAATTCTTTTGGTGTCAATAGTGATAACAAATCTAAAATGCTATCAATTAAATTAAACCTATTTATTGTAGTTTCCTCACTTAATGTCGAATTATTTCGATACGTTCTTGATGAAGCATTTACATACATAATTAGCAAATAAATGTATTGCTTTAGAATATCTTTATTAATGTCATTATAAGTTTTGCTTAGTTCAATATTATTCTTATCCGTAAGTCTTTGAATTGCGTTTAAATAAATTTCTGCTTTGTTTTCTGGATTACATTTCTTAGTAGAACTCTTTATTATTTTTAATTCGTTCATGCTTTTGCTCCCTTTCACATTATTTTACAAAACCACCACTACACGAAAATGATTCAAAGTAAAAATTATTATGATACTTTAAACTGCTTGTCTGCATAACTAACATTGTATTTCTTGCCCTTTGTATTTATAATTATCGGATAATTTCGCTCTTTAATCCACTCATTGACTTTATCTATAACACTTTCAGCATATTGATACGTTGTACCTGAATGACCGTTTTTTTCAAACGGAACTAACTGCTTTTCATCATCATCAATATTTATATCTGATATTATTGCAGTTACAGCTTGTGCATGAGGTTTATTGCTATTTGACATAATACCTATCTTTTCAGCTATTGTCGTTGCATCATAGAATTTACTTTCCATCGTGATACCATTCAATGGAACATCAATTCCAACAGGCTTGTACGCATTTTTGACAGCCACAGCTATGTATTGTGGTGATACTCCTGCTGATTCCAATGTTTTAGTTATTATCTTCACTGCTGTATTTGTTGCGGATAGAGTCTGTTTAGGTTCTGCTTTGGGTTTCGGTATTTTGTATGAGCCTGTTTTTCTTATTGATGGAAGTACATCCATAGCAATCCAATTTTGAAACCTGTCTGCTTTAGCATTGCTCGCTTTCATACCAAGCCTATAAAATAAAGCTTCGGGTATGTAATCATCTTTCCCCACTTTGTTGGGGAAACCAAATTCCTTGCAATAATCGTTTAATGTTTCCCATCTTAAAGAAGTATATTTTTTTCCATTTTTATTTTGCTCCTGTATCCATCCATATCCAATAGCCGCATCCTCTGCATTTATGGATATGCTTCCATCATCATTCAAGATCGTTCTAACCTTTATTCCTAATTCATTATTATTGAAAATTTGTAAGTTATTATCCATGCGTTATCCTTTCTTTAGTTAAAAATGTCATATCTTTATTTTATGAATTTTTATAAACTTAATTCATCTTTTGCAAGGTGGATTATCAATAAATACATCAAAATCATTCTAAGTTTATTAATTACTAACCCATATTTAATCCTCCTGTTCCAGAAAAAGTATCTACTCCAATAGCCTTTACCAAACACTTTGACGAAGTATTCTATTGTGTTATACGGCAAGTTACGTTGTATGACTTGCTATTTGCATTATTATAGTAGTATAAATTTACTCTGTTATCAACCGATTTACTTTATCCTGTCAGCTTGTATTCCTCTGAAGTTTTCGGATTTAATTAATTATAGATTCATGTATACTCCTTTCTCTTTGTTTTCTATTTTTCTAAAAAATACTCAACCGAAACATTAAAATAATTTGCTATTTTTTGTAGCTTGTCTATCTTAGGCGTATATTTTCTTTTTTTCCAAGCTGATAGCGTAGCTGTAGCTATGCCAGTTTCTTTACTAATCTTATAAGCCGAAACATCTTTGTCTTTCAGCATCTTTTCAAATTTAACATATGAAAACAAATTTTATTTCCTCCCTTCAAGAAATGTATTGACATTAGCTAAGTTTTCTTATATAATACTAGACGACGAGTTAATAAATTTTATATAAGAAATATTCTTTAGTTCTATCACTAAAATAACTAATAAACTTTAGCTATGTACAAATATTAGCATAGTTTTGTTGCCGTGTCAAGAAAATTTATCTAATATTTTTTAGCTATTTTGGAGGAAAATTATGTATGATATTTTTGAAAAGCTGTTAAAAAAATACGGAGTTACCGCTTACCGAGTGGCTAAAGATACCGGAATTTCTACCGCCACATTAACACAATGGAAAAAAGGAAAGAGTATACCTAAACAAGATAAATTACAGAAAATTGCTGATTATTTTAATATTTCCATTGATTATCTTTTAGGAAGAGAGGAAATTACAAGAATAGATGATATTGTGCCACCTACAAATAGAGTTAAAGAGTTGATAAAAGAGAAAAAAATAAGCTTAAAACAATTATCTGATATTTTAAAGATTCCATATGTCAACTTAGAAGTAGGAATAAAAAATACCAAAAAATTAAATTTGGTAGATATTATAAAACTATCAAAATTTTTTGAAGTAACTACTGATTATCTATTCGGCGTTACAGATAAAAGAGATGAGTATTTTTCGAATCAAGATTATTTTACAAGGGGATTCTTTGATTATGCAGTCAAGGAACTAATTGAGATTAAAAAAGAAAAAAATATAACAAATGAACAATTGGCTATAAATACAAAATTACAACAGAAAACGGTGGAAGATATATTTAATAATAATTTTGAAAGAATAAATATATCAGAATTAGAAGCAATAGCTAATAATCTTGGATATTCATTATACGAATTAGAAAATTTGCACAACGTTGGGCGTGACCCATCCCAAGAAATTATGGATATGGTATCAGAAATTAAAGACACAGAAAATCTTAAATTAGTTTATGATTTTCTAAAAAAATTAAATAGTAACAATTGACATTAATCACAAAAGCGATATTGATTAATCAATATCGCTTTTGCAGTAGCCTTTAATAAAGTAGTACAGTTTGTATTTTTCTTCTTCATCTAAATCATTAAGTAATGCTTTTAAATCTTCCGGCATGTAGTTTCTCCAATTATATATATTTTTTATAGAAATGTATTATATAGTAATAGTAGTATTTGTAGTATTTGTAGTATTTATTAGTTCATTGAAATCATTATATCATTTTTTATCCATAATTTCAAATCGATTTTATTTTTTTTAAAAACATTTGCAAAAATGCCTAGTTTGTAGCACTTATCAACGATTTTATGTCGTTATTTTTGTTTTTTAATCAATATCATATTACCAAACATTACATCTTCTTTTCCTTTTGTAGAATTTAATTCTACTTAGTTGACAAAAAAAATGCTTTCTTTATCGCTAATGTCTAATACTTTAGTCAATAATGCAATCTCACTTGCTTTAAATTCTGTTACATTATGGATTTTTTTATGTAGTGTAAACATTGATATACCTAGTATTTTGGCAATTTCCCTTCTACTTAATCCAGATTGTAGAATAGCAGCCCTAAGTTTTAAAGTGTCAGTCATAAATTACCTCCTTATAATATTGTAGATTTATTTTCTACATCCTCATATTATCATCTTGTAGATTTATTGTCAACATTTTTTTAATAATAATATTTTATTGTTGATTTATATTAAACAATATGTTATTGTTTTTTTTAATGGAGGATATACATATGAATGTGCTAGCAGCAAGAATTAAACAAAGAAGAGAAGAATTAGGATATTCGCAAGATGAACTTGCAAAAAAGTTAGGTTATAAATCACGTTCTTCAATTAACAAAATAGAAATGGGAGAAACAGATATTCCTCAGTCCAAAATTAAAATATTTGCTAAAATATTAGAAACAACTCCGGCTTTCTTAATGGGGTGGCAGAATAATCCACAAATATATTACGATAATAAATTAATGGGGAAAAAAATAAAAAATGCACGCTTAAATAAAGGATATACTTTAGAAGAATTATCTAAAATAACTAAAAAGGATATTAATTTATTAGAAAAAATAGAAAATGGAGAAATTGAAATTGATCCTGAATTGGTGGATGATATTGCTATGGCCTTTGGTAAATCCGTCTTGGTTTTATTGGGGTGGGAAAAGGAAAAAACACAACAAGAAGAGCAAGAAGAAGATAGAGAATTATCTATCTACATGATTTTTAATTTACTCAGTGAATATTTTGGAAATGATGCAAAAGAAATTATTGAAAATTATCAGAAACTAAATGATATTGGTAAAAAGGAAGCATTAAAAAGAATTGGCGAATTAACATGCATAGACCAATATAAAGGTAAAACTATTGAATCAAAATATAAACGAATAAGTTTAGAAAATGAAGACTTTGAAAATGATTCGTTTCAATACTTTCCATCGCTTACAAATAAAGAAGTATTAGAATAGTTAAAAGAAAAAGTAAGGAGTGTGTAAATATATGAAAATTGGACTAAGAAAACCAAGCATAAAGAAAAGCATTAAAGCTCGTACTACTGGAAGGATTAAAAGAGAAATCAAAGGCGCTATCAATCCTTTGTATGGTAAAAAGGGCATAGGATGGATACGTGACCCCAAAAAGGCTATGTACAATAAAGTGTACAATAAAACAACATTTAGCATATTTGATGTGTTTAAAAAGCTATTTAAGTGAGGTGTAATAAATGGCAAACAAACCAAAGACAAATGCAACTGCAAGTGGCAAAGACTATTTCAGAGTTAGGGCACGTATAGGCGAAGATAATAAAGGAAATCCTGTATATAAAAATTTCTATGGAAGCTCTAAAAGTGATGCTGAAAAAAAGAAGCGTGAATATTTAGATGAGATTGCCCAGGGTGTCAATCCAGAGTTAGGAAAGCAGAGTCTAAGCAAAGCCATGCATATATGGTTATGGCAAATTGAACGATATAATGGAAATAAATCATCTACTTTTGAAAGATATGAAGGTGTATATAGAAATTATATAGAAAACAAAACTATAGGATATGTAAATGTATCAGACATAAAAAAAATAACAGTTCAACAGTACTACAATGAATTGTTATTTAAAGAAGGTAAATCTATAACACAAGTTACAGTTCTTCATAAATTATTAAATAAATTCCTTAGATATGCTGAATCCGAAACTTATATTGCTAAAAATCCATTAAAAGGTTTAAAATTGCCAAAACCAAGCGAAGATGAAATTAATAACAATGACAAACCCGTTGAAACATTTACCCAAAATGAAATTAAAAAAATAATAGATGCTGCTGGACATACCAAGATCAGATATTTAATTACATTTGCTTTATTTACAGGTGCAAGAGAAGGGGAAATATTAGCGTTAGATAAAGCTGATATTAAAGATAATATTATTAATATCAATAAAACTCTAAAAAAATTAAAAATATTTGATGATGTAGAAGGCACAAAATATCATTATGAGCTCAAAGTTACAAAACCAAAAACTAAAAACTCCACAAGAGATTTAACCGTAAATAATGCATTAAAAAAAGAATTAAAAGGATTAAATAAGCTTATAGCTGAGGAACGATTAAAATTAGGTCCTTTATATACAGAAAATAATTTGCTGTTTCCTTCCTCTGTAGGCACCTATATATTAGCTAAATCACTTATTACATCATGGCAAAGATTATTAAAAAGGGCTGGAGTAGAATATAAAAAATTTCATGCTCTAAGACATACATTTGCAACTACGTTAATAATGGAAAATGTAGATATATTGACCGTATCAAGATTGTTAGGTCATAGTTCTATTGAAACGACTCAGATATACACCCATGTATTAAAAGAAAGAAAGAACGATGCCTTATCAGTCTTGAATGATAAATTTATATAAAAAATAAAAGAGCCTTTTTGTTTAAGCTCTTTTTTATTATTTTTTTGAATTGGCGAAACATTGGCGAAATTTCATTTTATATAACTATAAATTGATTCAAATTGTTGCAATTTCAATTTTGGCGGAGAGATGGGGATTCGAACCCCAGATACAGTTCCCCGTATACACGCTTTCCAGGCGTGCTCCTTAAACCACTCGGACATCTCTCCGTATTGTGTTTTACGACAAAATACATTATAACTTAAAATATAAGAGAATGTCAATGATTTTTTAAAGCAAGCCCCATTAAAAAACTATTCATTCAAAACTACATTTTAAATAAACACAATCTTCTTATAATCAGAGGTTATTTTCAACCTTCCATCTGCAAAATTTTTTATAAACATCTCTTAATATAGCCGCTACGCATTTCTGTGAAGCTCCATTAAATCTGGTTTTAATAACACCAATTAATGGTTCTATACCATCATTTTCATATATGTTGTATCCTATAATCAAATCATTTAAAAATTTCTTAGCTACTGCAGTAACTAATGTACAACTATTATCTTCTATTATACCTGTTTTATAATTAATAACTAATCCAACCCCTACATACCCGTTGAACAGCGATGCAGGGATATTTTCCGGAAGTCGGACGTATGAAATAAAATATACAGTTTCCTCGCTATAATGAGTTTTAAAACCTTCTCGCATAGTGTAACCCTCCTATCACATAAATATTATAATAGCATGATATATTTACATACATCTTATGTCAAGAATTATAAAATTATTTTAACATATCAAATAAACCAAAACTACAATGGATTTGCATTTGCAGTTTTGGTTTATATTATTTATTTTATCCCTAATATACTTCTTGCTTCATCAACATTTGCTATTTCTCTACCTACTGCATTTGCAATATTTACTACTCTCTTAATAAGCATTTCATTAGTAGCCAATGTTTTATCATCATATTTAATAACATCCTCAAGCCCCGTTCTCACATGTCCTCCCATAGCTATTGCCATAGTTATCATTTGCACTTGAGAATTGCCTATACCTGATATATTCCAGGTTGCATCTTTAGGAAGATTATCAACTAAGAACATTAAATTCTTAGGAGTAGCTGGCATAGATCCTTTAACATCTAATACAAAATTAAAATGAAGAGGTCCTTTTAATATGCCTTTTTTTTGATAGAACAGTGCTTGAAATAGCATTGCGGTATCAAATACTTCTATTTCAGGTTTTATATTGTTATCCAGCATTTTTTTAGCTAATGCTTCCACTAATTCAAGTGAATTAGCATTTACTGAACTTGGAAAGTTGGAAGAACCTGTTGACAAACTAGCCATATCAGCATTAGGCAAATCCAACATTTGACTTCTCCATGCTATAGAATTTTCTCCTCCTCTGGCACCTGTCGACACCTGCTTAATTATATCCACCTTATCTTCATCAAGCATATTTAATACCTTTTCAAATAACTTTCTGTCACTTGTAGGCTTAAGGTTTTCATCTCTCACATGAATGTGTGCAACAGAGGCACCTAAGTCCTTACATTTTTTTATATCTGCAATTATTTCTTCAACTGTCAATGGAGAACTTGGATTGTTTTCCTTAGTTGGAACATTCCCAGTAGGTGCAATTGTTATAATTAGCTTCTCCATAAGCCACCTCCCAAAATTTATTATTATATTACTTCTTCGCATGTTTTCTTAATAGCCATTTCTAATCCATCATATAATATATCAACTTCTTTTTTAGTGATATTAATTGGTGGTGCTATTAATATATGATCTCCTCTGACTCCATCTACTGAACCACCTCCAGGATATGGTACTATTCCTGCATCAATGCAATTATTTGTTATTTTACTGTTTAGTTTTACATTAGTGTCGAAAGGTTCTTTAGTTGCTTTATTTTTTACAAATTCTAAGCCAATCATTAAGCCTTTTCCTCTGATATCACCTACTATAGGATATTTGTACAAATCTTGCATTTTATTTATTAAGTATTCCCCTTGTTTTGAACTATTGTCAACATAGCCTTCTCTTTCAATAATACTCATTACCTTCCATGAAATACCTGCTGACAACGGGTTACCGGCATATGTGTGACCATGGTGGAAACTACCGGAGCCATTTACCATAATTGTGTTATATATTTCATCATTTACTGTTGCTGTTCCAATAGGTGTATAACCGCAACTCATGCCTTTAGCTGTACAAATAATATCAGGAATGACGTCTCCAAAATGCTCAATGGCCATTTTCTTTCCAGTTCTCCCACAGCCTGCCATAACTTCATCATCAATCCATAAAACATCATATTTGGTACAGATTCGTCTTACCATTTCAAAATAAACAGGCGCAGGGTGAATTCCCGGTGCAGATGAACCAACCACCGGTTCACTGATAAAAGCCATTACATTTTCAGGTCCTTGCCTCAATATTTCTTCTTCTAATGCAAGAGCACATTTTATACTTGTTTCTTCTAGGCTTTCACATCCCCATTGATTTCTATAGTGATAAAACTGAGGAATTTTAGGAAATTGTATTAAAATCGGATCATAAACTTTCTTTCGACCTGTTATTCCAGTCATTGACAATGCTCCAATAGTATTTCCATGAAATGAATTCCATTTAGAAATTACCTTCCACTTACTTGACTGTCCATCTCTCTCGACAAAATATTGTCTTGCAAGTTTTAGTGCAGATTCTGTTGCTTCCGAACCTCCTGATACAAAATAAACGTGATTCAAATCTCCCGGTGTCCATTCTGATAATTTTTTCGCGCATTCTTCAATAGTATCGACAGTCCACCTTGACAAATGAGTGAAAGCTACTTTTTCCATTTGTTCTTTAGCATATTCTGCAACTTCCTTATTTCCATGACCAATATTAGCAACTGCCGATCCTGAGCAAGCGTCCAAATATTTTTTGCCATTTTCACCATAAAGAAAAACTCCTTCACCTCTTACAATTTTAGGATAATTCCAATTTTGATTACGATAAAATACTTGATTCTTAGGTGCCTTATTTAAACTCATATCCACTTCTCCTTAAATATATTAATTTTGTGTAATATCAACTTTTTCCATATTAAATTTGTCATAGTCAAATGTACCTTCAAGTTTAGAAACAACTGCTGCAACAATTAAATCTCCATGAGAATTTGTAGCGGTATGTATTTGATCAACAATACGATAAATACCTGCAACCAAAGCAATTGCTTCTAAAGGAAGACCCATGCTTTCAAGTAAAGTTATACTGATAACCAATCCTATTGACGGAACTGCCGCACATCCTACTGCAAGTAATGTAGCCTGAAATACAAGCATAATTTGAGTAGCAATTGATAAATTCATACCGTACAACTGGCTTGCAAACACTACAATAATACCAAAGTAAATGCATGTACCATTCATATTCATTGTTGCACCTAAAGGGAGTACAAAACTTGAATTTTCTTCAGGAATACCAATTTCCTTAGAAACTTTCATCGCTACCGGTAATGCAGCCGAGGATGTACAAGTACTAAATGCAATTAACCAAGGCTCAAAAGCCTTTTTAAAAAACTTAATAGGGTTGACTTTAACTATTAATCCCAAACACAACCCCCATAATATAAGTATTGTAAATATTATAGCTGATAAATAGTCTGTAACAATAAACTTCAAAATTGGTCCAAAAATTTCAACACCAAATTGGGCAGTAGCATTTGCCATTAATCCAAAAACTCCATACGGTGTAAATTTTACTACTATTTCTATTATCTTAAACATAGTTTCTGAACAGATTTCAATGAACTCATTGACAGGTTTTGCTTTTTCACCAACCATAATCAACGCAATTCCTACAAAGATTGAGAACGATATAACATGAAGCATTGTACCATCAGCCATGGAAGCTATAGGATTTTGGGGAAAGAAATCTAATATGGAATCAAGAATCCCCGGGAGTTCTTTAATTTCAACACTATCAGCTGCTACTGATCCTAAGTCCATACCTGCACCGGGATGAATAATATTAGCCAATATTAAACCTATTGTTACCGCTCCGGCAGAGGTGGCCAAAAACAATAATACTGTTCTTACACCAGTGTTTGCCAATCTTTTTATATCTCCTAAACTGATTACTCCGCTGGTTATTGAGAAAAATACCAATGGTACAATGCCCATTTTTATTAATCTTAAAAATAAATTACCCACAAATACACAAACTTTTAGAATTTCTGCCACAGCAGAATTTTCGGGTCCACCCATATTACTAAAAATAATTCCAACAATAACACCTAAGATTAAACCGATAAAAATCTTGTGATACAATTTAATTTTAAAATTTTTCTTTTCCATATACAACCTCCTGGTTTTTATTTATTATAAAATTTAAAAAAGAACCTCCTTTCCAAATTAAATCTTTTCAACTAAGTTATAAACAACAAAAAACCAGCCAAAATATGTCTATAAAAAATAGACTATTTAGCTGGTTTTAATTTGTTTTATAATATTGGTTTAAATTTCATTCAATATTCTCGCAAATAAAGCAGTCACATATTTAATTGTAATATCATACGGAAATGTTTTCACACATATTATATTATATCGTGACAATAGTGTCAATCCCTATTCAAAATATTTTTTTAATTTTCTGATTGATTTATGATAATATCTCAATATGCAATTTGCTATTACATATTCATGCATTGCAATTGATTAGAATTTAAAAGTTTAGCAAAAACTGCTTATCTTCATTTTTCAATTAATACAGGTGTTTTTAGAAGTGTTTTATCTTTTTAGATGTACCTCACGACGAATATTGATATGTTCAGTATGCATTTTAGGGGTAATTTTTTTTATATTTATTATTGCATTTCATGTCACTATAAAAATATAATTTGGACACAGCTTAGTATATTCATCTATTCAAATTGTGTTACAAAAAAAGTGCCTTAATTTAATACAATATTACTTATTTAAAAATTCATTTATTTTTGTCCAAATTTCTTGGGTTTTAATAAATTGATTGTAGTGTTTTTCTACATTATTATTGTACCGTTCTAATTCTTTTAAAATATTCATAAAATCTTTTCTTCCAAAATAAGTGCAAATTTTTGGGAGTGTAACTTTGAGTTGTTTTCTCATTTCTTCTATTTTAGTTTCATAATTTTCTCTTTGTGTTATATAAATTAGTAAAGGTTTATATCTAATCCACCCAATACAAGCTCGGTAAAAACGCGTCACAATTTTTTCCGAATCTGCTTGTATATATTTTAATTTTGTTGGTAATACTCCATCCATAAGATGATTATATGTAGAAAATCCATCATGAAATGCATAGCATGGTACACGCAACACTCTTCTGTTACTTAAACAAGTACTTAAAAAAGTATCTTCTCCCCTGGCACCCGGTGGATTATAAAACGGCAATACTCTTTCTGATTTCTTTAAATTTATACATAAATTAGCTCCCGATATAAATTTAGTATGATTGACTTCTTGCACCTCTTCTGCATCTTGATTTACCAAAATCTTTGTATCAGCATATGTGACTCCGCCGTTATTCATAACAGAACGTATAGTATCCCAATTAATTATATCATTGCTTATGGCCTCTATAAATAGCCTAAAATCGTCCTCTGTCATATCATTATTAAACTTAATATACGGTATTGGTGAAATATAGCCGCAATGGTGACCGTTTGTTATATCTGCACCATCTATGTATTTTAAATGGGTTGATAACACTTGTTGACCGCCCCATATAGCACTAGAGCGAGTGTTCGTAACTGCTATTGGATATTCATCGTCATCTAAAAAAATCAAGTAATTAATTTTATTTTTCATGGCTGTATAGAGAACCGAATTTCTCTTTGCCGCATAGCCACCTCTAAAAAACAACTGTGCATCTTCTTCATTTATAACATTATTGTCCTTCAAATAATCAATTTCTTTTTGAATCGCGGTATTGCCTATAAAGTAAGTATCGTCGACTAAATCAAGGATTTTTGTACTTACATTTGTATAATCTGTCGATTTTGTATCTGAATATTTTAGGTCATATGCCACCAACAAGTTTAAGCTTACGTTTTCCTTGCCTGTTAAACCACATTCCCTCCAGTTGTATACATAAGTTTTTAAAACTTTTTGAAAGCTTTTTCGACCTGTTGCAAAACCTATTCCTACCTTAATATTTTTGTTATTTTCCACTTTATTTCATCTCCTTTTTTAACGGAGCGGGTGGGATTCGAACCCACGGAACCTTACGGTTCAACTGATTTCGGGTCAGTCCCGTTATAGCCACTTCGATACCGCTCCATAAATATTATTTCTAATATTTACTAATAATTATAACATATAATTATTATATATTTCAAATTTATTTTTATTTTCTAATTTAATTAATTTAAATATTAAAATTTTATTTAATAGTGTTATTTTAATGTTATATTGGGTATATATAAGATATAAAAATTATTAGGAGGAAATATTATGAGTAAAATAGCTATAATTATTGGAAGTACACGTCCGGGTCGCAATGGAGAAGCTGTTGCAAATTGGGTTTATGATATATCGAAAAAAAGAAATGATGCAGAGTTTGAAATAGTTGATATAAAAGATTTCAATTTGCCTCTTCTTGATGAACCAATGCCGGCGGCAATGCATCAGTATTCTAAACAACATACAAAAGATTGGGCAGCAAAAATAGAAGAATTTGATGGTTTCATATTTGTTACGCCAGAATACAATCATTCCACTTCAGGGGCTCTAAAAAATGCAATTGATTTTTTATCAACTGAATGGAACAATAAAGCTGCTGGTTTTGTAAGTTACGGCAGTGCCGGCGGTGCACGAGCAGTAGAACAGTTGAGGTTAATAATGGCTGAATTACAAATTGCTGATGTTCGAGCTCAAGTTATGTTATCTCTTTTCACCGACTTTGAAAACATGAGTGTTTTTAATCCAGATCCTCGGCATGAAGCAGAAGTAAACACTTTATTGAATCAGGTTATAGCTTGGAGCAATGCCCTAAAAACTTTACGTTAATACTTAGTAAAACATAGCCTAAATGTGAAATACCTACATTTAGGCTTTTTTATAATTTAATTTTTAAAACTCATATATAATTTATATATATCTTCTTTATGATTTATAAATGAATTTACTATATTTGGGTCAAAGTGATTTCCCTTCCCTTCGACTATTAATTCAAACGATTCTTCAAATGGAAAAGCATTTTTATATGGTCTTTTACTGGTTAATGCATCAAACACGTCTGCTATTGCAACAATCCTGGCACTCAGAGGAATCTCATTTCCCGACAGTCTGTATGGGTATCCTGTTCCGTTCCACTTTTCATGGTGTCCTTCCGCAATTTCAATTCCCATGACAAACATACTATGACTTTGTTTAACTATATTTCCTTCTGCGGCACGCAATACATCTGCTCCATAAATAGTATGTTTTTTCATTTGTTCATACTCATCATCTGTAAGCTGACCGGGCTTTAATAGAATACCATCTCTAATTCCGACCTTGCCTATATCATGCATAGGGCTAAATCTCTCAATATCTTTAATAAAACTAACAGAAATTAAATCATCATAAACATGATCGTCAAGTAAAAATTCCGCAATTTTAACTGAATATTCTTTCATTCTGTCAAGATGTTCACCTGTGTCCTCATCTCTGGCCTCTGCCATCTTTGCAAGTGCAAGTAAAGTACTGTACAGCATTTCATCTATAAAAATATTCTTATTGAGACTAATTGCAATACTATCCGATAGAGTTTCTAAAAATGCAATATGCTCTTGTTTATAAATATTTTTATGAACGCTTGAAAAAAATATTACACCCACCGGTTTTTGATTTATTTTTAAAGGTAAAGAAATGGAAGATTTGATTCCGGCTTCAATTAATATTTTATTATATTCAGCATTGCTATTTTTTGTATATAATTCTAAATCGTCAATAACTCTTGGCGTTTTATTCTTAATTATGCCCTCAAGACTGGTTTTGCTAACCTCTTCTTTTATTCCAACAAGCTTCTTTGGCAATCCATCAAGGGATGTATCAGAAATCCCATATGATGCTTCTAATACTTTACCATCATTTTTCAGCAATGCTATTCCTATATGTGAATACGGTATAAATTCAGAGAAAGATAAATATATATAATTTAAAATCCCATCAAATGATACATCTTTATTTAAGTTGCCGATCAATTCAATTAATTTATTTAATTTGTCAAACATAGAATTAATATCATTAATTACCGGCTTTAATTCTTTTTTTGTAGAAAAAAATTTATTATCATTTCGATTGATAACACCAAAATTTCTAATACCATTATACAATTCATTTAAGGGTTCAATTATATATTTTTTTAATTCAAAAAATGAAACAAATAACATAATGGAAAAAATAATAAAAATAATAATTGAAATAACAAAATATTTTATAGCAATTTTTTTCTGATAATCAGCTAATACATTAGAAATTTGATTCCATTCTGTCAATAACATTTCATTATTTGTATTAATTGTAAGAATTGCTTTTTCAGTCTCCATATTTGATATATTGCTATTAATTATAAATTTAACTGGAATATTAAAATCAATTAATTCAGTTTCATTTATGTAATCGATGATTGATGTATCTTTAAATAATTGTTTAAAGTTCATGGTAGTATCTTGATGTTTTACAAGTCCGCTCTTTAAATAATATATATTTGATTCATATTCGTCCATAGAGTTTTCAAGAGAATTATTAAGCAAAGAAACTTTATCAGTTAAAACGTCTTCGCTCTGCAGAAATATTCCTTGCGACATTGCCTTTAAAATAATTAATTTTCTATTTGCATCTTTCGATATCATTTGCGTAAGCATTTGTTGTCTGTTAAGAATATTTATTATAATATCATGTTTGTTACTATTATTGATTACAATAGCAATAATAATAATTAAAAAACTAATAAGCAATACTATAACAGTCTTTAATATTGCAATTCTTTTTTTAACTATTTTTAAAAAGTTTTTTTCTGTTTTATTCATTTTTGCCCTCTTATATTATGCTGAGTTTTTTACACTAACTTTAAATTATATTTAACAATATTAGCTGTAACATAATACTTATCGGCAAATTAAAAAAATAATTAAGTTCAAAAATGGTTTTTGAGTATATTTATATATTTATATTTCAATATTAAATGTTTGACAATTAGAGTAAATAATGTTAGGATAGAAACTCAATTAACTTTATAATTAAATATAAAAAATTATCTATTGGAATTATGATTTTTAATCATAAATATCTATGTATTTGTAAGTGCTGCATAATTTAATTAGAAATTTATAAAAATTAGTAATTACTTATCAAAATTTTTTTGATGAGTAATTTTTATGTAAAAAAACGCTTGCATAATTAAGCATGTGTGGTATAATGTTGTTGAGGTCTTACCACGCAATAAAAATATAGAAACGAGGTGAATTATGAAAAATAAATTTATTTCAAAAAGGTATTGGAAAGATCAATCTACCCCTATGGGTCAAGTGGATGAATTGGCAAAACAATTTGATGATGTAATTGATTTAAGCTTAGGAGACCCCGATTTAATAACTCATGACATAATAATAGAAAATTCTATGAGAGATGCTAAATTGGGTCATACAAAGTACACTGATTTCAGGGGCGATCCTGAACTTAGGAGTGAAATAGTAAAATTTTACAAAGAGGAATACGACCTATCATTTAATGATGAAGAAATCTTTATTTCAGCAAGTGGATGTTTAGGTATGTATTTGGTTCTTGAAGCAATATTGGATGATGGTGATGAAGTAATACTGCAGGCACCCTTTTTTACTCCATATCCTCAACAAGTAGAGCTGGCAAGAGGAATTCCCGTTCCGCTGAACACTTATGAAAGTGAAGACTTTCAAATAAATATTGAAAGACTTGAAAGTTTAATTACGGAAAGAACAAAAGCATTAATAATTAATTCTCCAAATAATCCTACCGGAAATACATTATCGATAAAAACAATGGAAGGTATAAGAGATATTGCAATTAAATATGACTTAATAGTGATATCTGATGATATATATACATCCTTTAGTTATGATGCACCATTTGTACCTATTGCTTCAATTAATGGTATGAAAGAACGAACGATAATTATTAACAGTTTTTCTAAAAACTTTACAATGACCGGTTGGAGAATCGGTAATATAATAGCTCCGGACTTCATAATAAAGACAATACAGCAAATTAACGAAAATGTTGTATTTACAGCACCTTCTATTTCTCAGCGCGGTGCGATATATGCATTGAGAAACAGAGAAATAGTTCAGACAGATATGATTGCCGAATATAAGAAGAGAGTTTTCTATGCAGCAGAAAGAATAAACGAAATATCTAACATGTCTGTACTAAGTCCGAAGGGGACATTTTATTTATTTGTAAACATAAAAAAAACAGGACTAAATTCTATTGATGCAAGTGACATTATACTTAAAGAAGCGCATGTTCTGACCATACCTGGAATTGCGTTTGGTGAATGTGGGGAAGGATATGTGAGAATTGCCTGTACTGTTGGAGTTGAAAAGCTTAAAGATGCTTTTGACAGAATAGAAAAAATGGATATTTTTAGAATATAAAGGAGGTAAGTAATGAACGAAAATGGTAACATAAAAAAATTAGATAATAAAAGAATTATGAAATTTTTAGTACCTTCAATCATTGGTGTATTTTTATTTCTTTGTCCTGTTCCCTGGAATGGAGCAATAAATATTCCCATTGGAATTATTTCAGAATGGCTGGCCGGCGCAATCAAACCTGCAGCACCTATTTTAATAACAGCAGTAATCTTAGTATCTGCAATTTTTTCCACAATCACAACATTTATGAAGCCTAAGGCAATAATTGACAACAAGCTATTAAGCAAACTCTTTGTAACCAGCAATTTATACTTAGTTTTTAGGATCATTGGTTCTGTTGTAGCAATATTAGTATTAACAAAAACAGGTCCGGAATTTATAATTTCCGGTGATACCGGCGGAACTATGATGTCTTTGCTGGCTACACTTGTAGCATGGTTTTTTGCTGCATCATTTTTAATCCCGCTTTTGATGGATTATGGCATCATGGATTATACAGGAACAATTATAAGAAATTTTACAAAACCACTATTTAAACTTCCAGGTAGATCTGCTATAGATTTAGTTGCTTCGTGGGTAGGAAACTGCAACGTAGGTGTAGTATTAACAACTACTCAATATGAACAAGGATATTATAATGCCAGAGAAGCAATAACAATAGCAACATGCTTTTCAGCAGTTTCGCTTCCTTTTTGTCTCGTAATAGCAGCAATGCTTAAGGTAGACCACTTATTTATACCATTTTACATTATATTGGCTATTACAGGTATACTAAGCGTTGTTATTATGACAAGAATACCTCCTCTGAGCAAATATTCCGACGAATATTATGCGGCAGCCGGCAAGCAAATAAATGAAGTGGAACCTGAAGGTATGACTAAATCTAAGTGGGCCTTGCACCTTGCAGTAGCAAAAGCTGAAACAGCGCCTGGCTTAAAAGGAACATTATATAAAGGTGTGGAAATGTTTCTTGGTATTATATTCGCCCTTACTCCACTCGTTATGTCATTTGGGACCATTGCACTCGTCTTGGCGACGTACACACCAATATTCAATTGGCTGTCCCTTCCATTTGGATATTATCTTCAAGTATTGGGATTAGAAGAAGCATTTGCTGCTGCACCTGCTACGATAGTTGGATTTGCCGACATGTTTATTCCTGCAATACTGGCAGCTAATATTGTTTCTTTAAAAACCAGGTTTGTTATAGGTATACTTTCATTAGTTCAAATTATATATATGACTGAAGTCGGAACACTTATCATAACATCTAAAATGCCGATAAATTTCAAGGGACTTTTGATTATATTTCTGGAAAAAACAATTATTGCATTGCCGATTATTGTTATACTGACGAATTTATTTGGAATAGCATAAAGCTGCTTTTATTTGAAAATTATAAGGGATATAACATTGAACGACAAATGTTATATCCCTTTAATATTTTATTATTCTATTAACATGCCTCTGTCAATTTTGTTCAGGTGTAAGAAAATACATTTTGCAGCCTCTTCGGGATCATGTTTTTCAATAGCCTTAATAATGTTTAAATGTTCTTCGTACAATTTATCTATTGAATCTTCTCCGGTAAAAGACATACCGAGGGTTTTACTTATAAAATTATCAAATAAATATGATGTACTTTCAAGCAAATTATTAATTAAGGTGTTCTTGCTTATTTTAGCTATCTCATAATGAAACTCCTTGTCAAAATGCGATTTAAGTTCTGTGGTTTCAGCATTAACTAAGCTTTCATACAATTCATATAATCTTTGAATATCTTCTTTATTTGCATATGTGGCAGCCTGCTTGACCGTATAATTTTCTAATAAATGTCTAAGCTCAAGTATGTCTTCTATGTTACCATTAGACAATTTAAAAGAAAGTGAAAGAGGCTTAAAAAAACTATTTTCTGTATTATTAACAATAAAATTCCCCTGACCATGACGACTTTCAATTAGCCCTATCACTTCAAGTGCCTTTAGTGCCTCTCTAAGTGCAGGTCTACCTATGTTTAAGGCTTGTGTCAATTCTCTCTCAGGTGGAAGCTTGTCTCCGTTTTTAAGCTCACCACTCATAATCATATCTTGAATTTGTTCAATAACTACTTGCGATATTTTTTTATTTTCTATTGATTCAAACATAACTTCTCCTTAAACATATTGCTATATATATCTATGTATATTTTACACCAAAAAAAGCAATTTTTCAATGCATAAATAATTTATTAAGATTTATTATGCATTATTTTCTGTTTTATATAACGATTTCCCTTGCATGTTATGTATATTCGTGATATAATATTTTAGTGGTAAGACCTCTTTACCTTGACGTTATATAATGACATTTGTTAATAGAAATATATAAATAAATAAGGAGAAAATAAATGGACATACTTGTACTTATTAAAGAAGTACCTGACATGCAAAAAGTAAAGTTTGATAGTGAAAAGGGTGTAGTCAACAGATCATCTGCAGAATCTGAAATAAATCCTTTTGATATGAATGCTTTACAAGCAGCAATTGACTTAAAAAGCAAACTTGGTGCAACGGTAACAGTCTTAACAATGGGTCCACCTAGTGCGGAGAAATCTTTAAGAGATGCATTTGCAAGAGGTTGTGATAATACTGTTTTGATTACTGACCGCAAATTTAGCGGTTCTGATACATTTGCTACAGCCAAAACTTTGGCTGCTGCTATTAAATATTTTGGGAAATATGATTTAATAATTTGTGGAGAAAAGTCCGTAGATGGAGATACCGCTCAGGTAGGAGCGGAAGTAGCAGAATTTTTGGATATTCCCCATGCTTATTATGTTGAAAAAATAAACGATATAAATAAAACAGAAATAGAAATAGTCATTGAAAATTTATTTTCCAGCAAGCAAGTTAGAAAGATGAATCTTCCGGCTCTAATTGGAGTAACAAAAAACATAAATGTACCAAAATTACCTACCGTAAACAGAAAATTAAAATCTTTGGAAGTAGAAGTAAAAAAAATTTCCTTAAATGAATTGATTGAGAATATAAGTGAAAATGATACAGGCTTTAAGGGTTCTCCGACTAAGGTTTCAAAAATTCTAATTCCTGTTCCATTAGAGAGAACAAGTAAAATTTACAAAGATGATTATATTTCTTTTAAAGAAGCCATAAAAAAAGAAATTATTATGAATACCAATGTGGGGATGTGAAATCATGAACGAATATAAAGGAATTTTGGTGATTGCCGAACAAAATAACAGAGATATACACAAGGTGAGTTATGAGCTTTTAAACAAAGGGAAAGAGTTGGCACAAGCACTTAACTCTCCGCTGAATTGCCTATTTCTTGGTAATGATGGTATTGATGTCAGAGAGCTTAATTATAGAGGTGCTGATACGGTATATTTCATGAAATCAGAAATTTTTTCACATGCTGAAGAATACCTGTATAAACAAAATATCGTGCAATTTATAAATAAAGAAAAACCGGAAATAGTTCTTGTGGGAGCTACTAATTTTGGCAGATCGCTTGCGCCAAGAATAGCTGCAGCTTTAAAAACCGGGCTCACAGCCGATTGCACTGATTTAAAAATAGATGAAGAAGGTCATTTAATTCAGATTAGACCTGCATTCAGTGACAATATACTGGCATATATTAAAACTGCTCAGTATCCCCAAATGGCAACAGTCAGATATAAAGAGTTTAAAGAGGCTGAAAGAAACATAAAAAAAGCAATAAATATAGTTGAACTCCAACCATATTTTTATAGTTACGAAAAAGCCAGAATAATTGAAACCATTTGTGACAGCGATGTAAATATTACAGAAGCCGAAATAGTTGTGGCAGCAGGCAGAGGTATAAAGAAAAAGGAAGATTTAAGAATGATTGAAACTCTCGCTAAAAAATTAGGTGGAGTTATGGGTGTATCAAGAGCGCTGGTTGATGCCGGTATGGTCAGCAGCGCGTATCAAGTTGGATATAGCGGAAATAGAGTGAAACCCAAAATTTATATTGCCTGCGGTATTTCAGGGGCACCTCAGCATTTAGCAGGTATGAAGGAGTCAAATCTAATAATAGCAATAAATTCAGACCCATCTGCACCGATTTTTTCTATAGCTGATTACGGATATGTAGGAGATATATATGAAATAGTCCCTAATCTCATAAGAGATTTATAAAAGGAGGATATTGATTTGAATATTGAAGTAAAAGATAAATTAGCCAAAATTGTCGGAGAAGATTTTTTAATAAATGATATTTCACAAAAGGCATCATATCTATATGATGAAATCGAACATATAATGAGACCACATGCTAATGAAGATTCCATAGTTTTAAAACCTAAGAATGCGAATGAAATATCAAAGATAATGAAATGTGCCGATAAAAATCATATTCCAGTTGTAGTTCGCGGCGGTGGCACAGGGCTTTGTGGTGCATGTATACCAACAAAGGAAAGCATAATATTATCTACGGAAAGATTAAATAAAATTATTGAAATAGACGAAGATAATATGGTTGCAGTTCTCGAAGCCGGAGTTACTCTCTTTGAACTTATAGAAGAGTTAGATAAGCATGAAGGCATAGGCTTTCCGGTTCATCCGGGAGATGAAGGAGCTCAAATGGGCGGTATGGCGGCAACTAATGCAGGCGGAGCAAGAGCAGTAAAGCACGGAGTGATGAGAAAGCATATTCAAGGGATGGAAGTGGTTCTTCCCAATGGTGAAATTATGGAGTTGGGTGGTAAACTTATAAAAAATAACGCCGGTTACAATTTGATGCAGCTTATTATAGGCAGTGAAGGAACATTGGCAATAGTTACAAAAATTATCCTGAAAATTTATCCTCAGGACAAATACTCCGCTACAATAATAGCACCATTTGAAAACTTTAACGATGCTTCAAAAGCGGTTCTTGAAATACTAAAAAGCGGCGTTACACCTCTTGCAGTTGAATATCAAGATAAACATCTGTTTGTTGAAACAGCCAAAATGCTTGGAACAGAGTGGCAAGCCAAGAAAGGCAATGCAGATTTAATGATTATTATTTCAGAAAAAACTGAAGATTTACTCTATGCAACGTGCAAGCAAATTAATAATATATGTGAGAAAAATAACTCCTATGAAACTTTATTTGCAGGAAAGAAAAGTGAGCAGGATGAGCTTTTGCTGATTAGGAGTCAACATTATGAATATATAAAAAATATTATCGGTCATTCATTTGATACCGCGGTTCCTGTGGCAAGTATACCTGCATATTTAAATGAACTTAAAGAACTAGCCAAAGAATATAATACTATAACAAATATCACAGCTCATATAGCAGACGGAAATATTCACAGTGACATAGTTTTAGTAGATGGCAAAATGCCTCCATATGCAGAAGAGCTAAAAAGCAGAATATTTGAAACATGCTTCAAATATAACGGAACAATAACCGGCGAGCATGGTATAGGAAAATTGAGAATTGACGACCTTAAACTTCAGAAATCAGAAACCGAATTAAATTTAATGAAAAGTATAAAAAAAGTATTTGATCCAAACAATATTTTAAATCCTGGAACAGTTTTGGATATATAACAAAACACAAGAGACAGTATGAAAATTATTTTTATATCTGTCTTTTTTGATGCTGAATTTAAAATCCTTAAACAGTATACAAAAACCATATGTTTTCATATACTGTTATTATAAGATTTCTTGAGTTTTAAGAAAGGATATAAATAAAATGATATATTCAAGCAAACCCTATCGAGCAGAAAACTTACTCTTCAAAAAAACAGCTGTAAATAATGAAGTTAACGATGACTCCACTGCTGAGGCTGGATTTTTAGAAGTCTACGTATTTGATAGCAAAACTCACGAACCAATAGGATGTGCAATGGTGGAAATTTCTAAAATTATGGTTACAGGACCCTCACAAGAAAATGCTGAAGGAAGAGTAATCTATAGAAACAGAACCGATTCAAATGGTAATGTGTCTAACATAGAATTACCTGAACTAAATGAATTGATGCCAAATAACTATGATTATTATGCTATAGCTATAGTTTTAGATGAATATTACAGTGCCTATATATTTAGGGTTCAGATATACCCCGGTATAACTGCCAGATATAATATTTATTTAACACATAGAAGTGTAGGAGAAAACAAATTCAGCTTTACTATTCAACCTACTGTAGAAGAAGAACACGAACTAAGGTAAATAAAAATTGCAGGGATACAAATTTAAAAATTTATATCCCTGCTTTAATTTGCTATTTTTATGCAAATGACTTTGTATAGACACTCCACTCATCTTGTAAAAATATAGTATTATTATTTAAAAATGCTTTACGGCAAGGATATTACTTCACAAATTATTACATATTTTTATTTGGTAATCTATCGTCATAAAATACTTTGAAATCCGTATCAACTTTGCCAATGCCAAGGAATCTTGCCTTGTAGTCTTTAAGCAGTTCAACAAACTTTGGCGTCAAGATAAATAATGCAATTATATTAGCAAATATAGGAAGTGCGGTGGATGCATCTGAAAAAATCCAAACTGTAGCTCCCGGAAATTCATAATAAACTGCAATCATAACCATTATGAGACTTGGTATAGGATATGTCCATTTATAAAATGATAAAATCATATCCTTCTTAGGTGTATCACCTATCAAGTAACGTATAACAACTTCTATTTGTGCATAAACACCACTTGATGTTGTAATCCCGAACAAGAACACTCCTAATGCCAAAATAATTCTGCCAAACCTTCCAATTCCTAATTCAAAAGCACTTAAAGTTAACGTTGCGCCGTCTAGTCCATTTGACCACGCCCCTGTTATTATGATTACTATTGATGTTATACTGCAAACAATAAATGTATCAACAAATACTTCAAATATTCCCATTAGACCTTGTTTAACAGGATGGTCTACTTTAGCTGATGCATGAATCATAGGAGCAGAACCCCATCCTGCTTCATTGCTGAAAACAGACCTCGACATACCAAGCTTAATTGCCTGAGAGAACGTTGCTCCGACAAATCCGCCAAATGCTGCATATCCTGTAAATGCACTCCCAAAAATTAAGCCAAATACACCTGGAAGAAGTATTATATTTTTAAATATTATAAATAATCCTCCAACCAAATAGAAAACACACATAAAAGGAACGATTTTTGCAGCAATTTTACCTACAGAAGACAATCCTCCACTGATCATTAAATATAGCACTATTGTATATATAACAGCCACTGCGACCATTCCAAAATCAAATGTATTTGCTATAGCTTCTGATACAGTATACGTTTGTATATTGATAAAATATCCCTGTAGAAATCCAAATGCAAAGATAAAGCTTAACACTTTAGCTATCATAGGACATTTTTTTTCTTCCCCAATTCCTTTTTTCATATAATAGTTCGGTCCGCCATATGCTTCATTTTTTTCATCCTTTGAACGATAGTAAACAGCTAAAGTTATTTCTACCATTTTAATTATTAACCCAAACATTGCTGCAATCCACATCCAAAAAACAGCTCCGGGTCCGCCTATCGCAATAGCAGTAGCTACTCCGCCAATATTTCCAACTCCAATAGTTGTGCCCAATGCCATGCTCATTGCTTCTAATGGAGATAAAACCCCAGCCTCTTTATTACCTGATTTATCTTTTCCAAAGATATTATTAAAGGCAATCTTCATAGCATGTTTGAATCCGGTAAATTGAAAAAATTCAGTTTTAACAGTAATAAAAAATCCAATTCCAAGTATTATTATGACAAGCGGTAATCCCCATAAATAATCATATACTATAATCGATGCTATATCTGATATTGACATATTTCTACCTCCATTATTTTTTATTATAAAAGCAATTAAAACCTAAGTGATAAGCAACTCAAGCCCCCGTCCAATTTTTTGTATTCTGATGTGTCTACAATTATAACTTTATAGCCTGCATCCTTAATAGATTTCTCTACAGTTGGATATCCTTCCGGAACTATAACATAATCATTTACCCAAATGCAATTTGCTGCATAAGATTCATTTTCCGGTATTATAATTTTATTAAAAGATTTAAAATCTTCTTTTTCTATAAATTCACCCGAAACAAGCATATTATTGTTCTCGATGTAATTTACTCCTGTTTTTAAATGCAAAACTTTTTCTAAAGGAACTTCAGAACCTGATAATCCGTGCTTCTTTAATATATCTATAAATTGTCTAATCCCTTCTTTATTAGTTCTTGCAGAAAGACCGGCATAAAAGTGGTCTCCCACCATCATTATATCCCCACCTTCTAATGTTCCAGGGTCTTTTATGTATTCAATTTTATCTTCCGGATAGAATTTCTTAATTGTTTCCACCATATATCCGGATTCTTTTTTACGAGTTACAGCACCGGGATTTGATATTATGGCACAATTTCTTGTTAAAACTGCTGTATCTTCCACAAAGCAAGAGTCCGGAAATTCCTCTAATGCTTCTAAAACCGTGACTTCTACTCCACACTGTTTTAGTGCATTAATATAGCTATCATGTTGTTTTAAAGCCAACTCAAAATCTGGTTTTCCTAATTCCGGTGCTGATGTTATTCCTTCTGTCAATGATTTCCCCGGCCTTCTTACTATTACATTTTTAAACATTTCTTTCTCCTCCTAGATATTTTTATTTATAAATTTATATAATCCCACCTATTATAAAGAGCTATTATAATTATCATGCTCAAGTGCTATTGATATAGCCTTATTTATAATTTTTGGTGTCCTTTCATATAAATCTTCAACGGACACCCTTTCAGTCAACTTATGAAAGTCCTTGCCCCATGGTCCTATATTAATACATGGCATTGATATTCTAGAAATTTTATCAATGGGTATGTTATATATCCCCCCAAATAATGGCATTGAAGACTCTAAAGATTCTAAAACACCTTCAGTGTTTATAATACTGGAATAGCTTAAATCGGATATACCTGTATAAAAGCATTCTTTTGTATATACCTGATTAAATTCTTTTTCTGTAAACTCAGTTAATTTTTTGCTGATATTCTTAATTGATAAATCCAAATTATCAAAATATAAATTTGATACATTTGGATAATACGGTGGAACTAAACCATACACAACTCTTGGAAAAATATCATCAATATATTCATAAATAAATTCCACAAGTTCAAAATTGCTATCTATTATTGAAATTTCATTATTTTTTATTTTTAATTCCAATATTTCTAATTTATTTTTATACTTTTTTGTAAATTTTTCACCATATAAATTTTCAGCTTCATTATATAGTTCTGAAAAATTTACAACATTTGTTTTCCATGGTAAACCATTTTGTATCTGGTTTGTCGCTGACATATATTTGTGGTAATTAGCATTCATATCTTCTAATACTTCATCAAATGATTCCACACAAATTTCATTTATTTTTTTTAGTATACTTTGAGGACTTTGATTAAGTGTTAAAAAACTAAGACATCCCTTTGTACTAAGCGGCATAGATACATCATACTGCTCTTTGCTGTCTCTAAAATAAAGCCAAGTGGGTGGTGGGGCTGCTTCATTGCCAATAATGTCACTGAAATTCATATTCAGCTCTGTTTTTTTTACTATGGAACTCAATACATTTAGAGGGTTCAATCCTTCAAATACTTTTCCTGCATGTGCCAATACTCCACGAACATAAATAAATGCCATTATTTTTCCAACAGAACCCTCTGAAAAAATACCCTTTGAAAAGTCTTTTCTCTGATGCGGCTCAGAATTAATCATTAATGTATACTTAAGTTTATATTTTGCTTTTAATTCATCAAGTAATTTTACTGCTGAACGCATTCCTGCAGAAAGATTCTCCTCATCCGGTACTGAAATTAATACAATATTTCCTTTAAAATTACTAATCTCACTGTACCTTTTCATCAATACCATCTGAATAGAACCTCCGCCCTTCATATCACACACACCTCTGCCAAATAAAAATGTATTTTCACCTAAATCTTTTTGTACATCTTTACTTAAAGTATCCTTTATTTTTATTAACTCTTTTTTTAATTCTTCAGGTGAAAAAGCAAAGTCTTTTAATAACTTAAAATCTTCAATTGAAACAATATCACTGTGATGAACTAATACTGCTGTATCTTCGCCACTTCCTCTAAACACTGCATAACAAACTGAGCGGTTCAAAGCATCTTCTTCAATTGGATATGTTCCATATGACTTTGGCGTATTTTTAAAATACGGTATACTTGAAAAATAATTTAAAAAAAATTGCTCTACCTTTTTTTCATTTTTAGTATTTGAATAGCTTTCTATATTTATATAAGAAAGTAAAGTTTCCTCAATTTCTTTCTCAATGTCATCTAAAATTGTATTATTACCTATCATAATTTTAAACACCCTTTTTATACTCTGGTTATAGGACAAGTTAGACAAGTTGGTCCACCCGTTCCGCGAAATGACATTTCATGACCCTTATATGTATAAACAGTACAACCTTCATTAATTAATTTTTGCTTGATTTCAGGATTGCCCTCCAACAATACACAAACTTTAGGTGCTAATGCTAAAACATTTGAGCCTAAATAATCATACTCTTTGTCATTTACCTCAATTAATTTAATATTTCTTTCTATTAGCAATTCCCTGAAAAAAACAGGCATGTATTTTGAATATACTACTGCCAAGTCATCTGAAATCATGCTGATAATACTCATCAGATGCAAGCAGGAATCAGCACCATCACCATGAGGCATAGGAACAATTATGACTTCATCAACTATATCCTTTACTAATTCTCTAAATTGTCGTATACCTTCATCATTTGTACGATACCCTCTGCCAATGGCAACTGTTTTTTCATTCAGCCAAACAACATCTCCACCTTCCATCTTTCCCGGACTTTCTATATGACCTAAGGTGGGTACTCCTATACTTTTTAAAAGTTCTTCTGTTGCCATAAACTCTTTTCCTCTCAATTCTTTGCCCATAGGAAAATATATTGCTCCCCTTGATGTTACTTTTAGCGGGTCGTGAGTATAAATAGAATCTAAACCTGTTCTGTCATCAATAGGTAAATAATGTACATTTTCTACATTTTCTTTAATAATTTTTTCAAAGTTATCATATTCAATTAAAGTTTTCTCGTAATCAGGACAACCAAAATAGCAATATTTTTCATAGCTGTTATTTAAATTCTCCTGACTGATAAATGCTTGTTCCGGGCGCTTAATTAAAACTGATTCAATTTTTTTAACCATTGACTGACATCCAAAATTCATAGTAATCCTCCATTATAAAATCAATTTACTTAAATGTATTTTGTATACAATATATTTTATATAAAATATATTGTATACGTAAATTAGTAAAAATGCAAGCGTTTTTTACGAAATTTTAGATATGTGTATTGTATATCAAATATATAATATACAATATTCTGTTGAAAATTAAAATTATAGATGTTATTATATAACAGTAATACATATTAAATAACAATTTACAAACAAAAGGAGAAAACAAATGGAAGTTTACATGTCACTTAAAGATCATGTATATAACTATATATCAGGAAAAATTAATGATGGTTCTTTAAAACCGGATGATAAAATCAACGAGCAACAAATTAGCGATGCTTTGAACATAAGCAGAACGCCTATACGTGAAGCGTTAATACAATTAGCTTCTGATGGTTTTCTGGAAAATACTCCAAGGCGAGGTTTTAGAGTCAAATTTTTAGATGTAAAAAAGGCTCAGGAATTATATGAAATTATTGGGATGTTAGATGGTAAATTAGCTTATACGGCAGTAGACCTAATTACCCAGAATGATATTGATAATATGAAGTCATTAGCAAACGCAATGGATGTGGCTATAGATAATGGATTGGGTACCAAATATTACGAACTTCAAGTACAGTTCCATGATATATATTTGAATTTAAATAACAATGAAACAATGATTTCACTCTTAAATCAATTGAAGAATAGTTTTTTAAGGAAATATTACATCTTTGAAGATCCTGATAATGAAATATTAATATTAAGAGAAACTAATCTTGAACATCATGAAATCATAAGGCTTTTTCAGGAAAAGAACAAAGAGGAATTAGAACGCTACATAAGAGATGTCCATTGGGCTAAAGACAAAGCAATGTTCGATTCACTCCAATCATAAAAATAATGAGTAGCTTAATTGTAAGCTACCCATTTTTCTCATATAAACTATTTTAGTCTATTGCAATAACAGCACCTTTATAAGTATCTGCTATATATTTTTTTACCTTGTCACTTTTTAAGGCTTCTACTAATGCCTTAATATCTTCTCTATTTTCGTCGCCTTCTTTTACGCATAAAATATTTGCATATGTTTGTGCCGCTTCAGAATCCTGTTCTTCTTTAGCAACTGAATCCGTTTCAACATCAAATCCAGCATCAAGTGCATAATTACCATTCAAAACAACGAAATCTACTTCTGATACAACCCTTGAAACCTGCGCTGCTTCAAGCTCTACTATATCTATATTGTGTGGATTATCTATTATGTCATTTTTTGTAGCTTGTAACCCAGCGCCCTCTTTTATTCTAATTAATCCATTAGTTTCTAATAGTAATAATGCTCTTGCTTCATTTGTTGTATCATTTGGAACTGCAATAGATGCTCCATCCGGAATATTTGATAAATCATTTGATTTCCCAGGATATATTCCAAGTGGCTCATAGTGTATAGCCGCAACAGACACTATATGTGTGCCCTTTTCTTTATTAAAATCATCTAAATATGGTTGGTGTTGAAAAAAGTTAGCATCAACATCACCACTTTCTAGTACTAAATTAGGTTGAACATAATCTGAAAATTCAGTTATCTCTAATTCATATCCCTGTGCAGCTAAATCAGGAACTATTTGTTCTAAAATCTCAGCATGAGGTGTTGGTGATGCTGCAACTATAATTTTACCTTTGCTTTCAGTTTCTTTATCGTCATTATTTGTTACTTCCTCTTTGTCCTTATTGCTGCATCCAACAAATGCTCCAAAGGCTAATGATACTACCAATACTCCTAATAATAATTTCTTAATATTTCTTTTCATATTCTTCTCCTATCTGATGACTCTTTTGTCAGTTTTTTTTGCGATTCTCATTCCTATTTCTTGTAAAACTTGTACTAATATAACTAAAAGCACTACCGTTATCAGCATTATATCCGTCTGATATCTGTAATATCCATATCTTATTGCAATGTCGCCTAGTCCCCCACCTCCTACAACTCCTGCCATGGCAGAGTAGCTTAATATCGTACCTATTGCTATTGTACTTCCCACAATCAATGAAGTTTTCGCCTCTGGAATCAAAACTTTAAAAATAATTGTATTTAATGAAGCTCCCATACTTTGTGCGGCTTCAATAACTCCCTTATCTACTTCCTGCAGTGAAGATTCAATTAGCCTTGCCACAAATGGTGTTGATGCAATCACAAGCGGTACTATTGTTGCTGTCGAACCATAGCTTTTTCCAGCTATAAATTTAGTTATTGGAATCACCGCTATTAATAAAATTAAGAATGGCACTGAACGTCCAATATTAACTATTACATCTAAAATTCTATTTACCGCTTCCTTTGGATTTAACCCTTCCTTTTTTGTTATTACAAGTGCTATCCCTATTGGAAAAGCAAATAAATATGCAAAGAATGTTGAAAAAAATGTCATATAAAGAGTTTCTAAAGTACCTATAGCTAACATCCTAATTGTCTCACTTGTTAACATAATCTTTCAGCTCCTCTACAACAATTTTTTTATCTCTTAGATAGTTAATGATTTTATCTGCAATTAAGTCATCTTCCGGCAACTGAAGTACCATTTGACCAAATGCATGTCCATTTATATCTTGAGTATTTGCAAAAAGTATATTAACCTGTGCTCTGCATTCTAATACCATATTTGCTATAACCGGTTCATACGAAGATTTACCGTCAAATACAATTCTTATGCACCTTTTCCCACTCATTTCTACTACAGCGTTGTTGTTGTGATAAACTAGTTTTTTAGCAGCATCCGTTTTAGGATGTGAGAAAACATCCTCAACAGCACCATGCTCTACTAAATTTCCATCATCTATAATTGCTACAGAATCACATATTTCTTCAACTACTGACATCTCATGAGTAATTATTACAATTGTGATTCCCAGTTTTTTATTTATTTCTTTCAGCAATGATAGAATTGAGCGAGTTGTAGTTGGGTCCAATGCACTTGTAGCCTCATCGCAAAGCAATATCTTTGGATTTGTAGACAATGCCCTTGCAATGGCCACTCTTTGCTTCTGACCTCCACTTAACTGAGATGGATAAGATTTTCTTTTATCAGATAATCCAACTAATTTTAACAATTCTTGTGCTCTTTTTTTTCCTTCTTTTTTACTAATTCCACTTATTTCTAATGGGAAGCTTATATTATCCTCAACATTTCTTTGCAGAAGCAAATTGAATTGCTGAAAAATCATACCTATATTTTGTCTAACTTTTCTAAGCTCTTTATCAGTTAATGATGATAAGTTCTTATTATCTATTATTACCGAACCCTTTGTTGGTTTTTCCAAATAATTTATACACCTAACCAATGTACTTTTCCCGGCACCACTCATTCCTATTATTCCGCAAATTTCACCTTTATTAACATCTAGATTAATTCCACTTAATGCTGTTACAACACTGTTTTTACTTTTGTACTTTTTCTCTAGATTGTTAATTTTTATAATTGAATTTATTTTTTACACCTACTCTCTTTATAACCACTAAAACAAACTATAACAATTTAATTAGCAACAATATCTTTAACAACTTCGCTGGCTATAATTAATCCAGCAACAGAAGGAACAAATGAAACACTTCCGGGTATAGCTCTCCTGTCCGTACATTTTCTGGCTGCTCCCGGAGGGCATACGCAGTTCGACTTACAACTCACACTACCGTCATCTATCGGTTTTATTGGTGGTTCTTTGGAATAAACCACTTTTAAATTTTTAATTTCACGTTTTTTAAGTTCATGCCTCATAACTTTAGCCAGCGGGCATACTGATGTTTTATATATATCGGCGACTTCAAACTGAGCCGGATTTAGTTTGTTACCGGCACCCATAGAGCTAATAACAGGTACTCCTTTCTCCTTGGCCCTCACTATTATTTCTAATTTTGCTGTAACAGTGTCTACCGCATCCACTATATAACTATATTTTGTGAAATCATATTCATCAGCATTTTCAGGTAAATAAAAGCATGCATTTACTTCAACTTCAGCATTAGGATTAATATCCATTATTCTTTCACGCATTACTTCGACCTTTTTCCTGCCAATAGTTTTTCTGGTTGCAATTAATTGTCTGTTAATATTAGTCAGACAAACTTTATCATCATCAAATAATACAAATTTACCTACTCCGCTCCTCGCAAGCGCCTCTACGACATATGAACCAACACCGCCAATTCCAAATACGGCTACAGTTGATTCCTTTAACTTTTTCATCGCTTTTTCGCCTAATAATAATTCTGTTCTTGAAAATTCATTTAACATTCAGTTTTCTCCCATAAAGTAGTCTTTAAATAAATATTATTTGTTTCTTAGAATTTATCATACTCTAAAATTATATTTATTTTATAATTTATTCCCAATCCTTACAAACATTAATCCATTTTATATAGTTTGAATATTCCTCTAATTCTCCCAATGTAACTTCAATTGCAGAATTACTGCTGCCGCACGCCGGAAACATTGTTTCAAATCTTTTCATTGATTCATCCAGTAATACTTTTACATCATTAGGCAATGCAAATGGGCAAACACCACCGACTGCATGTCCGGTAAATTTTATGGCATCTTCTGGTGAAAGCATCTTTGCTTTAAAGTTAAATTCATTTTTGAACTTTTTATTATCTATCTTTGCATCACCTGCAACCACTATTACCATTGCACCGTCTCCATCTTGAAACGATAAGGATTTAGCTATTCTGGCCGGTTTAGTTCCCAGTGCTTCTGCAGCCAGCTCAACAGTAGCTGTTGAACTTTCCATTTCAAGTATGTCATTTTCCCTGTTGTATTGTTTTAAATACTCTTTTACTTTTTCTATAGACATATCTTTACTCCTTTATAAAAATTAAAAGCCCTCTTCAAAGAGAGGGCATCATATCAAACCATCTCCTCATCTTTCAAAGACTAAGCTTTGACGGAATTAGCACCTTACAGTATACTGTAGGTTGCCGAGATTTCATAGGGCCGCTCCCTCAATCTCTCTTGATAAGAAGTTACTATTAAATTGTTAATGTTTACTTTATACTAATTATATATGTTTGTCAATATAAATTTATAAGTTTTTCAAATTTAAAAATTGCAACATTAAATGTCCGCTTTTTTAATAGTTACAAAACATCATATATGAATTTTGTAATTGGTCCAATTTATTCTTAAATTAACAACATTACTGCATATGAAAATTATATAACAATAAAAATAATGATCATTACTTTTTATAAATATTAACATCATCCATTGGAACATCTTTTATCTTAATGGAAAGCAATAATACTGAAGCATGTTTGGTTAATAAGTTGTTTGAAATTTCATTGTTTAATACATATATAGTATCTCCTGTTCCTCTTCCATTTTTATATTCTACTACAAATTTTTTATTTTTTTTAAGTAAATGCTTAATGTCCCAATATGAATCATAAGAATGTTTAGGTCCTAAAGAAATTATAAAAATTAAATTTTCAACTTCAAAATCTATTGACCTATTATTAATTTCTGTGACCACGGAAGGAAAACTATTGAAATATTTACAACAAAAATCTTCCCAATCTTCTTCTGAAGTAAAAACCAAATAATCTTTATTTTGTGGAAACTCATTATTTTCATTAAGTGTAATAAACCCTTTAAACAAAACTTTATAGTCTATTTTTTGTGAAGTATTAAATTGAGAATATATTGCAAAAAACAATATTATTAATAAAATTAAAATTATTAAACAACGTAAATATATTTTATTGTGTTTTTTCATATCTTATATTTCCTTTAATTAACAAAGTATTTTTATGCATATAGCCTTTAAAATGTCCTAATTCCATAATTTTATTTTCTTAGTTTAGCGATTATTTATATTTGATTTTCTCTATACGTTCACAAGCTATTATATTAACCTAATTTATGAGTCATCTGACCTATTTTTATGCATATAGCCTTTAAAATGTCCTAATTCCATAATTTTATTTTCTTAGTTTAGCGATTATTTATATTTGATTTTCTCTATACGTTCACAAGCTATTATATTAACCTAATTTATGAGTCATCTGACCTATTTTTATAATATCACATACAAATTCTATGTCAACAAACATTTTTTAAAAA
Source organism: Sedimentibacter sp. (assembly GCA_032006665.1). Lineage (GTDB taxonomy): Bacteria > Bacillota > Clostridia > Tissierellales > Sedimentibacteraceae > Sedimentibacter. The sequence goes on from DALZMP010000007.1 coordinate 120,415, forward strand.
TTTATTTTTAAGACATTTTGTGATATGCGATTTTGAAATAAAAAATTGCTGTATTTTTAAACGTTTTTCGATGGTACTTACAAAATCAGAACCGCCATAGTTTTTTGTAGAATTCAATCCATTGATTGCCTAATTTTATATCTTTATCATCACTTATTTTAGATATACCTTCTTCATTAATATTTTTGCTTAAATTTCCTTAGATTTTGAAAAGTTATCAACAGGTACATAATTTTCCTTTTCAGAATTACCTAATTATTTTACAAAAAAAGACCTTATAAAATAGATTTTGTAAAAATATTTTATATGTGGTCTTTTTTTCTGTCCATTTTATAGTTTAACTAGCCCTTTTTAAATTTAGATATTAAAACTACCTATTTCTGATAAAGTAGATTGGAAGCAAGTCAAAATAGGCTCTGCAGGAGGATTAGGATATACTGTTACATTCAATACTAAATTATATACAAACGGAGTAATGCTTACTTGTTCAAGAAGTGGTGGAGGTTCTACTACAATGTCTGCAAGCATTAATTCAACGGCATATAATATTTTAAAAACCGGATGTAAATTTGTAAGAGAAATGTGTTTAGCAATAAATCCAGAAACTAATAATGAATATATTGTTCCAACAGGAGCATCATTTAGTTCTGCTACTTTTAGTAGTACCGATTTAAAAATGGCTAATGGAACATCAACCACATTAAAATCATCAAATTCAATTGTTTTGAGAAATAAGTTTGATAGTCAACCAACAGATCATAGCACATATGTAGGAAATTCTACGTCTTCCGATGCCGGAACCTATATTTATGATACAGGTTATGGGTCTATTTTTAAAAAACTTTATACCTCATCACTGTAGTCAGCTTATTTTGCTTTACTATATATTTTTTTTATGTTAGTATAATACATAGATTTTCCGGTAGCATACGGTGCTTTATGTTTGGGAATGCTAGTATCCATAAAAAGAAAATAAAAAACGAAAGTATTTAACTTGGAGGTTTTTATGTCATTAGAAAAATTATTGATTCCAGAAAAATATGTAAGCAAGCTTTCTATTCTGGAAACACAAATTGCAATTAAAAAGATAAAAGATTTTTTTGAAGCTGAACTTGCTAAAAATCTTTCTCTAATAAGAGTATCCGCTCCCTTAATGGTGCGTCCGGAATCAGGTCTTAATGATGATCTGAACGGTCACGAGAGAGCTGTGCGCTTCGACATGCTGGAAACAAAGTATGATGTGGAAATTGTTCAGTCTCTTGCCAAATGGAAAAGGATGGCTCTTGGTAGCTATCGTTTTGACACATATACAGGTCTTTATACAGATATGAACGCAATAAGACGTGATGAGGAATTAGATAATATACATTCAATTTATGTTGACCAATGGGATTGGGAAAAGATAATAAAAAAAGAAGATCGCTCCAAAGAAACTCTTATGTATGTGGTTAATCAAATATACAGTGCATTTAAATCAACAGAATTGTATTTAAGGAGTTTATATCCGTTTCTGAGAAATGAACTTCCTGATAATCTTTATTTCATAACAACAGAAGAACTTCTTCAACTTTATCCGGATAAAGCTCCAAAGGAACGGGAATACCTGATTACCAAGGATAAAAAAGCTGTATTCTTGATGGAAGTTGGTAAAAAGCTTTCTGATGGTACAATCCATGACGGTCGTGCTGCTGATTATGATGACTGGTCGTTAAATGGAGATATCTTATTTTATTTTTCTACTCTGGATATCGCATTAGAGTTGTCATCAATGGGCATAAGAGTTGATAAGGATGCCTTGCTCAGCCAGTTAAAAGAGAGAGATCAGATGCATAAAGCTGATTTCCCATTTCATCAAGATATTATAAACGAAAAATTGCCCTTCACAATAGGAGGAGGAATAGGTCAATCGAGAATATGCATGTATTTTTTACAAAAAGCGCATATTGGAGAGGTTCAAGCTGCAGTGTGGTCTGAAGACATGATAAAATTGTGCAGAGAAAATGAAATACATTTGCTATAGCCACGTAAGCGACACTTATGAAAATACCTTTTTAAAGTAACTATTTAAACTGTAATAACCCTTTTATCAAATTAAAACCGGGACAGAATTCTTTCAAAAAATCTGCCCCGGCAATTAACTATAAATTTATGTTTATAAAATTTCCATATTTCCTTTTATCTGTGCTCCCTCTTTGACAGTTATGGATTTTGAAACTACATTACCCTTAATTATTGAATTAGCCCCTAAATAAACGGAATTAGAAGCTTTAACATTACCGGTCACACTTCCGTCACATTCTAATTCTTGACCGCTTATATCACCAATTACTTTTGATTCCTTTACTAAAGTTAATAAAATGTGTCCTGACACATTTCCATTTATAGAGCCCTTTAAAAAAATTGTATTATTCCCTTTTACATTACCTACTACATTTCCAACAATCTCGATATCTTTTTCACTTTCAACATCTCCATTGACATCGCCGCGAATAATTAAATTGGCCTTTGTTTTAATTGAACCTTCTATAACGGTTCCTTCTGAAACAATTGTACTGTCTGAATCCAAATTATTTTTAGGATTTATTTCTAAGTTTTTAACTATTTTATCATCCACTTGTGAGGTAGACTTAATTTTCTCGGGCTCCTCAGATAATTTTTCCTCTTTCAGATTGTGGGAAGATGTGTTTGCTTTACCTTTGATAATTTCGTCAAATGCAACCATAAAATTATTTTTCTTATCTGTACTCTTTTCCATAATATCTCCTCTATATAAATTTAATTTAATTACTCTGAGTATAGCTGAATGTATATGGTTTTACTGTGCCATCAAGCTTGTCAAAACTATAACCTTCATTTTGAAGTGCTTCAATTACTTTAGATAATGATTCCGATGTATATTTTTTTTCTAAACTGTCATGCATTAAAATAACAACCTTATTATAATTTTTGATGCCATTTGTTACGCTATTGACTACACTGTCCTTTGTTGCACCTTTTAAGGTGTCGCCTGAAACCACATTCCAATCATGATAAGTAAACCCTCTTCTAATCATCTCAGCAATTATCTCTTGATAATTGTCTGAATTATATGCATTTATACTTCCTCCAGGAAACCTAAACAAGTCTGGTTTTACTCCTGTCGTATCATAAATATATTTAAACATTTTATAAAAATCATCAAGGTAATCTTCCACAGAATTATAAATTTTTCTGTAATCGTGGCTATATGAATGAACACCTATTGTATTTCCTCTATTTACTATTTCTTTATATATTTTTGAAATTTCATCATTATCTTTGTGTATTACAAAAAAAGTGGCTTTTATATTGTATTTATCTAAAGTATCTAATATTTCCAAGGTCCTTTGTGACGGTCCGTCATCAAATGTAAGATAAGCTATCTTATCATTGTTATTAGATTCAACTTTCATTTTTCTTTCAACATATAAATCTTCATATTTTAACTGGTATGGAAAAATTTCTTGATCAGTAGAAATAACTTCTTCGCTTTTAGAAATTTGTTCTGAAGCTTCTACTGTTTTTAAAAGAAATTCATCTATATTAAAATAATTTTCGTCACTTATATCTTTATACTCACTATTTATTTTATTTTTGAGTTCTTTATTTTCTAAGGTTAAGTAAACAGATAATATGTATGGAAAGATGATAATTGCCACTATAACAGTCAAGATTAGATGTTTAAAGAACTTAACGCTTCCAAAGTATGACATTTCTCATCCTCACTATCATTAATAGATTCAATTCCACCTACAACTTAATTTTCCATATTTTAATTTTTTATATTTTTGCTATATAGCTTTCTTATTTATATATCGGCAAACTTTTTATATAATTTACACATATGTTTTTAAATTTAAATATTTTTATTTTAAAACTATTTTTATCTAAAGGAGCGTATTAAATATTTAAGAGCCATGTAAATACCATTCAAATTTCCACATCGTTGAACAATTAAATTGGATAATATAAATAATAATGCATTGAGAGCTTTTCTCAATGCATTATTCAAACCAATTTATCTATGTTTAAGTAACCTTTTAATTTATTCATCTTTCCCTTTGATAATATCGGTGTATTTTTTAATCGATAATCAAGTTTTAGGTCATCATATTTGGATACACCCAAAGTATGATAGGGCAGAAGTTCAACTTTCTGAATAATATTTACTGGGAATGAGTTTATTTCTTTTTCTAACTCCATCATGTCATCATAGGTGTCATTGATGCCGGGAGTTACAACTTGTTTTAACCATATATCCTTGTTGCTTTTAATTATAGATTCTTTAAATTCATAATAAAGTTCAATACCTACGCCTGTAATTTTTTTATATTTTTCTGGATTTGAATGCTTTACGTCTAATATAACAAGGTCTGTATATTTTAATATTTCATCATAATTTCCATATCCCACACCCGAAGTATCTAATACTGTATGGATTCCTTCTTCTTTGCACTTTTTAAGACATTCCAGCAAAAACTTTGGCTGCATCAATGGTTCCCCGCCAGAAAATGTCATTCCTCCACTGTTGAACTTAAAGTAAGGTTTATATTTTACAGCTTTATTTATTATTTCATCAGAGCTTATGGTTAATCCTTTGGTTGTAAGCCATGTATCAGGATTGTGGCAATACAAACATCTTAACTTACAACCCTGAAAAAATACTACTATTCTGATTCCCGGTCCGTCCAAGGCTCCTAATGTTTCCATTGAATGTATTTTTCCGTATATCATATTTCTTACATCTTTTCGTGGAATGTTCTGCTTATTACATCTATTTGTTGATCGTGTGTCAATCTGTTAAAATTAACTGCATACCCTGATACTCTGATTGTCAAGTTTGGATATTTATCCGGATTTTTCATAGCGTCATATAATGTAGCTCTATCCATTACATTCACGTTTATGTGATGTGCTTTTTGCACAAAATATCCATCTAATATAGTTACAAGATTATCTACTCTGTGCCTATCTAATTTTCCAAGTGTCTGTGGTATCACAGTAAATGTATTTGATATCCCATCTTCACAAATGTTCTCATATTTTAATTTTGCTACTGAATTTAAAGAAGCTAGAACACCACTTTTATCTCTACCATTCATAGGGTTTGCACCTGGAGCAAATGGCTCACCTGCACCTCTGCCATCTGGAGTAGAACCCGTTTTTTTGCCATATACGACATTTGAAGTGATAGTTAAAACAGAAAGTGTATGTTTCGCATTTCTGTACGCCTCATGTTTTTTTAATTCATTAGAGAAAAATTCTAATATTTCTTCCGCTATAATATCTACCCTATCATCATCATTGCCATACATGGGGAATTCCCCTGTTATTTCAAAATCAACTGCTATTCCATCTTTATCGTAAACAGGCTTAACCTTAGCATATTTTATTGCACTTAATGAATCTGCAACTATGGAAATTCCTGCAACCCCAAAGGCCATGTATCTACCGACATTATAATCATGTAAAGCCATTAGTCCAGCTTCATAAGCGTATTTGTCATGCATGTAGTGTATTATATTCATAGTGTTTACATAAAGCTCTGCAACATAACTTAGTACCTTCTTATAATTATTTAATACATCCTCGTATTGCAGTACCTCTGTGTTTATTTTTTCTATATTATTGATAACTTTCGTTTTTGTTATTTCATCAATTCCACCATTGATTGACATTAGTAATGATTTAGCTAAATTACATCTTGCTCCAAAAAATTGCATATCCTTTCCTATTCTCATCGCTGACACACAACAAGCAATTCCATAGTCATCTCCATGCATAGGTCTCATAATATCATCATTTTCATATTGGATTGCAGAAGTTTCTATTGATATTTTAGCACAGTACTTTTTAAAATTTGCAGGTAAATCATATGACCATAACACAGTCATATTTGGTTCTGGTGCAGATGATAAATTATTTAATGTATGCAAAAATCTAAAGCTTGTTTTTGTTACTAATGTCCTTTTATCTATGCCCATTCCTCCCAGTGATTCTGTAATCCAGTTTGGGTCTCCTGCAAAAAGTTCATTGTATTCAGGCGTTCTCAAATGACGAACCATTCTAAGTTTAAGTACAAACTGGTCAATTATTTCTTGAATCTGTGACTCAGTCATTATATTATTTTTCAAATCACGTTCTGCATATATATCAATAAAAGTACTAACTCTGCCAAGTGACATCGCTGCCCCGTTGTTTTCTTTTACCCCTGCCAAATATCCGAAATAAATTGCTTGTACAGCTTCTAATGTATTGTTTGCAGGTTTTGATAAATCAAATCCATATTTTAATGCCATTGACTTTATAGCCCTTATGGCTTTTATTTGCTCTTTAATTTCTTCTCTGGCTCTAATGTTTTCTTCTGTCATTGGCAAAGTTATGTTATTGTATTCTTCTTGTTTTTTAATTATTAAAAAGTCTAGACCATAGAGTGCTATTCTTCTATAATCGCCAATTATTCTGCCTCTGCCATAAGCATCAGGAAGTCCTGTAAGTAGTCCTACACTTCTTGCAGTTTTCATTTCAGGTGTATATACATCAAACACACCTTCATTATGAGTTTTTCTATATTTATGAAATATTTCATTTAGTTCCACGCTATAACCATACGCTTCAAGTGATGATTCTACCATCCTGACACCACCAAAAGGATTTATCATTCTTTTAAGGGGTGTGTCTGTTTGAAATCCAACGATTATTTCATTTTCTTTATCAAGATAACCCGCATCAAAATTATCTATGCCTGATATACGTTCTGTATCAATATCAAGTACTCCTTTTTCTATTTCTTTTTTCATAATTACAGATGCTTTTTTAAATAAACTCCTTGTTCTTTCTGTAGCTTCACTTAGAAAATCTTCACCACCCTCGTAAGGTATATAATTTTTTTGAATAAAATCTCTAACGTCTACATCTTCTGTCCAATTACCTTCAACAAAGTTTAACCATTGTTTTTTTAACATTGTTTTCCTCCTAAGTATATTTTACTCAGGGGCACAAAAAACCGCCTGAGCTTTGCCCAGGCGGTCGACTTCTAATTAATTCACACTCCCTCGTGGTTTACTCCACAATTCCGCCAGTCATGTGATTATTTATTTATGATACATTATATTAATCCGGTTGTCAATTAGATATTGCAATAAATTTTAACTGTTATGAATTATGCCTTTTCTATTATACTCTTTATTTGCTCCTCCATTTGTTGGAGCAAAAATTCTTCTGTTACTTTTTCTTCGTAGAGCTTTGACATAGCTTTATCTATCTGATTTTTTGTACTTTTCACAGCATCTAATGATTTGCCAATTTCAGATTGAACCACCCAATCAAATATCAGTCCGTCAAAAAAATAGTCTGCAAATGTTTCAAATTTTCCCACACTTATTTCAATATTGGTCACCATATTTATATCTGATATTTCTCTTTTAAATATGTCTAGTTTCCTTTGAGTCTCTTCTGCGTATTTTCTTGCTTTATCTACATTATCATGCTTTATAACAGTTGTGAGCAATCCGCCTCCAAGCATATCCCATACGCCCCAATTTTCAGCGGTACTTAATGCACTTATTGTCTTTTCAACCGTATCAAGTGCATCTTCACCGGCCTTTATTGCTTCATCAACTTCTTTTATATTTGCTTTAATATTTTCTTTCTTCTTTATCAATTTTTTAAGAACAATATTTGTTTCTTCGTCTTCAATTGATATAGTTTCCATCTTTTTATTAATTAATTCCTCATATTCAGTTTCACAACTTTCAATTTGAGAAAGCTCGTCAACCAGTTTTTTTGTTTCATTCACTAAGAATTCAACATCATGTTTACATTGATCATATTTAAGCTTTGCCTTAAGAGCTTCTTGTCTTTCTTTTTTTAACTGTTCCTCTTTATTTCCCAATATGGTATAAAACAAAGAAGCTATACTAACTGTCTCCAAGTTTAAAACATCTTTATATTCTTTCTCATATTCATTGAGAAGTCTGTTCAATTGCAACTTTTCATGTATTAAATCTTGCTCTGTTTGTTTTAGAAGTCCAGTCAACTTATTTTTCTTTTGTATACACTCTTTTGTGTAGCTTATTTTATCATTATATTCACGATGCATATCCGTCTCTCCTTTACCCTTGTCATAACAATAAAGTTTGTATGTATAATTATCCTGACTCAATCATATCACAGTTTAATCTATCATTCAAACAGTTTTTCATATATATTTGCTGGAATGCGTTAACATTTTTTTATACAAGCTATAATAAAAATTATTGAATATTTGTTTGCCATATTGTATAATATCTTTAGTAATATTTATTTGCTAAAATATAAAGGAGGTAATATAAATGGCAATTACAAAGGATATGATTATACACGAAGTTCTAATGGCAAGACCAGACGCTGCTGAAATTCTTATGGCTCATGGTATGGGATGTGTAGGTTGTCCAGGATCTCAAATGGAATCATTGGAAGAAGCTGCTGCAGTTCATGGAATGAATCTTGATGATTTAATGTCTGCATTAAATAAATAATATATAATAAGAAACCGGCTAAAAGCCGGTTTCTTATTATATACATATACGCATTATATTTAAAAAGCATACATCAAACAGCTGTTAAATGTTTTGCTTGATAATTATATTGTTTGCTTTTTTTTTAAATATATTATGTAAACTTTTTATCTTTTTTGATAATAAAAGTCATTATGTAAAAATATGCTATATAATTTAAATTTTTAAAATAAATTCTTTTTGTCCTTCACCCCAAAGTTCTTGCTGCATTGCTTCTGAATGACCCTCAGAGAATAATCCGGGTGATCCACCTGTGTGAATTAACATTATATTGGTATTTTTCTTAATCTTACCCGATTCAATCATTTCTATCATACCTCTGAATGTTTTTCCTGTATAGCATGGATCCAATATTATTGCTTCTTCTTTAGCCATCATATATACATATTTTCTTGTTTCTGAATCTGGAATATTATAGCTTATTCCAACAAAGCCCCTTTCAATCCACATATCGTCTAATGTAACATCTACACCAAGTTCCAAAAATCGATTAGCTTCATTTATATAATTAACCTTTTCCTGAATTTCTAAATCATTTTTATGAGAAACAGCTATTCCAATCGGTGTAAATCCTGCATTAAAATATTTGGAACCGAGATACAGACCGCCAAATGTTCCTACTGAACCAAAACCTGTAAATACATAATCCATATTTATTTTCATTTCATCCAACTGGATCTTAATTTCCTTTGCAGCCATTACGTAACCTGCTGCACCTAAAGGTGAACTTCCGCCCACTGGTATGACATATACTTTATCACCATTTTCTTCGTACATTCTTATTACTTTTTTAGTGGTTTTATTTAACAATAGGTTATATTTTTCTAAGTAATTTTCCTTGGATCCTCCCTTAAAATTAGAGTCATCCATAAAAAACAAATCTGCTCCCAACATTTTATCTAATATTAGATTTCCTGAAGCCTTCTCCGGTGCAGGTCCATCCATAATTATACCACATTTTAATCCAAATCTTGCTGCAACCGCTGCAGTTAGTCTTCCGTGGTTTGTTTGAGAACCACCATATGTTAACAGCACGTTGCACCCATTGTCAATAGCATCCTTCAGTAAATAATCTAACTTTCTAAGCTTGTTTCCACCTAGAGCAAACCCGGTCAAGTCATCTCTCTTTATGTAAATATTCACATCATATTTTTTACTTAAGTTCTCAAGTTTGTGTATAGGTGTATTTAAGAATCCTGTATCAATTTTTTGTAATTGCTCAATTTTCACTAAATCTCCCTCCTAAACATTATTTTATGAATATATGTAATAAAAGGGCAATCTATAAAAGTTGCCCTCTTAATTCTACTATTTTTTATTGCATATAATTCCCTTGTTTCTACAATATCTCATCTAATTTATTTTTATTGAATCCTTCTATCACATCGTCATCAACCATAATTATAGGAACTCCCATATATCCCATCCCTATCAATTCCTTCTTAGCTGCCGGATCAGTGGATACATTTCTTTCTTCATATTTAAATTCTCTTTCCTTTAAATATTCCTTTGCTGCAGCGCAATGAGAACATGTATTACTAGTATAAATTTTTATCTTTGGCATTACTATTCCTCCTACTTAATTCATTTATTTGTTAATTTATATTATTATGTCTGTAAATACAAATTATATTAGTTATCTATACTCAATACTGATATTGTATCATAGTCATATAAAAATTTCCATATTTTTTTATTATTTTTGTCTTTCTTATTTATTTATTAGAATTTAAAATCACAAAAACCATGCAAAAGAATATTATAGAATATGCTTTTCATTTATAAAAAGAAGTTACGAAAGGAATGAAACTATATGAGTGACTGTAATATTTTAATAGATGCTCCTAAAAAAATTATTAAAGGAGCAGGATTTCCAAATACTGCATTTTTACCTGCATGGATATATAAAGTAAATATTATATTTAAGAACTTAAGCGACAAACCCAAACTATGCTCCTTTAGCTCAACAATGGGCAATGGAATTCGTTACATAAAAGGTTTAGAATTAACTGGTCCTGATAGTGGCATATGCGAAATGATTAATATAGTAGATCCCAATCCTTCAGTTGGGAATAATAATGTAATTATATTTGCAAATAATTTTACGCTATCTCCAAATTCAGAAAACATATTGCATCTAAATATATGTCTGTGTGATAAATATACAGAAAACAGTTTAGAAAATTCTGGTGACAAAATACCCCATGGCAGCAAAATTTCTTTTTGTGGTCATTTAATCAGTGGTGAAAATGTCGATTCATACAGTTTTACAGCGGAAGCTCTTGACTATGAAATCCAAATCCTTTGCGAAGATGACAAAATATCTAAGGATGAAGAAACTAAATTTTATATTGAATGTAGAACCGGACAATACGACATGGTCAGAGGTGTATATGTACGAAGCATACTTGATGCAGAATTAGAATTTGTAGCCGACTCTTCAAATCTGGAACCAAGAAATGTATATACATTTGATGAAAAAACTATCCTTAAATGGAATATAGGCAGCCTGCAACCTTCCGAAATAAAAAAAATCGGATACAAGGTTGCTCTGAAGAAAAGTGCAATTGTAACTACCGGTGACATATTAAGAAATAAAATTAATTCAAATTGTATAAACAACTCTACATATACTCAATGCCCTTCAAGCTGTGAATATAAAATAACAGTTAAATAGCATGAGAATAGGGGCAGTACCTCCTGCCCCTATTTTATAATTAATCCATAGTAATCTTTATCAAGAATTAAGGATGAGTATTTAAACTTATCTGCAACTATTTTTGATATCTGTTCTTCATATCCATCTTCCAATATGCAGTCATTTTTTACTTTTAATTCTCCGGTTGACGAATTAAATGTCGCTTTATCTGTTATCCAACTTCTATTAGAAAATATAACCAGAGGTTCCTCATTGGACATTATGTCTCTTCCCATAAGCAACTTTGAATCATATTCTATTCCCATAAGATTCGATAATGTCGGCAAGATATCTAAGCTAGAACATGGTTTGTCTATTATTAAAGGCTCTATTCCCTTTGACCATAAAAGGAAAACACCTTTATATAATTCAAAGTTTGATTCCACATCATGTCCGGCAAGTTCACTTATTTCCGATATTTCCAAACCATATGGATAGTGGTCTGGACTTATTGCAATCAAGGTGTCATCAGCAATACCCGACACTTCTAATTTATTAATCAAAGATTCCATCGCCTTATCAAATTCTATGTTTGCTGCAAGATAAGCCTTGACATTATCAGAATAATTTAAGTCTTTGACTGCATCTTTGTTTTTATTGGACATAGCATTACCTGCAAATGTATATTGAAGATGCCCGCTAACCGTCATATAATATGTGTGAAAAGGAATTTTACCGATATACTCAGGAACTGTAACATCAATCATCTCAAGGTCTGACTCCGGCCACGTTTCCTTTATATCAAGCCCATTTCCCAGCCCCTTATATGTATATCCCATATTAGGATGAGATGAATTTCTTTTATAATAATCAAAATAATGGTCATGATACGCAAAGGTGTTGTAGCCAATATTTTTCATTTGATTTCCCAAACAAAACGGCATGTAGTTTTTTGATGATTCATACATGCTCCATACTCCTGCTTTGGGTATTAATCCCGTACAAGCAACATACTCTCCGTCAGAGGTGCTGACTCCCCACAATGGAGTATAGAAATCCTTAAATTTGAAACCTTCTTCATACATTCTATAAAGTGTAGGAGTAAGATTTTTATCTATTGCATAAGGAGAAAAACCTTCTGCCGTTATCAATATTAAGTTTTTATCTTTGAACTTACCGGTATACTGGTTCTTCTCCGTAGGTTCAATTTTACTGAAATAAATATTCATGTCTTTTATTTGTTGTTCATTTCCAATCAAGTCATCAAAATCTATATCCATAATATTGTATTCTATTTTAGGTGTTTGGTCTTCGCTTACTTCATTTTCATAATAATCATTATTTTTAATAGCTTCTGATATTCCGGTTTCTGTTGTAACCTTACCTATTGCATAAGCATTGCCCTTCTTATTGTATTTATCACTGTTATTTTTTCTTTTCGCTTCCAAAAATGTTGAAAGGATATTTTTGCAATCAAGCCTTTCCGTTGTCAAAAGTCCAAAATTACTTACAGACTTATCTATAATAAATGTTTCTGAATACAAAGAGCGATCGCTCAGTTCACCTTTGTTTGAATTAAATACAACTCCGATTATAACAATTTGAATTAAAGCAGCTATACCAAAAATTTCTATTTTTAATTTTCTGCTTATGCTAAAAATAGGTCTCATTTTTTTATTAAATACTATTACCAGAATCAATGGTAAACATAAAAGTATGAAAGAATATATATCTTTTGATAAAGCGTTTATAATTACTTTCCAGAATTGCATGGCCTGACCGGCAGCTATAAAAGAATACAAAGATAAAAAGGTGGAAAAAATTTTATAGTAAATATACTGCATAATATATATACTTGATAGCAAAATTGTAAGTAATATTAAAATTATCTTATTTTCTCTTTCTCTAAAACTTGTAATCAATAAACTCATTAAAAGACCTATTGGAATCGAGAATAAAATCATATTCAAATATCCATTACCTATTAAAGTGTTAAATAATGATATTCGTAAAACACTTTCAAAATAGATTATAGTTATAGGGAAAAAAACAATGTATGCTATATTCTTCTTAAAATCATCCATTTATCTAAACCTGCTTATCAAACTATATTTGCTAACTTATCATTTTCAACATATCTTTTTATATTATCTGCTATTAATTTTTTCAGTCTGTCTTTATTGTTTTTTACAACGCCTGATGCATGAGGGGTAATATATACATTATCTAAATCCCACAACTCGTCATCTTCGGACAGAGGCTCTGTTTCAAATACATCCAGACCTGCGTAGCTTATTTCTTTATTTTTTAAAACTTCTGTTAAGTCTTTTTGATTAATTACACTTCCTCTTGCAATATTAATAATAGAAGCTTCTTTTTTCATAAGTTTTAAATTGTCTTTATTAATCATATGATATGTTTCTTTGTTTAAGTCAACAGTAATAATTATATAATCACTTATAGATAAAACTAAATCCAACGCTTTTTGCCCGGAATACACCTCATTAAAATATGGCAAAGCAGTAACCGGTGTTCTTTTATAGCCTATTACATTTACTCCAAAACCTTGAAGTCTTTTAGCGATTTCTGTTGCAATAGAACCAGTACCAATGATTCCCACAGTTTGAGAGCAAAATTCTTTTCTGCGAAGACCTCGTGTCCATGTATGATTTTTTTGATTTTGTAAATAGCTTAATGCATTGGTGTTATGCATGAGCATTTTACATATTACATCTTCAGCTATTGGTACAGAATATATATCCTTTGCATTGGTGTATGTTATATTTCTCTTCTTTATATATTCAATATCAATTGTATCAAACCCTGCGCGTAAACATTGTATCCATTTAACATTGGGAAGCTTTTCTAATTTTTCTTTGGTAATGTGATTTGGTTCACCAATTAGAACTTCTGATTCAGGACACTCCTCTTCCGCATCTATAAATTCTATTTCTGGAAAAATTTCTGAAACATACTGTAAATATGGTTTAAAAATAGATATTTTCATGTAATTTATCCCCTTTTCTTTATATAAATTGATTTTAACAAACCCGCCTAAATAATAAGCGGGTTATGACACTATTGTAATATAATAAATTCACATTTATTATTAGATGTTACAAAATCCAACTATTTTATAATCATCCGGTATTTTGTATTCTTTCTCTGGTTTTCCCATATTCCATTTAATATCAGTTAATGTAGCGTCAATTATTGATTCGAAATACAACATTATAATTCCAGTATCAATTTTAGCTTCATAATCATTGACATGTTCGTCTGACCTAAGTGCTAATATTACCATACCATCATCAACTATAAATCTCCATGGCTGCCTGTTTAATGTAGATGGTGCAAGTCTTGAATATGTGAATCCGTCAAGCATACCTCTATTGCTTAAATCATTCGCATCCGCATTCTTTCCCCATTCTCCCATATATACAATTTGTTCAATACCAACTCTGTATGAAGTATTATCCTCAACTATTTTTATATCTGCCATAGAAGGGTTATATTCTGATACATTTTCATATACTATTTTTGTTTTATTGTTGTCATATCCCAGTGCTACTAGAGCTGTAAGCTTCTTTTCAGAATCAATTGCAAGCTTTTTCTTTATTTCATTTCCATCCTTAAATGTTATCCAGCAAGACCCAACACCCAGCTCCAATGCCTTCAACATTATATTTTGACATATGTATCCTGTATTTTCTATGTAAAAATCTTTTTCATCCGAAACAACTATCAAGTAATGAGGTGCTTCTAACATATATTCCTTATATCCGGCTATACCTTTAAGCTGCTCGTAGACTTCATCATGATTTTTAATAATTACTTCTGTTTTAATATCCTTAATTAGTTTCTTGTTATTATTGTTAAAATTCTTAATTTCATCGAGAACCTGAGGACTTACCAAATCTTCCTTATAATCTCTGACTGATTTTATTTTTGGTATTAAATTTTTATAATCCATCGTGTTTCCTCCAATTTTAAATGTCTATATTTCTTTATTACATATACCCACTTTTCTAGTTAACTAACACTAAATTTTATTTCAATACAAACTACTTATATCAAAAAGCTATTACTATGCCGCCATCATAAGCGTAAACACTGCTTAATCCGCTTGTAGCAAAAATTTTTATATCCTTAAATGGATATCTCATTTTAATTTCCTCTTTTAGCTTTTCTGCTTTTTCAAAGCAATTGCAATGTGATATTCCAAGTATAGTATTTTCAAAATCAATATTATGTTCTCCGATCATATCGACTAATCTCGAAAAAGCTTTTTTCTTACCTCGGACTTGTTCTTTTAAAACAATACTTCCATTTCCATCCTCGCCCATTATGGGAACTATATGAAGCACATTTCCAATTATTGCTTTAAAATTAGTTATTCTTCCGTTTTTTGCCAAGTTGTCTAAAGAATCCAATATAAAAAATGTTCTTAACTTTGATATATATTTGTTAGTATTTTCAACAATCTCTTTTGTATCTAATCTTTCATCAATCATCTGTTTTACTTTTAATGCTACCAATGATTCACCGGCTGATGCAGTTTTAGAATCAAAGACGTGTACAAAATTTTCAGGAAA
Organism: Sedimentibacter sp.; assembly: GCA_032006665.1. Classification (GTDB taxonomy): domain Bacteria; phylum Bacillota; class Clostridia; order Tissierellales; family Sedimentibacteraceae; genus Sedimentibacter. Next base: position 136,224 of record DALZMP010000007.1, read on the forward strand.
TCTTTCTTTCATTATATTAACGGCTAACATAGCACTATTATACGATCCGCTAAGTGCGCTGGAAATTGTAACCGCAAAAGTTTCTTTGCATTTTTTAAATGCATTAATAAAGTCTTCCGGTGATGGACAGGCGGTTTTGGTGTGATTTCTGCTAATTTTCATTTTAGATATCAAATCTGTTGTATCAAGTTCTGAATCAACCAGCTCTTCTTCATCAATTATTATTTTAAATGGAATTCTTTCTATATCACTTATATCCTCATTAAAATCAACACAACTATCCGCTATCAAATTAATATCCATGTGAGATCTCTCCTATATGATTTTTACTATATTATAACAAAAAAACATTTGCTATACAAATAAATTTTTAAATTAAATCTTGCAATTGCTAATAAGTTCAATTTTTTTTGCTTTTCTCAATTTTTTTATTTCTGCCTCTCTTTTCAGAGCATCACTTTTAAAAATGAATTCTTCATAATACTTCAATACTATTGGTAATCTTCCTCTGGTGTATTTTGCACCCTTGCCATCATTGTGTGCTTTTATTCTTTTTTCTAAATTTACTGTATATCCTGTATACAGCGTTCCATCAACGCATTCTGCAATATATATATAATGCATTTTTTATCCCCTTTTATTATACTATATTATATATATTACCACTTTTTTAAATAAAATAAATATATTAATTTTATATACAATAGATATTTACTCCGTATCGGTTAATTTTTGTCATAAAAACACCCTTCTTCAGTCACTTCGCAAATACTTGCATTATAACAAAAGAAGGGTAATATAAATCTCAAAACAATTTATTCCTCATAAACTATTTTACCCGCTACATAGGTTTTTAGAACTTTAACATTTAATAACTCTTCTTCTGATGATTCAAAAGGATTTCTGTCAAGAACAACCATATCTGCAAATTTACCTATCTCCAATGTACCTAATTTATCCTGTTGACCTGTTGCAAAATGAACATTTTTTGTAAACAATGAAAAGGCTTCATACATAGACAGTTTTTCTGTTGGCATATATCCCCCTTGTGGGTATCCTTCTATGTCCTTTCTTGATACTGCAGCATAAATTCCCTTCATGGGATCAAAATACTCAACTGGACAGTCAGAGCCTCCTGTTTGAATCAATCCGGCGTCCATCATTGTTTTCCAGCAATATGCATATTTCAGACGTTCATACCCAATTCTGTCTTCAATCCAATGTAAATCTGTACATAGAAAAATTGGCTGTATATCAAGAATTACAGGAAGTTTCTTCATCCTATCAAGCAAATTCTCATCAATCATCTGTGCATGTATGATTCTAAATGGCAAACGTGAATTCTGTTCTTCTTTAGTCATTCCTGTTTTATGAGAAACCGCAAGTGCATTCTCGATGGCGGATAAAGTCATGTCAAGTGCAGCATCTCCTATGGCGTGTATAGCGTGCTGCAGCCCTTTTTTATACGCACTAAGCACTCTTTCATTAAGTTCATCTTGAGTGCAAATAACAAATCCCTTATTATTCTTATCATCACAATATGGCTCTTTCAGCGCTGCTGACCTTGAACCCAGAGATCCATCTGTAAATAATTTATATGCACCTAATTGGACCATCCTATGTGGATCATTCTTTTTTTTCTCAGTAAGCAGTTCCGGCTCAAAAAATTCATCAAGGCACACAGTAACTCTAACAGGAAGGCTGCCTTCTTTTTCTAAAAGTTTATAAAGTTCAACATCCTCATCATACTTCCATATTTTTGCTGCGTATGTGTGTATTGTTGTAACTCCTTTAGATGACATATCATTTAATACTTCCTGCATAATCTTACGCTTTTCTTTTTCATTTAACAATGGGTCAGGAATTATTTCATCAAATATTTTGGTGCACTGTTCTCTTAGTATTCCATTAGGTTCGCCATTTGAATCAAATTCTACGATTCCTCCGGTTCCTCCATTATATCCTTTGGAAACACCTGCAATTTTTAAAGCCATTGAGTTTGCAACAACAGCATGTAAACAGCATCTTTTAATTACAATCGGATGTTCTGAACTGATTTTGTCTAAATCAGTTTTTGTTGGAAACCGATTTTCCTTAAACTTACTCTGATCAAAGTTGACACCCTTTATCCATTTGCCGGATGGTACATCTATTGCTTTTTGTTTCATAAGATAAATCATATCATCTATGCTCCTTGCAGAATCTAAATTTACGAAAGTTTGATTTTGACAATAAGCATACATATGCATATGTGAATCAGCAAGACCCGGAACTACAGCTTTTCCTTTTAAATCTATGACTTCACTGCTTTTAAAATGCTCTGCTTCTTTATTTGTACCAATGAATTCAATTATGCCATCCTTGATTCCAATTGCTTCTACCTTTTCTCCGTCTTTTGTCATTGTATATATTTTTCCATTTACAAACAGCTTGTCTAATTGCATCTGATTTCCTCCATGCTTTGTAATTATATTTACGATATAATTCAATTGATGTAAAAAGGGAAGACAATTTTCGTCTCCCTTTTTTTTATTTAAATTAACAATTTATTAGCATAACATTTTTTCAAGAAATGCATAAACAACTTCGGCAGTTTTAAAAACTGAATCTAATTCCACATATTCATCACTTCCATGAAAATTGCTGCCGGCTGCCCCAAATATAACAGTAGGTGCATTCAGTCTTGAACCTAAATAATTAAAGTCTCCGATGCTCTGAAAATATGAAATACTTGGCTTTTCTGTGCATACATTTTTAACGGTTTCTATAAATTCCTTTGCGATAGGTTCTCTTCCAGTGATTGTATAAGGCATGAAACCTTTAGACCCTTCGGAAGGTGCCTCCCTAAAGTTGATTTTGTATTTACATTGAATTTGTGCTCTTTCTATTGCTTTTTCTATTTCTCTTGTTATTGTTTCTTCGCTTTCACCCACAACTATATGCCAAAACAGTTTAACCTTAGCATAATCAGGTACACTGCACGCACCACCATCACTTTCAAGTGCGACAACACATGCCGACCCTTTGCCTAGATGCGGATCAACTATATAATCTACATTTTTTAATTCCACAACTACCTTAGATGCACATTCAGCTGCATTTAACCCAAGTTCTGGGGTAGCAGCATGAGATGATTTTCCAAAGAATTCTATCTCAAGACCATATCCACCTCGAGCACCAAGGCAAATATTTGGGAACTTATTGCCTGTAAATCCTGCACTAGGTTCTGTAACAATTGAAAAGTCAACATCTTTAATGATTCCTTCTTCAATCAGAGCATTAGTTCCCATACCATATGGTCCCTCTTCTACAGAAACGTATGTGGAAATAATTTCTCCTTTAAAATTCTTGTGGTTCTCAACGAATGCTTTTAATGCAATCATTGTCGCTGCACATCCGGATTTCATATCCAATGCTCCTACTCCATAAAGTCTGTCACCTTTTATTTCTCCTTTTGAATTTGCAGTCCATCCATTACATAATTTAACAGTATCTAAATGTCCATTCAGGCATATTACTGGGCCTTTTTCTTTACCTACTAGGTTCACAACAACATTTTTCCCCTTGAAGCCCGTGACCTTTTTTTCATGATACTCGTGGATAAAGGCTTCTATGTTTCTTTCTTGAAACCATTTATGCACATAGTCCATAATCTTTTCTTCTTCAAAATATGGACTTTCAATGGAAACTAGATCCATCAGTAATTTTGTTGTCTGTTCCTTCTCGATTTTATACATTTTTTATACCATTTCCTTTTTAGTGTTACTATTATTTATTTTGAAGTGTCCTTTATACTATTTTCTTTCCAAATAAAATTACCTGTATGTGCATATATTATAGCTACAATAGGTGTTAAATAACATAAGAATGCATATGGAAGATAATCTAAAGTATTAACCCCTAATGCCCCTGTAAAGAATACTCCACAAAGACCCCAAGGAACTAATGGTGATGTTACTGTACCTGAATCTTCACACGTTCTTGATGCTACATCACTTCTTATCCCAATTTTTTTGTATGCCGGCAAGTACATTCTTCCGGGAATAATTATAGCTACATACTGACTGGCAGAAATAATATTAACAACAATTGATGAGATAACATGAGTTGTAATAAGATTTTTCGCACTTTTTGTAAATACAGACATTTTTTCTAATAAAGATTCCAAAGTTCCTGTTTTTTCAAGTATACCACCGTATGAAAGTCCCAAATAACCTATTGACACCGTCCACATCATCGCTTGAATACCACCCCTGTTAAGAAGTTTATCAACACTAGCAACACCTGTATCAATAACAAACCCATAATTCATAAAAGACATCATTTCTAAAATATTATATCCTTGACTAATCATTGCAATTATCATAGCAATAAGAGATGCAATTACCATAGCAGCTAGAGCACTTATTTTTTTAACAGCCATAAATATGATAGCTGCAAGCGGAATCAAGCTTATAAGCACATACATAGGAGAAACATTAAAATTACTTGAAATTCCAGCAAGTATTGCGTCAACAGCTGTTGTATCAATGGTTGATGCAGTGTACTTCATGCCAAGAATTGTATACAGTACTAATGAAATAACGAATGCAGGAACAGTTGTATAAAACATACTTTTTATATGAGCAAAAAGGTCTGTTTCGCAAACACCTGCAGCTAAATTAGTAGAATCTGAAAGCGGTGACAATTTATCTCCTATAACAGCTCCTGAAACTACAGCGCCTGCTGTTAATGCCGGCGGTATTCCAAGTCCAATGCTTATTCCCATAAAAGCTACACCGAATGTTCCTCCGGTAGTATAACTACTTCCTGTACACATTGATGAAACACCACATATGATTGCCGCAGTTAATAAAAACACTGATGGGTTAATAATTTGCAGTCCGTAGTATATTAGCATTGGGATTGTTCCTGCTGCAATCAGTGCCGGAATGAGCATTCCAATAAACATAAGTATTAACATAGGAACTGTTGCGATTTTACACCCGTGCATAATGCCGTCTTCCACTTGAGACCATTCTGTTCCAGTCATCATAAGAAGCAATACAGCAAATGCGATTGAAAATACAAGAGTCATGTGAATATCCGGGCTGCCAGCTACAAACACTTGCGCAATAATAATTACAAATAAAAATGCCACTATCAATAGTGAGATAGTAAAAGATGGTTTTTTTGAAGTATTTTCCATAAATTATTCCTCCTTTATATTATATTGATATTATACAATAAGTACGTTGTATCTATTGTGTCATTACATGTTTTAAAAGTTTTTTTATTATTAATAATTTTTATATGTTTAAACGTTTTTTTAAACATTATTTGTTATAAATTAAAATAAATATGTAAAAAATTACTGTAATTTCACAATATTGTCTATTTGACAATTAAATTGTGCTGTATTAAAATGTTTATATTACTTTTGGAGGTAAAATGATGATAACAGGTATTATAGGAGCCATGGAAATAGAGGTAGCTGAACTTAAGGAATTGATGGAAGATATTTTGCAGGAAGAGATTAGCGGTATAACATATTATAGAGGTAAAATTCACGGACAGGATGTAGTAGTAGCTAAATGCGGTGTTGGAAAAGTTCATGCTGCTGTATGTACTCAGACTATGATAATTAAATATTCTCCTAATGTAATTATTAATACAGGTGTCGCAGGCAGTTTAAATTCTAAATTGAATATTGCAGACCTGGTAATTTCTGATTTCGTAGTCGAACATGATATGGATACATCTGGATTAGGTGATCCACTGGGGTTAATATCAGGGCTGGATATAATAAAGATACCGGTAGCAGGTCATATAGTTAATAAGATAAAGAATGCAGCCAGTACCATAGATGGTACTAACATTTACATAGGTACCATTGCAACAGGAGATCAATTTATATGCAGCATTGAAAAAAAGAATCATATAGTGGATAACTTTGATGCATTATGTGCCGAAATGGAAGGCGCAGCTATTGGTCACGTATGTTATTTAAACAAGGTTGATTTCTGTATAGTAAGAGCTATATCGGATAAAGCTGATGGAACTGCCCATATGGATTTCCCTACATTTGTTAAAATAGCAGCAAAAAAGTCAACTGAGTTAATAAGTAATTATTTAAAAAGTTTATAAACATAACGAGGATTCTTGCATCCTCGTTTTTTATTTCTAATTTTCTATTTATAACAATGGAGCCAACAATCTGGATATTGATTCCTTAAATCTTATTGTAATACCCCTTTCAAGGTAAATTTCTCTGGTCAATTCAAGTGAATAATTTAAATCCTCAATAAATTGATTCTTTAACTTAGATGATATTTCAGTATCATAAATTATTGCATTTCCTTCAAAATTTAATTTAAAGCTTCTGAAATCAAAATTTGCTGTTCCTACAGATGCTACAATTCCATCAATTACAAGTGTCTTGGCATGGATAAATCCGTTTTCATATGTATAAACTTTAACTCCATATTGCAAAAGTTCCCCGCAGTACCAGTATGTAGCCCAATACACAAATGGATGATCTGGTTTGCATGGTATCATAATGCTAACATCAACGCCAGAGGCGGCAGCAATTTTTAGGGCTTCTAAAACGCTTGAATCTGGTACGAAATATGGAGATTGAATATAAATACTTTCCTTCGCCGAATTAATCATTTTGACATAATTTCTTTTTATAGCTTCATCCAGCTTATCCGGTCCGCTGCTAATAATTTGAATACCAACTTTTCCATCATTGCCTGTGTCGGGAAAATATTTAGGGCGATACATCATGTCTTCTTTGGTAGCGTGTCCCCAGTCAAGAAAAAATCTGGTTTGTAAATCAATTACAGCATCTCCCCTGATCTTTATATGAGTATCTCTCCAATACCCGATTTTAGTATTTAGACCAATATACTCATCTCCTACATTAAATCCACCGATAAAACCTATCTCTCCATCTATTACAACTATTTTTCTATGGTTTCTGTAATTTATTTTGAAATTAAAGAATGGTATGCTGCTTGAAAAAAACACTGCAACTTTTACCCCTGACTTTTTAAGTTTATCTATTCTTTCCTTTGGTATGCTTCTTCCTCCCAAGGAATCAAACATCAATCTTACTTCTACTCCTTCTTCTGCTTTCTTTTCAAGGAGATTCATAAGTCTGTTACCTAAATTATCATTCTTAATTATATAATATTCAATATGTATATTATTTTTAGCTTCTTCGATACACTTAAACAGTTCGTAAAATTTATCTTTCCCGTCAGTAAAAATTTCAACATCATTATTTTGAGTATATGATGATTGATTTGTGAAAAGATTCATTTTTATCATATCTTTATAAGGTTCAACATTTTTATCGTTAAAAACTAATGCACCGGAATTAAATAGTTCTTCCTGACATTTAATATAATCACCAAAGGTCTTTTTAGCATATATCTTCATTGTGAAAAGTTTTTTCCTGCTAAAGTTTTGAGACAACAATATGTAAAAAATAAAACCACCAACCGGAAAAATGAGTAATACTAAAACCCAAGCTAATGTTGCAGTTGGATCTTTTCGTTCAAGAAATATAACTACAAATGCCATTATAATGTTTAATAAATAGAATATAGAAATCGAGCCAACGAAGTTTATCATGCTTCCTCCATTATTTGTTATAATTTCAAGCTTTATCAAAACTAATTATATCAGATTTTATATATTATTGCAATTATCATTAATTTTATTTTGCAAATTATTTCCCGGGAATTTTTTTCTATTTTTAACATGTATTGAATGTATATATTATATGTGTTATTATTTTTACATTACATATTACATTAGTATAGAAAGAGGATATCATGGAAAAATCACCATCGAGATATTTAGTCTTTGCAGGAGTATTATTTACTTCCCTCTCATCAATAATAATACGTTTATCTCAAGCGCCGTCACTTGTAATTTCATTTTACAGAATGCTCTTTACAGTAATGCTTTTATTTATACCTGTAATGTTAAAAGAGAGAAAATCCATTAAAGGTATAAACAAAAAAGATTTTATTTTATGTATTATAAGCGGAGTATTTCTTGCACTGCATTTTGCATCCTGGATTGCTTCCATAAGCATGACTACTATTTCTAATTCAACTATTCTGGTATCATGCAGTCCTATTTTTGTATCACTGGCTAATTTTTTTATTTTAAAAGAACATTTTACATCTAAAATGTTGACAGGTTTATTGATGTCAATTGTCGGTACTGTAATAATTGCATTGGGCAGCAGCGGCGGAAGTACCAGCAGTATGATGCTTGGAAATATTTTAGCTTTTATGGGAGCTGTCTTCGTTGCAGGTTATTTGGTTATAGGAGGAATAGTACGAAAAAATTTAAGTGCAGGTGTGTATGTTTTTATTGTTTATTCTGCATCTATTGTAACCTTATTTTTTATGTGTATACTTACGCAAACGCCGATATATCCATATTCACCAAAAGAGTTTTTATTGTTCTTAGCACTTGCTTTTTTCTGTTCCATCCTGGGACACACCGTTTACAACTATTTAATGAGATATATCTCTGCTACAATGATATCTGTTTCTACATTGTGTGAACCTATTTTTGCAAGTGTTTTAGCATTGATTATTTTTAAAGAAATTCCCTCTGTATATACTATTGTCGGAGGAGTAATTATATTATCAGGAGTATTTTACTATATTGTTTCTCAAAATTCGTACAATTCAATTGAGAATAACAATGTGGCAAATCGGAAATGAATTAAATTACAAGTATAACCCTCGCATATTAATAAGGGGCTCATAAAAAAAGTATTTATGAGCCCTTTGAAAAACATATCTGATTATTTAAACTGTCTTTTTTAATGTATTGTACTTTTGCTTAAATAATGAAATTTCATCCTTATGGCAATAAACAAAATGATTTGGTGCTATTTCATTTAGTTTAACTTGTCTTTCATCTTTATACGTATGATATTTTTTGTCGTAATAGATTCTCTTCCTGTTCCGTTCGGTATCTGGATCAGGTATAGGAACAGCAGATAGCAAGGATTCCGTATACGGATGAAGCGGCGCGCTGTATAAATCATCTGAAGTTGCTAATTCCAGTATTCTACCGTCGTTCATCACAGCAATTCTATCACTTATATATTTTACCATAGACAAATCATGTGCAATAAACATATATGTTAAATTTCTTTCTTTTTTCAATTTTTTCAATAAGTTAACCACTTGAGCCTGAATAGAAACATCCAAGGCTGAAATAGCTTCGTCTGCAATAATAAATTCAGGCTTCACTGCAAGGGCTCGGGCGATTCCTATCCTCTGGCACTGACCGCCTGAGAATTCTTTAGGATATCGTGAAGCATATTCTCGGCTAAGACCTACTACCTCTAATAATTCATAAATTCTCTCAGTTCTTTCTTTTTTTGTTTTTGTCATTTTATGGATGTCAAGAGCCCCACCTATAATGTCCATTACTGACATTTTTGGATTAAGTGATGCATATGGATCCTGAAATATCATCTGCATTGATTTTCTAAATTTAAGTGTTTCTTTTCTGCCATTTAAATTTGTTATGCCTTTGTTATCAAAAACAATATTTCCGGAAGTAATATTATTAAGCCTTAAAACAGCTCTTCCTGTAGTTGATTTACCACTTCCTGATTCTCCGACAAGTCCAAATGTTTCACCTTTGTAAATGTCAAATGAAATATTATTTATGGCTCTGACTTCATTTTTTTTCCCTTCGTTAAAATATTGCTTAAGATTACGGACACTTAATATTATTTCTTTATTTTGCACTGTAGACATTGTTAGATAACCCCCTTCATATTTAATTTTTCAAACTTTCTCCTTCGTTTTATCACTTCATATGGTGGAGTTACTTCAGGCGCATCCGGATGCAAAAGCCAAGTGGCGGCATAATGGGTTTTGGAAACCTTATACATCTCTGGTTCCATCTCAAAATCAATTTCCAAGGCATATTCGTTTCTTGGTGCAAATGGGTCTCCTTTAGGAACATGAAGTAAATTTGGGGGAGACCCATTAATATTATACAGATCATGACTTTCTTCATCAAGTGTAGGTATTGAAGCAAGTAATCCCCAGGTATAAGGATGTTGCGGGTTGTAGAAAATTTCATCTACTTTTCCAATTTCCACAATTTTTCCGGCATACATTACAGCCACTCGGTCTGCCATCTGCGCAACAACTCCCAAATCGTGAGTAATAAATATTATAGATGTGCCAAATTTATCTTTAAGACCATTCATAAGATCTAAAATTTGTGCTTGAATTGTTACGTCGAGTGCTGTTGTAGGTTCGTCTGCAATAAGTATCTTAGGATTACAGGCCAGTGCCATTGCAATCATTACTCTCTGCCTCATACCTCCTGAGAATTGATGAGGATACTGGTTACTGCTTCTCTCAGGACTTTTGATACCGACCATTTTTATCAATTCAATGGCATGCTCTGCTGCGCTTTCTTTGCTCATATTTTGATGTTTTGTCATGGATTCGGCTATCTGCTTACCTACTTTCATGGTTGGATTTAATGAAGTCATGGGATCCTGAAATATCATTGCAATTTCTTTTCCACGAATTTCCTGTATTTCTTTTTCAGAAATTTTCAGCAAGTCCTTATCCCCATAGATAATTTCACCATTTTTAACAATTGTATTTTTTTTTGGCAGTATTCGATTAATGGCTTTGGTGGATACAGATTTACCCGAGCCTGATTCACCAACAATAGCTAATGTTTCACCTTCGTATAAGTCAAAGTTAACACCTCGGACAGCGCCGATGTCCCCTTCGAAAGTTTTAAATGAAATTGCCAAATTTTTTACTTCTAATATTTTATTTTCTTTCATTATTACCACCTCAGTTTTGAATCAATTTCCTTATCACTCGAATTAATGCACTGTACTTTTCATCTCTATCAAAACAATTGAGGAAAACAGAGAAATATATTCTCTATTTTCCTATAATTTATTATTGAGCACCTTTTAAGTTCCACAAATGTACGTCACTTAGTGAACCGGTCCAGAAGGCCTTTATACCACCATTTAAAACTTTGTTTTTAACTGCAAACTGCGAATCTGAATATAATCCTAAAATAAATACATTGTCTCTCATATATTCCTGAACTTCATCATATACTGCTTTACGTTCATCAAAACTCGTTAGCTGTGTGCCTTTTTCAAACAGCTCATCTAAATGAGCATCATTTATTTTTGAAAAGTTCATAGCTCCAGTTGAAGCATAATAAGTTGATACGTTAGGGTCTACTGTATAAGCGAATCCTATCAAACAAAGATCATATTTTTCAGGATCTTTTACGGTTGCCAAAACAGTTGGAAAGTCATACGTCGTCTGTACTACATTTAACCCGATTGCTTCTAAATCCTGTTCAATCAAGTTTGCTGACTGCTCACGAACTTTATTGCCTATAGGAACTATAAGATTAAGCTCTTGTGAAGTATCAAAGCCTGACTCTTCAAGAAGCTGTTTTGCTTTTACAGGATCGTATGGGAAAGGTTCCACATCATTATTATAATATGGACTGGCACTTGTATACCCTCCTGCTAAAATTTCTCCTTCACCTCTAAGCAGATTGTCAACTATAAGCTGACGGTTGATAGCATATGCTAATGCTTGACGAAATTTTACATTTGTAAACTTTGTATTATTTATAAGCATATATTGGGAAGAAAATCCGGGATATGTGTCAACCTGTAAATTAGGATCATCACGCAATATACCTATATCTTGTACCGGAACCATTCCAATACCTCCGCCTGCAGCCATTTGTATTCCATTTGACTGGAATTCTGTTATCAAATTTGTACCGTTCATAACTTTTGCAAATATTGTTTTTATTTCAGCTTCACCTTTATAATAGTCTGGATAAGCGGCTAATTCAACGTATGAATTGTTTTCATATTTTGTCATTGTATAAGGTCCGCTGGTTATAGTTGCTTTGGTTGCAAAATCTGAATTAGCAAATTCTGAAACAGGTATACCTTCTACTATGTGCTTAGGGACAATAATTAGGTCAAATCCCAAAAATTCTTTGATATATGAGGGGTCAACCGGTTGTTTTGTTTTAAAGGTGACCGTTTTTTCATCTACTGCTATCAAATTTGGTACTTCTTTCAATCCATCTTCGAGCTTACCTGATTCCGTAACACCTTCCAACATGGATATATTTACGCCTTCACTTGTTTCAACTTCCGGATTTGCAACAAAATTAATAGTAAATACAACATCTTCAGCTGTAATCGGAACACCGTCAGACCAAACCGCATCTTCATTTAACTTAATTGTAAAGTTTTGATTATCCTCTGATTCAAAGCTGTCAGCAAGTGCAAGTCCAAATTCTTTTGTTGTAGGCATTGTAAGTAATGTGTCAAATAAAAATCTTTGAATCCATCTTCCGGCAATACCTGAAGTATTTATTACGTTAAAACTGTCTGGTGCATTAGTCATACCTATATAAAGTATGTCCGATGCAGTAGAGGTTTGTGGCTCTGTGTTTGTTGATGGCGTCTCTGTGGACGGATTTTCATTTACGCTGCCGGATGGCTGCTCTCCTCCGCTGCATGCTGCAAATAACATTGTTAAAGCCAACACCAGCGATAAAATACTAACTTTTTTTGATAAAAATTTTTTCATAATAATCCTCCTAAAAATAATTTATATAATTAATTCAAATACCCTGTACATATTTCAAATGATATTGTAAATTACTTAGTTTCACCCTCAACTGCATCTCTTAAGCCATCGCCGATGAAGTTTACGGCTAGAACGGAAATTAATATCATAAATCCTGCCGGTACCCATCTCCAAGGTTCTCTGGAAAGCACTGTCAAGGACTGAGCATTTGAAAGCATATTTCCCCAACTTGCTGACGGGGGGCGAACTCCCATTCCTAAAAAACTTAGTGAAGCTTCAGTTAAAATTGCATTGGCAATACCAAATGTTGCATTTACGAAAATAATTGACAATACATTAGGCAAAATGTGCCTAAACAGAATAGATGTTGTTGAATAACCTGTAGCTATTGCAGCTTGAATAAAATCTAATCCTTTAATAGTCAGAACCTGACCGCGTATTAATCTGCACAGAGGAGGCCAACTTAATAAACCCAAAACAAATGTAACCGTCCACATACTCGGACCAATAAGACTTACTAATACCAATATCACCATAAAATAAGGAAATGACATAAACACTTCTGTAATACGCATTATCGACGAATCAATTACGCCACCAAAATAGCCTGATATTAATCCCAAAACAGTACCAATCAATACATATATAAATACAGATCCTACTCCTACTATTAAGGAAACTCTAGACCCATAAATCAGCCTGCTCAGTACATCACGCCCTACCTCGTCTGTTCCCAGCAGGTAATCACTGTCTGGTGCAGACTCAAAATATCCTTGTGTTTCATTTGGAGAATATGGAGCTATTTGGGGAGCAAAAATTGCCGTCAAAATTATAATTACAAATAAGATTAAACTTACTGAAGCAACCTTGTTTTTTATAAAGCGCTTTGCTATTGTTTTAGCATATCCGTCCTCTCTTTTAAAATTATAGTTTTCTATAGTCTCCTGGAAGTTTTGAGGATTCAAAGTGGCAACTCGTTTAAATTTATTATTAATTTCCATCTTTTTTCATCTCCTTAATTAAACTTAATTCTTGGATCTACTACAGCATACATTATATCAACCAAAATATTTGCAAGTAACACAGCTATTGCAGATAACATTGTAACTGCCATCAAAACAGGATAATCTCGAGAATTTATGGATGAGATCATCAGCGACCCTATTCCCGGCCACTGAAAAATCTGTTCTGTAACAATAGCTCCACCTACAAGCTTCGGAATATCTGCTCCAATAATAGTAATAATCGGTATCAGCGCATTTCTAATACTGTGATGCCTTAGTATTTGATCTGATTTAAGACCTTTTGCTGTAGCTGTACGTATATAATTTTCACTCATTACCTCCAACATGCTTGATCGTACATAACGAATCATATTAGCACCGACCTGAGCTGCCAAAACGACTACAGGTAAAATTAAATGCCTAATCCGCTCAAATATTCCATTGTTTACTCCAAGTATCTCCATACCACCCGTCGGGAGCCATGCCAGCTTTACTCCAAATATATATATCAGTCCAAGTCCAAAGAAAAAGCTTGGCAGTGAAATCCCTAAAAAAGAAGAACCTGTAAGTATATAATCAACAAGGGTATTTTGTTTCTTTGCACTTATTATCCCAAGTGGGATGGCAAAAATGTATGCAACTATAAGCGTCACACCCATTAAAAGAAGTGTGGGCCCAACTCTTTGCCCCAGAATTTCAGAAACAGGAAGTCTGCTCGAAAAGGAAAAACCAAGATTTCCTGACAGCATGTTAGTTAGCCACTTAATGTATTGGGCAGGTATCGGATCATTTAATCCCAATGCTTCTCTTGTAGCTTCCATCTGCTGAACAGTGGCATCCGGACTCACATATAAGTCAACCGCATCTCCCGGAGCTAAATTTACGATAAAAAATGCTCCAATAGAAATCATAAATAAAACTGGTATAACAATAATTAATCTTTTTAATATATATTTTCTCATAAAGTTTACCTCCTCTTTATAATAAATACTCTTCAGTTAACGCCATAAATGCTTCTCCACAACGTAACAATGACTTTTCATCAATTTTAAATTTCGGATGATGATGTGGATAAATAGCATTAATTTTTTCGTTTCCTGCGCCTATATTAAAGAAAGCCCCCGGTCTTTCTTGAAGATAATAGGCAAAATCCTCTCCACCCATTGATGTAGGAGCTTTGAATACTTCCGCTTCTCCAAATTTAGAAATCATAACTCTTTTTAACAGTTGAGATTCTTCCTGTGTATTTATAACGGATGGGTATCCTCTCCTATATACTACTTCAGCATCTCCACCAAAAGAATTTGCAATTGCCAAACTCATTTCTTTAATTTTAGTTTCAATTAAATCTCTTACATCGAAATCCAATGTTCGAACAGTGCCTCTTAAATTTGCGCTGTCTGCAATAATATTTTCTGCTTCACCACCTGCTTGAAATCCGGCAAATGTGAGTACCGCAGGCTTCATGGGGTCTACATAGCGACTTACTAGAGTTTGCAGCTCTGCAACTATGTATGTTCCAATTATAATAGGATCAACAGATGTATGAGGCATAGCCCCATGTCCTCCTTTTCCCTGTATTTTAATGTTAAAGGTATCTGTACAGGCAGATCCAAACTTACCAAAATATCCTATTTTACCGACTTCAAAATTTGATATAACATGAGCCCCATAAATAAAATCTACACCTTCCAGGCATCCATTCTCTACCATACTCTCAGCTCCACCAGGAAAAGATTCTTCGGCATTCTGAAACAGCAATACTATATTTCCTTTTAACTCATCCCTGTGTTTTTGAAGTACTTTTGCGACGCTTAGGAGAGCAGCTGTGTGGGCATCATGCCCGCAAGCATGCATAACTCCCGGATTTTTAGAACTAAATGTTACATCTGATTCTTCTTGAAGTTTTAATGCATCAATATCAGCTCGAAACGCTATTGTAGGACCTGATTTGTAACCGCTAATTCTTGCTGCTATTCCATATCCGTTTCCCACATTAGTTTTTATATCTTTAATCTGAAATTCATTTAGTTTTTTTATAATGAAAGCAGCGGTCTGTTTTTCCTGAAAAGAGGGTTCCGGATTTTCATGCAAATAGCGTCTCCATTCAACTGTTTCTTTAAAATTATCTTTTAACTCTTCTATCCAATTTTCGTATCCCATATCATCACTCCTAAAATAATAAAACATTATAAATTATATTTAATTTTATAAAATAAAAGGCGCCATGGATTAATTATTATCCATAGCGCCTTTGCTATATAAAATTTATAATATTTAGTTTTTTTGATTTTTTATGTTAAATGACATTATATTTGTTTGAATATCAAATGTCAAGTCTTTTTTATCTAAACAGTTAATTTTTTTTATTTTCAATTGATGCTTTTATTAAATGTTTAAATAACGGATGACTTCTTGTTGGTCTGGATTTAAACTCCGGATGGAATTGAGCACCTATAAACCATGGATGATCTTTAAGTTCAACTATTTCTACAAGCTTATTATCAGGGGAAACTCCTGATATAATTAAACCGTTATCTTCGCACACCTTTCTGAATTCATTATTAAATTCGTATCTGTGTCTATGTCTTTCAGATATTAACGCTTCGCCGTCATAGGCTTCTTTAGCTTTTGAGCCCTCCTTTAATTTGCAAGGATAGCATCCAAGTCTCATAGTTCCGCCTTTATTTTCAACATCTTTCTGATCATTCATCAAATCAATCATTGGGTATTTTGTATTTTCATTAAATTCTGTGCTGTCTGCATCACTATATCCAAGTACCCCTCTTGCAAACTCGGAAACTGCCATTTGCATGCCAAGACAAATACCAAGAAACGGCTTCTTATTTACACGTGCATATCTCGCAGCAAGTATTTTACCTTCTATACCTCTATCTCCAAATCCACCCGGAACCAGTATTCCATCGCAGTCCTTCAACATCTCATTGTAATTTTCTTCTGTTACATTCTCGGAATGAACCCACTTAATATCCACATCTGAAGAATTATCTATACCTGCATGTCTCAATGCTTCAGCAACTGACAAATATGCATCTTTAAGTTCACAGTACTTACCCACTAATGCAATCTTAACAGAATGGGTTGGATTTTTAGAACGGTTAACCATATCACTCCATTCTGTCATATCAGGTTCTTCGCAGTTCAAGTCGAAATGCTTGCAAACTAATCTTGCCAGACCCTCTTTTTCCAGCATCAATGGTACATCGTACAAAGAGTCTGCATCTGAATTTTGTATAACATTTTCTTTATCCACATTACAAAACAATGCAATTTTTGCTTTCAAATCTGAAGTTATTTCCTTTTCTGTTCTGCATACAAGTAAATCCGGCTGTATTCCCAGGCTTAAAAGTTCTTTAACACTATGTTGAGTAGGCTTTGTTTTAAGCTCACCGGCTTTTGATAAATAAGGGAGAAGAGTAACATGAATATACATAACATTTTCTCTTCCAACTTCGTATTTTAATTGCCTAATAGATTCCAAAAATGGAAGACTTTCAATATCTCCTACAGTTCCGCCGATTTCTGTTATTACAACATCAACATCTTGAATTGTTGATACTCTTTTTACCATGCTTTTGATTTCGCCTGTTACATGAGGTATTACTTGAACTGTTCCTCCAAGATAATCGCCTCTTCTTTCTTTATTTAAAACTGACCAATAAATTTTACCAGCAGTTATACTGCTATATTCCGTAAGATTTATATCAACTATTCTCTCATAATGACCTAAGTCTAAATCTGTTTCTGCCCCATCATCTGTAACATATACCTCGCCATGTTGATACGGACTCATAGTACCCGGATCCACATTTAAATATGGGTCAAATTTCTGCAAGGTTACCTTAAGTCCTCTAGCTTTAAGCAATCTCCCTAAAGAAGCTGCTGTTATTCCTTTCCCCAATGAAGAAACAACTCCACCTGTAATAAAAATATACTTCGGCATTTCATCCTCCTACGTTTCCTAAATCTTATAATATTTAATCATCTACAATTATTTTTAGCTTAATAAAACAAAAAAAATTCTCTACTATTGATAATACCTGAACCAAAAGTATGAATATCCTGTAACATAAAAAACAGAGACAAAAAAGGGGTTTTTTTTTTAGTCTCTATTAATCTATTCCTATATTCACATCAAGTTGCTGTTCCTTCTGTTAAATCTCATGAACAGCACATGTAACATTAGTTGTAGTTAAAAATTTATTATAAAACATAATTTATTATTTACTAACCAATTTTATATTAAAATAGATAAAAGGTCAATGCTTTTTTAAAAAATTTTATTCTAATGTTGTACTATTGAGTAAATTTTAGCATATACATTTATAAAAGAATGCAATCTATTATCGATTAACGTGTAAGGCATGTCCCATGCGTTCACAGTCCGGTTAAAATACGCAATTGAAGTAATATTTTAACCATTAGGTAATATTAATAAATAAAATACCAAGCATTTAAAGGAGGATTCAATTTGTTTAAATTATTAAGCGATACGTTTATTATTAATGAAATTATTGATTCAAACACTAGTGAAGCTTTATTAGAAAATGAAATTTCAATTTCAGAAAACATGCCAGATATAGAAAAAATAATTTCAACTGAAGGGAAAATAAAAATTAACAGTGTAACTGTTCATAATAACAGCGTTACTGTTAATGGAGATTTAGTACATAACATTATATACCGCTCAAACGATGAGGATGTATCTGTAGCATCAATGTCAGGCAAAATCAACTTTACGGAAGAAATCCCCATGGATGGTGCAACAGAAAATATGGAAGCACAGGTTAATTCTTATATTGATTACATTGACTCAGAACTTCTGTCAGAAAAAAGCTTTTTAATTAAAGCTGTTGCAAATATTGATACGGATCTGGTATATAAAAGACCGGTAGATTTTATTTCCAGCCTTGAATCAGATGGCAGCTTCCAAGCTAAAACAAAAAATATTGTTTATACTGATGTTGTATCTCACACATCAGAAGATGTAACTGTAAGTGACTCCATAGAGCTCAATCAAAGTACCGACAAAATTAAAAGTATACTGAAATCAGATTGTGATGCTTATATCACTAACGTTGACATTATGAATGACAGAATGCTTGTTGAAGGTGTATGTAAGGTTGGATTTTTATATACGGAAGATAATAATCTCACTACAACGGGATATGTTTCTGAAGAATTTCCGTTTACCCATTACATAGAGCTAAAAAACACAAGTGCAGACATGATGCGGGACATAGATATTGTTTTTAATGATTTATCATACACTATAGATGAAAACTACGATGCAGAAGATAAGATAGTCTCATTTAACGCAAATTTTACTATTGATGCAAAACTTTATGACACTGTTGAAAAAAACATAATATTAGATGGTTATTCAACAGATTCCGAAATTGAAATTGATTCTTCTAAAATAAACCTGGTTTCAACTCGTGACATAAAAGATGCAGTTACTAAATATGAAAACAACTTTGATGTAATGACAGGAACAATTAAAGATATATATACCGTAGACATCAGTCCTAAGGTATCAGAAAAAAGAGTATTTGATAATAAATATGTTGTTGATGGATTTTTAGATATTAATCTATTGTATTTAAATGGCGATGTAAATAAAATTGACCGTGCATATGCTTCCATGCCATATACTGCAACTGTTGATTTATCAGATGATGATAAAGACTGTGACATAGTTTCAGATGTAAAAATATCTAAAATCGGCGCATACAGAAAGGGAAATAACTCTGTTGTAGTTAACTGTGATATTAAAGTAGGCATGAAGTTGAAAAAAGGCGATGAAATTTCTATTATAAGTAATATTAATGAAATCGGTCCAATTGACTATGGAAAAATGCCCAGCTTAATTTTCAGAGTAGTTCAACAGGGTGAAACAATGTGGGATATAGCCAAAAATTACAATGTATCAATTAACTACTTAAAGGAATTGAATGAATTATCTCCGGATGATGTATTAACGCCAGGGGAAAAAATCATAATAGCAAGGAAAGTATAGGGACAATAGGAAAGCAATAGGTTAGCGATAGGAAAGCAATGGGTGAGCAATAGTTAAGGGACGCTTCAGCGTCCCTATTTTTTTACAATCGTTATTTTTGTATGTTTCCAAATTTTGTATATTGACTAATCCATGCAAGTTCCACAGTTCCTACAGGACCGTTTCTTTGCTTTGTTATGATTACTTCTGTTATTCCTTTTTTTTCTGATTCTTCTTTGTGATAATATTCATCACGATAGAGCATCATAACCACATCGGCATCCTGCTCTATTGCTCCGGACTCTCTAAGGTCTGACATTATAGGTCTGTGATCTGTTCTAAGCTCAGGAGCACGTGATAGCTGAGA
The DNA here is from genome assembly GCA_032006665.1 of Sedimentibacter sp. Lineage (GTDB taxonomy): Bacteria > Bacillota > Clostridia > Tissierellales > Sedimentibacteraceae > Sedimentibacter. The sequence goes on from DALZMP010000007.1 coordinate 156,261, forward strand.
CAGTGCAATAACAGGACAATTCAGCTCTCTGGCCATTGCCTTAAGTCCTCTTGATATATCGGAAATTTCTTGTTGCCTGTTGCTGCCGTTTTTACCGCTGCCGGACATCAGCTGCAAATAGTCTACAATAACTAAATCCAAGCCTTTTTCTATTTTAAGTCTTCTGCATTTAGACATCATTTCAAACAAAGTGATTGATGCCGTATCATCTACATGTATTTTATAATTAGATATGACACTCATTACGGATAAAAGTCTGTTCCAGTCTTCATCATCTAAATTTCCTGACCTTAGCTTTCCGCTTTCAACCATGGATTCCATGCTTATAATTCTTTGAACATATTGTTCCTTTGACATTTCAAGACTGAATAGAGCAACTGACACACCTGTTTTAACTGCATTAATTGCAATGTTAAGGGCCAGCGCTGTTTTTCCCATAGATGGTCTGGCTGCTAACAATATCAAATCAGACCTTTGTAATCCCGCAGTCATCCTGTCGAGATCTTCGTAACCGGTTGTTATACCGGTTAGACTGCCTTTGTTCATGGCTCTTTCTTCGAGCTGATTAAAAACTTCTAACAAAATATCCTTAATTTCGGAAAAACTGTTTATATTTCGATTTTGAGAAATTGAAAATATTCTGGTTTCTGCAAGTTCTATAATTTTTTGTACTTCATCATTTTCTTTGAAGCCTTTTTCAATTATTTCATTTGATGCGCTTATAAGTTTCCTCAATGTTGATTTTTCTTTTATTATATTGCAATATGCCTCAACATTTTTTGATGTAATAATATTTTCAGTTAATCTTGCCAAATATTCAAATCCGCCGACATAATCAAGCTTTTCCCTCTTTTTAAGCTCTTCAGTTACAGTAAGAGCATCAACGGGAATATTTTGCATGTTAACATCTCTTATGCATTCAAATATTTCCTTATTCGCTTCATAATAAAAATCCTCTGCATCTAAAAGATTAATAATCTTTTCAACTGCAGTGTGATCTAACAGTGCCGATGCCAATACTGTTTGTTCAGCTTCTGCATTGTGCGGAGGAACTTTACCAAAATTGGTTATTTCAGACATATAGTCACCTCTTATTTTTCTGTAACTATAACCTGTAATTTAGCTACTACCTTTGGATGAAGTCTTATACTAACAGTATATTCTCCGACAGATTTTATTGTTTCATCAAGCTCAAACTTTCTTTTATCTATATTTATACCATTTTTTTCTTCTAAATGTTCTGCAATTTCCTTAGTAGTTATTGAACCAAATAACTTTCCGTTTTCACCGGCTTTGGTTTTTATTACAATGTTGACTTTCATGAGCTCTTCTTCAAGCTTTTTAGCCTCTTCAAAAATTTCTCTTTCTTTTTCTTCTTGTTGTTTTTTTGCATTTTCTAATTTTTTTAAATTTGTAGGTGTAGCTTCAATAGCTAACTTTTTAGGAAATAAAAAGTTATTGGCATAGCCATCCTTCGCATTGATCAACGCACCCTTTTTTCCCACATTTTTAACATCTTCCAATAATATTACTTTCATTTACTTTGACTCTCCTTTTTATAACGATTTATAGCTTCGTATAACTCTAATTTAGCTTCATCCATATCTGTTGTTTTTACTTGTGCTCCTGCCATATTAAGATGACCGCCGCCGCCTAAATACTCCATAATAATTTGAACGTTTATTTGACCCATTGAACGTCCGCTTATATTGATATAATCTTTATTTCTTACAAGGACAAAGCTTGCCTTAACATCCTTTATAGTCAATAACTCATCCGCACTTTGTGCAGCTATTACATTTGAATTTTCATCCAAGTCATCTATATATGATATCGCAACATCTCCAAAAATAATTTCTGATTTTTCTATAATTTCTGTTTTCTTTTTCATCGAATCTAGGCTTTCGTTAAAAAATGCCTTAACATCAATAGTATCTGCCCCATTCCTTCTTAAGAATGATGCGGCTTCAAATGTCCTTACTCCGGTTTTAAATGTAAATGAATTCGTATCAACTACAATTCCTGCCATGAGTGAATCCGCTTCGAACTTTGTCAGCTTAATATGATCATCCATGTACTGAATTATTTCTGAAACCAGTTCACACGTTGATGACGCATATGGCTCTATATAGTCCAGCAGCGTGTTTTCAATATATTCTTCACTTCTTCTGTGATGGTCTATAAGTACGACCTTTTCAATTTTATTTAATAACTCTGGTGCTTCGGTGTAACTGCCTCTGTGTGTATCAAGAACAATACACAGTGTATTTTGGTCTGCCAAACTTATAGCAGTTTCCGTATCTATTAAGGATTCTATGTACTGGGTATCTTCATCTTTCATTCTCTCGTGCATATTTTTCAAAGCATAGTTTATAGTATTTAAAACGATGTAAGCTTTCTTCCCTCTGCTTCTGGCAATACTGTACAATCCTATGGATGCTCCGAGGCTATCCATGTCACCTATCCTATGACCCATAATAATCACATTTGAGCTTTGATCTATAATTTGTCTCAATGCATAGGATATAATTCTGGCCTTAACCTTAGTGCGCTTTTCAACTGCCTTGCTTTTACCACCGTAAAATTTCACCGAATTAATTTTTTTAACTACTGCCTGGTCTCCACCTCTGCCCAGAGCCACATCTAGTGCACCCTTTGCATATTCAATAAGCTGTCCTAAATTTTTAGCAAATGCTCCGACACCAATGCTCAATGTAAAATAGTAGTCTGCCGACCCCTTAATTGTTTTAATTTCTTCCAGCATGGAGAATTTCTTTGATTCCAGAACCTCAAGGTATTTGTTTTCTACCATCATAAAAAATCTAAATGTATCGTATTTCAAAACAAAACCATTCATCTCAGAAGCGTATTTATTTAATGTTTTTTCAACCTCCGCTGTCATTGCAGATTTTTCACCTTTATCCATCTTTTCAGAAATCTCATCGTAATTATCTATCTGCACCAACATTGCAATTGGACGTTCATCATTATACTTAGTTTTTAAATTAGAATAAACAGTATTATCTATCCAATACAAAACAAAAGATTTTCCTTCTCCAAATTTTCCTTCTTTAAGTACGTTGTATGGTATATTATAACTTTTACCGGTTTGATTTATTTCCAGATTGTTTATTATACCATCCTTCTCCATATCAAGTGACTTAAGAGGAAATTCTGAATAACACTCAGCTATGTTTTCAATTATATCAATTTCTTCTCCGATTAAATCTCTAAATTTAGCATTATACCAATGTAATTTTCCCTGTCCGTCAATTATGCTTATGGGCATTGGAAAATCAAGAAATGAACTGACAGACAAATTTTCAATATTATTAGTATAATCTATCATGTATTTTTTTAGATCTTTTTCCCTATGCATCTGTTTTCTAAAGGTCATTGCGGAAACAACTAATAAGGCAACCGCCGAAGCAATAGCAAAAAAGTACATTTTTTCAATTAACAAAACTGCAATCATTAAAGTTATAAGAATGAAATAGACAAAACTATCATCCTTTAAAAACTTTGGAGTTTTAATATTATCCAAATTGACACCTCCAATACATTTAATTACACAATTTTACGCCTTATTTTTCTTATATCAAATACTAAGTCTACTATTCCCACCAAAGCAAGTATTTGAGCGAAACCAACCATTAACAATATCGATATTAAAATTAAGGTCCTTCCGATTTTGTTAACATTCCATTTAATCAAATAAAACTTTACTACTGCAAATCCTTGAATGAACATTGCCATGTAGCAAATCATAAATAAATTCATCTGAATAACATTAACATTCACTTTAAATACACCTAATAAATAAGATATTAGTAATAATCCTGCCATAGCCAATATAAATGTATTAGGAAATGAAAAATTACTCAATCCCTCATGTTTTCTTATGTCAATTGAAAATCTCTTTGCAATTTTGCCAACAGCAAAATAATTAACAGCCGAAGTCACAACAGAAGCACTAATCAACATTGAAGGAAATTGATGACTAACAAAAGTCACCATTGCTGTACCGGTTTCTTCAAAATATTTTAATGTTTCTTTAAATTTATCTGAATTCGTATCTCCTGCAGTCTTTAATAGCATCTCTTTAGACATATTAAAGCTTTCCTTCGTCATTTCAACCAATTGCTGAACAAAATTAATTCCCATCACAAATTGCATTAACAATATCATAGCTACAAACGAAACCATAAATGCTATTGCACCATACATAATTGTTTTATTTGGATTTTCATCCTTGCAAATCCCATATGAAAGTGCGATTGCAAGAGGAGAAAATAACACTGCAAAAGAAATCCCTATTTGTATCCCTAGTAGCATAGTAATTATTATATCCGCAGCTGCTAAGGACAGCACCGCATATTTCACGCCCCTTCTTTTAGCCAATATTATTGCAGGTATTGGATAAAAAAACATTAGAAGCGAAATCAAAAACGTTGATATATAAGCAAATAATACAAGTATTCCAGAAATCATAGCGGCTTCAGTCATACTTGAGGTTTTTATATTCCTATTCATACTTTCCTCAATTCTATATTAAGTTTCTAATTCTATCATTTTACCCTAAAACACTAATAAAGTCAAAATTAATTTTTCCTTTACAGTTTATGTTTTTTTAATTATACTGTATAGTAGAACGAAAAATAGAGGTGACTATATGAAAAAGAAAATTTGTTTATTGCTTGTTTTAATGATGATAATTTCTTCAATATCAGCTAATGCTTTTGCGCAGGAGTTAGATAAAGAAAAATTTGATTCTGATGTTGATTTTATGAAAAATGTAGTAGGCTTTGTTCTCAGCCAATATCAGTACGATGTTGATGAAGAAGATATAATGAACGGCCTATACAATGGTTTTTTTAATGTTTTAGATGATTACAGCGTTTACTATACTCCTGAAAAATATCAGTCTCTAATATCTGATACAGCCGGAGAATTTGTAGGAATTGGTGTTCAAATCATAGATGTAGACGGAAAAATATCAGTAGTTACTCCATTGCCTAATTCACCGGCTATTGAAGTAGGTATTAAATCCGGCGATATTATAAAATATGTTGATGGTGTTGATATTACAGGCTATACAAGTTCAGAAGCTGCTAATAAATTTATAAAGGGCAAAGAAGGAACTCATGTTAAAATTGGTGTAGTTCGCGACGGTAAAAATTTATCATTTGATATAGTAAGAAGAACTATTGTTACCAGTACAGTTGTAGGCAATATTATGGACAATGGTATGGGATATTTAAAGATTACAGAATTTTCTGATAATACTACTGAACTTGTAAAAGATGAACTTTCTAATTTTGATGAAAACAATGTTAAAAAAATTGTCATAGATTTAAGAAATAATGGCGGTGGTACATTAAATGCTGCTGTTGATATGTTGAACTTATTTGTAACAGAGGGTCCTGTTGTATACGTTGATTACGCAACCGGTAAAGAAGATATTTATTCCAGCGACTTAAAAGATCAAAAATATAAAATTGCACTTTTAATAAACGGAGGAAGCGCAAGTGCTACGGAAATTTTTGCCGGAGCTGTAAAATATAAAGGTGAAGGTGTACTGGTAGGCACTCAGTCATTTGGTAAGGGCATTGTTCAATCACTGTATAAATTAAAAGATGGTGCCGGAGTAAAATTTACAACTGCAGAATACTTTTCAGTTGACAGAACTCCTGTACATAAAATTGGTATTACACCTGACATTATTGTAGAAAATCCCACTATTGACTTGACAAAGTACCCTGCTTTCAGCAAAGAAAATAAGTCAAATTTAGGTGATGTGAGTTTAGATGTTCTCTCTGCTGAAATGATATTAAAAACATTGGGCTACAAGGTTAATGAACCGGACGGAGTCTACGATGAAACAACATTTGAACAAATACAGAAATTCCAAAGTGATAATAATTTATATGCATATGGTATAATTGATATTACAACTCAAAATACATTATATGCAGCATTAACCAGTTTTGCTTCAAATAGTTTGCCGGACTTACAACTGCAAACAGCCATTGAGCAACTAAATAAATAATTATTCTCAATTGCTAATAATTAATTTGCGAATTTTTTTCGCAAAAAACTATTGACAAACATAAATTAGAGTGATAGAATCATGAAAATTAATTAATACAAGCTGTGAAGGAGAAAAAACTTTTCTTTTATGACAAGTTATAGAGAGTCGGTGTATGCTGGAAGCCGATACTGTCAAGAAAACACACTCACTCCCGAGCTTATTTTCTGAAAACAGTAGGAAAATACGTGTGCTGCGTTACAAGCTAAGATTTGTTAGAATCTGAATCGAGCAGGTTTTCTTTAGTAATATAATTATATTGTTAACGAGAGCAATTTGGGTGGTACCGCGGAACTATATCCGTCCCTGATAGCATATTTATATGCATCATGGACGGATTTTTTGTATGCCCTAACCCCATTGTTTCGAGCGAAAGCGAAGAAAGAATGGCGGTAGGTCAACCTCAACGAACTCCCAATATATGCGACTGTAGGGAGCAAATATATTGGTGAATGAGACTGCGTATCCTAAATACATTTAACAAAAAAACTCGAAGTGCATACAGCGAAAAGAAATTCTTATATTAAACTTGAAAAGGAGATTAAAAATGGCTAAAATGGTTAAAATTTTTGACACAACTTTAAGAGACGGAGAGCAGTCACCAGGGTGCAGCATGAACCTAAAGGAAAAAATAGAGATGGCTCAGCAGCTCGAAAGAATGAATGTAGACATAATTGAGGCTGGATTTGCAGCGGCTTCCCCGGGGGATCTTCACTCTATACAAGAAATATCAAAGCATATAAAGAACTGTACTGTAGCAAGTTTGGCCAGAGCCCACAAAGACGATATTGACAAGGCATGGGAAAGTTTAAAATATGCAGTAAATCCACGTATACATGTGTTTTTAGCTACATCACCTATTCATATGGAATACAAATTAAAAATGTCACCTGAAGAAGTTTTATTATCATCAGAAAAAATGGTTTCATATGCTAAATCACTTTGCAGTGATATTGAGTTTTCAGCTGAAGATGCAACCAGAAGCGATGTTGATTTTCTTGCGAAAGTATTTGATACAGCTATTAAAGCAGGTGCTACAACAATTAACATACCTGATACCGTAGGATATACTACTCCTGACGAATATTATGATTTTTTAACGGCAATCATCAATAAATGTCCTGCACTTAAAACCGTTGATATATCTGTTCATTGCCACAACGATTTAGGCCTGGGGGTTGCAAACTCAATAGCTGCAATTAAAGCGGGAGCTACTCAAATAGAATGTACCGTAAATGGAATTGGTGAAAGAGCAGGTAATGCAGCTCTTGAAGAAATTGTGATGGCTCTTAATACAAGAAAAGACTATTATGGTATTGAAACAAGGATTGATACTAAGCAAATAGTCAGAAGCAGCAACCTTTTAACCAGAATAACAGGTGTGAAAGTCCAGCCGAACAAAGCAATAGTTGGAGCAAATGCCTTTGCCCATGAATCAGGCATTCACCAGCACGGTGTTCTCAATAACAAGGAAACATATGAGATAATGACACCGGAGTCAATAGGACTTGATACGAATAAATTAGTTCTTGGAAAACATTCAGGTCGACATGCATTTAATGACAAGTTAATTCAATTGGGATATAACTTGACAAAAGAAGAATTAGATGTTGCTTTTGCAAAATTTAAAGACCTTGCCGATAAGAAAAAGGATGTTTATGACAAAGATATAGATGCTTTGATTTCAAGACAGAAAATTGAAGTTCCAAAGATATTTGAACTGGTAAATTTCGTCATAAATTCAGGTAATGTAATAACATCAACAGCAACATTGTCAGTCAGAAAAGGTGATAACATTATAGAAGAAGTTGCTGCAGGAGAAGGTCCTATATATGCATCATTTAAAGCAATTGAAAAAATTATTGGAAAAGAACTTGAATTAGATGATTTCTCATTGAGTTCAGTTACGGAAGGTGAAGATGCATTGGGAGATGCAGTTGTGAGATTAAAAGAAAATGGTCGTGTATATGTAGGCAGAGGCTTAAGTACAGACATAATTGAAGCAAGTATTATTGCATACATTAATGCTTTAAATAAAATGATGTTTGAAAATAAAACTATATAATATAGGAGGAAATTAACATGGGAATGACAATGACACAGAAAATTCTTGCAAAGCATGCAGGATTAGATGAAGTGAAAGCCGGACAGTTTATTGAAATTGATTTGGATTTAGTTTTAGGCAATGATATAACAACACCTGTTGCCATAAAAGAATTTGAAAAAATGGGCGCTGAGAAAATATTTGATAAAAACAAGGTCGTCGTTGTGTTTGACCACTTTGTACCTGCCAAAGACATAAAATCTGCAGAGCAGTGCAAAGTTTCAAGATGTTTCTGCAAAGAACAGGATGTAACTAATTTCTTTGACGTAGGGCAAATGGGAATAGAACATGCACTTCTGCCTGAAAAGGGATTGGTTGTTGCCGGTGATACTGTAATAGGTGCAGATTCCCACACATGTACATACGGAGCTTTAGGTGCATTTTCCACAGGCGGCGGAAGTACTGATATGGCTGCGGGAATGGCTACAGGTCAATTGTGGTTTAAAGTTCCTTCGGCTATAAAATTTAATCTGACAGGCAAATTAAACAAATGGGTTAGCGGCAAAGATGTAATTCTTTACATTATAGGAAAAATAGGTGTTGATGGTGCACTGTACAAATCTATGGAGTTCACAGGTGACGGCGTAAAAGAATTATCAATGGATGACAGATTTGCAATATGCAATATGGCAATTGAAGCCGGTGGAAAAAACGGAATTTTCCCTGTAGATGAAAAAACTATAGATTATATGAAGGAACATTCAACAAAAGAATATACTATATACGAAGCAGACGACGATGCCATATATGATGAAGTTATAGATATTGACTTAAGCACTTTAAAGTCAACTGTATCATTTCCTCATCTTCCAGAAAACACAAAACCAATCGATGATGTAGGCGATGTTAAAATTGACCAGGTAGTAATAGGTTCATGTACTAACGGAAGGATTGAAGATATGAGAGTTGCAGCGGAAATATTAAAGGGACATAAAGTTCATCCGGATGTACGAACAATAATTATTCCGGCAACTCAAGCAGTATATAAGCAATGCATAACTGAAGGATTAACAGAAATATTTATAGATGCAGGCGCAGCTGTCAGCACTCCAACCTGCGGACCATGCCTTGGCGGATACATGGGAATATTGGCTGACGGCGAAAGAGCCGTAGCGACAACAAACAGAAATTTCGTTGGACGTATGGGGCATACCGGTTCAGAAATATATCTTGCAAGCCCTGCAGTGGCGGCAGCATCAGCAATAGCTGGCAAAATTGCAGATCCTAATTATGTTGATGGAGGTAATAAATAATGAATGCACATGGAAAAACTTTTAAATACGGTGATAATGTAGACACAGACGCTATAATACCAGCAAGACACCTAAATTCAACAGACCCTTCAATTCTTGCAAGTCACTGCATGGAAGATTTAGATGAAAACTTCATCAAAGAAGTCAATGAAGGCGACATAATCGTAGCTCTTAAGAACTTTGGATGTGGTTCGTCCAGAGAACATGCACCAATAGCTATAAAAGGATCCGGAATATCATGTGTCATAGCTAAAAGCTATGCACGAATATTTTACAGAAATTCCTTTAACATAGGGTTTCCAATACTTGAATGTGAAGAGGCAGCGGATAAAATAGCTGCAGGTGATGAGGTCAGCGTAGATTTTAACACCGGTAAAATAACAAACATTACTAAAGATGAAGTGTATCAAGCAGAGCCTTTTCCGGAATTTATACAACAAATTATCAGCAGCGACGGGCTGGTAGGATACGTCAAAAACAAATTATCAAAATAAAGGTATAGTGTATTGTAGGAACCGCATTGTATACGCTCTGCTGAAATATCTAGGAGGAAGCAATGAAATATAAAATAGCAGTAATAAAAGGTGACGGAATCGGACCGGAAATTGTAGATGAAGCCATCAAGGTTTTAAAAAAAGTGGGTGAAAAGTATAATCACAGCTTTGAATTTACAGAGGTTCTGGCAGGTGGTACAGCAATAGATAAAACAGGAAATAATCTTCCTGAAGAAACTTTAAAAGTATGTAAGGAAAGTGATGCCGTAATACTTGGTGCTGTAGGCGGTCCAAAATGGGATAGTCTGCCGGGAAGTGAACGTCCGGAAAAAGCACTTTTGGCACTGCGAAAAGAATTGAATTTGTATTCTAACATTCGTCCGGCAGTTATGTTTGATATATTAAAAGACACTTGCCCATTAAAACCCGAAATCGTTGAAGGTGGCATGGATATAGTTATAGTCAGAGAGCTGACCGGCGGAATATACTTTGGTAAGAAATTTACTGAAGGTGATTATGCCTGTGATTGTATGGAATACTCGAAATATGAAATAGAAAGAATTGCCCATCAAGCATTTAAAATAGCTCAAACAAGGAATAATCATGTAACAAGTGTTGATAAATCTAATGTTTTAGAGACATCAAGACTCTGGAGAAAAACATTAGAGGAAGTTGCAAAGGATTATCCGGATGTGGTATTGAATCACCTTTATGTTGACAATGCAGCAATGCAGCTAGTTGTCAATCCAAAACAGTTTGATGTAATAGTTACAGAAAACATGTTTGGAGATATACTTTCAGATGAAGCCAGCATGATAACAGGTTCAATAGGATTGTTGCCATCTGCATCACTTGGAGATAATAATTTTGGTATGTATGAGCCAATACACGGCTCTGCGCCGGACATTGCAGGTCAAGGCAAAGCCAACCCATTAGCCACAATACTATCAATTTCCATGATGTTAAAATATACATTTGGTCTTCAATCAGAGTCAGACAGTATTGACAATGCTGTTAAAAAAGCATTGTCAGATGGACACAGAACTGCTGACATAGCTAAAAAAGGTGAAAAAGTAATCACCACAGTTGAAATGGGTAATATTATAGCAGAAAATATTGTTTAGAATGGGTAGCAATAGTATAGCATAGTAACACCAGCAAAAGATGTTAAAGCACTGTTGAAAATGCACAGGGGGTCACTTCACTGCGCGTCTACATAAGTGCTTTAGCTAATTTATTTATTAATATTTCACCATATATGTAATCTTTACTCAAATAATCAATTGTTTTATCCTCTAGATTTACATTTTTCTTAACAATCTGAATTGCTTCATCAACAGTTAAATTCTGTGACCTTTTTTGAAAATTTTCTATATAAGGCAACGGATCAACACATCTGAGAAATATATCTCCATCCCTGTCCCAAAAATCTTTATATTTACAAAATCTGATTTCAAAATGCAAATGAGGTCCTGTGCTCTGCCCTGTATTTCCGCTATATCCAATTATATCTCCGGCTGATACCTTTTGTCCTACACTTACAACAAACTTGCTCAAATGAGCATAAAGGCTGCCCCAAAATTCATGGTCTAAAGCAACATATAGCCCATATCCTGTAGGGTTGTCCTTTGCTACCTGAACAATACCATCAGCTGCTGCATGTATAGGAGTTCCTGCAATGGCTCTGCCATCAATACCGTTATGCCATGGATTAGGTATGTAATCTCTTTTTCCAAATCCGGAGGTAGTATACCAAGTGTCTAATGGAAGGTGTTTTAATTTAATCATTATCCTTTTCTCCTTCTTCTTTTTCTGTTAATTTTAGGTTTTTTCCGAAGAAAAAACCTAAAACCAACATAAATGCGGAGCTAAAAAGCTGAAATACATTACTGTCGAGCTTTATTCGCCCCAATATAATTACTGCAAGCAAGATGGTTAATATTATTGTCACAATACTTTTTACATCTATGAGCTTTGCAATTTTGTTTTTTATCATTATTTATCACCTTTCTCTGGTTTTTCTGACATTTCATCCAGTCTGTAATGTGCTAATTTTGCAGATTGCTCTACCATTATCATTCTTTCATTTAAATCTTTGATGTCTTTGTTGGTGCTTTTTTGTTCTATTCTTATATCCTCGACACCTTTGTTAATTGTGTCCAGTTTAATATTTATAGTAGCTGTTTCAGCAGCGTCTTTTTTTATATCTGATACATTGTTTCTTTTTAAATTATTAATTCCTGTATATATTGCAAACAATACAGAAACTACTGATACTAATACTGTTAATTCTACGCTCAAGATGTCCCTCTCCCCTTTAAACAAGAGCTTTGCGCTCCCGGTAAATATTTGGATGTTTCTTTATTAAGATTAGATCATACATTATGCAACAGGTTATATACCACACAATCAAAATCTTTCATGTAATATAAGATAACTGTATGCATTAATAAAACAATTTTTAACATTACACGGGAAAAGCATCCGATAAACGTAAGCAAATTGCATAAATTTCAAATAAATTATTTCACAAAAAAGAGCCTGCAAAAATCGAGGCTCTGATTTATATAAAGTCACTGGGATAACTGCCTGTTAAAAAACCATGTCTGATAAGTCACACATATATCATTAAACAATGCAGATATATTATAGCAGCAGAATCCAACATTGACGGATTTTAACCATTATTACATAACTATACATATTATTAACCTCGTGTTTTCATGTTTTAGGTTAAAATATTTTTATTTGAAACTACTATACTATATGTCCCATTATATAATTTGTTACTTTTGTATTGCAGTAACTTATAATATTGAGTTATTTGTTGTAATTGCGTAATTTGTTTAATATTGTGTTACTATAGGTATAACTACGCGACTAAATTTTCCTTTTGTTCCCTATTCTAAAGATGTTCTTATTTCTATTTTTTCATCTTCTGACAAATTAACATATGTTGCTAAGATATCCTCTAGATCTTCGCCTCTTGCTAATTTAATTTTAATTCCCATTGTAATAACCTTTTTTTGTATTGCAGTCATTAAATAGCACCTCCTAGAATATCTGCTTGTAATTCCAACAACATGTTAATATTTTCATTTGCTACTGCCAATTCACTTCTTAAATTTTAATTTTCAATTTGCGACATTTCTTCTGTTGCTGTATTTTGATATTGAATTTGTATCCATTTGAATGTTTGATTAACTTTGTCATACATAGGATAATTAATTGATAATGTGTTATCCAGTTCAGGCGGTTCGGTATAATCTTCAATCAAGATATATTCTAATCCTGTTGGGTTATTTTCTATTATTGTTTTATCTGCAATAGACAGAACCCTTACTACATTGTTACTTGATACTTCAATATTTATTGCTTTTATCATTTTTTTATCTCCTTATATTTTTATAGAATAAATGCAGATACATTTACATTTAATGACCCACCTGTAGTCTTATTAATTGTGCATACATGTCTATCTGGATTATATACAAGTAAAGACTCCATATTACTTCCAGTGGTAGCATATTCCATAAAAGTGGTTAACTGACCATAAAATGCTTTTGAGGTTTCAGACAATTTTCTCATCAAAACGGGGGCACTACTAGTTACCGAATAGTCGGAAGTATTAGCCGAATAAACAAGAAAGAGTACTGCATCTGTTATTACAGGGACTGAACGGCTACTAGTATAACCTATTTCATGCCCTCTTAGGTTCCAGCCATATGTGACAGGTTCAGTTGAATCTAAGCTTGTTTCAAAAATTTTTGAAATACCAGAATTATCATAATTTCCAACCACACCACCTATATTTACTCCATCTTTCACATTTCCAGCAGTTAAGTTTGCAAAATTCGCTGTTACCTTTCCACTGCCACTATGTTTACCTGCGAGTATTGTATATTCTTGCCCTTGTGTAGCTAGGGCTTGATTCACTGTGCCTCTGTCAACCATACTTCCAGTACCCTTAATACCATTTCTATAATATGTCTTTCCGCTCAGCACATCCACGTCCACTGCAGTTGCATCTGATGTAAATGTGCCAAGTATACCACCAACCGTTGTGCCAGCTTTTATTACGCTTGCTACAAGTCCGTTTATAACTGCTTTAATCTTACCTAAACCGTTGTGATAGCCAGCTTGTATTGTATATTCTTGCCCTTCAGAGGTTAAATTTTGATTTACCGCTCCACGGTTAGACATTATACCGTCTATTAATCCTTCTTCTGTTCCAATTGTTTTTCCTGACAACACGTCTGAGGCTGTTGCCGTTCCGTACTCACCCCCTTCACCCAATAATTGAAAATTTGAGCCAGTATAAACAAGATTACATATTTGCCCTGTCTTTATATTTCCACTTGCTAAAGCACTTCCGTTCCCTTTAACAATGTTTTTTGCACCTAAACTATTAATACTTAAAGTGCTTGCTCCTGTGTTCGCATTTGTAAACTTAATTTTTACACTTTGACCTTCTGTTAATGATATTATTCCTGATATTGTAGCTGTATATGTGTTTGTTCCGCTTGCTACTGCATAAGCACCCAAATTATTAATTTGTTCCCTAAATGAATTATCTTGTATCGTCAAAGTGTCAATCTGTTCATTAATTGAATTAATCTCTGTGTCTAAAATGTCGGCATTGTTGTTTAAATCATCTATATTGACTGTGTCTGTGCCTTCTGGTTTTTTTAAGTTGTAATTTGCTGTGTATTTCAACTTTATCACTCTCCTTCGTAAATTTTTAGTTCTGCCCACGTTTTTGTGTTTATGTCATTCCATTTCAGGTCGTTGAAATTGTTCCACACTGTATAAGTGTATTTAAAACTGTAGGACAGATGGGCAGATTTTTTTCTTTTGTACACTAAATTAATTTGTAATGTGGTTTTTCTTCTTTAAATAGCCAATACCTTAGCCAGTCATCTAGCAAAATAGCAAGTAAAGATATCAAGAACCATATAGCACTATATTTAAAGCTTATCTGACCAAACAAATTAAATCTTAAACCACTGTAATCCCAAATATTTAACTGTAGCCACACATTTAGAATTAATCCAGTTATAAACTCTATTCCCGTAATTATTACAGCAGCTATTAACTGTTGCTTCCATAATGGCATTTGAAATGTAAAGAGCTCATTAATTAACCCTATCAATACAAAGCAAATACCACCTAATATAAACATACTTATATGACTATACCCTCGCCATAGAATTTCAGTCAAATAATACAGCAACCCACCTATTGCAAACAGAAATATATTTTTACTTAACTGTTTCACCTACATCACCTCATAATCTATTATTATGTTGTCAAGTTCTTCTTGAGTAGTACAATTTCTGATCTGCATCTCCAATGCTTGTTGTTTCTCAACCCGTGGCTGCACATAATCTGTAATTGAAATTACCAGCCCTGTTATTTCCTCAATTGTAAATTCTCTACATACGTCTCCGGTTGTATTCCATTTTAAAATTGCATGAATTCCGGCTTGTACTTTTAATTGATATGCTGCTATCGAACTTGTAAGAAGTGCTTGTTTTTCTTGTGTTATAGAGTAGTATTCACCATTGTATTGTAAAGGATGGGATTCTAAAAATTCCGCTAATTGTTGTTTTGTCTGAGTTGTTTTTTCTATTTTAGATTTCTCTAGTTGTTTCTGTATTTCTTCAAGGTTTGGTTCTATAATTGTCTTTTCCAATGCTATAACTTTACCGTTTTCAATATTTAATTTTAATGGAAATTCGTTAATTTGATTGTATTGCTCTTCGGTTATTTCAATTTCAGTACCTGATAATATGTCTGAATAATTTATACTTTTAGAGACAGCTATGTTATTTTCATTTTGCAATAATGTATATTTCATACAATCCTCCTTATATAATCTTTCTTCTATATATATCCAAATACACTGTTCCGGAAGCAGTTATACGAGACGTGTTAAATCTCACCACAAAATTGCCACCGCTAATTCTTGCAGAACCAATAGCTCTTGACCATACTTTTTCATTACTAAAATATTTGTCGCTAATAGTTGCCGATGTTATGGTTTTTAAAGTTCTTGATACGGTTGTACTATTAGGGACAAAATGTTGCAATAAATATATTTCCGTGCTTGATAAATCTTGCCCTAGCCCAATTGTAAACTGCTCCAAATTATAACTGCTAGTCATTGAAATACTTCCACGCAAAACTAAAAGAACCTCATCATAATCAGTGAAATCTGATTCAATGAGAGGAACTGCAACTGGAGCTGATATATTAGTATTCAGAGTTCTGACCAATGAAAATACATCGCTTTTTAAAGCAATTTTATCATATAACAACTTGCCTTGATAAGCACTTAAAGCTGTACCATCTACATGAGTACTTTGTGTTAAAACATTTACTGTTTTTACATGTCCATAATTCGATGGTGTTCCTATTCCATATTCTGTCCCTGTGCTTGCATGCGCGATAGGTGCTTTTGTGCCATCAGCTATTGTTATATTAGCAGTACCATTGAATTGAACACCGTTTATTGCCCTTGCTGTTGCTAATTTTGTTGCAGATAAAACATTTTTTACGCTATCTGCAGTATTGTCTACACTTTCTAGCCCTATATCTGATTTTGTTAATACAACTACACCTGTTTTATTATTTACACTTTGCACAGGGACATTTATAGTTGGTAATTGTTCGGACGGTACTTTTCCATCTACTAAATCCGCCTTGTTGGCGTCCAAATTGTTAATTTGTTCCCTAAATGAATTATCTTGTATCGTCAAAGTGTCAATCTGTTCATTAATTGAATTAATCTCTGTGTCTAAAATGTCGGCATTGTTGTTTAAATCATCTATATTGACTGTGTCTGTGCCTTCTGGTTTTTTTAAGTTGTAATTTGCTGTGTATTTCAACTTTATCACTCTCCTTCGTAAATTTTTAGTTCTGCCCACGTTTTTGTGTTTATGTCATTCCATTTCAGGTCGTTGAAATTGTTCCACACTGTATAAGTGTATTTAAAACTGTAGGACAGATGTGCAGGCTTTATTTCTTCTATAGATTGTATCAACCCTGCCATATTTGGCGGTATGCCCAGAACTCCTACAAACTGTATTACAAATTTGTTTTCTTTTGGATATTCTATTACATCAACATCCCCTCCGCTGAAAGCCATGGCTGTATTTTTAATCATGGACTTTGTTGTTGTTCCTGCACCTCTTAATTTAGCCTTTATTATTTCTCTTCGAGCTGTATTTGATTTACTTATATCGGTTTGTATTCCCAATTGCTTTTCCCATAGTTCAAGTCCCCATGTTGCAGTATCTACGTACATCTGGTTCAGCAGTTCATCTATATTGTAAGACAATACCCCAAATTCTTTGCCTATACTTTGCTGCAAATCGTTCATCTGAGCTGAGTTTTGGTAACAATCAGGTAAATATTTCATCAATCTTACATAATGATCCTCAGGAATTATTTCATTCTGAGTGTCTGTGCCATATCGCAGCGTTCCAAATAAGTTTTGTCCGTACATGTCATACCCCCTTCAATGTGTTCCATGTCAATGATGCTCTATCAATTTTGCCTTCCAACGCAGTGTTGAGACCTGTTATATCAGTCATAACATGAGTGTGGGTACTGTTTGCTTTATTTGACATAATTGAACCTATTTCTGTTTCTGTATAGTATCTGTCATCATGGGTATGAGAACTTGGTGTAAATGAAGCAGGCTTTCCACTGACTCCACTCCAAGGTACCGATTCAGCTGCATCTACTATACCGTCATTGTCGGTATCATAAATGCTTTTTAGCATATCTCCTGATGTCTGTGCTGCTACAAGCAGTACATTTCCAGATGATGTACCAATATATAATTTCTGAGTATCTGTACAATATCCTAATTCACTGACCGAAAGAGTTCCTATATCTCTTTCTAGTCCTCTTCTGATTTGTATTAGTGCCTTTCTTGCCAAAAAATCACCACCTTAAAATGTTCCTCCATCAATAACTCCGACAGTCAACTTGTTTTCTGTACCGTAGATTATACTGTCTGCGTCAATGTTAGCCTCTATTCCTGAAGAATTGACAATTATTCCTTTGCCTGCTTTGGCACTTACTGTTGTAGTTCCGACGGCAATACCGTTACCGGCACCTACTGCAATGGTAATATTATCTGCCATACCACCACCTGACAACCCACTGCCTGCTGTTATTGTCTGATTAGCTTCACCCGATCGCACCCAATCTGTACCATTGAAAACATAATTTTTATTTTCTGCATCGATATAAGTACTCCAACCTTCTTGGGGAGCAAAAAATTCCCAAGATGTATTATAATTGGCTATCTGATTTGTTTTACTGCTCCACACGCCAGTCGCCCCTGCCGGTATTATATATCTGTCTCCTTTTACCGGAGTTGAAGGAGGTGTTGTCACTGTTTTTGATTTTACACTATCTTGCCATTCTAACCCTCTTATGGCATTATATATTTCTGAATTTGTCTTCTGAGATGACCACAAGGTTGTACTTGACGTACCACTGTCGTTAATTACCCTGTGCTTTGTCGCATCATCTATATGCGTTTTTATCTCTGCTGCTGTTTTAGTGTTTATGCCATCTGATATTTTATTTACTTGACCATTTGTAATATCTGCCTTATTAACTTTTGAATATGATAAACCATCTGTTACATCATCAAGGCTGCCGCTTAAGTCTGTAATTTTTTGTGCGTTTACTTTTGTCCATATACTGCCTGTGTCAAAGTATAAATATCCCATATTATTTCCGGATGTTACATAATACAGTCTGCCGAGATTTCCTGCACTTGGTCTTGACGCTTCTGTACCGCTCATTGCTCTGCCAGTAAGGATATTATCTGTACCGTCACCTATATATACTTCCTTTGTGTCCGTGCAAAAACCCATTTCCCCTAATGCAAGTGTGCTTGCAGCAAGGTTTGTTTTTAACCCTTGCCTTATTGTTATTAATTGTTTTCTCGCCATTTAATCACTCCTTTCTAAAAAGTCCCGCCATTTATATGTCCGGCCAGCTTATACGTATCAATTTCTATTTGCGTAGCTGATATGCTGTTTTGTAAATTATTAATATCATCTGCTTCTACCATATCTCCTGTAGTTTCATATGTAATATATACTTGTTCCGCATCAGCAAATAATTTAATGTATCTCTTCCAAGGCGTGTCTGTCGGTATTGAAATAATTACATTGGTAACTTCTTCACCCGTAAGTTTTGGACCTGTATAAACCTTTATAGTTTTGTTGTTTATATTATCATGTTCTAAAATACCTTCATACTTGCCTTCATTAATTGATATCTTTTCTTCTATAACATAAACACTGTCATCTTGCTTTTTATTTAATTTTGAGACAAATGTATCTATATTTTGTGGATATGACATTGCCTACACCTCCAAACTAACTGTACCTAAAACCGGTATTTCTTCGTCATTTAGTTCTATGTTGGCATTTGTGCCGTTTAGTTTTAAGTTGCTGTAGTCCAACACACCGCCGACGCTTAGGAGGATTGTGCCTATCCTTGCATAACTGACATAATTTGATTCAAAGGCTATGCTTTTGAAATATTCTGTTATTTCATTTTTGAAAGTATTTGTCACATCCTGCAAAGTATAACCTGATGATAATATAACTGTTCCACTTACATCAATGTTTATTCCTGTTGCGGATTTTACCTTTACTTCGGCTCCTATGGGTCTCATATTTTCTATATGGTCTGCTGCTTCATTCACAAGAATTTCTGTTGCTGGCTGTTTATTGCTGTCAACTATTACTGTTTTAACTGTACCCGGTCCGTTCCATAGGGGAAATATCTTTGCACCGCCCACTCCTTGAACTTCTAATGCCCATTGCTTGTAATTGTATGCATTGCCACTGGTTGAAGGATTTTGCAGCTGCTGTAAATACCTGTTCAATAAACTTTCGTCTGTTTCTGTATCAGTACCTCCAACAGCGCTGAGGGCATTTGTCACTGATATTACTCCGTTAATAGAAATAGGGATATTGTTAATTGTATCAGCGTCAACATTATAATTACTTCCTATTTCCAAGGCTTCTGCTCTAACGTCTGCTGATGTATTTAGTATAGTAACTTCTTCTTTTGTCTGAAACAATAACCCTCCTCCTGCCTGCACTAAAGTTCCAGATGGTATGACAGTATTGTTGCTGCCTGTAAATGTTACGGTGCAGTAAGCTTTTGTTCCAGCTTTTCTATAAATACCATAATCGCTGACCTTTCTGTCTATATAGCTGCCTTCTACGTCGTCTAAAAACATGAGGGATAGTATTTTTTCAAATTCGGTGTATGCTTTACCCATTTCTAATGATATTGGACTTACTATATCATTGATTATTGTCCCTTCTGACTTATTAATGTCTGTTGTTATTTCATTCAAAATATTTTGCTTAATTTTTTCGTAGGTCATATTCTCATACAAATAAACTCACCTCCACATCTCCATAAACTGTTTTTACTGCGATGTCTATTTCTAACTTATCACCATCAGAATTTATTGCTGTTGATGATACATCACTGATATATTTATTAACCAGCAATGCTTCTTTGATATATCTTTGCATTTCTTTTTTTATAAGCTCTCTGTAGTTGTTTCTACCTATGAGGTCTTCTAGTTCGCATCCGTAATTCCAAGTGTAAATTATGTACTTGTATCTTTTTGTGTTCAGCGCTTTATATATCCAGATTTTAAGTGCCTCTTTACCTTCAACTATTTTTAGATTTCCTTTTGTTATTTCAAATTCATTTTTATTAAAATCCCATAAAATTTCTTTGAAAACAGGTAAATTGTCTGACTTATTTTCAATGATATCATCTGATATTGTTCCGTCTATAAATGGGAATAAGCTGCTCATGGTCTCACAACCTTGCTGATAATTACAAATTGCTGTCTGTCTTCGGAACATAGCACCAAAACATTATCTCCTGATTTTACGTTGCTTAGATTTTCTGATATCCAAATATCACTTTTATCTATTTGGATTCCTTCAATCTTTACTATAATATTGGGCAGTGGATTTACTATTTGCCCAATTAAAAAAGAAAGTGGATTATTTTCCGAACCTTCTTCTCTAATAATTTTTATTAATTTTGAATATGGATTGTCTAACACATTATCACTCCTATGCTAATGTTTTTTGAAAATTTAAGTCCACCCTACTTATGGTTGATATTTATTTTTCTGAACTGCCGTCTGCTGACGGAATTTCCCCTGCTTCTTTTTCATCCATGAGATTTTGAAAGTTTAATACAAGGCTGTTTGTATATATGCCGTTCTTCCAGCTATGCGTATCACTGTCAATGTAAAAAACGCCATATAAACCTGTATATGGTTCTCTGACAACTACAGTATTTCCTGTGATACAGCGTATATTTCCAAAGTTTGTTACCTTGATTTTTCTTTCTATATCCTTTAACATTGATTTAGCTTTTGCATTATAGTCATCATCTTTGTTTACTTTATAATATTCCTGCATCAACCCGTATAACTTTATATTTTCTTCATTTTTTATAGTTGTAACTAAATTATTATTTTCATTAAATACAGCTACAGAATTGACCATATTTGATATGCTTTCAGATACGTTTGACGTCAATAGGTTATTTCCGTTTTGAAGTATTTGAGCAGTGCTCATGTCTCCTTTTTCAATAACATTCAGCTTGTTATTATTAAATCTGATAATGTATTTTTTACCGTTTTTAATACTTGCCTGATAGTAGCTTCCTATTATAATGTCGTAAAAGCTTAATCCTAAAAAATTTCTTTTGATTTTAATGCCTGTTTTAGCCAAATTTCCTACAGAAATATTGATGTCGCTGCATAATTTTTTAGTTATATCTTCCGGAGATATGTCAGAAAATTTGTAGGAGTACTTATTTTTAGTTATTCTTACTCCGCTGTCATAACACATTATGTCAATTGCATTTCCATCTGTAGATTTATTTCTTTCGAAAACATATCCGTAAAATATTTCTTCTTCATCTTCATATATTTGAACTACATACCCAAGCTGAATATCTATTGAAGGTAAATTAATATCAAATGGAGAATTTAAAACACTAAAATTTGATGTTCTTGCTGCTTGCATGTAATCACCGCTTATGCTTATTGCAGGAACAAAGTTTGTTATATCTTCCTTTTTAACTCCATTGCTTAATAGTATTTTCATATTCACCTCTAAATTATTAAAATCTGACCCGGGTATATAAGGTTAGGATTTTTAATATTATTGTTTTTTACTATTTTAGTATACAGGTTTCCATTACCGTAATATTTTTTTGCTATAACCCAAAGGGTGTCGCCCTTCTGTACGGTATATTTTCCATCTGACGCGGCAGGAGGATTTGTAACCGGTCTCGCTGTTGAGTTTGTATTTTCGTTTGATTTATCTGGAGCATTCAACCTTCTGTACTCTCTTAAATTAATAGAATAATATATGTCACCTGTACTGTCTTTTTCGCTGTATTCTATTGATTCCAATACTGCTTCTGTATTAACATTGCTCTGTGTGATTATAAACCTTAAAATTGTTTTGTTTGTCTTCCAATTTTTAAAATAATTTATATAATCATAATTTTCTGATATAGATACAGTATCCGGCAGTTTGAAATTATAGTTTTGCTTTGGAAAAAACGAATCAAGCTTTATTGCTGCTAATGTGCCGGTGCCTACTATATTTACATCTCCTATTTCGGTGACATTTACGGTTTCAATTTTATTTCCTATGGTCATGCTGAAGGTTGATGGTGTAATGGGCAATCTTAAATTAATTTTTGATACTTCATCTTTAATCCAAAATTCTTTAATCATTAACATGCACCTCCATATGAAAGTCTGTAGCTTTCTAATTTTGTTATTAAATTTTGTGTTATTTTATCTATGTCGGATTCTTCTCTGACTATAAGTGTATCGGCGATTTTATTTATTGAAATGCTTCCTGTTTGGTTGTCTGCCTGAACCCTTGTGAGAACTCTTTCGCCTTCATGCAATATTGCTCTGTATCCGTCGTAGGGTACTCGGTCAATGCCGATGGCTTTAAGTTGTTCTGTTCTGTCATGATGTCCACGACTTGGCTTCCCATGTCTTTGCCCTACGTTAGCTCTATCTGTATTAAAATCAATTCCAATTGCTTTTGACAAAATCTTTCTCATTGTTTCAGCATTCGGTGCTATTGTTACCCAAAGATCCTGTATAGCATTTAGAAATTCACTGTCAGCTGCTAATGTACCATACATATTCATGAAAAAGTTTTTAACTGATTCAATAATGCCTTTCCCTCCGCCTTCATTAAACCATATATCAGCTTGCTTCTGTAGCTCTTCTAATACCATTAGAAATTTATCCGGAACACTTGCATCTTGAAAGTCAACATCCCTAAAAAGTCCGCGAAATGTTTCTTGTATCCAGCTTAGTGCTGTTCCTAATGTTTTACCTATTTGCTGTCCAAAACCTTCTATATCATTTTTTAAGTCATCAATACCTTCTGTTCCAATGCCAAAAAATTTCGCAAAGCCTTGCAATGCAGGTCTTATACCTTCTATAAAACCACTTCCTAATGGACCTAAAACGAGCTGTGATGCCCCTTCCTTTATATTTGATATCAAACCATCAAAAGTTACAGCTTCCGTTTCCATTGCTTTTAGCGAAGCAATTACCTCGTCTTGACTTAATTTATTTGATTCATCCGATAACATTCCTTGTGCTTTTGCTGCTATTTCAAAAAAATCAAGTGAACTGTCAAGAGAAATTTCCTGTAAGGATTTTATCATTTCATCCAAATTATCCACACCTGGAGTGTTTTTTAATTGAAGTTTAGTTTGTTCCATCTTAGAACCATAATTAATAGAACCCATAGCAAGCTGTGGAAGGTATTGCTGAATCATACTGCTTCCAAATTGTACTCTCTGTGTTTGTTTTTCTGTTTTTTGTTTGATTTCAGAGAACACAAGATTACCTAAGCCTGCAGTTACTGCACCTACAGCTGCTCCAATAGGCCCTCCCATTTCAGCACCTGTAATTGCGCCTTCAATAGCTCCGCCTACGGTACTGATATAGCTTTCAGGTAGATACAATGAAGCTATTCCCATAGCAGGTTCTTTTAGCTGATTTCCTGCTATACTTAACATGTTTTTTACTGAACTTTTTGAACCTTTGCTTGCACCTGCTGTTCCGCGAGATTCAATGTCATTATCAAGTTTCGATACCGCAGATTGCATATTATTAAGCTCTTGCGTTACTTTCTTAGCTTGTTCCTGAACATCATCAAGTAAATTTGATATAGGTAATTTCTTGTTAGAATTTCCTTCAAATAAATCTTCAATGGCAGAGCCTAGTCCTTCTACATCACTATTTGCGTTTTTTATATTTTTGTTGAATTTATCAGTGTTTAATTTCAACTCTATTTTTTTCTTGCTAAGTTTATCTAAGTCAGCAGTTAAATAAGTAATTTCCTTCTTGAATTTACTTATTTGTTCAATCATTTTTTTCATACCGCTGCTGAATTTATCATCTAATATAATTTTAACAGATATATTATCGCTCAATGTCTCACCTCCTTGTTTTCAAAAAATTATTGACTAAATTGATTGCTGTTTATTCTGCTTTCCATTTCAATCTGAAACATAGCATTGCACATAATTCTTTCACCTAGCGGCGCATTATAAATGACAGAGGGCATAACTCCATGCTCTGTAAACATGTGATATATTGTTTGCATTAAGCCGTCTGTCTTTAAGAGTTTTTTACCTCAACTACCGCATCTTTATTAAATCCGCTAAGCTCACTTATTCCTTCGTACAAAGTATTTATTTCTCCCGGAAGCAAAAGCTTTACAAGAACTTCCTTTGGAGTTATGGCATTATATTTTTCGCATAATTCATTGCTCTTAAGGTTAGGTTCTCTCACACCTTCCAATACGGTAAATAACCTTATATCTGCAACCTCTTTTGATTGTTCGGCTATTTGTGCATATTTTGCCATATCCACACCTTCAAGTTTAAAAACTACTTTTTGTCCCGTAAGTTCTGATAACCTTGTGATTTCCATTTCCTTTGCAGGATTTTTAATTTTATTGCTGTCAATGTTCAGTAACATATCTAATACGTTCATATTTGCCTCCACCTTATTTTATTTAAAGAAAGAACTGCCGGAGAAATCAACAGTTCTTTGTAAATTATTATTTAAATTATTAAATTAAAATGTATCAATCTTATCTTGGTGTTATGTTATCTAAATAATCATAATCGCTGAATGTAAATGGAGCTTCTACATTGCCTGTTGCATTAACACTCCAGTCAGCTAAAAGCAAATCATCAAAGGAAACGTCTCTGATAACTACTCTCTCAGCCCCATATGAATCTGGATCATCTAATTTAGAAATTATAACAAATCTTACATCTTTACCTTCTTTAAGAATTTGTTTCATTTTAATTGCCATTCTTGAAAATACTTTTTTGAATTTTAATGATCCTGTGCCTGACCATCCAATTACTTTCTGCTTATCTGCCATATCTCCGCACATGTTTACAGTTTCTTTTTTTAAAGCTATTTTAGCCTGCAATCCTGTAACCTCGGCTACATAATCACCGTCGAGCCACACTTCGCCATATGTTCCGTTAAGAACTCTTTTTCCGTCTATTTTATTCATAATCATATATTACACCTCCGTTATATTATTACATTGAGAGTTATTTCTTCTATTGCATCAAGTGGTTTAACAGAAGAAGTTAAAAATACTTTGTCATCTGTGTTTGCAGATTTGATTTCGTATTCGCTCATTTCAGATACGTCGACACCTTTGCCTATCAGGTAGTTAGTTTGAGCTTCTATGTCAATTTCTATTGTTGATTTTCCTTTATCAAGGAGTCCATCTGTTTCAAGCTGGCTGTAATATCCCTGAATAGCAGCTATTAATAAACATTTATTATCATAACTGTTTGCTACTTTTCCTATGTAGCTGTCATTTGCTGTAGTTTTAATATCACTGTGTATCATATCTATTATGTCTACTATTTTGATTTTCTTGAACGCATCACCTTTATCTTGAGTTGTTGTATTCAACGAATTGACACCTCTTGCTATTTTTACTTTTTCACCGTCATGGTATAGTATCAATTTACCGGAATCAATTGCACTGTCTGTCTCTGTCTTAGTCAATCTCGGAACATCATCTACTTCGTTTAAAACAGTAAATGTTGATGCCACCGTCAAAGGTGTACCTGCAAGTATTCCTGCTATTCTGCTGCAATACTGTGCTGACGTGTAGGTGTTGCTGCCCGCTTTAATGTCTGTAGTATCAAAATTGATTACGCCCTCATAATCTGCTGCCACATTGGGTAACACTGCCTTTATTTTTTTATCAAAGCTGTCTCTTTGAGATTTGACCCATGCAGATACATTAGATGCAAGTTCTGGCGTAACATCCGGCGGACAAACTAAATAATCAAATTTGCATGTTGCAAAATAATTTAATGCTTCTGTGTATTCTGTTGCTTCTTCTGCCAGTCCATAGACAATTATTTCCTTTGGAACGCTGATACCACCTATAAATGCTCTCTCTACATATTCTTTGTTTACCGCAGATAAATTCTCTGGTATATCTGTTATACTGTTAAGCACCTTTGCTCCGTTAATGTTGGAATCCTTTAAAATTATAGCTACAATTCCCCTGTTACCTCTTTTTATTGCTGTTGTTCCTACCGTTTTAAAATTAATAATTATATTTGGTAATCCCATATCTTACCTCCTTATATCTTGATTTATTGAAATTTCTTGTATTAATTCTTCGTTTGCTGAATCGTCATTTCTTTGTTCAAAATAATTAAACTCTAATTCTAATCCCACATTGTTTGCAATTGCTTTTGCTTTACATGTTAAACTGACTGCACGATCTTGTACCTGTATATAGCCTTGTCTGAAAATGGATTTTAAGTTATTCAGAACTTCTTGCTTTTCTGTTGAATCTGTCATGCCTTGTTCATCCTTGTTTCCCAAATATGTTACATTAAGATACAGCTTTTCATTTGTTATATTGATATTTACATTTTCAGTAGTGTCCATAATATATTCAATAAAAAAAGACGGTACTTGTAAGTCGTCTTTAAGTCCATTCATATATACTGGATATTCGGGATATTTTGCAGCAATCAGCCTGCTAAGCTCATCAATTATATTTTGATTTGTTATCACAAATTAAGCTCCCCTCTATTTCATTGATATCTGGATAAAAAATTTACTTTAGTTAAATGATAAATCAGCTAAGTGTCTTTTGCTAATAATTTATAATGCCTTAACATATTAAACACCTCCTTAAATAATAAGCTTTTCTATAAGTAATCTTTAATTGCAGATTAACAGAACATTTAATAATTATTTGTTTTTAAAATATACCCTTCAGGAGGAATCACTGTATTTTGTCAACTCTGCTATTATATAAATATCACAGCTTTATACTCAACTACAATCAAGCAAATAAAATAATTTAAAATTTATATAATAACAAAATAATTGCAGTCAAATTTATTCTGTCGGCAATTTAATTTTATAAAATTAAAAGAGCATCTATTTTTAAGATGCCCTTTTGGAAGTACTTTCTATGTTATTTGGTTTAGTCTGTCAATTCTGCTATTATATATATATCACGACTTCATACTCAACTACAATCAAGTGATTTAAATTTTTATTTTATCTAATGATTTTTCATGTAATTTATATACCCACTGCCAGCTGAAACCATTTTTATATGCTATCTCTTCCCATGTATTGAAATCTAAATATCTGCATTTCATCAACTCTCTCAATTTCAAATCCTCAATTGTATCTATTTTACTTTGAACATCTTTTCTGACTTTCAATAATTTTTCTATATCACCATTTATATTTTCTTCTATTTCATTTATTGCGGCTATACCATCTGATATTTTATCTCTTCTGCTGTTGCTCCTGGGCATGTCGGTTAAGGTTCCTGTTACACTGTATATTTTGTTTTTCCAATCTTCCAGCTCTTTTATTTTTCTGTCTGTTTCAGCATTTAAAAATTTATATTGGCTAAGATATTTTATTTTTTCTTTGTGTTTTTCTGTAAGCATTTTAGTACCCCCTAAATATATTTTTTTCCTGTTTGTTTATCTACTAAAGTGACTTTACCATCAATTTCAAAATCAATTATTTCCAAAAGCCTTTTTATTATATGCATTGCATCTGCAATATCTTTTGCTCTATTCCTTCTTTTTACTTCACTTTTATAGCACATCTTACTCAGTGCCGCATATGCCGTAGGATCATTATAGCCACTGTCGTTTTTTCTTAAATCATTGTTATCTGCTTTCATATCATTTCTCCTCGTAATTTAGTTAGTGTTGCATATTTGGGATTTAATTAATAAAAATTTTTATGTAAATCCTCATATTTTAAGATTATCCCCCCTCTAGTTATTAGAAAACTCTGCTGTTTTTAATTATTTACTTTTTTATTAACATTTGTTCTAATATCGTTGCATATTTGGGATATAATTATATTAATACGTTTTTAAATATTTGTCAAGTCAAATATGCAACATTTTTTAAAATAGTGTTGCATATTTGAAAAAATACGTTATAATAAGATATGATAAATACACAAAATGTGAAGCAAGCCGGTTGGCGGCTCACATTCTTACATTGATGATATAATTAATTTACAAAGAGGTGACTAATGTATGGGAGATATGCAGAATGTATTGGACAGAATGAAAAACAGAAGATTGGAATTAGAATTATCTTACCAAGACTTGTCGGATAAAACAGGAATAAGTAAATCAACTCTGCAAAGATACGAAACCGGTTTTATAAAAAATTTGGGAATTGATAAACTTGAAATTCTCTCTAAAGCTTTAAAGGTATCACCCGGATATTTGATGGGTTGGGAAACAAAAAATGAAAATGAACTCCATACGATAGCTGCGCATCACGACGATGAACAGTTTACGTCAGAAGAATTGCAGGATATAGAGGATTTTAAAAAATATGTTTTAAGTAAAAGAAAGAAAAAGGACTGATTATTATGACATATGAACAATTAGTCCAATTTGCGGAATATGATGAGATAGAAGTAATAGAATTTAACTTTAAAAGTGGTTTAAAAGGATTATACTGTGATGATACTATTGCCATTAATTCTAAAATAGAAACAACAACAGAAAAGAAGTGCATATTGGCAGAAGAGCTGGGACACTATTATACTACGTCAGGAGATATACTCAATCAAAATAACGTAGTCAACAGAAAGCAGGAACACATAGCAAGAAAGTGGGGATATGAGAACTTGATACCTCTTATGGATTTAATAAAAGCATCATTTAAATGCTGCACAAATTTATATGAGTTAGCTGAGTATCTCGATGTTACGGAAGAATTTTTAAATGATACTTTACGTCACTATCAAAATAAATATGGTCTATACAAAGAAGTTGGTGACTATTGTATATATTTTGATCCTTTAACTGTTTACAAATATAATTACAGCAATTAAAACAATACCCCTGTTATATAAAAAACAAAACATCCATTTTAGCAATAATAGATGTTTTGTTTTTTATGTAATTAAATTACATACTGTTGCCTGCATATATTTTTGATTTATACAGTTCTTTAGAAATCATATCATTCATGCTCATTGCTGCAATAATTCCTTCGGCAATTATTTCAGACATTTCATAAATAAATGACAATCTGGTATCTTGAACTAAATTATAAAATTCTTTGTCATTTGAATCAACAATTCCAATTATTGATAAATCACCTATTTCCGGAAGGAGTTTACCGATACCCTTGCCGGGAGTTATGGGGCCTTCTCTCACTTCAACTATTCCCTGGCTTTTTTTTGAACTTAAACATGCATCTATGGCAATTACATTATCATAGTTTTTACTTCTTATGGTTTTTATATATTCATTGATATTAATTGCATGAACAGGTTTATCCAATGTTCCATATATATCAATAGCCAAATTTTTCTTCATAAGCATGGTTCCTACTAACGGCCCCAGACTGTCTACTATACACTTATCCGTTCCGATACAAACAATTGCTGTGTTCTTACATAAATGTTCCGATAGATAATGACCTATTTTTATTGCTGCAAAGCTATTTTTATAATGAACTTCAATTGGATTCAAAAAACACACCCCCTATGTATACTAGTATATACAGATAAGGGAAATATTATGTGAGAAAAATTCAATTACAAATTATTCCTGTCAATTATGTTAATACAAAATTTTCCTAGATAACTTGCATACTTTATGCTACAATGTTTATGTATTTAGGAATTCTTTTAATGAGATAAATTGTCTTTGAAACAACTTATGTATTTGAAATTATTTTTATGTAAAAGCGAGGGATATTACTATGAAAAAGCAAGAATTAAAATCAGTATTGATGTTGCTGTTAACAGCTGCGATATGGGGATTTGCCTTTGTTGCTCAAAGAGTCGGAATGCAGTATGTAGGTGCATTTACATTCAATGGAGTCAGATTTGCATTGGGTAGTCTGTCATTGCTGCCTGTAATTTATTTTTTTAATAAAACGGCAAATGGGCAAAAAAAAGAAAATGCAGATATTAAAACTACAATAAAATCAGGAATCATTGCCGGAAGTGTACTATTTATAGCAGCGTCTCTTCAACAAGTCGGACTAATTTATACGACAGCAGGAAAAGCAGGATTTATAACAAGTTTGTATATAGTTCTTGTTCCTATTTTAGGCATTTATTTAAAGCAAAAAACCCAGTTGGTCACATGGGTTGGTGCTGTAACTGCCGCTATAGGTCTTTATTTTTTAAGTATAAACGAAAGCTTCACTATAGAATTTGGTGATTTATTAGAAATTATAGGAGCTTTTTTCTGGGCAATGCATATTTTGCTAATAGATAAATTCGTTAAGAATGTCGATGCTGTAAAACTATCCTCCGTTCAGTTTGCCGTATGCTCTATTTTAAGTCTCATAACTGCATTTATTTTTGAAGATGTTAATTTAGGTACATTATCACAGGCGACAGTGCCTATACTTTACGGTGGTATAATGTCAGCCGGTGTTGCATATACTCTGCAAGCTATCGGACAAAAACATGCAAAGCCGGGTCCTGCAGCAATTGCGTTAAGCATGGAATCTGTTTTTGCAGCAATAGGAGGAATTTTAATTTTATCTGAAAAGCTCCCTATGAGAGGATATTTCGGATGCATCCTTATGCTTACAGGAATGCTGATAGCTCAATCAGACAATTTCAAAAAAAGTAATATTGTTCGTGCAGACTGAGTTAAGCAGTCAAATTATATAAATTATATATAGAATACTATTGTTCATTCCATTGATTTTCTTAATTAATTATCTTTGCCAATGTTTCTATAAAGAAATAATATTCAGTAGTATTCTATATACGTTTAGGTATTCTATTTTCACAAGGTACGTCTACTTGACATTTCCCGCATCCATATCTCGGATTGTTCACTTCAAAAACACTATCTAAAAATTGCGAGCATATATTGTGATTTTTGCCATTTTCTATTGATATTGCATTAGCCGGGCAATTCCTTACGCATGCACCGCACATGGAGCAATACTCATAAGTATCATGATACACTTTTTCATCAGGTTCTAAATATAATTCGGTAACTATACTGCCTAATCTCCCAGCCATACCTTTTTTAGTTATAATACCTTTGGAAAGCCCAAATGTACCTAACCCGCATACATAGGCAACATGCCTTTCAGACCAATTACTCGAAAATAATTTTCCTGATTCATCACTTCCTTTGCTTGACCAAAACCTGTTATCCAATGATGGTACTATACTGTTAAAACCCTCTTCTACTAATTTTGAGTTCAAGTGTCTGCAAACACTATTCAAAAACATCTGACCCTCGATTCGTCCATGAAGCCATCCTCCTGACGGCCAAAGCATATCAGCTTTATTCCCTTTTCTGATTGCCTCACTAAAGGGCAAAAAGAAAGTAATTACTGTCTTTGCATTTGGCAGCCACTCTTTGGGTAGGATAAAGTATTCACCAATTACTGACGTTTTTTTAAGCATTTTAAACCCATCATCATCTGCACTTCCAAATGCAAAAATAGGTTCTTCAAAAATTTTCATTCCAACTAACTCTTTAGAAATTGCAATTTCATTTGATACATAATTACCCTCAGATTTTTCAATAAAATCTGAGGTAATTTTTATTATTTCTGATTTTAACATTAATCTATCACCCCAAAATATATCAATATAAATAAACTTTAAAATTAAAATTCTTATTCATTTCTCATTACATATCTTGTCCTGTACTGTCATCGCTCCCATTGTTCAGTAGCAGCTTTTCATAGTTGTTATATTTACCTTCAATTGCATTATTTCGCAAAACCAGATACAATTCTGCTTCCGTTGCAAAAATATATGGATTTACAAAATATATGCCTACTCCTAATGCTAATGCACCTAAGATAATCCATCCGATAAAGGATAAATCCAGTACAAACATATTAAATTTATGACCTTCTGTCATATCCATACTCAATTTGATTGATTCTTTAGAACCTATGTTAGGATTATCGGCTAAAATATATGGTACCATACGATACTCATAATGTTTAATTATACCTGGTATAATTAATAATAGAGTCCATAAGAAATTATAAATTGCTTTACGTATCATCGCAGCAATTATGTGAGTATAATTTTGACCGATAAATGCAAATGTAAAGCATTTTTTATTATCCATACGACGAGCAGATTGGATAAAATATTTTCTACCGCCAACCTCTAATGAAAATCCTATTAAAATACGAAAAGCAATCGTAGATAGCACAAGTCCAATTGCTATAATGAAAAAGTCCCTGCTGTCAAAAGTATAATCGGTAATTCTATTAAATATATAACCCGGCAAGCCTTCAAAACTCACTCTGTGATCATTGATATTATAATTAATTTGATCTCCGTTTACTGAACTTAAAGTAATTACAATACTAATCAATAAAGCTTTCCAATAATTATCCTTCAAAACCGATTTTGCCCTGGTTTTTAACTCTTCTCTAGTCCACACTACTGTTTCCCCCTTAAAATATCTTTAAAGTCAGTTTTACTGCTACCATATATTATCTATTATAGCATATCTTTGTTACAGAAGAAACAAAAAAAACATCCCTTATAACCTTTTACCTCAATATAATCCGAAATAACAAAAGTACCTATGTTTAAAAAGATTTGGCACATTTCTTTCTTAGTTGTATATAGTAGTAATGGTTGTCTATGTTGCTATAAATGCATAAACATAAAAAAAGTTCAGCAAAAAAAAGATAAAAAAGACTCCTGCCCAAACAGGAAAGCAGCAATCTTTAAAAAACGATGGCTTAAAGTCCAAAACACCTTGAAAAATAAACAATCATGCTTTTATTGTAAAAAATCTGCATATTAATCACAAAATGTATAAATAATAAAAATTAGTGCATTTGTTCGCACAATTGTTCTCTGTCTTGCTATAAATGCATAAACATAAAATAAGCTCAGCAAAAAAAAGATAAAAAAGACTCCTGCCCAAACAGGAAAGCAGCAATCCTTAAAAAGCGATGGTTTAAAGTCTAAAATACCTTGAAAAATAAACAATCATGTTTTTATTGTAAAAAATCTGCATATTAATCACAAAATGTATAAATAATAAAAATTAGTGCATTTGTTCGCACAATTGTTCTCTGCGTTGCTATAAATGCATAAACATAAAAACAGTTCAGCAAAAAAAAGATAAAAAAGACTCCTGCCCAAACAGGAAAGCAGCAATCTTTAAAAAACGATGGCTTAAAGTCCAAAACACCTTGAAAAATAAACAATCATGCTTTTATTGTAAAAAATCTGCATATTAATCACAAAATGTATAAAACAAGCAAAAATTAATTGTTTAATCAATAGGAATTTAAAAAACCTTCAAACTGAATTTTTACATCAGTTTGAAGGTTCTTGCAGGCATTAATATACTATTTTTTGAAATTATAAGTTTATTGCATCATTAGCTGATTTTTTCAACTCTTTTAAACCGTCAACCATATTTGTAACATCTGATCCGTAAGCAATGTATGTAGCTCCAAGATTGACATATTTTTTTATGGCTGCCGGCGTCCCACAGTATATTCCTACTGCTTTGCCTTTTGCCAGCACTTTCCTGAATACATCTTCTATAACTGCTACAACATCAGGGTCGTTCATCTGCCCAGGTTTTCCCATTGATTGACTCAAATCGGAAGGACCTACAAAAATTACGTCTAACTGAGGTATTTCGAGTAATTCGTCAACTCTTTCTGCCATATCTATATTTTCTACATGAACTACAACTAAAGAATTTTTGTTTGAATGTTCAATGTATCCGACTTCTCTATTCCACGCGCTATACATAGCCGCTCTTTGATTAGTTGAAAGTCCTCTGTTTCCTTCCGGATAATATTTAGAAGACTTACATACGTCATAAGCAGATTCTATTGAAGTTATGCTGGGAATTTGAACTCCATCGGCACCTGAATCCAGCGCGTGAAGCACATCCTCGGGAATTGCTTCTCTGATTCTTACGACACTGCTCATGCCTGAACATTCTGCTGCTCGTATAATACCCTCGACATCGTAGCTTGAATAATTAGAATGCTCCGTATCTACAATTATAAAATCAAACCCTGCATTGCCAATCATTTCAGCAATTGCCTGGCTGTTTAATTTATAAAACATACCAATAACGACTTCTTTATTTAATATTCTTTCTCTCAATGAAAATACTTTATTCATAAAATCACCTTCCTATTTTTTATACTATCCTGCTACTATGCCGAGCAATTTCGGAATAAACATAACAACATCAGGTAAAAATGCCAGAGCAAATGTAACTATAAATGCTGTTAATACAAAGGGTACTACCGCCTTACTTAATTTATTGAGCGATATACCTGAAATATTTGATGTAACAAACAGTGTCATACCCACCGGAGGGGTTACCAATGCTATAGTGAGCATTATACAGAATATAATACCGAAATGTACTGCATCCATACCTATTGCAGTAGCTATAGGCAGCATAACCGGTGTAAAGATGAGCATTGCTGCTGTAGCTTCCATTAAACATCCGACTGCAATTAAAATGCCAAGCATTATAATAATAATTATTGCTTTGCTATTTGTGAAACCTAGTATAGCCGCTTGTATTGCCTGTGGAATTTTATCAATTGCCATTGACCATCCTATAACATTTCCAAATCCTATGATTATGAATATGCCGGCAGTTGCTACGGCCGATCTTACAAATATTGCAGGCAGCATGGAAAACTTGAATTTGCGATATATCAGCCCGGCTATAATCGATGCTAAAACCGATACTGCTCCTGACTCTGTAGGAGTAAAGATTCCTCCCATGATACCTCCTACTATTATTACCGGAACAATTAAAGCAGGTACGGCTGACACAAAAGTCTTAAAAAACTTCTTAAGTTCAAAAGGATCACCTTTAGGTAAGTCAAATTTTCTGACGCTGAAAAATATTACGGCAGCAAAGCCTGCACCTAATAAAATTCCGGGGACAATTCCAGCCATAAATAATGCATTTACAGAGACATTACTTAATACACTAAAGTATACAAAGGTTACGCTGGGCGGTATTATAGGCCCAAGGACGCCTGATGATGCTATTAATGCTCCGCTGAACTCCTCCGGATATCTGTCCCTTGTCATTTCAGGAATCAGAACAGCACAAAGTATGGAAGCGACTGCATTTGCAGACCCCAGTATAGCTGCAAGAATCATGGCTATAATTACTGCTGCATAGGCCAGTCCTCCTCTAACATGTCCAATGCCGGAACGTATGAATTCCAATAGTTTGGACGTAACTCCTGAAGCATTCATAACTTCACCTGCAACTATAAAGAAGGGAATACATGTAAGACCGACAACGTCCATTCCCGTAAAAACTCTTTGCGTGATGACGTTTAAAAAGGAGGGATTTCCTATTCCAAAAATGTGTACAACCCCGGCAATTCCTAAAACGGCTGCTATCGGTACACCTGCTAATAATGTTAATACAAATAAAACTCCAGCTATTGCCATTAGTTGTACACACCTTTCTTATATTTGTCTAGTATTACTCTGTAATGATTAATTCCAAATATTATCATTAATCCCATTCCTAATGGAATAGCCAGGAACGGTATGACCATCGATATTTGCAATCCTATACTTATTTGCCTTGCAACAGAAGGCATCATAATCGTCTGAATAGAATTTACAAAAATAAATCCCACAAATATTAAAGTAACCGTATTGTTAAAAAGCAATAAATTTCTTCTTTTCTTACCCTTTACGGCATTTACTATCATATCAAAAAAAACTAAACCTTCTTCTTTGTATGCAACGGCTGCTCCGAGAAAAGAAACCCATATTATTAAGTATCTTATTAGCTCTTCTGACCAAGCAAAGGACTTTCCTAAAAAGTAACGGGTAAATACTGTAAAAAGTGCTGATACAAGCATAATGCCCAGTAAAACACCTAAGAAATATTTCACAAGAACAGCTATTTTATTAAGTGCTTTATCAAAAACATCTACATTTATTTTCAAATTCACACCTCCATGTAAATTGTTTTCCTCTCAGTCGTTGCCTCCCAATTTAAGGGAGGCAATACATTCATTAATATTAAATTTTACAATTTATAATTATTGTAACCCTTCCATCACTTCGATAAATGCTTTAATTTTAGGATCTTTTGCCTTATACTCCTCATAAACAGGTTTCACCTTATCAGCAAAAGCTTTTTTATCTTCAATAACATTGAATTCTAAACCTACCTCTTCGCATTCATTTTTTGATTTTTCTTCAAAAGCAGGAAGATAATAATTCATCAGTTCGTCGGTTCCCTTACTGAATCCTTCTTCGATTAATGCCTGATCTTCTGGAGTCAGTGAATTCCAGAAATCAAGATTAACTACAACCAAGGATGGGAAAGGGTATAAACCTATTTCTGAAACATATTTAATTGTTTCATAATGTTTCATGGCATAAAGTGATGTAACGTTTATCTCTTCTCCATCAATAACTTTATTTTGAAGGGCAGTGTATACTTCACCATAATTTAAAGGAGTCGGATTAGCGCCTAAAAGCTCCATAGACTTCTGAAGCATTGTGCTTGGTGCAATTCTTATAATTAATCCATCTAAATCTTCCGGAGAATTTATTGGTCTTATGTTGTTAGCAAAATGTCTTATACCATTTTCAGCATATCCTATGACTTTAACTCCAATATCTTCTGCAGTATCAAGTAAAGCTTTTCCTTCAGGACTGTTAAAAGCTATTTTTTCTTTATTATAGTCAGTTATTAACAAAGGTAATTGGAATGCCTCTATTTTGTCTGTATATTTACTGAACACACTAGAACCTACAATAGCCATTTTCATAGTTCCATCCATTAATTGCTGAATCATCTCTGTTTCATTTCCTAAAACTCCATCAGATACAACATCAATGTCAATTCTTCCATCACTTTTTTCCCTAATGTAATCAGCAGTAAAATTGTAGGCTTGTGCTGTAGGCATAGCGCTAGAACCATAATCTGCAAATGTAATTTTCAATTCATCTGCTGCTTTGACATTTTCTGGTGAACTTACTGGGTCCTTACTGCCGCATCCCGTTACTGCAATTGCTAAACTTAATAATATAGTTCCTAATATCGTTATTTTTTTCATAATTTTTTTGTTCTCCTCTTTTATAGATATTTCAAAGAATTATATTCCTACTAAATTAATTTTTGTATACTTAAATTATTATATCATAAAGCTGATTTTTAAGCCTTATTTATTTTCTTGTTCTTTTAAAAATTTTGTATAAGACTCTGTATATTCCGGTCTGTCCGGTGTAAATATGTCCATGTTCATGCATGGTACAGGACTGTCAAATACATGTATATAGTGTTCTACATTTGATGGGACTGTAACCCAAGAACCGGGAGTTAATCTGTAAGGTACTCCATCTACATAATAATCACATTGCCCTTCTAAAACAATTGCAACTTGCTCGTTTGGATGTTTGTGAGGTTTAACTTCGTTTCCATTTTCAACCTTATTTATTGAACAGCAAACACTGTCAGCCTCCATGCCAAATACGACCCTTGTAATGCCCTCTCTAACTACTTCCCATGGTAATTCATACCAATTTCCTGATGCTATTGTTGTCATTTTTTCTTCCTCCTAATTAATAATAATATTTAATTACTTATAAAATATAAAGCTGCTTATATTTCATATTTGAATATATTTTGTTTCTAAGCTAAGTTTTCCAGTACAACACTCATAGCAGGTCCTCCGCCTACACAAAGTGATGCTACACCAAATTGACCTTTTCTTCTTTTCAGCTCCATTAATACAGATTGAATTATTCTGGTTCCTGTACACCCTACTGGATGTCCCAAACTGATACCTGATCCATTTGCATTTACTCTATCCATGTTTAAATTCAATATCCTGTTCACAGCAATGAATTGAGATGCAAAAGCTTCATTTATTTCATAATAATCTATTGCATCTGCAGTAAGCCCTGCATAGCTGATAGATTTGGGAACTGCATATGCGGGACCTATTCCCATTATTCTTGGTTCTACACCAACGTTTGCAGTGGAAACAACTTTTGCCAAGGGTTTCAATCCCAATTGCTGTGCCTTTTCAAGGGTTGTCATAACTATGGCAGCTGAACCGTCATTTACACTGGATGCATTGCCTGCAGTGACTGTGCCGTCTTTTATAAAAGCAGGCTTCATTTTACTTAATTTTTCTATAGATATGTCAGCTCTCGGATGTTCATCTTTATTAACAATTACTGTACCTTTTTTATTTTGAATTTCGACAGGAGTTATTTCTTGTTCAAATATTCCTTTGTTTTGTGAATCTATTGCTCTTATATGACTTAAATAAGCAAGTTCGTCCTGCTCTTCTCTGCTGATATTGTACTCCTTAGCAAGATTCTCAGCTGTTACACCCATATGATATCCTTCCATCGCACATACCAAACCATCGTATAACATGCTGTCCTTAACGTCTTCATCACCCATTCTATATCCCTGTCGAGAATTTAGCAAAAGATAGGGTGCATTTGTCATGCTCTCCATACCTACGGCAACTGCCACGGATGCCTTGCCCAATGCAAGAGATTCATAAATTAACTCAAAAGCTTTCATTCCGGAAGCGCATTGCTGGTCAATCGTATATGCCCAACTACTGTTTAGCATACCTGTACCAATCTGAATTTGCCTTGCCGGATTACCCTTTTGACCATTTTTATAAATGCATCCTGCTGCCAATTCCTCAACTAATGCAGCATCGACATTTGCATTTTTTAAAGCGCCTTTAACAGCTATACTGCCAAGCTCGACACCACTTAAGCTTTTTAAGCTTCCTAAAAAATCACCAATTGGTGTTCGAGCAGTTCCTACTATTACAACGTCATTTAATCTCATATATCAATCTTTTCCTTTCGTTTTACTAAAAGTACAAAATTACTTAAAATATCAAGAAGTTCTTTAATTACAGATTTAATAATTTTGCAGGATTCTTTTTAGCCATTATGTTTATTTCTTCTTCAGTAATTCCAAATTCTCTTTCCAAAAGATTAATAAAATTGTACATTCCTTCTACAGGAGAACCATTGCCGCTTTGACCCATATCGGTGTCAAGAATAATGCTTTCAACTCCACAAGCATCTATCATTTCTTTGGCTACTATATCATCTATTGTGCCTAATTTTGAACCTCCTTTAAATACGCATACATTTAGTTCT
Source organism: Sedimentibacter sp. (assembly GCA_032006665.1). Taxonomy (GTDB): domain Bacteria; phylum Bacillota; class Clostridia; order Tissierellales; family Sedimentibacteraceae; genus Sedimentibacter. The sequence continues at coordinate 196,036 of DALZMP010000007.1, forward strand.
ATATAGGCTCCCATTTTCGCCCATTTTGCCATCTGTTCATATGATGCATTAACATTATAATGAGGATGGTTTACAAGAATTCTCTTTACTCCTAACTCTACAGCCTTTTCAACCAAATGATCGATTTCCCAAATGTTTCCATGCCCCGTGCCTAATACCATGTCATACTCTGCCATGTATTTGAGCACTTTTATAGCTTCCGGATCCAAATTTCCTTCTTCATCGACATAAACAACAGGATCTTCCTGAATTGATGATTTTCCGGAACCGATAAAAGCAGCTTTTTTGTGGTCGTCAATATGTTTTTTAGTAGATACTGTTGGGAAATAAACAATTTTTGCATCCATTTGCCTTGCAGTATCTAAAGCTTTTAAGTTAAAAAGACCTATTGAATTATTCAGGGCTATGGAACCAAACACTTTGCAGCTCCCATCTCCCAAATGTTTTTCTACCATTTTAGTTCCAAGCATGCTTGGAAAATAATGATCCTTAACCAAGAATCCAGCATATCCTGCCTTTTGTGCTTCATAAAGCATATCTGCAGCGTCAAGAGCCCTGCTTGCAACTGATGGACCTGCATGTACATGAATGTCTATAATACCATTGAGTACTTTCCTATCCATAATAACCTCCATAAATTTATTTATTTAGTAGAAATTCTGCCATGTTGTTTCCTAATTTTTTTAAACTTTCTATTCCTCCTTTGTCATTTAAAATGTCCCCCGGCATTTGCCCGAAAACACAGTTCCAATAAGTTGAACCTATAGTTATCATTTCAGATATGCCAAACATAAAATTTATTGCCGCATAAGCAAAATTAGCTCCCGTCTTTGTAGCTACTACAACAGGTGCACCAATTTTTCCTCTAAACATAGAATCATTAGCCTTACCTACAAAATTTACTCTGTCAATGAATGCTTTAACTTCAGAAGTAACATTTGATGTATAAACAGGGCTTCCTATAATAAATCCGTCAGATGCTTCCATCTTTAAAATTAAATCATTTACTGCATCATTCTTTATGATACAGCTTTTATTTTTGAGTTCTATGCACTTTCTGCACCCCAGGCATGGTTTTATGTTTTGCCCGCCTAATTGTACTGTTTCTGTCTCTATACCATTTTTATTCAGCTCATCTGTAACAATTTTGACAGCTAAATATGTATTTCCTTCGGTATGAGGACTGCCGTTAAAGGCTAATATTTTTTTCACTGTAATCTCCTGTACAATAAATATTTTTTATTTATGTTTTAGAACACCAATATATAAAGCAAAACACATACCAAAATGTAAAAATAATTAATATTATATGTAAAAAATTTTTAGTAAATTTTAAATATTGTACTTGAAACAAGCTCATTACTCATATTTGGTTCTTTTAAAAATTAAAAATAATAAATTTAATTTTTAGAAAATATTATTTTTAATATAAAAATTATCTGCCTCAGACTGTTTATTAAGTTATATTTATTAAAATTTTAATTCATTTTTGTATTAAAAATAAAATAATGAATTATATTGTATGGAATATTTATTTATGATATAATAAATACAACTAATGAAACAAAGGCATCCGCCTTTGTCTTGATGTATTTATTGAATCGTTATGATGCAAGCCGTTTTCTGGCTTGCTTTATGATATAATTTTGATGATAAGCTCTTTATATCGAAAGGAGTACTCTAATGAACATTAAATATAGTTATCCTGAAAGTTTTAAATATTTAAATGCTTTTATTGTTTCGGATTTTGTCGACATGCCTATTCATATAATAGATGGTGATGGTATTATAATATTTGTAAATAAAGCGTGGAGCAAAGTTTATAAGCTGGAAAGAGAGTTTGCTGTTGGAAGGCATGTTGAAGAAATAATAAGAAAATATTTGAAATTTTTTCTTACAATAGATGAATCTAATATTTCTGATGATGAAACTTCATCAAAATATACTTATCATCATTTTGATGAGGTTTCGTCACAATCACTTGCTACCAGAGTATTAAGCGAGAGAAAGAAAATGTCGATGGTTAGCTATGCTCCTGAAGATACTAAGGTATTGGTTACGAGCACTCCCATATTCAACGGCAAAAATGAAATTGAATATGTTTTTACTTTAGTTCAGGACCTGGCAAAAATATCTGATTTAAAAGAAATTTTAGACGCGGAAGTTGAAAAGAATAAAATATTAAGCAACAAATTAAAGTTTTATAAAAATGAACACAATAATTCTACAATTATTGGAAATTCAAAGGTAATAAATGAAATTAAAAATTTAATACCGGTTGTTGCAAAAACTGATGCATCTATTCTGATTTTAGGAGAAAGCGGAGTAGGCAAAGAGGTTCTGGCAAAAGAAATATATTCTAACAGTCTTAGAAAAGATAAACCGTTTATTACTATTAACTGTGCTGCAATCCCTGATAACCTTTTGGAATCAGAAATATTTGGTTATGAAAAGGGAGCTTTTACAGGTGCTGTAAAAAGTAAAGCCGGACTGTTTGAATTAGCAAACGGAGGAACCATTTTATTGGATGAAATAGGAGCCATGCCATTAAATTTACAGCCGAAATTGCTTAGGGTATTGCAAGAAAATGAATTTATGCGTGTAGGCGGAACTCAAAAAATTCATCTGGATGTCAGAATTATATCATCTACTAATGAAAATCTTTTTAACCTTATTAAGTCCGGTGAATTTCGTCAAGATTTATATTATAGATTAAATGTAATTCCTATTAAAATCCCCCCTCTTAGGGAACGTAAAGAGGATATTAAATTAATTTGTCTTAAATTTTTAGATGATTTTAATAAAAAATATGGAAAAGATAAGGTATTCAACGAAAAATCGCTCTATACACTGGAAGAGTATGATTGGCCCGGCAATATAAGAGAACTGAAAAACGCTATTGAAAGACTTGTTATTATTGGTGAAAAAAATGTTATCACTGCTAATCAAGTTTTATATATAACAAAACCAAACGGAATTGAACAGATGGAGTCTGATGACTATATAGAGATTAATGAAAATCTTTCATTAAAAGAAGCTGTTCAATCTTTGGAAAGGAAAATGATATCAGATGCGTTGACAAAATATAAAACAACTTATAAGGCTGCCGAAGCTCTCAAAACAACTCAGCCAACTATAGTGAGAAAAGCCAAGTTGCTTGGTATTGAAAAAACCTATGAACAATAATTTTTACAATGTCCTGTGAATGGTCGATATTATATAAAAAAATAAACGAACAGAAACAAAGCATCCTTAAATTTTTGGTCTGACTTTTGGAGGTCAGTTAATAATTAACGGATGCTTTGTTTGATTTTAAATTATATTTATTCTATGACTACTGCTGTGCCGGATGCAGTTACCATGAGCATGTTGTTTGCCTGACCTAAAACTTCATAGTCTATATCGACGCCTACGACTGCATTTGCGCCCATATCTCTGGCTCTTTTTTGCATTTCTTCAATTGCATCTTCTCTTGCCTGTATCAGCTCTCCTTCATAGGACCCCGACCTTCCGCCAAAAAAATTGGTAAGCCCTGCGGCAAAATCTTTAATAAAATCTACTCCTGATATAACCTCACCAAAAATAACACCTTTGTATTCAATAATTTTTTTGCCTTCTAATGTTGGCGTTGTTGAAATTATCATAATATCCTCCTCAAAATATAATTTATATATTACAATTATTATTTATAACAAATGAATAAATGCAGTAAAATTAATTATAAATTTATTCACCATTACATTTTTTTATAAAATTTGCTATATTAGTTTCTTCTTCTTTCACATTTACATTTAATCTTCCTAACCTGTCACATAGTCCTAAAAGTGCAACTTCAAAAATATTTGCCTGTTGTTTCATAGCTTCAATATCTGCAAAGGGCAAATTCTTTACAACATGTAAAATTTGCATGTGCCATCTGACTAATACTGAAACATCTTCAATAAACTTATCATCTGTAATAAATTCACTTAAAAAATCTTTAGTTAATTTTGCACCTAACTTCTCGTGATCATAGGATGTAATTTTACCTTTTCGCTTTTTAGTAGTATCCGGCTTGCCTATATCATGCAGCAGAGCAGCCCACATAAATACTTTCGCATCAATGCTTCTCCCTTTGCGCTTTGCGGCATGATCTACAACCAGCATAGTGTGGTTCCAGACACTTCCTTCCGGATGGTATTTGGGAGATTGTTCGGCATCTTTCAGCTTATACAACATTTGAAATGGAAATTCCTTGAAAACAGGCAAATCTACTATGCTGTTAAAAAACCTTGACGGCTCGTCGTCATTCAGCAAATGATAGTTCATTTCATTGAATATGTCATCTTTTGAGTGTTTTGAATTAACTTCCAGTTTCATATTTTTAGTATTAATGGTCATACGGTTCTCCTTAATATACAATTTCTATTTATTAAGTAGAGTTCCACTACCCTTTAAAATTATACTTTTCATTTATTTGACGCAGTACATAATAATTATGATACTGCAAAAATTAGTTTATCCGTTATTATTTTTAAAAGCTCCATCACAACATTTATTTCTTCTCGTGTTATATTGTCAAGATGAATTCCGCAAGTTACCACAACATTCTTATTCAACTTGGATGAAAGTTCATGGGATACATATTTAGCAGCTTCATCATCTTTATGACCTATTAAATTTAAAACTGATGTTGTGGAGCTGACAATATTGGGATCTGATAAGCTTGGTCTGGGTACACTCATGGTTACACACCCAATATGAGGACTTTCTCCGCCGGAAATCATAACACATAAATCCTCTCCTATGAGAACAGCCTTCACATTTATTTTAATTCTGCCTTTTTCGACATTGAATTCATGCATCACTTCATATCTTCTCCCCATCTTTTAAATCCTGCTACTTCTATATCAAATTTATCGAGAATCCTGGCTATAATTTGCCTGTTCATATCTTCAATGCTCAGAGGTTTATTATAATATGTAACCACCGGAGGCATAATTATTACTCCTGCCTGAGCCAAAGCTAACATGTTTTTTAAATGTATAACACTTAGAGGACTTTCTCTTGCAACGACAATTAATTTTCTTCCTTCTTTAATAGTGACGTCGGCTGCCCTTAGCAAGAGATTGTCTGAGTATCCACATGAAATACCTGCAGCAGTTTTCATACTACATGGGATTATTACCATCCCTTCTGTTTTAAAAGTACCGCTTGCTATGCTTTCACCGATATTATTTATATCGTATACTCTGTCTGCCAAACTTTTAACTTCTTCGAGGGTATATTCAGTTTCATCATGGATTGTTAGTTCTGCTCCTTTTGAAATTACCAAATGGGTTTCCCATTCCGGGAAATCTCTCATTATCTCTAATAATTTTATTCCCAATATTGCACCGCTCGATCCGCTCATTCCTACTAACAATCTTTTTTTCTTATTCAATTTATTTTCCATGAAATTTCCTCAAGTCTTTAATTTTATCCTTCTTTATCCTTCAAAAATGGGAAGATGCTCTAAATAAATGATATCTTTTCTATTTACTGCATCTCCTTCTGCAAGTATTGCCGCTTTGGCAACAATAATTCCACCAGAAGCTTTGACAAGCCTTTCAATAGCTTGAACAGATTCTCCTGTACTTATAACATCATCTATAATCGCAACTCTTTTGCCCTTTATATCAAATGCATCTTGTTCATCCAAGCATAATATTTGTTTTTTCTGAGTAGTAATTGATACAACCTCATCAATAATCGGAGAATCCATATACGGTTTAATGCTTTTTCTAGCCACCATATATTTTTTCATTTTTAATAGCCTTGATATTTCAAATGTTAAAGGAATTCCTTTAGCTTCTGCAGTTACCAAAATATCAACTTCCGGTAATTTTTCAACAATCTTAGGTGCTGCAGCACAAACCAACTCAGTGTCACCTATTACAACAAAGCTCGCAATGCTAAAATTATGTCCCATCTTAATGATTGGCAGATCTCTTGCTACTCCCGCTACTTCAATATGATATATATCTTTCATACGTCATCCTCCACAGTTATATCAGTAAATTATCCTCTTTACGTCTGTTTAAACTCTTCAATTTCGCCTTGTGTTCATACATAGCCTTATCAGCCTGCATTATAGTATCATAAATACTTAAGCTTTGATCCTTTGTATATAAGGAATATCCATATGCAAATATTATTTTAATAATGTTCATCTTATTAAAATGATCTGATAACTTATCCAATTCTTCTAATGCACTTTCGACTATTTCGCTGGTGACATTAGAACAAATAACGCAAAATTCATCTCCGCCGATTCTATATGGTTCCCCTACATCCATGAAACTTTGTTTCAATATTTTTGCAGCATTATAAATTGCGTTATCTCCTAATTTATGTCCTAAATTATCATTTATCTCTTTAAAGTCATTTAAATCAAACATAATGATTATAACATTGTTATTACTTTTTTGAAATTTTTCTATTTCTTTTTCAAATATTTCTCTGTTTTTTATGCCGCTGACAGTATCATACTTGAATTGCAGTTCTCTTAGGAAAATGTAAAAAAGCAGCAAGGTTAATGCCACACTTCCCCATATTATAAACAAACCGTAAAATACAGTCTGTAAAATTGTTGAAAAAACTGGTATTAAAAATAAACAATTCAAAAATAACTTCTCATCTTTGTCATATTTAAAATTATTTCTTATTAAATTTATTATCAACAATAAGTAATAAATCATACTCAGTATTGTTGCAACATAGAAAAAGGGGCCTCTTACATATTGGTTTTGACCGTTAAAAAAAAATGTCCATCCCGTTCTATAACTTGATATACTTATTATGGCATTAATCAGCAGAGGAATTGCTAAAATAATACTGTTCCTATCAATTTTTTCCTTGATAAATAATATAAATATGTACGGAACTAAAGGCGACAATGAAAAACCAATGATATTAACAATTTTATTTAATAAAAGTAAATCGCTCATATCTGAAGTTTCCAATATAATAGTTGTTATTTCTAAAACTAATAAAATAATTGTAACTACCGATGCACATAAGTAGATTTTCGTCTTATAACTGTCTACTACAATATTGCGTACTGCTAAATTAATTGTAAAGCATAGCGCAACAATTCCAAGAACATCTGTACCAATTGAAAAATACATATAACCTCAGTCCTCTCAAATTACTTATTTTATAAGTAATGTTTCAATAACTTAAAACTGACAATAAAATGAATAGGCAGCAATTTATTTTATATCTATTATGTATATGATTTTATCATCTGAAATTTGAAATTTTAATTAAATAAACATTTTTATTATACTACAATTAAACACATATTTCTACAATTTTAAAAATATATATAACAAAAAAAATCTTCTGCTGCAGAAGATTTTTTATAAATCATATAAATACTTATATCATATTTTTATTTCATATTTTTAACTATACTGTCTGCAATTAAAGGATTTGGCTCTTATTCTTCAAATATCATTTAAAAATAAATTCAAAGCCTTATTATATATATTCAATCGGTCATCATAACAAATATTGCATATTGCAAACAAATTTAATTTCTCTTGTTTTCTAAATATCTGCGCTTTCCTTCTTCATATAATTCTCGTTCTTCATCATTGGTCAATTCTATTGAAGGCACCGGAGTCGGTACTCCTTCCTCATTTAGTGCAACCATAGTAAAATACCCTGTTAACGCTAATTTTGGAGGTTCTTCTTTCTTTAAATCTTCTACTAAAACTGTAACCAGTACTTCCATAGATTTTTTGCCTACAAATGTTAATTGACCTTGAAATGTTACGAGATTGCCTATATGGATAGGGAGATGAAATTCCAACTTATCTACTCTGGCAGTAACAACATTTGTACGCGCGTGTTTACGTGCAACTATTCCAGCAGTATTGTCCATTAATTTCATTATTTCTCCGCCATGAATATTTCCGTATACATTTGATTGACCGGGCTGCATTAAACTTACCAGACAGACTTTAGATTCTTCTATTTTCTTACATTTTATATTAATCGCCTCCTTTGTATATTTATGATTAAATTATACCCCATTTTACGATAATAAAACATTTAATCGCAATAAAATGTAAATGGTAATAAAATTTGCACTTGACAATATAATTTTATTATACTATATTTAAGTGGACTAGGGGTGCCTGATGAGTTAGGCTGAGAGAAAACCACACAAATGTTTTAAACCCTGAAGCAGTGAGAACTGCTTTGCACCTGATCCAGATAATGCTGGCGTAGGGATGTATATTATGATGATTGCTTACATAATTTTTAGCAAATGCACTTATACATACCTCTCCGGTAATCGGAGAGGTATTTTTTATTAAAAAAGGAGGAAATACAATGAATGCAAATGTAGCGATTCAAGTTTTACCACATGTTAGTACAGACGAGGAAGTAATAAGAATTGTTGATGAGGTGATTGCGTATATTAAGAGTACGGGATTAACATACTATGTAGGACCATGTGAGACAGCTATTGAGGGAGATTATGACGAACTGATGGAAGTTGTTAAGAACTGTCAATACATAGCAGTTAAAGCCGGCAGTCCCAAAGTATCTGCATATGTGAAAATCAGCTTTGCACCAGAAGGTGGTGTACTTACAATTGACAAAAAAGTTACAAAGCATCATAAATAAAATATCGCCAATACTAGCAATATCAACAATATTGATTGTCTGGCAGGTTCTTTCATCTACTGGGATAGTTCCAAAATTTATGCTGCCGTCTCCGGCTGATGTAGTAATGGCTTTCGTACATGACTTTGGACTTCTCATGTCTCATGCGAAAACAACTCTTGCTGAAGCTTTCCTGGGACTGTCGATTGGTATATTGTTCGGTTTTATTGTAGCAATAATTATGGACAGGTTTTATATTGCTTATAAAGCGATATATCCCGTTCTCGTTATTACGCAAACAGTTCCTACAGTAGCAATTGCTCCGCTGCTGGTGCTTTGGATGGGATATGGGATTTTACCTAAAATAACATTAATTGTTATTACATCATTTTTTCCGATCACAATCGGACTGCTGGACGGCTTTAGATCTACTGATGCCGATGCCCTAAATCTATTGAGGGCAATGGGAGCAAACAGGATGCAGCGTTTTATTCACATTAAGCTGCCCAGTTCTATGAGCCATTTTTTTGCAGGTCTAAGGATTTCCGTTTCTTATTCTGTGATAGGGGCAGTAGTTGCAGAATGGCTCGGTGGATTCAGCGGTCTGGGTGTTTACATGACCAGAGTCAGAAAATCATATTCATTTGACAAAATGTTTGCTGTTATATTTTTTATTTCTATTATAAGCTTATTGCTGGTATTAGGGGTTACATTTATTCAAAGGGCAACAATGCCCTGGGAAAGAAAAGAATCTATAAAAAATTAATAAAAAAGAGGTATTAAATTAATGAAAAAGAAAATATGTATATTGTTAATGGCTGTTTTAGCATTAACAGCATGCGCAGAAAAAGATAATAATCAAGGTGCATCAGGAACTTCTGACGAAAAAGAAAAAGTAAGTATCGTTCTTGACTGGACACCTAATACGAATCATACCGGTTTATATGTTGCACAGGCAAAAGGATATTTTGATGCAGCTGGAGTCGATGTCGAAATAATGCAGCCGCCAGAAGGAAGCACAACATCGTTAATCGGTTCAGGAGGAGCCGAATTTGGAATTAGCTTTCAAGACACATTAGCGCCCGCTTTTGCATCTGATAATCCTATGCCGGTTACAGCTGTAGCGACTATCATTCAGCACAACACTTCTGGAATAATATCTTTAAAAGATTCGGGTATTGACAGCCCGTCTAAATTAGCGGGTCACTCCTATGCTACATGGGATTCACCGATCGAGCTTGCAATTATAAAAAAGATTGTGGAAGATGACGGCGGAAATTATAATGACATAAAGCTGATTCCAAATACAGTAACAGATGTGGTAACTGCACTTCAAACTGATATAGAATCAGTTTGGGTATACTATGCTTGGGATGGAATTGCAACACAAGTTGCAGGTCTTGATACAAACTATTTAAATTTTGCTGACTACGGTAAGGAGCTTGACTATTATAATCCGGTTATCATAGCAAATAACGATTATCTTAAAAACAATCCTGACCAGGCTAAAAGAGTATTGAATGCAATTAAACAGGGTTATGAATTTGCTATAGAAAATCCTGATGAAGCAGCAGATATTTTGTTGGAAGCAGTACCTGAACTGGACGAAAAACTTGTTAAGGCCAGCCAGAATTGGTTAGCCGGACAATATAAAGCAGATGTATCTCAATGGGGTTACATAGATCCATCCAGATGGGATTCTTTTTACGCATGGCTGTTTGAAAATGGTTTAATAGAAAAGGAAATTCCTGCCGGAACAGGTTTTACTGATGAATTTTTAGCAGAATAACTTTGCAGCAGAAAGGATTTAAATATGAAAAAACTAACCGCTAATAATATCACTGTCAGCTATGATGGAATAAAAATTATAGAAGATATTTCTATCGAATTAAACGAATATGAAATTGTATGCCTTTTAGGTGTGAGCGGTGGTGGAAAAACTACATTGTTTAATGTAATTTCAGGATTGCTGGTTCCAGATGCCGGCACTGTTGTATTGGATGGTGAAAATATAACCGGTAAAGCCGGAAAAACCAGCTATATGCTTCAAAAGGATTTGCTTCTGCCATTTAAAACCATCATAGATAATGTTTCTCTTCCGCTGCTTATAAAAGGAACAAAAAAACAAAAAGCGAGAGAAACCGCATCAAAGTATTTTGACGAATTTGGTCTGACCGGTACTGAAAAGAAATTCCCTCACCAATTGTCCGGCGGTATGAGGCAAAGAGCGGCACTGCTCAGAACATATTTGTTTTCAAACAAAGTTGCACTGTTAGATGAACCTTTCAGCGCACTTGATACAATAACAAAAAGCAGTATGCATGAATGGTACTTAGATATAATGGAACAAATAAAACTTTCCACATTATTTATTACTCATGACATTGACGAGGCTATTTTATTATCAGACCGAATTTATATTTTATCCGGCAGACCCGGTAAAATTGTTGATGAAATGAAAATTAAAGAATCAAAACCCAGAAGCAAAGATTTTATTGTAAGCGAAGAATTCATGGATTATAAAAGACATATTTTAAAAGTCCTTGAACAGTAATTTCGTTATTAGTCAATTGTTGCTGATTCATAAGCTAAAATACTGATAAAGCTGTACTTATGACCAAAACATAAGTACAGCTTTATTTTATAAATCATTATATCAATTAGTGTTTCCCTTTAAGTTATTAAAAAATTCTATTATATGATCTTTGAACAATTTAGCAGACTCAGTAATATATTCACTTTCACTCCACATCAAATTTATGCATCTTGTGCATTTTGGTGAATGTATATCGATTAAGGATATCTCCTGATGTTCAATATTTCCCCAACTGTATTTAGGTACAAATGCCACACCCATGCCATGCTTTACCAATTCAAGAATAGTCGGAGAATCATAACATTCAAGTATGACATCAGGTGTAAATCCGGCCAATCTGCAATAATGGTCAGTTGTTTTTCTCAGTTTGGTATATGATGGCAAGCTTATAAATTTTTCACCGGATACGCTTTCTAAACTTACATCCGCTTTTTTTGAAAGAGGATTATTTTTAGATACTGCAAGCTTCAAATCTTCTTCTAATAAAGTTATGCTGTTCTTTCTGTTAATCTCTTCCGGTGCAGGTATATAAATAATAAAATCATATTTATTATTACCTTTATTGAATTGCTTCTGGCTGATATGAAACTTTATGTCCGGGTATTTTTGATTGAATCCTGTAATTATCTTAGGAAGCATAAACATTGCAGCTTGAACATAAATAGTGATATCTTTATTCTGCCTGTTATTAAAATCATTTAGTTCTTTCTTTGCATCTTCAATAGATTGTAAATTTTTATTCACATACTTCAGAAATATTTTGCCATTATCATTTAATTTTATATATTTTCCTTCTCTGTCAAATAGTTTGACACCTAATTCAGTTTCAAGTGTTCGTATTGTTTTGCTTAATGCAGATTGAGATATATGAATTTCCTCGGCCACTCTTGTCATGCTCTGGGCTTCTGCTATTTTCTTAAAATATTTAAGCTGTAACAATTCCATGATTTTTCCTCCATATTCATACATAACTTTTACATCATAATTATATGAATAATTATATATTAGACAATATAAAAAATCAATGCTATACTTTTGTATAACATGTTTTATGAAAACGTAATTAAAATTTGGAGGAAAAAATGAAAAAAACTAATTTTAAATCAATTATAGTTGCAATGCTTGTAATTATGTGTTTAATGGTAGCCGGTTGCAGCGTTTCTCAATCTGACAACCCAGGCAGCACACCTTCTGATAATTCAGGGGATACAAATATTGATTATCCGTCAAAACCGATAACAATGATAATTCCATATGGTGCCGGCGGCGGTACTGATACCTACGGAAGATTGCTGGCTGCACAATTAGAAAAAAAACTCGGAGTTTCTGTAACTGTTACTAATCAGGGTGGCGCTTCAGGATCAATAGGTACAAAGTTTGTTCATGATGCCAATGCAGATGGATATACTTTATTATTTTCAGCAGAAACAATAGGTACTTATCGTTCAATGGGTACAAGTGATCTTTCTTATAATAATTTTATTCCTATTGCACTTGCTGTTAATGATCCTAAGCTGGTTGTAGTTTCCAAAAATTCTAAATACAATACATTAGAAGAATTGCTGGCAGATATTAAAGCAAATCCAGGCAAAATAACAATGTCTCACTCAGGTCCCGGAGGAAGTGGTCACAATCAAGGTCTCATATTGAAGGAATTGGGGTATGATGTTGCAATGACAGCTTATGACAGCGGCAACAATGCTCTGTTGGGTGTTCTGGGAGACCAGGTGGCATTTACAAATCCTAATCTTTCTTTTACATCAGGGTATATAGATAGCGGAGATGTTAAAGTTCTCGCAGTATTTTCAAATGAAAGATTAGAAGCATATCCGGATATACCTGCTTTTACAGAAATAGTTCCGGAATCTGAAAACTATTTAAGCATACCACTCACACCGCTTTCATTACTTGTAAAAGAAGGAACTCCAAATGAGGTGGTTGATATTCTAAGAAAAGCTGCTTCTGAGGCCTTTCAGGAAAAAGATTGGGTTGATTTTGTAGAATCCAACTCTGCTGATAAACTTTATGAAAGATACAGAGACGAAGCGTCTATGACTAGATTTTTCAAAAATTGGGAATCTATGATTTGTTGGCTGCAATATGATAACGGCGTTGCAAAAAACAATCCAGATGAATTTGATATTCCCAGACTTAATTAGTTAATATTAAATATTAAAATTTGCCCTTATTTTATCTGGTTATTTGAATAAAATAAGGGCATAAAAACTTTTAGAAAAAGGTGATATTTACATGAATAATCAAAAAAAAATAAATAAAACCATCTATGAAGGATGCATCTTCATGATTATTGGGGTCAGCCTGATTATTTATTCTCTGATTTCTTATTCCAGAGCATTTAATAAAGATTGGTCCCAGTCACCATATGCTTTTCCAATTTTAGTAGCAATTTTTATATGTGTTTTATCAATAAGCTTATTAATTGAAGGAATAAAGAAATATAAAGAGTCAGAAGGCAATAATAATTTTAATAAAAGCGTCAAACCAAATGCCAAAGGTGTAATTGTGATTTTATTTATGTCTGCAGTTTATTATATGACATTAGCAACAGTTAAAATACCAATGATTACATTAACTATACTTTCGCTGTCAATATCCTTTTCAACTTTTGAACTGGCAACAATAATATTTTTATTTGCTTTGTTATATTATTTAAAGGTCAAAAAAATTATGTTACTTGTTTTTGTTCCCATATTTACAACAATATTTTTGAGCATTGCATTCAGAACATTGCTTCATGTACTATTACCATAAGGAGGATATGCTAAAATGTTGGAAATTCTGTCAATTGTAGATATCAGATTCATTTTACTTGTATTTATAGGCTCTGTTGCCGGTCTGTTTGTCGGTGCCATACCGGGTCTGTCCGTTTCAATGGCAACTGCATTATTAGTATCCATAACATATACTTGGAATACTACAGATGCCTTGGCAACAATTATGGGAGTATATGTCGTAGGAGTTTTTTCCGGTGCCGTATCGGCTATATTAATAAATATACCCGGTGCCCCATCATCAGTAGTAACAACATTAGATGGTTATCCCCTTGCACACAGGGGCGAATCTCATAAAGCGTTATTTTATGCAACAATATATTCCTTTATAGGAAGTTTATTTGGACTTATAGCATTATGGCTTTTAGCTAAACCGGTTTCAAATATTGCACTGAAATTTACTCCCATGGATTACTTTTTGCTGGCATTGTTTGGATTGGCAACTGTAGGTTCCGTTACTTCCAAAAACTATACAAAGGGACTGATGAGTGCCGCGTTAGGGCTGACTGTCAGTATGATTGGACTTGACCCGATTATGGGAACACCTAGAATGTCCTTTAATTTACCGGATCTCCAGGCAGGTATTGCAACAGTTCCGGCTTTAGTGGGTTTATTTGGTTTCTCAGAAGTTTTAAGCGTTGTATACGATAATAATTTGAATCAAATCGTACTTCAAATGAATAAAATGAAACTCAGCATTATAAGTTCACTTAAACATTGGAAATTAGCTCTCTATTCTTCTTCAATAGGAACTGTTATCGGTGCTCTTCCAGGTGCCGGCGGTCCGGTTGCCGCATTTATTTCATACAACGAGGCAAAAAGAATCACAAAAAATCCAGAGGTTCCCTTTGGAGAAGGGGCCGTAGAAGGAATAGTGGCAAGCGAATCTTCAAACAATGCCTGCATCGGCGGTGCCTTAATACCGATGCTTACATTAGCGGTACCGGGTGATGCCGTAACTGCAATACTGCTGTCGGTGTTCTATGTTCATGGGTTAAAACCGGGACCTATGTTTATAAAGGAAAGTCCTGAAATGTTTAATGCTATTGTAGCCGGCGGACTTATTGCTTGTTTTGCATTATTGGCTCTCGGTTTATTAGTCGCTCCTAAAATTAGCAAAGTTATTTCAGTTCCAAAAAACATATTGCTGCCTATTGTTATGGTTCTGTGTGTAATTGGTTCTTTTGCATGTAACAACCGTTTATTTGATGTAATATTAATGTTTGTGTTCGGTTTAATCGGATTTTTAATGCGCAGGTTTGACTATCCGGCGGCACCGATGGTTCTTGCCATAGTGTTAGGAGGCATGATGGACTCTAATTTCAGGCGAGCCGTATCTCTTGCATCATCCACAGATAATATGATTTTATCAATGTTTGGAAGACCGATTACCATTGTACTGTTAACTTTAACGGTATTAATTATTTTATCAAATATACCATTCATTAAAAAATCATTTGATAAATTTACTTCAAAAAATTGATAGTAAATATTACAATTTAATATTTTAAGCTGAGGCATTATGTTGCCTTGGTTTTTTTGTTACTTTTTTCGAAATAAAATGTTATATACATGAGGTTAAAGTTATTAATATATAAATTATTATATATTAGACATCATTAAAGTATCATAATATACTATTAATATATTAAAATATATGCCAAAATCAATGCGAATATAAAGTCCAGCTAAGAATTGTCAATAACTAATTTAAAAATATTTGATAATTTAAT
>DALZMP010000008.1:0-191754 GCA_032006665.1 Sedimentibacter sp.
AAAGAAATTTAGCAGAACTTCCTGATAATGAGAGGCTTGAAAAAAGAAAAGAACTATCTCATATGTATTTTTATCTATAATTATTTTTATTTTATATGCGTTCTTTTCAAGTAACTTGTTTACTTCAATTATTGCCTCTGATATTTCTTCTGCTAATTTTGATTTTCTGATGAATCTAAATGGCTGCACTTTAAATGATTCAAATACAAATTCATCTTTGCCTGTTATAAAGATAATGACAGTTTTTGGACTTTTAATTTTAATATTTTGCGCCGCTTCTATGCCGTTTATTTTAGGCATATCAATATCTAAAAAAACTATATCAAAATATTCCTGTGAATGATATTCTATAAGCTCAATTGGATCACTGAATTTATTTATATTATATTCACAATTTAATTCTTCAAATTTATCATTTATTAACTGTGATATTTTATCTAAAATTATTTCTTCATCATCACATATACCTATATTGTAGTAATTCATGTTATCCCCCCGATATCATGTTTCTTAAATTATGTAATTATTTTATCACAATTTAGCAAATACCTCAAGGATTATGCCCCATAACAGAAAAACAATAATACATTATTTTGCATTATTGTTTTTTAGTTTTTTATAAAATTATTTAAAATTTTTTTTTAGATTTTCAAGTTCTTGTTTTAGTTCTTTTGGTAATCTTTCACCGAATGAACTAAAGAATTCCTCTATTCCCTCTATATTATCAAGCCATGACTCTTTGTCAATGTAAAGTAAGTCTTTCAGTTTGTCCGCTGTTAAATCAAGCCCTTCTATATTTATATCTTCTGCTTTAGGTAAAAGTCCTATTGGTGATTCTACAGCTTCAACTTCATTTTCACATCTTTTTATTATCCAATCTATAACTCTAAAGTTCTCACTATATCCCGGCCAAATGAATTCTCCTCTGTCATTTGTACGGAACCAATTAACGTGGAATATCTTTGGAGGATTTGGTGTTTTTTCACCCATTTCTAACCAATGACCAAAGTAATCGCCCATATGGTATCCGCAGAACGGAAGCATAGCCATTGGATCTCTTCTAACTACACCAACTTTTCCAGTAGCAGCTGCAGTTGTTTCGGAAGCCATTGTTGAACCAACAAATACTCCATGCTGCCAATTCCTTGATTGATATACAAGTGGCGCGGTTTTAGCGCGTCTCCCGCCAAATATTATAGCTGAAATAGGTACCCCTTCTGGCGATTCCCATTCCGGAGAAATGCTTGGACAATTTTTAGCAGGAGCTGTAAATCTTGAATTTGGATGTGCTCCTTTTTCTTTAGATATTTTTCCGTTCCATGGATTACCTTTCCAATCAAGTCCATTTTCAGGCGGATTATTATCAAGCCTTTCCCACCATACTGTTTCATCATCTAAATTTATAACTACATTTGTAAATATTGTATCTTTCATTGTCGCTGCCAGAGCATTTGGATTTGATTTTTTATTTGTACCAGGGGCAACTCCAAAAAATCCTGCTTCCGGATTTATCGCCCACAGCCTGCCATCTTCTTTTATCCTTAGCCAAGCTATATCATCGCCAACTGTCCATACCTTATATCCCTTTGACCTATATCCTTCCGGAGGTATAAGCATAGCCAGATTGGTTTTTCCACAAGCTGAAGGGAATGCTGCCGTAACATACTTAACTTCTCCTTTTGGATTTTCTATCCCCAGAATAAGCATATGTTCTGCCATCCAGTTTTCTTTTAACCCTTGATATGATGCAATACGAAGCGCAAAGCACTTTTTCCCTAATAAAACATTCCCGCCATACGCAGAGTTACAAGACCAAATTGCATTGTCTTCAGGAAAATGAAATATATATCTGTTATTTTCATCTAAATTGCACTTAGAATGTACCCCTTTAACAAAATCTTTTGAATCTCCAAGAGAATCCAGAACCTTTTGTCCAACTCTTGTCATTATATTCATATTAAGAACAACATATATTGAATCTGTAATTTCAAACCCTACTTTAGCGAACGGCGAACCAATTGGTCCCATTGAATATGGAATTATGTACATTGTACGGTCCATCATAGAATTTTCAAATATTTCTTTGCCAAGCTTGTACGCATTCGAAGGCTTCATCCAGTTATTAGTAGGTCCTGCACCTTCTTCCTTTTCAGAACATATAAAAGTTCTGTTTTCCATGCGTGCTACATCGTTTGGTTTAGTTCTGTGATAGTAGCATCCTGGATATTTGTCCTGATTTAATAATCTAAGTTCTCCTGTCCTGCAGGCTTCTTCACGTAAAGCATTAAGCTGCTCTTCGCTGCCGTCAATCCATATTACATTTGCAGGCTTTGTCATTAAAATTACATCATCTATCCATTTTATAACATCTAAGTTATTTGTCAGAGATTTCATACTTGCTCCTCATTTATAAAAATTTTATGTGTTATATTATTCCACAAAATGCTTAATTGTGTTACAATATATCCAACCTAAAGTATTATATAATGAGTTTATTTCACATGCAATATGTAATATTTATTTCGTTATTAGTAAACTTTTAACCTAATTAACTTAAATTAAAAAAGAATTAATAATGCAAACAAAAAAAACATTCACAGTGAATGTTTTTTTGTTAAAGATGAATTCTTTCTATATAAAATATATGCAACCGACATTGTTACTAAAGGACATATATAGCACAAAACTGCATACGGTGCATATTGAATTGCTGAAATACCGAGTATTGATTTAATTATAAATGAGTTAACATTCCAGGCCATCAGTGGGGCTATAATTGTTCCTGTATCTGAAATAGTTCTTGCAAGAATCGTGTTGTCAAGACCAAATTCTTTATATTTATCTTGAAGAGTACGACCAGGCAAAATTATACTTACGCTCTGTTCACACGTTATGGCAGTTAACAAAATACTTAATATTCCTGTTCTGGCTATTAAATTAATTCTTGATTTAACCCCTCCCAGAAATTTTTCCATCAATGGCATAAGTATCCCGCCTTTTTCAAATAACTTAACGAGCGTCACACCTCCTATTACAATTAATATTACATCAATCATTGATACTACACCACCACTAACAAGCATCTGGTTTAATTCTTGAGAAGAGGTATTCCCGTGATATCCAAATAATATTGCTTTTATTACTTCTGCAAGTGTCATATTTTGAAGGAAGATACTCAATACAGAACCAATTATCAGCCCTATTCCTATTGTAATCATTGAGTTTATACCTAATATGGAAAGCACAAGAACTATCATGGGCAGCGAGAGCAACAATAATGAAGTGCTGAATCCTTCATATATAGCATTTTTGTAAAATAAAAGCTGACTATAATCATCGAATTTGTATTGAAGTCCTATTATGTAATATATTATTGCTGTAATAATTAGCAGAGGTATCAATGTAGGCAGCATCCCCTTAATTACTTCTTTATAATTTCTGTTTACTGATGTCATCGTGAGGTTAACAAGTCCTGATATAGGAGAAATTTTATCTGCAACATATCCGCCCGAAACTAAAACTCCTACAATTAATTCGATAGGTATTCCTAATCCCATTCCAATACCATACAATGAAATACCAACTGTACTTATGGTTCCAACTGCTGTACCCATGAATACCGATACGGTTACCATAATAATAAAGGCTGCAAACAAAAAATTCACACCCTCCATGTATGAGAATCCATAATACATTATTGAAGGAACAACACCAGAAGAAAGCCATATAGAAGTTGTGGCACCGATAAACACAATTACGAGACATAGGTTCTTTACTTCAAATACAGAGGATATGTTTATCCTGATAAGTTCCTTCATGCTGTACCCACTTTTATTAAGTACTTTCATGGTAAATACAATTCCACATAAAAGTCCAAAGTATAATGGTATTGATAGTACAATGCAACCTAATATAAACGCTGTACTTACACCAATTATTATAAATGGATTAATAGCCAAATTATTTTCGCCCAATTTATTACCTCAAATAATATTTATTTTGCCTAACAAAAGATACTTATTCAGTATGCTTATTGGAAATATTATGTTTATCCATTAATTTATATATCCTAAAATTAAAGTCAATCATATTCCTAATTAGTTTTGAAAATTCTCTATAAATTTTTTTACTTCTAATGAAGCTTTATACACTTCATTTTTTGTTCCTAATCCTTCTTCAACAGTTTCATTTACTGATTCTTTTAAAGAATATTCCTTTTTAATCAATTTGTCAAATATAATTCCATGTATTCCAATGTCTATACTCGAAGATTTTCCTACATCTTCATAATCATTGTTATATCCAACAACTACATACTCTCCTCGCTCCACATCTAAATGATTTTTAAGTTTATCCAACACTGAATCTATATCCCCAAAAAAAGAATTTTCATGAATCTTAGTCAACTCTTTACATACGCATAAACCTGAATTAGGCATATGCTCCCTAATATTTTCAATTAATTTAATTATACGTTTTGGAGATTCATATATTACAAATGTTCTTATAGGGTTATGCAAAATTTTTTTTATATCTTCATCTATTTCATTTTTCTTTTTTCTCAAGAAACCATAAAAAGCAAACTGATTTGTATCTATACCCGCTACAGAAAGTGCTATTGTAACAGCAGATGCACCTGCTAACCCTATCACTTCAACTCCATTTTCTCTAGCTGATTTCACAATTTCATATCCTGGGTCTGATATACAAGGGGTGCCTGCATCTGTTACAATTGCTACATTTTTATTGTTGCTTAAAATTTCATTAATAATTTCCTCACTTCTCATCTTTTCATTAAACTTATGATAAGAAATTAGATGTGTTTTAATATCAAAATAATTTAGAAGCTTTAGAGTATGTCTGGTGTCCTCAGCTGCTATTAAATCACATTCTTTTAAAGTTTCTATTGCTCTTTCTGTCATATCTTTTAAATTTCCAATGGGGGTAGGTACTATATATAATTTACTCATTTTTTTCTCCTGTTAAGTTATATTTGCATAGCGCAAACTTAATTTCGGTGTATGTTATTTCTTCCGGCAAGGATTCCTTGATAGGTTTCAATTTATCACCGCCAATATCTTTATATTTCTCAATTATAAGCTCTTCATGCGAAGAAGATAAAAAGTCATTAAAATTTATTTTATATCCTAATTTAGCGCAATAAATCAAATGATTTTCTATTGTTAATGCACTTAGCCCTCTTTCAGACGCAATTTCATTAATAGTCTTGCCCTCAAGATACAAATTATAACTCTTGCTCCTTGTGTCTTCTTTCTTTTCTGCATCTTCTTTATTAATTGAATTACTGCCTGAATTAATAATTTTATCATTGTCAACATTATCATCTAAATTTTCATCATTGTCCTTTATTCGAACTATATCAATATTATTCTCTTCTATATAATTTTTAATAACTCCAATAAATTTATTTCCATATTTCTCAGCCTTATGTTCTCCAACCCCTGATACTTTAAGAATTTCATCTTTATTTAATGGATATTTAACACACATATCTCTTAAGGTTGCATCGGAAAACACCACAAAAGGCGGCACCTTCAAGCTGTCTGCAATTTCTTTTCTTAATTTTCTAAGTTGTTCGAATAAATCTTTTTCATACACAATTGACGTATTGTCCACTTCAGATTTTTTATTTAATATCTTCTTTATATTTACTTTGAGTTTTCCTCTCAAAACTGCATTGCCCTGTGAAGATATATTTAAAACAGGGTATTTGTCTCCTGTAATATCTATATAGCCATCAGAAATCAAATAAGAAATTATCTCTTTTAAAGTTTCTTTATCATATTCCTTCATAATTCCATATGTACTTAACTGATTGAATTTAAAACCCTTTATCTTCTGGTTGTTGCTTCCTCTCAAAACATCTATAACTACATTGCTGCCGAACCGCTCTCCCATTCTATAAATGCATGATAATATTTTTTGGGATTCTATTGTAATATCTTTACTTTCTATTTCACTTAGGCAGTTACTGCAGTTATTGCATTCCTCCTTGCTGTAGTTCATGTCAAAGTAACTTATTATGTGCCTTCTCAAACATTTATCAGTGTTACAATAATTGGTCATCTCTCTAAGCTTTGCATATTCATTTGCTTTACTGCTTAAATCTCCGCTGCTTTCTATTAGAAAATTATTCATTACAATATCAGATGGACTATACAGCAAAATGCACTCTGACGGTTCTCCATCTCTTCCTGCTCTTCCTGCTTCCTGATAATAGCTTTCAATATTTTTAGGCATGTTGTAATGAATTACATACCTAATATCAAGCTTGTCTATACCCATGCCGAACGCATTTGTTGCAACAATAATATCTGCATTATCACAAAGAAAATCTTCTTGATTTTTATTTCTTTCCACATCACTTAAACCTGCATGATATTTTACAGCCTTGTGTCCTTCTGCCATTAGTCTCGAACACACTTCATCTGTCAATTTTCTCGTAAGGCAATAAATAATACCTGATTTACCTCCGTTTTCTTTAACATAGTTTAATAAATATGGAATCTTTTTATTAATTTTAATCACTATAAATTTCAGATTTACTCTGTCAAAACCCGTTGTTATTTCAAAATGATTTTCCAGTCCTATAAGCTTAATTATATCTTCTTTAACCGATGGCGTCGCTGTTGCAGTAAAGGCTGATATTACAGGTTTTTTACCCGATATATCTCTTAGATTTCTAATTTTTAAATAACTTGGTCTAAAATCATGACCCCACTGAGAAACACAATGTGCTTCATCAACAGCTATCATTGAAATGGTTATATTTTTCAACAGTTCAATAAAGTTTTCAGATTCAAGTCTTTCCGGAGCAATATACAATAACTTATAACAATTGTTTGCAGCTTCAAACATTATGCGCCTTAGCTCACCAGACGGCAGTGAGCTGTTAATAAACGCAGCTTCAATACCTAACTGCTGCAAAGTATCTACCTGGTCCTTCATGAGTGATATAAGTGGTGAAATAACAATAACAGTTCCTTCCATCATCAACGCCGGTATCTGGTAGCAGAGTGATTTTCCTCCTCCTGTAGGCATTATAGCTAATGTATCCTTGTGTAGTAATATATTTTCTATTATTTCCTTTTGCCCATCTCTAAAAGTTTCATATCCAAAATATTTTTTTAGCAATTCTATTGCTTTATCCAACATAATATTACCCCTTATAATTTCTTATTCTGCAAAAATAATAGAAATTCACAAATGGAAAACACTATAATTTTTATAACTATTTATATCAATTATAGCATAGGAAAATAAAAATAAAAAGGTCAAATTATTAAGGCAACTATTCATATTTAAAAATTATTTGACTGTGCGTACAATTAATTTTATAATGGTATTATTGAAAGTATAACAAAGCATGTAAATTTTAAATACAGAAAGGAAAATTATATGAAATGGTTAAATAAACTGGAAAGAAAATTTGGTCGATATGCTATACCTAATTTAATGTATTACATAATCGGTATAACTATGGCAGTATATATTGTACAATATATTTTAAACATATCATTGCTTTACTATTTAGCTTTTATACCTAGCTTTATTATGAAGGGGCAGGTCTGGAGAATAATTACATTTATTTTTATTCCACCCGCTTCATCAATTATAACAATTGCATTTGTTATGTATTTTTATTACATGATGGGCTCAACATTGGAAAGCGAATGGGGTACGTTCAAATTTAATATTTACTACCTCTTTGGTATGATAGGCACAATTATTGCTGCATTTTTAACAGGAGCCGGAACCAGTGTTTACTTAAATTTATCGTTATTTTTAGCATTTGCTTATCTGTTCCCAGATATGGAGATATTGCTATTCTTTATACTTCCTATTAAAGTTAAATGGATTGCATATCTGGACTGGGCATACTTCATCTTCAGCTTAATTATCGGAACTATGAGTACCAGAGTTGCCGCTATTGCATCATTGATTAATTTCTTTATCTTCTTCGGAGGTGATTTTATCAATTATATAAAACATCAAAAAAAATACGGAGCAACAAGAAGAAATTTCAAAAGAGAAATGAGAAAGCATAAAGATATGTGGAAATAAAACTGATAATATCATATCATTTGTTCGAATATACCAACGGATTTTATTAAAAATCTTACATAAAGAAAATAGAGACCGAAAAGTCTCTATTTTCTTTATATTTGGTGCCGCAGAAGGGACTTGAACCCCCACGGTGTTGCCACCAACGGATTTTGAGTCCGTCACGTCTGCCATTCCATCACTGCGGCGAAATGCTACTTTAAGATATTAGCATATAATAAAATAAAAAGCAAGACCTTTTTTTATTTTTTTTAAAATAATATCATATTTATATTACATACTAATTTACTCAAAAAAATTAAAACACCTGTATCCCTATTTTCTTAATAATGCAGGTGTTTTACTTATTATTGTGTAAAAAATATTATTCTGTATTACGTATTAGAATGGTCCATACCCTATTAATACCGATACAAATACAAGAACAGCACCTATTAAGGACCATATTAGGAATAATGGTAACATCCATTTAGCCCATTTCTCCCATCTTATACCACCTATTGCTATTGCGGCCATAAAATATCCGGATGTCGGGTTGATGACATTAGAAAATCCATCTCCAAATTGAAATGCCAATACTGCTGATTGTCTGCTTATACCAACTAAGTCAGCCATAGGTGCCATAATAGGCATAGAAGCTGCTGCCTGACCACTTCCAGATGGTATTATAACATTAAGAAAACTTTGTACAATGAACATTACAACCCCACTTATTGTTGGTGGAAGCCCTTGAACTAAATTAGCTAAACTATAAATAATAGTATCCATTATTTTTCCTTCTTGCATTACTACCATAATAGAAGTTGCTAAACCTATTACTACTGCACCATATACTAATGATTGTGCACCATTTACGAACTCCTCAGCAATTTTATCAACAGATAATCCACCTACTACTCCAGAAATAATTCCTATTATTAAAAACATTGCCGTTAATTCAGTAATATAGAACCCAAGTTTTACAACTCCAAATGCCAATACTGCCAATCCAATGAGAAGCACTGCCATTACAAGTTTATGCCTGATTGTAAATTCTGAAGTCTCGCTTAATTTAAATTCATTATGTTTAAGTTTATCTTCTTCATAAGTTACACTTAATTCAGGATTTTTTTGAATTTTATTTGCATACCTGTATACATAAACTATCGAAACAATTAAAATTATTGTGTATGAAATAAGTCTGTAAGCTATTCCCGAAAACAATGGCAATCCAGCTATTCCTTGAGCAATTCCAACTGTAAACGGATTTAAGAATGCCCCCGCAAATCCTGCGCCTGCTCCCAATAAAACCATAGCTGTTCCGGTTAATGTATCAAATCCCAATGCAAGAGCCAAAGAAATGATTATCGGATAAAATGGCAACATTTCTTCAGCAGAACCAAGTATAGCACCAGCTAATGAAAATATAAACATTACTGCAGGAATAACCAGTTTTTCTTTACCTTTCATGCGATTTACCACTGCAAGAATGCCTGAATCTATCGCACCAGTAGCCTGAAGTATACCAAACGAACCACCTATCATAAGTACAAAGAAAATAATATACCCTGATTTTTCCATACCGGCAGGTATTGCTTTAAATAATTCAAAAAAAGATGTTGGATTACTCTCAACCGCATGATAGCTGTCAGGAACAACAAATATCCTTCCGGTAGCAGGATCTTCCGCTCTGCTAAATTCACCAGCAGGAAGTGCGTAAGTAAGCACAGCTACTAATATAATAACAAAAAATAGCAATGCATATGTGTGAGGAATTTTGATTCTTCTTTTTTCTTTTAATTTTTCCATACTATTCTCCTTTTATAAACATAATTTTTTTATTAATTTATAATAGATTTCCGAAGCTTTAACAATATCATCTATATCACAAAATTCATCATTTGCATGAGCCTGGTCAATGTTACCCGGACCTAAAATTATACATTTTGCATCAGTATGATTTGATAACAGTCCTGCATCACTCCACGCCGGAAATTCTCTTGAAGGTAATTCCTGTCCGGTGACTTCATTAGATACCTTTAAAGAGATTTGAACTAGCTCGTTATTTGGATCAATGCTGTGTGGAGAATTAATCATCGAAGCAGTGAATTCTCTCATCGCTCTAATCTCATATTTGCCATTGAATTTTTCAGAAGCTTTTTTTGCATATTCTTCTATTTCTCTATGTATAGATTCTAATGTTTCATTTGGAAGCCATCTTCGGTCAATTTCTACCCTGCAGCTATCCGGTACTATATTAGGATCATCTCCGCCTATTATACGACCTACGTTGATTGTACCGCTCCCTAAAAGTTCAAATTTATTTTTAGATATTTTAGGCTCTAGTTTTTCATATATTAATTTGCAAAATTCCGATGCCATATAAATTGCATTCTTTCCTTCATGCGGTCTACTTCCATGAGTTGCTTTTCCAATAAACTTAACTTCAATCCATTCCATACCTTTATGTGCTATACAAACTCTCAAATTAGTAGGCTCACCTATCACTACATAATCAGACTTAACGTTTTCTTTTATAAGTTGTTCCGTTCCCTTAGATCTTTCTTCCTCATCTATTACACCCGCAAACATTACAGTTCTATGTAACTTTAACCCTTGTCTTTTCACTGCTATCATTGCTGATATCATTGCTGCTAACCCACCTTTCATGTCAGCAGAACCTCTCCCGTAGATTTTTCCATTCTTTATAAAAGGTTTAAATGGTTCATATTCCATGTTGAATCCTGGTATAGTGTCTATATGTCCATTAAGCATTAAATGAATTTTTTCATTATCACCTTCTATTTTTCCATAAATATTATTCCTGTTTTTTTCTATCTCCTTAACCTTTGTTGCAATTCCCTCAGTTTTCAATAGTTTATTAATATATTCTGCTACATTACCCTCCTTGGCATCAGTACCTTTATGCCCCTCTATAGATATAAGATTACTCGTTATATTAATTATTTCATTTTCACTTATAAATTTGTTAATCTCCATAGGGACCATTTCGGCAACAGCGGAACCATCAGACATATTTTCAACATTAAATTCCATAATTTCCAAAACCATTCACTCCTTATTTGTTTTTTTTAAAGCAACTATATAAATTCATCCCCTTTCATACTAAACGTCATTTATATGACGATATGACTATTCATATCGTCATATAAAATAAATTTCGGCTATGAAAACAACTAAATAATGCACATAAAAATTGAAATAAGATTTTTATTGAGTTCATATTCACCGAATAATATATTTTTCTCATCTCCTTTAATGAAATTTCTATCACATGACGATATGATTAATAATATCGTCATATTATACAAGATTTAAAACAAAACTAGTATAAATATAGGTACTATTTATAATGTCTTTTACATTCATATGTTTAAACACATCGTCATATCGTAAAAACAAAAAATTAGAAAAAACCAAAATTTACAAATCCCAGTAATGATTGCGATAATGCCTTTATTGTACCCATATTCAATGAATAGTATATCTCTTTTCCTTCTTTTCTGGATTCTAAAATTTTTGCTCTTTTAAGTATCTGTAAATGATGAGATATTGTTGAACGTGTAAGTGTACATTTGTAAGCAACTTCACTTGCATTCATTTCTTTTTTCCCTATAATTTCTAATATTTCAATTCTTGTTTCATCTCCTAATGCCTTTATTACTTCTATATCTAATTCATTTTGATTTATTCCAGACATGTATGCCCACCCACTATTTTTCGTTTATTTAAAAAGGTCCATAATTAATTATACCTGATATAACCAAAATTAAAATACCTTCCAAGCACCAAGTTATAAATAATGGTAAGACCCACTTTACCCAATCTTTCCACTCAACATCGCCCAATGCTAATGCAGCTATAAAATATCCCGATGTAGGGCTTATCATATTAGTAAATCCATCTCCAAACTGAAATGCAAGCACTGCAGACTGCCTTGTAATACCTGACATATCAGCTAATGTTTTCATGATAGGCATAGTTGCTGCTGCCTGACCACTTCCTGACGATATAAATATATTAATTATAGTTTGAACCACAAACATTCCAATTATACCTGATATTGGACTAAATCCCTCTATTGCTTTTGATAAAGTGTAAATAACCGAGTCCATAATATTTCCATAGTTCATTACTACATTTACACCTTTAGCTAATCCAATTATTAATGCACCATATGTCAAATTAGATGCACCTTTTACAAACTCCGATGATATTCTTCCCGGCTTTAATCCACCAATCAATCCGCTTATTATAGCCATAATAAAAAATGAAGTTGCTATTTCTAAAATATAAAACTTATATTTTACTATGCCTACTATTAACAAAGCAAATGAAATAATTAAAACTATTATAACTCTTTTTTGCTGTACATTCAATGCCGGAATTTTTTTTATAAATACATCGTTCTTATTATTTTCATTATCAAATTTTTTAACATATCTCAACACATAAATAATTGATGTGGCTGTAAATATTATATGTGCTATTATTCTTAGTCCTATCCCAGAAAACATTGGTAGTTCAGATATGTTTTGTGCTATACCCGTTGTAAACGGATTTAAAAATCCAGCTACAAACCCTGAACCTGTACTCAAAAGAACCATTGCAACTCCTGTTATTTTATCGTATCCCATGGCCAACGATAGTGAAATAATCAACGGATATAATGGTAATGCCTCTTCAGCAGTTCCTAGCATTGCCCCCGATAGAGAAAAAACGGTCATAACTAATAGGATAATCATTTTCTCATTTCCATAATACTTTCGCACTAAACTTCCTATTAAAGCATCTGTAGCTCCGGTTGCTTGAATAACTCCGAAACATCCTCCTGCTATTAAAACAAATATAATGATATTGCCTGATTCCATCATACCCTGCGGTATTGATTTAAACAAATCAAAAAAAGATACTGGTGTTCTCTCAATCTCCTTGTAACTATCAGAAACCACATAACTTATACCTGTTTTGTTGTCAATTACTCTATCATATGTTCCTGCCGGAACAAAATATGAAGCTATTCCCAAAACAATTATTATATAGAATAGCAGTGCATAAGAACTCGGGATTTTTTTTAACACAATGCTTCCTCCATTTACATTTTGATATGTTTAAGTATATCAAAATATGATTAAATTCATTATAACACAAATTTAAAATTATGCAATAAAAATTTCCCATATTTTTTCATTTTTTGATATTATCAATAAATTGCTTCATCAAAATACCGACCTTCTACTTGTTAGATTTTTGGTCTAACTTTTGGGGATCGGTACATATCAAGCAAATGCTGTTTATTTTTATTAAATTTTATTTAAAGCAACATGGCTATCTAAAAACTATCGTCCTTCAATGCGTCAATAATATTTTGTTTCCTTATTTTTGAACTAGAATATAGCATGGTTGCAGCAACTATTATAAACACAAATATTACAGCCACACCATAGTTTTTCCATGGAAGTGTAAAATTAAATGATATTGTATCGTTTAATGTTTTATAAAGGAAGAATCCAATGGCTACACTTATGGGAATTCCATATAGCAAAGCTTTAATTCCATAAAAAACACTTTCAAAGTTCATCATCTTATTAAAACTTTTAGGCGTCATACCTACCGAGCGAAGCATAGCAAATTCTTTTCGTCTCAGTGCAATATTTGTTGACACCGTATTAAATATATTTGCTATACATATGAGGCTTATCAGTGTAATAAATCCATAAATAAAGACTCCCATAACTATCGAAATACGTTTTTGCATTTTTGCATCTACACTTGAGTTAAACATAAAAACATCACTATTGTTAATACCATTATCTTTGAAAATCTGTTGTATTTGTGTATCAAGCTTTTCACCATCAGTAGTTTTAACAGCCAACATCGTATTTGTATCATTTAAGTCTTGTGTTTTTGTAGTAATTGAGTCAAAAATTATATCTGAAGTTATTACCAATACATCTCCAAATTGGCTGGTGTATGTTCCAATAGGCATTTCATCTGTAACATTGCTTATTTTTAAATTCAAATCTTCAGATGGGGATGTTTTATCATCCGCATCTATTTTATAATATTCTAATGAAATACTGTCTCCTTTATTTAATTTAACAGCTTCACTCTCAACATATTTTTTTTCTTCAGGTAAATATGACACCGCCTTGTTAACAAGTATAACTTGTGGATTAAGTGGGTCTATGAAATCATCTATATTACCTCCTATTGAAGCAACATACTTTTTGAAAGCCTCATCACCTATTGCAGTTAATTTTGTTGTATATACGTATTTACCATTTTTCTGCTGTAAATTAATTTGTTCTTCTATGTCAGGATTAAATTCATTTGAAATTAGAGTTTCTCTATTAAATTGGCGAACTATACCATAATCGTCTACGAAATCTGATCCTATAATGCTGTTAAATATTTTATTTTTCTTTTCTTCATTTAAATTTGGAAGTGTTAAGCTTGCATCAAAGTTCAATTTTTCAGTATCTAACCTGATTTCTGTACTTTTATTTGTATATTCTATGACAGTGGACACCGATAAGAACAGTACGATGCTTATTGTCAGTGAAATAATAGTAGCTCTATATTTTTTCTTGCTACGTTTAAGATTCTTCATAGCAATTTCTCCCTCAAATCCAAAAAGAGTTTTCGCTAGTTTTGAAGTTTTAATATTCTTTGATGTCATTTTAACTTCTTTTGATTGTCTTATGGCATCAATAGGCATAATTTTTGATGCTCTTTTTGCAGGAATATATACGGATATAAATATTGTTACTATAGCAAACAAAGCTGTAATCATAATAGCAGTTGGAGATATAACCATTTTTAATTGGATGTAGTCTATGTTAATCGAATCATTAAGGAGTGGACTAACCGCTCTGATAGTGATACCTATTCCTGCTATTCCGGCAATTATTCCTAGCGGAATACCTATTAATCCAACTAAAAATCCTTCAAAATATACATTTTCTCGTTTTTGTTTCTTAGTAGCCCCTATACTTGCCAGCATACCAAGCTGCTTTATACGCTCAGATACTGATATGGCAAATGCATTATATATAAGTGAAATAGATGCCACCATAATTATAATTACCATAACAAGTGCAAAGATAAATATAATGTACCTTACATTATCGCTTTCCATAATTCCATAATATCTTAAAAGGTCCGTGTTATATCCTACGTCAGATTCATCAATTCCAATTTCATTTGCTATAGCTGAAACCTTCTCCTGGAAACTATTATTGAGCTTATTTAATAATATATAGATATCCACATTGTCTTCTGGCAAATAATTATTCTTATCAAAATATGAAATAACTGTATAACCCGGAGACCATCGACTTTCAAATTCCGGTCTGCCCATAATGCCTACTATCTTATACTCCAATGTATCTTCAGGAAAAAATGTTTCAGTTTCTTGATAATATTCATTTTGCATCAGTTCCTGACCGTTAGTATTCATTCTCTTCCCTACAGATAATGTAAGTTCATCACCTATATTATATTTAACTCCTCCATTTGTTTCAATATGCTGCGATATTATTATTTCTTTGTCATTTTGTGGTAGGCGGCCTGAAATTAAGTGTATAGGAAATTTATTCATGCTTTCATCATTATATTGTTCAATATAAACATATGGTTTATTAGAATTTTGTGACCCTTCCAGTTTAGCATATCCAACACTGCTCTTAATCATATAATCTTCGATGTTTTTATTTTGTTTAATAAGCTCTTCGTCCTTTAGATTTATATCGTAAAATGCCGCATGCCAATTTCCCTTTTCTTCAATAGTTGAATTTTTCATCAAATCTAAAAAAGAATCTGTAAGTGTAAAAACAGCCGTAATCATGGCAGTTGAAATTATAATTCCTATAATAGTTACTATTGTCCATTTTTTATTATTTTTTAAGCTTTTCAAGGTAAATTTTTTAATTACATTCATCCTAATAACACCTCATCTTTTGAGATTCGGCCATCTTCGATTTCTATAACTCTATCAGCCTGCATAGCTACATTAGGATCATGAGTGATAAGTATAAGTGTTTGTTTAAGTCTCTTGTTTGAAATTTTTAAAAGTTCCATGATGTCACTGCTATTTTTACTGTCTAGATTGCCTGTAGGTTCATCTGCCAATACTATTGCAGGACTATTAATTAACGCACGTCCTATTGATACCCTTTGTTGTTGTCCACCTGACAGCTGATTTGGCAAATGTTCTGCCCTATTGTTAAGTTTTAATGTATCAAGCATCTCAATAAGCTGCTCTTCTTCATACTTTCGTTGATCTAGCAACAATGGCAACATAATATTTTCTCTTACATTTAATACTGGTATTAAATTATAAAATTGATAAATTAGCCCTATTTGCCTTCTGCGAAAGATAGCTAGTTTCGTCTCATTTAAATCATAAATATTCGTATTATCAATATATACTTTGCCGCTTGTTGGTCTGTCTACTCCGCCTAATATATGTAAAAGAGTTGACTTTCCAGAACCTGACGGACCTATAATTGCAACAAATTCACCTTTATTTACAGAAAAAGACACATTGTCAAGCGCTGTAACAGCTGATTCACCGCTACCATAAATTTTATTTAGTTTTTCTACTCTCAATATTTCCATTATATCCTCCCTATGGTTAAACTATCATTAGTAGAAGATATTAAAAAATTCTACATAATGAAATTTTAACTTTATAACATCATTATAAAATTCATAAGTGATTTTATGGTGACTAATTAAATGACAAAATTGTCACTTAAATAACCTAATAATAAATTCCGTACCTTCACCTTTTTTACTCAATATATTGATGCTTCCTTCTTGTGAAGTAATAATACTTTTAGCCATAGCAAGCCCAATACCAACACTGTCATCGGAAGAATTTTTTCCTTTATAAAATCTATTAAATACATGTGGTAAATCATCTTTATCAATGCCAATTCCATTATCTTTTATACTAATTTGTGTATATAAAAGGTTATCCGTTGAACATATATATATTTGACCGCTTTGTGGAGTGTGTTCAACACAATTTTTAATAATATTTACAAGAGCTTCCGCCGTCCAATTCAGGTCACAATTAACCAAGACATCATCACAATCTATAATTAATTTCTGATTTTTTAATTCTATGGGAATTAGCAAAGACATACATGCTTTTTCTATTAAAGTTTTTGCTAATATTTCCTGCTTATTAAATTCAACTGCCTTTGCATCTAACTTAGACATCTTGAGCAATGATGTTACAAGCCATTGCATGCGTTCAAGTTGACTATTTATAACCTTTATAAACTCTAATCTTTTTTCTTCCGGTAATTTACTGTCTCGAAGAGAATCTGTTAAAACAAACATAGATGTTAGAGGGGTTTTTATTTGATGAGAAATATCAGATAAGCCACTGACAAGGTTCAATCTTTCTTTCATTAAAGCACTGTTTTGCTCCCTCAAAGTAACAGATACCTTGTAAATTTCACTTTTCAGTATTGACAGCTCCCCTTCTTCATTATTTCTTAAATCAAGTGAATAATCCCCATTATTAGTTCTATTTAAATATTCAGAAAGTCTGTCAAGTTCTTCATAACGCCATTTTGTGTAAAAAAATAGTACTAATATTGTTGCTATGCTGAATACTGCTGCCATAATCCCACCAATTATGGAAAATATGCAAATAGCAGCTATTTCAAAAATAAACAATATAAATACAATTAAAAATAAATATTTTATTTCTTTATTACGAAATATGTTCATTTCATCCCCCTATCCTATATCCCATTCCTCTGACTGTATTTATTATCTTAGGGTTTTGAGAATCATCTTCTATTTTATCTCTTAATCTTTTTATATATACCGTCAAAGTATTATCATTTACAAAATTCCCATCTATATCCCATATTCCTTCTAGAAGCTGATTCCTGGTCAATATTTGTCCTTCATTATTGGCAAGTGTTAACAGCAATCTATATTCTAAAGCTGTCAGAAATATTTCTTCATTATTTTTAATTACCTTACCGGTTGCTGTGTTAATAATGATATTACCTATTTCTATTTCGTTTTTATTTTTCTCTCTCTTACCCACTCTGTTTAATATAGTTTTAATTCTTGATAAAAGTTCTCTCACCCTAAATGGCTTAGTTACATAATCATCTGCGCCCATATCAAAGCCCATAATAACATTAACTTCTTCATCACAAGCTGTTAGGAAAATAACCGGAGTGTCACCATTGCGTCTAATTTCTTTACATATATCGTAACCATTTCCATCCGGTAAAGAAATATCCAGAATAGCAATGTCATATTTATGTGTTTTTACAATTTTCAAGGCTGTCTTCATATCATTGCATACTATAACATCATAACCTTCCTGTTTAAGAAAATATTCTAATCCTAAAACAATTGTCTTATCATCTTCAACTAATAAAACTTTTTTCATATTTATCACCCCCAGTATGTATTTCTAAATTTTATCCACAACCTCGATTTCTTCATATGTATCTATTTCTACCTTTGAAATACTTTCAAATTTCTTCTCAATTTTATTTGATGTTATATTGATTGTATCCACATCATCTGAAACACGTTTTATATCCCTTGCCAATGAGTCCCATCTGTTTTTATATCTTTTAAACTCTTTTCCTAGTTTGTTTAGTTCTTCATGTATTATACTTGCATACTTTTCTCTTTCCATATTTCTAAGAACAACTTGGACCGTTGATAAAATTGACATTATTGTCGTAGGAGAAGCCATCCAAACTTTTTTATCCCTCGCATAGTCAATTAAATCCTGATGATATGCATTTATTTCTGCAAATATAGCTTCTGCCGGAATAAACATAATTGCTTGCTCAGAGGTTAAGCCTTGAATTATGTATTTAGAAGAAATATCATTAATATGTTTTTTTACATTTGTTTTAAAATCCTTTTCAAATTGTTTTCGTTCTAATTCTGTGATGCTTTTATCTATCATTCGTTGGTAATTTTCAAGCGGAAATTTAGAATCTATACATAGCATACCAACAGGCTCCGGTATATAGAGAACTGCATCTGAAATAGTTTCGTTTGGTAATTTTTTTTGTAGTTCATAGACTTTGTCGTTTTTTTCTCCAAAGATGGATATTAATATATGATTCAGTTGTACTTCTCCAAAGGTTCCTCTGCTTTTTTTGTCTGTTAACACATCTTGAAGCGACACAATATTACTAGATAGACTATCAATTTTCTTCTGTGCTTCATCAATTTTTGATAATCTTTCTAAAATGTTAGTAAATGTTTTATTTGTTTTTTCAAAACCTTCGTTTAATCTTTCTTCAACTCTTGCATTTATTTTTTCTAAGCTTTCACTTATCTTATTATTAAGTGATGTAAAGTTATTGTTGAGGTTTTCTGTAAGCTTGTTATTTGAATCATTTATAGTTCTGGTTGTATTATCTCTAAAGACACCAAATGACTCTATTAGTCTTGTGGCGTTAATTTCTAATCTTTCTACTGTTTCAAGTTTATTTGTAAGCAATTCCTTCAACTGCTTTTCATCTGATTGTGATATTTTTTTTGTTATAGAGTCAATTAAATTATAATTATTTTGACCCAGATTTATTTTTAGTTCGGATAATATTTGATCACCCGAATTCTTGCCCTTAGAAAGTTTTATTAATATAATTACGTTTATTATTATTGATAATATAAGTATTCCAATTATTATTACATCCAAAATATGTACCTCCGTTTTTATCATCTCTTCAATACTTTATACTATAATCGAATGTTTGTCCATTATTTTATAGGAGAATTTTTATAAAAAAACATCTTCGTATTTTTTACAAAGATGTTTTTAAACTGCAATGTTTAACATGAACATTCATTATATTAAATTTTCTTTTACCAACACTTCTGCTATTTGTACTGCATTCGTTGCTGCACCTTTTCTTATTTGGTCTCCGCAACACCATAATACTAATGAATTATCGCTGCTTATGTCTTTTCTGATTCTTCCAACGTAAATTAAATCCTGATCTGACGTATCAAGCGGCATTGGATACTTTTTATTTTGCAAATCATTTACAAGTTTTACTCCCTCTGCGTTCTTGAGTAATTCCATAGCTTTCTCAGGCGTAATTTCTTTTTCTGTTTCTATAGTAATAGACTCTGAGTGGCTTCTGTATACAGGTACTCTAATGCATGTGCAATTTACTTTTAAATCAGGATTGTGTAATATTTTTCTTCCTTCATTCTGCATTTTCATTTCCTCTTGAGAGTAACCCATATCATCAAAATCACCTATTTGAGGAATGAGATTGTATGCAATCTGGTACTGGAATGTATTTGCTACTGCTTCCTTTCCTTCGCTGATATCTTTAATCTGTTGATCTAGTTCTCTTATGCCATTTATCCCAGCTCCTGAAACAGCTTGATAAGTTGACACTATCATTCTCTTTATTCGCGCATATTTGTTAAGTTCATTTAATGCTGTCAAAGCGATTATAGTTGAACAGTTAGGATTTGCTATAATTCCTTTGTGATTCCTTACATCTTCTGAATTTACTTCCGGTACTACAAGTGGTACATTCTCATCCATCCTATACGCACTGCTATTGTCAACCACTACCGCTCCAGCTTTCACTGCAGCAGGTGTTAAAGCTTTGCTTATATCATTTTCAGCTGCACAT
This sequence comes from Sedimentibacter sp., assembly GCA_032006665.1. Classification (GTDB taxonomy): domain Bacteria; phylum Bacillota; class Clostridia; order Tissierellales; family Sedimentibacteraceae; genus Sedimentibacter. Next base: position 20,748 of record DALZMP010000008.1, read on the forward strand.
AACATTACATCTATATCGTTAAAAGAGTTTTCTGTAGCTTCTTCAATAGTATATTTCTTACCATTAAATTCAACTTCTTCTCCCGCACTTTTTTTGCTTGCCAAAAGTCTCAATTCATTTATTGGAAAGTTTCTTTCTCCTAAAATTTTAAGCATTTCTTTTCCTACTGCTCCTGTTGCTCCTAGTATTGCTACATTATATTTTTTCATTTTTCCTCCTATGCCTTACAATTTTTCAAGTATTTATAGAATGATTATATCAGCATTTTTACTATTGTCAAGAATTTTGTTTTCCATGTAATTACATATGTTCAATAATTGCATACATCATATATAGTATGTTTATTTATATTATGCAAAAGGAGATGCATTGTGTGCATCTCCTAAGATTGTTGACAAAGTCATCAAGATGGCAGTCTTTTTTGCATCCCCCTTTAATTATATTAATTAAAGTTGCTTTTTATTTTCCAAATTCCTTTTTCTCTTATTGCCGTCCACTTAACATTATCCTTTTCAATAACCTCTGATGTGTCACCGGTAGTTTTCTCGTATTTATAGTATAAGTTTACAGTTGCAAGATTTTCATCCTTAGAATCCATTTCATAGTCATATACTTTATAGTTCAACAGTTTAATGTTAGATTTTTCTTCTGTTTCTTTAAATTTATCAAAATCTTTGTCTCTGTCTGCGATAGGTATCATCAAATACATGTAGCTGTATCTTTCGTATATTTTGCCATTAAGATACTTATCAGCTGCATCAGCAGGTGTTTTTTCTCTATAGTCAAGCTCTCCCTTATCCACAGGATATACAGAATTTTTTTCTGTCTCTGATAATATAAACGAATTTGGGTCATATACATTACTTGGATTCCAAACCATAAATTCTGTAAGTCCCAACTCTTTAGCGGCAATTATTTGACTTCTCACTTCTTTTGGTCCATACTCTTTTCCTGCCCAATCAAAGTCCTGTATCCACGAACGAATTACCGGAGGGTTTTCCATAGATGAATTTTTTTCTAAAGCTTCTTCCATGGCACCCTTTACCAATTCATATGGTTTTGAATTTGGATCCTCTAAGTTATACCATCCGGTTGAATAATGGCTAGGATAAACCATAGGACATATTGAATCAACATATTCACCCATGAGAATCCAAGTTTGACCTATATCCTCTGGATAATCATCCCAAGTTCTTGTAATAAGTCCAAATACATCTGCGCCTATGTTTACATTGTAAGGCTCAAGCTCTTCTTTTGCATACTTCAAAAAATCTCTGATTGCTTCATCTTTATCTCTTCCATTTCTTCCCGGAAACTCTGTTATAGGATTATATTTATTAGCACCGTCCGGAAACCTTACATAGTCAAATTGTATTTCGTCAAATCCCAATAAAGCTGCCTCTTTTGCTATTGCAATATTATAGTCCCATACATATTTATCAAATGGATTAATCCAGGGAATGTTGCCGCTATTTGGGTCTAACCATGTTCCTCCTGTTTTAAGCTGTATGGCATGTTCAGGTTTTGCAGCAGCAAGATGTTTATCCTTAAATGCAACAATTCTGCCTATTGTATATATATCATACTCTTTTAGAATTTTGAGCATATTTTTAATATCTTTAATTGGTATTGATGTTTCTTCATTCATTTCTTTAACTATATCAACTTGGCTGTCATATGTTATGAAACCATTATCATCTTTTACATTGATAACTACTCCATTTATCTCTGTTGCTACAGCTATACCTATGATACGTTCAAACTTGTTTGCCTTGTCAGCTTCCTGAAATAATTCATTTGCTTTTTTTGTATCTTTTTCGGCAAGTGCCTTTACATACGCTCCATATGCATCAATGTTTACTTTATTAAGATCGTTACCTGCAGTATATCCTGTTGCATATAATGCTTTTACTTCCAAATTCTTTTTCTCGTATTCTTCTCCAATATTTACCAGTGGCACATAGAACTCACCTTGATCTTCTTTATGTTTTTTTTCTAAAGCTTCTCTTTCTTCAATTTTCTTTTCAAGTTCTAATTTTGCTTTTTCTTCTTCAGAAAAAGCCGGCTCTGAAGGTTCACCATCATTTGAAGGGTTTTCCACCTCACTACCTGGTTCAGATGGTATAGGTGAATTAGCTTCAACTGAGTTAGTACATGATACCATTATAGCTGATAATAAAATTAATAATATTGCTGCCTTGATTTTTTGTAACATATTTCCTCCCCTAGCTATTATTGTCAGTTCAATATAAGGTCAATTTAGATTCACACTAACCCCTGCCAACTATTGAGTTTTACCTATTTACTAATGCACTTATATATACTGAATTACAAATATAATTTTAACATAAAATTGCATCAAGAGCAACAAAGATTACATATTGTTTTATATTTTGACCTCTGTAATTTTTACCAAACTATCCATGTGAAAAGATGCCAAAATGGTAATAAAACTATTCCTTGACATTGATATTTACGCATTATATAATAATTTATCAAATAATATAGGAGGCTAATTATGCTTACAGCAATAGTCGGAATAAATTGGGGCGACGAAGGCAAAGGAAGAATGGTAGATTTATTATCTGCTGATTATGATGTTGTTTGCCGTTATCAAGGAGGTAACAATGCTGGTCATACAGTAATAAATGATTCAGGAAAGTTTATATTAAATCTACTTCCATCAGGAGTGTTAAGGCCTGAAGTTGTTAATATTATGGGAAATGGAATGGTTATTGACATACAACACCTACATGGAGAACTGGAAAATTTAAAGAAAGCAGGTATAAAAATTACATCTGCCAATCTAAAGATAAGTGACAGAGCTGTAATATGTCTTCCATATCACGTTAGGCAAGATATATTAGAAGAAGAACGTTTGAAAGATTTAAAATTCGGTTCAACAAGAAGGGGTATAGCTCCTGTTTATAGTGATAAATATATGAAAAAGGGAATTAGAATGGGTGATTTGAAAAATAAAGAAGCTCTCAAAAAGCACCTCTTTCAAGTGGTTGAATGGAAAAATCTTTTAATATCCGGCGGTTATAATTCAGAAAAGATCAACCCTGATGAAATATGGAACTGGTTGTTAAAATATTCTGCTGAACTAGAAGAATTTGTATGTGATACAGGTATTTATCTTGAAAATGCAATTAAAGAAAACAAAAGAATTATGTTCGAGGCTCAACTTGGAGCTCTTCGTGATATAGATTTTGGTATATATCCTTATACTACATCTTCATCAACCATAGCTGCTTATGCACCAATAGGTTCAGGTGTACCGGGACGCAAACTTACAGACACAATAGGAATAATGAAAGCTTATTCTTCATGTGTAGGGGAAGGACCTTTTACATGTGAAATGTTTGGAGAAGAAGCAGAGGCTTTGAGAGAAGCTGGCGGTGAATATGGTGCAGCAACCGGACGTCCAAGAAGAGTTGGACCATTTGATGTTGTAGCTTCAAAATACGGAACTAGAGTTCAAGGTGCTGATTCTTTAGCCCTTACGAAACTTGATATTTTATCTTATATGGACAAAATACCTGTTTGTACAGGATACAGCGTTAATGGAAATGTTACTACAGAATTCCCACTTGGTGAAGACCTTAATAAGGCTACTCCAATATACGAATATGTGGATGGTTGGAAATGCGATATAGGAAAATGCAGAAAGCAATCTGACCTTCCTGTAGAAGCTGTTAATTATATAAAATACATTGAAGAAAAAGTAGGGTGCCCCATCAAATATGTTTCAGTTGGAGCTGAAAGAGAAGATTATTTGATCATGGATAAATAGTATAATTTATAGTTAAAATGCAGGAAATATTTTCCTGCATTTTATATTCAATATTATCTTTTTACCTTTGGTCTTATTTTATCTATGTAGTAATTAATGAATATAGTAAATGCATAATCATATATTAAAAATAAAATCTGCACACCTAAAATCATCCACCAATATATTTTCAATGTTAAAAACAGTCTGACTATAAAATACATCACCGCAAGGGAAACATTAAAATAAATGAATTTTATTAAAATCTGAACAATTCTATTCTCCAATTTTATTTCAATCCCATACTTAACTGCACTGTACATTCCAAAAAACATGATGTAGGTTATAATTTCAACTTTATTAAATGTCAAAAAAAATCCAAGCAGACAAGATGCCAAATAAAATAGAACTCCGCTTTTTCCTCCGAATTCTACTATAACAACACCTATAATCAATGCTGCTGCTGAAAAAAATATTATTGTATTTGTTTCTATTATGGATGATAGTATAATAAATATTTGATTTAATCCTAACAACACACCTAAATATGCTATACCTTTGCCTTTTAACAGCATGAAATCAAATCTCCTCCCAAGCATTCACATAGACAATCCGCACAAATTAATTGAGTACAACAGTCTGCACTGTTAGAACCTCCTCTTCCATAATTGTATGTTCTACTTTGATAGGCTCTTTGCATATTCATTATTTGATTCAGAAAGTTTTGATATTCCATATTGCTCGGATCCATGCTTACGGCTCTTTGAACGAATTGAACTCCCTGACCTGTTGACCCTAAATTTACATAACATATACCCATTAAGAAATTCCATTCCGCGTTCCTGTCTGAAATATTGTTTAGAGCTCTGATAGCATCTTGATATCTGCCAATATTGACCTGCTGCCTTATGGCCACAAAACTGCTGCTAGAATTATTATTATACCCATTATTTGACTGATAACCGGCACTTGAACCATTCATAATATCATCATATGCCTGTTGTATTTCTTTAAATTTCTCTTCAGCTAAATCCGCAAGAGGGTTATCAACATTCATATCCGGATGATATTTTTTAGCAAGCCTTCTGTAAGCATGTTTCACATCTTCTTTAGTTGCACCTCTTTGCAACCCTAATACTTCATATGGATCTTTCATTTATTTTCTCCTTCTTCATCTGCTGATACATCCTTTATTTTCATAAGGATTCCAGAATATATTATATTTTCAATAATCTCTTTATCTTGAATTAACGGTAATTTCTCTACTTCTTCGCTTAAAAATGATAAATTCAGCATCAAAATTTCTTTAGCATATGCGTTTATATTTTGTATGTTTAATTTGTTAAAAGGATTGTATGAATTATTTTTTTTATCCTTTTCCATATCCTCATATGCATCCAACAAATAGATATATTTGCCCAGAAAAAAACCAAGTTTTCTCAGCGTTTTTTCCCAAGCATCTTCCTTATATAATATTATTTCTTCCATAAGATGTCCAAACTCATTAGAAACCTTATCTATGTCACTAGTATCTTCTTTTTCTAATTGTGCAATATTCTTAATTCTTTTGCTTATTTTCTCTGATTTATCAATCAATTCAGCATTTGCCTTTTTAAATTCCTTTTTTAAAAGTCTTGCAAATACAAGGGATTTAACATCTTTTTCATCGTCCCAGTTATCTTTTAAATTGTAATATGATAGTATGATGTTTATAGATGACGCATATTCTGTGATATCATTTTGTATTATAAGTTGTTTTTTATTTGGATGAGCTATGCATCTTGAGTTATATATATTATTCTTTGGTTCATATAAAGAGCTCAATAGTAATATTAGAAATGTCATATCATAATTCAATGTCATCCTGCTTAAGTTACTGTATTTATGTTTTAAAGACATACACAGACCACAATAATACCCCTTATAGCTGTAATATTCCTTAAATTTTAATTCCATTTTATCTATTGTTACATATCCGAACATTTTGTACACTCATTTCTTGTTTCCAATTATATAATATGTAAATATACTTATTTATTGTAACAATATTTATCTTATTTTTCAACATAAATTTATTTATTCAATAGTGCAAGAACATTTTTAACCTGTAATTCTACTCCTATTTTAAGGCAACCTTCATCTAAGTTAAATTTGCTTGAATGCAGCGGATATGTTTCTCTTTTATCCTTATCACTACATCCCAGGTTATAAAAGCAAGATTTTACAGATTGTGAAAAGTATGAAAAATCTTCAGTTCCCATTGTAGGAAACTCATTTATTAGTACATTTTCTTCTCCAAGCGCATTTACCATAGTTTTTCTTACTTCATCTACTGTTTCATCATCATTAATAAGTGCGCCGTAGCTTTCCCTTATAATAAGTTTGCTTTTACCACCTAATCCAATCGATACATTTTCAACTATGGACGTGATTCTATCTTTCATATATAATCTAGTATCAGGATCCAGAGTTCTTAGTATTCCTGTCATCGTCACTTCATCGGATATTACATTACCCGCAGTACCTCCGTGAATGCTTCCAACTGTAAAGACAGCAGAATTAAGAGGTGATATGTTTCTACTAACAATTGACTGCAGCGACAATACTAAATTAGATGCGATAAAAATAGGGTCTACTCCTTCGTGGGGATATGCGCCATGTGATGATTTACCATTGACAATTATTTTAATTTCATCTGATGAAGCCATCATTTTTCCATATTTTATGCCTACCTTCCCCGTATCTATGCCAGGTTCAACATGAAGACCTACAACATAATCAACATCAGGATTTTTAAGACAACCTTCTTTAATCATTCTTTCAGCTCCACCTGTGGTTTCTTCTGCCGGCTGAAAGAAAAATTTAACATTTCCATTTAGCTCTGATTCCATAGATTTTAGTATTTTAGCAGTACCTAATGCTATTGCTGTGTGTGCATCATGCCCACAGGCATGCATTATGCCATCATTTCGTGACTTCCATGACTCGTTACTATCTTCTGTAATTGGTAATGCATCTATATCAGCTCTAACTCCTATTGTTCTTCCATTATTTTTACCTTTTATTATTGCAACAACTCCTGTTTCCGCAACACCTGATTCGTATTCAATATTCCACAAGTCTAAATATTCACAAATTTTTTTCATCGTTCTAAATTCATTATTGCCAATCTCTGGGTTCATATGTAAATCCCGTCTTATATTTATTATTTCATCATTTAATCTATCAACAAGCAATTTAATTTCCAATTTTGCATCTCCTTTATTTAAAATAATAATTAATTATATTTTAATTTATAATTATTTTCAACAAAATTGTTTATATATACAAAAAAGAATATAGAAATAATTACTTCCTATACCTTTTAATTGTCTAAAAATTTTATTCTAATTTCCGTCCCGGCATTCACTTTACTTTTTATCTCTATCTCTCCATTATAAGCTTCCACAATATGCTTCACAATGGATAATCCAAGTCCTGTACCTCCGGTTTCCTTTGATCTGCTTTTATCAGCTCTATAGAATCTTTCAAATATTCTGTCCAAATGTTCTTCTGAAATACCTAAGCCGGTGTCTTTCACAACAATATTTATTACACCTTTATTTCTGTTTATGTTTACTTCTACCTTGCCTCCATCTTTATTATATTTAATGCCATTGTCTACAAGGTTATATAAAAGCTCATTAACATAATTTTTATTAATTTTCATATTTATATTATCTATGTTTGAAAGCAATTTAATATTTTTATCTTTAGCTTTGGAGCTTAAAAAATTAAATACCTCATTACTAATATCCTTCAGATTAATTATGCTATTATCATCTATATCGACACCTTCTTCAATTTTAGACAGCCTAATAATATCTTCTATAAGAGTTATAAGCCTCAATCCCTCAGTGTTAATCATACCACAATACTTTTTGATGCTTTCAGAATCAGTTATCAATCCTTCTTTTATCATCTCGGCAAATCCTATCATAGTTGTCAATGGAGTTTTAAGTTCATGAGACACATTAGCAGAAAATTCACGTCTCATAATTTCTGAATTTTTTTGTATTGTAACATCTTCGATAAGAATCATTAATCCATCTACATTATCGTTACCTCTTTCGGAAACAGGGCTGAAATAATATCTATAGTGGTGTGAATTGAAATCTACATCATAGACAATATGCTTATTACCATTTATAGCTATATCTATATTCTTTAATATTTCAGCACTTCTTGTAAGTTCAAGAATGTTTTTGTGTTCATGCAAATTAAATTCCGGGTTTCCTATCATAATTTTTCCACTCGCATTAATTGATAGTATTTCTCCTGCATTATTTAATAAAATAAACCCTTCTTTCATATTTTCAGTTATAATTCCAATAGTGTCTCTCTCGTACTCTATTTCTTTGATATATTCATTTATTCTTTGTTTCTGTTCTCGAATCTTATGTGCGAATGGCTGAAGTTCCTCATACATATCTATTTGAACATCTAATTTATCCATTTCAAGCAAATCATCTAAAGATGTTGCAATAAGATTTATAGGTTTAATTATTTTTTTTGTAATATAAGATGCAGCGAATAAAGAAATTAATATTATTATGAAAAAAACACTTGCCAGTATAGGTATGCTTCCAGTAAACATATTTCTTATACTTCTTAACTCCCTAGACACTCTTAACACTGTGTTATCATTCAATTTTACAGCGTAATAATACGTGTCATTTTTTAGTGTGTTCGAAAATCTCATGTCTTCTCCATATCCAACTCTGAAGGCTTTCTCAATTTCCGGTCTGTTTCTGTGATTTTCTAACGTCTCATATTGTGCAAAATTATCATATATCACATTGCCTGTTTCTTCAATAACAGTAATTCTAATTTTATAATTAACCGATTTAACAATACGGTTTACAGAACTTTGTATGTGGGTACCGTCGCTCCAATCAACACTATTAGATGTAAGACTAACAATTGTCTTAATTTGATCCTTAGCTTCTTTTTCATAGAATTTATAATATACTAAAGATGTTAAAATACAAGTTAATGTTGTTGTAATTATTAGCAATATAATAGTTATATAAAATACCCTTTTTTTCATATCAACTACTCCTCAAATTTATATCCTGCACCTCTTACCGTCTTTATATAATTTGGACATCCAGTCACTTCAATTTTTTGTCTTATTGTCTTTATATGCATATCGACAGTTCTAGTTTCTCCTTCATAATCATATCCCCATATTTTCTGAAGAATCTTTTCTCTAGAAACAACTATACCCTTATTTAACATTAAATAAAATAATAATTCAAATTCTTTATATGTGAACATGATTGAAATATCATTATAACTTGCCTCCCTTTTATCATAGTCAAGTGCCAACCCGTTATATTCCAATGTTCTTCGTTCTTCTAACCCTTTCCCAGAGCGCCTCAAAACAGCCTTAACTCTTGCAATAAGTTCAAGTATGCCAAAGGGCTTTGTTATAAAATCATCTGCACCTGATTCTAACCCATTTACTTTGTCAATTTCCATTGATTTAGCAGTAAGCATTATCACAGGTATATCACAATATAAAGAATCCTGTTTCAATTTTTTAAGAATAGTCATTCCATCTGTTTTAGGAAGCATTATATCTAAAAGAATCAAATCAGGTGTTTTTCTCTTCAACTCCAAAAGAAACCCTTGAGGTTCCTCAAACCCTATCACTGTAAAATCAGCTGTATTTAATGTGCAAGTAATTAATTCTCTTATGCCTGGATCATCTTCAACACAATATATTAGTTTCATCTTTATCTCCTAAATGTTATTGGTATTTATGTTCGCCTGTAATCGAAAAAATTACCCATTCTGCTATGTTTTGAGCATGATCACCTATTCTCTCAAAATATTTAGCTATCATTATGAGGTCTATAGCTTGTTCCCCGTTAGCTTTATCCTCTTGTATTTTTTCAATAAGCTCATTTTTTATCACAGTAAATAAATTATCAACTATATCATCAGACGCGCAAACTTCTAATGCTAATTCTTTATCCTTATTTACAAATGCATCTATGCTATGTCTTACCATACCTACTGTCGCTTCTGCCATCTGAGGAATATGAATGATATTCTTAATAAATTTTTGATTCACCATATATCTTGCAATTTCAGCTATATCTTCTGCATTGTCCCCTATTCTCTCCATATCAGTTATCATTTTAAGAGCAGTGCTAATCAACCTCAAGTCTGATGCTACAGGCTGTTGTTGAAGCAATAATTTCAAACAATGACTTTCAATTGTTTTTTCCATTTCATCTATTTCAACTTCATATTCATTAACCTTTTTTACAAGGGATAAGTCCCGATTTATCAATGCCTTAACACTTGTTTCAATTGAATTCTCTATAAGTCCACCCATTTTGATAAGCTCTAAATTTAGGTTTTCAAGTTCTTTATCAAATCTGCCTCGCATTTTATACCTCCATCATTAATAATTAACATATATAATTATACTATTTTATTCAAAATTTTCATAGCATTATCGAAAGTATTAGCCAAATCTTCCCGTTATATAATCTTCCGTCTTCTTATTTTTAGGTAAAGAAAAAAGTTTCTCTGTATCATCAAATTCTATCACTTCTCCGTGCAGGAAAAAACCTGTCTTATCAGATATTCTTGTTGCCTGCTGCATATTGTGAGTAACTATTACTATCGTATATTTCTTTTTTATTTCCAAAACAAGATCTTCTATTTTCATTGTTGAAATTGGATCTAACGCAGATGTAGGTTCATCCATTAAAAGTACTTCCGGATTTACAGATAAAGCTCTTGCAATGCATAATCTTTGTTGCTGTCCACCCGATAGACCCAATGCATTTTTTTTAAGTCTGTCCTTTACTTCATCCCACATAGCTGCTGCCTGTAAACTTTTCTCTACGATATCATCCAGTTGAGATTTTTTGTTAATACCATGAGTTTTTGGGCCATAAGCTATGTTTTCATATATACTCATAGGAAATGGGTTTGGTTTTTGGAACACCATGCCTACTTTTTTTCTTAGCACCACTGCATCCATATCTTTATAAACATCAATATTATCTAAAGATATTTTTCCTGTTATTGTGCATCCTTCAATTAAGTCATTCATCCTATTTAAGGATTTTAATAGAGTTGATTTTCCGCAACCCGAAGGACCTATGAATGCTGTAATCTCTTTTTCCCTTATAGTCATATTTATATTCTTAAGTGCTTGAAAATCTCCGTAATATAAATTGACATCTTCAATTTCCATTTTTATTGGATTATTCATTGCTTATCCTCCCAAGTTTTTTTGCAAGATGTGTAGTTGCAAAATTTACCAAAAATACTATAATAATTAAAATAGCTCCTGTTGCAAAAGCCATATCCTTTGAATGCGGCAGACCTTCACTGGCAAGCATATACATGTGTATTGCAAGAGTTCTCTGTGAAGCCAGTAAATTTAATGTGGGCATCTCTAAAACATTGGTACCGCTTGTGAAAATAAGAGCTGCTGTCTCACCCACAATACGCCCTATCGCAAGAATTACTCCCGATAATATTCCAGGAATTGCAGTAGGCAAAACTATTCTAAACACCGTCCTTAGTCTCGATGCTCCAAGACCAAGACTTCCTTCACGATATATATCCGGTACTGATTTTATGGCCTCTTCTGATGAACTTATTATAATAGGTAACACCATTATAGCAAGTGTACATATGCCTGATAAAATCGAAGTTTTAAAACCAAGTAATGTTACAAAAAATATCATTCCAAATAAACCATATACTATTGATGGTATTCCTGCCAATGTGTCTACCGCTAGCCTTATTACCTTTATAGCTTTATTTCCCATCTTTGAATATTCTGTAAGATATATTGCACAAAATACGCCGATAGGTACTGCTAATAAAAGAGTTAAAGTTATCATTACTATTGTTGTAATTATTGAAGAAAAAGCAGATAAACTATCCGAATTATAACTTCCAAATAGGAATTCCATATTTATGTTAGGTATACCTCTTATTAATATAAACAGCAATATATAAACCAGTATTGCTACTGTTATTATCCCACAAATCCACACTAAAAATTTTAATGCTAAAGATTTCAATTTTCTTCTTATCATAATATTTTTATTATTTCGTATCAAATCTTCCATTATTCCAGTCTTCATCCTTTCCATCTGCTTTATATTCTAATTTTTATTAGAATTTGATTTTATTAAGCTGAGTGAGGCATTTAATATTATTATAAATACAAAAAGAACAACACCTGTAGCTATTAAAGCTTCTGTATGAAGTCCAGAAGCATAACTCATTTCTGTAACTATGTTAGCAGTTAATGTTCTTATTGGTTTTAGTAAGGCTATTTTATCAAGTGGCATTACCGATCCACCTGCAACCATAACGACTGCCATTGTTTCTCCTACAGCTCTGCCTATTCCCAGTATTATCGATGTTAGCATGCCTGATTTAGCCGCAGGTAAAACAACCTTAAAAATAGTTTCCTCTTTTGTAGCTCCAATTCCAAGAGATCCTTCCATATATGTTTCAGGAACAGCTCTAATTGAAGATTCACTAATTGATATGATTGTAGGAAGTATCATTATTCCAAGTATAACTGATGCTGAAAGTATGCTGTAACCATTTCCGCCAAATGTTTCTCTTACAAATGGTACTACAATTTGCATTCCAAAGAATCCATAAATTATTGACGGAATACCCGCCAATAGGTTTACGGAAGGTTTTACTATTTTATATAATTTTTTAGGACAAAATTCAGCCAAGAATACTGCACACATTATTCCTATTGGTACTCCTATAATAATTGCCCCTGTTGTTACATATAAGCTTCCAACAATCATTGAAAGTATCCCAAAAAAGGGAGGTGTGTCTACAGGAGCCCATTTCTGTCCAAATATGAAATTTACAAACCCAATTTCAGAAATAGCAGGTATGCCTCTCATGAGCAGAAAGAGACATATACAGATAACCGCTAACACTGAAACTAATGCAGACGCGAAGAACACGTACTGCATTAGTTTTTCTTTTATATTATTTGATCTATTTACATTATTCATATGCTTACTTAGTAACTTCAGACCATTTAGTGATTTCACCTGTATATATTTTAGTTATTGTTTCTGATGCAAGGTCTGATGTTGGATTTTCATTATTTAATATAACTGCAATGCCATCAATTGCAAGTATATGCTCATTTAATTGGGATTTTTCATCATCTTTTAATTCTCTTGAACTCATTCCTAATTCATAGGTTCCATCTATAGCTGCCTTAATTCCTTGAGATGATCCATTTGATTGCATTTCAAATGTTACATTTGGATTAAGTTCTTTGTATACTTCCTGTAATTTTTCCATCAAAGGAGTTACAGACGTTGAGCCTGCTACTTTAATTGTACCTGACATATCTGCAGCTTTATATTCAACCGGATTTTCTACTGAAGCAATATAGTGATTCTCTCCAACTATTTGTTGTCCTTGAACTGATTCTGTAAAGCTTAAAAAATCTTTAACTAAGTCACTTTCATCTCCCTTTGTTACTAAAAGGAAAGGTCTCGACACCGGATAAGTTCCGTTTTTTACATTATCAACTGTAGCTTCTACTCCATCAACGCCTGCTGCTTTAATTCTTTCGCTAACAGATCCAAGAGAAATATATCCTATACCATATTTATCTCCTTCTACAGCTGTTATTACTTTATCTTGTCCGTCAAATTCAAGAGCACCTGTTACTAATTTATCAACTTCAGTGTCACCTTCTTTAACTTTTATTTCCATAAGTTCGTGAAACGCTCCTCTAGTACCTGATGCCGAATCTCTAGCGACCACAGTAATATCTTTATTTGTATCAAAATCTGGAGCTGCCGGAGTTTCTGTTGATGGTGCAGCTGGCGATTCTGATTTTGCACATCCTGTAAATACTGATGCCACCATTAATACTAACGATAACACTACTATTAATTTTTTTACTATTTTCATTTTTTAATATCTCCTCTTTATTTTTTTATTTATCTTGTCCTAACTATAATATACAATAGTAAAAATAAAAGCATAGGAATGTAAATTTTATGTAAAGTTTACATTCCTATGCTATCCAAATTTTATTGTACTATTAAATTTTTATATATTTAGCTTTTGATTTACTGACTACTTTATTTTTAGAACCCTTCTTAGCATTATATAAATATTTGTCCGCCATTTTTACTCCATCAATAAATGACATGTCATTATTGCCAAATTCATATACTCCCAAACTGAGGGTTATGTTAACCGAAAGGTTCTCATCCAATAGATAATTACTATTACATATGGTGTGTCTGATTCTTTCCGCAACCTCTATTGCCTCTCTTTGATCAGCTCCTGGACATATGAGCAAAAACTCATCACCGCCATATCTTCCGATATAATCAGTGGTTCTTATGCACTTAGATATAGTGTTGGTTATCATATTTAAAGCCCGATCACCATAGACATGACCATAAGTATCATTTATAGATTTAAAATTATCAATATCTATCATTATGACACAAAAGCTGGTACTCTTATCCTTATGTTTCTCATAAATAATTTCTCCAAGTCTGATAATCTCAAATCTAGTCAGGAAACCCGTCATGTTATCATAAGTTGCTATATCCTCTATTTTTTTGTAAGACATTGCATTATCTATTGCTATAGCTGAGTAATTCGCAATTATTTTCAATGTATTTAAATCATTTTTATCATAAGCATTCTCACTATAACTTTGAGCTGTCATTACTCCCACAACTCTTCCTTTAATAACAAGTGTAGTATATATTCTTGATTTTTCAGACTCACTATCATTATAATTAATATAATCGGAGTTTACATATTTACTGTATTCTTTCGTTACATTTCCAATTATAATATCTGCTTTATTTTTTAAACAATATGCTCCAAAAGATGAACTGTTATTAATATTAAATGGCAACCTTTCAATTAAATCTGAACTTCCTCTTACAAAATTGAATACAACATCATCATTTGTGCTGTCATAAACAGCTATACCAAAAATATCTGTTTTTATTAATTTATATATTTCTTTATTTATTATATTTATAATTGAATTTAAATCCAGATTAGAAATAATTTTCTGACCTATAGAAGATAGAAGCTCCGTTTTATCATATAGAAGTTTATATAGATTAGCTTCTCTTCTAGTATGATTTATGTTCATTTTCGCCATTAGCTGATTTTGTTCATAGTCATATATCTGATCATCTATCAATATATATTCCTCGAGATATCTAAGAGATTCTTCAGCATTGCCAAGTTTCTTATAAATATCATATAATAGATGGTAAGATTCTTTTAATATTATTTTAAATTTTCCTGCTATTGCGACTTCTACTACTTCATTTAATAAGCTTATTGCATCACTATATCTCTTTATTAAACAACTTAGCTTGGACCACTCTATCATAGCACAACATTTTTCATAGGTATAGCCTTGTATATTAGAAAAATCATAGCTTTTCATAAACTCTTTTTTAGCCATTTCATACTCATTAATCTTTACATATGCCATGCCTTTCAATTTATAAGTATCACTTATATCAATAGTTAATTCATCATCAATTTTATTTACCTCATCCAGATGTACAAGAGCGATTCCCGGATCCCCTATATTAATTTCAATTTCCGCAAGACACAGTTTATATGCAACAAGTTGACGCTTAGTCAATTCAGTATTCATCATCTTTATACAATTTAAAACATCTTTGGATTTTTGGAAATTCTTCATTTGTATGTAGTTTATTCCTGTGTTTATCAGTAACAATATGAGTGCTTCTTTTTCGTCGATTTCTTCTGCTAAAGATATGCCTTTTAATCCCCATTCATTTGCTAATTTAAACTGCCCTATTTGGCAATAAATATTCGTCAATCCATTGCATGCATATATTAATCCCTTTTTATAATCAATATTATCAAATTCATTATGCGAAAGTAAAAATTTCTCCAGTGCTTCATCATATTTAGACATGTCAGCATAGTACCATCCCAAATAATAGTAAGACCATCCCATAGCCATATTCAGTTTGTTTTCATTGGCAAATTCAATTACCTCGTTAAAAATTTCTTTAAAAGAATCTGGTGTAGTACGAACACTTTCCGCTGCCAAATTTCTAAAAAATTCAAAATTTTCTTCAGATTCTATTAGTTTATTTAATTCATCTTTATATTTAAAATTAGAATCCATAATATTCTCCTGATATCCCCCAATGACATAAGATGTTTTATATCAATACAACAAATCTTATATATTTAACTTATTTTATATGCTTATTATTTTACTTTAATTATTTAATAATACAATGAAAATGTTATCTTGTCAATATTACTTTCCAATTATATACATAATTTAGATTGTATAACAAATTATTTTATTAAAAATTGTCTAATTGTGTTATAATATAGTAAACAATATAAACATTGAAAGGTAGTAAAATATGAACTTTATAGAACTTGGAATAAATGAAGAAATAATAACTATTTTAAAAAAAAATGGAATAACTACTCCAACACCTATTCAGGAAAAATGTATAGATATTATCAAGAATAAATCGGATGTAATAGCACAAGCACAAACCGGCACAGGCAAAACGCTTGCGTTTTTGATACCTATCTTTGAAAATATTTCTCCGGATAAAGATGTAATACAGGCTCTTATATTAACACCAACACGTGAACTAGCTATACAAATTACAGATGAAGCAATGAAATTAAAAAAAGCCAACGTTTTGAATATTCTATCGGCCTATGGAGGAAAAGATATTTCAGCACAAATAAGTAAGCTTAAAAGAGGCATACATATTGTAATCGCCACACCCGGTAGACTCTTGGACCATTTGAGTAGAAAAACCATTGACCTTGGAAACTTAAACATCCTTGTTATAGATGAAGCTGACCAAATGCTTTTAATGGGTTTTAAAAATGAAGTTGAAACAATTATTGAACATACACCAAAATCAAGACAAACATTATGCTTTTCCGCTACTATCAATTCACAAGTTAAGAAACTGGCATACAAGTTTACGAAGGATCCTGTATCAATATCTGTGAAAAATGAAAATGTGACACTTTCAAATATTTCACAGCAAGTTGTAGAAACTACCGACAGAAAAAAACAAGAAGCGTTATTTACTGTATTGGATTTTGATAGACCTTATATGGCTATAATATTCTGCAGGACAAAAATACGGGTTGATAAATTAGAGGAAGCAATGCATAGTAAAAAATATAATTGTGAAAAGTTACACAGTGACATACCTCAATCTAAAAGAGAAAGAATAATGAAATCATTTAGAAACGGAGATATACAATATCTTATTGCTACAGATGTGGCATCAAGGGGACTTGATATAAGCGGTATAGGTCACATATATAATTATGATATACCTGAGAATGCAGAATCTTATATTCATCGAATTGGCAGAACAGGAAGAGCCGGTGAAAATGGATACACTTGTTTATTTGTAGCCCATAAGGATATGCAAATATTATCCGAAATAGAAGATGCTATAGGAAATAAAATTGAAAGAAGAAATATAGATGTTTAATTTATATCATATTTAATAATTCATTAATAAAAAAATCGCTCTGTAAATTAACAGAACGATTTTTTTATTAAAGTAATTATTATTTTGATTTTTTTGGTCCAATATACTCAGGTGAAGCAGGATCATTTTCCAACTTCATAATTGTGATTCCAAAGAAGCCAAATAATACAGTTACTACAGGACTTAACATGTTAAAAAATGCATACGGTAAATAAGATAATGTAGGTACTCCTAAAAACGTAGACATAGTTGCTCCGCAAGTATTCCATGGAACAAGTGCTGATGTAACAGTACCTGAATCCTCCAATACACGAGATAGATTTCTTGGTGCCAATCCTCTGTCATGATAAGTATTCTTGTACATTTTACCTGGAAGAGCTATAGCTAAATATTGGTCTCCACAAAGAATGTTTATGAACAAGCAAGTAACTACTGTTACAAGAACTAATGAACCTGTGTTTCTTGCCAAAGTTAGTAATTTGTTTGCTATAACTTCCATCATGCCCGTTTTTTCCAAAACACCACCAAATGTTAAGGCACACATAATCAACGATATAGTCCACATCATGCTTTGTAATCCACCATTAGTTAATAATTCATCAACCATTTCATTTCCTGTTTCAGTAACCACACCATATTGGAGTGCATCTAATATAGCTCCAAAATCTCCACCCTGATATAATGTACAAAGTGTTCCGAGTATTACTCCGACGATTAATCCCGGTATTGCTGGAATTTTCATTGCAACCATTAAAATAACTATTACAGGAACTAACATAAGCAATGGATTTATTGTATATACACTGGATATAGCATCTAGAATTCCATTTATTGTTGATGTATCAAGTTCATTCCCGGAATATCTAAATCCAAGTATAAAGAATATCACAAGAGTTATACCATAAGAAACAGAAGTTGTATAAAACATATGCTTAATATGGTCAAATAACTCTGCCCCTGCCATAGCCGGCGCTAAATTAGTTGTATCTGACATTGGAGACATCTTATCACCGAAATACGCACCGGATATAATAGCACCTGCTGCTAATGGCACTGAAATTCCAAGTCCTCCTGCAACACCTACAAGAGCGACACCTACAGTTCCTGCTGTAGTCCAAGAACTACCGGTTGCTAAAGAAACTATACTGCATAAAATAACTGAAGCAACTAGGAAAAACGTAGGTGATAATATTTGCAAACCATAGTAAATCATTGTTGGAACTATACCGCCTGCTATCCAAACACCTATTAGAGAACCAACTATTGCAAGAATTAGTATCGCTTGCATAGTGCCACCAATAGAGTCCAGAATTCCTTGTTCAATTTCTTTCCATGTAAATCCTAATCCAAAAATTGCTATTGCTGATGCAACAATTGCCCCAATTAATAAAGGCATATGAACATCTGCTCCATATACTATAATTGAAACAGACAACAATACTATCGTAATAATTACAGGAATTATTGATATCAGCAACGTTGGCTGTTTTTTTTCTTTTGTTTCTTTACTCATTACTTTCCTCCAAATTTTTTATTATCTGTCACATACTAGTTTTGTAAATAAACGATTAATATTAGTATTACAATGATAAAATTAATTATACCCAATCAATTCTCTAAAACAAACCCACCACAAATTATAAAGAGAATCACTTTAATACCATTAAATCGTTTTCATATTAAAAAGCAATGACATAAAAAAAATGAACCAACCTGCTCAATATATTAAATGCAAGTGATTACATTCATTTTCCCTTTCATTGTAACACAGAATTTTCATTATGTAAACAAAAAATATTTTTTGTACATAAAATGAGTAAAACAAAACCCTATGATATCATAGGGTTTTGAGTGTAATAATTTATATTTATAATATTTATGCTTTTGCTTTTTTAGGTCCAATATATTCTGGCGCTGCTGGGTCGTTTTCCAATTTCATAATTGTCAATCCTAAGAACCCAAATACAACAGTTGTTATAGGGCTTAAAAGATTGAAGAAAGCGAATGGAATATATGATAGTGTTGGAACTCCCAAGAATGTTGACATTGTAGCTCCGCATGTATTCCATGGAATAAGTGCTGATGTAACAGTACCTGAATCTTCAAGAGCACGAGATAAGTTTCTTGGAGCTAATCCTCTTCTATGATATTCTTCTTTGTACATTTTACCTGGAAGAGCTATTGCTAAATATTGGTCTCCACAAAGAATGTTTATGAATAAGCAAGTAACTACAGTTACAAGAATCAAAGAACCTGTGCTTCTTGCAAAACTTAATAACTTGTTTGCAATAGTAGCCATCATTCCAGTTTTTTCCAAAACGCCACCAAATGTTAAAGCGCACATAATCAGTGATATAGTCCACATCATACTTTGCAATCCACCATTAGTTAACAATTCATCAACCATTTCGTGTCCTGATTCAGTTACTGCTCCATTTTGAAGTGCATCAAGAATAGCTCCAAAGTCCCCACCTTGATAAACAGTACAAAGTGCACCTAAAATTATACCAACAACTAAACCTGGAAGAGCAGGAATTTTCATAGCAACCATTACTATAACAACTACCGGTACTAACATAAGCAATGGGTTTATAGTATACGCACCAGCTATTGCATTTAATATTTCATTAATAGCACCCGTATCAAGTTCAGAACCTGCATATCTGAAACCGACTAATAAGAAAATAACAAGAGTAATACCATAAGAAACTGATGTTGTATAAAACATATGCTTAATGTGGTCAAATAATTCCGAACCTGCCATTGCTGGTGCTAAATTAGTAGTATCAGACATTGGAGACATTTTATCTCCAAAATAAGCTCCGGATATAATCGCACCTGCAGCTAATGGAACTGAAATTCCAAGTCCTTGAGCAACTCCAATAAGAGCAACTCCAACCGTACCTGCAGTAGTCCATGAACTTCCAGTAGCCAAAGAAACTATACTACAAAGAATAACTGAAGCAACCAAGAAAAATGTAGGTGATAATACTTGTAACCCATAATAAATTAATGTAGGAACTATACCGCCTGCTATCCAAACCCCTATTAACGATCCAACTACTGCAAGTATTAATATAGCTTGCATAGTACTTCCGATAGAGTCTATAATTCCTTGTTCAATTTCTTTCCAAGTAAAACCTAAAGAAAAGATTCCGATTGCGCCTGCAATTATTGCACCCATTAGTAAAGGCATATGAACATCTGCCCCGTATTTAATGATAGAAATAGATAACAATGCGATTGTTATAACTACTGGTATGATAGAAACTAATAATGTCGGTTGTTTCTTTTGCTTTGTTTCTTTATTCATTTTTCTCCTCCATAATATTTATTTGAGAGATAGTATGTTTATAAATACACAATTCAATATACTCAAAATGATAAAAGAATAATTATAGCCCCAAATGCTATTTATAGTATAAGCCCACTTAAAATTTTGAAACGTTATCATTTCTAGTATTAATTGACAGTTGTGAGAATTTTTATAAACTTAACACTCTCCGCCTAAACTAAAATATAATCTCTTAATTTATAAAACATATTTTTAGGGAATACGTTTTAGCCTATGACACAATCATAGCACAAAAACACTGTTTTGTAAATAAAAATTTACTAAACATTTATGAAATAAAATTATAATTAAACAAATCATGTATAATGTTTCATAATTCATTAGGAATAAAAAAAAGCGGAGCAGTCATACCCCACCTTCTTTTAATTTATAGCAATCTAAAAAATATTTTTCTTATATTCAATATATAAAGCTCTTATTTCGGTCATTTTTTCATTCATTAATTTTTGTAAATCTGATGCCGTTTCATAATCTCCTTCTTCTAAGGCCGTTTTTATCTTTGTAAATATACATTTTTTAGTCATGCTATCCTTCATAAGCTTAATTTTAAGATAAACAATCTTTTCCCATGTCACGACATCAAGGTCAGTTGCATGATCCTGCTCGCTATGAAGCTTTACAAATGTTTTAAGAAGCGCAATATTGTTGTGGATAATCCTACCACTAAGTTCATTTTTCCACTTTTCTAATGTACATATTCTAAACGAATTAACAAGTTCATCAGTGAACACATCTCCTACTTTAAGAACTGCCTGTTTAGAAATGTTAGAATCAAAGCCCTTTACATTTTCCCAGACAGTTGCAGGTGCCTTTCCATAAATCTTGTTTCTTTCCTCTTCAGTAAAGCATTCAAAAACATCCTCTTCACTTCTATACTCTCTGTCTTTTTCCAAGTATATTGCATCTTCACCAAACTTTTTGGATATTTCTTTTTCTAAATCCTGTGTAGACATTTTTGCTTCAACAACATTTATGATTCCATCCAGCATAGCTTGATATGATGCTGCAATAACAAGATAGGTATTTGAAAATGGATTTGGGGACCTCATTTCAAATCTAGTTGCTTGAGGGCTTGCTACATCTCTAATTACTCCAACTAATACAGATCTGTTTCTTGATGGAGCTTCCTTCGTTCCTCCCAATGAGGTTACTATGCAAATAGGTGCCTCAAATTTAGGTTTAAGCCTGTTAAATGCATCATTTGTTGATGTTACAATAGGGTTAATCACTTCGTAATTTTTTAGCAATCCCATTAATGATCCATATCCAATTTCGCTCAGATAATCCTTTTTCATATCATTAGGTACAAACAGATTCACTCTTTTGCCAGTTTTCAGTTTTACAGCTACGCCAAGATGTGTATGTTCACCATTTCCAGCAACGCCTTCAATAGGCTTAGCTTTAAATAATACTTCAAGTCCATGATGTCTGAATTGATCTTCAATCAACTCTCTGACAATAATTTCATTATCGGCAGCTTGTAAAGCATCCGAAAATCTCCAATCAATTTCAAGCTGCTCCATAACATGGGTTATTCTACCTTTTGCATCAACTGTATTTGTAATTCCTCCAACCTCTTTATGAGCCATTTCAGGTTTTAAATCATAGCACTCAAGCTGATCCATTATTTTTTCAAGAACTGTTCTTACTGTTCCCATAGTTCTTTTCCAATATTGTTCTTTTAGTGTTTGTGATGTATATAATTCTTCGAAATCCGCACTTTGCTCCGGTGTCTTTACCCACATTTCTAATTCAGTTGCAGATGTTAATAAAACTTCGTCAATATCCTCATATTTAAATCCATATTTTTGTGCTAATTCTGGATTTTTGCGAAAAAGTTCCTTCAAGGAATAAGCAAAATTCCCAACAGATTTCTTTAATATTGACCTCGAACAAACTCTCTTACCACTGTGAACTATAAATGAAGGTATTTTCAGAGTACCAACAGGAAGCCCATTTTCATCATTGTAATATTCATAGTTATAATCAATGAACCAAATACAATCCGTATCAGGCAAAATATCTACCCTTGCATCATTTAATACTGCAATCCCTTGTAACTCAACACTCGACCCATCAGTTTGTATTCCATGAGTTAGCATTTCTTCCATGTCTCTCAAAAATAATTTTATTGGTATTTTCTCATCTGTACCATTTCCACCAATATCAATTCCCATAAACGATACAAACTGGATTTCGGGATGTTCCTCCAAAATTTTGGTCAATTCAGGAATACTGTGGTGTTCAGGTTTAATCGTGTAAATCATTTTACTCATATAATACCTCCGTCTATTAATATTATAGTTTGTATTTTAGCATAATGAATTTATGATTGCAAGAAATAATATCTGCTTTTTTATGGTTTTATATTAAAAAAACAAAAAACACGAATTAAAAATAATAAATCTATTTTTTCGTTCGTGTTTTTCCTTAATATTAGTTTTATTGTTTGCATATATCTAATAGTTCTTTAGTTTCAAAAATTAAATACTGCGGCTTATTTTTTCTAAGGCTCTCTACAGTGTTATATCCCCAACCGACTGATGCAATATCAATCCCAGCTCTATTTGCTGCATGAATATCCCTTATTTCATCACCAACATACAAGACTTCATTATTTTGAAGCTTTTCCTTTTTCATAATTTTTCTCATCTTAATTTCTTTTCCAAACATAGTGGCACTTGCAATAAAATCGAAGTAATCTGCATTATGCTCTTTTAAGAACATCTTCACATTAGTTTTCGAGTTCGTTGTAATTATGGCAACCTTTATGCCCAAACTCTTTATTTGCTTTATAGTGTCAAAAATATCAAGCTTACATAATTTAACATTTCTTATATCTTGGGTCAAAAGCTTTTTACCTCTTTTAAGCATAAATGGTAAATATCTCTTCTTTAATTCAACATATTCCATAATCTCTTTTGCGCTCATTTTTTTCAAATGCCCCAGTTCATCTAGCGTAATATTTCTCAAATTGTATTTTTCTGCTAACTTCTGATATATTACAAAATTGACTTCTTCTGTATCTGCAAGGGTTCCATCAAAATCAAAAAAAATGTACTTATATTTCACAATTATCATCCTTATCTTTAAGAGATTGTACTCTTTTATACTATATTATATTTTCTTTCAACAGTCAAATTAAAAATGAAATAAAAACTCATTATAGGGAGTTTTTATTTCATTGATCTACACATTTATAAAGACTTTATTATTTTACTACAGCTTTTGCGTATAAAATTCATATATTCTGCTTCTTCAATCAATTCCGGATAAATGTTATCAGGTGGTGACTCTTCAAAATATTCGTTTAATATCTCTTTTGCCTTTTTTACGCTTATATGATTTATCTCTTTTAAATCTATATTAAATTTATACTCATCTATATCACTCTTAATATTATTATAATAGCTTCCGACTGCCTTGAAATCATAGTGCTTTAGTGTATTTTTAACTCCAATACCCAGCTCCTCATCAGAAAGATCGTGACTATTATGTACCGTTAATCTGCTTGCATTAAACTTGTAGTATTCATCAAACCATAAATGCGAATAGTATCCTAGAATAAATGATTTCTGTTGTAAATTTAATTTTTTTAAATCAAATTTTTCATAGAAATCCCTTACATCTATGTTCCCATCTTCATCCAAACAATGAAATTCTTCAAAAGTTTCATCATCGCTAAAAGTGTCTGGTGAAACCATACCAAGTATAAAGCTGCGTATGTCTATATCATCCTTAGAATTCTCAATAAAAATTTTACCAAAGTGCATATGAGTACTAATTGGCGGCATTTGTTTATTAATCTCCTTTATTTATGAATAGTTCTCCGTACATTATAACAAATTTTTATTACTTTGTACAGTACTATTTACCCAACTATTTGAGGAGGTTCAGATACCTCTCCTGTATTTGAATCAACAAAAGCTAGCCAGAATCCATAATCGCCATTAATTTCTTTGTTTTTATATGACCAATTTTTAAATCCTGTTATACCTTTATACGGTTGTTCCTCTCTTTTAAATTCCCCAGGTACGCCATAAACAAATTTCTTTATATTTTTATTATTGTCTCTATATATTCCAAATAAATAATAGCCATATTTCCTCATTAAACTATGACAAGTAGTAACTCTATTTGACATAGGATATGGATAATACGAACTTATAATCTGGTCATAGTATGGTAAAAAACCATTTTTCACTCCCCTATCATCAAATGGAATTTTCCACCAAGACATACTCTTGATATCAACTGACAAAGGGTTTATCTTGCTGTATTCTCTTAACAAATTGTACAAATTTTCCTCAAATTTGCTTTTATATACAACTTTTTTTGTTGCAGCTTCTATCGATTCTTGCTCTTGTTCATTATTTTCGTCAATTTTTGTTTCTAATTTCTCAGTCTCTACCGATTTTGCTTCATCCTCATATTCTTCTTCACCTTTTGCATTGTCTATTTTCTCTTTGGGCTCTTCTGCTTCTTCTATTTCTTTGGATTCTCCCATTTCATTTGATTCTTCCGTTCCTTTTGATTCTTCATATTCTTCCAATTCATTATTAGCTATACCATTAGAATTATCGGTATTATTTTCATCCTTTTGAATGTCTTCAACATTATTTACATGTATATTTTCTTCAAGTTTTCTTATATCATTTACATTTGCGGCATTAAATAAATTTGCATAGAGAACTATCTTATTATTTCTAACAACACCGCATATGTTGTAATCTTCAAAATTTGTGCTGTTATTTGCAATTGAAATAGTTTTTTTAATCATTCCCTTTTTATTATTTACAGTTCCTACTTTTATTTTATTGTTTTTATCCTTATACAAATAAACTTCACTTGTTGTTTTGCTGTCTCCTAAATTTTCCACAGATACAATTATAGTACCTCTTATACCTCTTATATCAAGTCGCACATACCCCTTAGATTTATCTGTTTTGTTAACAGGCTCAAGAAATTTCATAACTCTATAATTATTATTCTTATTGTTCATGTAAACCTCCTCAAAAATTAATATTAAAGTTATATATTAATTCTCAACATATTTTATTTTATATATATGCCATACTTGGTCTAAAAATGACTGATATATAAAATATATTAACCAAATTTTAATAATACTGTAATAAAATTGTAATGTAATTATGATAAATTATATGTTGATTGATATTTAATAAACAATTAATCAAAAAAATTAATTAGGAGAGATAAATGAAGAAACTACTAACGCATAAAAAAATTATAATTTTCTTAATTGTTTTTATTGTTGCTTTGACCTTTTTTATGCTGAACCAGAACAAAGAAGAACCACAAGTCAGCGCAAATGTAATTTCACTGGAAAAGAAAACAATAGAACAAATAATATCTGTAAAATCACCTTTGGAAGGGATAGAGAAAGCTGAAGTTGTGTCACCTCTGAATTATGAAATAATAGATATACGGGTTAAAGAAGGTGATATAGTTTCAAAAGATCAAATCTTAGCTGTATTAGACAGTGATGACCTTCAAAAAGAAATAGCTTCTTTTGAAAACCAAATTGCACTAACTAAACTTGAGCAGCAGGACAGGTTAAATAAAACACAGATAGAATATGATAAAGCAATTATATCACTTGAGGAACTCGAAAAAAGTTATGACCAAAACAAGGAATTATTTGAAAATGATATTATAACTGAAGATGCATTTAGAAAAATTGAAAATAGTTTGACAGAAGCTAAGAAATCATTAGAAAGCTACAATGCGGTAGATGGCAAAATAGTTTTAACACCTTCAGAAAAAAAAGATATTGAAATTAAAGAACAGGAATTAAATCAGAAAAAGGAAGATTTAGAAAAAGTTTATATTAAAAGCCCTATAGACGGCACAGTCACAAGAGTAAATGTAAACCTTGGCAGATATGCAAAAGATACAGAAGATGAAAAAGCCATGTTTATAGTTGAAAATCTGGAGAAACTTCAAATGAAAGTATCAATAAGTGAATTTGATATCAACAAAATAAAAACCGAACAAGAAGTAGACATTTATTCAGATGTGTTGAGTGCAAATTCTGCAAAAGGTATGGTATCAAGAATCTCACCTACAGCAGAGCAAAAAGAGGCTAATTCTATGGAAAGGGTCATTCCTGTTTTGATTGATGTAACAGAAAAACCTGAAAATCTAATTGCAGGAGTACTTGCTACTGCCAAAATCAAAGTTGCAAAAGCTGAAAATGTATTTGCTGTTCCATCTGGTTCATTGGTTCAAGATGAAAATTTTTCATATAAAATATATATTTTAAATGAAGATAATTCCCTTAAATCAATTCCCGTAGAAATTGGACTTGAAACCGATCTGGAGACGGAAATAAAAAGTGCTGAATTAACAGCAGGTATGAAAGTTGTAGTTAATCCTGATATTACATTTACTGATGGTACTGTTGTGACCCCTAATGAAGTCGAATAGGGAAGGTATAGTAATGGATAAGATGATAAGCATAAAAAATTTAAATAAAATTTATAAAACTGGCTCCGTAGAGGTGCACGCACTAAAAAATGTTAATCTTGAGATAGATTATGGAGAGTTTATAGCAATTATGGGACATTCTGGCTCAGGAAAGTCAACCCTTATGAATATTTTAGGCTGTTTAGATAAACCAACAGATGGTCAATATTTATTGGATGGCATATCAATAAGCAAACAAAAACCTGATGAATTATCTCTCATTAGAAATAAAAAAATTGGTTTTGTATTCCAGGCTTTTAATTTAATACCTCGTACAAACGTCCTAAAGAATGTTGAGCTGCCTATGATATATGCTAAAACCAGACCATCACATAGAAGGCAAAAGGCATTGGAGTTGTTAGAAAAAGTAGGTCTTGCCGAAAGAGTTAACCATCTTCCGAATGAGCTATCTGGTGGACAAAAGCAGAGAGTAGCAATAGCTAGGGCATTAGCAAATAATCCTCCAATTATTCTGGCTGATGAACCTACAGGTAATTTAGATACACAATCTTCTATAGAAATTATGGAGCTTTTCACAAATCTTCATAAGGAGGGTAACAGTATTATTTTAGTAACACACGAGCCTGATATTGCAGAATATGCAGACAGAGTAATAGTATTTAAAGATGGTGAAATTATAGAAGATAAACGGACAGGAAGAGGGTGCCAATGATGATTTGGTTAGAGAATATTAAGATAGCTTTTCAATCTATTTTATCAAATAAAATGCGGTCTCTGCTAACAATGTTGGGAATTATTATAGGCATAAGTTCTGTAATCGCAATAGTTTCAATTGGAGACAGCATGAAGGGTGCAATGAATGATATATACAAAGGTATAGGAAAAAATCGTGCCTATTTATATATGTATAGAATGGATGATGTAAGGTCAACCGATTTCTTTTATGACGATGATTTAGAACTTCTTGAGGAAAGATTTGGCGATAAATTATCTTATCTATGCCCTTCAGAATCTGTACAAAGCGATGTTACTATAAATAAAAAAAACATTAAGTTAAATATGGAGTGTATCAATGCAGGTTTTGACAAAGTTCAAGATATTAAAATGCTTTATGGAAGAATGATTAATCAAAATGATATTGATAGAAAAAGCAAATCAATAGTATTAGAACGAAATGCAGCTATTAGTTTATTTGGAAAAGAAAATATTGTTGGTAAAACTATCAGAGTAAAAATAAATAATAATTTAGAGGATTTGTTAATTATTGGAGTATATAAAAAAGAGCAGTCACCTATATTGACTCTCCTTCAAGGACCAAGCAGATATGAAGACAGTTATATTCCATATACGATGCCTTATCCAAGCAGCTATGGTTCCAGTGGATTAGATTTATTTGTAAATGAAAAATACTCAGTTGATTCTGTCGGAAATGAATTTCTATCATATGTGGCAAATTTAAAACACAGGGAAAAAGAAAATTACATGTTTTATACTGCACAGGAAGATCAGGCATCTGTAGATGGTATTTTGGGTGGAATGTCTTTGGCTGTAGCCGCTATAGCAGCAATATCATTACTGGTAGGTGGAATTGGAATTATGAACATCATGCTTGTTTCTGTTACAGAAAGAACGAGAGAAATAGGTATAAAAAAAGCTCTCGGTGCAAGGACTAACGATGTTTTGTTTCAGTTTATTATCGAATCAGCCGCACTTTCTGCACTTGGTGGAATAGTAGGAACAGCGCTTGGTATAGGATTAGTTATGATTGGAGGAGCTTTTATATCAATTCCCATAGTTGTTAATCCCATTTCCGTTATTATTGCAGTAGTCTTTTCGATGATTATAGGAATATTCTTTGGATTCTACCCTGCTAAAAAAGCAGCAAAGGCAGATCCAATTGAATCATTGAGATATGAATAAACTCATCGGCAAAAGTTTCACAGAATAATCAGTTACAGCATTCAGTAGGGGCTAAGATTCCCCCTACTGAACAAAACCTTAATCTAATAAAACTTCATTATATAACCTTCTCAATATCATATAGTGAATTTATTACAAGCCAGCTTTGTGGAAAGTAACTCATTATATTCCAAAAAGCTACACCATCAAAATTATACTCGTCATATAATTTTAATTTATCTTCAACACTTCTCGCATCCTCAAACCATACCTTATGCTGTTTTCCATCCGAATCGTAATAAGTAAAGTAAGGCGCTTTTGAAGTTTCGTCATATTGAATTTGTGCTCCTACTTCTTCTGCTAACTGAACAGCTTCAACATTGGAAAGCAAATCTGCTTTTGACTCTCCTTGAACATATGGAATAGTAAAATCATATCCATAGTTTGGCATCCCCATAATAATTTTTTGTGGTTCTATTTCAGTAACAGCATAATCTAATACCTCTCTGACTTTATCAACTGGAGAAACAGCCATTGCCGGTCCATACGTATATCCCCATTCATATGTCATAAGCAATACTTTATTTGCAATTTCTCCTAATGAGGGATAATCATGTGCCTCATACAAAAGACCTTTTTGGTCTGATGATATTTTTGGTGCCAATGCAGTAATAACGGGAAAACCCTCTTCATTTAATCGTGTTGTCAATTTTTTTATAAATTCCACATATTCTTCTCGGTCCTCTGGTAAAATATATTCAAAATCAACATCTAGCCCATAATAGTTTTTTGCTTTTAGATTTTCTAGAATATTTTCAATCAAATTGTTTTGAATATCTTCATTATTAAGAATTTCACTTGCTAATTCATTACTAAATTTACCTTCTTCGGTTAGTGTTGAAATAAGCATAATGGGAGCAACCCCATAATTTCTTGCCATTTGTATTAATTCTCTATCATTAATATCAATTAACTCTCCTTCCGGCGTTATGCCATAAGTAAATAAGTTTAAATAAGTTAAATAAGGCAGAGTTTTTAATAACACCTTTTTATCTATATTTGGATATGCATAACCAGTTACAGTTATTGGTCCTTTTTTTGGCTCATCATAGCTTATTACTATTTCTTCGCCTGGATATATAATATTTGAGTTAGAAATGAACGGATTATTTTGTAAAAGTTCAACCGTTGTGGTATTGTACATATTTGCAATTCCCTGCAGTGTTTCCATAGGTTTAAGAACATGAACTTGGCTCGGAGATAGAATTACAAGAGTTTGACCGACAACTAAATTGTTTGGGTCTGTTAATTCATTATCCCTAATTATTTTTTGTGGTGATGCATTATACATTCGGGCAATTGAGTATATGCTTTCACCAGGTTTTACAACATGCGTTATCATATATATACTCCTTTCTTTAAATTAGTATATGCACGGCATGTGCTATTGTTAAGGATAAGTTATTTATATAACGAAAATAAAGCCTCATTGATTTATTATCATTGTGACTTTATTTTTAAATAAATTTATATATTTTAATTGGGAGTATTTATTTTTTAAGATGCTATACACTGAATATTAAGTCCCCATATGTTGGAAACGGCCAGTATTTTTCAGCTGTATTTACCTCTAAATCGTCAATGACAGCACGTAGCTCTTGCATTTCAGTAAAAATAACCCTTCTGTAGAATTCAGCACATTCTTGTACATTTTCATAATCTTTCACTTCAATAAGTGCGTTCTCAATTAGTTCAGTTTTCTTGTATAGTAATTCCAGTAATAATGAAAGTTTTGTCACAATAGTTCTCTCTACATCACAATTTATATCACTTATAAATGAAGTTTTTGCATTTGCGGCGTCGCTTAAATCTTTTATATAAGAATATACAGATGGAATAATATCCTTTTTCACGAGTTCAACTATAGTAAGTGCTTCAATATTTAATACTTTACAGTAATCTTCAAGATGTATTTCATACCTTGAATACATTTCTTTCTTCGTAAAAACCTTGTACTTTTCAAAAAGTTTAACATTTTTGTCTAATATAAAATACGGGAAAGCTTCAGGTGTTGATTTTAAATTTAACAGTCCTCTCTTCTTAGCCTCAATAACCCATTCATTCGAATAATTGTTTCCATTAAATATTATTCTCTTATGATTCTTTATAGTTTCTTTTACCAATTTATTTAACTCAACAGTAAAGTCCTCTGTATTCTCTAAAACATCTGCAAATTGAGATAGTTCTTCTGCAACTATTGTATTTAATATAATATTCGGTCCTGATATAGAGTGTTTTGAACCAAGCATACGAAACTCAAACTTATTTCCGGTAAAAGCAAATGGAGAAGTACGATTTCTGTCTGTAGTATCCTTGGGAAAATTTGGAATTACATCGACTCCAACAGCTATTTCACTTTCATACTCCTTGTCATACACAGTATCTCTTTCAATTGACTTTAATACGGAAGTAAGTTCATCACCTAAAAACATTGAAACTATAGCTGGTGGAGCTTCACTAGCTCCAAGCCTATGATCATTACCAGCAGAAGCTATTGAAACTCTCAATAAATCCTGATATTCATCAACAGCTTTAATTACGGCACATAAGAATAATAAGAATCTTGCATTCTCCCTCGGCGATTTTCCAGGTTCCAATAAATTTACGCCATTATTTGTTGAAACAGACCAGTTGTTATGCTTGCCACTTCCATTAATACCTGCAAATGGCTTCTCATGTAAAAGGCATGCAAGACCATGGTCAGAGGCAACCTTTTTCATCAACTCCATGGTTAACTGATTATGATCAGATGCTATGTTAGTATTTGTAAATATAGGTGCAAACTCGTGCTGTGCAGGCGCAACCTCATTATGTTCAGTTTTTGCTAATATTCCAAGTTTCCATAATTCCTCATTAAGATCCTTCATAAAAGCAGACACCCTTGGTTTAATTGCTCCAAAGTAGTGGTCATCCAATTCTTGCCCCTTCGGAGGCTTTGCTCCAAATAAAGTTCTTCCTGTATAAACTAAATCTTTTCTCTTGTTATATACTTCTTTATCAACAAGGAAATACTCTTGCTCCGGTCCTACAGTTGTAATTACCCTTTTTGTCTCTTTATCTCCAAATAATTTTAATATTCTCAATGCCTGCTCATTTAAAACATCCATTGAACGAAGCAATGGTGTCTTCTTGTCGAGTACCTCTCCACTATACGAGCAAAATGCTGTTGGGACACATAGTATTGAATCCTTAATGAACGCAAATGATGTTGGATCCCAAGCTGTGTATCCTCTGGCCTCAAATGTTGAACGAAGACCACCTGATGGAAAACTTGAAGCATCCGGCTCGCCCTTTATTAATTCCTTACCTGAGAATTCCATAATTATGCTGCCATCTCTTGTCGGTGATATAAAACTATCATGCTTTTCAGCAGTTATTCCAGTCATCGGTTGAAACCAATGTGTAAAATGTGTAGCACCTTTTTCTACTGCCCAATCTTTCATAGCATTTGCAACTATATTTGCAATCCCCAAATCTAAGCTTTTACCTTCTTCTATTGTGCTCTTTAAAGCCTTGTATGTGTCTTTTGGCAATCTGTCCTTCATAACTGCATCATTAAAAACCTTACTTCCAAAAATATCAGGAACATTTTTCATAACTATACCTCCAATTTTAAATGTAGTGCTAAAACAATCTTTTATTTATTAATGAATGTTTAAAACAAACTTTAATATATTGTTTTTTAGTAAAAAAATAAAGGCGCGTAGAGACTAAGCTCTACAGCGCCTTTGCTGTTATTATCATGAATTATATATTTATAAATTATATTTGTCAACAATTTTTTTAAGATTTTAATTCATTTAATTCATTTTTCTGATTGATTTATGTTAAAAATTTCTTGACATTATCGCTGTTTTATAATATAATCACCGAAATGAACAAAGGCGTTCATTAAAATAATTTTTTGTTTAGCAGAATATTATTTTAGTGAGCGCTTTTTTATATACAAATTTATTGCTAAGGAGACATCATATGAAAAAAGAAGGACAAGTTAGAATACCTTCTGGGTGTGCTATATCAGGAATTTTTTCAAAAAATAGAGAAAATATAAACGGAAAAAAGATAATAGATTCTATTGCAACTATGCATGACCGTTCAAACGGTTTAGGCGGAGGATTCGCCGGATACGGAATATATCCTCAATACAAGGATTTATATGCATTTCATGTATTCTATGAAAATACAAATGCCAAAATTGAATGTGAAAAATATATTGAAAGCAATTTCGATTTAGAAAATCTTTCCAAAATACCAATAAGAAAAACATCTTCAATTACAAATGAACCCATGATTTGGCGATATTTTGTGACGCCAAGACACTCAAGGCTTGCGGAAAGCCAGTTAGATGAAGAAGAGTTTACTGCCAGAAGTGTAATCAAAATTAATGTCCAAATTGATGGGGCATATGTTTTTTCCAGCGGAAAAAACATGGGTGTTTTTAAGGCGGAAGGTTATCCCGAAGATGTAGGAAATTTTTACAGATTAGAAGAATATGAAGGCTACTGTTGGACTTCTCATGGTAGATACCCTACAAATACTCCCGGTTGGTGGGGTGGAGCTCACCCATTTGCACTTCTGAACTACTCTGTAGTTCATAATGGTGAAATTTCATCTTATGATGCCAACAGAAGATATATGGAAATGTTTGGATACAAATGTACCTTACTTACAGATACAGAAGTTATTACTTATATTATAGATTATCTTGTCAGAAGACAGGGACTGACGCTTCAAGAAATGGCTAGTGTTATAGCCGCACCTTTCTGGACAACTATAAAAAGGAAAGACAAAGAAGAAAGAGAAAAGCTAGAATATCTCAGAAATACTTTTAGCAGTTTATTAATTACCGGACCCTTTTCCATATTATTAGGATTTAACGGCGGTTTAATGGCTCTGAATGATAGACTTAAGCTCCGTTCTTTAGTTGTTGCTGAAAAACAAGAAATGTTTTATGTAGCCAGCGAAGAGTGTGCAATAAGAATAATAGAGCCTAATCCAACAAAAATTTGGTCACCAAGAGGCGGTGAACCGGTAATCGTAACATTGAATGGAGGCGCTAAATAATGGATATGAATTTATTATACCCAGAATATGAAGTTATAAGAAATAAAGATAAATGCATCAACTGTAAAATATGTCAAACTGAATGTTCTAATGAAGTGCATAATTATGACGAAAAATTAAAAAAAATGACTGATGACAGTATGAAATGTGTAAATTGCCACAGATGTGTTGCTACATGCCCTACAAGAGCTCTTAAAATAGTTAAAACAGATCACACATTTAAGCCAAATTCAAATTGGACTAAAAGCACTATAGAAGAAATTTATAAGCAATCATCCAGTGGAGGAGTATTGTTATCATCAATGGGTAACCCAAATGATTACCCTGTATATTGGGATAAAATTCTAATAAATGCATCTCAAGTCACAAATCCTCCAATAGATGCCTTAAGAGAACCAATGGAGACCAAGGTGTTTCTAGGAAAAAAATCTGACAGAATAAGAAGAGATAAGAATGGTAAGCTTATCACTAAACTCGAACCACAATTAGAAATTTCGGTGCCAATTTTGTTTGCTGCAATGTCTTATGGTTCGATTAGCTATAATGCTCATGAAGCTCTGGCAAAAGCTTCCGAACAGCTTGGTACACTATACAATACCGGCGAAGGCGGATTGCATAACAAACTTTATAAATATGGTAAAAATACTATTGTTCAGGTAGCATCCGGACGTTTCGGAGTTTATAAGGATTACCTTGAAGCTGGCGCTGCAATTGAAATTAAAATTGGTCAAGGAGCAAAACCTGGAATTGGAGGACATCTACCCGGAAGCAAAATTGTAGGAGATATTTCTGAAACAAGGATGATACCAGAAGGCAGCGCAGCTATTTCACCTGCTCCACACCATGATATATACTCTATTGAAGATTTACGACAGCTAATTTATTCTTTGAAAGAATCGACCGAATACAAAAAGCCTATTATTGTAAAAGTAGCTGCAGTTCATAATATTGCAGCAATAGCAAGCGGAATAGCCAGATCCGGTGCTGATATAATAGCTATAGATGGATTTAGAGGCGGCACCGGTGCTGCTCCTACAAGAATCAGAGATAATGTGGGAATTCCTATAGAGTTGGCCTTGGCAAGTGTTGACCAGAGACTTCGTGAAGAGGGCATTAGAGGAAATATTTCTATAATAGCCGGAGGCAGCATCAGAAACAGTGCAGATATAATTAAAGCAATCGCTCTGGGTGCTGATGCCGTATATATAGCAACAGCTGCATTAATCTCTCTCGGATGTCATCTTTGCAGAAGCTGCCATCTTGGAAAATGTAATTGGGGAATAGCAACACAGCAGCCAGAATTAGTTGAAAGATTAAACTCAAATGATGGATGTACAAAACTATACAATTTAGTTACTGCATGGAAAAATGAAATTAAAGAAATTATGGGAGGCATGGGCATCAACTCAATAGAGGCACTCAAAGGAAACAGGTTGATGCTTAGAGGCATTGGTCTAAATGAGAAAGAACTTGAAATATTAGGCATTAAGCATGCAGGAGAATAATATATTACAGCAACGGAGGATATTAATATGGATATACAATCTTCAAAATTACATTTCAAGGAATTAAACGATGCAATTAAAAATTCTTCTGATAAAGTGATAAATATAAAAGATTGCATTGGTCAAAGATATATAGGGAGCGGTTTATCAGATAAAGATATAATAATTGATGGAATACCCGGAAACGCACTAGGTTCTTATCTTAATGGATCAAATATTACAGCAATGGCAAATGTTCAGGATGCCGTTGGAAATACCATGAATGCAGGAAACATTTTTATTCACGGTTCAAGTGGAGATGCAACAGGATATGCAATGCGCGGCGGAAAAATATATGTTAAAGGAAACGCTGGATACAGAGCAGGTATACACATGAAGGCTTATAAGGATAAATTGCCTGTACTGATTATAGGCGGAGCTGCAGGAAGCTTTCTTGGGGAATATCAATCAGGAGGATTAATAATAGTTCTTGGTTTGGGTGCTATGACTGATCCTCCAGTAGGATTTTTCTGCGCAACAGGTATGCATGGCGGAAAAATGTATTTAAGATGCAATAACTTACCTGTAGACCTTCCCTCTCAAGTTTTAGGAAAAATTGCAGATGAATCTGATATGAATGAAATAAAAGAATATATTTCTGAATTTTGCAACAAGTTTAACTTAGATAAAGAAGAAATATTATCACACAACTTCTATGTTTTAACACCTAATGTAGAAAACCAATATAATCAGCTTTATATTAACAATTAAATTGTGTATAATATAAGAAATACTTGGAGGTGCAAGAATGGATTATACTATTAATGAAGTTTTACAATTTATAATGGAAAATGATGTGAAGTTTATAAGACTGTGTTTCTGTGATATATTCGGGACATTAAAAAATATTTCAATTATTGCAGACGAACTGCCCCGGGCTTTTGATTCCGGCATATCCTTTGATGCGTCATCGGTAAATGGATTTTTAAATATTGAGGAGTCTGATCTATTTCTGTATCCTGACCCTTCTACATTATCAATACTGCCATGGAGACCTCAACAGGGAAGAGTCGCTCGATTCTTTTGTGACATAAAATATTATGACGGAACACCTTTCGAGGGTGATTGCCGCTTCATTTTAAAAAAAGCTATAGATGCTGCTGCAAAATATGACTACAAAGTTGAAATAGGTTCTGAATGTGAATTTTACTTATTTGAATTAGACGAAAATGGTAACCCTACAAAAAAGCCTCACGACTATGCGGGATATTTTGACATGGCTCCACTTGATAAAGGCGAAAATGTTCGTCGTGAGATATGTCTTACCTTAGAGCAAATGGGCATAATTCCTGAAAGTTCTCATCACGAGCAAGGTCCTGGTCAAAATGAAATAGATTTTAAATACAGTGATTCTTTATCTGCTGCTGAAAACCTTGTGACTTTTAGATCTGTAGTAAAAACAATTGCTCAATTAAATGGTCTACATGCTTCTTTTATGCCTAAACCATTGAAAAATAACGGTGGCAGCGGTTTGCATATCAATATGTCAATATTAAAAAACGGTATAAATCTTTTTGATAATATGCAGCATGACCGAGCTAGGGAAGCTGAAAATTTTATTGCAGGAATTTTGAATAGAATTAGAGAAATAACCGTTTTTTTAAATCCACTTACCAATTCCTATGAACGTTTTGGAAGTCATTCAGCACCAAAATATATAACATGGTCATCTCAAAACCGCTCACAATTAATTCGTATACCTGCTGCAAGCGGAAAATATTCCAGAATGGAAATTCGTTCTTCGGATCCATGCTGTAACCCTTATTTGACTTTTGCTTTGCTTATATATGCTGGAATAGAAGGCATAGAAACTAATTCAGACCTTTGCGAACCAGAGAATGCAAATCTCTATGACACTAGTATTGAATTGACAAGAAAATATGAAATGATTCCTGATACTCTTGATAAAGCTATTAATTTAGCAGCAAATAGTGAATTTGTGAAAAATCATCTTCCTGATAAAACTCTTGAAAAGTATATTGCTGCTAAACAAAATGAGTGGAATAAATATGCTATGGCAGAAAATAAAGAAGAGCATGAGCAAAAATCGTATTTTTATATTTTTTAGTTATTTTTTATAGTCATATCATAAGTATGCGTAGTTTATATGATAGTAGAGGTGATGATTTCATGGATAGTGTACTTATTGTATCGGGTTCTGACAAAAGCATAGAACAACTGTCACAGCTAATTAATACATGGGCTGTTACTAAAATAACTTCTACTAAAAGCAGTGGAGAGGCAAGAAGATTGATAAATACAGTCGATTACGACTTGGCACTGATCAATACTCCTCTTTCAGATGAATTTGGTGACGGTCTCGCTACTTCAATAACTGAAATGAGTTCATCCGGGGTTATTCTTATTATAAAAAATGAAATAGCTGACGAAATTTCAGCTAAAGTTTCAGATTACGGTGTTCTTGTAGTTTCAAAGCCAATTTCCAGACAACTCTTTTATCAGGCTTTGAAACTTGCTGTAGCATCAAAGAAAAGAATGTCCGGCCTTATAAGCGAAAATAATCTTTTGCAGAAAAAAATTGAAGAAATACGTCTTGTAACCAGAGCTAAATGCGTACTCATTCAATATCTGAACATGACTGAAGAGCAAGCCCATAGGTATATTGAAAAGCAGGCAATGGACATGCGCACTACAAGAAAAGATATATCTCAAAATATATTAAAAAACTATGAAACATAACAATAAAAAATTAAGACGCATAATATGCGCCTTTATTTTTTTAAAATTTTAAATTAATTATTTCCTTTACAACGTCAGTTGCCACCATAGCATCTGCTTTTCCTTTTGTTTGTTTCATTATATACCCTATTATAGAACCGAAAGCTTTTTCTTTACCATTTAAATATTCATTCACAGCCTTTTCATTTTCTTGAATCGCTTTTTCACAAAGATTCCTAAGTTCATTATCATCAATACCGCCCATATCGCTTTCTGATATAAGTTCATGAACAGCTTTTCCTGTATCAAGCATTTGTTCAAGAGTATTTCTGGCTAAATTCGATGTTAATTTTTTATCTTCCATTAATAAAACAAGTTCATTTAAATATTTAGGAGGAATTGAAATACAGCATTGTTCTTTATCTGTTTCCGTAGATAATCGCCTAAAAATCTGACCTAATATCAAATTTGAAACTGTTTTGCAATTATTTACATTCTCGCAGGCTTCTTCATAATATTCTGATATCTTTTTATATTTAACAAGTAGTGCAGCATCATCATAAGGTAGTCCATATTGATTAATAAATCTCTGCAATTTGGCATCAGGAAGCTCCGGAAGCTCTCTTTTAAACTTCTCTATCTGTTCATCAGTTATAGATATTGTAACTAAATCCGGCTCTCTGAAATATCTGTAGTCATCGGCATCTTCTTTGCCTCGCATGCTCTCCGTAATATTCAGGTCACTGTTGTACCTTCTTGTTTCTTGAACTATTTCCCCGCCGTTTTCTAATATATCAATTTGTCTGTTCATCTCATATTCCATAGCTTTAGCAATAAATGCCATAGAATTCATATTTTTAATCTCCGCTCTGGTTCCCAGTGTTTCTTCACCGTCTTTTCTGGTAGATATATTTACATCACATCTCAAGGAACCTTCCTGCATTTTAACGTCAGAAACTCCAATATATTTCATTATGGACCTAAGTTTTTCAATATATTCCACAGCTTCATCAATACTTCTAATATCCGGTTCTGATACAATTTCAATTAAAGGTACCCCGCCTCTGTTATAATCAATGTAGGTGTCCCCTCTTTGATGCACAAGTTTACCGGCATCTTCTTCTATATGAATCCTTGTAATGTTAATTCTTTTGCCTGAATCTAGCGTAATATATCCTCCCTCACAAAGAGGTTTATCAAATTGTGAAATTTGATAAGCTTTAGGCAAATCTGGATATACATAATTTTTACGATCCATTTTAGATATGTTTCTTATTTTACAGTTTGTTGCAAGTCCTGCTTTTACTGCATAATTAACAACATTCTCATTTAATTTCGGCAATGTCCCCGGAAGTCCAATGCACACAGGACAGCAATGTGTATTTGGATCTCCCCCAAACTCTGTCGTACAATTGCAGAAAATTTTCGTTTTTGTTGAAAGCTCAATATGAGTTTCCAATCCCGCAACTAATTCCCAGCTCATAGTCTCACCCCTATCTCAACTTCTTTGTATGATGTTTTTTTAGTCTGTTTTTCATATTGATGTGCAAAGTTTAATAATTTTGCATCCTCAAAACTATTTCCTATTAGCTGCATACCTATTGGTAATCCCTTACTGTCAAAACCACATGGAATAGAAACAGCAGGTAACCCTGCAATATTAACAGGAACAGTGCATATATCTGTCAAATATGTTTCAATTGGATCTTTTGATGTAAAGTTCAATTCAAAAGCAGTAGTCGGTACAGTTGGCGTAAGGATAATATCACATATTTTAAATGCTTCTTTAAATGCTTTTACAATAGCACCTCTTAATTTTTGAGCTTTTTTGTAATATGCATCGTAATATCCGGAACTCAATACGTATGTACCAAGCATTATTCTTCTTTGAACTTCCTTTCCAAAGCCTTCGCTTCTCGTTTTACATATCATTTCATTTAAGTCGTTGTAGTTTGACGTTTTATATCCATATCGTATACCATCATATCTGCCCAGATTTGAAGAAGCCTCAGCACATGCCAATATATAATAAACAGGTACAGCATATTTTATTTGAGGTAAATTAAAATAAACTATTTCAGCTCCTAACTCCTCATAAACCTTAATTGCTTTTTCTATAGACTCTCTCACATCATCTCTGATGCCATCAAAATATTCTTTTGCTATTCCTATTTTCTTTCCTTTTATATCGTCAGACAATTTGTTCTCGGCTATAATGCCCTTGTTCCCCTGAGATGTAGAATCCTTAGAATCATATGAAGAAATTGCGTCATATACTATTGCTGAATCCTCTACGCTGGTAGTTATGGGACCTATTTGGTCAAAGCTAGATGCGTATGCAATAAGTCCATATCTTGATACTGAACCGTATGTCGGCTTTAATCCCACTAAACCGCAAAAGCTTGCAGGCTGCCTAACCGAGCCGCCGGTATCCGACCCTAAACCATAAACTGCAATATTAGCTCCAACTGCTGAAGCCGCTCCTCCTGAACTTCCGCCTGCAACATATTCATGGTTGTGAGGATTTAATGCACCTCCTATAATTGAAGTTTCACAAGACGAACCCATTGCAAACTCATCCATATTGGTTTTGCCAAGGAGTACTGCATTTTGATTTTTCAACAGCTCCCAAACTGTTGCATCATATACCGGAACATATCCGCTCAATATTTTTGAACAGCATGTTGTTTCCACATCAGTTGTTGAAATATTGTCTTTCAATGTCATTGGTATGCCTTCGAGAGGCATCAAAAGCTGTCCTGATGCAATTTTATCATCAACTTTTTTAGCTGTTTCAAGAGCCAAATTATCTGTAACAGTAACATATGCATTCAATTTTGAGTTTACTGATTCAATGCTTTCTAAATATTTTCTTGTTAATTCTGTACATGATATTTGCTTTGTTTGCAGCAAATTACTTATATGTTTTATTTTTCCTGAATACTTTTCCATGTTACCTCCTATTTGGCATTTCTCCTTTTTACTAGAAAGTAGCCATCATCTCCACCTTCTGCATTTTTCAAAATGAGCTTTCTGTCAAAAGATTCCTCTACTACATCCTTATGAAAGGCATTTACTATATTATTAATATCATCAAAATCTTCCATATCTTCATCTTTTACTAAAGTGTTTATTGTATCTGCGAAATTAATTATCTCAGTCATATCATGTGTTAATGATTCAATTTCATCATCATTTACAGATAATTTTGCAAGCCTTGCTATCTTTAATACTTCTTCACGTGTTATCACTAAATTCAACTCCTCATTATCTAATTTTTATGTGAACATCTCTTAATTGTTGTTCTGTTACTTCACAAGGTGCCCCTGTTAATAAATCCTGAGCATTGCTGTTCATTGGGAATGCAATAACTTCTCTTATGTTCTCCTGTTCAGTTATAAGCATTACAATCCTGTCAATTCCCGGTGCCATGCCTGCATGAGGGGGAGCTCCAAATTTAAATGCGCTGTATAAGGCAGAAAACTTACTTTCCAAATCCTGCTCTGTATATCCTGCTATTTCAAAAGCCTTAACCATAATATCTATATCGTGGTTTCTCACAGCACCTGAAGAAAGTTCTATTCCATTACATACTATATCATATTGATAAGCAATAATGTCAAGAGGGTCTTTGTTTACAAGAGCATCTAATCCACCTTGAGGCATTGAAAAAGGATTGTGAGTAAATACTGTTTCACCAGTATTTTCGTCCACTTCGTACATTGGGAAATCAACAACAAAACACATTTCAAATTTGCTTTCATCTATTAATTTTAATCTTTTACCTAATTCTGTTCTTATTTGTCCGGCCAACTTTGGAGCATATTCCTTATCATCTGCTATGAAAAACAATACACATCCAGGCTCTAATTGTGCTCTTTCTATTAACACTGTTCTATCTTCATCTTTTAAAAATTTATCAATAGGACCAAGGAACTTCATGTTTTCATCTACTTTGACATATCCAAGACCCTTCATTCCAATTCCGGTTGCAAATTGAAGCATGTTTTCAAAGAAACTTTTTGATTGAGATGCACAATTTTTAACGTTTATAGCTCTAACTGTTTTTTTCTTAAATGGTGCAAATCCTGTTTCTATAAACATATCACTTATATCTATTATTTCAAGAGGATTTCTTAAATCCGGTTTATCTGTTCCATATTTAAGCATTGATTCTTTAAATGGAATCCTTTTAAATGGCGGTTTAGAAACATATTTATCTGAAAATTTGACAAATGTTTCGTAAAGAACTTCTTCTGCTACTGATAAAACATCCTCCTGTGTTGCAAATGCCATTTCAAAATCAAGCTGATAAAATTCACCTGGTGAGCGGTCAGCTCTTGCATCTTCATCTCTAAAGCATGGCGCTATTTGAAAATATTTATCAAATCCGGAAACCATTAACAGCTGTTTGAAAATTTGCGGTGCTTGTGGAAGTGCATAAAATTTGCCGTGATGTTTTCTGCTGGGAATTATATAATCTCTGGCACCTTCCGGTGATGAAGAAGTAAGTATAGGTGTTTGTATATCTAAGAAACCCATGCTTTCCATTTTATTTCTTATAAATGAAATTATCTTTGAACGAATGATTATATTTTCATGGACTTTTTTGTTTCTCAAATCTAAATACCTGTATTTTAAACGCATTTCTTCCTTAGTTTCCATTGATGATGTTACTTCAAAAGGTAATGGCTCTCTAACTTTACCCAGAACTTCAAATGTTTCGGCTACAACTTCAACTGTACCTGTTTCTAACTTCTCATTTATAGTATCTTCATCTCTTCTAACTACTATACCGGACGCACAAACTGCACTTTCTTTTGATACTTTCTCCAGCATTTTTTCATCGTGGATTACTACTTGAACTATACCATATTGGTCTCTTAAATCAACAAATTTAACTCCACCATGGTCTCTTACATTTTCAAACCAACCTGAAACTCTAACCTTTTTATCAATATCCGTTTCTCTGATTTCTCCACATGTATGTGTACGATATTCATTTACTCTTTTCATCACTATGCCTCTTTCTATATTTGATTTATTATGCTTTATTTGGCGTATATAAGAATCACCTGCCTCTATGCCTAAGCATAAAGAAAACTCCTCCATCCCTGGAAAGGGACGAAGGAGTTATAATCATCGCGGTACCACCCTAATTAGCATATAATATGCTCACTCGAAAAACACTATCATGTTTTTGCCGCTTTAACGCTCGGATGCGTTTGAGCCTACTTTCACATATAAATACGCAATTTGGGTCAAAAGCTCAAGGATGTTCTTTGTGTAAAATTATCGTAATAGACTCTCACCAGCGCTATCTCTCTTTGACTAAATTCTATACTACTCTTCCTATCATCGCTTAAATATTTATTACTCATTTTTTATTATTATATCCACTTTTTAAAAAATGTCAAGTATTTTTTAGATTTTTTTATTCATTTTTTGCAGCTATCTTTCATTTGAAAACACTAAGTCCTTATCATCTGCCGATATTTTTATAACATCTGACTTTTTAACTGTGCCCTTTAAAAGTTCTTCAGACAGCCTATCTTCAATCTTTCTTCTTATTTCTCTTTGAAGTGGTCGTGCCCCATAAACAGGATCAAAGCCTGCATCAGCTAACAAATCTTTAGCCTTATCATCAATTTCTATTTTAATATTAAGCTGCTCAAGCCTGTTAGATAAATTATTAATCATTAATGACACAATATGCTTAATATTTTCCCTGCTTAATGAATGGAAAACAATAATTTCATCTATACGATTTAAGAATTCAGGTCGGAATGTCTCTTTAAGCTGACTCATTACATTTTCTTTCATTTTTTCATATTCTGATACTTCTTCATTAGTGGAATTTGACATAAATCCTAAGGATTTTTGCTTTTTAATAGTATTTGCACCTACGTTTGATGTCATAATTATAACGGTATTTTTAAAGTCTACAGTTCTACCTTTCGAATCAGTAAGTCTGCCATCATCAAGTATTTGTAATAATATATTAAATACATCCGGATGTGCTTTTTCTATTTCATCGAAAAGTACAACTGAATATGGTTTTCTTCTAACTCTTTCAGTTAATTGCCCACCATCATCAAATCCAACATATCCCGGAGGTGAACCAACCAGCTTTGATACTGAATGTTTCTCCATGTATTCAGACATATCGATTCTAATCATGGAGTTTTCATCTCCAAACATAGACTCTGCTAAAGCTTTTGAAAGTTCTGTTTTCCCAACTCCTGTAGGTCCTAAAAATATAAATGAACCAATAGGTTTTTTAGGGTCCTTGAGTCCTACTCTAGACCTTCTAATAGCCTTTGCAATTGCTTCCACAGCCTTTTTCTGCCCAACTACTCTATTGTGGAGTATGTCTTCCATATTTAACAGTCTATCAGATTCATCCCCTTGAAGTTTCTTAGTGGGTATACCCGTCCACTGAGCTATTATATCCGCTATTTCTTCATATTCAATCTTTGCATCCTTGGAATTGGTCTTAGCCGCCCATTCCTCTTTTTGTCTCTCTAATTCATCAGTCAATTTCTTTTCTTCATCTCTAAAAGATGCAGCTTTTTCA
This sequence comes from Sedimentibacter sp., assembly GCA_032006665.1. Lineage (GTDB taxonomy): Bacteria > Bacillota > Clostridia > Tissierellales > Sedimentibacteraceae > Sedimentibacter. Next base: position 65,740 of record DALZMP010000008.1, read on the forward strand.
AAATTTTGATTATTTATAGCTACTCTCTTTTCATTCTTAAGCTCTTTTATTTTATTTTCAATTTCTTTTAATCCCTTTGGAGCTGTAGAAGATTTAAGTCTGACCCTTGATGCTGCTTCATCAATTAAATCTATTGCTTTATCAGGTAAAAATCTATCTGAAATATATCTGTGAGATAATTTTGCAGCAGCTTCTATAGCATCATCTGTTATGACAACTTTATGGTGAGCTTCATATTTATCTCTCAAACCTTTTAATATTTGTATTGTGTCTTCTACACTTGGCTCGTCAACAGTTATTGGTTGAAACCTTCTTTCAAGGGCTGCATCTTTTTCAATATGTTTCTTGTATTCATCAATAGTTGTTGCTCCGACTACCTGAAGTTCTCCTCTGGCTAACGCCGGTTTTAATATATTTGATGCATCAATAGCCCCTTCAGATGCGCCGGCTCCTATTATAGTATGCATTTCATCTATAAAAAGAATTATATCTCCTGACGCCTTTATTTCATCTATAGCGTTTTTGAGTCTTTCTTCAAATTCGCCTCTATATTTAGCTCCTGCAACCATTCCTGATAAGTCTAAGGTAACTACCCTTTTATTCTTCAACATTTCAGGGACATCACCCTTTACTATTTCTTGTGCTAAGCCTTCAGCAATAGCTGTTTTACCTACGCCCGGCTCTCCAATTAAGCATGGGTTGTTTTTTGTTCTTCTGGATAATATTTGTATTACCCTTTCAATAACATTTTCTCTTCCTATAACAGGGTCAAGTTTTCCTTCTTTTGCTTGTTTGTTTAAATCTATACCATACTTATCTATAGTCTTAGTACTTGCTGCTTTATTCCCTTGCACACTTGAGGTTTGATTTATACCTTCTTCACTCTCCTGACCACCTCTTATAGCTTGAATAACTTCATTCTTTAACTCTTGGAGGCTTGCTTGAGATTTAATTATTTGAGCCCCGATACCTTCACCTTCATCTATTAGACCCAGAAGAACATGTTCCGTACCTATATATGGAACTTTTAGTTGAATAGAATATTGGCGAGCCATCTCAATTATATTTTTACTTCTTGGACTTATTGTTATATATTCAGGCATTACTTCTCCAACACCAGATGTTTTTTTAACAATTTCTCTAACAGTCTCTACATCCAATTTATTTCTAAGTAGCTTTCCAGCAATACCTTCCTCTTCCATCATTAATCCCAAAAGTATATGTTCAGTTCCAAGAACTTGATGTTTGAATCTTTTAACTTCTTCCTGAGCATTGTTAATTGCTTTCTTGGCAGAATTATTAAATTCGTTTATCATATTTATCATCTCCTGACTATATTAATTAGTATATATTACCCAATTTTTACTTTTTTTAATCTTTTAGTTCATTTCTTATAAACTCTGCTCTCTTATTATCTCTTTCTTTAACTGTCAAATTGTTATTAGCTGCAGACAAGAGATTGTTAGGCTGAACCTTAACCATCAAATCATACAAATCTTTATTTTGTAAACCATTAATTATGCCAATTTCTCTTCCCAGTTTAACAAGTGATATAAGTTTCATGGCTTCATCAGTTGAAATGCTTCTTGCGTATGACAAAAGTCCAAGTGCTCTGTATATTTCATCTTCAATTTCTTCTTTATTATTTTTAGTTAGCACTTCCCTGGTTGCTTTTTCTTTTTGAATAATTTGAACTACTATTTGTGTAATTTTTTCAATTAATTTCTCTTCTGATGCCCCTAGGGTTCCCTGATTGGAAATTTGATATAAATGACCCATTGATTTTGTTCCTTCACCATAAACGCCCCTTACAGCAACTCCAAGCTGTGATATCGCATATAGCAACTTATCTATTTGATTAGTTATTGATAATGCCGGCAAATGAAGCATTACAGATGCCCTCATACCTGTTCCAATATTAGTGGGGCAAGAAGTTATATAACCTAACTCTCTATCGAATGCATAATCAAGTTTTTCCTCTAAAACATCATCAATCTTTGTACCTTTTTCCCAACATTCATTTAAACACATCCCGGACCCCAGCGACTGAATCCTGATGTGATCTTCTTCATTAACCATTATAGAGCTTTTCTCATCAGGACTTAAAAGTAATGCACCTCTATCTTTGTGTTCAGCCAAAGCCGGACTTATTAAATGTTTTTCTATAAGTACATTTTTTTCAATATCAGATAAATCCTTCATATACAAAAGCCTATAATTCAAGCTTGAACTATAATTATTTATTGCATCGTTCGTGTCATGTATTATTCTATTAGCATCTTCACCATCCATTTTTGTAGGAAATTTATAATTCTTTAAATTTCTTGCAAGTCGTATCCTGCTGGTCATTACAATTTCGTTTTCTTTATCCATAATAATCATTCCCTTCTTGATTATTTTTGCTAAATATTGCTTTCCATTTCTCTAATTTTATCTCTCAATAGGGCGGCTTTTTCATATTCTTCTTGTTCTATCATTTGTTTTAATTGTGCCTTAAGCCTCTCTATATCCTTTTGCACCTTGTAATCTCCTCCTGCCCTCTTAGGGATTTTACCTTGATGAGTATCGTATCCTTGAATATTTTTTACAACAGGCATCAGCTTGGGCTTAAATGTCTCTATACAATCTCCGCATCCAAATTTACCTATATTTCTAAATTCATCATATGTCATACCACATGTAGAACAACCTTTACTAGGCAAATATGTCGCACCATTAAATGCATTATTTAACATAGCAGAAAATAAATTCTCCATTGAGAAAGTTGAATTGAGAATTGATTGATTTTTCTTTGCACATTCTTCGCAAAGGTGATTTTCTGTCTTTTTTCCATTAATAATATGAGTTACATGGACGGTAGCATCATTTTTACCGCATTCATTACATAACATATTTATACCTCCTTATATAATTTATATAATTCTATTCATCTTCTTCTATTGTTGCCAGTATCATCTCTTTTAGTAAATCCGCTCTTATTTTATTCCTGTCTTCATAAGAAATTCTACTTAATGCTCTATCACTCAATGTTCTTTTCATTATATTTTGACCTTTATTGGTTATTATGCCTTCATTACTTAATCTGTCAATTAAATCAAAAGCTTTGTTAATTGTTATATTATCACCGATAGTTTCATGCAAAATTTTATCGAAGTCATCGTATTTTGATGTTTCTACCTTGAAAATTCTAATGTACCCACCACCGCCTCTTCTAGACTCAATTATATATCCTCTATCATTGTTGAACCTAGTTGTTAATACATAATTAATTTGAGATGGAGAACAATCAAATTGCTGCGCTAATAGATTTCGTTGAATTTCAATTACACTATTGCTGTTAGCATCCATAAGTTCTTTGATAAAATCTTCTATTATATCACTTAATTTTGACACAGTATCGCATCCTTATCCTAATATTTAATTTCTGACTTTAACTTTGACTTTCTTTGACCTTTAATTCATTATAGCATTGTTAAAATTGTTTTCAAGTTCTATTTTTAGCAAAAAAAAAGGAAATATTACTAAATATAAAAAATAAAATAAATTTACTTCATATATTATAATATTCCTGTTATTTACTAGTTATTTCATACAATTATATCTTAGTCTACAACATCTATAATTTTATCTGAAAACACTATTCTGCCATTATCCAGCAAAATTATATCGCCAAGATAATTATCAACAGCACTTATATTAGTTTTATTGCACAAATTGCGAGGAGTTTCATTTAAAATAATTTCACCATTAAAAATAAAAGCTATTTTATCGCTCATGAAAAAAGCATCTTCTTTATCGTGAGTAATCATCACCATGGTAACTTTTAGCTTTTTATGTATGTCTAATATAAATCCTCTCATATAATTTTTTAGATTATCATCAAGTCCTGTAAAGGGTTCATCAAGTAAAAGAATTTTAGGATCTACAGCCAGGGCTCGCATAAGTGCAACTAATTGCTGTTGACCTCCGGATAATTGATGAGGATATTTTTTTACATGAGACTGCATATTGAACAATTTCAACAAATCATCTGTTTTTTGATTTATTAAATTCCTTTCAAGCTTCCTCACTTTCATGCCAAACTGAATATTATCTAAAACAGACATGTAAGGGAACAGTTGTTTTGATTGGTGAACCATAATTATTTCTCTTTTTTCCATAGGCACATCATTAATAAAAGTACCATCCAAAAGAATTTCACCGCTATCAACTATTAGAGCACCTGTTATGATTCTGAAAATAGTTGTTTTTCCTGCTCCGCTGGGACCTAATATGGAAAAAAACTGCCCTTTGTCTATATTTAAATTTATATTTTTTAAAATTTCATTTTTTCCAACACTATAATGTATATTTTTTAATTCTAAAAAGCTCATATTTCTTCATTTCTTTCTATATTATTTTTATATATTTTCTCAATAAATGAGCAAAATATCATGACAATTATACCACATAAAATATACATAAGGGTATACAAAGAAGAAATATTTCTATTTGACCCGGATATGTATGGAGTCATAATCATTGAAAAATTTACAAAATTTGAATCTCCTATAAAAAAATTAATAAAATACTGTGAATATGAAATTATAAATGCCATTATAAAACTCGAAATATAACCTTTTAAATAAACCGGTATGTTAACAAGATAAAATGCTTGATATTTATTTGCTCCAAGACCTCTTGCCACTTGTTCCTGTTCAACACCCCATAAAATGTAATAAGAATACACCATTTTAAAAGCATATGGCAATGAAAAATAAACATGTAAAACAAAAACCATAATCCCGCACATTCCTGAAAATAAGCTTAAAAATAATTTATGACTTCCCATGCATATACTTACTACAGGTAAAAGCATCGGCAAATAAAACACACTTTCCAACTTAACCTTGTGTTTAAAATTGCTGACAATTAAAACTCTGGAAATCATTATGCTTAAAACCAGTGAGAAAAAGGCTGCTAATAATGAAAATCCTACCGACTTAGCCGCAATAATCCAATCCTTGGATCTAAAAAAATATGAGAACCCTCTTAAACTGAAATTCTGAGGTAATAAGCTTTCCTGAGTCCAGCTTGAAAAGAATGACCAAATAAGCATGGACACCATGGGAGTTATTATAAATAAAATAATAATTGCTGTTATAGTTTTATTCAATACTTTCATATTCATTAACTGTATCCTCTATTTTATTATGATAATTATTCTTTATTATATTATAGTATAACGTACAAAGAATCAATGATAAAATAATCATAACCATGTTTATTGACATTCCAAGTGCTCTGCTTGTCATATCCGGATTTATATAAGTTTGATATGCAAGAATTCCTATAGAAACCGGATTTGATGGTCCTAAAAAATAAAATCCTTCATATGTAAACAAATTATAATTAAAAATAATCAGAAATGAGGTTATTACTGACTGCTTGGACATAGGCAATAAAACCTTAATTATATACATTATATTTGAACATCCCAGATTTTTAGCTGTTTCCTTATATGATGCTTCTGTTTTCATAAATATTGGACATACGGAAAATGCTATAAAAGGAATTCCCTTAAACATGTTTAACAATATTACAGCAATACCGCTGGCATTATATATTATATTAAAGTCTATTTTTATACCCAAAATTAAAAATATGTGATACAAAAATCCTTTATCACTGTATGTGCTGTAAATTAGTGACGCAGCAGCAATATATGATAAAAGTATTGGAAACCTATATATTATATTGAAGAGTATGCCTTTAGATTTTGATACAGCATATCCCAAATAAGTACCTGAAATAGTTGATAATATAGTTGAAACTAAAGCAATATAAAAACTATATATCAAGCTTTTAAAAAAGATATGATTATTAATAAGTTCAATGTAATAACTAAAAGTTAATTTATTTAAAAAAAGCTCAGGAATAATACCTAAGCTTTCCTTTAATGTATTTATAATTACATATATAGTGATAAAAACCACAATTATAATTGATGGCATCAACATAGCTGCCTTACCCAAAATCCGTTTATTTTTATTGCTCGTCAAAAAGAACCACATCCTCCCAGATCTTTTCAATTATAGTTACTAACTCCGCTCTTATTTCAGGCATTTTATATTTTGAAAGTTCTTCATAACTTAAAATGGTGTTTTCATATCCTGAAGCCGGAGTCATAGCTGTATCTAATTGTTCTTGTTCATCTGATGTTAATTTATCATAATCTAATACTGGCATATCTGCCCATCCGTCTAGTTCTGACTTTGAAATCTGCATTGCAGGAGATAGTGCTGCATCTATGAATTTAAGCGCATTTTCTAAATTAGGTGCATTGGATGCAATTGCAAGATAATGGGTATTAAATGGAGTTCCGTTATCCCATACAAATGTCTCTGTTTCTTGGCTCCAACTCTTATCAATAACTTTGCTCAAAGCTTTATTTGCATTATAGTCCATTGCAATATAACATTCTCCATCTTGGTAAAGTCCATCAAGTTGAGCCGAATCTTTCGGATAGGTATTTCCATCTTTCCATAAATATGGTTTTATTTCATTCAAATAATTCATTGCAGGTTCGACAACTTTTTTAACAGTATCATAATCTGCCGGTAAATCCTTAATATTTTCATATCCCACTATATCATATATAACTGTTCTTATGAAAGCAGAACCAACGAAATCAGTGGCTTCTGGATAAGTAAATACTCCGGGATTTTTCATAACAAATTCTTTCAACTCTGCTGAGTTTTTAGGAGGTACATTTACAAGGCTTTTATCATACATAAAAACAAACTGAGCTTTGCCCCATGGCGCCTCGTATCCTTCTGTATCATATCCAAAATCTACAGTCGCTTCAGGACCTGTTAAATCAACATATTTATTTGCATTTTCTATCTTATCTACAAATGGACCATACAGCAAATCATATTGCTTTGCATAATAAAAGTTTTCTCCATTTAACCATATTACATCTATTGATCCTGCATCACTGCGATTTTTTTCATTTGTAAGCTTCATTAAAATTTCATCTATGTTCATAGGAACCCTTACCACATCTATACCATATGTTTCTTTTACATAAGGTGATAATTTCGTGTCTATCCACTCATTTACCCTTACATCTCCACCCCAGCCATAAAAAGTGACAGTATCTTTTTCATTACCCTTTAAAAATGCCGCTGCAGCTATTATCACTACAACTAAAAAACCAATTACAATCTTAATATTTCTATTTTTCATTTGTACCCTCCAGTATATTTATTGAACTTATTAATCTTTGTCCTGCCGTAAATAAAATTAATGCAGCATAAAAAAATGATAATTCCTTCATATATTTATTGAATATTATCATTAAAGTAAACATAATAAAGCCTTCTGTTCTTTCCATAAGACCTGCTTGATAATAAAAGCTTTTTTTGCCTTTATTTTCTATAAGCATACCACTTGTTAAAAATATTGACATTGATAATACTATTGTGCAAGCAAGGCATAAAAGGGCGAAAACTGCATTGGCATGTTTAAGGGCAAATACAATAATAAAAATAATTTCTACGATTCTATCAAAGCAAATATCCAATAAAGTTCCTGTTTTGGTTATAGATTTATTTTTTCTTGCCATAGCTCCGTCAACAGCATCTAAATATCCTGAAACCCACAATAAAATTATTGATACCAAATAATTTTCAAAATAAAAAAACACACTTGCCGAAACACCTAATATTAAAGCAATTACTGTTATGTCGTTAGGTTTGAGATTCCGTTTCAAAAAATAATCGGCAGTTTTATTGAAAAATTTATCAATATATTTTCTACCATACGTATCAAGCATTATTTACACTCCTTTGTATAGCCTTCACTGTTTTATATCTATTTAGCCAAGAACCTTTGGTTTGTGTTTCCCACAACAGTTCAAGCACATGTTTTGCATTAAAGGAATTGTTCCTAAATGTATCTACACACGATGCACAGTACGTTACTATCTCTTTAGATGGAGCTTGCGAGGCTCTGACATCAAACATCTTTTTACCTTTTTCAGGATGCATTGTCATAAGCATATTTTTTTTACCACAGCAAATAGTCTTTTCTCTGTTGTTTTTAAATTCCAAAATCTCAACACCCATTTTGCTCAATATATTTCTTACAGAATCTGCTGATTCTATATCTTTTACAACAGGGCATGGATCATGAAGTGACAAAACAGTTCCTTTTAACATATCATACTTTTCATCCGGGAAGCATTCATCAATCAGTGACCATGCTGATTGAACCTGAAAATCACTAAATTCCGATAATGTGACATAACAATTTGGACATAAAGTATAAATTTTTTTTGTTCCGTTCTCATTTAATTTTTTCTTTATAAAGTCCATTCTTTTCTTAAAATCTTTTCCGTTGTATATATGAATAGAAGGCTTACCGCAACAAAAAGTACTGTATGAAAGGTCAGGAATTCTCGTTTTAAGTAAGCCGTATGTTTTTTCTGTAATTTCGCTTCCAAGAGATAAAATAGCACATCCAGGCCAGAATATATCTTGACCCGGTTGTATTTTTGCAAATATTTTATTAAAACTCATTATTTGATGATTCTTCACTATTATTTGACGATTATTCATTTCATTTAATTTCTTTCTTTTTATTTTGTCTTTCGGTATACATTTGCTTAAACAGCATTACAAAAATGCTCAGTGCAAATAATATCAACAATGCAGTTACAACTTTCTGCGCTCCGCCAGTCAACATACCGCCCACATAAGAATACACTACTGTTGCGGGAAGTTGTCCAATTCCTGTGGCTACAATAAAAGACAAAAAGCTCATGGATGTAAGTCCGGCGGCATAACTAATGAAATCAAATGATACAAATGGCAGTAATCTACAAATGATAATAGTATGTTTACCATACTTCTTAAAAAATCCATCTACACTGTCCATTGCAAATTTACTTGTTAATTTTTCAACTGCATCGCGTCCTAAAATTTTTGCTATATAAAAACATAATGCTGCCCCTGCCATAGAACTGGTCCATGATAATATTGCTCCCTGCCACCATCCAAAGATAGCTGCATTTGCAAATGTAACTAAGAACGCAGGCAACGGAGCCGCTATAGACTGAAACATCATTAATAAAAATGAAACTATAACTGCATATACTCCAAATGACCTTATGTACAATATAACTTTATCTACACTCATAGAACCAAACATTGTAACAACTACGTTTATTAAATTATTTACTTTCGGAATAAAAAAATAAGACAGTATTAAAGCTGCTATAATAGCTACAACAACAATCTTTTTTATATTCTTATTTTTTAGAGATGATTTCTTTTCCATGGATTCTCCTTGCATTTAATTTATAGAGCTTTTTTTCAAATTAAAAAATTTTTTTGGAAGAATTACTAAACAACAAAGTCCTATAAGCAATAAACTAGAATATATAACAAGATCTCTAGTTGGAATAGAACTATATGCTAATGCACCAAAACAAGTATATATAAACGTTCCGGGTATCATAAATATTAATGAATACCAAAAATATGTGTGAAAACTTATATCTGTAATTCCATAAGCGTAATTTTGTAAATTAAATGGAAAAATAGGAACTAACCTGCTGATTATCAAAATGGTATTTCCTTGTTCACTAATAAAGCTATCTAATTTTTTCATTTTCTCATTTTTATCCACCATTTTTTTTATAAAATCTCTGCCTAAAAATCTTCCTATTAAAAATGATGCAGAAACGCCAATAGTAGATCCTATAATTACATATAAAGTTCCCCACCATGTGCCAAATAATACTCCAGCTAAAATAGTTATTGGCAATCCGGGTATAAACGCTATTGTGGCTACAATAAATAATAAAATGAAAACTACAGGTGACAATAACCCAAATGAGTTTATATATACCTTCAAATCATTAATATTATCAAATTTAAAAAAGTCAAATACATTGTAATACTTAAACAGAATTAATATAACTGCTATAGATAACATTGTAATAATTTTCTTTTTCATTGCTCGCCACCCTAATTATTTTTTAAGATTAGTCAATATGTATATTCATATTAATGTTAACATAATAATTTTCATTATTCCAATAATAAAAAATTATAAATATTATCTAATTATAATTTTTTTTCACATATTTGCTTTATTTGTGAGGAATAAGCCATAAAGCATTACATATAAACAACAATAATAAAAGTACAATATTTGCTTGAGAAAGAGAAAGTGAGCTCAGAAAAAAAGCTTCTTTTAATTTAATAGCGGGCATTATAGTTAGTACTCCAAAATCGTGATATATTGTCAAGAATATTATAAGAATCAACATTTCAGCGCTAAAAAACCATTTTTTACTGCATTTAGAATTCTTTAAAACTCCATATACACCGCCCAATAAAGTAAATAAAAGTATGGCAAATGATGTGTTCATCCTCATTTCCAACCATGTCCAACGACTTAAAAGCAATGCAGCAAAATATCCTGTAATGAATCCCCACGACATAGATTTTCCAACTCTCAAAATCATAAACAACCTCACATTTAAATTTTATTTCCAATATTTCCTCAATCAAAATTTATACAAAAGACAACTGGGCAATGTCCCGGTAGGAACAATGCCCCAATATCGTTTAAATATAATTTTATATAAGGTATCTTTTATAATCTTTTAATTTAAACCTATTTCTTCAATTTCATGGTTACAGCAACATAAGTACCGTCTTCTGGAAGAATATCTTTATTACCCATAAATTCTACTTCTTTCGTATTTTCCACAGCACCATATGTGTATGCAGCATTGCTAGTTATTCCTACCGGACAGCTATCAAGACAAATTAGGCAACCTGTTTTTTTATCTAATGCATTAGCCAAATTACCACCAAAGCGAATATCAATTGGAGTTCCATTACTGTCTGTTATAGCTTCATCAATTGAAACTGCTTTATCTGCTCCAGTCCAATTAACGGATACATCAAAAGCGTCGCCTTCTACTTTAGTAGTTTCTTTATTTTCTAAAGTCATGTTTTCTCCAGCTTTAGCTCCAATTTCCATTATAGCATTATAAAAATCTTCCGGATTTGCAAAAGCACGAAATACTGCTTTCTCTCCATTAGACCCATCTGCAAAAACTGCAGCATGTCTAGTTGCTTCATAAAAATACTTACCATTTACTTGTGCCAGAAAAGTTACAGTCCCATCTTCTTTGTTAACTTGTAAAGGATTATCTTTTGTTAACTCCCCAACTCCTTCTGTCTGAGTTTCTTCTGATTTATTGCCTGAGTCTGCAGGTTTTTCTGTCTCAGTCTTACTGCATCCAACAGCTGTTAACATGCTGACAGCCAGTAGCGATCCTATTAATAACAGTGTTTTAAATCTTTTCATTCTCTTACCTCCAATTTTTTAATAATCTTCTTAATTATATTAGTAAAAAGTTAAATAACTTTTATACTTTTTCTCAATTTACATCTTAAACTATTAATTTGTTTTTTCAACTAATTCACTTTCTTCATGTTTCCAATGATAACTTTAATTAAAAAATCAATTAAACATAAAATGGTTACAGATGCAAAGCATATAATATAAAAATAGTATACCTTGGCATCAATAAGCTTACTGAAAAATAAAATCACGTTTAATGCAAAAGAGGAAGTAAAAAGAGCATATAATATTTCACTTCTCTTCACAGCATATATAACCACAAATATAAAGATTAATACAGCCGCTGTTTTTAATCCAATAATATGAAAATCCGTAATTTTACTCTCCATAATATATGTTTTAGCAATGAGGAATCTATGCATGCCCATTTTAATTCTGCCAAAGTAGTCGAGAATAAATGGCACAAATAAAATTGCTATTTTTATTAGATAATAAATTGCTTTCAGAGCTTTCTTCATTGCGCTTTATTTATTGGGAACTCCTGTTTCTATAGGGTTTGTAGTATCAGCAATCCACTCATACCATCCTCCGTCAAACAGAGCAGTATTTTCTAGACCTGCAACTCTGGAATAATATAAAGCTTCTGCAACTCTCCAGCCTGTTCCACAATAAAATGCCAAATATTTATCTTTATCAACATTCCATTCCTTCCACAATGATAACACTTCATCAAAATTTCTCATTGTACCATCTATATTTACATACGATCCAATATCTTGTCCCCAATAATCGCCAGGTATTCTTCCTGCTATTGTAATATCACTGTACCCTGGCGTTTCACCAATATATTCTTCCCAACTTCTAACAGATACTAATTGTGATGTGTCAGGATTTGCTAATATTTCCTTTGCTTCCTTCATATCAATTATATATTCCGGATGAGCAGGTGTTTGTATCCCAAAACTCTCAACAGCGGTTTTTTCAACATTTCCCTCAAATACATCGTAATTTGCTCTTGTCCAACTTTGAAATCCACCATTAAGTATTCTCACATCTTCTACACCAACATATTTGAGTATAGCTCCCACTCTATAGGCTGGCATTGAAGATAAATCATTGCAATATAAAATTACTGTAGTATCATTAGTTATTCCATTATTCAGAGCAAATTGCTCAAGTTCTTCATCTGATAATCTATTCCATATAGGTCCAACTTCAACTTCATCTGTATTTATATGAACAGCTCCTTCTATGTGAGATTTTATATAATCTTCAGAAGGTTCTCCCCATGAAACTTCAAATATTTTAAATTTATCATTTTCGTATGTTTCAGGTTTTTCACCTTTTATTAATTGATTTACCCACAATGCCGGAACTATGTATTCATAATTAGGATAGCTAACCATAGAAAGAGTTTCGTCTTTTGCCCATTCATTTACATCAAATGTAAATATATTTGTAAATCCATTACTTTTTAAATATTCAGCTACCTCTGCTGCATCCACACCATTTGTATCATAAAGAACTATGTTTTTATCTGATGTAATACCTTTTGCATTTAAAGTATCTGATAATATTTGTTCTTTATTATCAACATCAACTTTTAACCAATTTGCAGAAAAATCAACTGCACCGTCAATGTGTCCGCCTCTTTCAACACCATCCATTGCCCAGCCATTAAAAGCATTGTTGTCCCTTGTATCAACAACAATCCAATCACTTTTGTCAATGTTAGCTTTTAGTTCATCCTTATTAATCGTTGAAACTACTGGTTCAGTTGACTCAGTTTCTCCTTTTTCTACAGGTTTTTGAGTTTCTTCATCTGTTTTTGTGCATCCACTTAATGAAAATATCATACATAAAGATAGTATTAATATCGTTATTTTATTTACAATCTTATACATTTTTCCTCCCCTTACATTGTCTATTTGTTCAGATGTCATATTACCACAATTTACGACTTTATTCCAATAAGAAATAGTTATAGTTTATTTTTTTTTTTTAAAAACTTTTATACCAAATGAAATTTTACCTCTTAAATTCTGAACCCTAATATTTCCCTTATTATTACTGGATGTTTATTGACTTTTATCTAATCTCACACTATAATTTAAATGTTGTGCTATTATTTTTAATTGCGGCAACAAGATGTTGAATTTTAAAATTTACTCTTAATATATATTAAGAGTAAAAGTAAATGTAAATGGAGAAATATAATGAAATTAACAGTAGAAATGTTTTTAATTGTTTGCCCGATGTTATTTTTTGCAGGTATGATCGATGCCATCGGCGGCGGTGGCGGATTGATTTCTCTTCCAGCCTTTTTGATTGCGGGTTTACCACCTCATAATGCAATTGCAACTAACAAAATGTCGTCAGCTTGTGGTACTGCATTAGCAACTTATAGATTTATTAAGAACAAATTAGTGAATATAAAGCTTGCAATACCATCGGTGGTTGCAGCAATCGTTGGAGCTTCAATAGGATCCCATCTATCGCTGATTGTTGATGAAAAGTATATGCTTTGGGGCATGTTTATTGTTCTGCCGTTATCTGCTTTTTTTGTTCTGAATAAAAAATTATTTAATGATAATGGTTCTGATGAAATTAATTTGGACAAACGTACATATCAAACGGCGATTTTATCAGCATTTGTAATTGGAGGATATGATGGATTTTATGGACCCGGAGCAGGGACATTCCTTATAATAGCATTTTCCGTATTTGCTAAAATAAGTATAAAGACAGCAAACGCACACGCAAAAGTAATTAATTTAACAACAAACATAACTTCATTTATTGTGTTTTTATTTAATGGAAAAGTGATTATTCTACTTGGCATAGCCGGAGCTGTCTGCAATATGATAGGAAGCTATATAGGATCAGGATTAGTATTGAAAAATGGCAGCAAAATAGTAAAACCAAGCATTATATTGGTACTTGTACTATTAGCAATTAAAGTAATTGGAAAATATTAAATTTTGATATGCAAAAGTGAAAGTATGACTAATAATTAACCTGTTTATTTAGAATTTGCATAATAATCTAATATTATTTTTTAGAAATAACGCACCTCATGAAAAATAAGCCGACCTCCCATCAGTTAAATTTTTGGTCTAACTTTTGGGGGTCGATTCAAATTTTATGAGGTTCTTTGTTTACAATAATTTTATTCAGCTTTTGCTTTGTAATCCGCTATAACTTTTTCGGCCATATTGGATGGCATTTCATCATATCTTAAAAATTCCATTGTGAAGCTGCCTCTTGCCTGAGTCATAGATTTCAAATCTATGGCATATGTGTACATTTCAGCCTGTGGTGCCTCTGCCATTACTTTCTGTGTTCCATCGGGTTGCTGTTCCATTCCGAGGATTTTTCCTCTTCTTTTGTTCATATCGCCCATTATATCTCCCATGTATTCATCTGGGATTTCTATTTCAACCTTTGCGATAGGTTCGAGAAGTACAGGTTTTGCTTCTGTCATACCTTTCTTAAATGCCAATGAAGCAGCAACTTTAAATGCCATTTCGTTGGAGTCAACATCATGGTAAGAACCATCGTATAATGTAGCTTTAACATTAACAACCTTGCATCCGGCTAAAACACCTTTCTCTAAGCAATCTCTTAAGCCTTTTTCTACTGCCGGTATATAGTTTCTTGGAACTGAACCTCCAAATATCTCTTCTGTAAAAACAAATTCTTCTGTAGTCGGTTCAAATCTGATATGAACATCTCCGTATTGACCTGCTCCACCTGATTGTTTTTTATGTTTACCTTGTACATCTGATTTACCTCTGATTGTTTCTCTGTAAGCAACTTTAGGGTTAGTTAAATCAACATCAACTTTAAAGTTATTCTTTAATTTACTTGCTATAACAGATAATTGAATATTACCTTGACCGCCAATCACCTGCTCTTTTGTTTCAACATTTCTTTCTATCGTAAACGTCGGATCCTCTTCGTTTAATCTATGAAGTCCTGAACCAACTTTTTCATCATTGTCTTTTGTTTTTGCTTTAATTGCCATAAAGAAACATGACTTTGGAAAATCAACTCCATCATACACTATAGGGTGTGTTTTAATTGAAATAGTATCTCCTGTTTTAAAGTATTGTAATTTTGAAGTTGCACCTATATCTCCTGATGATATTTCTGAAGATTCAACCTGATCCTTACCTCTTAAAAAGAATACACTTCCAATTCTTTCTGTTTCTCTATTTCTGGCATTGTAAACTTCACTATCCTTTTTCATAACGCCTGATAAAACTTTGAAAAGCGTTATTTTTCCTACAAACGGATCGACTACCGTTTTAAAAACCAGTGCTGACAACGGCTCTGATGGATCTACTTTTCTTACTTCTTCAACCTCGTCATTCATACCCTTAACTTCTTTTAGATCTTCGGCACTTGGTAAATATTCTGTAATCATGTGCATAACTATTTTAGGTCCCATTGCCTTAGATGCTGAACCTACAACAACCGGCACCAAGTCACCGGTAAGAACTGCCTTTCTTAATCCGTTATGAATTTCTTCATTAGTAAATTCTTCACCATTAAAAAATTTCTCCAACATTTCTTCATCTGTTTCAGCAACAGATTCCATCAATACATTTCTCAATTCGTCCGCTTTATCCAATGCTTCCTGTGGAGCTTCCATCTGAACCAGCTCTTTTCCTTCCATCAAGTAGCCTTGTCTTGCAACTATATCAACATAACCTCTGAAGTTATCCGCTTCACCAATTGGAACTGCAAACGGCACTACCTTTTTCCCAAATTTTTCTCTTAATTCTTCAAGGACTGCATCAAACTTAACGTTTTCCTTATCCATTTTGTTAAGAAAAATTATTCTTGGTATATTTCTCTGTTCAACATATTTCCAAGACTTTTCGGTACCTACTTCTACGCCGGCACTTGCATCTACAACTATTACCGCACCACTGGCAACACGGAGAGCCCCAAAAACCTCACCTACAAAATCAAAATAACCAGGAGTATCAAGAAAATTAATTTTAGTATCATCATACTCTACAGGTATAATTGATGTTCCTATTGAAAACTGTCTATCTTTTTCTTCTTTATCGAAATCTGACACTGTATTTCCATCTTCAACTTTTCCCATTCGGTTTGTTACTTTTGTTATGTATAAAAGTGCTTCCGTAAGTGTAGTTTTGCCACAATTACCATGGCCAATTAATGCAACATTTCTAATTTTGTCAATGTTATACGTTTTCATTTACTTTATCCTCCTAATTATTCTGCGTAATTAACATTATTTTACTATAATTTTTATGATAAATCAATACAATTTTAATTATTAGTTTCTTTTGCATATTTTATACTATAGTGATATAATCTCAACAGATTAATTTGAAAGGAAGAACAAATATTATGAATGACATAATATATAATTACATAATACAAGCAATACTCGGCGGTGCTTCAGGATACATCACTAATGATTATGCTATAAATATGCTTTTTAAAGAATATACACCACTGAAAATAGGTGGAGTTATAAAGAAAACAAGAAATGAATTTATAGATAACCTTAGTTCTCTGGTAGAAAATGATATTATTAATAAAAACAAATTAAATAAAATTCTTACTGACGAATCTTTTAAATCTAAATTTGAATTAATTACTGAAGACTTTTTTAAAAATTGTCTCTATGAATTTGCAAGTTCTGATAAATTCTCCGATGTCGATGGAATTGATTCTACGATGAAATTATCTGGTAATTTTTTCATGAATATTTTGGATAAAAACATAGTTGAAATAACTAATATACTTTTTAATAACATTAAAATTGATAATTTTTTAACAAAAACACAGATAGATAAAATTTCTAGTTCACTATTTGACTCTATAAATGATTTATTAAATAACTCAAATATGATAGATGAATTTTTAGAGTCTGCATACTCCGAAAATAAACGCACTAAGTTGATAGACTTGCTAGAAGGTACTGAAAACAAAATAATTGTCGGCACTGAAAGATTTGTACAAAAATTAAATGAAGTTATAACAAGCAGTTTCAACGATAAAATATTTGATGTTGTAATTGATATTTCTAAAGTTACAGAATTTAATGAATCTTTGATGGTTGTTAAAGAAATGCTATACGAAAAACCGTTTAAAGATATTATTTCAATAGACGAATCAACAAAAATATATATTATAAAGCTATTAAGTGAATATATTCACTCAAACAAGGGGCAACAAGCAATTTTAGAGTTATGTAATTCTTTGTTTTCTTATGTAAAAAAATATGATAAAACTTTATTCGAACTGATGGACACATCGTTTGAAATAAATTTAAAATCATATTTGTTGGAGAATCTTCCTTCATTAACACAAAACATCATTGACTGGATAAATACTAACAGCAAAAACATAGATAAAATAATAGAAGAGTCTGTAGATGAAGTAATAAATGAAGCTGATGGAATAAAAGGCAAACTTCTTAATATTATTAAAAATTCGTACTTAGATAATTTAAGTCAAAAGTATAATATTATACAAAAAATAATTGATTATGTACAAAAAGAAACTGATCCTGAAAGGTTGAGCAATGATATTAGTCTTAAGTTAGTTGATTATTTAAACAATGTATCAATCAGCCAAATACTTGCCAGTGCTGAAAAAAATAATATTTTAACACCATCAATTGCCGCTAAGTACATAACAGAATACTTTGACTCTGATTTTGAAACAATATTCAATGAGTTTTTCAACTATATAATGAATTTAAAATTAAAGGATATCATGCCTGCAGAGTTATATTCAGCTGATATTATAAAGGAAAAAGCAGCAGGGATAATATTGAATAAAATTCTTTCTTCTAAGAACATTTCTGATTCTTTGTGTCGAAAAATATGTATGTACTTAAATAACTTATTAAACAAGAATTTTGACGAACTTGTGGTCGAAGAGAGTTTTAATGATAAAATTTCAGCTGTTAAAAATTATATTTGTAATATTTTCAATAAGAATTCTAAACACATTAAGGATATGATTAAAACTGAAATAAAGAATAACTTAACCACTAAAAATTTGCAGTCCATATGTGATCATTTTAATCTACATGATGCAATTTTAAATGAAATATTAAAAAAATACAATATAGCTATGGAAGATATCAAAAATAAAAATTTATCATTGGCTGTTGATAAAATTAATTCAATCGATAATCTTTATAAAAATAGTTCTGAAATGCTTCGTTCATTAATGATAAACAACTTGGACTATCTCCTTGAAGGATCAGTTAAGGGAATCGTAACCGAAAACTTAAACAGACTTGATGATGACGAACTGAGTAATTTGGCGAACGACTTTATAGGTAGAGAGCTTAAGCCTATTATGTACTTTGGTGGAATTCTGGGTACAAGTGCCGGCATACTCCTGGCTCTATTTCAGAATGGTCCTATCAGCCCTGAAACTATTAATATTGCAAACATGGTCACTTATTCTCTGGTTGGCTTTTCAACAAATGCAATTGCTATTAACATGATTTTTAAACCATATAAGAAAGTTAAATTTTTGAGTAAATTACCTTTTTTGCGAAATTTTTCTCTAGGATATATTGTAAAGAATAAAAAAGTTTTTGCTGACAACATGTCTGTCTTTATTGACAGGAACTTATTAAGTAAAGAGAGTATAAATGAACTGTTTGGCAAATATGAAGATAGTTTAAGAAATGGTCTCACGAATAGCATTGAATCAAATGATTATTATATTTTAAATAATCTCTTAAAAAATAATTATGAAAACATCGTTGCCGGTACATATAATTTTACTAAAACTTTACTAGATAAAAATGTTAAGACGCTTAGTAGCTTTGCAGTAAATGGAATAGAGAATTTCAGATTTTCGTCTTTGCTTTCACCTGAAAATATAAAATATTTAAGTAATTTTACCAAGGAAAGGATTTTTAATTCAAAGGAAGAAATTGTATTTTTTATTGATAATAAATTTAATTCAACCTGTTTATTAAAGACACAAATACCATATCACTTTGTTGACATAATGAAAAGTTATGTAAATAAGATGATTGAAAAGTATTATGATATCACAAATAAAAATCTCAGCGATTTAAAAAATGTTAAAAACTTTATACTCAAATATAATGAAAGATATTCTACCTCGATAAATAAACCTTTGAAAGAAATTTTTGAATCGTTAGATATAAAAAGTTTTAATAATTTTATATCTTACAGGATATATCAAATGATTTTGTCTGAAAATTCAAGAAAAAGAGCAGCAGATACAATAACTAACTTATTTAACAAATCCATAGGCTCAGATAAAACTTTTGAAGAAATTTTTGATGGAAAATTAAAAAATTATATTAACAATAACATTCCTACATTATTGGATAGGATTACAGGCTATATAAAAAACAGCATTGCAAAAAGCAAAGGAATCTTATCGAACAGTGTTCAAAATGAAATAAAGAAGAATCTTGGATTTTTAGAAAAAAGCATGTACTCATTAATGGGTGGAGATGCTATAGTAAATGAATTAATTGATAAAATTATTGATGTTAAGATTCCTTGTTTTATTGATAATAAAGAGGATGAATTGCACAATATTTTTACAAATATTATGGAAGAAAAATTTTACAAAATTAAGATAGAAACATTACAAAGCAGTATAAACAAAATTCAAATAAGTGAAATGGTGGATACATATATTTCTAATACGGAAAATGCTGAAATGTTAGAAAATAAGATAAAGGCTGCCGTTTCATTGTTGGAAAACAAGTTAGAAAAATTTAATTTAAGCGATATTTTAAAATGGTTATCATTACATGATTTTAATAACATATTTGACTCATATGGCAAAGAAATAAATAGTTTAATAACTAATTTATCTGAAAACATGCTCAGAAATAGAGAAATAGTATTAAACATGATTATACCATTAATAAATGAAATTACTGATGAATTTATTGAATCAACTTCGTTTAAAGATTTATTCAGTCATATTTCAATTGAAGACACTAATTCAATTTTCGACAATTTAGTGATGACTATGAATAAGAATAATTTCTTAGAACAACAATTGGAAAAGATGATAACTTGTTATAAGGATTTTATTAATGGCAATGATAAATTATATGAGTTTATTATTAAAGATGAATTAATAAACTCTGTTGAAGTATATATAAAAAATGTTATTAACAGCACTGAAGCTGAAATAATAATTAAAGATATCTATAAGGATATACTGAAAGAGGCCACAGAATCAAATTTCAATTTTATTGACGAAACTACAAAATCTTACTTATTGAATATATTGGTTAAATCTGCCATAGAAAGCATAAAGAGAAATCTTGATGTGCTTCTAAAGGCTATAGAATTTGACCGTATGGCACGCGAGGAGATATACGCTATGGAACCCAAAAAAATACATGAAATGTTTGATTCTTTTGCCGGCAAATATTTCAGAAAGCTTATGCTTTATGGTTTCGGAGGTTTTGTATTTGGCATAAATACCTATATTGGATTATTTTTATCAGGCCTAACAGCTATAAATAAAAAGATTCATAAATTGTAAAAATTAAGGTGGAGTAACAATTGACTCCACCTTTCTATATAAAATGATTTTTTAAAACACTTACTTTTTAAAAATCATATTATTTTATTGTTTTTATTTTTTAATACTATTAATATTTCTACTGCAACAATTAAAACGCAACTCGTAATAACAAGGACATCCGATCTCTCTATTATGCCGTATGCAAATTCTTCATTTTTATTTTCTATATGATCATTATTATCTATTGAAGCTGATTTTTCACCTAGCTCAAATTTATAGTTTGAATCTTCGTT
This sequence comes from Sedimentibacter sp., assembly GCA_032006665.1. Classification (GTDB taxonomy): domain Bacteria; phylum Bacillota; class Clostridia; order Tissierellales; family Sedimentibacteraceae; genus Sedimentibacter. The sequence continues at coordinate 86,943 of DALZMP010000008.1, forward strand.
ACTTAAAGGGATACTTTGACCAAATGCATTTTGTGAAAGCACCAATACAAAAATGAATACAACAGTTAATAATATATGCAAATATTTAATTAAGTTATGTTTATTTTTAACCATCAAATTCACTCCCTTTTTATTTACTTTATTACTATTATGTGATGTAAATGTGAAGTTTCAGTGAATTATATTTGAAAGTTTTATATTTCATGCCCTATAAATTAAAATACAGCAACTTCTTATACAAAAGAAATTGCTGCACTTTCAATATATTACTAAATTATTTTGATCCAATTAAGTTTGAGTTATCAAACATCATTTTGCTTATATTATAGGATACTAAGAGCTGATATCTGCCAATTTCAGCTTGCGCTAAATTTGTATCTGCCACTAAAACATCTGTTGAAGCAGCCATACCATTTTCGTAAAGCAACTTGTTAATTCTTGAGGATTCCTTTGCAAGTTCAACTGTTTTATCCATGTTTACAAGGGCTCTCTCAGCTTTTACAAGGTTTAGATAAGATTTTCTTACATCTAGTTCCACATCTTTATATGCTTGTGGAACATTCAATTCGGCATCCTTTAACTTTTCAACTGCCGATTTGTTTTCTCTCAAATTAGAAGTGTAATATGATGTATATACATGAGTTTCTATTTTTTGAAGCTCTAAATTATTTTGTGCTGTCAATATTTCTGGTCTATCTGTTTTTGCTTTTTCAAGAGCGTCATCTAAATTAATATCAACTGTAGGTACATAATTCAATTCTTTGTCAGTAAGTGTAATATCTGTATCAAATGGTAAATCAATTTTATTCAATAAATTCAATTTTGCTACTTCTAAATCATCCTTTGATGAGTCTAAATCAGTTTGAGCGCTTTGAACAGCCATTTGTCCGTTTAATACCTCTGCTTTTGTAGCAGATCCATTATTAAATTTCAAATTTATAACTCTCAGCTGCTCTTCTGCTTTACTTAGATTTCCTTGATTAACTTCTATAGTCTTTTCAGAAACTAGAACCTGATAATATAAAGATTTAGTTTCAATTTCAATCCCTATATTTAAAAGGTCTCTATTTTTTTCTATTTCTTTTGTTTTTGTATCAGCATATGTTATATAATAACCATTCTTAGCCATTAATGTTGAAACATAATCACTGGTTACATTCATCCCTGTCATAGATAAAGACTCCAAAGACATACCCATAATCATTTCTGCAGTATCTTTTGCCTTGCTGGCATCTCTTCTGCTCTCTTTTATTTCTTTCAGACCATCATCAATTTTCCACATTTCTCTGCTGCTTTCTTTTGCAAGTTTAACAGCATCATCCATTGATAATTTCATAGTTTTAGTTTCATCTACATCATTTTCTGCCACATTTGTATCTTCTGTATTTTCTGCAGCTTCATCATCTGCTGAAACTGCTTCATTGTTTACACTATCTATCGCTGCATCTGTTTCATCATCAGCAAATGCAAAATTCATTTGCAAGGTACTGAGCAAAAGTACCATTGTCATCAACATAGCTATTTTTCTTTTCATGTGAACCTCCATATTTTTTACTTATGTTATTATCATTTTACACCAAATCCATTAAAAAGCAAGTTAAAAATAGTTTCATCATCCATTTTAGGACTGTATTCCTTAAACAACTTAAGCCTATAATACTCTCCCATCGTTCCTATTACTGAACATGCTATCATTTCTGAAGGGATATTTTCATCCACTACCCCTTCATCTTTTCCTTGATCGATTATTTTAATTAATATCGTATATACATCTGTAATAAGATGCATCATAGTTTTAACCACTTTATCCGATATTATATTTTTATGAGAAAGCATACCTTCAATTGTTACATCCTCAAGTTCTGTAGATTTTTCTTTTTTATTAAATATTTCAATAATCTTTTCTTTAAATGTTGTTTCCTTATTGCTTATTTCTTCAATTCCTGCTCTCATCAAATTAACATTTTCAATACAAGCCTCATCAAATATATCCTGTTTACTATTAAAATATTCATAAAGTGTACCTTTTCCGACACCTGCTCTCACAGCAATTTCATTCATTTTGGTGTTATGAAAGCCCTTTTCTGCAAATAGAGCTTTGGCAGATGTCAATATCTCTTTTCGCTTTTGATTTTTTTCTGCCATAGTGCCTCCAAAGTTATATTTCTTTAACAATTACATTTTCTTCTTTATGTCTTTTAAATTTTCTTTTAAAAAACACTGTAATATCGTCAAAGATGGTATACATAACAGGTACAATTACTAATGTTAAAACCGTTGATAAAGCTAATCCTCCTATAACTACAACTCCCATTGACTGAGTTAATTCTCCGCCTTCTCCTAACCCTATTGCCATAGGTATAAGTCCTAATATAGTTGTAAGAGCTGTCATAAGTATAGGTCTTATTCTTATTGGTCCTGCTTTCAAAATGGCAGTATTTCTTTCTTCGCCATTTTCACGTCTCTTATTAATGTAGTCAACCAACACAATAGCGTTATTTACAACAATTCCCACAAGAATAATAAATCCTATTAAACCTACTACGCTTAGTGGCAAACCTGTAACAAAAAGTCCTATGAATCCGCCTGACAGTGCCAAAGGAACGGCAAACATAACTGACAATGGTTGTATAAGAGACTCAAACTGTGCTGCTATTATCATATATACAAGCAGTATTGCCATTGCAATAGCTAAGAACAAATCTCCAAATGTTTCTGCAATTTGCTCGGTTTCTCCTCCAAAAGTATATTCATAACCATTAGGCATCTCGTAATCTGCCAAAAGTTTTGTTATATCAGTTGAAACAGACTGAACATCTCTTCCTGAAACACTTCCGCTTACTGTTATAACTCTAGTTTGATTTTCTCTGGTTATACTTATAGGTCCATTCTCTACTTTAATATCTGCAACCTCTGACAAAGGTATACTTCCGCCTGCAGGTGTTGAAATAGGTAACATATCCAAAATTGAAACACTCTCGCCATATATATTGTCACCCTTTAAGTTTACATCTAATTCATCACCGTCTATTTTAAATTTAGTCACATTTGAACCTGATAATGTACTTTTTACAGCGGAACCAATTTGTGATGTAGTTAATCCGTATTGAGATGCTATTGACCTGTCAGCGATAATTTGTACTTCAGGTATTCCATCTTCATAGCTGGACGACACATCTCTTGCACCATCAACTTTTTCAATTATACCTACAAAATCATCTCCTATTTTCCTAAGTGTATCTAAATCATCACCCTTTATACTAATACTTATAGCTCCTCCACCTGCACTCATTGACATCATGGAAGCTTCTGACACGCTTATATCAGCACCAGGTATATCTTTCACAATTGTTCTTATTTCATCACTAACTTCTTTTGTACTTCTGCTTCTATCTTTTAAATCAGTTAACATTACCATAATACTTCCGCTGTTTGAACTGCTTCCAATATTCATCATTTCTCCTCCACCTGAGGATGTGAATATATTTTTGATTTCCGGAATTTGTTCTATTGATGTTTTTATTTCAGATAATATATTATCTGTTTTTTCAAGTTCTGCGCCTGCAGGAAGGCTTACATTAACATTTATCTGTCCCTGATCTGAAGCCGGGAAAAATTCTGCCCCAACTTTAGCCACCATTACAATACTTACAATAAATAAAACCAAACTTAATCCAATAGTTATTAATCTATGCCTTAAACTCCAACTTAAAGCTCTCTTATATGTGGTTACTACTCGTCCATGTTTCTTTTCCTGCAACTCTTCTGACTCCATATTTTTAACTGCAACTAACTTAGATGACATCATAGGAATTAAAGTTAAAGCCACCAATAAGGAACTGACAAGAGCCATAACTATTGTAAGTGCAAAGTCTTTAAATAACGTAGCAGCAAGACCTCCGGTAAATACTATCGGTAAAAAAACAGCTATTGTAGTTAATGTTGATGCTGTAACTGCCATAGAAACTTCATTAGTACCGTCAATTGAAGCTGTTATTCTATCCATACCATTGCTTCTATGTCTGTATATATTCTCAATAACAACGATTGAGTTATCAACCAGCATCCCTATTCCTAATGCAAGACCACCTATTGTCATCATATTTAAAGTAATACCTGAAAAATATAATAATATAAATGTGGTAATAATTGAAATAGGTATTGAAAGTGCTATTACCAATGTTGTTTTAAAACTTCTTAAAAATATTAAAAGAATTATTACTGCCAGTATCGCTCCAGTTATTGCAGTCTTCTTCAAATTATTTATTGAAAGATTTATATAATCAGCCTGGTCAAAAATAGTATCAACATTTAAGTCCGGATATTCTGCTTTTATTTTTTCCAGTTCTTCATTTACTTTTTTAGATACTTCTACTGTATTTCCATCCGATTGCTTCATTACGGATATTTGCACAACATCCTGTCCATTTAACCTTGTTATAGAAGATTGATCTTTATTTTTAAGATTCACATCTGCAATATCTCTTAAACGCACAGTACCACCTTTTGTAAGCGGTATATTTATATTTCTTATTTCTTCAACAGATTTAAATTCTCCTACTGTTCTAACAGTAAGCTCATTTGTACCCTTCATAACCGTTCCACCGGGAAGGTTTAGATTTTCAGCCTGAAGAATTTGAGCTATATAAGTTGAACTCAAATTATAACCTTTAAGCATTTCATCTTTGAGCATTACTTCAACTTCTCTTTCAAGACCTCCCGAAACATTTGCCGAAGCTGTGCCTTCTATTTTTTCTATACGAGGCTGTACAACATCTTCAGCTATTTTTTGCGTAGTATACACATCCCCTTTAGTAGAAATAGCAAGCTGTATTACAGGCATACTGTTTGGATCCAACTTCATAACAATTGGAGAAGTGGCTCCATCAGGAAGATATCCTTTTATCATGTCAATCTTTTCTCTCATTTGAAGAACAGTATCATCCATATCTGTATTAAAATCAAATTGCATTAATACCATAGAACTGCCTTCATTTGAAATTGACATCATACCATCTATATTTTCTACAGTTGCCAAAGCCTGCTCTAAAGGCTTAGATATTAAATTTTCTATTTCTTCCGGTCCTGCACCTGAATATGTCGTCTGCACCATAACATAAGGAAGCTCTATTGATGGCATCAAATCCAAATGTAGTTTGCTTAGTGAAACTGCTCCCAACAATAGAACTATTAAAATCATCATTGTTATTGTAACGGGTTTTTTTACTGAAAATTTTGAAAGCATTTTATTCACCCCTTACAATCTTTATTCTGCTGCCATCATTTATATAATCTTGACCTTTTACTATTACAACATCTCCGGATGTTAACCCTTCTTTGATTTCTATGTAAGTACCTGTATCCAAACCAGTTGTAACTTCTTTTTCAGCTGCATAATCTCCATTTACGACGAAAACATGCTTTTTATTATCTTTCTCCATCACAGCTTCTGTTTTGACTGCCAATGCACCGTCGATTTTATCCGTATTCAAATATATTTTTGAAAACATACCCGGTTTAATCGAACCATTATTATCCAATACAATTTTTACAGTGTAAAGGTTAGTAATTTGATCTGCTGATGTGCTTATGCTATCAATTCTAGCTTCTTCTTTATAATTTGCGGCGCTTATTTCAGCAGTTACTACATCGCCAGGTCTAACTTTATTTACCATATTACCCGGAATGCCAAGCTCTATCGTAATACTATCAGAATCAACAATTGTCATAGGTGGCTTGCTGGAAGACGCATATTCGCCTTCAACGATGCTTATATCCGATATAATTCCTGATATAGGAGCTTTAACTACTGCGTTTTCGGCAGCCGATGCTGCATTTTCATAAGCTACTCGTGCCTGGTCTACACCTTTCTTAGCTACTTCTAAGGACTCATCGGATGCTGCAAGCTTCGCCTGGTCATATTGAGTTTCAGGCACAGCCCCTTCTTCATATAATTTTTCAATACGCTCAAATGATTTTTTCGCATTATCAATTTGTTCTACGCTTACATCGTATCCGGCTTTCGCAGATTCATATGCAGCCAGAGCTTGTTTAACTTGTTTTTCTATATCATCTTTATCCATTACAAACAATACGTCATCTTTATTAACTTTGTCCCCTACTTTTACACTTATCCTTTCTACTTTTCCTGTCATCATTGGGATAACATATACATCTTTATCTGCATAAGTCTTCGCTGTCATAATGTTTTCTATATGTAGTTCCATTGGTTTCAACGTTTCTACTTCTACGGCTGTATACGTCTCTTCAACTGCACTTACGTCGGTGCCTTTGTTTCCACACCCGGTAATAGCTAAAGCCGTAATTAATATTAATGTCAATAATCTTTTCAAAATCGTCCTCCTAATATTTTCGACTGACCAGTCGGTTTTCATATATTCTAGCACTTAGCTATTGTGATGTCAACAGTCTAAATGTAAATTTATAATATAAATACTATATTAATATTAAGTTACAATTTTATTAAGAAATCATTACAAAATGGTTAAAATAATAATGCTATGTTCTTTCCTTTATTACTTGTACTTTAAATATAAATATATACTTAGTTTCATCTACTTAATATTACAGTAAATGTTGTTCCTTTTCCAACTTCACTTTCAATTTTTACTTTACCTCCTACAAGGTCTATAACACGCTTAACTAATGACAAACCTAGTCCATTACCCTCCGAAGAATGTGATGTATCTCCTTGATAAAAACGATCAAATATGTGTTTACAGGTTTCTTCTTTCATTCCGCAACCTGTATCACTAACTGATACAATGATATTTTTTGAATTCTGTTTTAGCTTTACTTTAACTGCCCCATGTGGCTCTGTAAATTTTATCGCATTTGTTAAAAAATTATTCCAAACAATTTCCATAAGACTTTCATCTGTAGTAATTATTACTTCATCAAGATCTACATCAATTTCAATATCTTTTTCATCAAATTTACTTTCTAAAGCTAGAATACTACATCTTAACTGCTCATCAAGAAAGTATGTTTCCATTTGTATGATTTCTTGGCTTTCGATCTTGTTTAATTTTAATACATTAGTTACTAAATTAGACAGCCTTTGAGATGCATCAATAATTGTTTTTATATACTCTTGTTTTTCTTCTTGAGATAATCCTTCTTTTCGAAGTGCCGATGCATAATTTTGAATTAACGCAAGTGGGGTTTTTATTTCGTGTGATATATTGGCAATAAAATCACCTTTTAATGTTTCAATAGTAGACAGTTCCTCCACCATCTTATTAAAATCTTCAATCAACACCTCAATTTCATCTTTTTTGTTATCTTTTCTCAATGAACTAATTCTTACTGAAAAATCACCATTTGCAACTTTTCTTGCAGCTTTGCCTATTTCTATAATTGGTTTAGAAAATCCCTTATTCATAATATATCTTGTAACTAAACTAACTACTAATACTATAAAAAAAACATAACTACTAATGGAATATACCATAAGCCATGAACTTGCATTTGTTATAATCAGATGATTAAACATAAGTATTGCACCCGTACAGCATACTAACATTACACTTAAAATAATTAAATATTCCTTAAGGAATGAATGCCTTGCATTAATTCGTTTGTCTGCTGGTTCTTCATACTTAATCTTCATTGCTTTATCACAGCCTTGTAGCCAAGTCCACGGACTGTTACAATTTCAACATCCTCGCATTGGGATATTTTATCACGCAATTTAGTAATAGAAACATCAACTGTTCGTGGATTGCTTTCACTTTCGTATCCCCAAAATTCATCCATAATCTGTATGCGTGTAAAAGTACGCTTTGGATACGATAACAACTTGAAAAGAATATTAAATTCTTTGACAGTTAAGGGTATTTCCTCATCATTTAAGTATGCAGTTGTCTCTTCTTCGTTCATAACGAGCGAACCCACAATCAGCTTTCTTTCATTTGCTATATTTGCGCGTCTAAGCAATGCTGAAACACGCAAAATCAACTCGTCCATATCAATTGGTTTTACCATATAATCATCTATGCCTATATTATATCCTTTTTGTTTAGAAGTAATATCATCTCTTGCTGTCATAAACAAAATTGGAATATTTTTATTATGTTTACGTATTGTAGCGGAAAATTCAAATCCATCCATTTCTGGCATCATAATATCCGTGATAATTATATTTACAACTTCTTCATCCATACGATCAAATGCATCCAAAGCATTTTTGCAGCTGATAGCATTATATCCATTATCATTTAAAAAAGCACAAACAATATAATTAAGCTTCTTATCATCTTCTACCACCAACACATTTATCATAAATTACCTCCAACCATTTAAAATTGCCCATACAATTAAAAGCAAAAACTTATTGCAAAAAGTGTATATTAAGTTTTATCCTCATAACTTATATACACTTATTTCACTATTTATTATACAAGAATATTGTATTCTATTGAGATGTATAACATACTACATCTGCCATAGTCTTTTTATGTTAATATATTGCATTTTACATTATTTATTAAATAGTGTCAAATATTTAGTTATTATAAATCTCCTACAAGTAACAATTACTTTATACCTCGTATTTTTCTGAGCTCTTCCAAATTCTGCAACATTAACATCTAACATATACCTAATAATAATTAAGCAACTGATTAACCCAATAAATTGCTAGCTTTTTCACACGCTTCATAAATAATATCATAGTTTCTATCAATCATTGGATTGATTTTTTCTTTGCTTTCATTTAAGAACTTGATATAAAGGAAATATCCTAATCCCCATCCAATGAATCCAGGAATTGCAAGAATAACGCAAAGAGGTATCATAAATGCCAAAAATGCGAATACCGACCCTGCCATAAATGCCGTTCCTAGTATGCCTACTCCAATTGAATAGCTTATTGCTTTCGTTGTCTTAGATTTTTCTAATTTTTCAATAGTAGTAAATGCATCTTCACATTTACGCTGCAAATCATATAATGCAGCTCTATTCTTGATTTTTCTATTTCTTTGCAATTTTAACGTTACTGAATTAATTCTTGTACTAGTATTTATAATAGTCCACCCTAAAGCATGATAGCAGTCACTGCAGAGCTCTACTAAATCTTGTTTTACATTTACTTCTATATATTCATTCATAGTAATTTTATTTTCGTTTTTTTCATTTATATTCATAATTAATCTCCTCTGAATTTATATTCTATACTCTTCTTTAAGCCAGTAAACTTCATCATAAATCGTTTCTTCAAATGGGCGGCATTTAAATCCTAATTCTTTTATTGCTTTACTACAGTCAAAATTATTATTGCGTGTAAGGTTATATATTGCAAAATCTGATAATTGTGACTCCTTTCCAGTAATTTTACTGCCTACTTTCATAACTTTGACTAATACTTTTGCAACATTTGGTGATAAAATTTTTGGTTTATAATTTAAACCCGCTGCCTCATTAATTATGCAAAACATATCTTTCATGGATACTATACTGTTGCTCATAATATAGCTTTCTCCTCTTTTTCCTTTTTCACAGCATTCGATAACACCATCCGCTAAATCTCTTACATCAACACTATTAAATGTTCCCTCAATACCAGCTGGCATCTTGCCACTGGTATACTGAATGATAAAATCTGCTACTGGACCAAAAGAATAATCATTCGGACCACAGATTCCACTTGGATGAACTAAGGATGCATCTAGTTCAGGTACCATTTCAAGAGCATTCAAAACTAATTGAGAAGCTTCAGCCTTTGTAACTGAATAATAACCAACTAAATCTTTAGAATAGAAATTATCAACTTCTTTTATCGGTAAATTTCCCTCTCGTTCTGGAATCGCTCCAGTTGAACTTATATAAACTAGTTTTTTTACCTTGTGGCTTACACATTTGTTGATGATATTTTGTGTTCCTATCACGTTTACATTATATACTTTCTTGTTGGGCTTTGGATTCAAGGTTACAATACTTGCACTATGAATTACATAAATATCTGTATTTTCAGGTACGGTAAAGAACTTTTCTAAAGATCTTACATCTGTAACATCACCAATTACAATTTCTGCTTCTTCTGGAATGTATTTTGTGGCTGGATCGTTTTTTAAGACTAGGGCTCTAACCTTTTCTCCTCTATCAATTAGCTTTCTTGAAACATTGCTTCCTAAAAGCCCTGCTGCTCCCGTTAATAAATAAATTCTTTCATTCATTTTAGATCCTCCAATATTTTTTTGTATTTATATTTTGTATTTTTATAATATCCTTTTAATATTCCATAGTGTTAAAGAAATGTTAATGTTTTGTTAAACTAAAAATCTATTAAATACAAAACAGATGTATACTTAAGTAAATTATTTTATTTTTCAATTATAGAATATAAAATTGGAACCATAACCAAATTAAAAATCATACAAAATGTCAAAGATGCCATCAATAATACTGCAAGCGGAACAAACAGTATCTGTCCTGACATTGCAAGCGGTATAAGACCAAAAATAGTTGTAAGTGTACTCATAAGTATAGGACGAAGTCTTTTTACACCAGCACTTCGGCATGCTTCGTTTATGCTTAATCCATTTTTTCTCTCTGTATTTATATAATCAACAAGTACTATAGCATTAGCAAGAACTATACCCAACATACTAACAATTCCAAGCATTACAAAGAATGAAAGGTCGTATCCCGTTAGATATACAGCTGCCATACCACTTGTAACCCCTATGGGAAGTGAAGAAAATATAAGTAAAATCTGTTTTATGCTCTTAAACTGAAGATATAAAATAAAAAATATTACAAGTATTGATAAAATACCGGCCATAGCCAAAGCGCCTATAGATTCAGCAAAATCTTTTGATGGTATAGTATCAACTGTTACTCCATCCGGAATCTTGATATCTTTTATGGCTTCAACAAATTTGCTTTGAAGTTCATTTGCATTATATCCAAACTGTGCATATCCGCCAATAGATATTACTCTCTGACCATTTATATGTTTAATTGTAGCTAAGCTTGAGGCTATATTAAAATCAGCAAATTGCTTCGTCATAAACTTTTTACCTGTACTTGACTTAATTTTATAGTTTTCAAGTTCATCAAGACTTGAAATATCTGATTTTACATTAATATCGTATTGCCTACCATTGTCATAGCAGGTTGCAGCCGTACGGCCAGAAACAGCTATATTAAGTTCATTTTGAACAGATGATTTTAACAATCCCATTGAATTCATTTTTTTATCATCCATATTTATAAAATAGTTGTATGGTGAATAGTAACTACCGCTTGAAACCGCTGCGATCCCTTCAATTCTATTAAGGGTTGCTTCTATTTGTGATGCAGCCTCATTCATATTCTCCATATCATCACCATATATATTAATTCCTACTGGTGTTCCTGTTTCTGGGATAATACCAATTTGATTGACAACAACATATGCTGTACTAATAGAAGCATTTATCTCTTTCTGTAAAAAATCAACCATTTCAGCTGTAGTTTTAAATCTCCCACCCTTTTTCAAATCTATTTTCGCACAAATGTCACCCATACTGTCAGATGAACCTTTTTCGTTTATAGCAAAACTATAGCTTGGTATACCTATTCCTATACCAGAAAAACAACTTACAGTTTCCGGCTGTGCACTAATTATATCCTGTATCTTCATTACCGACTTTTCAGTTTGCTTAAAGTTATCTTCTTGATAATTTTTTACATCTACAAGCACATAGTTCTTGTTTACCTTTGGCATAAGATCCATTGAGGAATTTGTCATTATCACACCGAATAAAGCAATTATACAGACAGATGCTAAAATTGTAAGCTTTTTATGTTCAAAAGTATATTTTGAAATTTTACTATATGCACGCTGTGTAATTCCAACCTTGTTCTTCTTGTTTCCATTTACAGGCTTCAAGAACATGTAGCAAAATACTGGCGTTACAAGTAATGATACTATGAAAGATATAATCAGGCATGAAATAATAACTATAGGTATTGCAATTATTACCTGTCTGTTTATACCTGACATAGTAAGCATTGATGCAAATGTCATAACAGCTGTAACCATTGAGAGAAATACCGATAAAGCAACCTCCTTTGTTCCTTTTATACAGGATTCAAGCTTATCCTCACCTGCATCTATATATCTTTGAATATTATCACTTACTACGACTGAGTTATCAACTAGCATACCAAGAACCATAATCAGTGCTGTTAATGACATAAAGTGAATTTGTTCACCGACAATTTTTATTATTATAAAGCTTGCAAATATTGATAGAGGAATCGCTATTGATACAACAAGCCCGTTTCTAAAATTCATTCCGACCATAACAATGAGCATAACTATTATTATTGCTTCAATAACATTTAAAAGGAAGTTATCTATATCGCTTTTTACATCATCAGATTGAAAGTATACCTCATTTATCTTTATTGTTTCTGGTAGTCCTGTTTTAAAATCTTCAACTACTTGTCTTGTTTCATCTCCCAAATTTACTACATTTAGTCCTTCGTGAAAATATAGTGCAACGGTAACACTTTTTGTACCATTAAATAGATAGTATGGACTATCCTCAACATCCTTATACGCAATGTCAGCTACATCTTTTAACCTTATAAGAGTATTGCTGTCGGTATTTCCGATAATAAAATTTTTAAGTTGTTCAATATTATCATATCGCCCCGATGTGCTTACTGATATAGAATTATCATTCTCTAATGCAACACTTCCTATTGGGATTATAGAATTATTTGCACCTATCATCTGTACAAGATCGGCAAGAGACAGATTTAGCTGATTAAGTTTATTAGTATTTACAACAATAGAAATTTCGCCGTTACTATTTCCTAATACTCTAACCTTTGATACTCCATTAATTTGCTTAAGTTTATCCTGTAATTCTACAGCACGTTCTGATAATTCATCATTTGAAATATTATCACCAGAAACAGCAAGTATCAGACTTGCACTGTTAACAACATCTGTATTTACAGTTATGGTGGAAACAGTATTAGGTAAATCAGACTTTAGATCTTCCATTTTTTGACGAAGTTCTATAAAACTATTGGTAACTTCCTCGTCAGAAAGAGAATTTTTCAACCTTATAACTACAGCGCATGCATTATTCATAGACTGAGATGAGCTTTCTCTGTAACCTGTAATATCCATTACAGCATTTTCAAGCTTTTTAGTTACTTCCTTTTCAACTTCCTCTGCTGTGAGCCCAGGTGCAACAGCTGTAACGACAGCGCTTGGGATAGTCACTTTAGGAAATGAGTTCCTAGGCAATTGATTATAGTACACACAACCAACAATAATAATAATACAAAGCAAAATAATTACTAAGCCTTTCTGCTTAATGCAGGATTCAAGAATTTTTTTAAACATCTGAACCTCCATTTTGACTAGAGGGTTCAGTACCGTTTATTTCAGATACTAAATCATTATCATTAAGAGCTTTAATACCAGTTACAACTATTTTTTCATTGGTTAAATTACTTACAAGCATTTTATCGTCGTTAATTTCCATTATATTTATTTGTACACGACTTACTGTACTGTCATCATTAAGTTTGTATACATAATTTACTCCATTTATATTAATGACACTTTGCATAGGCACAAACACTCCATCAACACTATCTATAACAATGTCTACGTCTACAATTTCTCCAATTGCAACTTTATCTGAATCAAAAGTAATATCAACTGCAAATGTATTTGTTACTTCGTCAGGGTAAATGGATACATTATCTATTTTTCCGGTTATAGAATTGTTTACTATTATTTTCTTTACAGAAGATAATTTGTTGTGGTCCTCTGCTGATACACCTATAGAAACCATACTGCTGTTTGATTTTGTTGTAACAACTGTTGAATTTGCATTAACAGAATCGCCCTCTGATATTTTTAGGTTTGTTATAAAACCATCTATTTCAGCACTTATTGTTGCATCACTAATATTTTGTTCAGCCTGTTCCATATTAGTTCTGCTTAAAGCTACATTTTCTTGTGCTGTATTTATATCATTTATTTTACCTTTTTTTAAACTCTCAAGATTTGTCTGTGCTGTTTCAAGTTGAGAGCAAAGAGAATCATAATTAACCTCACTGCTTAAATATTGCGCTCTCTGTTGTTCAATAGATATTTTAGCAACTGCCCCCTCTTCATATAGTTTTTCATTTGCTTCAAGAGTTGATTTAAGTACATCTAAATTACTTTTAGCCGCCGCAATTGACTGTTTTAAAGTTTCGATACTAGATTCTGCATTTGTAATATTTGTATCATAAGTTGACAGTGTCTTATCAAGACTATTTTCTGCAATTGCTAAATTGCTTTGCTTAGATGCAGATAGATAATTGAGCTGTGTTGTATCAAGAGTTGCAAGGGTATCACCCTTTTTAACATACTGACCTTCTTTAACATACACTTTTGATACTTTTCCACTTGAAGTAAAAAAATAATTCCTTGTTTCACTTGCTTTTACTATACCTTGGTAGCTTAGCTTTACATCGTATTTAGATTGTGATAGTTTCATAGTTTCAACTGCTTTTACATTTTTTACATCAGTTGCTTCTGTGCTTTTGGGGAGTTTTGAAAAACACAACACTGCAATTGCTACCGAGAAAATTAGCAATATAACTTTTTTCTTCATAATAACTTACATCCTTTCGTCTCGCTCATACACAAATCATACTAGAAGTGCATCGCAAATATATTAATTTGATGACTGTATATTAGCCTCTAAATGTTCTTTAGTGTTAACATTATGTTAAAGTTTTGTTAAATTGAAAAATTTATCGAAATATATTTATATTTCTAAAATAAATAAAAAAAGGGAATAAATGAAGCCATTTACATCCTTCATTTATTCCCTGCTCTTTGCTTTGTATCTTTGCACAATAAAAGCGAGGGGATACGAAATAATCCCTTCGCATATTATTATTGTTTTTTATTTATCGTATTGTTCTTTAAACCCAAGCAGTGCTTCAGCTAACTGGTCAGGACAAGATGTATCTTTCCCTCTGCACTTTATGCCATGAAACTGTTTTATAACGTCGTCTATATCTTTACCCTCAATCAATTTACATATAGCACGAAGTCCTCCTCCACATCCTCGTTGAAATCTGACATTTCTTATTATATTATTTTCAATTTCAAAAGAAATGTCCTTTGAACATGTACCTTCAGGTTTATAAAAAAATTTCACATTAAACACCCCACAAAATATCTATTACTATATGATATTCTGCATCTTACTTTGTAGAACAACTCTTAATATGCTCTTGCAGCATAAATCATGTGTTTTGCGTCTTTGCCGCAAATGTGGCATTTATCTCCTAAATCTTCTTGTTCAAATGGTATACATCTGATTGTTGCACCTGTTTCTTCTTTTAACTTATCTTCACATTCTCTGCATCCACACCACATCATTTTTGCAAAACCTGGTTTACTGGACAAATCTTTTTTATATTGTTCATAATCTTTTACTACATAAGTGTGTTCATCTCTGTGAGCTTTTGCTTTTTCAAATAAATCCTTTTGCATTGTGTCTAACATTTCGCTTAATGTTTCTTCTATGTTATCAAGTGAAACAATTTCTTTTTCAAGCTTATCTCTTCTAACTACTACTGCTTGATTATTTTCTATATCTCTTGGTCCAAGTTCTATTCTGATTGGATAACCTTTCATCTCATATTGATTGAATTTCCAGCCTGTAGAATTTTCTGAATCGTCATCCAGTTGGACTCTGATCCCCTTAGCCTTAATTTTATCAAATAATTCATTTGATTTTTCCAACACTCCATCTTTTTTCTGAGCTATTGGTATTATGACCACTTGTGTTGGTGCAATTTTAGGAGGCAGTACGAGTCCTCTGTTATCAGAGTGAACCATTATTAGTCCGCCTATCAATCTAGTTGAAATACCCCATGAAGTGTGGAATGGAAACTCTTCCTTACCTGTTCTTCCCTGAAATTTAATTTCAAATGCTTTAGTGAAATGCTGTCCAAGGTTGTGTGAAGTACCGGCTTGCAATGCCTGACCATCATGCATCAGAGCTTCCATAGTATATGTTGCAAATGCGCCGGCAAATTTTTCTTTTTCACTTTTTTGTCCTATAACAACAGGCATCGCCATTAAATCTTCTGCAACCTGCCTATAAATATTTAGCATTTTAAGGGTTTCTTCTTGTGCCTCTTCATATGTTTCATGAAGTGTATGCCCTTCCTGCCATAAGAATTCAGAAGTTCTCAAGAATGGTCTTGTAGCTTTCTCCCATCTAACAACACTGCACCACTGATTATATAAATAAGGTAAATCTCTGTACGAATTAAGCCATTTTTTATACATGTGGCAAATTATAGTTTCTGATGTAGGTCTGACACAAAGCCTTTCTCCCAATTCCTGACTGCCTCCGTGAGTTACCCATGCAACTTCCGGAGCAAACCCTTCCACATGTTCTTTTTCCTTAGTTAATAAACTTTCTGGTATTAATAAAGGAAAATACATATTTTTGTGACCTGTGGCCTTAAATTTTTCATCTGCATAGCTTTGAATTTTTTCCCAAAGAGCATAACCATATGGCCTGATAACCATAAATCCTTTTACCGGTGAATAATCGACCAGTTCGTTTTTCATTATAACATCTGTATACCATCTACTAAAATCTTCTTCCATAGGCGTAATTTCTTTTACAAAATCTTTTTCTTTTTTTGCCATTATATTTCTCCCTTCAAAAAATTAAACCGCCTCAACAAAGAGGCGGTTTATCCGCGGTACCACTCTAATTACTGCATCCAAAAATGCAGTATCTCATTTTAATAACGGTTTTACCGTTTGGGTTATTACCCCCAAATGCTCTAAGGCGGGTTCAACACATATTGGGACAAAAGCCTTTCACCATCAGCTCTCTCTCTAAAGACCATATATATTTACTAATCCTTATCATAGCAATTTATCATTATTTATATTATCTGCTACAGTTAAAAATATATTATATTATTTTAATACCTTTGTCAATAATTTTTAGTTTAATTTTATCCTAAAAAGGTTGCTGCTCAACTTCCTCTAAGGGGACAATAGTCCTATTTCAGTATAAAATGTTTAATGGGGTAAATGCTGATGCTTTTTACGCAGTAAAATCATTCTATTGACTATATATTGATTTAACCTTATAATTAATATGTAATTATATTTAATACAAAACTGGGAGGTTGTATATGAAAGAGTTAATGACTGGTAATGAAGCCATAGCACGTGGCGCCTATGAAGCAGGTGTTCTTGTTGCTTCGGCTTATCCAGGTACACCTAGTACAGAGATAATGGAAAATTTTTCTCAATATGATGGTATTTATGCCGAGTGGGCTGTCAATGAAAAGGTGGCTTGTGAGGTCGCAGTTGGTGCTTCTATGAGGGGCGTGAGAACATTTGCCGCAATGAAACATGTAGGTGTTAATGTTGCAGCCGATGCCTTCATGTCTTTTTCCTATCATGTAGTTAATGGAGGATTTGTTTTAGTAACAGCGGATGAACCAAGTATGTTTTCTTCTCAAAATGAACAAGACAACAGATATTATGCATACTTTGGAAAAACGGCTTTAGTTGAACCCTCAGATTCTCAAGAATGTATTGACTATATGAAATATGCTTTAGAGATAAGTGAAAAATATGAAACTCCTGTATTATTCAGAGTTACAACACGCATTTGTCACTCTAAATCAATTGTTACACTATCAGATAGAGTTGTTCCGCCTACTAAAGAATTCAAAAAAGACGTAAAAAAGATGCTTATGGTTCCAGCACATTCCAGAATGAGACACCCTCAAATTGAAGAGCAAAGAATGGCCGGTTTGAGAGAATATTCAAACAACTGTCCTTTAAATACAATGGAAATAAATGATACAAAAATAGGTATAATTTCAAATGGTGTTTCTTATCAGTATTCAAAGGAAGTTTTTGGAGATACTGCATCCTATTTAAAAATAGGTATGTCAAATCCACTTCCTGACAAAATGATCAGAGATTTTGCAGAAAAAGTTGATAAGCTATATGTCATTGAAGAGAATGAACCTTTCATGGAAACTCAAATAAGAGCTATGGGTGTAGACTGTATCGGAAAAGACTTATTCCCAATATATTGGGAATTTTCACCTGAATTAATAAGAGAAAAAATATTAGGGATAGCCCCTAGCAGTTCTTACAGCACAGATGCACAAGCACCGCTTAGACCTCCTGTTCTTTGTGCGGGATGTCCGCACAGAGGGTTGTTTCATGAACTTGGCAAATACAAAGACAAGGCCTTCTTTAGCGGAGATATAGGATGTTACACATTGGGAGCCGGTAATCCATTAAACGCTATGGACTCGTCGATATGTATGGGTGGTTCCATAACCGGAGCTCATGGATTTGAAAAAGCAACAGAAATGAGTGAGGCTGAAAGTTACAAAAAATCATTTGGACTAATTGGTGATTCTACATTTTTCCATTCCGGATTAACAGGTTTAGTAAATGCAGTTTATAATAATTCTCCAATTACAACTATAATAATGGATAACAGCATTACCGGGATGACTGGACATCAGGACAATCCCGGAACCGGTAAAACTGTTATGGGAGATATAGCTCCTATTATAAATATTAAGTCTCTTTGTTTAGCTTGCGGAATTAAAGAAGAAAATCTCGTTATAGTTGACCCATATGATTTGAAAGCAACAAAGGAAGCAATAAAAATGGGATATGAAGCAACTGAACCTTTTGTTATAATAACAAAAAGGGAATGCGCCTTATTAAAACCTGTAATTAAAGAAAGAGCTAAAATGAAATGTCAAATTGATGCAGATAAATGCACAAGATGTAAAATGTGCTTGAAGTCCGGATGTCCTGCTTTACAACTTGGAGATAAGGTATCAATTGATAATAATCAATGTAATGGATGTAGTGTTTGTTTACAGATATGCCCATTTGGTGCTATAGAAAAGGTTGGTGAATAATATGGTAAAAAACATACTATTAGTTGGTGTTGGAGGACAAGGAACAATATTGACATCTAAAATTATTTCTAAAGGCTTTGTGGAAAATGGCTATGATGTAAAAATGGCTGAAATTCATGGAATGAGTCAGCGTGGTGGAACCGTTACAACTCAAATCAGATATGGAAACAAGGTGTATTCTCCTGTTATCGAAAAAGGGACTGCTGATATAATAATAGCGTTTGAAAAGTCGGAAGCACTAAGGTTTTTAGATTATCTAAAAAAAGATGGTATCCTAGTTATAAATGATTTTGAAATACAGCCTTTCACCGTAGGTATTGGTATGTCAGAATATCCGGAAGATGTCTTAGAATCATACAAAAGTGCTGTAGATAATGTATATTTTATTGATGCAAATAAAATTGCCACAGAAATTGGCAACTCAAAAGTTATGAACATAGTTCTTTTAGGTACACTTGTTAAAATGTTAAAACTTGAAAATATAGATTGGAAAAAAATAATATCAGAAACTGTTCCTGAAAAAGCAATTGAATTGAATCTCACGGCTTTTGAAAGAGGATATGAAAGAAATTAAAAAACTACTTAAATAAACGGAGACAGAAAATGGAAACACCAGTTGTTTCCATTTTCTGTCTCCGTTTATTTATTTTTTAATATAAAAACTGATATTTCCGGTAAAGACATAAATCTGAACGGAATCTGTGAAGTTCCTATACCTATATTCACATATAATTTAGTTTCACGATAATTTTCAAACTCATACAAACCTCTGGTATACTTTTCCCCTAGTGGAGGATAAATTGCTGAACTGAAAAATGGTATATTAACCTGACCCCCATGACTATGTCCAGACAGAAATAAATCTATATCATACTCTAACATAGAATCCACAACATCTGGCTCATGACTGATAACAATATTGTAATAACTGCCGTCAATATTATTATAAAGTTCTTCTTTGCCTATATTTCCAAAGATTGAGTCATCTAATCCCATAATGTTTATATTGTATTTTTCCAGCTTAACTGCATTGTTCACCAAAGTAATGAATCCGCTTTTTTTCATGATTTCAGAATATGCTTTTTCTGCACCGCCACCATAGTCGTGATTTCCATATACGGAATACTTACCTAAGGGAGCTTTTATTCGTCCTAATATATCGCTGATTTGAGTTATATCTCCTTCATAAGAATAATTTTTATAGTAATCTATGAGATCACCGCTAAATATAACTATATCCGGATTTTCATTATTAATTTTATTTACGATCCTTTGTAAGTCTTTTGTATCAAAATAATCTGATAAATGTGTATCTGAGAATTGTAAAATTTTTATTTCACCTGAATTTTCACTTATCAATTTGTTAGATATGTTTTCATAATGTACATTTAATAAATTTGGCTCTATAAACCTCGCATACCCATAAACACATATTAAAAACACTAACATTGCAGCTATAATCCTCAAAAATTTTTTCACACAATTACTCCTTAAAATTAATTCAACTACTTTAGTATATCAAAAAAACAAAATAAAATAAACTGTTGATTTTAAAATCACAGTTTATTTTATCACTTTTTATATTACACTACACAATTCTTGTTTCTTTTTCATCACACAAGAATACTTCTACATAATTAGTCAATACATCGATGTAATTAAAAGAGATCACTCTTTTAAAGTCCTTATTTTGTACATGTACTGTAAAAATTGCAGGATAGGTTTCAGCAATTATACCCTCACTCATTTGTGACCTGTTCTTGCCTTTTCTAACCTTAAACTTTACCTTTTGCCCTACACTGTTCTCTACCATTTCTTTGACTCTTGAAACAGACTTACTTGTCAAAAAATCACCTTCTGTTCGTTATTTTACCGCATAACGTTAAAATAACACATATTTATTAGTATCTTTACCAAAATCACGAAAATTATGAGTTTTTTCTTACAATTACATTTAAATGTCTTGCAAATTTCAAAAAAATAGTCTATTATAAATAAGGCATCAGGCAATAATACTTTGTAAATAAAAAATACAGAAAAGGATGTGGATGTAATGGATGAGGTCCCTACGGTCAATAATTCATATAATTTAAAACAACTTAATACTTCACTATTATCATCTGGTTTACATAAGTACTCAATTTGTTAATAGTGAAAATTTATTATTAAATTGAGGTGAAAAATGCTTGATATATTCAAAACAATCGACGATACTCTCTTCACATTGGAAGAGATAGAAGATGGGGCATGGATAAACCTTGTAGACCCGACAGCCGATGAAATAGATTTTATAGAACAAGAGCTGGGTGTAGACAGGGATTTTTTAAAGGCTGCATTGGATGAAGAGGAAAGTGCGCGTTTAGATATGGAAAACGACCAAGTACTCATTTTAGTTGATACTCCCTATGTCGAAAAAATAGATGATCATATTATATATGAAACTCTTCCACTGGGGATAATTTTAACAAAAAATAATATTATAACTGTTTGTTTAAAAAATTCAATTGTTTTAGACCAATTTGAAAAAAACAGTGTAAGATCTTTTTCAACATATAAAAAATATAGATTTCTTTATCAAATATTATATAAAAATGCACAAAGATATCTTTTGTATCTTAGACAAATAGATAGGATGAGTAATTATGTTGAGAAGCAACTTCATAAATCAATGAAAAATAAAGAACTAATTCAACTTCTTGACTTGGAAAAATCATTAGTATATATTACTACAGCATTAAAAGCGAATGAAATAGTACTGGAAAAAATAATGAAAATAGATATAATAAAAAAATACGCTGATGATGAAGACTTATTGGAAGATGTAATAGTAGAAAATAAGCAAGCCATAGAAATGGCTACAATATATAGCGGAATACTTAGTGGTATGATGGATGCCTTTGCATCTGTTATCTCTAATAACCTGAATATTGTGATGAAAGTATTGACTACAATAACGATATTAATGGCCATACCTACTATGTTTGCAAGTTTTTTTGGTATGAATGTAGCTAATATACCTTTTGCTCAATCTCCTTACGGATTTTGGATAGTAATAGGAACATCAGTTATTACAGCCGGAATTGTAGGACTTATTCTTGCAAAGAAAAATTTATTTTAAATAATTATATAACAGAGTAGCACCCACTTCCTGCCTTTTGGAAAATGGGTGCTACTCATTTTGTATTACTAATTCTGTATTTGGTGGACTCACCTCTTTCTTTATTTTTTATATAAAACATTTTTCTACTAAACTCACTTACAAGCTTAATCGACATACATCTTTAAATATTATTAATTACTATCTAATCATACATTTTTAATATTCTATGTCTACTAGTCGATACACCTTCCTTTTCAAATAATGTATTTAGTCTTACTTAAACCTAAAACCCTAATTTTAAACCTCCTACTTATGTTTTCAATCTAAAACCTTAATTTTAAATCTAAGTTGTAAAAATAATACTTTAGATTGTTATAATTAATAATATTATCAGCTTTGAGATTTAGTAAATAATATGTTGTATTTATAATATACCCACATATAATAGTTCTAAACATATCTAAAAAAAATATTAAAAAGTTTTATTATTGTTCTTTTATTTATTTTATAATATAATATTATAAAATAAATAAAAGGATAATTAAATGAAATTAAACTCATATGGAAAAATAAATTTGTTTTTAGATATTAAAGGAAAACTTCAAAATGGTTATCATCTCATTGAAACAGTTATGCAATCAATAAATCTACATGATGAAATAGCAATAAATGAAATACCAAATAATGAAATAGTAATAGAATGCAATGATTTATCAATACCGACAGACAGCAGGAACACATGTTATAAGGCTGCAAAAATCATTAAGGAAAAATACAGTATTGCAAGTGGCATATCAATATTTATATATAAAAATATTCCATCAGAAGCAGGTCTTGCCGGTGGGAGCAGCAACAGTGCCGCAGTAATCAAAGGACTGAATATTCTTTGGAACCTGAACATGAAAGAAAGTGATATGTTGGAAATAGGTTTACAAATTGGTGCTGATGTACCTTTTTGTATAGCAGGAGGTACATATCTGGCTGAAGGAATAGGTGAGAAATTGACTAAACTTAATGATTTCATCTGGGACAACATTCTTTTAGTAAAACCTGAATTTAGTATGTCAACAGCTTTTGTTTATAAAAATCTCCATTCAAGTGATTATAATTCATATATGAACAACAATATTTCTAATTTTATTAAGCAGAAAAAATATGGCGAAGTTGCTTTATCCTCTGCAAACACCTTGGAAAAGGTTGTAACTAATTTCCATCCTGAAATAAATAGCATTAAACTCAGTATGTTAGAAAACAACGCTGTTTCTTCAATGATGACAGGCAGTGGCTCTGCTGTATTTGGACTGTTTCAGGACGCCAAAAGCATGGATAAAGCTTACTATATTTTGAAAAATACATACAATAATATTTATAAAACTAAAACCATTAATAAGGGAATCGATGTCTTTGTTTGACTATTAATTAGATGAGTATTTATATGTAAATAATAAATAGAAGGGGTATATTATGAGAAAAATACTAGTTATGCTGTTTATAATAGCATTTGTGGCAGTTGGATGCAGCACAAACAATGAAACAAGTAAAAATAGAGACCAGCAAGGAAACAATCAAGTCACAGAGGATGCAGAGAACAAAGAAGCAACTCCTGAAGAAGGCGAATCTACGGATACAGATATTGAGACAACAGATAATGAAAAGAAAGTCATAATTGCTCCTGATTTTGAATTAGAAACACTAGAAGGAAATATGATTAAACTTAGTGATCTCAAAGATAAAAATGTAATAATAAATTTCTGGGCTACATGGTGCGATTTCTGTGTAGCAGAAATGCCTGACTTACAAAAACTTCAAGATACTTATAAGGATGACAATTTATTGATATTAGCAATAAATGTAGGTGATTCAAAAGAAAAGGTTGAAGAATTTATGAAAGATAACAATCTTAGCCTCACTGTTTTGCTTGATAGAGACAGTTCTGTTGCTAACAATTACGGTCTTCGTTCATTTCCTTCAACATTAGCTGTAAATAAGGATATGGAAGTCGTTGCGGGTCAGGTTGGAATGCTCACATACGAGCAGATGGAAACAATGTATGGCTACTTTAGTGAATAAAGTAATAAAGTTTTGGGATATAGTTCCTAAAACTTTATTTTTTTTGTTAGTAATGGTAATATCTCTTTGCAGTCGCCAACTATTCCATAATGTGCCACTTTAAATATGGGAGCATCCGGGTCAGAATTTATTGCTACAATAGTTTCTATATCAGCAAGTCCTGCTATGTGCTGAATGGCACCTGATATGCCGCAGGCTATATAAATTTTCGGAGCAACTGTTTTTCCTGTTTGTCCTACCTGTTGACTATATGGCATCCATCCCGAATCTACAACAGGTCTGGAAGCTCCCAATGTTCCTCCCAAAGCATCTGCTAAATCTTTTGCTAATCTAATATTTTTCGCACTGCCTATTCCTTTACCAACACTGACTATTATATCTGCATCTGCCAAGCTTACTGTGTCTTGGTTATCTATATTCCTGATTTTCTTCACGAAGCCCTCTATAATCCTGTCAGCAGATAAAATATTAACTGTTCCATTTCTGCTGTACTCAGGCTCCAGCGGTTTAAACACTTTAGGACGAACAGTTGCCATTTGAGGGCGATGATTTTCACATACGATTGTTGCCATCAAATTACCTCCAAATGCAGGTCTTGTTTGTAACAATAGTCTTTCTTCTTTATCAATCTCCAAAACTGTACAATCCGCTGTAAGTCCTGTTCTAAGTGATGATGATATATGGGGAGCCAATGAACGACCATTTGATGTGGCACCTATCAGCACTATTTCCGGTTTATATTCTTTTATTAAATTTATCATAATCTCACCATAAACATGATCATTAAAGTCATTGAGCCAGGGTGCATCCATAACTAAAACTTTATCAGCACCATAAGCTATTAATTCATTTGACAAATTTTCTATATTATATCCCAATAAAATTGCTGTAACTGATGTATCCAACTTCAGAGCCAAATTTTTTGCTTCTCCAATTAGCTCCAGCGAAACTGTTTTTAACTTTCCGTATCTTTGCTCGGCAAAAACAAAAATTCCATTATAATTATTAATATCTGAATGTTTTATTTCATCTCTTTCAAAATTTATTGCATTGAATTTGCAACTTTCTACACAAACACCACAAAATGTGCAATTATCATTAATGTTTGCTTTCTTATCTATTACCTCAATGGCTCCAAAAGGGCATGCTCCTACACATTTTTTACATCCTACACACTGTTCTTTTATTATATCTATATTTGCCATAATATCACATACCCTTCTGTAGTTTTAAAGAGAGAACTTCATACAATCTATTTACTTTTTCTTCCGTAGTTCCTTTAATTATTTCACTGCTAATTTCATGTATTGGTACAAAAGTTCTGCGTACTTTAGTAGGGGAACCCTTTAGTCCCAATCGGTCTTCATCTGCTTTTATATCATCAAATGTTACTATTTCAATATTTGCTTGTCTGGCACGCTTCATCTCTTTAATTGAAGGGAGTCTGGGCATATTTATTTCCTTTACAACAGTTATAAGAGCCGGCAATTTAACTTCTAATTCCTCATATCCGTCATCAGTAATTTTCATACAATTCATTACATTATTTTTTATTTCTATTATTTTGCTTACATCTGTAATATATGCAACACCTAAAGTTTTAGCCAAACTTGGTCCAACCTGAGCTGTATCTCCATCAGTAGCCTGTTTACCGCATATAATCAAATCATAGTCGCCTATTTTTCTTATTCCTAAACTAAGTGTGTATGATGTTGCAAGAGTATCTGCACCTGCAAACTTTCTATCAGTCAAAAGCATCGCTTTATCAACTTTTAATGATATCGCCTCTCTGAGCATTTCCAGTGATGCAGGTATACCCATACTTAATCCATAAACTTCAGCTCCAATTTTTTCTTTGATTCTAACAGCTTCTTCTATAGCATATGTATCAAATGGATTTATAATTGAAGTAATATTTTCTCTGACAATAGTATTTGTTACCGAATCTAGTTTAACTTCATTATTTCCAGGTACTTGCTTAATACAAACAATAACTCTCATCATCTTTCCTCCCTTGATTCAATGTATGGAAATATTGCTGCTCTGTTAAAAAGTTGTTCCGGATCCCATAGCTTTTTTAATCTTCTCATATCAGCTATCTCGGCTTCACTGAACATTTTTTGGAGAAATGGCACCTTCAATTTACCGACGCCATGTTCGGCAGACACTGCTCCTCCCATTGAAACAACTTTTTCTGCCCAATCTAGATATAATTTTTTTCCTTTTTCATACTCATTCATATCCCTGGGAATAGTATTAACATGAAGATGGTTATTACCGATATGCCCAAAAATAACTGCATTTAGATTGTTTTCAGCAATACCATCATTATACATTTTCATAACTTCTTTTAATTTATCATCAGGCACAGACATATCTGTCCCTAATTTAGTAATCCTCGAATCGGATTTTCTAATTATATCTATTTGCATATTAACACACTCGGGACAAGCATGTCTGAACGCATGTAATTTTTCTAAACTCGTAGGGTTAGTTGCAACCCAAGTGGCATCCTCATCTCCTCCCAATGCCGCAATTATATCACCGAACTTTTCTACACCTTTCCATGCTTCTTCATCAGAATCAGCTTCAATTTCAATGTATATTGCCGTATGGTAGTTGTCCTTAATTTCTTGTATGGATGCAAACGCAGGATTTGTACGCTGCTGTTCTCTTAACAAATCTAGAGCTTTATGACTAAAAAACTCAATGGCAGATGGTTTTAATTTAATTTCATCTCTATCACTGAATATTTTCTCACCTCTAAGTGCTCTAACTAAATCCAATGCTTTATCTTCATCAGGCATAAAAGCTGTTATTCCCCAATTAGCTGATTGTTTTTTGCTTAATTCTATTTCAATTTCGCTTATAATTCCAAGTGTCCCGTCTGAACCTATAAACAGATCTATAATATCCATATCAGGCTTATTATAATAACCCGATGTGTTTTTCCTGACATTTGGCATTTTATATTTTGGGAGTTCTCCATTTATTGTCCTCCCTCCCTCAGTCACAATAGAAAATAATCCTTCATTAGCCAATACTTGTCCTCTTCTCAATGCTAAAACATCTCCATCTGACAGCACAACTCTAATAGATTCAATGTGATCCCTTGTGGATCCATATCGAAAGCTCCTGGCACCTGACGCATTGCACGCCGCCATACCCCCTATTGAAGCTGATATTTCCGTAGGATCTGTTGAATAAAACCATTCTCCCTTTTTCATCTGAGCCAGTGCTTTTTTAGATTGCGCATCCCAACCATCTGTTGAAAAGGACATATTGGCCAAGTATTTTTTGATTTCAACAAGCAGAACACCCGGCTGCATCTTTATATAGAATTTATTATTTATTTCATCATATCTCATCCCACTTACATTATTCATTCTGCTTAAATTAATTACATGCCCTCCAAGAGGAACAGCTGATGCAGCAAGTCCGGTTCTCGCACCCTGAGTGGTGATGGACATTTTATTCGAATAAGCCTCTTTTACTGCATTAATTATATCTTCTTCTGTTTTTGCAAATGATATACTTTCTGCAAAACCTACCTGCCTTGATTCATCTCTTAAGTATTCATCATACTCTTCATTAAATTTAACTTTATTAAAGTCCATATTTGCCCTCCAAGTTGAAACAAATAGTTATATAAACAATTCTTTATATTAATTAATATTTTAACTAATAATTTAACATAAATTGCTACTCAAAGCAACCAATAATATTTAACAATACATTTAAAATTAAACTTATACTTATAATCATAATAAAAAGCAGAAGAATTAATATTCAACTGCCTCTTATATTCATTATTTAGATTTGACCTGATTTTTAATTTGACCAGTTGGTAATTCTCTTATTAAGTCTTTAGATTTTCCAGCCCTCAATAAATAACTATCTGTAGAATGCCCTACTATTTCAACTATCTTTTTACTGATTATCATAGCTTTATCTAAATCTATTCCCGTTTCTACTTTCATCTCATCACACATATGGATTACATCCTCTGTTGATACATTTCCTGCCGCACCCGGAACAAATGGGCACCCACCTACTCCAGCAAACGATGTATCAAATTGTGTTATCCCAGCTTGCATTCCGGCAACTATATTTGCTACTCCCAGTCCTCTGGTGTTATGGAAGTGCAGCCACCATTTAACTTGAGGAAATTCTTTCTTCATTTCTACACATATATCATATACTTGAGACGGGTACGCCATTCCTGAGGCATCAGAAAGTGATATTTCTGTAATCCCTACATTTAAATATGCTTGAACAATATCCTTTACATCTTGCACTGGTACTTCCTTATCCCATGGTGATCCAAATGCCATTGAAATTGAACCTGATATTTCTATATTGTTTTCTATTGCTTTATCTACACAAGCTTTAAAGCCTGCAACACTTTCCTCTGGTGTCATATTTAAGTTTGCCAAGTTGTGTGCTTTGCTTGCCGATACATTTAACTTAACTTTTTTACAACCACATGCTGCTGCTCTTTCCACACCCTTAACATTGGCTATTAACGTCCTGTACTCCACATCATCTACATGAGGTATTAATTTAAACACCTCGTCAGTATTCGCCATCTGTGGCACTGCTTTTGGACTGACAAAAGATCCTACCTCTATAACTTTAAAACCAGCATCCACCATGTCCTTTATTATTTGTACTTTTTGTTCTGTTGTCAGTATTGTAGCTTCATTTTGCAATCCATCTCTAGGTCCCACTTCACATATTGTTATTTTTTTTACTAAATCCATTGACACAAACATTCCTCCTAATTCTATTTTTTAAAGGAGGGTTATGCCATTTAGCATAACCCTCACCGCAATTATTTCTCTGATACTATTTTTTCTATACTTTTAGTAAATGTTTCTATGGGCTCAGGCAACCCAGTCCATAGAGCATACTGAATTACTCCTTGATTTATAACCATTCCAATACCGTTGAGAATTTTACATCCTATAGATTCCGCTTCCATTAAGAATTTAGTCTTAAGTGGGTTATACGTTGCATCAAAACAAATTTGAGAAGAATTTAACACTTCTTTTGAAACAGGCACCTCATCAAGATGTGGATACATGCCAATTCCTGATGCATTTATAACTACATTTGATAATGAAACTTTACTATTAATATCTTCTATGTTTTCAAAATCTACCAATTCTGCTACAGGAGCAAATTTATTATTTATATCCTCAACTAATGACTTGCTTGATGCTGAAAATTTATCAACTATATATATTTTTTTGGCCCCTCTAAATGCCAATGTCGAGCATATTGCTCTCCCTGCTCCGCCGGCTCCAAAACAGAAAAATACGGAATCTTCTAATTTACAATCTGTTTCACTTAAAAGAGATCTTACAAATCCTTCACCATCAGTATTATAGCCTTTTAATTTGCCATTATTATTAACTATAGTATTACAAGAGCCCATTTTTTCAGCCAGCTCGTCAATTTCGTCCAAATATTGCATAACTTCTATTTTATTAGGTTTTGTTACTGCAAACCCTACAAAATTCATATATTTTAATCCGTTGATTACATCACCTAGATGATCGTTTTCAACTTCTACAGGAAAATAATGATAGTCTAATCCCGCTGCTTCATAAGCCTCATTTTGCATTCTTGGTGAGAATGATTGTCTCAATGGTTTGCCTAACAAAGCTATCATTTTAGTATCTACTGTAATTGCCATGTTCTTACCTCTCTTATTAACTAATAATTAAAAATTTTATAAAAAATTATATTTGGCAGGAATCATCCTGCCAAATATAATTAATGTTCATTACTATTTTCCTAAATAAGCATCCACTAATTCACTACCAACTTGTTCACTAATTTGGTCGTATACAGGTTGAACTGCTGCTTTTATTTGTTCATATAATTCTGGTGATACTGGAACAACTTCAGTTCCACTAGATTTAATAGCTTCCATTCTTTCTTCTGCTCTAGTATCTGCTTGCTCACGTGCATAAGCTTTAGCTTCTGTTACAGCATCGTCTATGATTGCTTTTTCAGCATCACTTAAACCATCATATAATGCTTTGTTTGTAATTAAAGATAGTATATGAGGTAAGTGGTTAGTTTGTATAATGTATTTTTGTTGTTCATACAATTTATTAGCAACTATAACTTCATAAGGATTTTCTTGTGCATCTATAGTTCCTTGTTGTAATCCTATATATACTTCAGCAAATGCCATAGGAGCTGGGTTAGCGCCTAATGCTTTCCAGAATGCTAAGTGATTAGGATTTTCCATTGTTCTAATCTTTTGACCTTTGAAATCTTCTAAAGTTGTAACCTTTTTATTAGTTGACATAACTCTGAATGATTGGTCAGCATATCCTAATAGTTTATATCCACCATCTTCATACACTTGGTTTATAGTTTTCATGAATGATTCATTGTCCAGAGCTTTTCTAACTCCTTCTATATCAGCATATGCAACTGGTAAATCGAACACTGCTAATTTAGGCATGAAATTAACCTGCGGTGCAGTAGTTTGCACTATAAAATTAACATCTCCTCCTAAACAACTTTCAAGAGCTTCTCTATCTCCGCCTAATGTACCGTTAGAGAAGATTTGAATTTTCATTTTTTCACCTGAAGCTTCTGATACTAAATCAGCAAATTTCTTAGCATACAAATATGTTACAGTATCTTCTGGGCTGTCTATAGCTAAATTCCAGCTATGTTCTCCTATTTGAGCTGATGCATCAGGTTCAGCCGGTGTTTCTGGAGTTGTAGGAGTTTCTGGTGTAGCTGGTGTTTCTGGTTCAGTATTACCACCACACGCCGTTAGAGAGAATGCTAACACTAACACTAAAATGATACTAATTAAACTTTTCATCTTTTTCATTTTCTAATTCCTTTCATTTTACAATATTTTTGTTTTTTATCATAAACATCTTCACAAATATGAACATGTCCAGATCATTATTAAGTATTATTTACTTAATAGTACTAAACTAATTTGTGGAAATACCACTATTAGAGTGAGTGCTATTAAGAACAACAATATAAACGGCAGAGCATTTTTAGCAACATCCATAACCGGAATTTTGGTCAATGAACTTGCAACGAATAAATTTATTCCTATTGGCGGTGTAACAAAACCAATAGCTAAGTTTACAACCATAAATATTCCAAAATGTATTAAATCTACTCCAATCAAATTCATTATAGGAACCATAATTGGTGTCAATATCAATATTGCAGGACCTCCGTCCATTACCATACCAACAACTAATAAGAACAAGTTGATTACTACTAATATAACTGCCTTACTTGTAAATGTGCTTGTAATCCATGCACTAACTGATTGAGGCACATTCATTAATGCCAAAACTCTTGCAAATGCAGACGCAGCAGCTAATATAAACAACATAGGTCCAAATGTTTTAATACTTTCTCTGAATATATCAGGTATTTCTTTAATTTTAAGTGTTTTATATACAAACAAGCTTATTATTAAAGAATAGAAAACTGATAATACCGCAGCTTCTGTAGGAGATGCAACTCCACTATAAATACTGCCTAATATTATTACAGGTGTTAGTAATGCCCAAAAACTGTCCAAGAATACCTTAAAAATTCCCTTTTTTCTCAATTCATCAACTGTTTCATTAATTTTAGCCTTATCTTCACCATTTTTTTTGCAATAGAAAAATGCATACGCCATCAAACAACCAGCTATTAAAAATCCTGGTATAATACCTGCTGTAAACATATCTCCAACAGATACTCCTGAAGCCATACCATATAAAATAAAAGGTATACTAGGCGGTATAATAACACCTAAACTTCCTGAAACCGCAACAAGAGCTGTAGAAAACTTCACATCATATCCCAAATTAACTAAAACCGGGATTGTCATACTACCAACAGCTGCAACTGTAGCTGGTGCCGAACCAGAAATTGCGCCATAAAATAAACATGTAACTATAACAGCTGACGGCATTCCTGCTGTTAGCTTTCCTATAAAGAACGAGAATACATCAAATAATTTTTTTGATACTCCTCCTTTTGCCATTATTATTCCGGATAAAACAAACATTGGTATAGCTAATAACGGGAAACTATCAACTCCGCCTAGCATTGCTCTTATTACATAAGTAGCGCTTGCCGGAAATGTTGGATCAACAAATCCAGGTAATACAGATACTATACCCAAAGAGCTTGATACAGGTATAGCAATAAATAAACATAGAAAAAATATTAGAAATATAATTCCTGCTGACATAAACTTTCTCCTTTCAATTATATAACGTCATAATTAGCTAGCTTTTACTAAAACCATAAACTCAGATACTAAACCTTGTATTAATCTTATTATAGTCAAAATAAATCCAACTAATGGAGCAACCTGTATAAAGTACATAGGAATTCTGCAAGCAGGACTTATTTGTCCACTTATTACTGATGCTTGTACAAAACCATAAGCATACTTAATCATATATATAAAGAAAACCAGCATTACAGCCTTTTCAATTATTTTAAAAACAGCATGCAACTTTGTTGGTAACAAAGATACTATCTGCTCAATTTTAATTGATATCTGTTTTTTTATACAATAACTTATACTTAGAAAAGCTGACCATATAAACATATAACGAGTAATTTCCTCTGACCATGTCAAAGAATAATTAAATACATATCTCGCTACAACCTGAACGCCCATTACCATTGCCATAACAGCTAATAAAAGCATCAACAGCACTTCTTCAAAATTATCATCTATCATCTTGATAATTTTCATTACTTCACCTCCGTGATTTTTAAAAAACTCCATATTAAAATTTGCAAAATATGATTTGATATTAAATTGAAAAAAATTAAATTACAAATAACCAACTCCTTGAATCCTAGCTTTTTAACTTTGGCAATGTTTTCATACTATGCTTTCTCAACATGCAATTTTAATAAAACATTTTCCAAACAAACTATAATTTCATTTAATGAAAATTTATATTTCATTTAATAAAATTATAGTATTATTTTACGTAAATGTCAAGATATTTATTTTGCATAACGTTTTCATTGTTTGTTCTATTTCGCCAACTGAAAACTACATGCATTTTTTTGTTAATCAATTGCAAACATAAAATCACGACAACAATATTATAGAATTAAATAAAAAATATACCTAAATATTATAACCACATATAATACAAGGTATACCTTAATTTAACCTTTTTACCTAATTTATTTTGTATCCTAAATCTCTGGATATATCATTTGCCGTTTTAATTGTATCATTTATCTTATCTGTCATTTCCTCATTAACAAATCTAACTGAAGGACCAGAAAAAGATAAAACAGCAACTGTTTTTCCATGCTCGTTTTTTATGGGAGATGCTATTCCGACTAAACCTTCTTCTCTTTCTCCAATACTTAATGCATATCCTTTTTCAATTATCTTTTCAAAATCTAAATCGTTTAGTCTGGTATCTTTTATTATCTCATTCCTTCTACCAGCGTCCATATACGCTAAAAATATCTTTCCTGCGGCACCGCTAACCAACAAATGCCTCTCACCGATCCTGATTATTTGTCTTAAGGAACGAGTGGATTCTACGACTGCAATACATAATTTATATTCTCCATCCAAAATAAACAATCTAACATTCTCATTATATTTTTCATTTAATTTCAACATATGTCGGTATGATACTTTTTTCAATTCATCATGAGTATCATTGGGTAGTTTCGTTGATAATTGATTAATTTTATTACCTAAAAAAATTTTCTTGCTTCCGGTATCTCTTTCTAAAAAATGTTTTGATTGTAAGGTAGATATAATCCTATGCGCAGTGCTTGGAGATAGATTTGTCTTTTCAGAAATTTGTGATAATGTCAACTCTTTGTGATCCAAAAAACACTCTAATATTTCTAATGCTCTTTCAACTGATCTCGTAGGTGAATTTTTACCTTCCATGCGTTGTCCCCTTTGCTATTCTATATCTAATACTAGTATATCCGAATTTTCGTTTTTTGTCAACGCTTGTTTTCATCAGATGAAATCTTTTCCGAGCCTAGCTCACTGAAATAAAAGAGTCCCAATACATTCGGACTCTTTTATTTTGCTGATAAAAAACCTAATTTACTTGAAATTTCCTTGCAATACTTAACTACATCATTTATTTTATCAGACATTTCTTCATTTATAAATCTAACTGCTGGTCCAGAAATGGACAGTGAAGCTGCAATATTGCCTTTATCGTTAAAAATAGGTGCTGATATGCCTACTAATCCATCCTCTCTTTCTCCCAGGCTCAATGCATATCCATTTACTCTTATTTTATTCAACATTTCTTCAGTTATATTTATATCTTTAATAATATTATTTCTTAAGTCTTTTTCCATGTATGCCAAGAAAATTTTACCTGCTGCCCCTCTGACAATAGTATGGCGTTCACCAACTTTAATCATTGCTCTAAATTCTCTCGTAGATTCAATAACTTCAATACATAATTTATAAGTCCCGTCTGGTATATACAATCTTATGTTTTCATTATATTTATCCTTTAATTTGGTCATATACTGATATGACGCATCCCTCAATTCCATATTCTGATCATTAGTTATTGAGTTGGCCAACTTACTAATTTTATTTCCTATAAAAAATTTTTTATTTTTATCGTCTCTTTCAATAAAATATCTATTCTGCAAAGTTTGCATTATTCTATAAACTGTACTTGGTGACAGTTTAGTTTTTTCAGATACTTCATTTAAAGTCAGTTTATCTTCAACTAAAAAACAGTCTAATATTTCTAATGCTCTTTCGACTGACCTCGTCGGCGAATTTTTTTTTTCCATATTACCCTCTTTATTTTTATTTTATCATATACTTAATAAAAACATATAGATCTAGGTTTTACTTTTATCCTATTCTATATGTTTTTATTGATAACTTTATATTTAAGCTGTTTGCTTTAAAATTCTAATTATTTTGTAGCCACGTGTGCAAATCTTGTTGCTTCACCAGAAATTAATTTACCTTCTACTACATTTTCTTTTGGATTGTAAATATCATTTATATTCCAGATTCCATCTGTAGGAACCGGTATATTTTCCATTGGTACATCCAACAAGTAAGGTACATTAGCATTTATTGCTTCTTCGAAGGCACCTTTAAATTCATCTGCAGATGTTATTTTCTTCGATTTTACTCCATAAGCTTTTGCAACTTCTGCCCAGTCAGGATTATATTTTTCTCCGTCAGGAGTGTGGAATATAGTACCAAATGAATGTCCGTATGCTCCGCCCTCAAGTCCAGCTATAGTTCCAAATGCACCGTTATTCATAATTACCCAAACACATGGGATATTTTGTTCTACTGCAGCTGCTAATACTGAAGGGTTGGTTCCAAATCCTCCATCACCAATTAAAGTAATAACTTTTTTATCCGGAGCTGCTAATTTGGCTCCTAAAATCGCAGCTGAACCAAATCCCATTGTTGCCAATCCGCCTGGGTGGAATATTGTATCGGGTTCTGTTATATCAAATTGCTGACTAACACCGTTTTTATTCCAGCCAACATCTGTAAAGATTAATCCGTCCGTAGGGAATACTTCTCTAACGTCTTTTAATATTCTCTGCGGTGTCATTGGGAATCTTCCATCGTCTGATATAGCTTTGTTTGATGCTTTAAAATCAGCTCTGTATTTAGCTATTTCTGCTCTTAGTTCCGGTCTGTTGATTCCTTCTGGTCTTAATTCTTTTGCTGCTTCTAAAATAGCAGCTAATGCCAATTTAGGGTCTGCTACAGCGCCTATTTCCACCGGATAATTTCTTCCTATTTCTTCCGGATCTATATCTATTTGTATAAATCTTGATTTCTGGCTGAATGATATTCCTTCGTACCAAGAGCTTGAATCTGCTTCCTTCATTCTAGTTCCAACAGCAAGCACTAAATCTGCAGATGATGATTTTCCATTTACAAAGTAAGTTCCCCAGAATCCTGTTGTACCAACAAATAATGGATGAGTATCAGAAATTCCTCCCTGACCCATCAAAGATCTTGTTACAGGAATATCTAAAAGCTCTACTAATTCTGTTAATTCTTTTGTTGCTCCGCTGTATACTGTATGGCCTCCAATATGAATCAAAGGATTTTTTGCTTCAATAAGTTTCTTAGCAATTTGCACTGCTGTTTCTTTTTGTAAAGTTGGTTTCACAGTTTCATGTGAATCCTTATAAGTTCTTTCAAAATTAGAATCATCTATTTCTCTTGAGAACATATCCATTGGTATTGAAATGAGAACTGGTCCTGGTCTTCCTGATTCGGCCAATCTAAATGCTTTATCAAGAATTTCCGGCAATAATTCAGGAGTATCCAATCTCCATGCTCGTTTTACAAATGGTTTAAAAATATCATATTGTGAACCATCGCAATGCATATTTATTTCTTGATGTGGATGTTTACCATAGTAGTAGCTTGGAACATCTCCTGCTATAACTACCATTGGTATATTGTCTGTCGCTGCATTTGCAACGCCTGTTACAGCGTTTGTAAGTCCAGGTCCTAAGTGTGTCATACAAACTGATGCTTTCTTTGTAACTCTTGCATATCCATCGGCAGCTGTAGCTGCTATTTGTTCATGTCTTACTGAAATATATTTTAGTTTACTATCTTTCATAGCATCTAACAACGCTATTACAGTATGACCACAAAGACCAAACACATACTCAACGCCTCTTCTTTCTAAATAGTCAACTAATTGATACGATACTAATTTTTTCATATTAATCTCACTTTCTATAAGTTATAATTTGTGTTTTATAATTTATAATCCCTGTGCAAAAATTAAGTCATGCAATTTCATTTTGAGCTATCAATCCAGCATCTAAACGTTTTTATAAAGCATATCTTAAATTTTAGCAATCTACGTCTATAACGCTAAATTCATTTGATGAAATTTCACATCGTGGAATTTTTAATTTTGTTTATTGAAATTATAGCATCATCAGTAATGTAAGTCAATATTTTTTTTCATTTTCAAAGAACCTTTTTTTATGATAATTACCTTTATAAATGCTGATTTTCACAAGTAATATTTAGACATTTCATTAAGAATAATTGAAAAATCAATGATGGTTATTTATATTGCCACATTGCTTGTCTAAGTTGGTTAAAACGACAATATTTTTATTCTATGAATTTCATCAGTCAAAAACAGTAATGATGTTCCGTCTTTTATATTACTCCTTTTTTTATGTACCATTAAGAGATTTTTTCCGACATATAAAAAAGATAATTACTATTAGTTGTGTACGCAATGTTTAGTTATTATTTTTTAGCTTCAAACAATTAATTACATAATTTTTATTCTATAAAAATAATTTTATTTTATTTTTTTATTATTATAAATGTGATAAGGTTTTTTCTTCAATTTCTATTGACTTTTTTCATCATTTGAAATATAATTAATACAAATTATCGTACAATAAAATTAAATGTATTTTAAGGAGATAAAAATGAAAAGAGAATATTCTTTAGCACATCTTACTGTTTTAGGTTGTGCTCCACCAGAAATGATTTACATTGCTAGTCTTACGGGATACGATTATGTAAGTATACGTCCTATTTATATGGGATTACCAGGAGAGCCGAATTATGATTTAGCTAATAATAAAGAAATGTATAAACTAACAAAAACTGCGTTAAAAGAAACTGGTGTAAGGGTTAATGACATAGAGCTTGCTCGTATATTTGATGGAATGGATGTTAAAAAATATGAGCCTGCGTTTGAAGTTGCTGCTGAATTAGGTGCTAAAGGCATGATAAGCAGCGTATGGACACCTAATAGAGAATATGCTGCTGAAAAATTTATAGAACTTTGTGATTTAGCAAAGCAATACAATTTAACTGTTAATCTTGAGTTTGTAACTTGGGCTGATTTATCAACACTTAAAGAAGCTAAAGAATTTCTAGGCAAAGTTAATCGCAAAAATGTTGGCATTATGATTGATACTCTTCATTTCAACCGCTCAAGAGTTGAACTGGAAGAATTGGATACCGTACCTAGGGAATGGTTTAACTTCGCTCATATTTGTGACGGTCCTGCCGAGATTCCTACAGATAAGGAAGGTCTCATTCACACCGGTAGAGATGAAAGATTATATGTTGGAGAAGGAGCAATTGACATAGCCTCTATAATAAACAGAATACCTGAAGATGTTGTTTTGTCGATAGAACTGCCTCATATTCAAAGAGTCAAAGATTTTGGATACGCTGAACATGCACGTCGTTGTATTGAAACAGCTAAAAAATACTTTGCAGAACATCCAAAAGCCTAAACTAAAACTTTTTCATAGAATTCCCCCCAAAAATACTATTAGGTCAAGCCTAATAGTATTTTTTATTTCAAATTTTAATGCTTCATAAGTTCCTTCATACATTTAATAACAAAATCTATGTCTGTTTTAGTTACACCCACATGGGTCACAAACCTGTATTCACCATCTTCCGCACCATTAACTTTAATATTCTTATCGAATAATTTTTCTATAAATATTTTTTCAGGTATAACATCTTCTCCCATTTCAAAGAAAATCATATCTATATCTGTCCTATCATATTTAACATTTACGCCTGACAGTTTAGATAATTCTTCTGCAAAGTATTTTGCATTTTTATGGTCTTCTTCTAATCTCAATGTCATTTTTTCAAGAGCAATAACACCAGCCGCTGCTAGAATCCCTATTTGTCTCATTCCACCGCCCATGAGCTTTCTATTTTTTCTGGCTCTGTCTATGAACTTTTTACTGCCTGTGAGGATCGAACCGACCGGTGCCGCTAATCCTTTAGACAAACAAAACATTACAGTATCAGCACATGCTGCAATTTCTTTTACATCCACATTAAGGGCTGTTGCTGCATTAAAAATTCTCGCTCCGTCCATATGTACCGGTATAGAATGATTCTCTGCTATCTTTTTTATTCCATGCAAATTTTCAAGAGTAACAACTGATCCACATCCATGAGCTTCTTCTACGCATATTAATCCGGTTTCTGGTTCGTGAATGTCATCTTGTCTAATTGCTTTTTCAACTTCAGATGGAATCATCGTACCATTAATTGTGTCAAGTGTTCTTAATTGAACTCCTGCAATTACAGCAGAGGCACCGACTTCATGTATTACAATATGATTATTTTTGCCTACAATCACCTCTTGTCCTCTTCTTGTATGTGTGAATAATGCTAATTGATTTCCAAATGTTCCGCTTGGTACAAACAGAGCAGCTTCTTTCCCAACTTTCTCTGCTGCCAGTTTTTCCAGTTTGTTTACAGTAGGATCATCCCCATATACGTCATCTCCAACTATGGCATTTGCAATTGCCTCTCTCATTTCATCAGTTGGCATCGTTACCGTATCGCTTCTTAAATCAATAATATTCATATAATTACCTTCCTAATATTTATTTTTAGCCTATACACATATGCTATTTTATTACACCATTGTTAATTTTGGATGCCTTTACCAAATGTCTTGCCAAAATAGATGTTGTTACTGAACCTACGCCGGAAGGAACAGGAGTAATTAATCCTGCCTTTTCTAAACAACTATCTGTATCAACATCACCACAAATACTGCCGTCTTCTCGAACATTAATACCTACATCAATGACTGTTGCTCCTTCTCTTATGTAATCGCCAGTAATCATATTCGCTCTACCGACTGCCGCAATAAGAATATCGGCTCTAGATGATAGTTCTTTTAGATTTTCTGTTTTGGAGTGACATGTCATAACGGTTGCATCTTCCTTAAGCAGCATCATAGATAATGGCTTTCCTACGACCATAGATCTGCCAATAATTACTGCTAATTTACCTCTTAATTCAACATTATAGTATTTTAAAATTTCTATGGCGGCTGTTGGGGTACATGGTGTGAAACCTGTTTCATCCCCCTCCATAACCTTTGATACATTTACAGGATTAAAGCAATCTATATCCTTTTCCGGATTAATAATATATTTTACTTTATCTTCAATTATTTGTTTTGGAAGTGGTCTAAACAGCAGTATTCCATGAACTGTTTCATCGTCATTAACCGTTTTTAATTTAGCTGTGAAATCGTCTTGACTTATGTCTGCTTGTAAAGTCATCACTTCACATGATATACCGCACATTTCCATCCTTTTTAGTGCAGCTCTTTCATAGGCTATATCGTCCTCTCTTTCACCAATCCTAATAATCTTAAGTTTTGGTAATATGCCACTTTTTTTCAGATGTTCTACATCCTTT
Source organism: Sedimentibacter sp. (assembly GCA_032006665.1). Lineage (GTDB taxonomy): Bacteria > Bacillota > Clostridia > Tissierellales > Sedimentibacteraceae > Sedimentibacter. The sequence continues at coordinate 127,346 of DALZMP010000008.1, forward strand.
TTCACCTCAAGAGTAATTGCATCTGCAACAGGTTTACCCTTAATTATTCTTCCCATACCTATACACCTCTTATTATTTTATTCATTCATAATTTTAATTACTTTTTCAAAGACTTTATCTGCTATGATCGCTCCATCCTCAACAAGTTTCTTGGATTTTTCTCTGGTTTTCACAACATATTCTTCATCATTCATAGATTTGATGTTTATTTCAACATTAAGATATGCACTGTACAATGCAGATTTTAGACACTGAACTCCAACGCCTACATCACTTATAATTGTTTTTGAAGATATATCAACAATTTCATCGTGTAATAAAATTGCTTCGTATACGTATTCAAGTGTTTCTAAAGGGGCAGAACAAGCAACTTTTAAACATTTTTGTAATGTTTCTTCTTTGGCAGTTTTTTCTTCCTCGGTAGAGCTTGTCATAGAGTATGCCCTTGACAATGGCTCAAAGTTTTCTGCATCTTTATCTATGAGGTCTATAAGTTTATTTCTTAATATTTCTCCCCTTCTTATTATATCTTCATGCTTATCTTTACAATCAATAAATTTTTTCTTGCCAACAGAGAAGTTCCCAACCATAGTATTCAGAGCCGCACCTAATGCCCCCATCAAAGCAGCTGCTCCACCGCCACCAGGAACTGGTTTTTTAGATGCTAGCTCAAGAGCAAATTCTTTACATGATAATTGAGTTAATTTCATAGTTCACCTCGTTAATTTTATATAATTATTATATACCAAATTCTCTATATTTTTCAATATAATTATTTTTTTATTGACAATACCCTTTATTTTGATAACATAGAGAGAGTGACTTATAAAAAGGAGTTTTAAATGAACAATCCAGAAAAGAAAAACAAAATGGCAACGGAATCTGTCGCAAAATTGGTTGTTACAATGTCGCTGCCACCCATAGTATCAATGTTTATTCAATCGATGTACAATGTGGTTGACAGCATTTTTGTATCGCGTATCAGCGTGGATGCTTTAACATCTGTATCTCTTGCTTTCCCATTACAGATGATTATAGTTTCATTATTTGTAGGAACCGGAGCAGGAATCAGCTCTCTTATATCTAGGAGATTAGGCGAAGGTAATAATGACGCAGCAAGTAAGGCTGCTAACCATGGGTTAGTAATAAATATATTCTATTCTTTGATAATGGCTATTATAGGAATATTTTTTGTAAAAAACTTTGTATCAATATTTACTGATGACCCTGCTCTGCAGAATCTAACAACTCAGTATTTACAAATTATATTGATAGTTTCTTTTGGAAGTTTTATTACTCAAGCAGGAATAAGCATACTTCAAGCAACAGGAAACACTTTCATTCCCATGGTTACTCAATTAGTCGGTGCAATAACAAACATTATACTTGACCCAATATTTATTTTTGGGTGGTTTGGAATTCCCGCTATGGGTGTCAGGGGAGCAGCAATAGCAACGGTTGTAGGACAGCTTGCTTCTTTTCTGCTAACAATGAAAGTTCTGTATAAAGATGATAACTGTTTAAATTTAACTATGAAGGATCTCACTCTGAATTATAAAACGATTATAGATATATATGATGTTGGTCTTCCCGCTATAATTATGCAAGCACTTGCTTCTGTCATGGTCAGCGGATTAAATATTATTCTGATATCATTCAGCTCAGCGGCAGTAGCTGTACTTGGCATATATTTTAAACTTCAATCATTCATCTTCATGCCTATATTTGGATTGGCACAAGGATTTCGCCCGATAATAGGATATAATTTCGGAGCCCAAAAAAAAGATCGTGTTCTAGAAGCTTTTAAAACAGCTATAATAATTTCAGTTGGCATAATGCTAATTGGTACACTTATTTTTCAAGTTTTCCCAAAGGAACTTTTATCTTTATTTGACAGTAATGAAGAAATGATGTTAATTGGCGTAAAAGCACTTAAAACTATCAGTTTGACTTTTGCCGTTGCTGCTGTTGGTATAACAATCAGCACTACATTTCAGGCATTTGGCAAAGGAATGTTAAGCTTAATAATTTCATTTACAAGGCAAATTATTTTATTATTACCTGCTGCATATATTTTGTCAAAAATTTATGGGTTAAGTGCAATATGGTATTCATTTATAATAAGTGAAATTATTTCAGTTGCAATGGCTGTACCTGTTCTTTATATATATTTAGATGGTATTTTTAAAAGTTGGGATGATTAAACGGAACGCTTTACCCGTTTCGTTTAATCATCAGGATTATAAGTCGCAAAATGTATGTGATCTTCCCACACTCCATTTATCTCTAAATACTTTTTTGAAAATCCTTCTCTTTCAAATTTCAGTTTTTCCATTACTTTTAAAGATCTTGCATTTCTTGGTATTATATTAACTTCAACTCTATGTAATCCATATTCATCAAACATAATTTGAACTGTTTTTTTTATTGCCTCAGTCATATACCCCTTATTAATTTCATCTTTGTCTAACTTGTATCCTAAAAAGCATGATTTGAAGTTCCCCATTATTATATTGCTATAACAAACATTACCAATAATTTTGTCGTTTTCTTTTTTAATTATCCAAAATCTAACCAATTTTCGATCCTTTGCCATATAGTATTCATCTTTTAATTTATTTTTTTGATAGGACACTTTGTAGAAATCATCTGCCGGTTTAGGATCCCATTCTTTTAAAAAGCTGTGATTTCTTTTATAATATTCTAAAACTTGTCTGCCATAACTAGGTTTAAGTATACGCAGGGACAATCGATCTGTTTCATATCTTGTCTGTATAAACATTTATATCATTCCTCTCAAATCTATAATTATTTATTCCAAAGTTTATTCTATCTATCACAGTTCAATAAGTCAACTTATTTTGCTTTACTATAACCAATAATTGTGATAATATCTATCCATTGGTTGATAATTCCGTCTACTATTAACCTAAATTTCAGCAATAATTTAATGTAATTATTAGTTCGGGGGTTCATTTTGAAAATAAACAAGAAAAATATTTATTTAATTTTTACAACATTTTATATATATTTTATTATGGCTCTTTTTGAAAGTTCAAGGGGCAATTTTATACCTTTCTTCATTGATGAATTTAAAACAAATAATGCGACAATAAGTTTTATTTTATCACTTAACACCATAGGCTGTGTTATAGGAAGCTTCGCAGGAGGACATTTATGTGAAAAATTCGGGCATAAATTTGTTTTTATATCCGGCAGCGTTATATCTACTGCCGCAATTTTTATGTCTCCTTTTATTTCTAATATTTATCTCTTAGGAATTTTCTATTTTATTTTTGGTATAGGTCGTTCTTCTTTAAGTGTCTCTGTGGATTCATTAGTACCTGTTTTATCTATTGGATTTGAGGTAATTTTAATGAATATAACCCATTTCATGTATGGTTTGGGAAGTTTCGCCGGTCAGAGCATGTATGGTGAGCTACTTTATAGAGGTATGTCATGGAGAAGTATTTATCTATATGTTGGTATTTTTTTTATTTTATCTGTCATATTTACTTTTTTTATGAAAATACCCAACATGCGAATCGTACAGGAGCATCAAGCTGTTCATAGAAAAGAGTTATATAGAAACCCTCTTATATTTTTATTTGTACTAGCAGTTACGTTTCAACTTATGACAGAGGCAGTAGTAAATACCTGGTTTATTAATTATGTCAGATCCAGTTATGGTTTTAATCCTGCCGATGCTGCTATTTATGCGTCTATATTTTTTCTAATGTTTGCTATTGGAAGGCTTGCAGGTGGTTTTATAGTAAATAAACTCGGCGATGCCAGAGGATTAAAAATATTTTTGTTATCCGGTGCCACCTGCATATTTATTGGACTAATATTTAAAAGAAACGGGCTTATTCTAATTTCAATATCGGGATTTTTCGTTTCAATAGGATTTCCGACATTAATGGTTTTGGTAAATAAAGCATTTAAGCAAAATGCATCTTTTGCTATAGGTCTGATAACTACTTTTGGTAATATTTTTTTCGTTTTACTATTTAACTTATCCGGTATACTCAATGACTTGATAGGAACCTATATGGCCTTTTTCATGGCACCCGCAGCTCTTGTCAGCAGTTTTCTGACTATAACATTAATAACAAAAAAATCAAATATTAACGAAACAATTTAATATATAAATACTTCTTATATATACATGAGAAGCATTTAAATTCTGTCTCGATGTCACTATCTCAATGCTAGAGATGAAGTCTCTTCTTCATTTCTGCACGCATGCTCTCACCTTCAAATATTAATATTGTTGACAGTGAAATGATACTGGTTACGACACAAATCATAGATGGATATATGACATCCAGAATTCCAATTAAAATAAAAAGAACCGGTATGATCCCAAAAACTCCGTCAATAATTAAATAAAGTATATAATCTTCCATTCTTAGTTTTAGCACCTTAGAAATTATTGCCATTGAAATCATCGCAAAGACACATAGTATTGGAATTACATATTCAATTGACCATCCTTTCCAATGTGTCATAAAATCCCACACAACTAATGCTATTGAAATGATCATTACCTGATATACTATATTTTTAGGTATATTATTTCGTTTATTTATTGCAGTTATTAGGCTCACCCAAACAGATGCCAGTCCTCCTACTATGAAAAGAGACCACGCACCTTTTTGAGGAAACATTATGTTTACGGCAACAGAAATGGTTACCAGTATAATTGAAATCAATATTAAAATTCTAAAAAACATATTGTGCTGTTTATATACAGAAAAGATATGAGGAAATATCTCTTCCTGCTCTTCATCCTGACCTACCAGCAGCCCTTGACACAAGGGACAGCTTTCTCTTTTACCTATAACATTTATCTTACACTTTTCACACCTTTTCACCAATGCACATCCTATTCTTCATCAATTTTATTGGTTATAATATCTACCGGTACATTCATTGAAGTTAATGTTCTAAAAAATCTTCTTTGTATATCTGTGCTTACAAAGGCAGATGTAAAACTTACCCTCAATTTGTCATCATATGAACAGACACATGCTTGCAACTTGTTTGTACTGACAAATATGTCAAATGACTCTATATAAGGTTTGACCTCGTCCGGCATCTCTATTTTTCCAACATTTGAAATTGTTGAAGTATTTGTTTTATCAACAATATTATTTGCAATTCTCAATGATATATCTTTAATTTTCAGAGGTATTGCTCTTAAAAGGTAATTATGTTCCAATGAAGCAAGACCATTTATCCTGCTGCTTAATTCTTCCGGTGTTAATTTTTCTTTAAAACATTTCTGAAGATGTTTAATAACATCATTTAAATCACCACTGTATCCTGTAAAATTATAATCCACATTTATTACGCCAAAAAAATTACGGGCAGTTTCTGAAATAAAATATTTTCTCAAATTAACCGGTATGCTGAGTACAACAGGATTTCTTTTATGGCGTATTGCAATATCCTCATTAATAGAGCACATTAAAATTGAAGCCAGAAAAATCGTTAATGATGTATTATGTTCCTTGACCTTATTCATAACATCCTTAATCGGCATAACACCTTCAATCACTTTAATTCTGTATTCAGCAAGTTTCTGACCTTTGATTCTATATGCTGCAACATGTTTCTTTTTTACAGTTTTTTTATCATTTGTATAATATTTCTGAAAGCTATCAGCCGACTTTTGAGTTCTTGATGCATCGTAATCCATTGTAGGCATTTTTTCTAAAAACTCATTTGAATGTTTAATCGTAATATAATGAAAAACCAAAGTTCGCAAAAATTGAAGCGCGCCTGTTCCATCTGACAATGCATGATATATTTCAACACTAATTCTTTTTTTAAAGTACATTACCTTAAAAAGTAAATCCTTTTTATTCCTGTCAAACAAAGGATTGCACGGCGGTCTGTCTTCTAAACTGACAACCGGCTTAATATCACTTTTTTCGAAGTAGTACCAGAACAGTCCGCTCTTTATAACTGATTTATATAAAGGAAATGCTTCAATTGTAATATCTAAAGCCTGCTGCAAAACTAACTTATCTACATACTCAACCAACTCACAAGAAAATCGAAATACCTTGGTATCACTTTTTTTACTGTTGGGAGGGAATATTTTCGCTGCATTATCTAATTTACTCCACTCTGATATTTTACGTCTTTTCAATCAATTCACCTCACATAGAAATTGATTTATTATATCGTAGCACAATTTAACCTGTGGAAATCTGGGCGGTAATGCAAAAAAACCGTGAAGTCCATCTTTAATACGATATATTTCAACATAATTACCTGCATTTCTTAATTTCTTGCCATATTCTTCACCTTCATCACGAAGTGGATCGTACTCCGCGGTTATTATCAAAGTTTTAGGCTGATTTGAAAAATCAGTTGCCAACAGAGGTGCAAAATATGGGTTATTTATATCATCTCTATTTTTCATATATAAATCCATATAATCACAAACTTTTTTTGATGTCAACAAATAATCCGTTCCATTTTCTATAATTGAAGGAAATGGTGATTTATCACTATGGTCATTATATGTGGCAGGATAAATTAATATTTGTCTTTCAATAGTAAATTCTTTTTTATCGCGCACCATAAGGGATAAGGCAGCAGCTAAATTTCCTCCTGCACTGTCTCCTATAATTGTTATTCTTTTATTATACATTTGAAATAATTCTTCTTTAGTAAACAATGTTTTAGCAATTTCATAGCAATCCTCTAATGCAGCAGGAAATTTATTTTCTGGCGCCAATCGATAATCAACTGATATTACAATGTGCTTTGTTAATTTTGCCATATTTGTACATACTTTATTATAGCTGTCTATATTTCCTGTAACCCATCCTCCTCCATGAAAAAAGAGCAAAATAGGATAATCACCTTCACCTTCAGGAGAAAATACTCTGATAGGAACAACATGATTTTTAAAATATACTTCATAATCCCATGACTTATAAAATGGCTTCAAGTAGTGCCTGTGAGCTAAATTAACCAGGTTTCTTTGTAATCTGTAATTCTTTTTCAAATCTATTTCAGCATATGAAATTGCTTTAAGGGCAGTCCGAACAACTTTATTAATCGCCATATCTGTTCTCCATTAGTTATAGACAAATTTATTTAAGCTATAACTCATATATTATAACCTTATTATATATATAAATCATTTTTGTGTCTACTACTCTTTTTCTCAGCTACATAATACACTCACTTATTAACATTTAAAATTTATTAATATAATTATAGGTTGACAAATGTGTATTATATATTAAAATAGAAATAAGGATTTACAATATTGAGGAAAGGAGAGATATTATGGATAAATATGTATGTGACGCATGTGGTTATGTTTATGACCCAGCAGTAGGTGACCCTGATAACGGAATCGCACCTGGAACATCTTTTGAAGCTTTGCCTGAGGATTGGGTATGCCCATTGTGTGGTGTTGGTAAAGATATGTTTTCATTAGAATAGAATAAATTGTTTAGGATTTGTACATAATACATATTTGCTGAAGCAAATATGTTATATACAGGGATACTAAAATTTTAGATTTAAGAAAATAACTTATATAGAGTAGAAATAGGTGGATATAAATATCCACCTGCTTTATTTAAACAAATATTTCTTACTGCAACTGTCATGACACGATTGTACCACCGCCAATTACTATATCATCCTGGTAAAACACGACTGCCTGGCCCGACGTTATGGCACGCTGTTTTTCTTTAAATTCTACTAGGATTTTATCTTCATCTACCGGAAAAATTGTAGCTTCACTTTCTTTTTGCTTATATCTGGTTTTAACCATTACCTTCATTGGAGAATTTAGTTTTTCAATTGCAATTAAATTGATATCATTGGCATACAATCTGTCTGAAAACAATTCGTTTTCGTTTCCAAGCGTTACTGTGTTGTTTTCCTTATTCTTACTAACCACATAGGTAGGCTTTCCAAAAGCAATACCTAATCCTTTTCGCTGTCCTATAGTATAATGAATTATACCCTTATGAGTTCCCATTACCTTTCCATTCGTATCTACAAAATTGCCTTTTTGCGATACTATGCCCATACTATTCTCCAAAAATCCTGCGTAATCACCATCTTTAACAAAGCAAATATCCTGGCTGTCCGGTTTACGAGCATTTATCAAACCCTTAGCCTCTGCAATTTCTCGCGCCTCACTTTTGTGCATACCACCTAAAGGCAAAAGTATCCTAGACAAATCACCTTGAGTCAAAACATATAAAACATAGCTTTGATCCTTTGTTGCATCAACAGCCTTTTTCAGAAGGTATCTCTTACTTGCATTATCATATTCTATCCTTGCATAATGTCCTGTTGCTATGTAGTCCTTTTCCATCAATACAGCTCTTTGTATAAGTTTGCTAAATTTTATAAACTTATTACAATCAACACAAGGATTTGGCGTGTCTCCCATTTCATAACTACGTGCAAATTTCTCCATAACCTCTTCTTTAAAAGTATCCTTAAAATTAAAAACGAAATGCTCCATGCCTAATTTATAACATACCCTACGGGCATCTTCCACATCTTCAAGAGAACAGCAAGTTCTTGTACTGCATGAAGTATCAATATCCTCATCTGCAAACAGCTTTAGCGTTGCCCCGCATATATCATAGCCCTGTTCTTTCAGCAGAAGGGCTGCAACCGAACTATCAACTCCGCCGCTCATAGCGACCATGACTTTATTTCTCATTTTTTCTCCTATCTTAAAAAGAACAGGACTGTAAAGTCCTGTCTATAATTCATTTATATAATATTATTATACACTATCATTTTTTTTTGTCAATTAAACTTCTACTTCAAATTTTCAACTAAAGATTCGCCAAATTTTTTACATCTGTTTAATCCTTCTTCATCAGGATTCCACATTTCCCTAATTCCGTCTGAAACTATTTCAAACCCTGACTCTTTAAGTTCTTCTGTAATAAGCTTAACCGATTCTCCGCTCCAACCATAACTGCCAAAAGCTAAGGCTTTCTTATCAGTAAACTTTAATCCCTTTATCATTTCCAATATGGAAGCAGTTGACGAAAGAATCCCATTGTTAATTGTAGATGAACCGACAATAATCATCTTTGATTTAAATACATCTGTTATAATGTCATTTTTATCTCTTTTAGATGAGTTATAAACTTTTACAGTAATATTCTTATCTGATGCAGCAATACCTTGTGCTATGGATTCAGCCATTTTTCTTGTTGCATTCCACATTGTATCATATATTATCGTAACCTGATTTTCTTTATATGATTTTGCCCACTCCATATACTTATTTACAATTTGAAGCGGATTGTCTCTCCATATTATACCGTGACTTGGACAAATCATATTTACAGGTAAATTAAACCCTAAAACTTCTTCTATTTTACCCACAACAAATTTGCTGAACGGAGTTAAAATATTAGCATAATATTTTATTGCTTCTTGGTAAAGTTCCGCACTGTTCACCTTGTCATTATACATTTGCTCCGAAGCATAGTGTTGACCAAATGCATCATTGCTGAATAAAATAGCTTCTTCTGACATGTATGTAAACATGGTATCCGGCCAATGAAGCATTCTTGCTTCTATAAATGTTAGTTTATTTTTACCAATATCCAATGTGTCTCCGGTTTTAACCTCAACAAAATTCCAATCCTTATGATAGTGTCCTTTTAATATTTTAACGCCGTTTTTCGTACAATAAATAGGTGTATTCGGAATTTCCTTCATTAAATCCAAAAGCGCACCGCTATGATCAATTTCAGAATGATTCATAATAATGTAATCAATTTTATCCAAATCAATTTCCTGCTTTAATTTAGAAACAAATTCTTTGGAAAATGGCTGCCAGACAGTGTCAATCAGAACTGTTTTCTCATCTCTTAATAAATACGAATTATATGATGAACCCTTGTGAGTAGAATATTCTTCACCATGAAATTTGTCCAATTCCCAATCTATTTTACCTACCCAACTAACTGTATCTGTAATTTTAAATGACATTTTTCCTCCTGCATGTAATATTTATTTTGTATATCTTTTTTTATATTATAACCTATAAAGCAATTTATATCAACAATTTTGGATTTTGAATTTCTCCATTTCAGTTTGTCAGTTGTTAGAAATATAACCGTATTTGTTTATTTGCTTACTCTGTTTTTTAATTTCAAGCAAAAAGAACCATCTCCAAAAATGAAACTAACGGAACTGGAGAAGGCATGAATAAAAAAATTCATCACATTTCTTTATAAAAGAATTAATTATTTGTAAATCTATGTATGTTTTATATGAAAAAAACTGCTAAAATTAAATTTTAACAGTTTTTTATAGTTATAAGTCTCTCGAATTATTTATTTTTTCTTTCCATATTTCTTTAAGTGTTTCTAAGTCTTCAGAATAATCTGTTTTTGTTTCATCTTTGTCATATTCTAAAGTATCAAGTATTTCTATTGTAAATGCATCTTTTCCGAAATTCTGCCACTCTTTTTGAAGTTCTTTATTCGGATGGCTGCCTAGCTCTAAACTAAACTTAGTGCTATTTAATTTTCCCTTCAAATTTTTAGTAGATCCTATATATGACTTGCCATTTGAGCTGCAACAAACAACATAAACTCCCATATCAGGCTTCATTTGTTTATATTTTTCTTTCAACTCCTTTTTTCTGTCCATTATTAATACCCCATTTCTTTTAATACCGCTGAAAGTGTTCTAAGTCTTTCACCCATCAGTTCGCTGTCTTCACCTAATACATCTAAAAACATTTTGATGTCCTCGTCAATCATTGGATTTTCTGTACATACGGAAACTGTCATAGCATCACCTTGCAATCCTACGCGCTCTAATTCCGGATTATTTTCATCGTATAATTTTTTATGTTTATATGATTCCTCTCTGAAATATCTCATACTTTTGCAAATCAATATTGCTAAATCCAATACACGATGAAATGGTAATTCTTCTGATTGTCTGGACCATTTTTCTCCTGTATATCTCCATACCTTTGCAGAGATATCAACCTTTCCTCTGTCATTCCACTGGGCCAACCCAAGAGACAACCCCTTTGCATCAGTTTTATACGCCATTCTTCCATCTATATTTTCATAGTCTTCAACAGTTATTACTGGTTTATGTTTTAATGTTACCGGAATTTTCATTGTAGTATCCTCTCTTCATCTTTTACTAAATTAGTAAGTTACTAATTTAGTATATACATAATTATTATTTTTGTCAAGCAGATTTTATTTTATGTATTTCTTAATTCCAGAATATTATACTCATAATGTATCAAAAAAAATAGTGTAAATTACACTATTTTTTTTAACTATTTGAGTACAATTCTTCCATTGATTTTATTACACAGTATAAAACATAGTTTACAGGGGTCTGTATATTAAATTTTTTCCCCAGTTCAATCAATGTACCTGCAAAGTAATCAACCTCAGTAAGTCTTTTTGCTTCAATATCTTGCAGCATTGAGGTTTTACCATTTGGAGAAAAAGTATTCATTAAAGTTACAAAATCATTTATATCTTCTTCTCTTAAATCAACATTTGAAGCATGTGCCACCTCAATAACTTCCATCATTGCTTCTTTGAATAAAGCGAGATTTGTATATATGGTAGTCAGTTTGCCATATGGTGCTTTTGTAATTGCAGAAACTTGATTAGCACCTATATTGAGCATCCATTTTTTCCACATAGTACGAATCATATCCGTAAAAATTTTATTTTTAATTCCAACCCGATTAAAGAATTCTTGTACTGCTGTGACTTCTGTTGCAATTATAGTATTATCGGCATTTCCAAACTGAATTTCACCATTCTCTGTATTAACAACTCCATTATTTGTCCTAACGGCATCTATACGCATTGATAATCCATACAGGACATTGTTATTAGGATATGCAGTTTTTATTCTATCTCTTGCTGTAACACCGTTAAGTAAAGGAATCATAATTGTATTTTCATTTACAAAATGTTTTACATCTTCAATAGCCTCTTCAAGCTGATAATTTTTGACACAAAATATTATTAAATCGAATTTTGTTCCCTTTTCAGTTGAAGAAACAATTTGAGGATGAAAAGTACTGTTATTTATGGTAAATCCGCTTGATTTAAGTTTTTCCGCTCTGGACTCTCCTGCTATTACCGCAAAATTTTCTCCTAGTTTTTTATATAATATATTTCCATAAACTGTTCCAATTGCACCCATACCAATTAATGCGACATTCTTTATCTCCATAACACATCCTCCTAAAATAATTATTCCTGTTAATATATATTTATTAGAATATATTGTAACATATAGCAATTATATAATGCAATTCAAAAAGAACTATAAAAATAAAAAGCCCATCTCATGATGAGCTCATACTCTATTTAATTAACCGATTTCTTGGGCAAATTTTTTATCGTTTGGCCTTGGGCTAATGCTAACAAAAAGCGATAAATTTTCTTCTACTGATGGTATACCAAATTCATCTTTACCATTTGCCAATGCTGCCGAACCTTTTTGAAGTTTTTGAACATCGTCATTAATTTGTAATTCACCTTTGCCTTGAAGTACAATTAATACTACTGACGAGTTTTCATGTTTGTGAACCGGCAATACTTGACCTCGTTTCAAATTTAATACAAAGCTTAAAATTTGTTCATTGTTAAAAATAATTCTTTTAGTTATTTGATTATCACTAAACTCAATACTGTTTTCTACATTTCTAAAATTCATATATACCTCCATAATAAATAATTTATAATTATTATTTACAACTAAAAATTAATTATGTCAGATTCTAAGAAAGATATTTATTTTCTAATTTCTGCAGTAACTCTAAATATTGTTTTTGGGTGCCTTTTTCTTCTGCATCATGTTCAAATATTTCTGTTCTTTGATTTACATCATCTAAAATTTCTTTTGAAAGATTTTTTTCCGCAAATTTGTATACTGCATCATTTTCCTTTGCTATATGCCTGGATAGCAAATGTGTATAACTTATTGCATTGGCTATTACATCAAGTTTACTTTCTTCATCACCACATTTAACATGCTCCAGCGCTTCTGTTAAATTGCTGATGTACATTCTGCCATAATCATGTTCTACCAGCATGCCGTGAGTTATCAGATTGTTTCCGACGGTTCCTAAATTTGATTGCATTTCTTTGAAAAGAAATTTTTCTTCTTTGCCATGATGGTGAATATCTGCATAATTTCTAATGAAATCTATCATGCTGTAAAAATCTTCGTAGCAAATTTCATAGCCCTTAAATACTTTGTAGCAAGCTGCTCGAACAACTTTTAACATACGTAAAATATTTTCATGCTCTTCTACCATAAGCTTAATGCTGTTCATATATACTACCTCCTCTCAATTTTACTTGTCAATTCATCTAATTTACTATAGGTTATATTTGCCTTTTCCAACATTCCTTTAATAAATTCGTCTCTCAGCAGATAGTAATTTTTAATATCTCCACCTACAGAATCCCAATAATCTTCGTGAACACATATATTTCTTTTCCAAACGACTTCTTTTTCATCCTGTGACACTACAATACTTGCACGGTCACATGGCATTCCGTCCAAAAGCGTGTCATTAATATTTTTATATACTTCGTCAATGCTTTCATTTTCTGATAATCTTGAAACTCTGGCACCTTCATTTTTAAACAATACCTTTAGATCTTGAAGAAAATCTGTGTTTTCATTTAACAGAGATGTAACTGAATAGGCTAGTCTTGATTCTTCTATGGAAATTTTGTTTTGCAGCCATCCATGAATGTTACTTACATCGATTACTTCTTCTAATGGTTTTATTTCTGAATCACCAAACTTTGAGGCTAATTTTTCTCTCATATTTAAATTTTGTTGTTTTTTATCTGCCAATAACATTATGTTCTCTACTATTTCATGCTGTATTTTAATTTTATTATATAACCAATAATGAATTGGTCCAAGAAATGCGCTCATTTTTGTCTCCTATATGCTAATTTTATATTTTTTGAAAATATGAGCACGAACTAAGTCCGTGCCCAATCTATTTAAGCTATTTATCTTTCAAATAATCGTTAAGCTTTTTTACCAGTTCATCTGCATTAAAACCATGAACCATTGCAGCATCTTCTATTGATTCCATTTGTGAAGATGGGCATCCCAGACAATGCATTCCTGCATTCATTAATATTTCTTCTACACCTTTATCTAATTTTAAAGCTTCGCCTATAAACATTTCTTTATTAACTTGTTTCATATTATCACAACCCTTTCTTATTATTGTCACTAAAAGCCAATTAGTTACTCCATATAATTAGTTTTAATAATACATCATTAAATATACTATTAGTCTAAAAATATTTTCATGTCGTCTTCAACTGTTGTAATTCCAGCAATTCCAAAATTTTCAACCAATACATTTGCAACATTTGGAGATAAGAAAGCTGGTAATGTCGGTCCTAAATGTATATTTTTTACTCCAAGATATAGCAGAGAAAGTAATACAATAACCGCTTTTTGCTCATACCATGCAATGTTAAATGCAATTGGCAATTCATTTATATCGTTTAATTCAAATACTTCTTTTAATTTTAATGCTATTAATGCTAATGAATATGAATCATTACATTGTCCGGCATCCAATACTCTCGGAATACCTCCTATATCTCCCAGTTCCAGCTTGTTGTATCTGTATTTTGCACATCCTGCTGTTAGGATAACTGTATCATTTGGCAATGCATTTGCAAAATCCGTGTAGTAGCTTCTAGATTTAGCTCTGCCGTCACACCCTGCCATAACAAAGAATTTCTTTATAGCACCAGTTTTTACTGCATCTACAACCTTATCAGCTAATGCTAACACCTGATTGTGGGCAAATCCACCTATTATTTCACCGGTTTCAATTTCTACCGGAGCCTGACATTTTTTAGCATGCTCTATTATTTGAGAAAAATCTTTTTTATCTCCTGTTTCACCTGCTATGTGCTTGCATCCTGCAAATCCGGCAGCACCTGTAGTATAAACTCTATCTTTATAGCTATCTTTAGGCGGTACTATACAATTAGTTGTCATCAAAATCGGTCCATTAAATGATTCAAATTCTTCTTTTTGTTTCCACCATGCATTACCGTAATTTCCAATGAAATTACTATATTTTTTAAATGCCGGATAATAATGTGCCGGTAACATTTCTGAATGTGTGTAAACATCAACTCCGGTACCCTGTGTTTGCTCTAGAAGTGTTTCTAAATCTTTTAAATCATGTCCTGATACAAGAATTCCAGGATTTTTTCCAACACCAATATTAACTTTTGTTATTTCTGGATTGCCGTATGTTGTAGTATTTGCTTTATCAAGCAAAGCCATTCCATTTACACCAAATTTACCTGTTTCTAATGTCAGTGCAACCAAATCTGAAACTTCCAAGCTGTCATCCAGCAATTTGGACAATGTGCTTTGCATAAATTCATTTATTTCTACTTCATCAAATCCCAGTACATTTGCATGCTTCACATAGGCCGACATACCTTTCAGTCCATAAGTTATAAGTTCTCTTAAGCTTCTTATATCTTCATCTTTTGTTGTTAAAACTCCGACTGTTCTTGATTTTGCATCTAATTCGGAATTTTCTTCAGCATCCCATAGAGCAGCTTGTGATAAATTCTCTTTATTATTTAATTTTTTCATTAAATCTCTTTTTATATTTAAAGTCATTTTAACTCTGTCATAAAATACTTTATCATCAAAGTTGGCATTAGTAATTGTCGTAAATAAATTCAAAGTTATAAGATGATTAACATCTCCAGTAACTGTTTTACCTTCTACTCTTAATCTGGTAGTAACTTCCGATAATCCTTTTGTTGTATATATTAATAGGTCCTGCATTCTGGCTATATCCGGCGACTTACCGCATACGCCTACCTTAGTACATCCTGTACACCCTGCTGTTTCTTGACATTGATAACAAAACATTGCATTTTCCATTTCTTAATCCTCCAAATTGTTTTATTTATTCTTTATACACATGTTAATCTAAATTTAATATTTTTTCCGTAACATATGTTACAAATAAAAAAAATATTAAATTTTTTTATAATTAATCTCACAATGGATATGACTATTGACAGTTGTTATTTTATAATGTATTGTTTATGTACAGTACATATAAGCAGACATTGTATTTAATTGTAACATAAATAAAAAATTGGAGGCAGTTAAATGGATTTTGTTCATGAATCAAATCGCATATATCTTAAAAACGAAGAAGGAAAATCTATTGCAGAGGTTACTTTTCCAAGCATTTCAGATGATCAAGTGAATATTGACCACACTTTTGTTGACGGATCATTAAGGGGTCAAGGTATGGCGGGTAAACTAATGACGGCATTAGTTGATGATTTAAAGAAAAATAATAAAAAAGCAAAGGCAACTTGTTCCTATGCAGTTGAATGGTTTGAAAAACACCCTGAACACAGTGATGTTCTAATAACCAAATAATTAATAAACTCATCAAAGTAAAAATCTTACAATTTAAATTGTAAGATTTTTACTTTGATGAACTATCTATCTGATTAATTCCAAGTTAATTTTTCTAATTCTATATGATTTTTGTACCAATTATCATTTTCCAATAAAATTTCAGGTGTTCCATAATTTTTTATTTTTCCGTTTTCTAAAATTATTACCTTATCAGAAGATAACATTGATGATAATCTATGAGAAATAGTTAGTATAGAATGATTTTGACCAGCTTTTTCTAATACTTTTAAGATTTTCTCTTCTGTTATTGAGTCAAGATTAGATGTGATTTCATCGAAAAGCAAAATAGGTGGATTAGTTACAATAGCTCTTGCGATAGCCAGTAGTTGTTTTTGTCCCTGTGAAAAGAGATTGTCTTTTTTTATCTCTGTATCATAGCCATTTTCAAGGGTTTCAATATAATCAGTAAGACCTACAAAGTCTAGGGCATCTATTACTTGCTTCAATTTAATGCTGCTGTCTCCCAAACTAATTTGTTCAGCAACTGTACCGCTTATCAAAGGTAAACTTTGATCCACATACCCAAATATTTTCCTCTTTTCATTGTTTGGTATGTTATAAACATCTATTCCGTTTATAGTAATGTTACCTTTATTTGGTTTTAAAACACCCATAGCAACTTTAAATAATGTTGATTTTCCAACACCTGTTCTGCCTACAAAAGCAATTTTCTCAAATGGATTTATTTCAAAATCAATGTTTTCCAATATATTTTTGCCATTTTCATAATAAAATGTTACATCACTAAATGATAAAGACAAATTTCGGGTGTCTAAAATATCACTTAAATCTACATTGTCTTTATTATCTTCTGATATATAATAAAACTCATTTACTCTATAAATACCCGATATCGACTGCTGTATATTTTGCAGTTCCATACCCAGATTTTCAATAGGTGTAAACAAATTTGAAATCAGCTCAATAGATGCTGCTATCATTCCTATTGAAATGCCTAATAAATTCAATTGTTTAGATGATAATATTACAATTGCAGCAATAGCTAATGATCGTATAATCAATATTACAGGCGAAAATATAGAATCATAAAAAGTTAATCTTTCAATAGTTTTATAATTTTCAACCAGATACTCATTATAATTTCTTTCCATATAGTGCTCTTTACTGAATGATTTAATCATTTGTATATTTTTTACGCTTTCAGAAATATGATTATTTACTTTAGAAACTGATACCAAGTTATTTATTTGTGCTCTTAACATTCTTTTTTGAAAGAACCTTGTTATGAAATAAATTATTGGTAATAGCACCACTGCAATAATGCCAAGCTTTGAACTAAATAACCAAATAGAAACTATCACTCCGATAATCTTAAAGCAATCAATAACCATTCCAATTATTCCACTTGTAAACATAGAATTAATTGCATCTACATCATTTGTAAAATTTGAAACAATTTTGCCAGATTCATTTTTCGAAAAAAACATTGCATTTATTTTTTCAAGTTTCTCCATCATTTTCATACGGATTTCTTTTGTAATTTTTTGACCCAATACAGTTAATAATGTTTCTTTAACAAAATCAAATAGTCCAATAAGAAATATTGCACACATATATAGTAAAGCCATAAAGAGTAAGCCCTCTCTATTTCCGGGAACTAAGTTGTTGTCTATGATACTTTTTAATATTTGCGGTGGAAGCAAACTTGATATAACCAGTGCTGAAATTATAAAACCCAACAATAGCATCAAGGCCAGATTCTTCTTCATTACATTTTTTATAGATTCTCTAACTAAACTACCTTCCTTCATTTTCATCACCTACAGCACATTGCAAATTATAAATTGTTTGATATAATTTTGAATTTTTCATAAATTCTTTATGGTTTCCATACTCAA
Organism: Sedimentibacter sp.; assembly: GCA_032006665.1. Lineage (GTDB taxonomy): Bacteria > Bacillota > Clostridia > Tissierellales > Sedimentibacteraceae > Sedimentibacter. The sequence goes on from DALZMP010000008.1 coordinate 145,741, forward strand.
CTTTTTTATCGCTATGCAATAGTATTATATTATTAATTTTATTAAAGTTAGTTAACCTGTGTGATATTAGTATAATTAAACTTTCCTTATAGTTATCTCTTAAATTCTTGATTATCTTTTCTTCAGTTTGCATATCTACAGCAGAAAAAGGGTCGTCTAACACAATAATTTTATTTTTACCTAACAAAGCTCTTGCAAGTGCTATTCTCGATTGTTGCCCTCCACTTAATCTAACTCCGCCATTACCAACCAGGGTGTATTCCTTATCCGGCATTTCACTTAAGTCTATATCAAAGCATACATCTTTTAATACATGTGATATATCTTTTTCATTTCCTAACGTTATGTTGTTATATATTGTATCAGATAATAGCTGTGGTTTATGACTTAAATATGAAATCATTTGGCTTCTTTCATAGTCTGAATATTCAATTAACTCCTTGCCATCTATTTTAATGCTGCCACCATATGGGTAGATTCCTAAAAGAGATAATCCCAGCGTAGATTTACCGGAAACGATAGGACCTGTAACTCCAATTATTTCACCATGCTTTCCACTAAAAGTAATATTTTCAATTATATTTTTTTTGTCCATAGGATATGTAAAGTTTAGTTCTTTAACAGTTAATGAAGTATTGTGTACATCGAAATTTGTAATTGTATCTTTAATTTTATATTCTGAGAGGTACGGCTTTATTCTTTTCCAAGATACTTGAGATTTTTGAATGGAATTAAACAGTTTAGCAGCACTGCTTGTTTTCTTTGACATAGCGCCAAACATTAAAATATAGGTTGTAAAATTTCCCACTGTCCATGTACCATTAATTACCTTTTCTCCTCCCATGTAAATTACAATTATAACTCCTAACATTGCAATAACATTATATATTGGTCTCATAGAATTTTCCAGCAAATTTGCCTTAATTGCTTTGTTTTGTAAATCTTCTAACTCTTCATTATATTTATCGCGATTTTTTGATTCCATACCACTTATGCGGTATAAAATTGCATTTTCAATGTTGTTGTATGTTATATCTGCAACTTTACTGCTTTTACTTCTATATTGTGTAGAATATCTGTAAATAACTACCTTCAATTTATCCGCAAGCAATATAGCAAATGGCATAAAAATCATTGAAAAAAATGTTATTTTTGAATCATACATAATCATAGAAATGATATATGTAATCATCATTACTCCTGTGTCAAAAATTTCAGTAGACAATTTTCTCATTCCCTCGACGCATAATTGAACATCGGAAATTACTCTGGTCATTAAATTCCCAGTATTTTCTTCATCTAATTCAGCAGCAGATTTATGCATTATGTTATTATAAATCATTAGCCTCATAGTCGCACCTGTAGAATTTGCAAAACGTCTGATATAAAGGCGTTTAAAGTATCTGAACATCTGTATTGATGTTATTATAATAACAAATGATACCGCAACAATTACAACAGAGTTCAGGTCATAACCATTAACAATTGAATCTATTAATTTTCCTTGATAGATTGGACCTAATACTATTGAAATGTCATAGGCCAAACCAAATATTATAATACATGCTACAATTAATTTTTCTTTTTTCCAATAATTAATTATTTTGTATGGTTCTTTCATAGGCTCAATTTTTAACTTTACCATAATATTTTCCTCTTTTATTTAAATCTACCTTAAATTATAATATCATTCTGTACCACGTATTACAATATTCATTAATAATTTTTTAATTCACATCATTTCAATTTTAAGCAAAACAATAATATTACTATATATTAATTTTAAAAATATATTATCATTATTAAATTTTTTTACTAAACTAAATTCCTTTTATGCCGATAACTATTAAATATAATAATGTCTATATAATTAATTTTAACTATTATTATATCCATTATATAATAGTAATTTAAGCCAATTTAGTAAGCATTATTAAAATTAATTTTAAGGAGAATAATATATGAACAAATTCAAGAATATGAAGATTTCTAAAAAACTAACAACCGGATTCTTAGCTATTTCTATTATTGCAGCACTTATTGGTATAGTAGGTATTCTAGGGGTACAAGTAATCAATAATGCAGATACAGAACTGTATGAGATGCAAACTAAACCATTAATAGATATAAACGCTGTAATCAGCAGTGTTGCAGAAATGAGAATTGAATTAAGAAATGCCGTAATTAACGTTGATAACAAAGATGCATTAAAAAACTCAGAAAATAACTTTAATACTCAGATGGATATTTATAGAACTAATGTTGAAACATATAGAGGAACTATATCTTCGGAGGAAAGCAAAGAATTATTTGCAGAAGCGGAAAAAATATTTGAGGAAGAGTTTTTAACTGCCTCAAAAGAGGTTTATAGATTAGCTAATTCAGGTGATTCAAATGGAGCATATAAAGCAATTACACACGCAACGGATATAACGGTTAAAATGATTAATAATTTTGATAAATGCCAAAAAAATAGAGTCGGTGATGCTAAAGCCACAAGTGATTTAAACAATGAACTTGCTGTTATTACAACAGTTGTATTAGTTATAGTTGTTATAATAGGTGTAGCTTTTTCAATTTTATTGGGAAATTTTATTTCAAGGACAATAAGCAACCCTATAACTAAAATGGTTGAGGCTGCAAACAAACTGGCAATAGGTGATACTGATGTTGATATTGATGTTGATAGTAAAGATGAAGTCGGAGTACTTGCTCAAGCATTTAATAAAATGATTGATGGTATAAAAGAGCAGGTTGATATTGTTTCTACAATTTCACATGGAGACTTATCTTTTAAAGTAACTCCACGTTCCAATGAAGATATAATGGGGATTTCGCTGGAAAAAACAATTGAGAAACTTAATGAAATATTTTATGATATCAACCAAGCTTCAATGCAAGTGTCTGAAGGGTCTGATCAAGTATCTTACAGTGCACAATCTCTGTCACAAGGGGCAACTGAACAGGCAAGCACAATTGAAGAGCTTTCTGCATCTATAAATGAAGTTTCTTCTCAAGTTAATTCTAATGATGAAAATGTTAAATTAGCAGCAAAATATGTTGAATTAGTCAACGTAGAAATAAGTCAAAGTAATAAACAAATGAAAAGCATGTTGACTTCAATGGCTGATATTAATAGTTCATCCAATGAAATTTCGAAAATTATAAAAGTTATAGATGATATTGCCTTTCAAACTAATATATTGGCACTTAATGCTGCTGTAGAGGCTGCAAGAGCAGGTTCAGCCGGCAAGGGCTTTGCAGTAGTGGCAGATGAGGTGAGAAGCCTTGCATCCAAAAGTGCGGAAGCAGCCAAAGATACAACTGAATTGATTGAAAAATCAATCAAAACGGTTAAAGATGGTACAAGTATCGCAGAAAAAACAGCACTATCTCTTGAAAAGGTAATTGAAAATACTGATTTAGTAACGGTTAATATGGAAAAAATAGCATTAGCATCAAATGAGCAGGCGAATTCTATTAATCAAATTAACGTAGGTATAGAACAAATTTCAGCGGTTATACAAACTAATTCAGCAACAGCTGAAGAAAGTGCGGCAGCAAGTGAAGAACTGTCAAGTCAGGCCAGTCTGCTCAAAGAGCAAATTTCGGTATTCAAGCTCAGAAAAGCGTAAAAGCATTAAATCCTCTTGAATTTTTTCAAGAGGATTTAATATATAAATTCAAATATATAATACTGTTAATCCGCTTTGACAGTTATTTTAACAGTTCCATTATAGGAAATTCCTTCATCGTCATAAGCAATATAATCAATATCTACCGTTCCATTAAAATCAGTATATGGTACAAAAGTAACTTTAGATAAATATTTACTTGAATCAACAAAATATTTTACACTTTCTGCTACTACAGATTTATAGTTTGATGTTTCTGAATAATCATAGTATAATTTACCTTCATATTTAGATGGAAGAATAAACCTAACATAGTTTAAATCATTATCTGTTTCATGTTCTAATATACCTTCAAAGTCTTCTTCATCAAAAGTAAAGTTGGTATTTTCCTTAATTGTATATTTTACATCATCTAATGTAAAATTATTTTCCTCAATAATTATTTTAATTGTTCCCAAATATGAATCCCCATCTTCATCATATGCTGTATATTTTATTGATACAGTCCCGGTGTAGTTAGTCTTTGGAATAAAAGTCACATCTGAAATATTTGGATTATAGTCATCATAATATTTAGTTGTTGACTTAACTAAAGAATCATAGTTTGTTGATGACTTATAATCGTAATACAGTTTCCCATATGAAGTTGAAGGAAGAGTAAACTTCACGTAGTCAAAGTCTTCATCAGTCTCATCTTCGAATTCGTAAATTAATTTATCATCATCAAATGTTAGTAAAGTATTTTCTTTAATTGTATATTCAACAGCATCTATGTTATCAATATCTTCATCTTCTTCTTTGTCATATTCATCTCCTGTCAAAACATAATAAAGCATATTTGCGATATCACTTCGAGTTGCATATTCGTCAAGTTCACTATCATCATATAAATCTTCCAAATCTACATCTTTAACTTTACTACCGATGTTGCCAGCAGCTGCTGAACGTTCAATCAGCATAATTGCTTCTCCAATAGTAACATATTTTTTCGGGCTGAAAAATTTACCGTTGCCTCTAGCTATACCGTAAGACTTCGCTGCTACAATGGCATCATAATAGTAGCTGTCATATTCAACATCATCAAAATCCTCTACGTACTTGTTAATGATGGTGTTTATGTTAAAAGCCCTGACTATCATCACTGTTATATCGCCGCGCTTCACATAATCATCAAACCCGAATTCACCGTTTCCATATCCCTTAATAATACCTCTATCTTTCATAAAATTAGCCGATATATTGTAGTCAAAATTGTACCTTGACAACTTTTTCGCCTGCCCATATGGTAATTTATTGTGTGGTGCAGCAAAAACTGCAAAAGTAAAAGTAAAACAAAAAACTACCACGAAAGAAATAACGCGTAAAATCTTATTCATTTACTACCTCCAAATTTAACTTATATAAATTGTATATCACTCTCTGTTAATATTTATATATAATTAGTACATACTATCTATATGTACAATTTCTATTATATCACTCCAAACTTTTATTATTTTTGTTTTTCATTCATAAGTAACATGTCACTATTAAAAGTTTCGAAGTCAGAAGTTAAATTTTGGGGGTAGAAAATAATTTTTCAAATTTTTAATGCAATTAATGAAATATTGTATAATTAATTGTCTGTATAAACGGTAACTTTGTTTTTACCGGTATTTTTTGAAATATACATTGCTTTATCCGCACATTCAATTAAATTTTCAGACGTCATATAACTTTTCCACTCTGCTATTCCAATACTCAAGGACATGTTAATATCAATACCTTCATTAGAAAAATCGAGATTGGAAATCCTGTCTAATATCCTTTCGCTTATTAAAACCGCATGTTCTTTAGTTGTTTCAGGTAAAATAACTATAAATTCATCTCCACCATATCTTGAACATATATCAACACTTCTCATGTTTTGCTGCATAATTTTAGCGACGGATTTCAAAACCTTGTCACCTATAATATGTCCTCTCTGGTCATTGATTTCTTTAAAATCATCAATATCTATCATAACGAGGGAAAATATTTTTCCTTTTGATTTTGAATCCTTTATTATAAAGTCAAGTTCATCTTCATAATAATTTTTACTATATAAACCTGTTAAATAATCAGTCTCCAGAGACTTAGTACGCATTTCCAATATTTTATTAACAATAACTGTTATTAAAAAAACTATTATAAAAATAGATGTCAATAAAATAGCTTTTACACTATTAATTATATTTTTTACATATGCTAATGAGAAATCAACTCCTACTAAGCCCAGAACTTCACCGTCATTTGCATCTATAATAGGTGCAAATCCAGATATAAATGCTCCCCATAATGAATCATTTATTAAATCTGTCGAAATATTAAGCTTTTCATTAAATGCTCTCCTTTCTGCATCAGATATGTAATTTATAGAACCTAATTGAGAAAACATTTTGCTACCATTTTCTTCTCCGTCAAAAATAAAAACAGCTTCCCTCTCAGATAATTTTTTTTCAGTAAATATAAAAGAAACCCCCGTCTTCCCCTTTATTTTTCGAAATGTCTCCTGCATTTTTTCATAATAAACTCTATCATAGTTTCCATTTACATAATTATCTTTTAAGGTAAGCTCCTTAAATGACTCTACATCTTGTTCAATAAAACTTGCAGCAGCACTGGCAATACTCATAGCACTTTTACCCAATTCATTTATAATTATTCCCCTTATATTTTGATAAATCAAAAAAACAGGTAAAATTAAAATGATTGTCGTAATCATAAATATGCGAATAAAGTTAAAAGTTCTGCTTTTAGAAATTCTCAAGGCCTCACTACCTTTGCTATAATGTCAATATAAAAATCGATATATTTTACCTATACTCCCATTAATCTTTAGTTATAATTATAAAATTATTATATAAGCAATTTTATTTATTGTCAATTTTACCAAAAAACAATTCTGGTTCACGCCTTTCTGCAAAATTTATTTCCAGTTCTTCTTTATGCCTCAAATATCCTAAATCGTCAAAATATTTTGCATGCAATGGACACATTTTTATACAAGCACCACACTTAATACAAATCCCATTTAGCTTACGGGGATTTGTATTATCTATAGACCCCATAGGACATGTTTTAGCACATACTTTGCAATCATTACAGTAATCTTTTGTCTTAGGTATAACCTTCCTAATATCCACAGTATTACCCATATTATCTCTCGGCATATAATATGGTCTCAGTGGGGTATGACCCACAACTTCAACTTTTACATTTTGATTTTGTTTTAACAATACAGACTGTATTATTTCGCCGAATTGAGTAACTATTCTCATATCCTCATCATCAGGTCTCCCCTTCGCCAATGTATATGAAAAAGAATGTTCCCCAATATATGCCGCTGCTGCAATAATATTAAATCCATTTGATTCCAAAATATATTTCAGTTCTATCAATGCATCATCATAATTTCTGTTTCCATAAACTACTATAGGAACTGCTAAAGTTCCCATGCCTTTGACATCACTTAAATACTTAAGCAAAACATTGGGAACTCTCCCGGCGTAAACCGGTACTCCTATAATCAGTAAATCAGATTCATTGAATAACAGTTTATCACATCTATTTTCCAATGGTGTAAAATCAATATAGTTTATTTTATTTGTTAAATCAGAGTTATCAAAAATTTTTTCACTTATGCCTGTTACAATTTTCTTTGTTGTACCGGTTGGGCTGAAATACATTGCATTAATTTTATAACTCATAGCATACCTCACTGCTTTTTATATTCCGACCTTGTCAAGTTCTTCTAAGTTATATGTTTTAATAAGCTCCATAAGTTTAATTGGATATTTGGAGTCTGTAGCATAACCGCATCTTCTCAATGCCCAGGAACCCTCTGTACTGTCGTGCATAACTTTTCTGTATGGCTCATATCTGCTCAATTCTAACAATAAACTATTATGGTCGTCCCAGCTTTCTTTTACGCTTGTATAAGCTCTAAATTCTGCATCTATACGATAAGAAACGCCGTTATATTCTTCCCATGTGTTTGAAGTAACTGCACCGTTTGTCGAAGAACCTTTTATTCCAAAAAGATTATAAGAAAATTTTCCATTATATTTATCTACAGGTACACTTTGACCCCAGCCTGTTTCTAAAATAGCCTGCGCCACCTGCAGTGCTGCTGACATACCTGTTTTTTCTCTTCCATCCAAAGCTAATTCAGATGCCATAGAAAGAAATTTACTTTTTTCAATCACCGGCAATGCAGTATATATCTTGTCGGTATATATTGTAAACGGAATCTCTTCTGTCTTAATTTGTTTATTGCCGTCATATATACCATCGGTCTTTATTTTCCATTGCCCTGCATCTCCTTGTTCAGGAGTGTAGGTGTATTCGCCTGGATCCCTGCCATTAAAAATTACTTTTTCTTCACCTGTTTTAGTATTTATAAGAGTATATTTTATATTATCCAAATTTACATTAGAAAGTGTATTTAAAGTTACAGATCCTGTTACAACTTGATTTGGACCTATTCCTTGTAAAAACATCTTAGGAGTACCTGCAACATTAACCAATACAGGAGCGCTCGTATACGTTATACCTGATGTATCTTTAACTCTTACATAAACCTCTTTGCTCCCTGACAAATCCGGTGATGGAAACCAGCTGTAACCGCCGTAACTCAAATGGGCTAATATAGTTTCTACCCCTGTCTCAGAATCACTCATAACATATTCTGTTTCAGTCACATTAAAGTTTCTGCTTGCAGAAAGTGTTACAGGTCCATCAATTGAACTTCCATAGGAAACTCCCAGCATTAATAATTTTCGTGTAACATCAACTTTAACATTTACCTCTTCACTGGGATAACCATTATCATTTGAATCATATGCAATAACTTTAACGGACATATTGCCATTATCCTCCATGACAGGTATCATGTTAAAAACACCTTTCGGATCTAATTGGGGTGATATGTATACAGCTCCATTGTCAGGATTAACAATTTCATACTTCACATATGCCGCTGAAAAATTCAAATTAACACCAAGTGGTACCTTATCTTCTGTTATTAATTGGTTTGAAGTAAGACCGGTTAAAGATACTTCCGGAATTATATTAACTTTAACAGGAATAGAATCTCCGGCAAGAAATTTACCATTGCTATCATAAATTGCAGCTACAAGAACTTTTTCTCCATTGTCTCTCATGCTAGGCAGCCACTCATATGTGGAAGGCAAGTCTGTTCCTCTGGCGATAACAAATCCTTTAGCATCATTTGGATCAATCAAAATATATCTTATTTCCTCTGAGCCTTTAGGTAATACATCAGGTAATTTTACTTGTAAATTTGATTTTCCGGTAATTGCTTGTCCAGAATTTACAGATGAAATTTTCATATCAAAGAATGGTGTAACAGTTGAGGTCTCAGAAGAATTCACATAAACTGACCTTTCATTATCATTCCATTCAATACCGACTCCCAATGCATTGCTCACAAGACGAATCGGTACATATGTACGATTCTCAATAATTTGCGGTGCAATATCGCTTAAGTTGTATGTTTTTTCTGTACTTTGATATTCGATTAAGTTGCTGTCAATTCTCAATAATACGGAAGAATTATCCTTTATTATCTTTACAGATCTATCATCGTTGTTCCAAATTACCTGCGCACCTAACTGTTCTGCTATAACACGAAGCGGAACCAGGGCTCTGTCATTTTTTATTGTAGGTTCAGCCAAGTCCGTAACATCACTTCCATCTATTATCAAATTAATGGCGCTATCAGCAAAAACGTCCAGACTAGACCATTGAACAAACATAAATACCATAGTTATTGTTATAAATAGACGAAATTTTAACATGTAATTTTTTTTCATTATCTTCACTCCTAACAAATTAAATCATTTATTTAATTTCATTTTTCTCTTTTTTATTTTAACTTTATCAATATAATATGTAACCATATCTGCATTTAAACTGGTTAACATCAACCCCGCCAATATTATTAACACACCTATCCACTGCATTTTTGAAAGCTGTTCAAACAGAACAATTCTTGCGGTTAACAGACCTGTAATTGGAACTAAAAGTGATAGAGGTGCAATTTTGCCTATTGTATATTTAGCAATTAATAAATTCCATACTCCATACCCAAATAATGTTGCACCAAGCGCTAAATACAATACAGAGAATATAGACATTGCATTTAAATTTAAAACAGCACTTACCAAAGTCTGCGGCGTATCAATTATCAATGCAAATCCTAACATCGGCAAAGGCGGTACAAGGCTTGACCACACTACTAAACCCAGCATGTCAAGTGTTTCTCCTTTAGCTGTTGCTTTTTCCGATGCCAAACTGACTACTATATTTCCAAGCGCCCAAAAAAATGGTGCGCATATAGTCAATAAAAGTGCATTTGCAGGTATAGATGATACATCCTCTGTTCCACCTGAAGCTATACCTATTGTTAATAATCCCAGAGCCGCTGTAAAAAATCCTATTAGTTGCTTCACTTTTATTCTTTGCTTTAAAAATAGAATTGCAATAAAAGGCGATATAAAAGCTTGTAGCTGTAAAAGAATTGATGCCAACCCTGCCGGCATTCCTATCTCCATTGCATAAAACAAGCAGGAAAACTGTCCAACTCCCACTGTTAATCCATACAAAATTATATATTTCCATTCTGTATTTGGTTTTTTAACAAAAAATACAGCTAATGAAGTTATTAAGTATCTCAAAAATACCAAAAGCATGGAAGGAACACCACTTAGTCCCAGCTTAACAACAGTAAAATTTGCTCCCCATACTATTACAACTAAAAGAGCAAGTATTAAATCTTTTTTTTTCAAAGTATTACCCCCTAAAATCACAATAAGTATGCCGATTGCAAAAAATACATATCAGGCAAAGACGTCAGTCTTTGTTTCTTCTGTGTATTTATTATATCATATAAATACAAATTACCGCACTATTTATTTTCAAATATTACGTTATGTTTTATAAAATAAAATACCATCTGGAGCAAATATTTTCACAGATGGTATTTATTTTATATCTCTTCTGATAAATTAATTGCAGCTTTAAATTTTTCAATCATTTCATCAACATGTTCTTCTTTAATAATTAACGGCGGGACAAGTCTAACTACATTTTTACCTGCTGTAATTATAATCAGCCCCTGCTCCTGAGCTTTTTCTATTATACTGTTTACAGGAATAGTAAATACTAATCCTTGCATAAGACCTTTTCCACGCCTGCCTTCAATAAAATCATATTCATCTACAAGCTTATCTAACTCATTTTCTAAATAAGAAGCAACCTCCTTTACATGGTCAACTATCTTGTCAGTTTCGAATAAATCAAAAACTTTGTTCACTGCCGCACATACAAGTGGATTTCCTCCATAAGTTGTTCCGTGGTCACCGGGAACCATTGCTCCTCCAACCTTCTCATTACAAAGAAACGCACCTACAGGAACACCACATCCCAGAGCCTTTGCGGCAGTTAATACGTCCGGCATCACTCCATATTCCTGATATGCGAACATGTATCCTGATCTCCCCATACCGCACTGTATTTCATCGAAAATCAAAATTATTTCTTTTTCATCACAAATAGATTTAACTCCTTTTAAGAACTCCTCAGTTGCAGGGTAAATTCCTCCCTCACCCTGTATAGGCTCGAGTATAATGGCACATGTCTTATCACTTATTTGAGCTTTAACACTTTGTAAATCATTAAAATCCGCAAACTTTATTCCTTCAATTAAAGGTTTAAACGGTTTTTGATAAGCATCATTTCCAGTAACAGACAGTGCACCTAAACTCCTTCCGTGGAAAGAATTTTTCATAGAAATTATTTCACAATCTGTATTACCTCTTTTATTATATGAATATTTCTTAGCTAGTTTTACAGCTCCCTCTATAGCTTCTGTTCCGCTATTTGTAAAAAATACTCTGTCCAATCCTGTTGCGTTTATCATTTTTTTAGCGGCCTCAACCGCAGGTATATTATAATAGTAATTAGAAGTGTGAATCAGCTTATCTATTTGTGCTTTCAGCGCATCGTTGTACTCCTTTACATTGTATCCAAGGGCAAATACTGCAATACCTGCAGCAAAATCCAAGTACTTCTTTCCATCAGTATCATATAAATAAACTCCGTTACCTTTATCCAAAATTATTTTATACCTTTTATAAGTATACAGTAAAGCTTTCTCTGCTTCATCAATGTAATATAATTTATCCATTTTATTGCTCCTTTCCGTAATCCAATATTTTTGTGCCGATTCCTTTATTTGTGAAGAGTTCAAGCAGCAGCGAATGTTGAATTCTGCCGTCTAAAATATGAACTCTCAAAACACCACTTTCAACTGCTTCAATACAATTCTTCAATTTAGGCAGCATCCCTCCTCCTGCATTTCCACTATCTACGAATTCCTTTGCCTCTTTAACCGTTAATTCAGAAATCAAAGTTGAAGAGTCCTTCGGATCTGTACATACACCCTCAATGTCCGTTAAAAAAACAAGTTTTTCGGCTTTTAATGCAGTTGCAACAGCACATGCAACATCATCTGCATTTATATTGTAAGTGTCATACTCGTCATCTACTCCAACGGAGCTTATAATAGGTGTATAATCATTGTCCAGCAAAGTTTTTATAAGATTAATATCAACTTGTTTTACTTTTCCTACATACCCGATATCTAAATCATTAGGTAAAAATTTCAATACCTTTAAAGTTCCTCCATCCTTTCCGCTAATACCTACAGCCTTTACTCCGACACTATCCATTATTTGCACCAGCTCTTTATTAACTTTAGATAATACCATCTCTACAATTTCCATTGTTATATTATCTGTTACTCTCAGCCCATTTACAAATGTACTTTTCATTCCCATTCTGTCAACCCACTTGTTGATTTCTTTTCCACCACCATGTACTACAACAGGTTTAAATCCTATTGTTTTTAAAAGAGCAATATCTTTTATGACATTTCTTTTCTTAACTTCATCTATCATTACACTTCCACCATATTTAACAACTATAATTTTCTTATTATATTCCTGAATATATGGCAGTACATCAATTAATACATTTGCTTTTTGTAACAATAACTCTATATCCATTTTTACATTCCTTCCAATTTAATAATAATATATAAATAGTCCTACTAACTGTATCTTGCATTTATTTTTACATAATCATAAGTTAAATCACACCCCCAGGCAGTTGCTGTTGCATCACCCATCTTTATGTCAGCTATTGCAGTTAGCTCCGGTTCAGATATTATATTTAATGCAATTTCCTGACTGTAATTAAGTCCGATTCCGTTTTCAATCAATTTGATTTTTCCTGCAGAACTTTCAAAATATAAATCAACTTGTTCCGGAATAAACTGCGCTCCGGAATAACCCATGGCACAAAGTATTCTGCCCCAATTTGAATCACGTCCAAAAATAGCGGCTTTCGTTAAATTTGATGTAACAATTGATTTACTCAGTTTTACAGCTTGTTCCTTAGATTCTGCATTTATAACTTTTACTTCAAAAAGGGAGGTGGCACCCTCACCATCTTCAGCTATTTTTTTTGCAAAAAAACTATTTACAAAATTTAATGCTTTTATAAACTTCTCATAATCATGGTTTTTTTCAACAATTTCCGGATTTCCTGCCAATCCATTTGCAAGCATTAAAACGGTATCATTAGTTGAGGTATCACCATCAACCGAAATCATGTTGTAAGTATCTTTTATATCTTCGCTTAGTGCTTCTTGCAAAAGTTCTTTTGAAATATTTACATCAGTAGCAATGAAACTAAGCATAGTACACATGTTCGGATGTATCATTCCCGAACCTTTACACATGCCTCCTATAATAGCCTGCTTACCTCCCAGTTCCAAACTGACTGCAATTTCCTTTTTCCTTGTATCCGTTGTCAATATAGCTTCTGCAGCAAGACTTCCATCATAAATTGAATTTCCTAAGATGGGAACCAGATTTATAATTCCTGCATTTATTTTATCCATTGGAATTTGTTTTCCTATTATTCCTGTGGAAGCTACCAGTACAGCTTCTTTTGATATACCTAAACTTTTACTTGTAGTAATAGCCATATCCTGGCAATACTCCATACCTTCGGCGCCGGTACATGCATTTGCAACACCACTGTTCACTACTATTGCCTGAACAAATGGAGAATTTTTTACAATATCCATATCCCATTTTACCGGGGCGGCCTTTACTATATTAGTTGTAAAAGTTCCTGCCACCCTACATGGAACTTCGCTGAAAACCATCGCCATATCATTTTTCTTCTTTCTGATTCCTGCATAAATACCTGCTGCCTTAAACCCCTTTGGGGCAGTAATTCCACCTTCAACCTGTATCATATATATTTCCTCACAATCTTATATTATTTTTATTAATCCGGTTAACTTAAGGAAACAATGGTATCTGACTAATTCCCATGTTCTCATCTATTCCGAACATCAGGTTCATATTCTGAATTGCTTGACCTGCAGCTCCTTTTACCAGATTATCCATTGCACCCACAACTATAATTCTACTAGTTCGTGCATCAATTTTAAAATTTACATCAACATAATTACTTGCTTCAACCCACTTTGTCTGCGGAAAGACATCTCTGTCTAAAACTCTTATGAATTTCTTCTCGACATAGTATTTTTCATAAGTTTGCTTAACTTCATCGTAAGTAACTTTTTTATTCAGCGAAGCGTATGAAGTAGTTAAAATTCCTCTGTTCATAGGTACCAAGTGAGGCGTAAAGTTAATTTTAACTTCTTTCCCCGAAGCATAAAATAATTGTTCTTCTATTTCAGGTGTATGTCTATGATTTGTCAGAGAATATGCTTTTATGTTTTCATTTACTTCACAAAATAAGTTGTCAGACTTCAAACCTCTTCCAGCCCCTGAAGTACCCGATTTGGCATCTACAATAATTGTATTTATATCCACTAACCCTTCTGCTAACAGCGGATATACCGACAATACCGTACAAGTCGGATAACACCCCGGGTTTGCTACGAGTCTGGCATTCTTTATTGCATCACGATTAATTTCACACAAGCCATATACAGCCTCTTTTATAAGTTCGGGACTTTTGTGTTCAATGCCATACCATGACTCATATATATCAACATCCTTAATTCGGAAGTCAGCACTAAGGTCAATAATCTTAGATTTCGATAAAATCTCATCATTAATCAATGAAGCGCAATATCCCTGAGGAGTTGCAGTGAATATTACATCTACTAAACCTGCTAAATCTCCAATACTATCACCAAGACATCTACCATCTACTATTTGAAACATATTTTGAAATACTTCATAATATTTTTTATTTACAAAGCTTTTAGAACCATACCATTTTATTTCAACTTCTTTATGACCCATGAGAAGCCGCACCAACTCTCCTCCGGCATATCCTGTAGAACCTATAACTCCTACCTTAACCATGTCATCACTCCTAGCAACATCCTATGTAATTTATATTTTTCAATAATGTATGATTATATACTTTTTATTTTATATATGCAATAATATTTTAACCAATTTTACTTCCAATTTATGTAATTTATTTATATTATTTAATTTGTCTGCATAAAAAAACGAATTGTTAGATATTTGTTGTCAATACAATTTAAGTTATCCTCCTTACTTAAATACAGCCTTGCTTTACTGCAACTGCTATTTATCAACACCTACAAATTGTTGCATTGTCATTTATTTTTATATTATTATTCCATCAGCTAAAACAATAGCTGTTCAATACAATAATAAATTTATAATAATTATAAATTATTTGTTAGTCTTTTTAAGCAAAGCATAAATCAAAATTATAATTATTCATTTGTTTTATTTGCACTAACAACAATTTGACAATTGTTGCAGAGTAATTTATACTAAATAAGAATCGAGGTGTACAAGTTGACTGTTAAAAACAAAGTTTTGCATATTTTAGAAAAGAATAAGGATTTAAGTGTTTCAGGACAAGATTTAGCCAATATGCTGTCGGTTTCACGAACAGCCATCTGGAAAGCCATTAATTCTTTAAAAGAAGATGGCTATATAATTGATGCTACTTCTAACAAAGGATATTCACTGTCCACAACTTCTGATGTTTTGTCTTCAGACAGCATAAGAAAATTTTTGGACAGCAGCTATAGTAATATTCCAATTTGCATTCACAAATCTTTATCTTCTACCAACACAGAAGCCAAGATGGCAGTTTTAAAAAATGCTGTTCATGGCACTGTTATTATTTCGGATGAACAAACCAACGGACGCGGAAGATTAGGAAGGGATTTCTTTTCGCCTCCCCATTCAGGGATTTATATGAGTTTAATTTTAAAGCCTAAACTGAACATATCCAATTCAGTTCTGATAACAACTGCCGCAGCTGTCGCAATCTGTCTTTGTATCGATGAGTTCACGGGAAAACAAGCTCAAATCAAATGGGTCAATGATATTTATTTAGGCAACAAAAAGGTTTGTGGAATTCTCACAGAAGCAGTTTCAGATTTTGAAAGCGGCAACATAGAAAGTATTGTTATAGGAATCGGATTAAATGTTACAACAAAAGAAAACACATTTCCAAATGAAATCAGGAATATAGCAGGATCAATTTTGCATTCTGACGTAGGCTTTAACACCAGAAACAAACTTGCAGCTAAAATCATTAATAAAGTTCTACCCATATGTGAAAATTTAGAAGACAAAAGTTTTCTGGAAATATATAAGCAGCGCTCCATGATACTTGGGAAGGATATTTTATTTAAGAAAAACGGTGAATGGATTGAAGGATACGCCAAGGATATAGATGAGCACGGCGGTTTAATGGTTATTCTTAGTGACAACCAAAGTATAGTTCTGAATTCAGGTGAAATTTCCATTCGTAATTTGTCAAATGAAAACAAGCGGTAAATATACAATTATTAAAAAATATATATAATTATTTCCTTAAATTATATATATTTTTTAACTCACAAGGTATTATAATAAGTTAATAAAATATCGTTATAAAACAGGAGATGACAATTTGAAAACAATATTAAAAAATGGTAAATTTTATGTGGAAAAAAATAGCTTTCAAGACGCTGTTTTTATTGAAGATGGAATTATCAAGGATATTGGCAGCAACAATAAAATTCTTCTAAATACAGCCGACAGTGTAATAGATCTCAGTGGTAAAACAGTTCTTCCCGGCTTCAATGACAGTCACATGCATATTGCATCAGTAGGAGCTGCTATGGACTCGTGCGACCTGACAAATTCAAGTTCCATTGAAGACATAATTAAATTGGGCAGATCTTTCTTAAAAAAACACAAAAATATAATTGCTCTGCACGGTCGCGGATGGAATCAGGACTACTTTACTTCCGGCGAAATACGTTTAATAAACAGATTTGATTTGGACAGGATATCAGCGGATATTCCCATTGTTTTTGAAAGAGTATGCGGTCATGTCCTGGTGGGAAACACTAAAGCGTTGGAAGTATTGGGTATTGATGAAAACACTAAAGTTGACGGCGGAGAAATTGAAATTGGAAGCGACGGTAAACCAAACGGAATATTTAACGAAAATGCAACACGTTTAATCCAATCAGTTATACCCCAAAAAACCAAAGATGAAATTGAAAATGAATTTATAAAAGCCGGGGAGTATGCCTTGAGCGTTGGTATAACTTCTGTTCAATCCTGTGATGTAACGGATAAAGAATTCGAGAACATGTTTGATATAATCCATCACATTTACGATAACAGAAAATTAAAATTAAGATACAGCGCTCAAAACAACTTTCAAAACATAAATAGCTTTAAAGATTACCTTAAAACAGAATACATAAACGGTAAATATGATGAAAAGTTCTTGTCTCGAGGAGCATTGAAACTATTTAAAGACGGCTCTCTAGGCGCTAGAACCGCATTAATGATAAATGACTACAAGGATTCACCCGGAACTAAAGGGGTGACTGCATTAAATGACAGACAGCTGCAGGAATTATGTGATTTGGCAGCATCTCACGGAATTCAGGTTGTAACTCATGCCATCGGTGATGGAGCGATTGAATGTGTAATAAATACTTATGAAAAAACTATGAAAAATGGGCAAAATCCATTGCGTCACGGCATTGTTCATTGTCAGATTACAAGTTTAGAGCAATTAAAAAGAATAGCTGATTTAAATATTAATGTTATGTATCAGCCGATTTTTCTGGACTATGATATGAAAATTGTGGAATCCCGTGTTGGCAAAGAATTATCTGATACTTCTTATGCCTTTAATACCCTTAATAAATTAAAGGCACATATTAGTTTTGGAACGGATTCTCCTGTAGAGAATTGTAACCCATTTCCAAACATATATTGTGCCGTTACCAGACAGGATTTGAACGGTGAACCGGCTGAAGGATTCAACCCTGATGAGAAAATGGAAGTTGAAGATGCCATTGATGCATATACAACAGGAAGTGCTTATAATGAATTTAAGGAAAATTTCAAAGGCAGATTAAAACCTGGTTACGCGGCTGATTTAATTGTATTGGATAAAGATATATTCACTGTAGACCCCAGTGAAATTAAAAATATTAAAGTTGAGATGACGATGGTGGACGGGGAATTTGTATATAAAAAATAGAATAATAAGCTAAAATGCCGGTCATTTAAATTAACATTATTTTGACCGGCATTTCATATTAACTTTTTTCCAATAGTTCTTTAACATAATTAGGAATAGCAAAGGCTCCTTTATGAATATCCGTGTTGTAATATCCCGTCACAAGCCCTAATGAATTCCATTTATCTGCATCAAGGTCTGCAACCGGATCAAATGTTTTTGAAGCAAATCCAAAAAGCCAATGACCCGAAGCATATGTTGGTATATGAACCTGATAAACCTTAGATATAGGAAAGTATTCCTTAATTCTTTTATGTGCTCTTTGCATCAGTCGCGCATATTCAGGATAAAAAGGACTTTCATGTTGATTAACAAGTATTCCATTCATTTTAAGCGCATCATAACAGTTCTTATAGAATTCGTTTGTAAACAAACCTTCGCCAGGTCCTATAGGGTCCGTGCTGTCAACTATAATCAAATCATATTCATTGACCTTTTCGCTGACAAATTTCAGACCATCCTCAAAATAAAGATTCACTCTCGAGTCATCCAATCCACTAGTTGAATTAGGGAAATATTCCTTGCATACATCTACCACAAGCTTATCAATTTCGACCATATCTATTTTTTTAATAGAGTCATACCTTACAAGTTCTCTGACTGTTCCACCGTCCCCCGCACCTATAACTAATACGTTCTCAATGCTTGGATTTGTAGCCATTGGCACGTGAACTATCATATCATGATAAATGAACTCATCTTTCTCTGTAATCATAATATAACCATCCAACGTAAAAAACTTACCAAGTTCTTTAGTTTCAAAAACATCTATCCTTTGAAAATCACTTTTTCCTGAGTATAGTTGTTTTTCTATACGCACAGAAAATTTTACATCTTTGCTGTGATATTCCGAAAACCATAAATCCATTATTATCTCTCCTCGTAAATTTTATCATGCTCGCTTTCTTTTAATTCTTTGTCTTTTTTACTGTAAATATTTGTACCGCTGAATATTTCTATCATTTCCTTCCTGAGGCTGTTAGATATCTCAAGTCGTTCTCTCGGTGAAAATTCTCTGACATCTTTATTAAAGAAATAATCCTGTAGATTAAGTTCTTTAATCATCATCTTTGTATGGAAAATGTTAGATTGATATATATTTATATCACATGCATCATATCCTTCTAAAGTTTTCTTATCAATATAATCCTGAATTGACGTTATGTCATGATCAATAAAAATCTTACTGCCGTCTTCTTCTCTCGTAAAACCTCTCACTCTATAATCTATTGTTATAATGTCAGAGTCAAAACTGCCGATAAGATAATCCAGTGCATTAAGCGGCGATATCTTACCACATGTAGATACATCAATATCTACTCTGAAACTTGAAATAGATTGGTCAGGATGGTATTCCGGATAAGTATGAACTGTAACATGGCTCTTATCCAAATGACCGACAACTGTATTTCTGGTATCATATACGCATAACCCTAAATTGCACGATGGATCTAAGGAGCTTTTCTCAACTGGCTCTTCTGAAATAAGCATTGTAACACTCGCACCCTGCGGGTCATAATCCTGTTTAGAAATATTCAGTACGCTTGCTCCGATTATATCCGTAACGTCTCTAAGAATGTTTGTAAGTCTTTCGGCATTATACCACTCATCTATATAGGCTACATATTCATTCTGATCTTTTTCACCCTTAGCATAACAAACATCATAGATATTAAAGCTTAAAGTTTTAGTTAGATTGTTAAATCCATAAAGTTTAATCTTATCTGCCATTTTTTACTCCTTTTTATTTTTCGATATTATTGTAGCTTAATATTCCTAAAATTACAATGTAAAATTTAGTATAATCATATAATTTTTGATAATATTATTTTAATAAAATAAAGAATCAGAAACCGACAATGTCTTTGACTAAGTTTTCTGATTCTTATAGATAATTAATTTTTAGCTTTATCTTACTTTATTTTATATTGTTGCATATACTATTTTTCCGCCTGCAATTACATATTTTATTCCATTTGGCGGAATCGCGCATTTATTTTCTCCAAAGTTTGCTCTTTCTTCTATTTCATTAAAATTAAATATTGTTATATCTGCATCGTCTCCAGATGCAATACTCCCTTTATTTATAAAATTACACTTTTTAGCCGGCATATAAGTAAGCTTGTTTATTGCTTCATTTAAGCTCATTAAGTTTTCCTCTCTTACAAATTTATGTAAAAATTCTGCAGGAGTACTTGAACCTCTCGGATGACCTTTAACAATTCCGTTTTCATCCCTTTTCAATTGACCATCACTGGCCACAAACACAAACGGAAGCTTATACGCTTCCTGTACATCTGATATAGGCATAGCATTATGACAAGCAACACTTGTATCTTCTTCCGATGATCTTAGGGAATTGAAAATTTCTTCAGTACAAAATTGTCCTGATAAATCTCCGGAAAGTATTTCAACATCTTCAACATTAAAATTAAAATTTTTGAAACCATCATCAAAAACAGCAGATTTAATTGATGTAGCCCACACGTTATAAGGATAAACGTCCGCTGAAATATTTGCTTTAGAATTTTTTATTATCTCTGCTGCTTTCTTAATATTGTCATTACCATATACATTAGCCGCCAAATGTGATATTTGCAAGCTCACATTAGTTCTTTCAGCAGCCGATACAACCTCCGAAACAGTTTCAACAGCTCTCTCCGGAAAATCATATCTCATATGAACACATACATATTTATCTTTTTGTGCTGCAACAGAAAACAATGCCAAAAGTTCTTCAAATGTCGTTCCGGGTGCATATTGTAAACCAAACGAAATTCCTACCGCACCTTCATCCAGAGATTTCGAAGCCAGGTTTTTCATTTTTTCAATTTGTTCTTTACCGGCTGCAGTATAGTTATCAAGTCCAACTAAATGGCGAAGCGTTACATTTCCTATACATGTATAGCAATTTATCATAATATTTGCTTCCTTTACCTTATTGTAATACTCACTGACGGGATAATTGCTCAATCCGCAGTTTCCTGTCACTATTGTTGTACAGCCTGTCATAAGAGAACTTTGAGCAGTTTGTATCGGCAGGTCACAGCCAATTCCTTCTGTATCTATAGTGTCCTCATGAGTATGTATATCAATGAAACCGGCGCAGGCAACACAACCGTCTGCTTGTATATAATCAAAAGCACACAACTCTCCCTTAGTTAAAATAGAAATCTTATTTTTAGTTATACCTATATTTAATATTTCATCTATAAAATTTTTAGTATCTATTACTCTCGCATTTTTAATACATAGATCATATTTTTCACTCATTTTTTCACTCCTTTGTTTTTATGTACACAGCACAAAACGTCCTGAGTTATAAATTTTCCATGAATAATATTCTATAATTCAATAGATTTAATTTGAGATAAAATTACCTTTCCGCCAATTGTTGCTTTAACTACTTTTCCATCTTGTTTATATACCTGAGCCTCTATCATCCCACCGGGATTACATATGTCGTAAGAATATATCCCATCATCTTTATCTTTAGTTAAGTATATAGCCGTAGCTATTGTTCCGGAACCACAGCTGTGTTCATAAACAACACTATCTGTTTCTTTCACGTATACCAGAGGGGTTATTTTCAATTCATCATTGTTTAAAAACATAATTCCAAAAGCATCAATATCATATTTATTAATTAAAACCTTCTTAATTTTTTCATAAATTTCATTACCGACTTCCACATTTTCAGCTATGACATGAACTATACCTTCAAACTCTATTACATAAACATAATTATTATCTATAACAATGCAATCAATTCCAATCGGTAATGGCATCGTTGTTTTTGCATAACCCTTTCTGACATTAGTATCTACATTCAGAACATCTGAACATCCGCTTATTTCTACTGGAATTATTTCACTGTCAACTGCTCCTTTGCAGAAAGCAATATACAAACCGAAGCTTCTGGTTGCATTTCCGCAAAATTCTCCTCCCATCATTTCCAATCGAAGTGAACCACCAATTTTCGGACTTTTAACAAATCCTACTTGCTCTATTCCCAATTCTCCTATACCCATAAGCCTATTTGCAATATACATATAGTCATTTCTTTCTACATCCTGATTAAGCACCAGTGCCGTTACATTTCCCACAGGGTCTGCTATTACAACATCATATGCACTCATTATTAGTTCATCCCTTCCTTTTTAGAATCCATAAACTTTTTCAAGTTGAAGGCGAATTTAAGTATACTAAGAGTATATTAAAGCATGCCTTCAATTATTTAATATATTTATATTAAGTATATTAAAATGGTCCATATCCGATTTGTACAGCTACAACTAACAATATTGCTGCTATTAAGCACCATATTGCAAATAATGGCAAAAACCATTTAGCCCATTTATTCCAACTTATTTTACTCATTGCTAATGCCGCCATAAAATATCCGCTTGTTGGTGTCAATACATTTGTAAACGCATCTCCAAATTGGTATGCAAGCACTGCGGTTTGTCTTGTCAGCCCAATTACATCAGCTAAAGGTGCCATTATCGGCATAGTAATTGCCGCCTGTCCCGAACCAGATGGAACAATTATATTGAAAATATCCTGTACTACGAACATACCAACAGCACTTACTGTAGTCGGAAATACTTTTAATACTCCTGCCATTCCATTAATTATAGTATCCATTACATTAGCATTTGTTAATATTACAGTTGTTGCCCTTGAAAATCCGATTATAACTCCTGCAAACAGCAAATCTCCACATCCCTTTACAAACTCATCTGCTATTTGATCACCTTTCAATCCTCCTGCAAAACCTGCCACAAGACCTACAATTAAGAATATTGCTGATAATTCATCAATATAAAAACCATATTTTATTACTCCAAACACCAACGCTACAACTCCTAATACAAACGTCAGCAAAACCAGTTTATGTCTTGTCGTGAATGCAGGTAAATTTTCTAAATCAACATTAAACGTCAGAAGCTTATCCTGTTCATGCATGCTGCTTAAGGAAGGGTCTTTTTTGATTCTTTTAGCATATAAGTACACATATAAAATTGTCACAAAAGTCAGAGCGAAATATGCGACAAACCTTAACTCTATACCTGAAAACAGAGGTAATCCTGCTATGCCTTGCGCTACACCTACTGTAAATGCGTTTGTTATACCACTGCCAAATCCTGCTCCGGCTCCAAGCAGCAATATGGCTGTACCTGTAATGGAATCAAATCCCATAGCAATGCATATAGATACCATCAATGGCATGAACGCCAATACTTCTTCTGCATTGGCTATAAATGCTCCACCTAATGAAAAAATAAACATAACAACGGGAATTAATAAGGTTTCTTTTCCTGCCATTTTTTTAACAATAGTTCCCATACCAACGTCAATGGCACCTGTAGCTTGCATAATTCGGAAAGCTCCTCCGATTATCAGCAGGAAGAATATAATACTTGCACTTTGCTGCATTCCGGCCGGAATAGATAAAAATAATTCAAAAAATCCTATTGGGTTTTGATCTACATAATGAAACGTAGTCGGATCAACTACTTGTCTACCAGTATTTAAATCTTCTACCCTGTCAAACATACCTGCCGGCACTAAATAGGACGCAATTGCTGCTAACAGTATTATTATTACTAATAATACTAATGCACTAGGCATTTTAAAAGTTTTTTTCTTCTTAATTTCTTTTTCCATAATCAGTCTCCTCTTTATTTTTTTTATTTAACAAGCAATCACCGTATAATTGATTTCAAATTTTCTATTTCATGTTTCATATAAATCCAATTAATATTAATAATACAATCTTTTATACTGCAATTACCTGTTTAAAATACAGGTTTTAGTTAAGTATATCCGTGGCAGCTTTCACGAGCAAAGCAACTCCGATATACAATTTTGACTCATCAATTTGAAATTTAGAATTATGCTCAGCATAACAAACTCCGTCAGTATAATGAGGAGTACTCAGGAAAAAATAGCAGCCTGGAACTTTTTCAAAAAAGAAAGATGCATCTTCTCCTCCCATAATTGATTTCTCTACAATATGAACTTGGTCTTCTCCAATTATTTCATTGGCAGAATTAATAAATTTATCAACAACTTCTCCGGAATTAATAAGAGGCGGATATCCGTCTCTAAAGTCTATTTCACTATCACCTCTCATACTTTTAGTTACTCCATGTACTATTACTTTCATTCTATTAAAAATGAAATCTCTTGTTTCGTAGTCCAAACACCTTATAGTACCTCTGATTTCAGCACAATCAGGAATAATATTGTAATAATTCCTTCCGGCCGCAATGCTTGAAACAGTTATTACTGCCGGATTTGAAGGCTTTATCTCCCTGCTGACTATGTACTGCAAGCTGTTTATTACTTGTATCGATATGGCCACAGGATCAATAGATAAATCAGGAGCTGAGCCATGACCACCTTTTCCCGTAATTTTAATATAAAATTGGTCATCCGCAGCAAACATATTCGAACGACTTACTACAACATCTCCTGATTTAACATCTATTCCCTCAGTGACAGAAGATCCGATATTTCCCAAATGCAGAGCAAATATGGCATCAACTTTTGGATTTTCCAAAACTCCATCTTTCAACATTGGTAACGCTCCTCCGGGTCCCTCTTCGCCCGGCTGAAAAATCAGCTTAATTTGACCCTTTAACTCTTCTTCACGTTCCTTGAGCATCTTTGCAACAACAAGTAAAATTGCAGTATGTCCATCATGTCCGCACGCATGCATATTTTCATTTTCAGAAGAAAATTCAAGTCCAGTTTCTTCTTTAATCATGAGACCATCCATGTCAGCCCTTAAAGCAACTGTTTTTACACCGACTTTTTTACCGATTAAGGCCGTTATGCCTGAATGTTTTTCGTATGTTTTAAATTCAATATTCAATTCTCGCAAATAATTTTTTACAAATTCAGATGTTTTAGGCAATATCAATCCACATTCAGGAAATTTATGTAACTCCCTTCTAATTCTTATTATTTCACTTTCTAACGATCTAGCTGTCTCCAATATTTTCATAACTCGCTCCTTTTTGTATAATATATCTCCCTGTAAACATATAGTTACAAAGCAAGGGCAAACTGAACAAGACTATATAGTCATCCAGTTTGCCCTCTATTATCTAATATCTATAGGCAAATTAAATATATTTATATTAAGCACATTATACTGCCATACAAAGACATTGTCAATATTTTTTTGTTATTTTTATTCATTATTTTTTTTGCTTATTTTATTGTCTAATTACTTATTTTTTACATTGTTTCATATATATAGACAATTATTTTCATTTTCACAAATTATAAATACAATAAACTTATACGTATTTATAATTCCAATTTTAGCTGCAAATACTTAAATTTAAATATTATCTTTATTTATATATGTTTAAAAATTAATGCAAGTTAAAAGTCGCATTAGAAATTATTAAGTATATTATTTATTATTATATTAATTATATAAAATTTTAAGACTTAATTTCATTAGTACATTTAAAATAAAATAAGTATATTTATTTAATTAATACCAGTGCTAATTTTTGCAAATATTGCAAAATCAAATAATATGCTCGCAACTGACTCTTTACGCAAAGTCAATTCAATTGTATAATATTATTGTTATTAATAAAATATATGTTTTAATACGGAGGATTAATTATGTTCAAAGAAATGAGAAGAAGCGATAAGATGCTGAGCAACGAAGAAATGCTTGACATAATGGAAACTGCTGAATATGGAATATTATCTACAATGGGAGAAAATGGATTTCCTTATGGAGTACCTGTGAATTTTGTATACAAAGACAACAACATATATTTTCATTGCGCTTTAACCGGACACAAACTGGAAAATATATCATATAACAGTAATGTTTCATTTTGTGTCGTTAAAGATGTAGAATTGATTCCCGATGACTTCAATACTAAATTCAAAAGTGTAATATCTTTTGGCAAAGCAGAAGAAGTGACTGATGACAAAAAAAATGAAGTTTTTAAACTCTTTATTGAAAAGTTTTCTAAAGAATTCATCCCTCAGGGTATGGAATATATTAAAAAAGCAAGTTCAGGTGCCAAAATCTTTGGTATCAAGGTAGAACACATGACTGCAAAAGGAAAAAAATAGATATTATTTATATAAGAGAAGTTTAAAAAAAGAGCACTGACACAA
The DNA here is from genome assembly GCA_032006665.1 of Sedimentibacter sp. Lineage (GTDB taxonomy): Bacteria > Bacillota > Clostridia > Tissierellales > Sedimentibacteraceae > Sedimentibacter. The sequence goes on from DALZMP010000008.1 coordinate 172,218, forward strand.
GAATAAAATTCAATGTGTCGGTGCTTTTATTTAATAGTGTTATTTTTTAATATGGTGAATACTGAATTTTTTCCAGTTCAGGATCATAGAACTCTCCAAATAATTCTGAATCTATAAGCTGATCAGGTTTATCGTACTCTCTGGAAACCCAAGTAACATTCATGTAATGATGTAAATGAATATTTTCAGAAGTCGCATTTCCTGCCCATGTACCGCAGCCAATTGAAGATGTCATTGGCATACCGTTGTTCATGCTTCCTGAGTTTGCTTTTGATTGTGGTTGACGAACCATAATACGTCCAACACGAGCTACCATTGCAAGTCTGTGAATATGGTCATCATCAAATGAGAAAATACCAACTGAGTGACCTATACCGCCAACTTGATGTATTGCCATAATTGAATCAATAGCATTTTGGAATTCACCTGTATATTTGTGAACTGCCAATAAAGTAGTTAATTTTTCACGACACCAAATGCCTTCGTATGATGAATTGTAAATTCCTGTACCATATGACGCTATAAGGAATTTTCTGTCTTCAGGAATTTCAAATCCCGCAGCTTTTGCCATATCTTGAGGAGATAAAGCAACAGTATCAGAAAGTCTATGCATTTCTTTATCCCACATAGCATTCTTAATTGCTTCCTGTTCAGTTTCAGATAACATGTATCCTCCAACTTCAACCAATTCTTTAAGAGCATCTTCCCAGATACTTTCATGAATTACAATATTTCCATCAGCAGAGCATCCGGAACCAAAGTCGGAAGTTTTTGAACGCATTGTGTTAAATGCTGCTTTATGCAAGTCCTGATTAGCTGTTTCGTCCCAAATCATAGTTGCATTACCTGCACCAACGGCATAGGATGGAGTACCAGACTGATAAGCACGACGTACAACCCCTTGTCCTCCCGTTGCAATAACCATATCACATTTTGTCATTAACGCTTCAGATGTTGCTTTATTAATTTTTGCTTTCTGACCCAAAATTTGAATTAAATCTTCAGGAGCACCCACTCTTTTTAAACCTTCACGCATTAATTCAATAGTTCTTCTGCTTGTTTTTGCTGTACGAGGATGTGGTGAAAATATGATCGCATTTCTTGCCTTTAAAGCATAAATTGCATTACCGGCTGGAGTAAGATCCGGGTTAGTAGCTGGAATAATACATGCTATAACACCAACAGGTTTTGCATACTTAACAATTTTCTTTTCAGGAATTTCTTCAATAATGCCCACAGATTTTTCTCTTAAGCAGTCACGAAGTATACCACGGATTTTAAATCTCTTAGCTTCACGGCTGATTGGATCTCCAAAATTGCTTTCTTCAATACCCATAGTAACTAATTCATGGAAATTTTTAGAATTTGCAACTATCTGAGCTATTGACTGAATTGTTCTGTCAATTTGTTCCTGACTCCAAGTTTCAAATTCTTTTTGAGCTTTATCTGCTTTTGCAAATGCTTCTTCAATTTCATTAGCTGCATCTTCGCTTACTTTTAATTCAGCATAACGCTCTTTCATATTATTTTGTCTACTCATTTTATTTCCTCCTTAAGATAATCAACTTAACTTCCCACCCTAACAATATCCAATCGAAATCAATATAGAAACACACAACAATAGATTTTTATTTATCGGTTGTTAATTTATACACATGTTTTAATATTGGAAGTTTGTTAATTTACTTTTATTGTATAACAAATTTATGAAAAAATCAATATAATTTTTAATATTTTTTTCAACGAATAAAAATATCGGCATTTAATATTCTTTTTTTTAAATTAAATTTCATTCTATAAAAAATATGCATCATGTTATATGAGTATAACAAATGGCAATGAGCAGACATTAATATGTAAATTTAAAAACATACTATCGTTCATTATTTTTTGACTTTTTTGCTTTAATTCCTTCTTTTTTATTTTCAGCTACTCTGAAACTCACAATGTCACTGACTAAGTCAAGAGGCAGTGGTTTATCCAAAGGAAATTGAACTGCACCCTTTGAGCTTTTATATTCAATTAACCGGTTCTTAAAATTTTCGATTCCGCTTTCTCCGGGATAAAGTCCAATATGATTCTTATGAGCAGCGAAATGTACAAGATTCCCATATAAATAAAAGGTTGGCATCTTCCAACTGATTTTCTCTGCAGCATCCGGTGCAGCTTCTTTGATAGTAAATCTTAGTACCTGAAGTTTTTTCTGAACTTCAACGGGAAATTGAATTATATATTCATCAATTGTTTGAAAATCTTTTTTATCATCCATACTTTGTACTCCTGTCTTTGAAATTAACGACCTGCAATTTTAATTTGCATGCTCTCCATTACATCCAGTGCTGATTTGTTTAGATTATCATCATTACTGGCAACACAGAGAGCATCAACGATTACTTGAGCTTCCGGCAATGCTGCCTTTGCTAAAACAGCATTAGAAATTACACATATATTTGATACAACGCCAACCAGCTCAATTTGATCGTAATTATTTTTTGCAAGATACTCTGCCATCTCCATTGAACCGAAGGTAACCTTTTCAAAGTGTTTAGTTGTTTTATCACATAATCCCGCAATTTTTCCATACAACTCCCAACCTTTTGTACCCTTTACACAATGTTGAACAGGCAGATTTCTGCCCTCTTGTGTATTTAAATAATCCAAAGTGTGAGTGTCAAAAGTAAAAGCTACCTCATCACCATTCTCTTTATATTGTTCAATTTTTTGTGCTATGCTATCTTCAAGTTTTTTTGATTTTTCAAAGCCAAGTGTTCCATTTACAAAATCATTCTGATAGTCAATAACCAACAGTATCTTTTTCATTATTATTCCTCCATATATATTAATTATTATATTACTTTATTATGTTTTCTATTTTCAAATATATTAAAGCAATACATTATAATACCGCAACCAAAGGCAATAAAGAATGTTATTGCCCATACATTTTTTATTGGATTATTTAACAAATATTTTCCTATTATTACAGGTCCCATGGCCTGCCCTGTTCCTGATATTATACCGTACAACGAGTTAAACCTTGCTCTGTGAGACTTTGGTGAATTATTGGCAATATAAACACCCACATTTGTAGCATGAAGTATTTCTCCAATCGTCCATATAACCGTTGATACAATCATCATTTGAAATGTTGAAACGTAATAGAGCATTCCTAATCCCACTGCCCAAAAAATTGCTGATAAAGCTACATTAAATGAGGCATCAAACTTTTTAGTATTTCCTATTATAAATATTGTCATAATTACAACTACAATGCCATTGGTACTCATGAGAGCTCCAAAAATTTTAGGACCGGTGTCAATACCGAATATCACATTTGAATAGAGCGGCAGCGAGAAATGAACTTGTGAGTATGAGAATGAAATAAGTATTGAAATTATCCCAAATACTAAGATTTGTGGCCTTTTTACTAAAGCTGCAATCGCCGATCCCTCTTCCGCACGTTCAAAATCCTCCAACAAAACCTCCTCGTCAATAATAAATTGAGGTTTTGATTCCGGAACATTTATATAAATTATAATTATCGACACTATAGTAGTAACAGCATCACCTATAAAAATCAATGGCAAATAATTTCTATATAAGAATCCGGCAATTAAAGGACCTATAGAAAAACCTATATTACCTCCAAGATATAATAAGGAAAATGCTCCTTGTCTGTTGCTTTTGTCTGACAAATCTGCTGTCATTGCACCACTGGAAGTTTGTGCCGCACCAGAAAAAAATGAAGCTGCCAACAAAAGTACCGGTACTATCATCGACAATTCAATAAAGCCACATATTAAAAAGCACAAAGCCTGCATAAGTGTTAAAATACACAATGTATTTTTTCTGTTAAACCGGTCTGACAAATATCCACCAATCATGGAGGCCGGTACAAACATAGACGTTGAAATTGTAACAAAAACCCCTGCCTCTTCAGTAGATAAACCAATTTTATCTGTTAACAGCAATGTTATCAGCGGTCCTACAAAAGCTCCAATGGAATTAATTATTCGCGACAAAAAAATATAATATATAGGCTTAGGGAGATTTTTATAATCATTAAAATATTGATTTGAATATTTTATTATTTTAACTCACATCCTCTTTTTAATAATTTAACTTCATAATATTAAACTCACTTCAATCAATTACTTACTCCGATGATTTTATTTCCTCTAGGGGGTTAAATGAACCATTCGGTCCCTTCCATCTAAATTTACCTTCTGTATTTTTACCTATCTGAATGGCCTCAGTCGGACACTGATGGATACATCTCATGCATAAATAACACTTGTCATCAAATTCCACTCGTTCTTTTACTTCGATATTGTGTGAAGGACATATTTTCTCACATTTCTTACACTTAATACATTTATCATCAGCCCAAAATTTCTTTTTTAGATTGTTTTCAAAGAAAGGGTAGACTTTCATTAAAATTTGTCCTATAATCTTTTTACTTACTCCAATTTTAGAAGTAACTTTGTATTTATTAATATTTTCACCTGATTCCACTGATTTTTGAACTTTTATCACCCTTTCAATCAAATAATTGGCTTCCGGAAAATTTTCAAAAAATTTTTTTTGAATTTTAATAACCATGGAAGAATCCTTTTTAACAAAAGCAAGTCCGTCTGAACCTGGCATTTTGACATCTGCCAATCCCATTGCGTAGTATCCGTTCTTTTCAAAAATCTTTTGGGCATGTATAAGAGAGACACCACTTTCAATCGCCTTTGTACAATATATAAATACAGATTTATTTTTGGTTAACGGAAACTCTTTTAAATAGTTTTGAACAAACAACGGCACATCGCAAGCATATACAGGAAATCCAAAAATCAGATAATCATATTCTGTAATTATTGATTTATTAGCCATCTCAATAGATACAGTACGAACCTCAAAATTTTCACATTTCAAACGTTCGGCAATGTATTTACCTACATAGGCAGTATTACCCGTCCCACTGAAATATAGTACCAATACCTTCACACGATCCACCTGCTTTCTTTATTATTATTTACTTCAATTTTCTTCTGGTTAATCTCAGAAAAGTCAAGACAGTTCCCACAATACAAATTACCGATGCAGCTATGTACACAGTTTTCATACCATATATAAATGCATCATTTCTTCCTGTTACATAATCTGTAACACGATAGCCAATTTTAGAACTCATACTGCTATATAAAAGAGTTGTAGCCAATGCTATTCCTGATACCATCCCTAGATTTCTTACCAGTGCATTTATACTTCCTGCAATTCCTAGTTTGTCTTTTTCTACTGTTGACATTATAAGGGAATTATTAGGTGATTGAAACAAACCCATACCAAATGACATTATTCCAATAAATATCAACATACTAAGCAAAGCTGAATTTTCATTTAAAGTCGACATAAGCAACAAGCCTGCGCTTATAAATGCTAATCCTATAAAAGTTAATATTTCTGAGCCCATTTTGTCTGATAAATGCCCGCTGACGGGTGCCACCACTGCTAAAATTGAAGGATAAATCATAAGTATTAACCCAGCCTTTTGCGGTGAAAAGACTCGAACATTTTGAAGGTAAAATGGTAAAATAATATTATTGCAAAATATCGCTACGAAAGTTATAAAGCCACAAAATATGCTTAAAGAAAACAATTTATTTTTAAATATTTGCAGCTGTATTAAAGGGTTTTCTTTTTTCTTTTCCACATAAATAAATGCAACAAAAGAAATTGCTGACAAAATAAAGCCTGATATAATTATATAGTTGGTAAATCCACGGCTTATTCCTCCATTTATAGACATAAATAATGGAACTATAGTAACCATAAACAGTGCAGCCCCCAGACCATCCATTTTACCCTGTACAGACTTATGTTTTTTAGGTAATAATTTAAAGGCGAAAAACATAGCCGCTAATCCAATAGGTACATTTATTAAAAATATGTATTCCCAACTTGATGCACCGACAATAATTCCTCCCAATCCGGGTCCTACCAAAGATCCTAATGCTACCGCAGTTCCTGAAAGCCCAAGTGCTTTTCCCCTTTCATTTGCAGGAAACACCTCTGTGATAATCCCCTGGCTGTTAGCCATAGTCCCGGCAGCTCCTACAGCTTGAATTGCTCTTGCCACAATTAGCACCGAAAAAGAACTTGTTATACCGCATAGCAGAGAGCCAAAGGTGAATATGCCTATTCCTAATTTAAACATTTTAGTTTTTCCAAGCATGTCACCTAATCTTCCAAAAATTAATATTGTACCTACTATAACAATCAGATAACTTGTAGCTACTAATTGAATATTTGATGTTGTTACATTTAATGCCTTAGACATTTGTGGTAATGCAACATTTACAATACTGCTGTCAAGAGCAGACATAAATGTTGACATTACAACTACAATTAATATTGCCCACCTGCTTTTATTGTTTTGTTTCTCCATTAGAATTCTCCAGTTTATGTATCATTATTTTTTACTATTATTTTTTAATTAAGAAAATAAAAATTACAAGAATTAACGTATAATATAATATACGTTATCATTTAGCTATTACATAATTTAAAAATAAAAGTTATCATTGTTATTGTATATCTTTAGTACATTTGTTACAACAAAAAACATAAAAATATATTAATTTTTTGCTAACGCTTAACTATAAATCAAAATATAATATTTACAATTATGAAGCAGAATTTATATGTCCTGCATTTCGCATACAGCTGGCAATATAAAAATGAAGGCATTAGATAGTATTCTCAATGCCTTCATTTTATATTGTAACCAAAACTCTTTAATTGACCGGAAAATCAATATCATTATATTACTTTTGATACAGCAAACATCTCATTTAACAGGCTCGATGCTGCCGGAAACGGGTTCATAACTGTCCAAAAACCAACTCCGGCAAGTCCGTATTCATCTACCAGTTCAAGTTTGGCCCTCAAACTTCTCTCGTCCTCAAACCACACCATATGCTGTCGTCCCTGTTCATCAGTATATTCATAAAATGGAGTTTGAGCTGTTTCATCATATTGTATTTCTGCACCATATCTTTCAGCTCTCAGAACAGCCTCAGGATTTGAAACGGTTTCGGCAACTGACTCACCTCTGACATAAGGCAATGTCCAATCATACCCGTAGTTGGGTATCCCCATTAATATTTTTTGTGGAGGTATTTGTGTTATACCATATTCAATAACTTCTCTAACATTGTTTATTGGTGCGACAGCCATTGGCGGTCCATAAGTATATCCCCATTCGTATGTCATTAATAGTGATAAATCGGCTGCATTCCCTAAACCTCTGTAATCATGACCTTCATAAAGCAACCCAGGTTGTTCCGTATACGTTTTTGGAGCTAATGCAACTAATGTTACAGCACCTATTGCGTTGAGCATTTCCTGTACCTGTTCAACTAAAAGAACATATTTTCCTGCGTCATCCGGAAAGATAAATTCAAAGTCAAAATCTACTCCATAGTAATCTTTTCTTATAACTTCTTGTAAAATATTATTGGCCAGATTGTTTCTGGCGGCTTCATTATTTAAAACTCTGCTAGCCAATTCATTGCTGAACTTACCCTCTGCATCCAGCGGTGTCAATACCATAATAGGTGCAACACCATTTCTGTATGCTTCCAATATCAAATTCTCGTCAGACAATGGAATTAAGTATCCATTTTCATCAAACCCATAACTAAACGACGACACATAAGTTAAGTCTTTTGTCCATTGTTGGAAAACCGATTGATTTATAAACGGATATGCGTATCCATTCACAATAATAGGTCTTTGTTGTAAATTACGTACATTATACCATCGCATGAATTACCCCCCTGTATTAATAAACACTCGCTTAATAATGATATTACAATAATAAATCCTATTCTAGGATATGTAACATCTTCTTATTTGCTACATAATTAATGTTTATGATACAGCTTATTTTAATATATGAACAATTCCCTGACCGCCATCAACTATAACACGATCACCTGTCTTAAGTCTCAGAGTTGCATTTTGGCAACCTACAACAGCAGGAATTCCAAGTTCGCGAGCTACAATAGCAGCATGAGACAAAGGTGCACCTACATCGGTAATTATTGCTGCAGCTCTTGGAAAAAGAGGGGTCCAGCCTACATTAGTAGTTATCGCAACTAAAATCTCTCCCGGAAGAAGATCTCCGCCTTCCTCAGGAGTTGTCAAAACACGTACAGTTCCTTCTACTTTGCCTGATGCTCCGGCAAAACCCTTAAGCATTTCATAATCAAATGTAACAGCTGTAGGAATTGTTGAATCGTATAAGTCCATTCTCCTATTGGAATCCTTTATCCATTCTAGAGGATTAAAGCGTCCGCGTATAACTGATGGGAATGGCGGCAGTGATTTGTATTTTTCATAATTTTCTTTTCTTGCCGGAATATACTTAACTTTTGCATCATTACTAGACAATAGATCCTCTACTTCGTTAATATAGAGAAAAAAGACATCATCATCTATTCCTGTCAGTTCACCTGTTTTAAGTGCAAAGGTTCGTATAACCCTGAATACCCTTACAAATTCAGAACGTGCTGCTTCCCTGATACGAGCACCTTCTGACGCCTTTGCTATTTGTTTTTCAAGCCATTTTACTTTATTTGGTAAACGCTCCCCAAACCTCTTCAACGCATCTTTATATTGAGCATGCTGTTTCTGAAGAAGTTCATCTACATCTATATCTGACTCTTCAAACTCTACAATTTGTCTTTCCAGCCAATTCATATCCTCTGTGGGATCTGGTATAGACAGTTCAAACTCATGGGGGCCTCTATGACCGTACTGTTTTAGGTATTCTTTACGACTGATTTCTCCTTTGAGAACTTTGGAAATACCCACAACCGGTCCAAGACTTGCAAGCTCCGAATCCCCCCTTAGGTTGGATAAAATAGTATTTGCATCTTCTGTACCCACCAGTTTTGTAAGCTTTTTACTTAAGGTTAAAGCAAGTACGGCTTTAGTTCCGCTTACTATGAGTCCCCACCATGCCTTTTTGTTGTACGGCTCAAGTTCATTTTTCCATAAGTTCAGCAATTCCTCTTTAGTGCTTGTTTTTTCAATTGCTTTCGTCATCTTTACACACCAATTTGGAGTATCCTGAATATATTGCTCCAGGTTTTTTGAAGTTTCGCGATTCTTTTTCAAGTAATATCTGATTCCCGGTACCATTGCTTTTAGTACATCCATTCTTAAAAACGGATAGACAGGAATAGTTAATCCTTCAGGCATCTGACCAAATACTTCGCCCAGCATTTTTATGCCAAGTTTTGAACTCCCATACAATGCTGTGATAGCAGATAATCTTTGACTTATATTTGAATATATCCTTCCGCAAATATTCCCTGACCACAAATAATAACCTGGTACAAAGCCGGATTCAATGTCCAAAGCCCTTACTATACTCCATGTAAGAGGCGAAATGACATCAGGAATCGCCTCTCCTACATTTGTATTTACCCACAATGCATCGCTTACTAAACTTTCATTTATTTCATATGTGTCTGGATTTCCGGAAGATAATGTCGTTATTGGCCTTGCTTGCAGAATATAAAGTTTCCCATTTGCCACAGCCCATTCAATATCCTGAGGGGCTTCAAACTCCTTCTCAAGCTTTGAGGCATATTGATACAGGGTTTTGGCATATCCTTTAAATTCATCAGGACCATCATATTTTCCCTTTGGTCTAATTAACTTAAAGCTATATGCATTTGCTTCTCCAGATACAAGTTGTTCTCCCAATCCATGCACATAATTACCAATCATGTTTATAAAATTTCCTGTTATAGGATCAGCCGTAAATAATACTCCTGAAATTTCAGACGGCACCATTAGCTGTATGACTATTGCTATCTGATGTGCATGGTCCATACCCTGAACTGAGCTATAAACTTTCACTCGCTCAGATTCTTTTGAGCTAAAAACAACTTCAATGGCTTTTTGAATTTCCTTATTTGTTTCAACATTAAGAATTGTTTCAAATTCTCCGGCAAATGATGCCTGAGCCGAATCTTCGCTTAATGCTGATGATCTCACCGCAAACAGAGCATTTTCATTGACCTTTCTAATATTCTCCAAAAAAGTTTGAATTTCACTCCATGCCTGATTACTAAGTTTTTCATTTTCAAAGGCATATGGCAATATAACGAAACCATCGGGAACTGGATAACCCTTTTGATACATTTTTGCAAGCATGCATCCCTTTCCGCCTGCATATACCTGAAACTCTGGAGTTAATTCTTTAAATTTTTTAACCATATTTTTCATAATAGATACCCCTTTATTTTTGAATTCCATATTTAACCATATTGAGAAAATCATTTCTTTCTTCAATAAGGCTTTGCAGATATGTTTCGTCCAAATTTTTATCTTCTAACACTTCTAATAAATATTTATTTTCAAAGTGATCCAGTATAAGTTTAATTAATTTAAGTGCTTGTTTGCTGTTAACATCTTCTTTTAAAGGAATTTTTTCAAATAATTTTTCTAATTCCTTATCTCTATTATTAATTAACTCGCCATACTTTTCATTAATCTCATCCTTTAATTCTTTTGGTGTATTGTAAAAAGCCTCCATAATAACTTTATACATTTCTGGATTCTTCTTATAGTATTTAAACTTAATCATGCTGATATTATCCTTAACTTTGAAAAAATCCTGCTTCTTAAACTCTTTATCAAAACTCATTTCAATATTTCCTTTTTCAAAACATCTGTCAAGTAAAGACAAATATAATTCCTTTTTATTATTAAAATGATGAAAAATCAGCGATCTAGAAATACCGGCTGCCTTAGCCAGCATAACTGTAGAAGTCTTTTCATATCCGTATCTGGCGAATACAGCCAGACAATCATCTAAAATCTGTTTTTTATCATAAAGCTTTGTAGGCATAACTTCCTCTCCTTTGCCTTTTACTGACTATACTGTCAATAAAATATATCATATACTAACACCCCTGTCAATATATTTTATCCTAATTTACTAATTTCATAACAAAAATATATAAAAAGCCTCAAAACTTAAGTTTGAGGCTCATAGCACCAATTGTATATACTTTTAACTTTCAACCATTAGAACTCCGTATCCCAATTTCTCTCAATGTAAATTTCATAAAGAATTGCATTTAGGTTTACATTTGAAATCCGTTTTATGGTTTCATCATATATTGATTTTCCCTCTTCATGATGAATACCTGTAACAAGCTTTAGCAAAAAGTCATCAAATGCCTTTTTATCTGCAGCATTTGGTGGACTGTTTTCAAGTGCTTCCAGCGCCTGCGTAACTTTATAGGAGGATAGCCTTGAAATATAGAAGTTTTTCGACTGAATATTTGCAGCTGCTTTCATATAATCTCCAAAATACATATTAAGATAAAAAAGATTATCAGACACATAACTCTCAATATTGTTCAGAGCATCTCTTGCGCTTTCATAATTTTCTAAAGCAATATTGTATTTGCTCAAGAAGTAATAACCATTGTCATCTGTATTTTCACTTTCTATATCCAAAACTGAATCAACAAGTTCCATATTTTCCTTTAATTCATTGATATCCATAGATTTAAGGATTTCAAACAACAACTTACTGTCTCCTGATACATCTGTATATTTCTGTCCTAGAGCAATTGCCCTTTCAATATTTTTTTCTCCTTTTTTCCAACCAATTCCGTAAATTTTTGTAAGATATCTCAGAGCATCTTTATCATCAGGTGTATCTTTAAGTATATTTTCATAAAACTCAATTGCCTTAGGATAATCTTTGCAAAGAATCATATCTTCACCCTCAGTAATGCTTCCTTCTATAGTTATACTTGAAATCTGGTCATAGTATGCTCTTAAAGGGAGACTGCTTGTTATAAGATTATTGTTATCATCATATGCATTTACAACTATAGGATACTCAATTCCATGCATGAATATTCCAAGAACCGCTTCGGGACCAAGAAGCATTTCTTCTCCTTCAAAAGTTAATCCGATTAGCTGATTGCTTAACATACTTATATTAAAGGTAGCTGATGTTCCGGTAAATCTGGTTTCTCCATTCTTATCGATTACAGGCGAACGGAAACTGCTTCCGCTTTTTTCATAAGGCTCTGAGAAAACTACAGGCTCAACTGTATAATAGTCTGCACCTCCTACTGCTTCCCACGATACGGTAAATTCTTCTCCTGATACTTTCTCGCCTGGTTTAGGCAGGCTTACATTTAAAGTGTTGTTAAAAACAAAGTTGATTTCTCCGTCATCCCCGTTGAGTTCAAGATACTGATAGTTTGAACGCTGAAGAACTTTGTCAGTAAGAAGGTATCCTTCTATGCCAATTCCAATATTATATACCCCATCCTTAAGTCCAAGGGTCTGAAATTCTCCGTTCTTATTTGTAATACCGATATAGCTTTCACCACCGCTTCTAAAACCCCCGTCTGCTTCCTGAACATATATCTCCACAAACGGCATTGGCTTTCCCTCATATGTTACGGTTCCCCTTATAACATTATTCCCTTTAAATTCTTTCATAGTTCTGTCAATCCAGAAATTTCTGTAATGATATCCTGTTGAACCAAAAATTATTTCATCTCTTGCTTGCCAGTTGTCATTTACTTTTTCAAACATTTTTTTTGCTTCTTCATATTCTCCATCAAATAATGCTATTTCTCCTTTTAATACATCCAGTTTTCCATCAACAACATTTGTCATATCATACTTTTCAATTATCTTCTTTGCACCTTCATTATCTCCATTTACATGAAGAAGAAATCCATTGTATATATCTGAAATATATATTAATCTTTCATCATCACATTTCTGTCCAAATGAAATCCACTGATTAAGCATATCCACATTTCCTGCAGCAATTGCCATATCAAGAATCATTTTATATGAATCAAGGTAGTATCCTTTTTCGCTTTCATTACGTGGATTTTCCTTCATAATATTAATAAGAATCTTTTTTGCCTTTTCCATATTTTCGGGACTTGTATCTTCCCCTCCTCCCCAACCATTGAAAAAGATTGAGTACTTGTCAAAACCTTCTATCAGGCTGTCTGCATATAAAAACTTCGCCTCAATATTTGAAGAAGTAGGATAGTCAGCATATTTTTCAAAGAAAAGAACCGCTTTGTCAGAATTCTTCTTTTCAAGATAATTAGCTATTCCGAGAGTTGCTGCAGGTATTCCCCACACAAATGTCAGTGTAAATACAAGAGCAGCAAAAATCAGAGTCTTTACTTTAATTTTCATCTTCATTTCTTACTCACCTCGTAATTTTCTCTCATAATTACACGTGAACCTCCTATATCAATAATTCTGTCCTGTTGTGACTTAAATAAATCTCCGGGTACTACCATAATAACAAACAAAGCTGCAAAGCCAATAATTGCAGGTGCTATTGGAATTTCAATTTCCTTGTTTAAAAAGTCACTTATTTTTTTAATTAATGGCTTCTTCCCGTTTTGAAGTATATTATCCAAAGATGTCTGAGACAGGGTCATGCCAAATGTTTCTTCTTCCAAAATATCTCTTATCTCTTCTCCAAGTTTATCTTTCTCTATCATTTAACCGACCTCCTTTCAAAAGACTTTCCTTTAATATATTTCTTCCCCTTGAAAGCTTGCTTTTTACTGTTCCTTCTTTTTCATTAAGCAGATTTGATATTTCCTTTATGGAAAGATCCTCAAAGTAAAAAAGTACCAGCACTTCCCTGTATAGTGAATTTAGCTCAAAAATCTCTTTTCTCAATACTTCTCTGTCAATACTCATTTCTACACGAAACTCAACATCATTATCTCCAATTAACTCATCTTCAAGCGTGAGCATATCTTTTTTCTTTCTCAGTCTGTCTCTTGATAAGTTTAGAGCTATGGTGTAAATCCATGTATAGAGTCCTGATTCTTCTCTGAAGGTTTCCACTTTCTGAAATACCTTTATGAAAGTTTCCTGAACGACATCCTCTGCTTCCTCTCTGTCTTTTAATATCAGGTAGCAGGTTTTTAAAAGTTTGTTTCCATAATCTTCAACTAGTTGTCTGTATGCTTCTTCTTTACCTCTTTTTAAACTTATAATCAATAATTTTTCTGCCACCGTCAACCCTCCTTACAATTTAGACGATAGAATACAAGAAAGGTTGCAATAAAATGAGAAAAGCCGCTACTAATTGTAGCGGCTCAGGTTGCTGACAAAATCAGCAATCTCTCAGTCCAAAAAAATACAAAACCTTCAGAAAAAATTCTCACATTCCTGCTAATTGACTTCCCAGGCTGATGCATTCAGCAAGTGCGACATCATCAGGTGCTTCTTGACATATAAGCCCTTCTCCATTTACAACATTAGCTCCTGCATCATTCATTCTCTCAACCCAATCTCTCATCCATTGTCCATCTCCCCATCCAAAAGATCCAAACAGTGCAATAGTCTTTCCACCTGCAAATTTTTCAATTTCACCAATAAAAGGTTCCATTTCAGACTCTTCTAAAACTTCATCTCCCATTGAAGGGCAGCCGAGAGCAAATACGCTTTCTTTGCTTAACTCTTCAACGGATGCGTTACTTACATCTAAAATTACCGCTTCCTTGCCGGCATCTGTAACACCCTTCCCGATGGCTTCTGCCATTGCCTTTGTATTTCCTGATTGCGACCAATAAACAATATTAATTTTACTCATTTTATTATCCTCCTAGACAGCTACTTGCTGTAGCCCATTATTATTAAAAATATTAATAACCTCTGCAATACTCATACCATAAGAAACTAACTGTATCAAAGTTTCTTTAGCAAGTTCAAATTTTTGAAATAGTTTTAACTTTTCTGAGAGATTCTCATAAACTTTCCAGTAGCCTGTATATAAGAAATTTTTTCCCTTATTTTTAATAAATCCTTCTACATCTTCTATTGGATATCCTAAGAAAAGACCCATCTCATGTGGAAAATACTTACCGCCTGTCCTATAATCTTCATAACGAACCTGGAAAAGCTGAAGCAGGCTTGCAAGTGTGAATTCCTGATACCCTTTTGTTATAAGCATATTCCTGATTCTTTTGTCGGAAATGAATAAATCTAATTGATGTGGCTTATATAATAACATAGTAGTCTTTTTTTCTGCCGCTAGTAAAACATAGTAGAATATATCTGTGTTTTTTAATATCTGTTTTACCTTATTAACATTTTCATTTTGCACAATCAAAAGATTTGATGCCTTTAAACCAGTAATAAGAGGAGCACACTGCAGTGCCAGTTGTGTATTTATATCTTTTAAATTCATTTCACGTACAATTTTAAATACTTTCTGACTCATAATCCCTCCTTCATGTTAGCTATGGCTAACCTATGTTTATATTAACCGATTACTATTTATTAGTCAAGTCGTCTACCGATACATTTCATCAATAACGCTCTTTTGAAGTAAATTATCAATAACACATTGATTTTTTCTGATTTTTCATATAATCACGAGTCGAAAATCTCAGATTCACTAAAATCATTTGCCTACCAGACTAATGCTGCTATAATCACATTTGTCACTTTTATTAGTTGCATTTATCACTTCACTCCAGTGATCAATGACGTAATTTCCTATCATAGGGTCATACATTGTTCCAATATTTTTCTTTATTTCCTCATAGCAGTAATCAAAATCATATGCTTTCCTGTAACTTCTATCCGATGTCATTGCATCTATTGAATCACAAATTGCAATAATTCTAGAGCCAATAGGAATCTCTTCTCCCTTTAGCCCAATCGGATATCCCTTCCCGTCAAAACGCTCATGATGACATAAAACGATATGTTTTAATTCACTTAAATGGTGAGATTTGCTTAATATATCAGCACCAATCTTAGGATGTTTCTTCATTGCATCCCATTCCTCATCACTTAGTTTTGTATCCTTATTTAATACTACATCTGGCACTCCAATTTTACCAATATCGTGCAGATGCGCAGCAATATGTATTCTTTCAGTATCCCGTTTCTTCAATCCAATTAATTCACAAACTTTTAAAGCCATATCGCTTACCCTCTGGGAATGTCCTGCCGTATATGCATCTTTTGCATCTAGCGCACTGACAATGCACTCGATTATTTCATGATAATCAATTATATAATCACTTCTTTCACATTCATCCACTGTTTTCACCCCTAACAAAAGACGAACCGCTCTCCGCAGTCCGTCTTCTTTATATTATCATTTGATATCCCAATCTTCACATTTACATTGTTTTACAACTACGCTGAGTATATTCTGATGTTCCATGTAACCGCATGCTTTCAATCCAGAAGCAATGACAGAGTTCCACTTTTTTGCAGATAGATGATATACTGTGTTATCATCTAGTTTAATGGTACACGCATTTTCTATTTCACATTCTTCACCACAAGCTATTTTATACATATTTCTCCTGCTGATTGCACCTATCTCCTCCAGAGTATTTATCAGGCGATAGACAGTTGCTGTTCCGATTTTGCTGTCTTTTTTTGCTGCCTTATAATAAATTTCTTTACAGCAGGAGCAATCTTCTTCTAAAATAATATCCAACAGCATCAATCTCTGTTTTGTTATTCTTCCGCCCTTTTCTTTCAGCTTTTGAACGATAATTTCTTTCTGCATCTGTGTTCTATGGTAATTTCTTGAATCATGTGTTTTTCTGCCTGCCTTCACTAATTCCTGCACTGCCAGCATCCTCCTGTCTTAATGGCAATGACCTCCACAATTCTTGCAATCACTGCCACACTGTATTGATTTCCCATGTTTTTTATCTCGTATCATATTTTTTACAACCATAAATATGATACCAATTAAGATAATTCCCGTAATAATTGTTCCCATAGCGACCTCCTGCTAATATAGTTTACATCCTTTCCTAATACAAACTTGTAATCTATTCTTGGCTGATACTATTTTGCTCCAGCCATCTTCTTCAAATCAACATTTAACGTCTTGCTTTCCTTATAAGGTCTGACAAGCATATAGATAAATCCAATTACCAATAAGAATGCAACAACTGTTCCAATTCCAAAAGCACCGGTTGTAATCATATTTCCGATTTGGTATACACAAAGTGAAACAACATAAGCAAGCAAGGTCTGATATCCAATTGCAAACCAAAACCATTTTGTATTATTCATCTCTCTCTTAATTGCTCCCATTGCCGCAAAACAAGGTGCGCAAAGAAGATTGAAAACAAGAAACGAATATGCTGCAACTGCTGTCATACTGTTTGCAAGAGAGCCCCAGATTTCTGCTCCGTCCTCTGCAACTTCTGCAAAACCATAAAGAATACCAAACGTTCCAACTACATTTTCTTTTGCAATTAATCCTGTTACAGCTGCAACCGCCATCTTCCAGTCACCCCATCCAAGAGGAGCAAATATTGGAGCCAGCACATTTCCAATAGAAGCAAGTATACTTCCGTCAAGCTGGTCTGCCTCTAACATTCCAAAGGAATTATCTGCCCAACCAAAGCTCATTAAGAACCATACAACAATCGTTGATAACAGAATTATTGTACCTGCCTTTCTAATAAATGACCATCCTCTTTCCCACATGCTTCTAAGTACATTTCCAACAGTAGGCATATGATAAGCCGGTAATTCCATTACAAAGGGTGCCGGATCGCCTGCAAACATCTTTGTTTTCTTTAAAATTATACCCGAACAAATAATTGCTGCGATACCAACAAAATATGCACTTGGCGCAACCCACCACGCTCCGTCAAACAAAGCTCCTGCAATTAACGCAATGATTGGAAGTTTTGCACCACATGGGATAAAAGTCGTAGTCATAATAGTCATTTTACGATCTCTGTCGCTTTCAATCGTTCTGGATGCCATAATACCGGGAACACCACAACCGCTTCCAATTAACATAGGAATGAAAGACTTACCTGAAAGTCCAAACTTACGGAAAATTCTATCCATTATAAACGCAACTCGTGCCATGTATCCACATGATTCCAAAAAAGCAAGGAAAATAAATAATATAAGCATCTGAGGAACGAATCCAAGTACAGCACCAACACCAGCAACAATACCATCAATAATCAATCCCTGCAGCCAGTCAGCACAACCAATTGCATTTAACACTGTTTCAAATAAAACAGGAACTCCCGGAATTTCTAATCCAAATAAACTCCATCCATCGCCGAATACCCCATCATTTGCCCAATCCGTTGCCCATGTTCCAACTGTGGTAACAGATATGTAGTAAACAAAAAACATAACCACCGCAAAAATTGGAAGTGCAAGCCATCTGTTTGTAACAATTCTGTCTATCTTATCAGATGGTGTAAGTCTTTCACTTTTATTCTTTGTGCAACATTCTCCAATAATAGATGAAATGTACACATACCTTTCATTAGTAATAATACTTTCCGTATCATCATCAAATTCATCTTCTAATATTTTAATTTCATCAGATACATCAGGCACTATTTTCATCTGATTTGCTATTTTATCATCTTTTTCCAAAAGTTTAATTGCAAAAAATCTTTTTTGTTCTTCAACAATACCCATTCCAAGCTTATCCTCTACTGAATGAATAATTTCCTCTACTTTAGGTGCAAACCTGTGAATCGGTACCCCTGCATTTTTTTTGTTTGCCAGCATTACCGCTTTTTCAGCTGCTTCCTTGATTCCTGTTCCTTTCAAAGCAGAAATTTCAACCACATCACATCCAAGTTTTTTGCTAAGCTTATCAATGTGTATCTTTTCACCAGTTTTTTCTAATATATCAATCATATTTACTGCCATGATCACCGGAATACCAAGTTCCATCAACTGTGTTGAGAGATAAAGATTTCGTTCAATATTCGTTCCGTCAACAATGTTTAAGATGGCATCTGGTCTTTCTGTTATCAAATAATTTCTTGCTACTACCTCTTCTAAAGTATATGGTGATAAAGAATAAATACCTGGTAAATCCATAATAATTACATCTTTGTTTCCTTTTAGCTTACCTTCTTTTTTTTCAACCGTAACACCCGGCCAGTTACCAACAAATTGATTTGACCCTGTCAGTGCATTAAATAACGTTGTTTTCCCGCTATTCGGATTACCCGCTAACGCAATTTTAATTGACATTTCTATGCTCCTTTTCTTAATATATAATTTTATTTATTGCTGCTATTTTTTATTTGTTGCTTCTATCTTATGTTAGTTGCAGCTAACTAACTATTAAAAAAAATTATTCCACCTTGATCATCTCTGCATCTGCTTTACGAAGAGATAACTCATATCCTCTGACTGTTACTTCAACAGGGTCTCCAAGCGGAGCAACCTTCCTTACAAAAATATCAACACCTTTTGTAATACCCATATCCATAATACGCCTTTTTAATGGCCCTTCCCCTGTAAGTTGTTTAACTTTAACAGTCTGACCACAAGCAACTTCTTTTAGTGTTCTCATATAGCACTCCCTCTTTCATTTATATTAGGCGTTTGCAAAACGCCACAACCCGTGAAATCACGGGATATTTTTGCGTAAAAAAATTGTAACCCCTCACTGATTTATGGTAAAATTGAA
>DALZMP010000009.1:0-189374 GCA_032006665.1 Sedimentibacter sp.
ATAATTATTACATCATAATTGTTTTTCATTTTGCACCTCTTTCACATAAGTTATACTTTTATTATACCATGCAATTTGCGTTCCAAATTATTAATTTTTTTTGATATATTGTATATCATCAAATTTCAATATTTTTTTCAGTAAGAAAATATATTTTTCACAAAAGTTTAAGTGCTTAAGATAAAACAGTGCAATTTAATTCATACAGAGAATTAAATTGCATGTATATCAAATTATTTTTCAAATACAGTTTGACCTGTAATTTCAGTTTCTAATGCTTTCAATGCTCTTCCTACTAAATTCCTTCTGATGTCTTTTTCTTCTTCAAGAGTTAATGTAGGATTTCCCAGAGGATGAGGTATAGCTATAGTAGGAACTATCCTATTAGCTCCAACAGTTAAAGATATAGGAACTACTGTACACATATGTACAACAGGGATTCCTGCTCTTTCAATTTCTTTTACCATCGTTGCACCGCAACGCGTACAAGTACCTCAGGTTGATGTTAGAATAACCGCATCAACTCCGTCAGCCTTTAATTTTTTACTAAATTCTTCAGCAAAGCCTTTTGAGCTCTTAACTGCAGTACCATTTCCAACTGTAGTATAGAAATATTTGTGTAAAGAACCAATTTTACCTTGTTTTTCGAATTCTCTTAATATATCAACAGGTAATACTCTATCTGCATCTAAATTAGCATACACCGGGTCATATCCACCGTGTGCGGTTTCGTAAGTTGATTCAGTTAAATCCATTACACCATCGATATTATATTCGCCATATTTGGATGCACTTGATGATTCAATATGATCCGGATTTCCCTTTGGTACTATTCCGCCGGAAGTTACCAATGCTATTTTCGCTTTTGTAATATCTTTTACCGCAGGGTTAGGATCTACTCTGTCAAAATCCGGCATAGGAAATTCTGTTACAAATTCTTTGCCAGATAATTTTTTAATAAGCATATCTACGGCTCTTTTTGATCCTCTTTCTTTTTCGAAAAAGTTTACTCTTATTCCGTTAGGCATGTATCCTTCTTCAGCAGAAGCACCTATTTTTTCACCTTTAGCAAGTTTTAATGCAAGGGGTGCCATTTTTTTTACTGCATCTCTCATACCTGCTGCAGAATTCTTAGTTGATACCATGTATACTTTATTTTTAAACATGTCAGCACCTGGATTTTCTTTATACATGCCTGTTAGAGCAGGTATTCCTAATTCCTCTTTCACTGCCGCAGCAATGGTACCACATGCTACACCATATCTGCCTGCATTAAATGCCGGTCCTGCTATAAATAAATCAGGATTGTATTTTTTCACCATGTCTAAAACTACTTTTTTTGCTTCTTCAAGGTTTTCGTTAAAATATGAATCTCCGCATACTATTGTGGCAACAATTTCAGCTTCTTCTCCAAATGCTTGTTTAAAAGCCAAACCAGGTCCTACGATACCTTCTCTTACTTCAGCAGGTATATGTGCCATTTCTTCTCCGCCCACATTAGCAAAGAATTGATTAATATATTGAACTACTTTTATCATTATTTTTTCCTCCCTTCTATACTAACGTGCACTTAATTTATTAAAGCCCATTTCATTAGTTGCTCCTGTAATTACCTGAAGTTCTGCTGTTATGCTTCCATCTGCATGTAAACTTCCATCAAATCCACCGGCAATTATATCCGCAACTTGAACATGACCTATAACTTTATCTAATGCAGGTAACTCTATCACTTGATTAGCGTTTCCACCGGTTACAACAGCATTAGCACTGGCATCTGCATCTGCTAAAGATTGTGAAGAACCGTCTCTTCCAGCATATTCATCTGTAATAATTACAGTTTTTATTCCTTTAGCTTCGATCTTTTTACAGTTCATTATTAAATCAGTATCAGGATTTCCAAAACCCTCCTGAGAAATTAATACCCCATCAAGTCCTAAAAACTCAGCAAGTTTTGCACTCCAGTTAGAAGATCTCTCTTTATCAGCTAAATAAACATTTTCGTTTGTAATGATAACTCCTACAAAATTTAAAGTTTTTCCATGTTCTGCAAATAAATCATGCACAACAGGATTGTTTAAATGGTGATATGTAGTATTCTTATCACATGCAGATACACAGTTACCACTAACAATGGCTCCGTCCATTATTTCAGTAGGATACAGCATTGTTGTCAAGCTTTGTTTAGCATCTACTCCATAAACATATGTGTCATGCATTAGTCCTTGGCTTTGTAGCATTAATACATAAGCAACTCTAGGTAATTCAGGATATGCTTTTATCCCTTCAGTTACATTCAACGTTTCAAATGTTTCTGTTTCATCAGGAGTTAAATTTTTAGCGAGTTCACCAAGATATAATGCAACTTTGTATCCAGCAAATCTGAGAGCCTTTTCATGTTCATGCTGTTTCAATCCTTCCTTAGGTTCACAAACCAGCACCAGATTATTTAATTTAGAGAATGGCGTATATTCAGACCCAGTTCCGGTCATATCAATAATACCCTCTTGGAATCCAACTATCTTACCTGTGGTAATGACTGCTGCACCTTTTAATACATTAGTCTTCCCTGAGCCAACTGTTTCTACTTTGTTTACCATACCCGGAAATATTCCTCCCGGTCCTTCAACTTTAACCCTAGGTTCTATTACATCTTTGACAGGCATTATACGAATGCTTTCACCCGGTCTGGCCAGTTCAACCTCAGCTGATATAAAATTTTGATCTTCTAGAATTATTGCTTTTACTTCTTCTTTGTTAACATAAAGTGTCCCATTTTCTACCTTTGACATATCAGCAAATTGAATGTCTTTAATAAAAATGTAACCTAATTCTAATTTCAAAAAAATCACCTCCGAAACATTTAGTTTGTTTTATCTATTTAATGCACTCTCAAGTACAGTTAAATCAATTAATTTAAAATCTTCAATTATTTTTTCAGTATAATTATTATTTACTTTCATATTATTGAATTTATCATATGCAATTATTGAATTTTCAATAATTATTAGAGAATTATAATTAATATCCCCTTTATCGTCAGAAATTATTATAGATTTATACGGTGTTTCATTTGGTTTTATACTGCTTGATAATGGGTGCGTTAACAATTCATACCCTTCATGTATTTTATCTCTTGTTTTAATTAATACGTCCTTAAAACCTCCATCAATAAAACAAATGTTATAGTCATTTTTATACTTATCATAAACAGAATTATTATTAGTTATTATCATATTTATTCACCACTTTTTATTATAAAATAATTTGAGATAAAAAAAGAACAGAAAGCAAGATGCCTTCTGCTCTGTTATTGACCTGAGAGATTCCTCAATAATATGAGTTGCTCCTTCGGTGCTACGCTTTTCAGAGTTTTGTCTGCTTACGGTCCTTTTGCCTGAGATCATCATTAACAATATGGCATACTGTCAATTTAATCCTTCGGCGCTGTTAATTTTATAACAGTCTCTCCCGTAAACATCATCCAATTTATTCTACTAAATTCATTATATATAACTTTTAGTAATAAATCAAGATTTATTTATAAAATTATCTTATTTTTTTTATTAATGACTTCAAGTATTGTAATTGCAATGTTTGATGAATGATCTCCTATCCTCTCAAGGTTGCTGATAGTATCCAAAAATATCACTCCTGCATTAGGTTCACATATACGGCTATTTAACCTATCGATATGATTTTTTCTTAACACTTTGAACATATTATCTATTTCTTTGTCTCTGTTCAAAACTAAATTACAATCATCACAATCAATTGTTGTCAATGCATCTAACGCAAGTTTAAATACTTGGTTTGTAATCTCATACATTTCTCTGAACTCTATATTAGCTGTTTCAGAAAATGAAACATTATTTTCAATTTTGTATAATGCTAACTCTGCGATGTTATCAGCATGATCACCAACACGTTCTAAATCATTTAATGTATTCATCATTGTAACAAGTCTGTCTTTCTCATCATCTGTTAATGATTCCTTATCCAGTTTAACTAAATATTCAAGTATTAATTTAGTTAACGCATTTACTCTTTTTTCTATTTCAAAAACTTCATAGACTAAGGTTTCATTCTTGTATGAAAATGCATCTGCTGATATTTCAAATTGATTGTATACCATATTTCCTAATCTCAATAATTCTTTTGAAGCTTGTGTTAATGCTATCGGTGGTGTTGCAAGAAGTCTCTGATCAATATATTTTACAATATTCTCCTTGTCATCTTCTCCACCTTTAACAATAAACTCAGACGCCTTAACCAAATATTTCGAGAATGGAAACATTATTATAACATTAATTATATTGAACAATATGTGAGCTACAGCAATCTGTTGAGGTACATAAGAAGGAACAATATCAACAACTAACATTTGAACCGGTTTTCTTAATAATATCATAAAAATAAATGTACCTGTTATATTAAATAATAAATGTATAATAGCTGCTCTCTTAGCAGTTTTATTTGCTCCTATACTTGAAAGCATCGCTGTAACGCATGTACCAATATTTTGTCCAAAAATTATTGGGTATGCCATACCTAATGTTACTCCTCCACTTGCAGATACAGCTATCAGAAGGCCAGTAGTAGCACTACTTGACTGCAATATTGCTGTCATTGCAAATCCAACAAATATTCCTAACAATGGATTAGTAAATTTCGTTATAGCATCAAGAAATATTGTAGAATTCTTCATAGGTTCCATTGCACCTTTCATAAGGTCCATTCCTACAAATAATATTCCAAATCCTATTAAAACTTCTGCTATATTCTTAACTTTTTTCTTTTTTGTAGCTAAATATACAAAAACACCAATACCTACAAACAAAG
This sequence comes from Sedimentibacter sp., assembly GCA_032006665.1. Lineage (GTDB taxonomy): Bacteria > Bacillota > Clostridia > Tissierellales > Sedimentibacteraceae > Sedimentibacter. Next base: position 4,840 of record DALZMP010000009.1, read on the forward strand.
TAGCTATTTTTGTTATGTCCAAAGAAACTAATAAGGCTGTAACCGTAGTTCCTATATTAGCACCCATTATAATTCCAACAGCTTGATTTAAGTTCATCAACCCAGCATTTACAAAACCAATCGTCATAACTGTAGTAGCACTACTAGATTGAATTACCGCTGTAACTAATGTTCCAACTAAAAGCCCCATGAAATTGTTTTTAGTCAAAGCTGCCAACAAACTTTTCATTCTATTACCAGCAGCTTTTTGTAGACCGTCACCCATATAGTTCATTCCAAACAAGAATAAACCTAAGCCACCTATTAAACTAATTGCAATATCCATCTTTCCTCCATATCGTAAAAATTAATCTACTACTTTAAACCGGGAAAATCCAACTGCCTAAGTGCTTCATACATTACTATATTAACTGAATTTGCAAGATTTAATGACCTTGCATGCACATTATCAATCATTGGAATTTTTATTCGATTATCTTTATAGTTTCTATGTATATAATCAGGCAAGCCTGCTGTTTCTTTCCCAAACACTATATAACAATTATCATTATATTCAACATCTGTATAAAATCTGCTTTCCTTTGTCGTTGCAAAGAATATTTTGTTATCCTCAGCTTTTTCAAGTAATTCTTCTATATTTTCGTAGTATGAAATATTCACCAAATCCCAGTAATCTAAACCGGCCCGCTTAAGATACTTATCACTTACTGAAAATCCCAATGGTTTAATGAGATGTAAGTTAGATCCCGTAGCAGCGCATGTTCTGGCAATATTGCCTGTATTTTGTGGAATTTCTGGTTCAAATAAAACTATATTTAGTGGCATAAATTTCTCCTGTTTATTTATTAATTGATGTATCACCAAAAGAGATTATATCATTTATTAATTATATAATAAAGTCCTATTTTTATATTCTTCGACTATTTTTTTACATTTACTGTACATACAATTTACATTTTGTATGAGCATTAATTTAAGTTATTCAATTTTAAGTTCCTTTTTATAATAAATACAAAGTTCCTTCAAGCAACATAAATTGCACTTGGGGTTTTGTGCAGCACATGTTTGTCTGCCATGATTTATAAGAAGGTGGTGCATCATATGCCATTTCTTTTTAGGTAATTTTTTCATCATTTCATCCGATACCTTGTCCGCAGTTGACCGGGACGCTAACCCTATGCGTCTTGTAACTCTAAATACATGAGTATCTACTGGGAATGCCGGAATTTTAAATGCTTCAACAAGCACAACACTGGCTGTCTTTCTACCGACGCCAGAAAGCATCATAAGTTCTTCCATAGTCTTAGGAACTTCTTTATTAAATTTATCATTTAATTCCCTACACATATTATATATGTTCTTAGATTTATTTTTATACAATCCAATTTTTTTTATTTTATTTTCCAGTTCTTCTTGAGTCAATGTTAAAAAACTTTCGACGTCAGGATATTCTTTATATAATTCTTCAGTAACTTTATTCACACTTTTATCAGTTGCTTGCGCACTTAATATTGTAGATACCAACAGTTGAAATGGCGTTTTGTAGTCAAGACTACACTTAGCATCCGGATATTCAATCTCTAACAGTTGATATACCTTATCTGCTTTCGTCATTTCTAAAGTACCTCCATAAAATGATTTATAATTTCAACTCTTTCATCATTATCAATAAAATCTATTATTTTACCGATAGCTGATTCACATAAAGGCCTGCTATTTGATACTACTGCAACCCCAATTAGTGATCTATTCCATAAATCAAGATAATCTACTTCTGCCGCAGACACATTAAATCTTGATTTAATTCTTTCAATAATACTTTTAATAACATGTCGTTTTTCCTTTAGAGAATTCGACTCATATATTATCATTTCAATTTGGCATGTTCCAACTATCATAGTTCTTCCTCCAACAACTTCTTGTATTCATACATTACTATATCTTTTTCATATTTTAAATTACTATACAATATATCTGATGCTTTTTGTTTGTTAAGAATCATCATAGACCACGCTGAATAAATTTTAATCATATTAGATTGATTCTTCAACTCTTCTTTTACCAAATCGAACATATACTTTAAATCTAAATTAGTTATTGATATTATAGCATTTCTTTTCCAAATGTTTTTCCCTCTCCATCCACCGGAGGTATTCCCATATTTATCAGCAAACTGAGAATTTGATATACTTAATAGTTCTTTTAAGTCAACTAATAATTTTTTATAATTACTGCTTGATTCTGTAGTTAATGTTTTCTGGTTTTTGGGACATACAAGTTGGCATACATCACAACCATAAATATGATTGCCCATATTCTTTCTATATTCAATGGGAATGTAATTTTTGGTTTGAGTTAAATATGATATGCATCTTTTTGTATTTACCTTTCCATTTTTTAATATCGCATTATTTGGACATAATTTAATACAAATATCACAGTCTTTACATATATCTATATATTTGTCATTGCCCTTCTCCACTATATCTAAATCCGTCAATAAATATCCTAAATAAATAAAAGAGCCAAAATCTTCATTAATTAATAAGCTGTTTTTACCATAATTTCCAATACCAGCTCTTCTGCAAATTTCTTTATCTATTAATGGTGACGTATCTACACATATCTTATATTTGAAACTAAAATATTTTTCTAACCTTTTACCAAATTCTTTTAAAGATTCATTGACTATGTGGTGATAATCTTCTCCAAAAGATATCAAGCTAATTAGTCCTTTATTTTTTGAATTAATAATTTTATATCCTTTTGCATAAGAAAAACCTACAGCTATTATACTTTTACATTCAGGAAATACATTTTTTGCATTCAGTCTTTTTTCTATGTTTTGTTCCTGTAATTCGTTATAATAATTATTATTTATTCTACTATTTAATATAGATCTTAAACTGTCATAATCTATAATAGATGTTATCCCGAACATCTCATATCCCATATCATTTGCAACTTCATATATTTTTTGTTTCATCAAATTTTCCTCTTTAAGTTTATATATATAATATAACATATAAAACTTATATAAATCAATTTTTTATTTCTCTTATATAAGCCAAAGTCCCCGTTTAGTTGTGCAGCTAAACGAGGACTTTGGTTTATATAATTTATTTTCTCACAGATTCAGCCCCTTTTAACAAAGCCTCTTTGTTAAGTGGAACCAAGTGTGATTTATTTTCTCCAAAGACTTTAACAAAAGCCTTTAAGACTGATTCAATTTCTACTATCTTAGTAAGTTCAATGTATGCGCCAAGCATTACCATGTTGGATACCTTTGAATTGCCAAGTTCTGCAGCTAATTCATTTACAGGTACATAATAAGCTTCAACATCTTTTCTAGATGTTTCTTCATCTATTAATGATTTATTAATTATTATTTTACCACCAGGCAAAACATCCTTTTCAAATTTAGCCAGGGAAGGCAAATTCATTATTATAGCAGCTGTCGCATCATGTGAAATAACCGGTGATCCAATCATACTGTCTGAAACCATTACATCACAATTTGCTGTTCCACCTCTCATTTCCGGACCATAAGATGGAAGCCATGTAACTTCTTTATTTTCAAGCATTCCTGCATATGCCAAAAGTTTTCCCATTGCCATAATTCCTTGACCGCCAAAACCTGCCATTATTACTCTTTCATCCATGTTATTTTACCTCCTCAAAATTTCTAAAATTTTGCAAAGGATAATATGGTATCATATTTTCTTCGAGCCATTTCAATGCATTTACAGGAGTTTTTCCCCAATTAGTCGGACATGTTGACAATACCTCAACTATTGCAAATCCCTCACCTTTTATTTGACATTCAAAGGCCTTTTTTATTGCTTTTTTAGCTTTTCTTATATTTGCCGGCGTATTTACTGCAACTCTTTCAACAAATCTTGCTCCATCTATAGTAGCAAGCATCTCTGCAACTTTTATAGGTTTCCCACAAAGTGCTTCGTCTCTACCAAGAGGTGCCGTTGTAGCCTTTTGCCCTACTAAAGTGGTAGGTGCCATTTGACCGCCTGTCATACCATATATACCATTATTAACAAATATAGTAGTTATTTTTTCTGCTCTATGAGCCGCATGAACTATTTCTGCTGTACCTATGGATGCTAAATCTCCATCTCCTTGATAGGTAAATACTATATTTTCTGGCAGCACCCTTTTAATTCCGGTTGCAACGGCAGGTGCTCTGCCGTGAGATGCTTCCTGCATATCGCAGCTAAAATAATCATATGCTAAAACTGAACATCCAACAGGTGCAACTCCTATTGCTTCATCTAACACATTTAATTCTTCTAAAACTTCTGCAACTAACTTGTGTATTACTCCGTGGGTGCAGCCTGGACAATAATGCAGCTGTGCATCGGTTAAACCTTTTGATTTTTCGTATACAATAGTCATTATTTTATACCTCCTGCAATTTTTTCAATATCTGCCACAATACTTGCTGGAGTAGGAATCATACCACCAGTTCTACCGTTAAAATGTACAGGTAATCTACCTTCATTTGCTATTTTAACATCATCAATCATCTGTCCTGTACTCATTTCAACAGTAAGTATGCCTTTTGCATTTGGATTGATTTTCTTAAATACTTCATAAGGAAATGGCCACAAAGTTATAGGTCTAATCAACCCCACCTTTATACCCATTTCTTTACTTAATTTTATTGCATTTTTTACTATTCTTGAGGTTGTTCCATAAGAAACGCATACAACATCTGCATCTTCTAACCCATAAGCTTCATAAATGACTTCTTTTTCTTCTATCAATTTATATTTTGCTTCTAATTTTAAATTGTGTTTTTCAAGCAATTCTGAATCTAAATACAATGAATTTACAATATTATGAGTTCGTTTTCCCTTTGTACCATTAGTAATCCAATCCTTTTCTGGCAGATCCAGTTTTTTAGGTTCTTTAAATTCTACTGCTTCCATCATCTGCCCTATCATCCCGTCAGCTAATATAAGTACTGGTGTTCTGTACAAATCTGCCTTATCAAATGCTTCCATAACATAATCAACTGTCTCCTGAATGCTTGCAGGTGCATATACTATAGTTCTGTAATCTCCATTTCCTCCACCTCTTGTCGCTTGAAAGTAGTCAGCTTGACTTGGCTGAATACTGCCTAACCCTGGACCGCCTCTCATCATATTTACTATGACACATGGCAATTCAGCTCCTGCACAATAGGTTATTCCTTCTTGCTTTAATGATATTCCGGGGCTTGAAGACCCTGTCATAACCCTAGCTCCAGCTCCAGCCGCTCCATAAACCATATTTATAGCTGCAATTTCGCTTTCTGCCTGTAAAAATATTCCACCTGCCTTTGGAAGTTCTAAAGACATATATTCCGGCAGTTCACTTTGTGGTGTAATTGGATAACCAAAAAAGTATTTACAGCCAGCTTTAATAGCTGCAGCCCCAACTGCTTCATTACCTTTCATTAATACCTTAGACATAATTTACCTCCGTTATTATAATCTTTCTACTTTAATTACTGAATCCGGACACATAATTGCGCAATTTCCACACGCTATACACAAATCTTGATCTGTTACATAGGCCGGATTGTACCCCTTCTGATTTATTATATTTTTATTCAAGCTTATTATTTTTTTTGGACATACCGAAACACATAACTCGCATCCCTTACATATGTCGTCATTAAATGTAACCTTACCTCTTACCATAATATACCTCCATTTTTTAACTCATCCATTCTTCCCGCATATATAAATTTATGGGGAATAACTTAGCCTTTATTTCTTCATTAATTATATTATCTGCCGTTTTTCTCATAGCAGCTTCATATCTTATTGGAACATCGATTTCCCACGAAACATCCTTAGTAAGTTCATGACCAGACTCCACATCCTGTATACTGGTATCTTTCAACATATGTGTATTATTAATAAGACCTGTGACCTTTAATCCTGATGTTTTTTCAATATCTTTCAAATAACGTATTACATCTTCTTTAGTTTGAGTTTCCGGTCTATTTCCGTTTATTACATAAAACAAATCATACTCCATTTTTTTTATTTGCTCTGAAAATCTGGCAAGTACTCTGGCACCTACAGGGTCACCGCCTATATCAAGTATTGCTTTTATATTAACATTTGTTATTATTCCCATAATTCCGGCGGGAAGTGCCGGTAAATCCAGCGTTTGATTGTTGTTAATACTACTGTCCAATACGTGTATTCCCAGTTTTTCTAAAAAAGCTTTCTTTTCCCTGGATCTGAAATACGGATTTACAATATCTAAATCTGCCAAACTTACATTTTTATATTTTTCTTTCATTTTAACTGCATAATTTACTGAAAACTCTGTTTTTCCACTGCCATAATGTCCTGTTATAATTACCAATCTTTTATCAAGCACTGATATTCCTCCTCCCAGACTTAATCAGATTATCCGGTATACCGATTAATACACCTTTGCCTCTTCAACTCCATTTAAAACTCTAAGTCCACCTTGTGCTAATGCCAATAATTCGTCTTCACCGGGATATGTTATTACATCTGCTATAAATCTAACTTTTTTACTGACCATATCAACGAATTTCTTATCATAGGCAATACCACCGGTTATTATTATTGCATCAACCTCTCCATCTAATACTACTGAATATTCACCAATTGCCTTTGCCACTTGGTGTGCCATTGCTCTATATATTAAATCAGCCTTCTTATCTCCGCTGTCAGCCATTTCGCTTACTTCTTTAGCACTATTTGTTCCTAAATAAGCTGACAACCCTCCTTTACCTACAACCATTTTTTTCATTTCTGCTTCTGTAAAATTACCACTATAGCATGCTTTTATAACTTCTTCCATTGGTAGCGAACCTGATCTTTCCGGAGAAAATGGACCTTCGCCATTAAGTGCATTGTTTACATCTATCACTTTGCCTTTTTTATGTGCCCCTACAGAAATCCCTCCTCCAAGATGAACAACAACAAAATTCATATCCTCATATTTTTTACCAAATTTCTCTGCTGCCGCTCTTCTTGCTACTGATTTTTGGTTTAACGCATGCCATATGCATATTCTTTCAAAATATGGGTGCCCACTTATTCTTGATACATCTTCTATTTCATCAACAACTACTGGATCAACTATGAAAGCAGGGACATTAATTTCATCTCCTATTGAACGAGCTATCAACCCACCAAGATTGGAAGCATGCTCACCGATTTTATTAGCATTTAAATCTTCAACCATTGTATCATTTACAGTATAAGTACCACCTTCAATAGGTTTTAAAAGTCCTCCTCTGCCAACTACAGCGTTAATAGAATTAAGGTCCATATTGTTTTTATTCAATTCTTCCAATATTAAATTTTTTCTGTATTCGAACTGGTCTGTAACTTTTTTATATCCACTTAGCTCATCATTAGTATGTCTTATAGTTTTTTCAAATATTTCATTTTCATCTTCATAAACAGCAATTTTTGTTGATGTTGAACCTGGATTTATAATCAATTGTCTTATTCTCATAATTTTTTCTCCTTATTTAGTTTGAGGCACACAAAACTGCTAATGCAATTGAATTTAATTTTGCCTTATCTGAATCAGCTCTTGATGTAAGAACCACTGGAGCGCTCGCACCTAATAATATCCCGGCATTTTCTGAATCAGAAAAGTATGTAAGCGCTTTATACAAAACATTCCCAGCTTCAATATTTGGCATCAATAATATATCAGCATCACCTGCAACCGGATCTTCAACACCTTTTAACTTTGCCGCTTCTTTTGATATTGCATTATCAAGTGCAAATGGTCCTCCAACTATACACCCTGATATCTCACCATTACTGCTTAATTCTACCAGATGCTGTGCGTCTAAAGTTGCTTGCATCTTTGGATTTACTTTTTCTTTTGCACATATAACTGCTACCTTAGGATTTTCAATATCCAGAGAATTAGTAAGTTTTAATGTATTTTCAAGTATCTGTTTCTTCTCATCAACATTTGGTGCTATATTCATAGCTGCATCTGTAACAAACAATATTTTATGATAATTTTTGATTTCAAATACTGCTGCGTGACTCAGGATATTTCCTGTCCTCAATCCTATTTCTTTGTCTAATATTGCCTTTAAAATTATTGAAGTATCCACAAGACCTTTCATGACAATATCTGCATCACCACGACTAACCATAGATACTGCCGTTATAGATGCTTTCTTATTATCTTTTTCGTCTATGATGTCTATATTATTTAAATCTAAACCTATATTTTTCGATATCTCACTTATTATTTCTTTGTCTCCGACAAGAATGGGTACGCATATATTTTCTCCTAAAGCTATTTTAACTGCCTTTAACACATCCTCGTCGTTTGCCGCAGCAACTGCTACTTTTTTTGGCCCTCTCTTTTGTGCCAATTCAATTATCTCTTTAAATCCTTCCATAATTTCACCTCTCTTACTATATTAGCAATTATCATACCAAGTAATCATGTAAATATACAAATAAATAGGTATTGAAATTTCAATACCTATTTATGCGTTCTACATTAATAAATTATTTTTTAATTTCTTAGCAAAAAAATGCATGCATTTTTTTGCATTAATAATATTTGTGCATTTTTTTGCATGGTTTTCTATTCTAGAATACCGTATTTATCCATCTTGTAGTACAATGCTCTTATGGATATGCCAAGTTTTTTAGCAGTTTGAGTTTTATTTTTATTTAACTTATTATATACGCTTATTATATATTCCATTTCTGCTTTGTCCGTAATAGAACTCAATTTTTGAATTTCATCAATATTCTTTATTTCTACACTATTATTAAACACATTACTGGGTGCATACAAATGAGGAAGATGTTCCTTATGTATTTTTTGCTCATTAAAATTCATGTTAATTATTGATCTTCCTATTACATTTTCCAGCTCTCTGACATTACCCGGCCAATCGTAATCCATCAATAATTTAACTGCCTCTTCGGATATACTGCCTATATTCCTTCCATATTCATCATTTATTTTAACAATAAACTTTTTTATTAACAGAGGTATATCTTCTTTTCTCTCTCTTAGCGGTGGTATGAATATAGGCAAAATATTTATCCTATAAAATAAATCTTCTCTAAACAAGCCTTCTTTAACAGCTTTATTCAGGTCTGAATTTGTAGCTGCAATTATTCTTACATCTATGGATATGGGAACTGTACTTCCAACTCTCATAATTTCTTTTTCTTGAAGGACTCTTAAAAGTTTTGCTTGTGTATTCATACTTATTTCAGATATTTCATCTAAAAAAATTGTACCTTTATCAGCTTCTTCAAACAAACCTTTTTTCCCGCCCTTTTTGGCTCCGGTAAAAGCTCCCTCCTCGTATCCAAATAGTTCACTTTCTAATAAAGTATCCGATAAAGCAGCGCAGTTTACTCTTATAAAATTATTCTCTCTTCTTTGACTTTGTGCATGTATAGAATTTGCAAAAAGTTCTTTGCCGGTGCCGCTCTCTCCTCTTAGTAATACGGTAGCGGGAACTTTTGATGCTTTCAATACCTGCATTTTTACATCTTTTATTTTTTGTGAATCACCAATTATATCTTCAGGCAAATATTTATATGTTAGTTGTCTTATTTTTTTCTCTGCTTCCACAAGTTTTTCTGTCAGGTCTTTTATACCTGTGACATCGTGTAATACTGCAACGCTTCCCTTTAAGACATTGTCAACAATAATAGGAGCTGCTTGTGCAACTACTGTTTTCCCACTGGGTTTTATTTTTAATTTTGTGTTTGAAACAGGTTTTTTCGTGCTAAGTACTTTTAGATGAAGACTTTCACCTTCTTCTATGTCAAACAAAGCATTCTTTCCTAATACATCTTTTAATTTTATTCCTGTAATGTTTGTATATGCCGGGTTTACCATTATGTGTTCTCCATTTTCATTTACAACACTTATAGCATCCTGTGTAGCCAAAAAAACAGCCTGCAACATTCCCTGATACTCTTTTAAATTATTCATTTGCAAATCTAATTTTTTTCTCATATCAAACCTCTTTTAATATCTTTTCAGGGTAAAATTTAATTATTCCATATATTCCATACAATATACAATAACTAAAAAATTCTTATCTAAATATAAAAATCAAGATAAGAATTTTTTATATTCCTATTCAGTTTCACTATCTGGGCTTATTTCATTAGACGGAGTATCTGATTCAACAAGCTCAACTTCAATTGTATCGGTGCTTAGAGAAACATTTACTTGCTTATTTTCCGTAATATTTTTTATTGCAACTTTGTTTTTACCTATAGATGATTCTGAAAGGTCAACAACTAATTTCAAATCATCATTTGAAAAATTATTGACGGCGCTTGTCGGTCCATTCACAGTGGCTACAATATTTATTTCAGAATTACTTAGGTTCAATTCATATCCATCTTTAATATTTGTAAACTCTATGTCATCTAATTTGTATTTTAACTCTTTTTGAATAATTTTTTCTATTGTGACATTAACGACCGGATCCTTATCCAATCCTAAAATCAAAAATCCATTATCGGTTGTAATCTTTCTCGATGATAATACATTATGGTAAGCACCTGTTATATCAAGTTCTTCAATATCAAGCTCTCTAATAGAATCAAGTATATCTCTTCTTGCAGCAATTTTAACTCTATTAGGAGTTACGGATGTATCAATCACTTCATAGCCTTCCATAGGCTCACCTGTTATGCCTGGCTTTATGTTAACATATTTAGTAGGATAAATAGGTACCGATACTTCAACATTATCCGTCGGCACCGACATGAAAATTTCTGTATCGGTTCCGTTATATATTCTTACAGGTACCGTTTTTACAATGTTATCTTTAGCTCCTTCAATATTAATAGTAGCTATTGCAGATTTAGCTGAATCAACTATGCTTCTTGGACCGGTTATCTTGACAGATGATGGATTAGATGTACCATTTGCCCTATAATAATCTTGTAATTGACTTCCTTCATATTGTATATCAACATCCATAACCTTAGAAACAACGCTTTCTACGACACAGGCTATTTGAGAAGGATAGTGATCTCCGATTTCAATATCACTTGGTCCCGAAACTTCAACTTTTACATTTCTGGTACCTTCTCCAAGACCTAAAACATCTATATATGCTTTAAAATCACTTTTATTAAGCTTATTAAGCTGTTCCAAAGTACCTTCTACTTTAATATTTACTGTCAGTTCATCTTTATCACTGTTCATCAAAACCATATTTGAACTTTCTAAAGCTGCTAGATTTTTAATGGTCACCGGAACGTTTGTAATGGTATCATGTTGTATTGGATTAGTTTGAACCATTACTATTACCCATAAAACAACAGCGCAAATCAAACATGCAATTTGAATAAACAATTTCTCATTTTTTATCTTCATTTCTATATCTCCATTTATCAAATATATTCGACTTTTCACTTTCTATATATATACTAGACAATAGATGTTCCAGTTCCTCAATCTGAATATTTCTATACAGTCTTCCTTCTATTGCATATGATATATATCCTGTCTCTTCCGAAACTATCAGTGCTATGGAGTCAGATTTTTCAGTCATTCCTATTGCGGCTCTATGCCTTGTCCCTATATCCTTGCTAAGCAAATTGTTGTCTGTTAAAGGTAAAAAGCAACCTGCCGCTACGATTGAATAATCCTTTATTATCACAGCACCATCATGAAGTGGTGTATTTGGAATGAAAATATTAATCAATAATCCGCTTGATATTTCAGCATTAAGTCTAGTACCACTATCTGCTATATCATTAAGTCCTATTTTTTGTTCAAATATCATCAAAGCTCCAATCTTCTGCCTTGCCAGAGAAGATGTCGCTAAAACTATTTCTTTTATTACGTATTCTGATGTAGCTGAATTTTTATCTAAATTGGAAAAAGAAAACATTGAAGTCCTGCCGATATATTCAAGAGCCCTTCTGATTTCGGGCTGAAATACAACAACTAATGCTATTATACCAACTTGAAACGTACGGTCCAGTATCCATTTTACCATATGTAGTTCAAATATTTCTGCAATCGGAATTAGGATTATTAATAGAAATATTCCTTTCAACAGCTGCTTTGCTCTCATGTCCCTAATAAGCATAAATCCCTTATAAAAAACATAGTAAACAATCGCTATATCTATAATACTATTTATTCCTAAATTGCTCAAAATTAATTTTATTTGCCCCATAACAACCACTTCCCAAAATTAAATTTATTCTACATCCATTTGAATCATTGTATCATCATATGATCTACCCATGCGCATTTTAGAATCATCATTTAATTCATCACTTTCAATATAACCCATTATCGGATATACTACATGCTCTGTTTTGCCTTTTTCGTTTACACCTTTATAAACCCATAGAGGTATGTAATCAATATTTTTTATTGACACCTCTCCGGTTTCACCTTTTTTCTCAATTTCAATGTTAACTATTAATCCATCTTCTGTATATTTCGCTACTGATTCATCTAATCCATAAGGTTTTAAAGTTTCAACCCTTTGATTTGATAAGAAATTGCCCATGGAATATGTTACAAATTTCTTTTTACCATTATAATCTAAAATTTTAGAAGGCTGTATAACGTGTGGATGACTTCCTAATATTATGTCGACACCTTCTGTAAACATCATATCTGCTAAGTTATCTTGATTTTGGCTTTCGACTCTTGAATATTCATTGCCCCAATGCATAAATGCTATAATAACATCTGCATTCTGCTCCTTGGCATATTCTATATCTTCTTTAATCTTAGTTTCATCTACAATATTAACCATATAATCAAGTTCTTCAGCAGTAAGCAGACTTTCCAACCCATTAACCATTTCAGTATATGCTATAAATGCGATTTTAATGCCTTTTACATCTTTTATCAAAACCCTGTGTTCCGGTTTTTCTTCATAAGTCCCTATACTGTCCATGCCTCTTTTTTGTATTTGTTCTATAGTTCTTATAATACCAGCTTTTCTGGTATCAAGACAGTGATTATTTACTGTAGATAAAACATCAAATCCGGCATCCTTAATCGCATCCAGTACTTCGTCCGGCGCATTAAACAAAGGATATCCTTGATATTCATAAACCGTGTTGCCTGCAGTGGTTCCTTCAAAGTTTGCTATAGCCAAATCTGCTTCTTGAAATATACTTTTCACTTCTCTAAAACTATTTTTAAAATCATAAGTACCTGTCGCTGAATCATATGCACCCTCAAGCTGTGATGGGTGAAACATGATGTCACCGGTAGCTTTTATATCGATTGTAACATCCGGTGTCGGTTTTTCTTCTGGTTCCGGCTCTTGTTGTGCATCATTGTTATTTTGGTTGTTGTCGATATTTTGAGAATTATTATTTTCAATTGGTTTTTGTCTTTCATTAACTATTCCATTTACAGCAATAGCCGCTGCTGTTACACCAGCTATTAAAATAAGTACAATTATAAAAAAACGTAATTTTCTTTTTCTTCGTCTAGATTTTCTGTTCATCAATTACCTCATATTTAAATGTATATAATATTTAATTTATCTCTTTTATATAATATTAACTTAATATGATAGATTTTGCAATAACTTAATTATTAAGAAACAATTAAATTTATGCTTCTAAGCCTATTTCTCAGTTTTCTGTCTTATTAAAGCTTTAGGATCATTTCCTATCAAATCAAATCTTTTTTCTTTTTTTAGTGCATTTAACACCAGTTTATAATTTTCCTTTCTATTGTATTGCATTAACGCTCTTTGCATCTTTCGTTCTTCAATGCTTTTTGGAATATATACTTCATCTCCATTTAAAGGATTTATACCTGTGTAATACATGCAGGTGGAAAGTGTCCCTGGGGTTGGATAAAAATCCTGAACCTGCTCGGGGATATGACCGATGTCCCTTATATATTCCGCTAATTCAATGGCATCCTTTAATCTGGACCCGGGGTGTGACGATATAAAGTATGGAACTATATATTGTTCTTTGTTCTGTTTTTTGCTTTCGCAATAAAACCTTTCCACGAATTTATTATAAGTTTTAATCGAAGGCTTTCCCATGAGCTTAAGAACTCGTTCAGATACATGTTCCGGTGCTGTCCTAAGTTGACCGCTCACATGGTGTTTGCACAGTTCTTTTATAAAGTCATCCTTACTATCATATATTGCATAGTCATATCTTATGCCTGATCTTATAAAAACTTTTTTTACGCCATTTACTTTTCGTATTTTTCTGAGCAAATCTATATAATCGCTATGATCCACTACAAGATTTTTACATTTTTCAGGCGAGAGACAACTTTTATCCTTGCATGCTCCATATTTTTCTTGTTTTTTACAAGCCTTTAATCTAAAGTTGGCAGTTGGTCCTCCAACATCATGAATATATCCTTTAAAATTTTTATCAAAAGTCATTTTTTCAACTTCTTTTAATATAGATTCGTGGCTTCTGGATTGTATTATTTTTCCTTGATGATAATTCAAAGCGCAAAAACTACAACCTCCAAAGCATCCTCTGACACTTGTTATACTGAATTTAATTTCTTCTAAAGCCGGTACTCCTCCCAAATCTTTATAAATAGGATGATATTCCATCATATATTCTAAATCGTATATGTCATCGAGCTCCTGCTGGGACAATATTTCCATAGGCGGATTTTGAACAACATAAATGCTATCGTATTTTTCAACAAGTGTTTTACCCTTAAACGAATCGGTATTTTCATATTGCATTTTAAAACTTTCTGCGTATTTTTTCTTTGAAGACTTAATGTCATTAAAATCCGGTAAAATTACAGGTTCAAAGGGGCGTTCAATATCACGAGTTTTATAAACAGTACCGTTTACATATGTAATTTCAGCTATGGGAATTCCTGATTCCAATGACTCTGCAATTTGAATTATAGCTTTTTCTCCCATACCATATACAAGTAAGTCTGCTCCTGAGTCTAAAAGTATTGACCTTCTTATACTATCGCTCCAGTAATCATAGTGACCAAGTCTCCTGAGACTCGCCTCTATACCTCCTATTATAATAGGGACATTCTTGTATGCTTCTCTTAACTTATTAGAATAGACCGTCGTTGCTCTGTCCGGTCTCATGTTCGGCTTATTGCCGGGAGAATATGCATCATTATGTCTTTTCTTTTTAAACGATGTATAATGATTTACCATAGAATCAATGTTGCCTGAATTTACAAGAAACCCAAGTTTAGGTTCGCCTAAGGCTTTAAATGAATTTATATCATTCCAGTTTGGCTGTGATATTATCCCAACTTTATAACCATATCTTTCTAAAAGTCTTGAAATTATTGCTGTACCAAAAGAAGAGTGGTCGACATATGCATCTCCGGTAATAAAAATAAAGTCACACTGTTCCCACCCCATTTTTTTCATATCGTCTATATTTATAGGTAAAAAATCCATTAAATTACTCCTTCATAAAATTAACATTAAATTATTAAAATTTCCTTTATATTTTATATTATAACATCTATAAATATATAATGACAGTAAAATATATAAATATAAACAGAAGCAGTTAACCCAGCTAACTGCTTCTGTTTTAAAGTCTAAAAGCAATCAATTACTCTGAATATTCTAAGGCCTCTTCTTCTCCTCTCAATACTCTTAAAATACCCATTGTAAGTGATTCCATCTCATTCTCACCCGGTAATATTTCCATAGGTGCTATAAATTTAACATATTCATTTATTAATTTTGTGAATTTTTTTGAATAAGCTATTCCGCCTGTAATAATTATGCTGTCAATATTTCCTTTTGCTGCTGCAGCAAGACTTCCGATGCCCTTGGCAATTTGATAGGCCATAGCTTCGTATACAAGTTTAGCATACTCATTTCCGTCATCTATCATTTTTTCAACTTCTCTTACATCTACAGTGTCAAGTAACGCTTTAAGTCCAGCATTTCCTCTTAACTTTTTCTTTAATTCTTTCTTATCACCGGTCCATGACATGATAAATTTTGCTAGTTGACGAACTTGTATACCACCAGAACGTTCCGGCGAAAAAGAGCCTTCTTCATCACCTACAATATCTATCATTTTGCCATTTTGGTGTAACGAAGTAGTAAATCCACCACCTAGATGTGCAACTATAAAACTGCAATCAGAATATTTTCTACCTAGTTTTTTTGAGGTTTTAATTGCTACTGCTCTCATATTTAACGCATGTCCGTGACTTAATCTTTCGATTTCCGGAATACCTGTCACTTTTGCATAGGGAATGAGTTCATCAACAGCAACTGAATCATATATATACGCACAGATTTTATTCTCTTTTGCTATATCATATGCAATTAACCCTCCTAAATTTGAAGCATGTTCACTGATTGGATTGTTTTTTAACCTGTTGATCATGCATTCATTAACTTTATATGCCCCTGATTTAACGGGTAGAAGTAATCCACCTCTTCCAACTACAGCATCTAAATTTTTGATATCAAAATTTTTATTATATAATAAATTTTCAACTACATTCTTCCTAAACCCATATTGATCCTGTATCCTGTCATATCCAGATAATTCTTCCTCACTGTGATTTATGACCTCAACAAATAATTCATCTTCATCTTCATAAACTGAAACCTTCGTAGAAGTTGAACCTGGATTTATAGCTAATATTTTATACACTGACACTCACCTCATATATTATTTTCTATTATACTGTGAAATTATTGCTCCCAGTAATATAGAATAATATTTCGATTCATAGGAATCTGACCTTGATACAAGTACTATCGGTGATGTAGCACCCATAATTACTCCGGCATTTAAGCCTTTTCCAAATAATGAAATTGATTTTCCTATTCCATTGCCCATTTCTATATTGGGCACTAATAATACATCTGCATCCCCTGCAACAGGGCTTTCATATTTTTTAATTTCTGCCGATTCTTTAGAAACTGCTAAATCTAAAGATATGGGTCCTTCAACAATTACGCCTTCTTCAAATTCTTTATTTAAGTACATATCTTTTAGTTGACCGGCATCTACAGTAGCAGGCATTTTCGGATTAATTTTTTCTTTTGCTGCCAGACACGCAATTTTTATTTCTTCATAGCCAAGAGCTTTTGTAACTTCTATGGCATTTAAAATTAAATCTTTTTTTCCTTTAAGATCTGGATACGTTACCATTCCTCCATCTGTTAAAAACAATAATTTATCATACGTAGGAACTTCGTATACCATAACATGGCTAAGCTGTTTTCCATTAACAAGCCCATATTCTTTATTCAACACCTGTTTTAATAGAATTGAAGTATCCAGCAGCCCTTTTATCAGAAAATCTGCTTTTCCTTCACTAACCATTGTAACTGCTATTTTAGCAGATTCTTCAAAACTGTTTGCTGATATTATTTGATATTTAGAGATATCTATGAGCAGTTTACTTGCATATGTACTTATTTTTTCTACATCTCCTATTAATATAGGTATAATTAAACCATTGTTAAATGCATCATCAATTGCTATCAATACGTTTTCTTCTTCTGCCGAAACAACTGCTAATTTCATCTTTTCCGTCGTAACTAACAATTTTTTTAATTCTTCTAATTTCCTCAACTAAAACACCTCCTATAATATTATATCAATGCAATGTTAATATGTCAAAGATTTTGTAAATCAAATGTATGCAAATCGTGTACATAAATAACAAGTATAAAAATGCTTTAAAAAAGAGAGTATTTTAAAATACTCTCTTAAACTGTTACAGTCTTATATACTTTTATAATCTTTTACAATATTTACTGAAGAACTTGCTCCGACTCTGTCTGCTCCTGCTGATATAACATCATCAAAATCTTTTCTTGTTCTGATTCCTCCAGATGCCTTTATTTTACATTTACCATTAACAGCATCCTTCATCAATTTAATGTCATAAACTGTAGCACCAGAATTGCTAAATCCAGTTGATGTTTTAACAAAATCAGCACCGGCTTCTACCGCTAATTTACAAGCTTTTACTTTTTCTTCATCAGTCAATAAACAAGTTTCTACAATTACCTTTAAGTAAGCTTTTCCCTTAGTTTCACCAACAACTTCTTTAATGTCATTTAAAACCACATCAAATTTTTTACTTTTCAACGCACCAATATTAACAACCATATCTATTTCATCGGCTCCATTTTCAATTGCATTTTTTGCTTCAAATGCCTTGACTTCTGGAGTATTTGCACCAAGAGGAAATCCAACTACGCAACAAACTTTAACATTTGTATCCTGCAGCATTTCCTTACAAAATTTTACGTAATATGGATTTACACAAACTGAATAAAATCCATATTCTTTTGCTTCATCACATATTTTTGCAACCATTTCTACAGTTGCATCAGCCTTTAAAATTGTATGATCAATATATTTTGCTATATCATTCATTTAATGTTTTATCTCCGATAAAAATTATTTAATCACTTCAAGCATTTGCTTGTTTTGCAGCATCGCAGCATTTCCCTCTTCAACATCCACATGGAATTCTAATGCAAACGAATCATGAACTCTGATTAATACATTTTCAAATACTAAGCCTCTTGGACCTTCAACTTTAACTTTAACAATGTCTTTATCTTTTACATCAAACTCTTCTGCCTCTTTAGGGTTCATATGAATATGTCTTGCAGCGGCAATTACTCCTTGCTCTAATACAACTTCTCCCTTTGGTCCAACTAATTTTATTCCCGGAGTTCCAACTAAACTACCTGAACCCTTAACAGGAACATCAGGTATACCCAGTGTAAATCCGTCTGACAATGAAATTTCAACCTGTGATTCACCTCTAGCAGGTCCAAGAACTCTTACTCCTTTAATAGTTCTTTTAGGTCCAACTAAATCTACTTTTTCATCACATGCAAATTGACCTGGTTGACCAAGGTCTTTTATTGATGTAAGTTCATGTCCTTCTCCAAACAATATATTAATATCTTTTTGTGATAAATGAACGTGTTTATTTGACAATCCAACTGGTACTTTATGATTCATAATAATCCTCCATGTATTTCAATTATAATTTAAATTCTTAAAAAATTATAATACACATTGAAAATAATATCAATACATAAATTGATTTTTATGTAGAATATTTGATTTTTTTGAAGATACAATCAAACATGTCATTTATTATATCTTATCGGCCTTGTGCATATTTAATTTTAAATATACATTATATAGAATACTCAAAGCAGTAAGTATTATAAAATAGTATGATATATATATCGGTAATATGTTGTATGGAATAACTTTAGAAATTATATAAAATAAAACTGACGCAAAAACATATATAATTATTTTTTTTCCATTGAGCATATTGTTTTTTATTAAGTTTCTGTCTTTCTTCTTGTTTTGTTTCTCATTTATAATTTTGTTATAAAAATATTTATTTTCCGGTAACAAATTAAATTTATCAGCCAAGTTATAAAGTTTATCTATATTGATAACCTCAATCTTAATTTTTCTATTTATGTTTTCTATTAACTCTTTTGCTTCATCGTTTATTTTTTTATTTGTTACTAAAAAACCGCTTTTTATATTATTTTGATTCAAAAGTGATATAAAATTTTTAGCATCAATTTTATCAACTTCAGCTCCATCAAAGAGTTTAAATACTTTTATATAAAATACTTCATTATCTAATTCAGCAGAAAAAGAATGTTCACCTATTTTATTATAGTTTTTATAATTTTGCCTTACAAAGAAAAATTGTATTAAATTTTCAAAACCATTTATTTCAATATCATCTATTTTTCTTTTAAAGTATTCTTTCTTTGTCTTAAAAATTAGCTTTTTTCTGCCTTCCTTCTCTTTTCTCTCAAGGTTCAGTTTATTAATCAAGGTAAATATAATAAACACCTGTAAGGAAATAAGAAATGAAAAAAATAACTGTGATGTAATGTTATATATAACAGCGAACAGCAATATACAGAGTATTAATTTATATAACATTAAATCTGACCTATAACTAAAATAATGCCTCGTGCCTATGGTTTCTTCTATGAAAACTTTTCTATTTATTTTATTTTTTCTTTTTTTCTCTTTAATCATCTAATTCACCTCTTTATATTATTGTCCAATATTTTACATTTTATACTAGTTTATCTAATAGGATATTCAAGTTTATATTATAAAAAAATGAAGTCTTAAGTATAATTAAGCTTAAGACTTCATTTAATTTGTATTATATGCTATTTACCGCCTGTTCCAACTTATCCAAATATTTAATAGGATAATATGAGAGTAATTCTTTAAATTGTTCTACTGTAAGTCCTTGAGTACTAGTATATATCTTTATTTTTTCATCTAAACTCGCATTTATAAAATCTTCTTTAATGTCTTCAAACCCTTTTTCCATTGTGTCTGTAATGCTCCTTTCAATTTTCTTATATTTAATTTTAATTAAATATTACATTTTAATGAATTCTGGGAGAAATTATACATAATATTTCACAAATTTCTTCTGTCGGATTATATATTTTGTGAGGTGTATTTGAACAAATATATATACTATCTCCTTTTTGCAATATTTCATTGCTGTCATTAATTTTTATTAATAATGTTCCTTTCTTTATTATTACACATTTGTCGGATTCTATTATAATAAAATTTTGACTATCCCATTTTCCAGGGTCGATTATTGTTTCATAGATATCAAACTTAAATTTTAAATTTCTTTCATTATTTATAGGCAATAAATAGTGTAATTCCTTATTACTATCCGAATATACTAATTTCTGCCTGTCTTCTTTACGAGTAATGACAACATTATCACCATCATCCATAAAATAATATGGTGAAACATTTAATATTTTACAAATTTTATTTAAGGCTGATAAAGATGGTTCGATGAGATTTCTCTCAACCTGAGATATGTAACTAGAGGTAAATCCCGATTTTGAAGATAACTCATCTATTGTCATACTCTTTTCTTTTCTTAATGTTCTAACTTTATTTCCATCCATATTAAACCCCAAAACTTTATCATTTATACGAATAATAGTACTCTAAATTAAAATTTTAGTCAATAATGTTTTTTATTTTTTAATTAGTTTTTACTCTTTCAGGTATTTTAATCGCTTTAATTACATATTTCCAAATAACTTGTGAAAAATAAAAATCAACCATGCTGTGTACAATACTTCCTAATCCCACTAGAAGCACAATCGAAACTACAAAACCTCTTGCGTAATAACCTGCACTCATAGAATTGCTGAAGTAAAACGGAAGTACAACCAATACTTCGGATACGGCATGAAGAACTGCAATTCCAAAAGAAAATGGTATTTCTGATTTTATATTACTGATTATTTCAGGATGCTTTTTCAGTATAACTGCTCCAACGAATGCAAAAATTACATGAGTTGCAGCTCTCATTACAATTACAATAGGAAATCCTGCAAGAAGAAAACCAAGGGTGGTACCAACGGAAACAAAAACTGCTGTAAAAGGTGAAATAAACATAGCAATAAAAATAGCTACATGACTTGCCAAGGTAAATGATGCAGGTTCTAATGTTATTTTAATCGGGGAAATAATAGGAATTACTATGCCCAGCGCACACAGCATTGCAGAAATTGACATTGTATAAAGTTTTTGATTTCTATTCATTTTATAAATCCTCCTAAGGCGATACTACATTTGCAGTCGTCTAAAATCATATAAATATTCAGGATCTCACCACATATCATAACATATGTCTTGACACCTGTCTATGCAATTATATTAAAGTATTTATAATTTGTCAACTTTTATTTCTGATCTAATAAAATATTTTCTTTTTTTAAAGCACTGAGTATTCTTTTTAAAGTCTCTTCATCTTTACATTTGATTGTGTGTAGATGAATGCCTCCTGTCAGCCTAAAAAGAGGTTGTGCCATATTGTTTTTTATTTTTTTTAAAAACAAATCCGCATCAAATCGAGAAAAAATTCTCAGTTCTCCAACTATTTGACCATATATGGGATGTTCCACGGTAACATCTAAAACAGCTCCGCCATTATCAACAACTGCATACAGCTCATTGGCCATATTATCCATTGAATGACTGCATGCTATTGTGAATATTTTCTCATCGGTTGTATTTTCAGAATCCATAATATATCCCCTCGGAGTCGCTGAAATTTTATAACCGGATGCACGCATCAGGGCAATATCACCAACGATAACTTGTCTGCTCACAGAGAATTTTTTAGCCAGTGAAGTTGCGCTTATAGCTTCATTGTTTTCTCTTAAAATGGTTTCAATTTTAGTTCTGCGTTCAGTTGAATTCATACATATTCCTCCAAATATATTATATATAATAATTTCACGTACAAATAATCATATTTAAATCAATTACTTGCCGATGCCTTGTTCTCTGGCATAATAAAATAAATATTGCTGTGCGTATCCGGATAATTTTCCAAATTTGTCTTCTGCAAATTTTCTTATTTCTCTGTCTTTAGTATTTTTATCTACATAAAGTGTCTGCATAACTCTTCTGACCCAAACATCAACTGGGAATGTATCAAATTGTTTCATTGAAAATAATAATATGCAATTTGCTACCTTATCCCCAATTCCTTTGAAAGTTTTAAGATATTCAAGACCTTCTTCATAGGTTTTATTTTTTAAATCATATATATTTTCTTTTTCGTTAAGAAATCTGGTAGCTGCTTCCTTGATTCTTTCAGACCTAAATCCGGCTTTACATTCCTGTATAAGTTCTAAAGGTGCTTCCGAAAGTTTCTCAGCAGTAGGAAATGTATAGTATTCTCTGCCCCTGTAATTACAAATATGTTCTCCCAACGCTTTGCTTATATTTTCTATGACATTTTTTATCATAGGTATTCTGTTATTTGCGGAAATCATAAATGATATCATAACTTCCCACTCATCTTGATTTAATATTCTTATGCCATTTCCAAATTTTATTGCCGTATTCATAACTTCATCTAAATTAACTCTATTCTTTATTTCAGAATAATTTGTATCCATATCAAAATAGTTTTTTATTAATGAATCATAATCATCCATATTCGCATTATTAAAATATATATCTGTTTCTTTTTGAGAAACATTAATTACTTTATTTTGAACAACACCTGTATAGCTTCCATCATCTTCTCTATTCCATCTAAAACATTGACCACATTCAAGTATATGTATTAAATTAAAATCTTCCATGTTTTTTATAACTAATTGATTCTTATTTTCTTTAATTTCCATATTATTTATCCTTTCGTCATTCTATTTATATTTTATATCCTTTAGCTGCAAAGATAAACATTTATTTTTTATTTTATTTACTATTTCATTTTTTTTTGATATTATATATATTATTATATAAAGGGGAAATCATGAAATCCATAGATTATAAAAAATATATCAGTGATACACTCTACTTAACTGTAGGATGTTTTATAACTGCATTTGCAGTAAATTATATTCTTAAGCCCAATGGTTTAATAACCAGTGGTATAACAGGTGTAGCAATTATCTTGGAAAAATACATAAATTACAATTATTCTTACATATATTATTTTTTAACATCAATAATATTGATTGTAACATATGTACTAATGGGCAAAAAAGAAATTCTTAAAATTATTTTTTTGTCTATTTTATACCCAACAACTTTATTGTTTATGCAAAATATAGAATTTAAGTTCGTGGAAAATGACCTTCTCTTGGCCTCTATATATTTCGCATTGTTTTATGGAATAGGTGTAGGTATGATTCTTAGAAAGGGATTTTCATTTGGAGGTACTGATACAATTGCCAAAATCCTGAATAAAAAAATCATTCCCTCTCTAAGTGTCAGTTATATCATTTTGATTCTAGATGGTATGGTAATTATGCTTTCCGCCTTTGTATTTGGCAGAAACATAGCTTTATATTCAATAATAAGTCAATTGATAACAACAAAAGTATATGATTATATGTTGTTTGGGTTAGGTTCAAAACTATATAAACTGGAAATAATCAGCGAGAGCCACGAAGAAATAAGTGAATTTATAATGTATGGGTTAAATAGAGGAGTTACAATGTATAATATTACAGGATGTTATACCTGTGAAGAAAAAATACAGCTTGTAACAATTTGCTCTCCGAAACAATCTGTCATGATTCAAAATTTCATTAAAGAAAATAAATTAAAAGCATTTGTTAACGTTTTGCCTGTTATATCCGTATGGGGTATAGGAAACAGATTTGTAAATATAAATTTGGATACCTAGAAAAGCTCAATGCGTCATAGATAAGAGGCATAAATAGTTTTACATTATTTATGCCGTTAAATTGTTTTTACAACTTTTCTAAATCTCTTGAAATTTCTTCTATAAAACTTCCTTTTCCATAAAACCTGGCTTTTTCTAAATTTATATTTCTTTCTTCATTATTGTTTTCCAATTCATATATTTTTCCAAGAAAATAATATCCGAATGCCATACGGTACTCGTTTCTTCCCAATTCAGTTAATTCAACAAAAAAGTCTTTTCTCCACTCTCCTTTTCCATTATAAAAATCTGCAATAGCGTAAATAAATTCTATAGCTTTTTTATTGGAATCTCTCTTTGCATATTCATCAAGTACTTCGACAGCAGTTTCTAAAACCTCATTGCCCTTGTCTGTTTCACCATTAAAAAAATAGGACAAAATTAAATTATGGTAATATACATGCTGCCAGTTGGGAGGTATTTTTTTCACTTCATCTATTAAAATTTGTATAGATTCATTAAATCTACCTGAATATAAAAGACCGGTAGTTTTTTGAATTAAGTTAATATATTTTTCCTTTTCTGTTGTTCTTTTTCTTAAAAGCTTATCTATTTCTTCAATATATTTTTCCGGACTTTTTTCAATATATAAAAGTCTATTAAACAAATCAACCTGCTTTAACAGATTTCTTCTTTTAAAAAAACCATATAGTATATAAGCTATGACAACAATTATTATTAAATCCATTACAAACTCCTTATCTATGTGTAAATTAATTATAATTTTAACTTAGCTAATGCATCTGCCAAAGCTGTATTAATATTTTCTTTACTTTTGCTTTTTTGTTTTTCTATAAATTTAGCCGCTTCTTTGTTTGATATAGATGATGTTTCCTGTTGTTTTCTTTTATTAAATGCTGAAAGCTTTTCTCTGAATCCACATTTACACACAAAGATTTTACCTTCACCTTCTCCTCTCAATTCCAGCTTTTTATGACAGTTAGGGCACCTTGCATTTGTAATTTGTGCTATTCCTTTTCTATAACCACATTCTCTGTTCTGACAAACAAGCATTATGCCCTTTTTACCATTCACTTCTAAAAGGTAGTTACCACAGTCCGGACATTTCGTCTTAGTTTCATTGTCATGTACGAATTTTTGATTGCTTGACTTTATTTCCTTTATTATTGTTTCTGTATATTGTTTCATTTCATTTACAAATGTATTTTTGCTAAGCTTTCCTTTAGCTATATCATTTAGTTTTTGTTCCCATTCTGCCGTAAGGACGGGTGATTTCAAATCATTTGGTGAAAGTTCTAATAGCTGTCTTCCTTTAGATGTTGTATATATACTCTTATCTTTTTTTTCTATCACAAAACTGTTAAATAATTTCTCAATTATATCTGCCCTAGTAGCAACTGTTCCCAGTCCTCCTGTTTCTCCTATGGTTTTTTTTAGTTCTTTATCCGCACCTTTCATGTACTTAATTGGGTTTTCCATTGCTGATAAGAGGCTTGCTTCTGTAAAGCGTGCAGGAGGTTTCGTTTCACCCCATGTCTGCTTAATTGATATAAGTTTTATTTTGCTTCCGTTTTTTAAAGTATTTAATTTTTCTAAAGGAAAGTCATCTAATACTTCATCATCTTCATAATGACTGTATACTTCTTTCCACCCTTGTGAAACAGTTACTTTTCCTCTTGTAGTAAATTTTTCATTTTCTATCTTACCGTCAATAATTATTTTTTCAAATTCAAATGGTTTAGATAGCACTGCCAGAAATCTTTTTACTACTAAATCATAAATTTTTCTTTCTTTGTCTGTTAAATCCTGTAAATAAACTGTTTGCTCTGTTGGTATTATGGCATGGTGATCCGATACTTTACTGTTATTTACAAAATTTTTATTGCCTTTAATAGGTTTAGAAAATATTTTGAATCCTATCTTTGCATTTGGACCTACACTGCATGCTTTTACCCTGTCTTTTAAAGTTTCTACTACATCTTCTGATATATATCTTGAATCTGTTCTTGGGTAAGTCAATACTTTATGTCTTTCATACAAAGTCTGCATGATAGACAATGTTTCTTTAGCTGAGAATCCATATATTTTGTTTCCATCCCTCTGAAGCTCGGTTAAATCGTATAAGAGTGGTGCATATGTTTTATCCTGTGTTCTTGAAATGTTGTTGATGATTAAATCTTTACCTTTTAATAAATTTAATATATTATTTAATTTTTCTTTATCAAAAGTCCTTGTATCATTTGTTTTACTATCATGCCAAGTGAATTTAAGATTATTTCCGGTCGCTTCAATTCCATAATAAATTTCAGACTTAAATGTTCGTATTTCTTCTTCCAGAGCTGCAATCATTGCAACAGTCGGAGTTTGAACTCTGCCACAAGATAATTGGGCATTGTGTTTACAGGTGAGAGCTCTGGTCGCATTTATGCCCACTATCCAATCTGCTTCAGCCCTTGCTACAGCAGATGCATATAAATTTTCGTACAGTTTACCATCTTTTAAATTATTGAAGCCGTCTTTTATTGCCTTATCCGTTACTGAAGATATCCAAAGTCTCTTGACAGTTTTTTTAATATTTGCCTTTTCTATAATCCATCTGGCAACTAGTTCTCCTTCACGTCCCGCGTCTGTTGCTATAACTATATCAGTTACATCTTTTCTGAGTAACAAACTTTTTACAGTATTGAACTGTTTACTTGTTTTCTTAATTATTTCTGTTTTCATATAGTCAGGTATAATTGGAAGATCTTCCATTTCCCAAGACTTATACTTTTGGTTATATTTCTCTGGATCTGCTAAAGTCACAAGATGTCCTAAAGCCCATGTCACTAAATATTTTCTGCCTTCAACGTAACCATCACCTGATTTGTTACATCCCATAACTTTACCTATATCTTTACCTACAGAAGGTTTTTCCGCTAATACTAATATCATTTTTTCATTCCTTTTCTTTATCTTTTAATATATTGTATCATAATATATTTATTTTGCATATATAAAAAATATCTTGCATTATAGTAAACAAAACGACCTGAATTTTTGTGAAATTAAGGTCGTTTTGAAATAATATTAACTTATTCTATATATAATATTTTTTTCTTCAGTTTGTCGTACTATATTTTCTAAATCAATTCTGCTTTCGTTTCTTCCATGATGAACAAAATCAAAATCATACAATAGGTTAGCCATGTTAATAATAGCATCTATGGTGTTACTTTTTACTCCTATCTTATGTGCTATTGCAGACAGAGGAACAAGACCTGTTTCTATATCCTCATATATATATCTATTGTGTATAGTTGAAGGTGCCAGCACCTCAGTGTAAGCCGGATTGTTTTGCAAAGCCTCGTACAATGTTTCCCCTTCTGATTTATATATACGATTAAGCCAATTTATTGCACTATCAACTTCTATATTTAACTGACGAGCTATTTCAACTCTTTCTCCGTCTATTTTTTCCAGCAGCGATGCAACGGTAGGCGTAATACCTTCCTGGTAGTGGGAGAATGTTTCTTTACATTCGATTCTTGCAACGTTTAAAATAATTGGTACTGGGTGGAATATAACACCTAAGTTTGACAAACCTGTAAACAAAACCGATTTTGCAGGTATTAAAATATCAAAATATTTACTTAGCATATCATACACGATTTTTGTATTTTCCGGTCTATGTGCCGCAATATACAATTCTTTTTTTAATGAAAAAATCCTACATATACCATTTCTGAGAACACGGCAAGTAAACACAAGTGTATCTGTTTCAGCCAAAACTATATCCGCATTCAAACCCGAAGATTTAAGTACATTCATAAAATTATATGTTCCGAAAGTTCTGCCGGGGTTTAATACCACCACTTGTCCATCTTTTAAATAAGGTGCCATTTTTTTCGCTATATGATGATGTGCATTTGCCGGCATTGCTACCATTATTAAATCTGCATCCTTTATAGCTTCTTCGATATTGCCTGAAAGTAAATGTATTTTTTCTTTATAGCAATATACGCCCATTAATTCTATTCCACCATTATTCTCTATATCCTCTAAAGCTTTTATACTTCTGTTGTACAATGATACTCTACATCCTAAATGAGTAAAATAAGCAGCAAAAGCCTGCCCTCCATTACCCGCTCCAATAACTGCAACGTTCAAACTAAAACCCCTTTCATAATAAAGTATTTATTTTATTTATATGTTTCCAGCTCTTTTCAGTATTTCCATGCGTTCAAATTCACTTATTTCTCTTGAATGCTCTTTAGAATATGCTACACATTTACCGTCAATGACCCTTGTATCGAGAATTCCTTTAAATTTTTCATTTTTTAATATATGTGGTGCATCTAATATTCCTCTTTTTACACAGTCGGCTATCACATAGCTGTTGCCAAGGGGGTCCTCATACTCTTCATAATAATCGCATATGAAATTTAACAGATATTTTGCCTCTTTTATTAAATCAGATTTTCTTTTTTGTATAGTTTGATTCTCTGTAATATCAATGCAATCACCAACTAAATTTTTTATAACTCCTCTGACTATTTTACAACTTTCAATTATATTTTCCGGAGTTGCAGCATGCTCTGCTTCGTTGAATCCTACAACATGGATTATATGGGGTTTAACACTTGAAGCTAAAAAAGTAGTAGCAGCAAGTTGTCCTTTTGCAACATTTAAATCAGATGATAAAAAGTTCAGACCTGCTCTAACCTGTCTATATATCCTAAATTTATCATCCTGCATTGTTTCACAAAGCTCAATCATAGCTAACACTCTTGCTAAATCCATTGAAAATGATAATGTATTTGGTGTATTGAACATATATTGTGCTATATAATCTTTTGCTCCGTATTTTTTTGCATTGTATGAAGACAAATATGCCATAACAACTGAAATAACATCATGTGCATCTCTTAATGCCCAGTGATGTGGCTCATTAATTTCCACAGGAATATTTCTGTCACCATGATATTTTATTAACTCAAATGCTTCTTTTATCGATACTTCTATAGTTCTTGTACCTCTTTTGTCAATTTCATTGTACCAGCACAATGGTACTGCACACCAAGCATTGCTGATAGTTTCATCTAATAACTCTGCAAACTTCTTAACATCGTCTGTACCGCTATAACATCTGAGCAATGGTTTATTTCCAAACTGTGCAGCTTCTTTGAGGGCTGCAAACTCTTCCCTTGTTCTTAATGGTACGCCTCCGGCTCCATCAAGGTTTTTATCCATTTTTTCTTGTTTGAAAAAGAACTGCTGAGTATTTTGATCCGGTCCAATTGATATTACATCCAATACCTTACTTTTTGAAATAGTCTTAATTCCATCTAGTGTTTCTTTGTATGAAGGCAGCCCAAAATGATGTCTTAAAACGGGATATGGATACTTCTCTTTTATCCTGTCTGTAATGGTTTGACCATAAATTTTATCATTTTGTGTTCTGTCAATGTTTTTAAGAAATGCAATAGAATCATCAACGTCATCAAATCCATCCGATATGTAATCAAAAAAATCATATTTCATTGCAACTTGAGAAACTGGTGAAGTTCCGCCAAAGCACCATTTTATATTTTTACAATCTGCAGTTTTTGCCATATCGATTATGTCTCTAATAAGATTTTCAAAGTTATTTGCAGTTAAGCGATAACTTAATGCAACTAAATCTGGCTCTATTCCTTTAATTTTACTGAATATTTCTTTTATCGGAACTGCCGGTCCTAAAAAGATGGTTTCATAGCCTTCCTTTTCAGCTATTTGCAGAAAATGAATTATTCCTGCAACATGTACACAGTTACCTATAGAAGCTCCTAAAACAATTTTTTTTCTCATAATTACCTCCACTATTTTGAACATTTACGCAGTAGAGATAGTCCTCCAGCGCATTTTTAAGTTTCGACACAAAATAGATACATTAATATTTTAATATTTTAGAAAATAACACTACTAATTAGATGTTTAACTTAGAACAGTTTTTGAGTATCGCTTTTTAGAACAGTTTTTTTGAGTAGTTTTAAACTTATTTTAATTAATTATGAATACCTTTGCTAGTTTAATAAAAAAAATATAACTCTGTTTTCCTTACTAAATTAAAGGTATTTAATATTTTAATATTATTTTTTAATTTTGTCAAGATGTTTTTAACTTGTAAATTTTGCCTTGTAAATTTTCACAAAAAAAGTGAAACCTCATTAAATTCAGTCCCACTATTTTAATAATTTATTTATTATTTAGTGCTATTTCTACTCTTCTTTTTTTCTATTATTATCTGTTTTAATATGTTCTAGTTTTGTTATTGATACTTCATAGGCTGTCTTAGTTTGATATTCATCTTCATCATGTTTTTTCTGATATCTCCTGCTTTGAATTCTACCCCATACTTTTACATGATCACCGACTTCCAAATTTTCGCAATATCTTGCATTCCTGCCCCAAGCTATGCATGGTATGTAATCAGATTTATTATATGATCTATTTACAGCAATTAGCATATCCGTTATTTCTCTGCCAAATGGTGTGGTTCTATATTTAGTATCTTTACACAAAAAACCATTTAAAAACACTTCGTTAGGGTGCCTTTTTATTTCTTCTAATTCCTCCTCGTTTGGAACCTTAATGTCTCGCACAAAAATTCTCAGTAAAAGCTTATTGCTTAAATCTTCATATCTATTATAAGATCGGAACTGTCCATCAATAACTACATAATTACCTATATCCATATTTATGTCGTTAATAATTCTTTCTGATATTATAACAGGAAGCAAATCTTTAGTATCACTTAATCGTGGAACCTCTAAATAAAATTCATAAAACTTTTCTCCAAAAACTTCATGACTAAACTCAAGCTCGCTGTTTACTGCACCAACTACCCTAATATAATTTGACTGCATCTGTTTATCATTCATACCTTTTTCTTCCCCCTATAATTTGTCTTATATATTTTATAATATTCAAGCAAATGTAATATATGCTTTTTATTGATAAAATTTTTGAAGAACTTTTGCTGCTCAACTTCTGCTGAAGGGCTATATCCAGTCCTTTACAATTCTCATTTTTATATAATAGGAAAATAATTTCCTTGGCATATAAAAAAGACACTTTTTCAAGTGTCTCAGATTATTTATACAGTTAAGCTCTTTCGGTCTTAAATTTCACTATAAAAGTTATATAATTAGCTTCGTTAACTACTTCAATTACTCCACCTTGTATTTCTACTAGATTTTTTGCTATTGCCAAGCCTAACCCACTGCCACCGGTAGCAGATGACCTTGATTTATCTATTCTGTAAAACCTTTCAAATATTTTCTCTAAATCTTTTGCATCAATAGCTTCACATCTATTCTTGATACTAACAGCTACAATATTATCTTCTCGTTCTAAATCAACCTTTATATCACTAGGCTTGATACTGTATTTTATTGCATTTGATAATAAATTTTCAAATATTCTTACAGTTTTATTTGGATCTAATTTTAGAAATATTTTTTCTTTTATAAGTTTCTTCGTTATTGTCACATTATTACTTTCACATATTGGGACAAATTCTTCAATAAGTTGTGACAGTAGTTGGTTTAAGTCTATATTTTGATATTCTACACTAACTGCATTATTAGTTAACTTTGTATATTCAAATAAATTATTTATAAGATTTTCTAATTTCTCTGATTTATTATATACAATATCAATATACTGCTCAAATTGAACTTGATTATAGTCTTTTTTGCTTTTTATTATTTCTAGATATCCTTTAATTGAGGTAAGGGGTGTCCTTAAATCATGGGAAACATTCGCTATTAATTCATTTTTAATTTTTTCAGCATTTCTTTCGCTCTCTATTTGTTTTTGTAATTCCTCGGACATTAAATTTATATTGCTTGCCAGCAGTGTTAATTCATCTTCTCCTTGCAACTTTATTTTGTAATTAAGATCACCTTTAGAGATTTCAAGAAGACCTAATGATATGTATTCTATATATCTCACTTTTTTATTAGTTAATAATATGAACATAATAACAAAAGTTATAAAAACCACAATTGTTAATATAAGTTTGTCATTTAAAAATTTGTCACCCAAAATAACTTTTCTTGTTAGCTTATTATTAATTATTATAAACCCTTCATCATCAGAAAATCTCACAGGGTAAAAGCTGGTGTATTCATTTCCCTCTTTTTTACTGTTTTTAAGTAAATTTTCTCCCATTGTCATATCAATGAAACTCTTTACTGTATCATTAATATCTACTTGAATTTGGGAAGTTTCATCAGTATTATACAGCACCTTTCCACTGCTATCGCTAATTATTATATTATAATCCTGGTCATTAAAATCATTTAGTAACTTTTTAATTTGCTCTTTATCGCTTATGTGGATTTTTCTTTGCTCTATTTCTTTTGAAAGATTAACTGCAGGACTGTTTAAATTTTTCATAATAAAAATATGATTAGCACTAATATTATCATTACTTAATTGAACAGTGTTTTCAGCAATTTTCCCAGCGAAAACAGATACAACAATACATACTACATATACTGTTAGAATTTCAAATCTAATACTTTTCTTAAATTTATTTATCAATTTTATAACCCACTCCCCAAATGGTTTTTATAAATCTTGGTTTTTTAGGATTACTCTCTATTTTTTCTCTGATATTTCTAATATGTACCATTACCGTATTGTCCGAATCATAGAATTCATCGTTCCATATTTTTTCATATATCTTTTCTGTGCTGAAGACCATCCCTCTGTTCTTCGCCAAAAACAATAATATATCAAATTCTCTGGCAGTAAGATTTATTATTTTTTCTTCGATTCTAACTTCGTGAGTATTAATATCTATTACCAGATTATCTATTTCTATTACCCCATCTTTTTTTTCTTCATATATATTTAATTTATTATATCTGCGCAATTGCGATTTTACTCGAGCCAATAACTCTAGTGGATTAAATGGTTTTTCAAGATAATCGTCTGCACCTGTAGTCAGACCTAAAATTTTATCCATGTCTTCATTCCTTGCCGACAACATTATAATTGGCATATTTCTGTTTTTTCTGATTTCTATACATGTATCTATTCCATCCATTTTTGGCATCATAATATCCAAAATTATTAAATCTACATTGTACTTATTTAAAATTTCCAATGCTTCGATTCCATCAGTTGCCTTAAATACATTATATCCTTCGTTTTTAAGAAATATTTCTATTAGATCTCTAATTTCCTTTTCATCATCAACTATTAAAATGGTTTCCTTTTCCATAATGTTTCCTCCAAAATTAAATTTTAAAATTTAATTATTAATAAGATGATGTGGCATGGTATTATAATGCCGCATCATCTGCTACTTTGCAATCTCCCTATTTCTATTCAAATCTTAAAGCATCTACCGGTTTTAATTTTGATGCTTTATTGGCAGGATATAATCCAAAAAATACTCCTACCCCTAATGAAAATGCGAAAGCACCAATTATTACCGGGATATTTATAACATAGATTATTCCAATCAGTTTACTTATGAATGATGATGCAACCACTCCTAATGCTGAACCAATAAATCCACCTATACCGCTAATTACAGAAGATTCAATTAAAAATTGTATCATTATATTTCCCTTGCCAGCCCCGATTGCCTTTCTTATGCCAATTTCTCTTGTTCTTTCAGTTACCGTAACCAGCATGATGTTCATAATACCTATTCCTCCCACTAAAAGGGATATACCGGCTATGCCGCCCAGCATTGCTGTAAGCATTGTTATGCTTTGATTCATTACGTCGAGCATCTCATCCTGGCTGAATACATTGTAAGAATCTTCACTGTCAAAATATGCGAACATATAATCTTTAACACTTTGAGCTGCAATTGCTGATACATCAGATGATTTAGCCTGTACTGTTAAACTGTTGACAACGCTGCTATTATATTGTCTCATTAAAGTTGTAACAGGAACAACCACTATTTCATTGCTGTCTCCCATTATGGAGCTGCCTTTATCTTTCAAAGTTCCAATAATAGTATATTTTTCACCATCTATAGAAATTTCTTTACCAAGTGGATTATCTTTGCCAAACAGATTTTCTGCCGTTGTTAACCCGATAACTGCAACTTTGTTCCTATAGTCTACATCTACCGGACTAATCGTTCTGCCTGATTTCACTTCATAATTATTTATGCGTAGATAATTTTCATTTCCTCCTGTAACGCTTGTATGTTTTGTTTCTAAGTCATATTTTACCGTAGGTCTAACCGTAAATACCGGTGTAACTTTATTTACACCTTCAAGTTTTTCAATATCTATAATATCTTTATAGTCTAACAACTTTTTTTCATCAAATACACTAACGCTGATAATGTTTGAACCCATACTTGATATGCTGTCAACAACACTTGCCGTTGCGCCCTGTCCTAATGATATAAGAACTATTACAGAAAAAACTCCTATAATTATGCCGAGCATAGTCAGAAATGTTCTCATTTTATTTGATATAACTGATTGTAATGACATTTTAATTATACTTTTTATGTTCATATTTAAATTCCTTTCTTAATCTTTTAGCGCCATATTTTTTGTCAGCATACCGTCTTTTATAGTTACCATTTTCTCAGCTGCCTCTGCAACCTCATTATCATGGGTTATAAGAATTATAGTTTTTCCTTCTTTGTTAAGCTCTTTTATTAAATTCATTACATCATATCCTGATTTCGAATCTAAGTTTCCTGTAGGTTCATCTGCTAATAGTACCGGCGGATTTCCTGCTAATGCTCTAGCTATAGCAACTCTTTGCTGCTGTCCTCCTGACAATTCTGTGGGATTATGATTCATTCTGTCAGACAGTCCTACTTTTTTTAAAGCCTCAATGCTTCTTTCCTTTCTTTCCTTGTTGTTCATACCTCTATATATAAGCGGCAATTCAACATTTTCATATGCTGTCAATTTAGACAAAAGATTAAATTTCTGAAATATAAACCCTATCTTCTCATTCCTTATTTTAGATAATTGCTTTTCATTATAGGTACTTATTTCTTTCCCATCTAAATAATATTCTCCTGTAGTTGGAACATCAAGACATCCAATCATGTTCATAAGTGTAGATTTACCTGAACCGGACGGACCCATAATGGATAAGAATTCACCTTCT
Organism: Sedimentibacter sp.; assembly: GCA_032006665.1. GTDB lineage: Bacteria > Bacillota > Clostridia > Tissierellales > Sedimentibacteraceae > Sedimentibacter. The sequence goes on from DALZMP010000009.1 coordinate 40,198, forward strand.
GCTATATGCAAGGAGATTCCTTTAAGAACTTGTACCTTTACGGAACCCATATCATAGGTTTTAGTAATGTTTTTTAAATTTATCACAATTATTGACCTCCTCTGGCTCCAGGTGATACTCTCATAACTCCTCCACCACCTTCGAAAGGATTAGTTGAATCTACTTGTATCTTATCGTAAACTACTACATCGCCTTCTTCCACTCCGTTTACAATTTCCACATTATCTTTGTTCGCAAGTCCAAGTTCAACTTTTACATCAGATTTATTGCCTTCTTTGTCTTTTATTGTTACCATATATTCACCATCTAATTTATGAATAGCATCTATGGGTACTACTATAACATTGTTCCTTTCATCTGATAATATTTCTATATCTACATTCATGCCTGACATCAGAGATTTTCTGTCGTCAAGATGTATCGTTACCTTATACGTAGTGACTCCGTTGTTAGTTTGCCCTTCCATAGATATTTTAGTTACTTTACCTGTAAAACTTTCATCTTTAAATACATCTGTAGTTATAATTGCTTGTTGCCCTAAAGTTATTTTAGTTATATCAAGTTCATCCACGTCTAAAACAACCTCCATGTTTTCAAGGTCAGCCACAGTCATAAGAACCGTATTTCTGTCTACAACTTCTTCTCCTGATACATCAACCTGCAATACAGTTCCCTTCATAGGAGAATAAACAGTATCTCCTTCAGTTAAGTCATTTAATTGAGATTGATTTTTTTCTATAATATTTTGCTGCTCCGCAATTTGGAGTTCTATATCATCGCTTTCCATAGTAGCTACTATATCACCTTTATTAATGTATTCTCCATTTTCAACCTTTACAGTTTTAACCTTTCCACCTATTTTCGATATTATACTTTCTTCTTTAATTTCAATTATTTCTCCATTATACATTCCTTGATATGTTCCACCTGAATTGGTTATAGAAACTTGAGCTACATCGCCTACGCTGTAGCCTCCCGGATTTTTAATTTTTACATTAACTTTATAACCAAAAGTTCCCCCGCCCTTTTGTACTGGTGTACTATCTTTATAACTTACAACACCCGTTACAGTTGAAAAGTATTTAGTCATGAAAACAGACGCTGGATCATCTAATTTAATTTTATCAAATTGATCTTTGGTGAAATACACTTCAATATATGAATTGTCCGTATCGCTAATAGTACCTATTGTAGAATTAGCAGTAATTTGATCACCAACCTCTAATTTCATATTAGAAATAACGCCTGATTCATCAGCGTAAATATTCAAATCACCCTTACTGGCGTATAAATCATTTAGTTGTTTCTGAGCTCTCTCAATATTTAATTTTATATCCTTGCTTTGTATTTGATTATCATTAGAAGAATCTGATTTCAGCGATATTAGAATCTGATCTTTTTCAATTAAATCTCCTTCGGATACATAAATACTGTTTACAGTTCCATCTTCTTCAGATTTTATTACTCTTTTATCAGTCGGATTTACACTTCCGCTTCCTGTTACAGATACATTTATATTATCTTTTGAAACAGTATGTTCAACTTCACTACTTGCCATCGTATCTTTAACAGCAGCATTTTTATTCGTAAATCTGTATCCCATAAATATCACTAAAAAAACTGCACATACAATTGCAATTAATTTTACCTTCTTATTCTTCAATATCTGCATTTTTCTTCTCCTATACTGTTTGTATTTTACATATACTAAAATATATCATATAAACTTAAAGAATTTATAAACTAATTCTGAAGAATTAATGAATTTTTTATAAAATTTTATTATTCCTTTAAATGAAAATTCCAAGGCAACAAGCAATTATTTAAATAATAAATTATAAAAAATTATCTGTTTTTTTATAAAATTGTTTGATTGCACTTAAATATGGTTATAATAACAGCAAATTTGATAAAAGAATGGAGATGTTAATTTATGATAGAAGTAAATAAAAAAAACAATAAATTAATTAATGAAAAATCGCCATATCTTCTTCAGCATGCATATAACCCTGTTGATTGGTATCCGTGGGGAGAAGAGGCATTTAATAAAGCAAAATCAGAAGATAAACCGATATTTCTCAGTATAGGATATAGCACCTGTCACTGGTGTCACGTGATGGCACATGAATCTTTTGAAGATGATGAAGTTGCAGACGCTTTAAATAGAGATTTTGTATGTATTAAAGTTGACAGAGAGGAACGCCCTGATATAGATTCTGTATATATGAGTGTAGCACAAAGGTTAACCGGAAGCGGAGGATGGCCGTTAACTATAATAATGACTGCTGAACAACAACCATTTTTTGCAGGCACATATTTTCCTAAACAATCAAGATATGGTATCAAAGGCATTTTGGAAATATTAAACATTGTTAAAGCAAAATGGGAAAATGATAAGGATGAAATAATAAAATCCAGCAGTTATATAACTGATACAATCAAAGAACAGGAACATATAAATAGTGGAAAAAAAGAATTATCAGAAACAATAATTGCATCGGCTAAGGAAATATTCAGAAAAAGTTTTGATAAAAAGTATGGAGGATTTGGTAAAAGTCCTAAATTTCCTCAACCAAGCAACATTATGTTTTTGATGAAATACTACAAATTGGAAAAAGATGAAAAAGTTCTGGAAATGGTTGAAAAAACACTGGAAGGAATGTATAGAGGGGGTATATTCGACCATGTTGGATTTGGATTTTCAAGATATTCGACTGATGATAAGTGGTTAGTACCACATTTTGAAAAAATGCTTTATGACAATGCAGGACTGGTTATTTGTTATATAGAAGCATATCAGTTGACCAGAAAAGCATTATATAAAAATGTTGCAACTAAAACACTTGATTATATTTTAAGAGAGATGACTGACAAAGCCGGAGGTTTTTTCTCCGCCCAGGATGCAGACAGTGAAGGAGAAGAAGGAAAATATTATGTATTTGAACCTGATGAAATTATTCAAGTATTAGGAGAAGATGATGGAAAGTATTTTAATGATTATTTCAATATAACTAAAAGAGGAAATTTTGAAGGTAAAAACATACCTAATTTAATAAATAATGAAAATTATTATGAAACAAATAAAAATATTGAAATGATGATTGAAAAAATATATGACTATAGATTTACAAGAACTAAACTTCATAAAGATGATAAAATACTCACATCTTGGAATGGGATGATGATAGCGGCATTTGCCAGAGCATATAAGGTATTTGGTCTTGAAAAGTATTTGCATGCAGCTGAAAACGCACTTAGGTTCATAAAGAAAAATTTAATTGATGAAGATAATAGAATAGGTGTAAGATATAGAGATGGTTCAATTCTAGAAAATGGAACATTAGATGATTATGCATTTTATATATGGGCTCTGATAGAAATGTATGAGGCAACATATGAGATACATTATCTGAAGAGAGCAGTTAAATTCAATGATAAAATGATAAAATTATTCTGGGATAGTGAGAACGGTGGATTTTTCTTGACGAGCAAGGACAGTGAAAGTTTAATATATAGACCAAAAGAAGTATATGATGGAGCGATGGCATCAGGTAACTCGGTTGCGTCCCTAAATCTTATAAAACTTTCCAGACTTACAGGTGATGTTAATCTTGAAGAAATTTCAAGAAAGCAAATTGATTTTTTCGCAAATATTGTATCTGACTATCCATCAGGATATACATTCGCTTTATTATCGATAATGTATGAACTATACCCTTCAAAAGAAGTTATTTGCATTTTAAAAAACAAAAATAATATTAACGAATTAAACAATATAATTAAAAATAAATATTTAACAAATACGGTCGTATTAGCTGTCGATAGAACTGAATTTGATGAAGTGGAAAAAGTGATAGGATTCATTAAAAACTATAATTTAAAAGATGATAAATCAACATATTATGTTTGTGTAAATAGAGAATGTACATTGCCAATAACAAATATTTCTGAATTGGAAAAAAATTTATTATAAATTTTAGTTAGATAATAAAACCTATTATATAAAAAATATATCTGGGCATAATATTTTTGAAAGTTGTTAATGACTTTTAAAAGAAAAATTCAGGAGGTATATATGGAAACAAAATCAAACAAAATGAGTACGACTAATCCAGGAGTTAGATGTGTGGTAAACACATGTCATTATTATACAGATGGAGATCATTGTACTGCTCAGAGAATAGAAGTTCAGCACAGAGATGCAAAAAATAGTCAAGAAACAGATTGTGCAACATTTAAGCCAAATAATAGTTTTAAATAAAAAATATTATAATAAAATTTGTAAATAAAATAAGTACTCCAATACAAAAGTAATGGAGTACTTATTTTATATATTTTTAAACATTAAATCTAAACAATACAATATCTCCATCTTCCATAACATATTCTTTGCCTTCTAATCTCATTAATCCTTTTTCTTTTACAGCACTCATAGTTCCGAGTTCTTCGACATCCTTGAATGATGTAACTTCGGCTCTTATGAAACCTCTCTCAATATCTGAGTGAATTTTACCCGCTGCTTGTGGAGCTTTTGTTCCTTTCATTATAGTCCATGCTCTCGATTCCATAGGACCTGTAGTGAAATAGCTTATAAGTCCAAGCAAATGATAGCTGGCTCTGATTAGCTTATCAAGTCCTGATTCTTCAAGTCCTAATTCTTGTAAAAATTCTTGTTTTTCTTCTTCGTCAAGAACTGAAACTTCTTCTTCAATTTTACCGCATACGACTATTACTTCTGAATTGTCTTTAGATGCATGTTCTTTAACAACATTTACATATTTATTTGTTTCCGGAGCTTCCAAATATTCCTCATCTACATTGGCAACATAGAGAACCGGCTTTGCAGTTATTAAATTAAATGTTTTTAACAATTTCATTTCTTCATCTGTATATTCTAAATAGCGTGCTGATTTTTCGTTTTCCAGATCATTTACTATTCTTTTTACGAGTTCAAGTTCCGGCTGTAATGATTTATCGTTTTTAACTATTTTTGTTAATCTTTCAAGTCTTTTACTCATGACTTCCAAATCAGCAAGTATTAGTTCCAACTCTATGATTTCAATATCTCTCAGTGGATCTACAGTACTTTCAACATGTATTACATTTTCATCATCAAAGCATCTGACTACATGTACAACAGCTTCTACTTCCCTGATGTGAGATAAAAATTTATTTCCAAGCCCTTCACCTTTGCTTGCACCTTTTACTAAACCAGCTATGTCAAAAAATTCAATAACGGCTGGAACTGTTTTGCCGGAGTTACTCATTTTTGTTAAAAAATCTAACCGCTTGTCAGGAACACTTACAACTCCTACATTTGGTTCGATTGTGCAAAATGGATAATTTGCCGATTCAGCACCTGCAGATGTTATTGCATTGAATAATGTACTTTTACCTACATTAGGAAGTCCTACTATACCTAATTTCATATATTTCGTCCTTTCGTTTCGTTAAGGCAATCTTAATTATAATGCCATAAATTATTTCTATTATCTGTATTTAATATCAAGTTATTATATAACATATGACATCCAATTTCAATACATTTCTGCTGATATAAAAAAGTTGCTACGAAAACATCCTCTAGGGGAGCCATCGCTCGTCTTTGTTTATAACTACCTGTTTGTAACTGTCAATACACCCGCACAATATGATAACTTAATGTATGTACAACAATATAAATCACTAAGACTTTTCATTATTTCATCTGCTGTAAAATAAATCTCATCATCGTCCCAAGTTTCTTTATATCTATTATTGCATTCTTCAAATTCTTTCTTTGTCTCAAAGGAAATATCTCCTATTAAAATCTTTCCCTTTGTATTTAACAAATTTGACAGAAATTTTATAAATTTTATTTTTTCTTCATCTGTTAAGTGATGTATTGCATATGTACTGATTATATAGTCAAATTTACAATTTATAATTTCAACCGGTAAACCCTTTGTAATATCCCAATTAATAAATAACGCATTGGGCATCTTATTTTTTGCTATATCTATCATATTACTTGAAAAATCTATACCCGTAACATTACATCCGATATTATATAATTGAGTTGTTAATACACCTGTGCCAAATCCTATATCTAAAATACTGGAATCACTATGTTCCCTTACTTGGGTATATATATAATTTAATACATCTTTATAGCCTGCAAATGGGTATTCATTATTCTCTTCACTAATATTTACAGTCTTGTCATAATCATTCGCCCACAAATCAAAACCTTTATTGTCTAACATTTCTTTTTCTCCTCATCTATTCATCGTTATAATTGCTGAATAAATTTATACACTATTATTTTTCAGTTTTATTTTATCAACTTCTTAACAATTTGTCAACGAAAGTAACCGTCCCTGATGACGCAAGATGCCAGGGGGATATATTTTCGTTTTATTTTCAAAAATAGTTTTGTTTAGTGTTATCATAGCATATACTAAAATAATAAAGGGTATGGAGGTCTTTAAATGATTTACAAAATGGAACAAGAAATCTCAAATGAGAGATATTTAACATATGAACAAATGAATATAATAATTACATTTCATAAGTTGTGGGTAAAGGTTGGTTATTGGATTAGAACATATATAAGATCTACAATTTTTGATACACCGGATAAAAAGCAAGTTTCCAATTATTTAATTTCTTTGCCAAATGAATTTTATACTATATTTAGTATGTTTTATGGTTCTGACATTGCACAAAATCTAATTGATATTTTATTGAATTTTATTACATCTGCAATGAAAGTAATAGAGTATAAGAATTATGACGAGAGTGGATTAACAAGCTCAAGTACAATTGAATGGTATCAATCTGCAGATAATTTATCATCATACCTAGCCAATATTAATGTGTATTGGGATGAAAATCAATGGAAATCCTTACTATATCGATATATTAAATTAAAAACAGATGATATAAGTGCAATAGTAAATAGTAATTATGAAGATGATATTAATCTATATAATACAATTGATAATGTTATTTTTTTAATTGGAAGCTATATGGCAAGGGGAATTATTGCATCTAATTTAAGAAATATTCCAAATCAATAGTTTTCTGTATGGAATTCAAAATACAGTACTTAAGAAAGAATTTTTTCTTCGAATTCTACAGCAATTATTTTATAAATAGTCTCAGCAAACAATCACTTATGATAATTTTATTTATGTCAGTTACAGAGTATAAAATACAAAACTCCTGTTCCATTGGAGCAGAAGTCTAATCTATGAAAATATTACATATATAAATCTGTAGTATTCTCTTTTCACAATATATCTTTAGGATGGGTTGGCAGATTAATAACTTCTTCTTTATAAGGTTCATTCTGCATAATTTCATTTAAATTATAATAAAATCTAGTTGTGATTTTGGGGAAAAGTCGAATATTTAATGTACTTATTTTAAAATAACCTTCACTTTCTATTGTCAAGTCATATGGTGTAAAGAAATATTCAGGACCTTCAATTAAAGTTCCTTGAGGATTTGCTACAGGTAGTTCGATTATAGTTGGATTAGTAGTTACAACAAAATTTTTTACCGGAATTTGATTGTCTTCATGTCTTACATAAATTGTTACAACAGCATTTGTAGGAAATTCTGTGCCCAATCTTTGTGTTATGTAAAGTTCTATATATCCAACATCACTATTAACAGGTACCCTGTTTATATAAGCATCGTTATTTAATTTTGTATTACAATAATTGTAATTGAGATGATTTTTATATTTATTCAATTTATCCTCTCCATTCCCATAAAAAATTTAATATTTGTTATTTCTCTTTACATTATATGCATTTAATAAATTTATGTAGCAATTTTTTGATTTTATATTTATGAATAGTTTGTTTATGTATTAATCAACTATATTTTAAAATATGATTATTTATAATTTTTTCTTTATTTGTTTATGATTTATAATTATTTAAGTTTTTTCTGTCCAATTTGAGATTTATTTTGTATCAATTGCTCTTGACCTGCTGCTGTTAGAATTACCTGCCCTACATTAACTAAAAAATTACCTAGAGAATTTTGCTGGTTAGCATCTAGATTATCTGTTAAAGCAATACCGATTAATGAAGATAATAATGAAAATTGTTTTGGTGGTAATGAAAGCAAATATGATATAAATCCATTCTCATTGTTGTTTTCACTATGTAATTTACTAGCCAAATTGGTCCATTCCATACTATCTTTACCCATTTAAATCTTCACCCCTCTTCACCACAGCTAAGTAGTTTAAACTATTATCACATATAGTAACTAAATTAGTATATGGCTTTTTTTTATTAAAGTGAAAAAATTTTGTAATACAAGCAAAATTTTTGTGATACTTTAGCAGGCAAATGCATTACATGCATTTTTTAATACAATTATTAAAGAAAAATTTTATTCTGCAAAAAAACATTTACTATGCATTCATGAATTTGATATAATATTTGGTAAGAACTACTTTAATAGAAATTGTAATTATATTAATTATCAGAGGAGCTCTCGTATACCTCTGTAATATATTTTAATTTGAGAGGAGAATTCTTATGCAAAAAGCACATGAGGTAGACTATAAATTGTATGGAGATGATATGCAATTTGTAGAAATAGGCTTAGATTATGGCGAAAGTATAATAGCTGAAGCCGGCGCAATGATGTACATGGACTCAAACATTGAAATGGATTCTATTTTTGGCGATGGTTCTAATAAAGATGCCGGAAAAGGTCTAATGGGAAAATTGGTGGGTGCAGGTAAGAGGGTTATAACAGGCGAAAGTTTGTTTATGTCATCATTTACAAACAGGGGTAGCAATAAAAGCGTAGTTGCATTCGCAGCACCATATCCAGGCAAAGTACTTCCAATGGAATTAACTGATTACAACGGTCAAATAGTTTGCCAGCGAGATGCGTTTTTGTGTTCAGCAAAAGGAATATCCATTGACATTGCATTTCAAAAGAAAATAGGTGTAGGTCTCTTCGGCGGTGAGGGTTTTATAATGCAAAAATTAACCGGTGATGGTCTTGCTTTCTTGCATGCTGGCGGTATGGTTGTAAAAAAAGATCTAATGCCAGGCGAAATGGTAAAAATTGACACAGGGTGTTTAGTAGCCTTGACAAAAGAAGTAGCGTATGACGTTCAGTTCGTTGGAAATGTTAAAAGTGCTTTATTCGGAGGAGAAGGATTATTTTTAGCAACTTTGAGGGGACCCGGGTCTGTTTGGCTTCAATCACTTCCTTTTAGTAGAATGGCTGATAGAATATTTGCTGCAAGCAAAAAAGCCGGTAGTGAGTCAAAAGGTGAGGGAAGTCTTTTAGGTAACCTAGGAATAGGTAATTTTTTAGGTAATGATTAATTTATCATGAATAGCAGAGGGATTCATAATAGAATCCCCTTATTATGCTCAAAATTAAATCAGGAAAATTATGATATGAAAGGAAATTAAAATGACAATTAGACATTTAAAAATTTTTATAGCAGTATGTGATTATGGAAAAATGAGTATTGCAGCTAAGAAGTTATATATAACTCAACCGTCTGTAAGTCAGGCAATTTCAGAGATAGAACAAAACTATGGTGTAAAATTATTTGAACGCCTTTCTAAGAAACTTTTTATAACAGAAGCAGGGGAAAACTTATTAAGCTATGCACGACACATAATTTCTTCATTTGATGAAATGGAAGATACTATGATTAATAAAAATAAAAATATATGTTTGAAAATAGGTACTACTATTACAGTAGGCACATGTTTAATAAATAAGATTTTAAAAAATTTCAAGCAATTGCACCCTGATATAAACACGAAGATATTTGTTGAAAATACCGGAATAATAGAGGAAATGATGTTGAAAAACAAACTGGATATAAGTATCGTGGAAGGTCAAATAAAAAGTGGGGAAATAATTTCTACTCCAATAGTGCCTGACGAATTAATACTTGTATGTTCAAATTTACATGAATTTTCAAATTTGGAGTCAATTAGTATAAATCGACTAGAAAATCAAGATTTCATTCTGAGAGAAATGGGAAGCGGCACAAGGGAACTTTTTGAAAATATTATTAAAAATGAAAATGTTAGAATAAATGAAAAATGGATTTGCAGTAATTCAGAGGCTATTAAAAATGCAGTTTTAAATGGGCAGGGTCTAACAGTAATTTCTAAGATGCTTGTTGAAAATGAGTTAAAAAGCAAGAAGCTTCACAGTATTAAAATTAATAATGTAAAGCTTAATAGAACATTTAATCTTGCATATCATAAGAACAAATATATTTCTGAAAACTTGGAAAGTTTTATATCAACATGTTTAAACCTATGATAATCAAAATATACTAATGTTTCACTTACTTTAAATCATTTTCAACTTCTAAATAATCATAATACTCTAAGAAAGTATGTCTTTTACCATTTTCGCGATATCCAACTATGGTATCTAGGTTTACATTATGAAGGCTTGTAAAAATATTCAAATCAAAATTAGAATTTATTTTTTTTAACTGCTTTACAAGCATTTTCATTTCATGCCTCTTGGAACCCCCATTATTTTTCTCTATACTTTCAGTTATTTTACAAGCGCATTGAATAAAATGCAACTCATTATATCTTGTCCATGCCAGTATATCTTCTTCATGAACCATATACATTGGTCTAATTAATTCCATTCCCTCAAAGTTAGAGCTATGAAGCTTTGGCATCATAGTTTTGATTTCACCTGCATAGAGCATACTCATCAAAACAGTTTCAATCATATCGTCAAAATGATGCCCTAATGCAATTTTGTTGCATCCTAACTTTTGAGCATGTCTATATAAGTATCCTCTTCTCATTCTTGCACATAAATAGCAGGGAGCTCCTCCTGACAATTCAACAACATCGAATATTTGAGTTTCAAATATATCAACCGGAATATTCATTAGTTTTGCATTATCTACAATTCTTTGTCTATTAACTTCATTGTAACCAGGGTCCATTACTATGTATTCAACGTCAAATGGAATTTTGCTATATTTTTTTAAATGCTGCATGCACATTGCCATTAGCATAGAATCTTTCCCGCCTGATATGCATACTGCAATTTTATCACCTGCCTCAATAAGTTTGTAATCTCTTATTGCTGAAGTGAATCTTGACCATATTGGCTTCCTATATTTTTTAATAATGCTTCTTTCTATTTCTACATATTTTTCCATTAAACATCCTACTTTATTTTTAAATTTTTTTGAAATCTCTTCACTTCGATTATATTTTCATATAATTATATTGAATCCCATTTCTAGTAGTTCTTCTTTAATTAGTGCCGCTTCATTTTCATTAACAAGAACATATAAATAATCTCCGGAAAGAATTTTAGTGCTTCCTTTTGGAATAATTTCTTTTTCTCCCCTTTTAACAGATACAATCAAGCAATTTTGTCGCAATTTTAAATCTTTAATGATTTTACCATCCAATAATGAATCTAAGCACACAGGGATTTCCAATATACTTTTATTTCTGCTATCTTCTATTAAATCACTCTTACCATTATTTTTAAGCAATCTTTCCAACAATGATTCATATATAGGTTCTGATTTCAGCAAGCCTGCAGTAATATAAGCTACTAATGATATAATGCTTATAGATAGTAAATAAGATAATGAGCCGGTCATTTCTGTAATTAAAATACTTCCCGTTATAGGAGCTCTTACAATAGCCGAGAAAAAGCCTGCCATTGCTAAAATAATAAAGTTATTTATATAATTAGGGTGAAATCCAAAAAAGTTTTCCAATATATCTCCATATATTGCGCCGGTTATTGCCCCAAGAACCAATAAAGGGAAAAATATCCCGCCCGGTGCTCCTGAACCATAACTTATCATCGAAAACAAAAACTTTACAACTAAAATCAATAATAGCATATTAACAGTATAATTTCCATGAATTAATGATTCTATGAGAGAATGTCCTCCGCCTAGAACTTCCGGAATAATAAAAACCAGCACTCCGGCTATAACAAAAGGAATCATTGGTCTAAATTCTAACGGAAGCCATTTTTGTTTATTATATAATTCTTGTGTTTTTAATAAGGTGTTATTGTATATGGCTCCAAGCACGCCAACTATAATTCCTAAAACCATTATAAACCCATAGGTTTCGAGTCCCAGAGGAATAATTCCCATGAAGTTAAAAACCGGTTTTAATCCAAAAAAATGTTTTGATATAAAATCAGCTGTTAATGCGGCGGACATTGCAGGCAGAAGTATTAGTGGTGAAAAATGTTTATGAACTTCTTCAAGTACAAACATTATACCAGCCAGCGGTGCATTAAACGCGGCAGCTAATCCTGCTGCAGCTCCACAGGTAACCAGATACTTTTCCTCTATTGCATTTCGATTTAAAACTTTACCTACTCCTTGTCCAACAGCGGCACCTAGCTGAATGGATGGACCTTCTCTGCCGAGGGATAATCCGGCACCGATCGAAATCACGCCTCCCACAAACTTTCTTATAATAAGTGCCAGCCAATTTATTTTTAGCTTTCTCAAAAGAACACCCTCAACCTGTGGAATTCCGCTGCCACTTATTGAGGGGTCTTTCTTAACTAATCTTCCTACTATGTATGATAGTATAACTAAAATTAAAAACCACAATGGAATAAGTACAACTTTATCCACATTTAAGTTCAGCAAAAATTGTCTCGTGCTATTTGCATTTTCTAAAACGATTCTGTAAAAAACAATTAGAAATCCGGAAAAAATACCAACTATTATACCCTGTATCAATAGCTTAATCTTAATGTTACTCATATGAGATAATGTGTTGTATGTATCCTTTTCATGACCTTTTCCCATTCATATCCTCCTATGATTTTACACCTTGTTGTTCTGTACTTAGCAACAAGATACATAATATTAATTTTTTATAATTTTGTTAATACTATATCATACTTTATATAATTTTAAAAGTACTATCTCTGCTTTATTATGAAAAATGCATTGGTGACTTTGCGTCCTCAATGCATTTCTTTTTTTATTCAAATCGCTTTGGGTAAAATATGTAACATATACAATTTTAAGTTTAATATATACCTAAGCTTCCTAATATTATAGCTGGTATTGACGAGATTAAAGGTATAACCAGAGAAGTAACACATATATCGATATAGGAGTCTTTATGTGTCATACCTGTTATAGCCAATAAAGTTAATACAGCTCCATTATGTGGTAATGTATCCAGTCCTCCGGATGCAAGAGAAGCTACTCTGTGAAAGGCTTCCGGACTAATACCCGTTTGTGAGGCTATTTGCATATATTTTTCTCCCAAAGCTTCCAATGCAATACCCATTCCTCCAGATGCAGAACCCGTTGCACCTGCTAAAACATTTACTGCTATTGCTTCTGAAATCAGAGGGCTTCCTTTAATGTTTAAAATCATATTTGTAAGAGTTTGGAACCCAGGAACAGCTTTTACAACCGAACCGAAACCAACTGCAGCGCTCGTGTTAATAATTGCCACTATTGATCCACCGGCTCCACCGCTTATAGCCTTTGTAAAACCTATATATTTCTTGTAATTAAATATCATAGTTAACAAAATACCGGAAATTAGTGAAATAATTATATCCCATTCAAAAAAATTTAATGTTAAGATTACAGAGAGCAAAGGTAAAAAAGATAACAATGCATTTGGCAAATCTTTATCAGAAGCTTCGTCATCATCTTTCTTTTTTTCCGGTTCAACGAAAAACATACCCTTTTCTTTAAATTTCTTTTCTCTCATGGTAAGCCATAACATACCTAACACAAACATAAATAAAGCTGCAGTGATACCCATTATTGGAGCAGCCATAGGGGTTGTTCCATAATATTTCATAGGAATCAGATTTTGAATTTGAGGTGATCCTGGTATAGCAGTCATTGTATATCCAAAGGAGCCAAGTGCTATAGACCCAGGTATTAGCTTTCTGGTAATATTAGCCTCCCTAAACAATTCAAGGGCTAATGGATACATAGCGAATACAACAACAAACAAACTGATACCGCCATAAGTTAAAACCGTACAACCCACTACAACTGAAAGAATAGCTCTTTTTGCACCTAACATTTTTGTCAGCCAAATAGCTATTGATTTTGCGGATCTGGTATATTCCATTAAGTGTCCGAATATTGCCCCTAGCATAAATACAGGAAACCATGATTTAGTAAAGCCGACAAAACCCTCCATATATGTTTCTTTATATGAGGGAAGCAATTCAAGTCCGCCTGTTAAGGCAACTACTATTGCACACACCGGAGCTACCCAAACTATTGAATATCCTCTATAAGCTAAAAACATCAACAGCACTAATCCTATAATAATTCCTAACATAATATTTCCTCCATTAAATTTTGAACTTTTGATTTTTTCATTTAGTAACTAAGCACTAAATAAGATATTAACCGGCAGTCCAACCACAATCAATTGTAAATAAAGAACCTGTAATATATGCACCTGTATCTGAACATAAAAATTTAGCTACCTCACCTACATCCTTAGGTTCCAGCAATTTTTTTACTGCTGCTTTTTGCAGCATTATGTCAGAAATTACTTGCTGTTCGGCAATACCGTGGGTTTTTGCCTGATCTGCTATTTGCTTGTCAACTAAAGGTGTTCTGACATATGAAGGGCAGATCGAATTTACTGTAATACCATATTTCCCGCCCTCTAAAGCTGCAACTTTAGTTAATCCTCCAAGACCATGTTTGGCAGATACATATGCAACCTTAAATTCAGATGCTACTAATCCGTGAATTGAATTTAGATTTATTATCCTTCCCCAACCTTGTTCCTTCATTGATGGCCATACATATTTAGTTAATAGAAATGGAGCTGTCAACATTAAAGACATCATAAAATCCCATTTATCTTCGGGAAAATCTTCAATCGGACTTACCGTTTGAATACCGGCTACATTTACTAAAATATCCACTTTTGAAAATTGTTTCAAAGTATAATCAACTAAGTTTTTACAATCTTCTTTTTTGCTTAAGTCTGTTTTATAGTAAATTCCACCTATTTTTTCAGCCTCTAATTTTAATTTTTCTTCATTGATATCTGCCATTACAACCTTTGCTCCATCATTAGCAAATGACTGTGCTATAGCTAAACCTATTCCACTGGCCGCACCAGTGACAATACATATCTTATTTTCCAACATTTATATTCCTCCTTTTAATAATAATTGGAATTTATCCATTTCAATTTAATATGACCTTTTTAAAAAATTCTATTCATATTTCAAATATCATTAATTTTCTTTTAAAAAACATTGGGGTCAATTCTATGCTGAACTGACCCCAATGCTTTTTATTTTAACTTATATTCCAATTTTTTTATAAATACTTCTTTATTTTTTGTGAATATATTTTAGCATTTTAAAGAAATTTTCATCTCTACGCTGCATGACCTCTTCTGCTTTATTACCAGGATAATCATAAAACCCCTCACCGGATTTCACACCTAGCTTTTTATTATCCATTAATTCTTTTTGTAGCTGAGTTGGCTCTTTTGCACTGCTCAACTCGTTAAATAAGTAAGATGAAATAAAATAGAATGTATCTAATCCACCTAAATCTGCTGTCTCAAAAGGTCCTAAAACCGGATATCTAAATCCTGGTCCATATTTCATAGCATTATCTACATCTTCAACAGTAGCTATACCATCCTCCACAATTTTCAAAGCTTCTCTGTATACTGCAAATTGCAATCTGTTTCCAATAAAACCATTAGCATCTTTTAATACTACAACTGACTTTTTCCCTATATTATCAACTAATTGTTTTAATAGATAAACTGTTTCATCAGCAGTATCATCCGCTTTAATTAATTCTATTAATGGAATTATGTGGGGAGGATTCCACCAGTGCATTCCTATAAATCTACCTTTATTCTTTACTTTTTCACATATCCCATTTATGCTTAGTCCGGAAGTATTAGTGGCAAATATTGCACTTTCTCCAGCTATTTCTTCTACTTCCTTCCAATAATTCTGTTTTATATCCATTTTTTCAACTATCGCTTCAATTATTAAATCTGCATCGGCAAACACTCTTTTATCGGTTGAATAAGTTATGTTTTTCAATGATTCCAAAGCTTCGTCTTCGCTTAATAGCCCTTCATTAATTAAAGTTCTGTTATTTATTGATATTATTTTTTTAGTGTTGTCTAAGAATTTCTCTTCTATATCAGTTACAACAACCTCATAACCTTTTTGTGCAAATATTAAAGCTATACCAGAACCCATGGTTCCGCCTCCGGCAACACCAACCTTTTTAATATCCTCTAATTTCATCCATAAACCTCCTCATATTATTATTCTCCACTTACTATAGTATTAAGTTTAACCTATATATGTTTTTATATTCAATCTTAATATATTCCTAGACTTCCTAATATTATGGCTGGTATTGATGAAATTAAAGGTATAATTAAAGATGTCGCACATATGTCAATATAAGAATCTTTATGTGTCATGCCCGTTATAGCCAATAATGTTAATACTGCACCGTTATGAGGTAATGTGTCCAGTCCTCCGGATGCAAGAGCAGCTACTCTGTGAAATGCTTCCGGGCTAATACCTGTTTGCGAAGCTATTTGCATATATTTTTCTCCCAAAGCTTCCAATGCAATACCCATTCCTCCAGATGCAGAACCCGTTGCACCTGCTAAAACATTTACTGCTATTGCTTCTGAAATCAGAGGGCTTCCTTTAATGTTTAAAATCATACTTGTAAGAGTTTGGAACCCTGGAACAGCCTTTACAACAGTACCAAAGCCAACTGCAGCACTTGTATTAATAATGGCAACTATTGATCCACCTGCTCCGCCGCTTACAGCCTTTGTAAAACCTATATATTTCTTGTAATTAAATATCATAGTTAGCAAAATACCGGAAATCAAGGATATAATTATATCCCAGCCAAGGATATTTAATGTCAAAATTACTGAAAGCAAAGGTAAAAGAGATAAAAATGCATTTGGTAAATCTTTTACAACAACTTCCTCATTATTCTTTTTTTCTGGCTCAACAAAGAACATTCCTTTTTCTTTAAATTTCTTTTCTCTCATAGTAAGCCATAACATACCCAGCACAAACATCAATAATGCTGCTGTAGCACCCATTATCGGAGCAGCCATCGGAGTTGTTCCATAATATTTCATAGGAATTAAGTTTTGTATTTGAGGTGACCCCGGTATGGCCGTCATTGTATATCCAAACGAACCAAGAGCTATTGCACCGGGTATTAACTTTCTAGTAATATTAGCTTCTCTAAATAATTCAAGAGCCAATGGATACATAGCAAATACAACCACAAATAAACTGATTCCTCCATAAGTCAAAACTGTGCAACCTACTACTACAGACAGTATTGCTCTCTTTGCACCTAACACTTTGGTTAACCAGATAGCTATTGATTTTGCCGAACCAGTGTAATCCATTAAATGACCAAATATTGCTCCTAACATGAATGCAGGAAACCATGATTTTGTAAACCCAACAAATCCATCCATATATATATCTTTGTATGCAGGAAGTAATTCAAGTCCACCGGTTAAAGCAACTACCATTGCACATACTGGAGCCACCCAAACTATCGAATAACCTCTATAAGCTAAAAACATCAATAATACCAATCCAATAATAATGCCTAACATATACTATATCCTCCTTTATATTACAAATTTTTCTGTATTTCAGTAATATGTTAAATTACTAAAGTCCATATTTATTAATCCAAAATATTAGCCGGCAGTCCAACCACAATCAATTGTGAACATAGAACCTGTAATATATGCTCCTGTATCTGAGCATAAAAATTTAGCTACTTCGCCAACATCTTTAGGTTCTAGTAATTTTTTAACTGCTGCTTTTTGCAACATTATATCTTCAACAACCTCTTCTTTTGATATGCCATGTGTTTTTGCCTGATCAGCGATTTGATTATCGACTAAAGGAGTTCTAACATATGAAGGACAAATTGAATTAACAGTGATACCATATTTGCCTCCTTCTAAAGCTGCAACTTTCGTTAACCCTCCCATACCGTGCTTAGCTGAAACATACGCAACTTTGAACTCAGATGCAACAAGTCCATGAATTGAATTTAAATTTATTATCCTTCCCCAACCTTGCTCTTTCATTGAAGTCCAAACATATTTAGTTAATAAAAATGGAGCTGTCAGCATTAAAGACATCATGAAATCCCATTTATCTTCGGGAAAATCTTCAATTGGACTTACAGTTTGAATGCCGGCTACATTTACTAAAATATCCACTTTTGAAAATTTGTTCAAAGTAAAATTGACCAAACCTTTGCAGTCCTCCCTTTTGCTTAAATCTGTTTTATAATAAACTCCACCTAATCTTTCAGCTTCTGACATCAATTTATCTTCATTGATGTCAGCCATCACTACCTTAGCACCATCATTAGCAAATGACTCGGCTATAGATAATCCTATTCCACTTGCTGCTCCTGTTACAATACATATCTTATTTTCTAACATTTTCCATTCCTCCTGATTATATATTTTGTTATTTAGAAATATTTTAGATATCTATATAAAATAAATATCCTAATTAGCATAAAGCAAATACTATGCCATATTTAAACAATCTAAAAAATGCATATTTTTCAATGGTTGTAGAAATGTTTAAAATATAAAAAAAAATGAAATGTAGCAATTATTCTACATTCCATTTTTTTTATCTTTTAAACATTTAAATATATCTTTATACTGCTGTACATAATCATTATGTAGAAAACAATATACAAAATAATTATATGTATACTATTTTCTACATTATATGGCTTTTATATTAATACCATAATTGTCTATTTTTTTATATAAGGCAGTTCTATGTATTCCAAGTAATTTTGCAGCTTCTGTTCTACTTCCGTTAGTCAAATTTATAGCTTCAATAATGGCTTTAATTTCCACATCAGCTATAATATCCTTTAAAAAATTTTTATTTTTACTGTTATCCGTTATATTCAACATATTATTAATATAGTCAGGTAAATTATTTAAATCAATATAATTATTATTGGACATATTTGCTGCTCTTTCAAGAATGTTCCTTAACTCTCTCACATTTCCAGGCCAGTTATACAACTTTAAAGCTAATATAGCTTTTTCAGTAACTGCTTTATGAGGTAGTCCAACACTTTTAACCAACTGATTTAAAATATCTTCGCATAACTCCGGAATATCATCCAACCTGTCTCTTAAAGGAGGTATATTTATTCTCACAACGTTTAGTCTATAAAACAAATCTTGTCTGAACCGCCCTTCTTTAACAAGATTAAGCAAGTTCTCATTCGTGCAAGCTATTATTCTTATATCAATTTTTATTCCAATATTACTACCGATTTTCTCTAGTTCTCTTTCCTCTAATACTCTTAAAAGTTTTGCTTGCATGTTATAAGGCATAGAACTTATCTCATCAAAAAGAATAGTTCCTCCGTTTGCAAGTTCTAATTTTCCAATCTTACCTTCCTTTTTGGCACCAGTAAATGCTCCTGAGTCATATCCAAATAGTTCTGATTCAAATAGGTCAGGAGGTATTGCTGCACAATTTACCCTTATAAAGGGAGCATTTTTTCTTTGACTTGCATGATGTATTGCATGTGCAAAGTATTCCTTTCCAGTACCGCTTTCTCCTTGAATCATAACGGTTGAAGCCGAATTAGATGATTTTATGGCAATATCCTTTAGCCTAAGCATATCTTTGTTTTGAGTAATAATATCATCAAAGGTATAATTAGCACAATACATATTACTTATCTCTCTTTTATATTTGTCAACTGTATTTTCAAGGGCTTTAAGTTTTACTACCAAATCCTTTACCTCTTTTACATCTTTAAATAATACAGTACCTACTGCGCCAATTATTTCACCGTCCTTGATTATCGGAGTTCTACTGGCTATCATATCATGTCCTTGTATTCTCTGAACATCATACAATTCTTTTTGACCTGTCTTGACTACTATATGAAGTCTTGTATTTTCTATGACTTCTTGTACCGGCTTGCCCAGCACTTCTTCTTCTTTTATTCCAAAAAGTTTCTCATAATTCCATTTAATTATATCACCATCCTTATTAATTAATACTATTCCTTGATATGCATTATCTAAAATGTCTTTCATAGAATTAAGACTTTTTTTCAACTCATCAATTTGGGAATTTCCAACTTTAGTATTTTCAATATTTTTAAAAATAATTAATAAATATGAACATTCTTCAATCGCATTTATTATTAATGTTTCTACAATTAATTTTCTATCATTAATAACAACTTCTTTTTCAATATTCCGCTTTCTATCAAGTAATTCAATAAGTCCATTATTTTTTAAAGTCTCAAAAACTTCAGATATTTTTTCAACATTAACATTAAAAATTTCCTTAAACCTCTTATTTACAACAAAATCATTCTTGGAATTAATTATTAAAACGCCTTCAATTAAACAATCTAACACTGTACATAAGCTTTTATAGCAAGTATTTTGAATATTCACCTAAATACACAACCTTTTTGTAAATTTTTTCTTCGCAAAATATGCACCCCCATCTAGTATTTTAAATGACTACTTAATTTATTATATACTATAATAAACGTTTACACAAAAACATATTATTACCATATTTATTTTAATCATTTGCATTTTTTCAGAACGTTTTTGAGACTATATCTAAATAATACATGTTCTTATGATACCCTTTATGTTTATTGTCAAACATATTATATATATTTATGTAATATGTATTGGAAAAATACATCAGTAATTATCCAAGCTGGTTTGGCATAATATATTATGTATATAAATTATTGAGGTGATTTAGTTGATTTTTATTAAAAAAAATATAATTCCTACACTGGTTTTAATTTTTGTAATTATTTTTTCTTATCTGAATTTTGAAGATATCAGTAATAGCTATCCTGTTTCAACAAGTCCATCAATTAGGCTGCCAATCATAATGTATCATGAAATCAATTCTAAAAATTTAGGAAAATATATAGTATCTCCACAAGAATTGGAAGAAGATATTGTATTTTTAAAAAATTCAGGATACACTACAATTACAATTGAGGATTTGATAGCATTTGAGTATAATGATGCAAAATTACCGGAAAAGCCAATAATGCTGACTTTTGATGATGGATACTACAGCAGTTATTCATATATACTTCCAATTTTTGAAAAATATAATTGTAAAGCGGTAATATCCATTGTTGGTGAATACGTTGATGAAAGCACAAAATCAGAATATTCAAATGGTTATATAAACTGGTCTCAAGTTAAAGAACTTGTGGACTCTCCTTATATTGAAATACAAAATCATACGTATGCAATGCATGAGCTATCAGAACGTAAGGGGTGCAAAATAATTGAAGGGGAGTCCTATGATAAATATAAAATGCAAATATTGGATGATGTTGGATACCTTCAGATGCTTATTCAAGAAAAGACCGGTTATACTCCTAAGGCATTTACGTATCCCTTTGGAATCACATGTAAGGAATGTGATGAAATACTTGAAGAAATGGGATTTATGGCAACTCTGTCCTGTTATAGCGGAGTAAATTTATTATCAGGAAACATAGAGGAACTGTATGAGCTGAAAAGGTTTAATCGTCCATCCGGTATAAACAGAGCAAATTTTTTTAAACAGTTCGAAAAATAAAATAGCATAATACATAATATAAAATATCAATATACAATGCTATTTTAAGTCTTATTTTTTAAAATGGCTATATCTTTTTCAATGCTTGTTCTATATCTTCAATTATGTCTTCTATATTTTCAATGCCTACAGATAGTCTCACTAATCCGGGAGTAATACCTGCTGCAACTAATTGGCTGTCTGTAAGCTGCCTGTGAGTTGAGCTGGCAGGATGAAGTATGCATGTACGAATATCTGCAACATGAACTTCATTTGATGCGAGTTTTAAAGAATCCATAAATTTAACAGCATTTTCTCTGTTTCCTTTAATTGAAAATGATATAACACCGCTGCTTCCCAATGGTATGTATTTTTTAGCAAGTTCATAATATTTATCAGTTTTCAAAGCAGGATAATTAACAAATTCTATTTTATCAGACTTGCTTAAATATTCAGCAACTTTCTCTGCATTTCTGCAGTGTCTGTCCATTCTTACAGCAAGGGTTTCTAATCCTAAATTTAAGAGGAATGCAGCATTGGCTGACGGATAAGCTCCAATATCTCTCATCATCTGAACTCTTGCCTTAGCTATATAAGCAGCATTTTTAAATAAATCACAATAAACAACTCCATGGTATGATTCGTCATGCTTTGTGAATTCAGGGAATTTACCACTTGCCCAATCAAACTTTCCACCATCAACAATTACTCCACCAACCTGAACAGCATGACCATCCATATATTTTGTAGTTGAGTGAATAACTATATCCGCTCCAAATTCAAAAGGTTTGCAAAGATATGGAGTTGCAAATGTATTGTCAACTATAAGAGGAACGTTATTTTTATGTGCAACATTGGCAAACTTTTCAATATCAAATACGGAAAGGGATGGATTTGCAATAGTCTCTCCAAAGACTGCCTTAGTATTTTCTCTAAATTCATTTTGTATCTCTTCTGCAGTGGCATCAGTATTGACAAATGTACAATCAATGCCAAATCTTTTTAATGTTACAGCAAAAAGATTTATTGTTCCTCCATATATTGAAGATACACTTATAAAATGATCTCCTGCCTTCATTATATTTAACAAACTAATCAGCGAAGCTGCTTGTCCTGATGTAGTACATAGTGCACCTACTCCCCCCTCCATTGCAGCAATTTTTTCTTCAACTGCCGCTACTGTAGGGTTGGAAATACGCGAATACATATGACCATCAGCCGTCAAGTCAAACAATTTTCCAATATGTTCAGTAGAATCATATGTATAAGTTGTCGTCTGATATATCGGAAGCACTCTTGGTTCTCCATTCTTAGGATGGTATCCTTCATGCAGACACTGTGTTTCAATTTTCATTTTTCCCTCCATTATTTTTTATTATTATACTTAAATTTTTATTTTTAATAGTGATTATATCATGCATTTAATTCTACATCAACAGTGATTTTATTATCATGTGCAACTATTGCATCCTTAATTGCTTCTAACAGCTTTTCTCCCTCTGTCTTAGCATCTTTGATCCAATCCGTAGACCATACTCTATATATTTTCCACCCCATGTCTTCCAAAACTGATTTTCGTAATCTATCTCTTTCTCTTGCTGTTCTTGCACTGTGATATGTTAAGCCATCACATTCGATTCCTAAAACAAAAACTCCATTCAAAGCAGGATGTTTAACTGCCATATCTATGCGATACCCGGAACATCCAACTCTAGTTTTGACAGAATATCCGTTGCTTATCAAGAAATCATATACCGCTTCCTCAAAGGATGAATCTATTTGAATTATATCAGCCAATTGCAACTCATCTTCTAAATATCTTGTACCATTAATTGCAAACTCAATATATTGTCTGAGCATTTTTACACCCTCTGAATTCGTCTTATCTAAATTTATATCAGACGGTTGAATAGAACCTACCAGCTTAATGTTAAATTTAGCACGTGTAATTGCAACATTTAATCTTCTATATCCTCCATTTCGGCTCAAAGGTCCAAAATTCATGTACATATTTCCATTTGCATCTTTTCCATAGCCAATACTGAAAATAATTGTATCCCTTTCATCACCTTGAACATTTTCAAGATTTTTAACAAAGAATTCTTCTTCTTTATCTTCCGAGAAAAATCCCTCATACATTGTATCAGCAAGGCGTTTTTTCCTTATAGCACTTTCTATTGCCTGCTGCTGTGACTCACTAAATGTAACGACACCAAGGGAACGATCAGGGTAACGGTCCAAATGCTCAAATACAAGTTCGGCTACACGATTTGCTTCCTTCATATTATTTTTTCTTGAGCCTCTGTCATAAACCCCTTCTTTAACATAAATGTATTCAACCCCCGAATCAGACAAATTATCTACGTTAGATGGAAAAGTTGTCAATTCATGTTTGTATATTTTATCATTTGAAAATGCAATTAAATTTTCATATCTACTTCTATAGTGCCACTTTAATGTTCGTTCAGGAATTACATTAGCCGCATCATCGAGGATTGAATCAAATGCATTAAAGTTTTCATCATAACTCTCATCATACATGTCGAAATCACTGTCCGAATATGTTGTATTAAAGAAAGAAGTTGGCGGTAATTGGAATCTGTCACCTGCAATTATAACTTGTTTCCCACGAATTATTGCACCAATAGCGTCTTCTGTACAAATTTGTGATGCTTCATCAAAAATTATTAAATCAAATTTATATCCGTCTGCTTGCAAATATAAGCTGACAGAAAGCGGAGACATCATTAAACAAGGTTTTAATGTAGTTAATAAATTTGGTATTTCTTTAAACAAACGTCTTATTGGCATTATTTTTCTTTGTTTACTAAGCTCTCTTTTTAATATCCCGACTTCTTCCAATGAAGATGTAGTTACATCTATATTAGGAAGCCTTGCAATTAACTTTTCTCGAATTCTAAGCCTTGCAATTTCAAACTGCATACTGTCAAGCTTATTAAAGTCATCAATTATAGCCTGTTGATTACGTCTTCTGAAACTAAACACTGCAGGGTATTCAGGCAATACGACATCCAACCAGAGTTTATAGAACCTTTTTAAGAATATATTTAAAATATTATTTGATGGAATCTCTAATTTTTCAACTTTCTCTATAAAATTCCCCAATCCAAATTTTCTGCACTGCTTTCTGATATCTATAAAGTCAACCCAATCTTCTAACAGTGACAAATTTGAACAACTTTCAATTTTATCATAAACCTCAAATATATTTAGTTCATATAATTTTTCAGAATCTTCAAACAAATCTGCAAACCATTTAAAATCACAATAAATTATGTCCTTATCATTAACTAAATTTGTTAAATATTTCTTTAATTTTTCAGAAATTCCTTCATCATAACAAACTGATTTTATAAATTCTTCCGACAAATTATATTTTTTACAAATGCTACTGAACTGTTTTGCATATTTAAGTAGTTTAAGAATATAATCCCAATTAGTATCAATTCCATTATAAAAAAGCGAAAATTTATTTTTCAATTCTTCATTATTAGATAAAAGCAACTGTTCAATTTTCTGAATTTTACTCAATGAAGCAATGTCTTGCATAACAATTTCGTACTGCACCTTGTCTTTAGACAATACAGTTATTTGCTTGTACTTATTATTTATCAATATAACAGAATGCATGACTTTATCAATTGTCTCTTGAATATCAGCTAAACTGTTATTATCGTTATTTTTATTTAATAAAAGTAAATCTAGGCGATCACATATTTTTAATTCCATCAGCTTTTTTATATTCCATTGATAAGATATGATATTTTCATAAGAGTAATTGGAATTTTTCAAGCTACTAATTAACTCAACCGGAATATTATCACTTTCAAAAAGCATTTTTATTTTTTTAATATTATCCATAGAACCTTTTATGCATTCAAAATCTGTTTTAATTCCAATATAATTAACTCCCAAGTATTCACCGAGCAAATAATTTTTTTCTTTAAACCACTTCCTGCAATCACCAATGGTTTTAATGTTATTTAATATATTTAGAATATCTTTTATACTGAGCAAATCGTCTCTATTCAGTTTATTTTCAAGAATTAAATCATAATCTTTGTTCAAGTCATTAGCTTTATTATATATTTCATCTGCAATAACCAAGATTTTATTAGTACTTGAATTATTTAATTCTATATTCATTATTTCAGCAAGTTTATTTGAAGCATCAATTATTTTTGAATCTACTAAATTATTGTATTCATCATTTATGCAGTCATAATTGCATTCTAACATTACTCTTTTTAATGGATCCGGAATCAGCAAGCTACCAAAATAATTTCTGATTACCTTAAAATTTTCTCTCGATTTTTCTATTTGATCCCAGCTAGTATAACTTTCCATATATAATTCACCCAGCAAATCCTTAGCAATTTGATAATGTTCAGAAAGCCACTGTTCATTATCTTTAATAATCGAAATTTTATTTAACAATAAAATTATTTCATTATCTGTTATTTTACTGTTTTGAATTTTGCTGCAAGCCAAAATTTTCTTTTTATCTGATTTATATTTGTTTTTTATGTTCTTAAACAAACCTAAATATTCAGTATTAAATCTTGCCAAAATATCCTTAGCATCTATTTTTAATATGTCTTTGTTATATTCTGATGAGATGTTTGTTATAAGCTCATCATTTTCAGCATGTTTTAGTTTTATATCTTGAATTAATTTATCTATAATAGAATCTTTATTACTGTCAAACCAAGATTCACTTATATGTAAATTATTATTTAAAGAACATACTAATTTACTTAATGAAATTAATTCTTCTAGGGTATCAACTCTTTTTATATCAAATACCGCAGAGATTTTTTCGGCAGATTTGCTTGCCTTTGCTATAGTATCTTTGTATTTAAAAATTTGTATATTTTGATTATTGACAAAATCATATATGTTTTGCTTGTTTACGTTTTCTGGCGTATTTATTTTATTAAAATTTGCAATTGTCTTTATAGTTCTCTTATAATCCTCATTGAACTTTTTTAAAAATTCTTTGCAATTTATTTCTAATATATTTTCATTAAACTTCTCCTTGACTTTATGCAAGCAATCATTCAGGCTTAATTGATGATTTTGTGCATCTTCCAATATTCTCAACGCATCATTCAATTGTATTTCATTAAACCATTTTTCTGAAGGTTTTGGATTTTCAATAATATAACCGACAAGTTCATTAAGCCATATTAAGGAATTTATATTTTCAATTTGGTTTAATCCCAGCTGTTTTGTGATAATATTACTATTTTCAATACAGGAGTGCAGTATATTTTTTAGCTTATCACATTCTAATATAATATAATCTGCATTTGATACAATTGTTTTATTAGAATTAAATTTTACTGAATCTAAATATTTTTTAACTTCATTAATTTCCTCTTCCATAACAGTTGTAATATCATTCGATGAAATATTAAAAACAGTTTCTCCATATCTTTTCTTCAACTGTTGCTTTAAATCAAAATATTGCTTGCATTTAAAAGTAAAACCATTAGCTATGCCAGTTAATTCATCTATGTCGGATTTTAACCAATCCCTGGGAATCTGAAAATCTTTAATTGCTGAATTTAATATTTCTGATAAAACATCAACGTTTTTAATACTGTAATCAAATTTAGCACCGGTTAATTTTACAATTTCTTCATATATTTCAATAAAACTTTCAAAACGTGGGAGAAGTTTTGTCAATGTAACATCAATATTATGTCTGAGTTCGTGTGTAAGCATTGGAATGTTGCAGCCATACCACGGATTATCAGAATAATCCATGCTTTTCTTGCCAACATTTTTTGCGTACTCACCAATTAGATATTTATATTTATTTAATTTATCTATGTCCGTATTTTCAACATCATCTAAAGAAAATACAATATCTTCGACACTATCCAGTTTTGCCAGTTTTCCATTAATCTCATATATGCTGGAATTTAGTATCATAGATTTTTTATGCAGTTCTTCATGATATTCATTTAATTTTTTACGTTTTTCCTCTAATTCAGTAAGCTTGTACAAAATATCTTCATGTACTTTTATTTTAGGTATATTAAAAACCCTTTCAAGCTGGCCTAAAATATCCTTTTTATTCGTCCTATGGCTATGTAAAGTCAAGCAAAAATCATCTAATTTAGCTTCCGTAATCCTGTTTTTTACAACTTCTAACGCTGCCATTTTTTCCGAAACAAATAAAACCTTTTTACCGTCAGAAATCGCTTCTGCTATTATATTAGTAATAGTTTGACTTTTCCCTGTTCCGGGAGGCCCCTGCAGAACAAAGCTAATCCCCTTTTTCGATAATAATATAGCATCCTGCTGACTTGAGTCGGCATCTACAACTTGATAGGTATCAATCGGCCTGGTATTTTTATCATGGTCATAATTATTTAAGTCAACCGGAACTTGAGCTATTTCGCTATAATCACCGGCTAAGGATTTTATAATAGGATTAGAAACAATTCTATCTCTATTTTTATCTAAATCCTTATACATGTTTATTTTAAGAAATGACAATAAGGCCAAATATGTTTCAACAGAAACATTCCACTGATTGGCATTTGCTATTTTCTCTATTTTGTCTAAATATTCTGTAATACTATCTTCATGTTCATCAAATTCAGGGAGAACAACTCCAAAATCATTCTCCAATTTATAAGACAAACTGGGATTCAAAACAATCTCATCATCATGAAGGCTCAATATGTACGGTTCGTTTATAGATTCAATCTTCAAATTTACCGGAACCAGGATTATCGGTGAGGAAATTATAACATCTGAATTACTGCTTTCTTTCCATTTAAGCATCCCAAAAGTTAAGTACAATGTATTTATTCCATGTTCCTCTATAGATGTTTTAGCTTTGCCCCTCAATGATTTTAAGGTCCTTTGTTGCTCACTGAGAGATTGATTTGTTTCAATATCACCACTTACAACTAAAATACTATGTTCTTCTCCATTTTCATCAAATGTTGTTTTCGAAGGAGATGAGAATTTCAAACTTCTTTCTTCGTACACAAGCATATTAAATAAATCACCTAGATATGGTGATTTAATTGCAATATTCGACCTTTTTGTTTCCTTGAAATTTATTAATCTATTCCTTTTCCCAAGGTCTAAAAGACGCTTTTTCCATAGTTCTATTTTCAAGTCCAGATTTTGCATAGTAAAACCCCTTTTTTAAATAAACATAATAATATAATACCATAATAACTAAAAATTTCAACTCTAAATATGTCTTCTATTTTTTAAAACTTGATTCAGGAAAGACTTTTTTCAAACTAACTGAATATCATAGTTAAATAATAAAAATTTCATCCCCCATTTAAAGAATGAAATTTTATATTTACCAATCTATTTTATTACATCCAAGTTATAGCTGTGATTAAGTGGTCCGTTTCCCTTTCCTAAATTAAGATTGTCATTTAATGCACCGGTAATATAATTTTTAGCATTTTGAATACTTGTTTTCATATCATATCCTTCAGCCAAATTGCACGCAATTGCCGAAGATAATGTGCATCCTGTTCCATGTGTGTTTGAATTTGCAATTTTAGGTGAATAAAACAAATTAATGTTACCATTATACAAAAGCAAATCATTTGAATTGTCTTCAAAATGTCCGCCCTTTATTAAAACAGCACCTTTTATTTCCGTTGAAATTTGCTTTGCCGCTTTTTCCATATCTTCAATTGTTTTGATTGAAAATCCACAAAGACTTTCTGCTTCAGGAATATTTGGTGTTATAATATCTGCAATAGGAAAAAGTTTCAATTTTAGCATCTCTATTGCATCGTCATTCAGAAGCTTACTTCCGCTTGTTGAAACCATAACAGGATCTAATACAATATTTTTTACATTATAGTAAACTAATCTTTCAGCAATTGTTTTAATAATTTCAGCATTTGAAACCATTCCTATTTTTACTGCATCAGGTACAATATCAGTAAAAATCGCATCTATTTGCATTTCTACGAATTCAGGAGTAGCCTCTAAGACACCGCTCACTCCCATTGTATTTTGTGCAGTCAGTGCCGTGATAACACTCATTCCATATAATTTATGTGCCATAATTGTTTTCAGATCTGCCTGAATTCCTGCTCCTCCACTGCAATCTGAACCTGCAATACTTAAAACCTTTCTCATAATAATTCATCCCTTTCATTTTCATCTACTAACTTACATCATGTTAATCTATATTAACATAATACCATCTTATTTGAAAGTTCAAGAAGTTTATTTGTTGCCTTTTTTATGTCCGGGTTTGCAAAGATAGATGAAATTACTGCAACTCCATCAACTCCACTTCCTGCCAATTCCAGTATATTATTTTCCGATATCCCTCCTATTGCAACAACCGGTATATTTACAGCACTGCATATTTGCTTTAATGTATTTAATGAAACATTATCGGCGTCATCCTTTGTAGAAGTTGAAAATACCGCACCTACTCCTAAATAATCTGCTCCGCTGTTTTCAGCTTTTTTTGCCTGCTCCACTGTTTGAACTGAAACTCCAAGAATTTTATCTTCTCCTATCATTTGTCTGACATCTCTTGCGTCTAAATCACTTTGACCGACATGAATGCCGTCTGCATTGACTTTAACAGCTACATTTACATCGTCATTAATTACAAAAGGTATTTTATACTTGTCCGTTACTGCTTTAATTTCAAGTGCAGCTTTAACAAACTCATCATAAGACAAATATTTCTCGCGAAGTTGTATAAATGTTGCACCTGCAGCAATAGTTTGTTCTACTTGATCAGGAAGACTATTAGTACCAAGCCATGTTCTATCAGTTACAACATAAAGCCTCATTGCATTTTTATTTACTTTCAATTTTAACACCTTCTTCAAGAATATTTTCATCAAGTTTACTCATATAATCAATAATGTGCATTCTTAAGGATGATGTACCTCCATCTGTTTGGTTAATTTTTTCATGAGCAAGCTCACCACAAAGTCCCATGGCACAAACAGCTGCAGCTGTAGCATCTAAAGTTTTATCATCATTTGCAGCGCAATATGCGCCGATCAAAGATGTCAGCATACATCCCGTTCCTGTAATCTTACTCATCATAGGATGTCCGTTTTTAATAATGTATGTTTTTTCGCTGTTTGACACAATGTCTATAGCCCCTGTTATTGCTATAACAGAATTTAATCTTTTCGAAATATTTTTCGCAAACAATATTGATTCCTCTAAATTCTCATTGGTTATAGAATCAGCTATATCAGCATCCACACCTTTTGTATTTCCACTTCCTGCATAAACTGTTTTGATTTCAGAAATATTCCCTCTTATAACTGTAAATTTAACTTCCTTCAAAAGTCTGAATGTTGTCTCAGTTCTAAACCTGGATGCACCTGCTCCAACAGGATCGAGAATTACAGGATGATTTAGTTCATTAGCTTTTTTACCGGCTTTTATCATTGATTCTACAGTTCTTTCATTAAGAGTTCCGATATTAATTACCAGCGCATTACAAATTGATGTAATATCTTCAACTTCCATTATGTCATCAGCCATAATCGGTGAACCTCCGCATGCCAGCAAAATATTTGCACAATCATTAACTGTTACATAATTAGTTATGTTGTGTACAAGGGGTGATTTAGTTTTTACATTTTTTATTATTTCTTTGAACATAGTTTTAAACCTCCATTAATTATTATACAAAGCAAAGAAGTAATTATCATAGTTGGCAAAGTAATGCCTATAGGTGTATCCATATTTAATAAGTATCTGTAAACACAAACACCAATAATCCAAACTGCGGAATTTTTTATATTTAATGGAATTTCATCGTTAATTTTATTTTTTTTAAGGATAAAGTAATCTGTTAATAATATTGCAAAAAGAGGTGCAAAAACAGATCCAATCAAATACAAAAAGTTTTCAAATTGAGATGCATCAACAAATATTGCAAGGGCAAGTCCTATGGCACATACAATTAAAGATACCAATTTTTCACTATATTTATGGCTTATATTTGTAAAACTTACTGCAGCAGAGTATACATCTAAAAATGTAGTTGTTACCGTTGAAAAAAGAACAATAACAAGAGCTAAAGCAGAAAGCCCAACCGACATGAGTATAGCTGAGATATCAGATGTACCAGTAAAAATAGCAGCTCCAAGCCCAATAGTATACATGAAAGTACTGCCTAAAAAATATCCTCCAGCACTTGCCAATGTACCCATCTTTTCGTCTGCTACATTTTTGGTATAGTCAGAAATAAGCGGCAGCCAGGAAAGAGGCATAATAACACTTAATTCAACAGCCATTCCAAATGTCATAGCATCCGTTAATTCAATTGAGCTTGATGATTTTGTAAAAAACACTACTCCACCTAACACCAATGTAAATATTAGCAGTCCGCCAACTGCAAATACGTTAATTTTATTTAGATTCTTAATACCTACAATAATCCAGACTGAAATAAGCAAAGCAATTAAAATTGACCACAAAGCTTCATTTTCAAAGCCAAAAGTATTTTTAATAACAACATCAAAAGCTTTTGCACCATTCATAATCATTACAGCTGTCCAGCCTATCAATTGAATCATGTTAAGAATAGAAAACACATATGAACCATTTTTACCAAAAGAAATTCGCGTTGACTCAATAGCTGACAATTTTGTTTCTGCACCAATCAAACCTGCATAGTAAATTATAGCACATCCAATTAAATGACCTAATATAATTGCTAAAAATCCTTTTTCAAAGCCAAGAGGTGCAATAAGTGCCCCTGTCAATATTTCAGCCAGGGAAATTGCTGCTCCTAACCAAAGTAATGCTTGACTAAGACTTGTTACTTTTTTTATTTGTTCCATTTTCTTCTCCTTTAAAATACAAAATGGGATGTACCAAGTAAGTGGTACATCCCATAAATCCATTACGACGATGTTCATTTCATTCCTTACGTTGGCATTATCCAAATCAAGTGCGGTCGAAACTATCGTTTCCTCTCAGCCTGTTCACAAGCTCCCGAAATTTATTTTTCTTCATTATACTATTCTTAAATACATTTGTCAATTCAAATTAAACCCATTACCAACATTATTGGCACTAGAATTTGACATACATTTCTTTTTTAGCACCACATACTGGACATCTGTCAGGCGCCTCATCAATGACAGTATGACCGCATACAGGGCAAATGTACACAGAATTCAGTTCAATATCTTTACCCTCTTTTGCAGCATTTTGTGCTTGTTGGAACAAATCTGCATGAATTTTTTCTGCTTCTAACGCAAAATGGAATGACCTTTCAGCACTTTTTTCATTTTGAAGCTGTGCTGTGTTCAGATATACAGGATACATCTGTTCAACTTCATGAAGTTCTCCATTAATTGCTCCCTGTAAATTATCAACTGTTTTACCATTTCCAAAAACACCGCCTGCAGTCACTGTTGCATCTTGAATACTATTGTCAATTACATTAAAATGATTATTAGCATGAACTCTTTCAGCATAAGATATTGCATCAAAAAGTTTTGCTATATTTTTAAATCCTTCTTTCTTAGCCGCCTCACCCCATGTTAAATATCTCATGTGTGCTAAACTTTCTCCACCATATGCAGAATGAAGAAAATCACTTGTCATTGCATTTTTAACTGACATACTATACCTCCCTAATTTTAATAATTTATGTTAATATCAAAAAATCATAGACAAAACACTTTAGTATTATTACATATAAAATGAATAGGTATACTTTAATTTAAAAATCTATTAAATTCTTTCTTTTCACTATAAATGTTGTATACACCTTTAGTTGCTGATATGTCATTTTCAATAAGATTATAGCAGTTTATGTATTTGCTAAGTTCTCTCTTATAAGCAGCAAGAGCATATCTGCTGTTGTAGAAAACTCCGCCCTTAAGACCAATCGTAATTTCTTCATTAAAATCTTTTTTTCTGTAAGCAGCATATGTAGTCTTCGCTAAATATCCCCCTTCATCTTCCAACAGTTTAATTGCATTATTATCGCCCTTTTCTGAAAAATCAACTATTATAGGAAACAATGACGCAATTGTGTTTTTTTCATTACTGTATATGTAATCCATAATAACAGAGCGTGAACTCCCTCCAATTTTATCAAGCAATGCATTGCTTAATTTGTCAAAAGGTAATTTATAATCAAACATGTATACAATTTTTTTAAATGCTTCTATAACTGTATGATATCCGCCGCCCTCATCGCCTAAAATATGGCTCCAGCCTCCGACCATTTCACCTGCACCATTTTTTTGAACGTAACAGGAAGACCCGGTACCGGCAACGACAAGAATTCCATCTTTATTTCCAAAATAAGCCTTAAAAGTCATTTCAGCATCATTCAGAACAATAGTATCGATTCCATATTTATGTTTTATATGATTTTGAATTACCTCTATATAATTTCCTGTTTCAACAGCTGCCATTCCAATTCCTATCAGCAAACATTCAGATATGCCTAATTCATTTAAGCACAAATTAACTAATGAGCTGACATTCGAAATTGTCTCATCTAAATTTACGGCAGGATTTCCAAAACCGCCAATATTCTTATATATAGGCATACAGTCTAAATTATACGCTACTATTTCAGATTTCGTCCCACCTGAATCTATTCCAATCAGATATTTCATATTTACCTCATTTAAATATTTAATATTATTTTTATTATAAGTCCAATTTATTTAGTGCATCTTTCAGTTTTTTGATTTCATCTTTTGTAAAGGTTACTCCCTTTGCCATTTTTTCATGTTCGGGAGACCATTCTCTTATATCATATTTAGGATCTCTGTCATTCCAGCTGACCAAGTTAAACTCCTTTGTCCAGCCCTTAGCTGATTCCGAAAGCTGTGCTATTTCCTCTACTATCTCAAATTTTAATTCTGCCATTTAATTATCTCCTTGTTTTTACTTTTCCTATATATTATACTCCATTCTCATTATCAAATTCAATCATTTTTCTATAATTAAATTAAAACATTATTTTTGTAATCTGTACGTGTTTAATTTATATAAACTGAGCATTTACATAATGACAGTTTTTGATATAATTATTTAAAAATTATTATTATTAGGAGAGAATAATGGAAGTTAGAAAAAGCAAATTTTCAATTTATCAATTATCTGTAATAGGTTTAATGTCAGCTATGGTCTTTGTAGCAACAAATTTTAGGATTGAAATACCAACACCCTTGGGCAAAACCATGCTGCATTTTGGCAATGTAATGTGCATACTGAGCGGACTTTTTTTTGGAGGCATAGCAGGAGGTTTGTCTGCAGGGTTTGGTTCAGCTATATACGATTTGTTTGACCCTGCATTTGCACCGGAGTTTTGGATTACATTTATAATGAAATTTGCTATGGGTTTCATTGCCGGAAAAATTTCTTATATGAAAAATTTTAATGGAGAAAACACAAAAGTTAACTTAGTTGCCGCAATAGTGGCCGCAATTACATATGTTTTACTCTATACGTTCAAAACTATTTTCCTGCAGCTTGTAATTCTGGAAAGCACCTGGCAGGCAGTTTCTGCTGTTGCTATTACAAAATTTCTCGTTTCTTCTACTAATGCGATAATCGCAGTAATCGCATCATTGGCTCTGTCCATTAGCTTACGTCCTGCCCTAAAAGCCGCAGGCATATTCAATAAAATAAATAATAGCAAAAGAAGTTAGCTATTAATTTTGTTTTCCAGCCATATTTAAAGAGCTTATAAAAATTGTCCATGAAAATCAAGTTTCTAAAAAACAAAAGCAACAATTTAGATATATAATTAAACTGTTGCTTTTGCTTATCATATTTTAAAGTGATTCTTGATATATTTCTCTTACTATTTTTTCATCAGCTTTGACAGGTGCAATAGCTAACAGACCTGCAAGTCCAGGTGTATCAAAAGCCAATCTAGTTAATTCATCGAGATGACTTTCATTAAACCCTAAATCACTCAATGTCTCTTTTATTCCAACGCTCACTAGCCAAGTTTTAACTGCCTTTGCAACATCATCTGCCGTTGCCGTTTCAAATTTCAAATTGCCTAATATTGGTTTTAATACTGCAAATAATGTGTTTTTCTTTGCATCATAAATATGTCTTACAACCGATGGCAACAATATACCTAGCCCTAACCCGTGTGTTATATCAGATTTTACACCACTTAGAGGATGTTCCAGAGCGTGAGTGATATGCAGCAAACCATTATCAAAAGCTGTTCCTGCCATCATTGCCGCATAAGTTAAGAAATATCTTCCCTCTAAATTTTCTGGATTTTTTTGTACAACAGGCAAATTTTCTGCAACTAATCTTACTGTTTCTTGTGCTAAAAGTATTGCAAAAGGATTAGATACAGTAGTTGAGCATGCTTCTACAACATGATTTACCGCATCAACGCTTACATAAGTAGTTTGATTCACAGGCAGTGACGCCATAAGTTCAGGATCATCAATTGCATACAATGGATATAATGGATCTGCAGCAATAGCCGGTTTGTAATTTTTCTCCGGTATACTTACAACTGAAAATCTGTCAACTTCCGTTCCGGTTCCATGAGTTAAGTTAATTGCAATAATCGGAGCAGCTTTTTCTATAGGAAATGATAAATCACACAGTTCGGTTGCATTTTTATTCGGATATTCAAGCAACGCGGCTACAATTTTACCTGCATCAATTGGACTTCCTCCGCCAATTGCAATAACAGCCTTCGCACCAAAGTCCCTGGAGATTTTTGTTGCTTCGTCTACATGAGTTACCTCTGGATTAGGAGTTACTTTATCATATTGTACATAACCTATTTTGTTATTATCCAAAGCTTTCGAAACATGAGCCCATGCGCCAGTCTTTTTGTAGGCATTTTTTCCTGAAATAACTATTACTTTGTCAATACCACGCTTAGTTAATTCTTCAGCTATAAAATTTATCTTTTCAATAGCTCCTACCCCAAGAAATGCTGTTGTTTTAACCCTAATTTCTCTTATTTCATTAACATTGATATCTTTTTGCCACATAATAAAAACTCCTTTTTTTATAGTCAAATTGTTTTCCATATCTATATTATACCTTAATTGTTAATTTTCAAACAATGATTTGTGAAATTAATTAAAGGTATCATAAAAAACATTGATATATTTTATCCAAATAATCTATATAAATTCAACCATATTTTTTCTGTATCGAGCCGGAACAAATTGAAATTGAAGATTGATGTTCGTTCTTTCTTTAATCGCAAGGTCAGTAAAATATTGTTTCCACAAATTCTGAATAATTTTTTCTTCATACGAATACTCTATATTTATTGCATCTGTAACCTCTTTGATTTCCCATCTCTCATCAGCGTAAACAACAATCTTTTTTCGTCTTTCATCATGTATTATAAATTTTTCATATTTATATCTGTCAGCAAAATGTTCTATCAACAATATCAATATGTCGTTATCGGGAGCTAATTTGGCATACAATATTCCATTGATATCAGTAAAGCGAAGTATTCCAAGAAACCTATGAACTTCGGCACCAACCTTTAGATAAGCTTTATTTATTGGTAATACTTTCTCATGGGAGAAAAAGTTCATTGTATTTTTACCATATTTAAAAGCAAATATAAGAAATTCAAGTATTATATTCTCTTTATCATCAACATTTGACAAGTAACAATAGTATATATTAACATAAGCCTCTCTGGATATTTTTTCATTTATAGCATCACAAACCACTCTTGCTTTTTCTATATCAGTAGCAATTATCTCAAAATCATTGATAATAGATTGCTGATAGCATGATAATTCAAATATGCCAGATGCTTTTTCTTTTTTATAATGGTAAAAAATGCATGTCATAAGACCTTCAAATGTTCCATCATATAAGTAATCCATAATAATCTTGCTCCTTACATAAACTCAAAAATCGAAAACTGCTTTTGAACTTCTTTAAATCTGATTTCCTCTTTTATAGAATCCGGTTCAAATTTTGTATTACCATAGTATTTTCCTTTAACCGTAATAAAATATTTTGCCCTCTTCAACACCGTTTTCATCTTTATAAGCGAATCATATGAAAGCTCAGCATTTTTTCTTTCTCTAATTATTCTTTGAGCGCTTTTTACACCTAAACCCGGAACTCTCAACAATTCCTCATAAGATGCTTTATTTATTTCTATAGGAAATCTATCTATGTTTCTCAGAGCATACATCATTTTAGGATCAAATTCCAAATCAAGATTGGAATCTATTTCTGTAAATAGTTCTTCTGATTTAAAATAATAAAAACGCATGAGCCAATCAGCCTGATACAATCTATGTTCTCTGACTAAGGGAGGAACCGTATTTACTGACGGTAAGTTAGGTGATGATATTACCGGTATGTATGCAGAGAAGAAAACTCGTTTCATATTAAATCTATCATAAAGATTCTGTGACAAATTAAGTATTGTTTTGTCACTGTCAGGAGTAGCACCTATTATCATTTGAGTAGACTGACCGCCCGGTACAAATCGTGGTGTACTTCTAAAATATTTTTTATCTTCTATCGACCTAGTCATTTCTTGATTAATTACTGACATAGGTTGAATTATACTTTCTATTTTTTTCTGAGGAGCTAAAATTTTTAAACTTTCCCTGGTAGGCAGCTCTATATTTACACTCATCCTATCAGCTAAAGCTCCCGTTTTTTTTACCAAAATGGGGTCCGCCCCCGGTATAACCTTAACATGAACATATCCCCAGAAATTATATTTATATCTTAAAAGCTCTAAAACCTTATAAATATTTTCCATTGTATAATCAGGATTTTTTTCTACAGCCGAACTTAAAAATAATCCCTCTATATAATTTCTCCTGTAAAATTGAATTGTCAGTTCTACCACTTCCTCAGGAGTGAAACTTGCCCTTTTGACATGGTTAGTCACTCTATTAAGACAATAATGGCAATCATATATACAATCATTTGTCAACAGTATTTTCAAAAGAGAAATACATCTGCCATCCGATGACCAAGCATGACAAATACCGGCTGCTGATGCATTGCCAATCCCGCCGATGTTTTTATTTTTCCTGTCAACACCGCTGGATACACATGAAACATCATATTTAGCTGCATCTGATAAAATTTTAAGTTTTTCAAATATTAAATCGTTCATATTCCACCACATTTATTAAGATAAATAAATTATATCATAAGTGCAATCCGCCAATCGGCTTGCTTCATCGATACAATAAATACATATCAGGCAAAGACGCATATCTTTGTTTCCTATGTATATTTATTATAACACAGAGAAAATTTTCTGTCAAACATTTGTTCTATTGGTGTGATTATTGTTGAACAAAAAAATGACACATTTCGTGCCATTTTTGTATATGCTTTATTTTAATATTTCCCATTCAGATTCTTTAAAGCCTACCAAGACTGTGTCGTTACTGCCTATTACAATCGGTCTCTTCACCATCATTCCATCTGATGACAAAAGTTTTATTTGTTCATCTTCTGTCATTTTAGATAGATTATCTTTTAGCTTAAGCTCTTTATACAAATTTCCGCTTGTATTAAAAAATTTCTTAATAGGATATCCGCTTTTTGCTATCCATTCCTTTAATTCATTTTCCGTAGGATTATTTTCTTTAATTGCTCTTTCTGTAAATTCAATATTGTTTTCTTCAAGCCACTTTTTGGCTTTTCTGCATGTTCCGCATTTTGAATAGCATATAAATAAATTTTCCATATAATCTCCTTTATTTAAAGTTATCCTCTATGTACATTATAATACTATTTTATTAATTTCATCAAAGTTTTAAATTCCGGAGTACCCGATTCTTTTAACAAGTCGAACACTATGGTTTCTGTGTTAGTTATTAATGCACCCATTTCACTCATGAGTGAAATAGCATTATCATAATTTTCTTTTGTTCTGGAACCTACTCCGTCTTTTACGAGAAATACAAAATATCCTTCCTTTAATAAGTCCCTTGCAGTTTGAAATACACATACATGTGCTTCGGCACCGGTTATGATAATCTTCTTTCTTTTAGTTCCCTTTATATAATTTAACAGCTCTTTAGAACAACTTGTAAAAGCCATCTTACTATATTTTTGTGCATTTTCTAATTTTTCATCGAGTTCCCTTACAGTACTTCCCAATCCCTTTGGATATTGTTCTGTGACTATTATTGGAATATCCATAGTTTTAGCTGTTTCTATCAAAACACCGGTCTTACCAATAATATCATCTCCATTATTTATTGCCGGCATTAATTTTTCTTGTATATCAATAACCAACAATATAGCATCCTCTTTGTCCAAATAATATTTTTCCATCTTATCCTCCTATATATCTTATCATGCGCAACACAGTCGTATTAA
This sequence comes from Sedimentibacter sp., assembly GCA_032006665.1. GTDB lineage: Bacteria > Bacillota > Clostridia > Tissierellales > Sedimentibacteraceae > Sedimentibacter. The sequence continues at coordinate 80,239 of DALZMP010000009.1, forward strand.
TTTGTTTCCGCTTATAACTTATTATATCATTATACAATAGGGTTTATCAATACCATTCAAATATTTTTCAAAGAGCCAGGGGACGTTAACTCCGTCATTCTGTTGGGCTCGTAAGCATGGGAATTCAACATATCATATAACTTATTAACGGTTTTCCAGTTTCGTACAGTGGATGAATCGAATATCTTTGCAGTGCGAATTGCAAGCTTGGACTTACGTATACTTTGATGGCAAAGAAAGTATATTTCATTTTTTCCCAATTGCAGAGTGTCTGGACCAACATACTCCTTGCAGATATCATCTATCAGTGTAGGATTTGGTATATGCTCCAAAAAGCAGACATAAAGATGCTCAACCTCCGGGTCGGCAGCTTCCGCAGCGGTTATTTCCTCTGCTGAAAATGGAAGTCGTTCAATTAAAACATCAATTTCGTTTATGTCCCGTATTATTACATTGCTTTCAAATCCAAAGCGCTCAGAAAAACCGGTATAAATCACACTCTGTAATGATTCTTTATCTAAACCTGTTTCAAAAACCACATTGCCGCTTTGAATATACGTTCTAACTTTATGCATTCCTAATTCGAGAAAGAGTTGCTTCAAATCATTCATTTTTGCAACGTTTTTTCCACCAACATTGATTCCTCTAAACAGTGCTACATACTTCATGTTCTTCCTCCTTACGTCTTATCATTTTAACTAGGCTTAATAATATTATTACTAAGCCTTCTAATGGGAAATATGTTAAGGAAAAAACTCTTGCCTTATAAAAGAATTAGCATCTAACTCTATTGGTTCTGCTAATCGTCCTATTGCTTTTGAATTGCAATAAAAAACGTCCCCCTGGCTTTTGCTTTCTTACTAGTAAGTTTATTTAGCACCATTAATTACAACATTTAACTCAGGAGTTCTTTCAATTGTATCTTTCATCGGACAGCGGCTTTCAACAAAATCAATAAACTTTTCAATTTCTTCTTTTGTATTATTTGCGTCAATAAACCATTTTGTAGTTATTTTCTTAAATCCAACTCTTAAGTCTACATTTGCATTTTTACCTTGAATCATATTTTGCAGTGCATCAGTATCAATTTCACCTTCCATTTCTATTTGTATATCAATTAGATGAATATTGCATCTTTCATAGGTCATTTTGGCAACCATATATTTACAACCAGCCAAAGCACTTAGCAACGCTTCTCCCGGATTCATTCCTCCGTTTGAACCACCCATTTCTTCAGGTTCATCCAAGATAAGTGATTTATCTCTTGCTGTACATTCAATTTTATATGTTCCACCGGCAGATCTTACTTCAGTTTTCAGTGTTTTAATTCCCATTAAATTACCTCCAATTAATTTATATAACTTAGTATAATAAAAAGTTAAATTAATTATTCAATATATTCAATCTGATTATCTCTTCATCATGTTTTAGTCTAAATCGACAACATAAAAATAATCTCCGGCTGTCAATCTGCATTCATATCCGAAATCACAGGCATGTACTTTTGCATATGTAAGTATCATGTCGCCAAAACGGTTAAACGAGCAAAAGTATTTCTTGCCTGTGCAAAAAATGTATACTCTCTATGCATTTTTTCATATATAAAATCCTCAAAAAACCATTTGTCAAATAATAACACAAATTATTTTGACTTCTTTATTGATTTAACATAAATTAACGCTCCGATGACAGCCGGAATAATGGATAAAAGATAAATTATTTGATATCCTAATTTTTCAGCTATTAACCCCCAGAGAATGGCACCGGCTCCAATCCCCAAATCAAATCCAAGAAAGAAAGTAGCATTTGCAGCCCCCCTCCTCAAGTGGTTAACATCACGCACTGACATTGCCTGCAATGCCGGCTGTATGGCTCCAAATCCTAGTCCATAAATAAATCCGGCAATAAGGAAAGCAATGAGAGAATTAGCAAAATAAATTAAGGACATTGAAATTATTACGAAAATTATACCCGGAAGTACCGCATATATAGTTCCTTTTTTGTCAGTCAGACTTCCAAAGTATGGACGTGAAATCAGTAAAGCTACAGCATAGACGGTAAAAAACAATCCTATGTTTTCAATTTGTTTTTGGGCTGCATAAAGTGCAATGAAAGAAACAATTGATCCATAGGTCATAGTAACAAAGAAAATCACAATTGCAGGAAGAATGGCTGTTTTTTCAAATATTCCTGATTTATCACGTTCCGGAAGCACGTCAGGTTTATGATATTTTATAAACAACGAAATAAAAATGGAAATTAGCACGAATCCTGCAGATACATTAAAAACAGTGTTAAATCCATAGCGGCTGAGTAATCCAAGTCCTAATGCAGGAGCAATGGCCATTGCAAGCGTGCTTGTTAATCCAAAGTAACCCATTCCTTCACCTAGTCGGGACTTTGGAATTATGTCTGACGCTATGGTACTTGAAGCTGTACTTGAAGCACCCCAACCAAAACCATGAATAAATCTAAAACTTAACAGCACTAAAATTGTTGAAGTCCAATTATATGCCACAACACATATAAGAAATACTATCAATCCAAAAAGAAATACTCCTCTTCTTCCTCGCCTATCCAATAATTGACCGGAAATCGGCCTCATTAGAACAGCAGAAAAGGTAAAAATTCCTACAACCATACCTGCCCAAGTATCTGAACCCCCTAACTTTGCTGAAAAAACAGGCAATACCGGCAATAGCATTTGAAATCCCATAGTAATAAATAAGCTTGCTATTGATATAAAAATATAGTCCCGAGTCCAAAGCGGCTCTTTTTTTTGAAATTCTGAATCGTTTCCCATCAATATGGCCTCCAATATAAGTAATATGTCGAATTTGTATTTAATATAATATATTAATTTTGCTGCTTTTCATTATTTGTTTTTTTCTTCATATAAGTTATTTATTACCTTTTTCAATACTAATATTGTCTCTTCAATCACATTTTCAGAAATATCTTTAGAAAAAACACCTAACATCTCATTGAAAACAGATTCAACTTCTACTGCAGCTTTTCTGCCTTTCTCTGTTAAATACAGCGAAGAATATCGTTTGTCTTTCAAAACTTGCTTTTTATAAACATAGCCTTTGTTTTCTAACTGTCTCACAGCCTTTGCAGTCGTTGACTTTTCCACATATAGACTGGCACTAAGTTCCTTTTGATTTATACCTTCATTCTTAGCTATGACAAGAAAAAAATCATATTGTCCGCTGCTAATTTCTAATTCATTTAGCTTGTTGTTGAATATACTTTGGCTGAGTCTATAAATTGCAGCGCTATATCTACCTATACTTTCCATTAAGCTACCCTTCCCTTCACAATAGTTTCCTTTGAAACTATTATACAAAACTATAGTTTCATTGTCAACTATTATCGTTCAGGAATTTCATTATGAAATTATATTTTTAATTATATGAATCCCATCTGTGATTTCCTCTAGTTATGTTGTGTTTAATTAAATTAACTTTAATGAACTAGAATTATTTATAATCAAATATCATGCAAATATAAATTGCAATGCTTATTTTTGTGTAGTAAAATATATTTATTTAAAAGATAGCGGGGACAATTAAAGAATGAAACGATTTATTTCTGGAGTGAAAACCGGATTACCCATATGCATGGGGGTTATACCGGTTGGAATTTCTTTTGGCATTATAGCAAGACAAGGAGGCTTAGAATCGTGGCAGGCAATACTGATGTCAATAATCGTATTTGCAGGGGCCAGTCAGATTATGTCTGTAGGTATGCTTGTTCAAGGAGCAGCAGTTCCAGCAATTATATTTGCTACTTTTTTGATTAATCTCAGGCACTTGATAATGAGTACATATGTAATGAACAGATTAAATGAAAAAGGACTGTTTAAAAAAATGGCATTGGCTTATGTTTTGTGTGATGAGTCTTTTGCCTTGTTTTCCATGAGTGAAGAGTGTGAGGATGATGATAAATTCTTGTTCGGAATCAACGTAGTTCTTGGTATTTCATGGATAACTTCCACAGCAATTGGCTGCATCGCACTGAGTGTTTTGCCTGATACCATATCCAAAAGTCTTGGAATAGCTTTTTATGCTTCATTTATAGCAATATTGATGCCTAATATAAGAAAAAATATACAATTGTTATTGGTGGTGCTTATTACAGGAATTATAAACAATATTTATGGAATGTTTTTTTCATCCAGCACGGCACTTATACTTTCTATATTGACAGGCGCATGTATAGGTATGTTTATCGTAAAAAATGAGGAAAGAGGTGCCTAGAGATGAAGATATTGATATTAATCATTGGAATGGGAATTGTAACATATATACCTAGAATGTTGCCTGCAGTCCTGATTGGAAAAATAAAATTTAATAAAAATATGGAAAAGTTCCTGAGTTTAATTCCTTACACCGCAATGGCAGCATTGATTTTTCCTGGAGTTTTGTCGGTTGATGAAGGAAATGTGGCAATTGGGCTTATCGGTGCTTTTGTGGCAATTATATTAAGTTGGATAAAGATGCCTATTATATTGATTGTAACAGGTGCAATAGTAGCCGATATGGTTGTTTATATGATAATGTAAAAAATTGATATTAATATGGGACGATTCTTATAATTTGATATTGTATGTACTCAAAAAAACTGTCCCACAAATTATCATAAATTGCATAAAATTAAATTTGATCAAATTTTGCTCCCACCAACTGATAATGAGAAGAAACTCGAAAAGTATCTGTCATGGTTGCATTTACTGCAGATAGTATTAAGAGTTTTATCTATTTCTGTAAATAAAAATCTGATAGAAAAAAGTAACCGTATTTACTTAGCCGAGCCATTATATCAAATGGTAGCAGCTTAGTAAATACGGTTTTTTCTCGACACCTAAAGTTCTTCAAGCGAAAAGAGCTCCCTTATAACTTTTAAAATTCAATAAATTTAGCTGTTATCCCTTCCAATTTTGTAATATTATTGTATAAGGAATTAATTTCATCATCTTTTCCTGTAAGTTGAAGCAATATAATTCCTTCCACACTACATTTGTCACCTTCACCACTTTCATGAAATCCAACTCTTGTCATAATTAAGCATCCGTATTTTGTAAGTATTTCCTGAAGATGTGGAGCTTTTGAATCCCTTCCATTTACCTTTATCGCCATTAATCTGCTCATAATCAATTTCTCCTGTTTTCAGTTTTGAATTATAGCATAATTATTTGCTATAATCCTGATTATTATACATTTACAAAAATGGGCTTTAGAACAGCTACCTTCGTTTGAAATTTCAAACGAAGATAGCTGCCCTAAAGCCCTGTAATATATTAAAGCTCTTTTATTATTTTATCATCATTTATCATGTCTTTTTCTTCAAATAAATTTTTCACAGTATCTTCAACATCATTTATTAATGTAGATTTATGGTGTTCATCTAATTTTTTCATTTCAAAGAAAATAAATGTCCCAGTTACTACTGCTGAAACAACATCAGCAAGTGGTCCTGCTGATACTACTCCTTCTAGTCCCAAAAATTTAGGCAATATCAACAACGCTGGTATTAAAATGAGGACCTGTCTTGAAAGACCGAGCAAAGCTGCATGTTTTGGTTTTCCAACAGCCTGAAAATAATTTGACGAAACTATCTGGAATCCAACTATAGGGAAGAACATCATAAATCTCTTAATGGCAAATATTCCAAAAGATATAAGCTCTTCATCTTTGCTGTTAAACATAGAAACTAATTGTCCTGGAAACATTCTAGTGACGATCCATCCAGCTACAATAATTACTGTTGCAGAAATAACTGCCAATTTGTATGTTTCTTTTACCCTGTCAAATTTCTTAGCTCCATAGTTATAACCAATAATAGGTTGAGCTCCTTGATTTATTCCGAAAATAGGCATAATCATAAGTGTTAAAATGCTATTCACAACGCCCATACCAGAAATGGCAATATCTCCTCCATAAGTTGCTAAGCTGGTATTCATTATAAAGTTTTGAACACTTGCTGCAAGTTGCATCGCAAATGGTGCAGCACCCAAAGCCAGTATATTCAAAACAACAGATGCTTTTAACTTTAAATTTTTCCCATGAATCCTTAATAAGCTCTTGCCTCCTAAGAAATATTTCATTACCCAGATTGCTGAAACTGCTTGTGATGTTATTGTAGCTATAGCTGCGCCTCTCATACCCCAATTGAAACCAAAAATAAAAATAGGATCTAAAATTGTATTTATGAGTGCACCTATTAGCATTGTATACATTGCTATTTTAGGGTTTCCCTCAGATCTAATAAAATTATTCATACCCATACCAATAGATTGGAAAACTGCACCTAAAAGGATAATCTGCAAATAGTCCTTTGCATAAGGTAATATTTGTTTACTTGCGCCTAAAAACTTAAGTAGTGGGTCTAGGACTGATAATCCTATAATACTAAGACACAAAGAAATTAAAATTAACAAGCTTAATGCATTACCAAAAATACCTTCTGCTTCTTCTTTCCTATTTTCTCCAAGTCTGATTGATACTAGAGAATTTGCACCTATACCTATCAGCACAGAAAAGGCCATCATTATTAACATAACAGGAAAAGAAATTGTAATACCTGCTATTCCTTCAGACCCAACACCATTTCCTATATAAATTCTATCTACTACATTGTATAAAGCGTTAACTAACATACCAACTATTGCCGGTATGGAAAATTTCATCAATAGCTTTGATACCTTCATTTCGCCTAATTGTTTTGATCTATCCATCTACTCACTCCTCATATAAATATAATTATAACTATTTGATTTTGCATCATTAATATACAAAAATATGAATTATTGTATTTCCTTCAAATTATCTACTACGCGCAACAAATAACTTCTAAAAGTAATAATTTCTTCTTCAGTAAATCCCTTTATAATTGTATTACGATTTTCAGAATGCATTCTCTCCAACTCTTCCAGCTTATCTATAGCTTTGTCCGTAAGCTTGATAAGTACTGATCTTCTATCTTCCGGATTGTCAAACCGTTCTACCCAACCCTGAGATTCAAGTCTATCAATAACTCCTGAAATTGTAGGTCTATCACATTCCAGCCTGGATGCAATACATGCAGGTGATAATCCTAATGAGTCCACTGTATTTTTCTGATAATAATATATATCCTTTAAAACATTAAATTGTCCCATAGTGATGCCAATCGAATTCAATTTATTAGAAAAATCATTTTTTGCTAGCATAGATACTCTGTGTAAAATATATCCAATATCTTTATCTTTTAACATTTTTCCTCCTAAAAAAAGTAGTTAGCGTGCTAATCAAATTCAATATAATTAGTATACTAACTACTTTATAAAATGTCAATCTTTTTTTAATTATTTTTTTCAGAATAATCTTCAATGCTTTCAAAATCATTCCAAAAGTTCTTAATCTTATAATATCTTATGCCGCCTTTTTTTCTATATCCCTCTTCATTATATGTTATCGGTCTATATGATTCACCTATTACTATTTCATCTGCAAAATATTTTTTATGTATAGCAATTTGTTGTAATCCATAATTTCCTGTAATAGATATATTTATTCTAAATCTGCTTTTAAATGATTTCATTTCTTTATTATACTCGTTTGCTTTATTAGCTTCTTTAATTAAATTAAAATTTTCAAAACTATTTTTGAATGTATATGAAAGGTCATGTCTTCCTAAATATGTAATGTCGCAATCTTCTAAAAGATTAAACACACCTGCAATCTCATCCCCTATATTATGCTCAGTGACGCTTATCCTCACCTCCGGATTAATTAATGCTTCTCTATTTGTATTTATAACTCTAAAAATCATTTTATCAGTTGTTGGATTATATATTATTTTTTTTGAAAACCTAATTGAATCTCCTGGATAAAACATTTTAATTGACAGAATTGAAACCATCAAAGCAAAATACATTGTTGTAATACAAGAATGCATTATTACTAATATTTTGCCGACAATCTTAACTGGCACAAAATCACCATAACCAATTGCCAACGAAGTTACAAAGGAAAAATAAATGTAATCAAAAAATTGTGTTCCGTTTAATAATACTTTGAAGGCATAGTAAACTATAGCAAAGCACAAATTAATAATTAAGTAGAAGCTTAATAATTTTACTAATACTATTACAAAATGTTGATTTCTTATTTCACTAACCCAACCAAAATTTGATTTTCTTGGATATTTTAAATTCATAGTTAACTCCATTATTTTATTTCAACAATATTACTTTTGACATATTCGGATTATTTTATTACAATGGTTACTTTTTATTAAATATCTCTCTCATATGATTCCTAATTGTATCTATTGTATGCTGTAAAATTTACATTAACAAAAACTTACATATAAAAGAGCTATGCGATTTCAATGCGCATAGCTCTTTTATATAGTTTATCTAATTTAAAATATCAATCACTTTATCATTCTATTTTGATATTGTAGCTACAGATGAATTTTCATTTTGAACAAATCCGACTTTATATCCCAATTTTTCAAAATCTCTGACTTTTACCATAGTTTTTGAATCAACAATAATACCTGTCATATCAATTTTCTCAGCACCTCTAACTATATAAGCTGTTTTAGCCGCATCATCCCATGATACTTCCTCACCAAAGGCTTCACCTATATATCTAAGGGGTAAGTAAATTCTTCCATCTACTATAGTGTATGGCTGAATGTTAAAATCTGTATTACCTTCTATTCTAGTCGAAGTTACCATTGCACTCGTATCTCCAGGATACCACTCCAATTCTAATGTCTGAACCGGATTAATTCTATTTTCAGCTGAATCTAATAATTTTTCTAATTCTTCTACAGCTACTATATTGCCTTCTATTGAAGTTTTTTCAATATTTTTTGGTGTTATTGTAGTTTCTGATACAAAATTACCCATTTCTACACCTTTAAATACTGCCTTACCTTCAATCTTTTCTTTATGAGATTTACCTTGTTTGTATACCTCACTTTTAATTTTACTGCCATCTACCATATCTAAATAACTGTCAAGTTCTCCAGAATCTAAAACTAATGCAGCTTCATCAACAAAATCATAAAAATCCTGTCTGCTTTCCTTTATTTCAGTAAACATTTCTTGTTTTGCTTCTTCAGTAAGGCCTTCAACTTCCATATTGGAATATATATCTACAAGATAATTAACTGATTCATCAAATACTAAAGCTTTATTTTCAGATAAATAGTCAACTAAACTTTTTACAAAAGTTAACGCATTTTCAGATGAAAGTTCAACAGAATATCCCTTAGATGTCTTTGTTATAAGTTTTGAATCAAATCCTTTAAATGCCTTTGTTAAGTAGTCATAAGCACTGTCAGACATTTCTTTATATGACATGTCCTTATAAACATCGCCTAAATCAGTTAATAATATATAATCAGCATCTTTCAAATCATTGTCATATACTTCCTGCATAATTTTCGCTTCACTGTCGCTTTTCATAATTTTCGCGAAGTTAACTATTTCTAATAACGAATTTTTAGATACATAAACTTTATTATCTGCAATTTTAAAATTCATAGGATTCTCAATACCCATGTCATTTATATCAAATAATAAATCAAATGACATATACATAGATTTTAAATCCTCTAAATTTGCCTCTCCATTTAAAGTAAAATCAACATTGTATTCTTCTCCGGCTGCTTCTTCAGAAACATTAATTGTAGTGCTGTTCTCAAAACTATATTCAGTTATGTCAGATAGTTCTCTTGAATATTTTAAATATCCTAAATCATTTACACCGCAACCTGTCAGCATTGAAAACGACATAATACCAACTAATGCCATTGAAGTTAATTTTTTTATCATATCATACACTCCCTCTCTTCCCATTAATAATGAGATTTAATAATATTTTGATATTGTTATCATATATATAAATAAATTCATATATTTCAATATGTATTGTAATATGATAACATATTAAGGCGTATGTTTACAAGAACTATTTCCGCATATTATTCTATATATTTTGGTTTTTCAACCTAAATTTCTATAAATTTCATGTCATTGTTAATTTCTATTCCATTTGCAAAGCTTTTTGGAAATGAAATCTATTAAAACAAACAAGGCAAACCCTACAATTGAAATAACAATTATTCCAATATACATATCAATATAATTAATTTTAGACCATGCATCCAAAATATAATAACCCATACCAAATTTTGTACCATATCCCTCGACAAAGAATAAAATTGAAACAGCGGCTCCCAAAGATACTCTTATACTGGTTAAGAGCTGTGGCATGACTGCAGGTAATGTAACATGATATAATATTTGTATTTTATTTGCTCCGGCGCTTCTTATTACCTGATACATTGTTTTATCTATATTGTTCACGCTATCTCTAACCGAAACAATTACCTGAAAAACTATAACCAAAAACATAATTGAAATTTTCGATCCGTCTCTCATACCCAAAAGCAGCATTGCAACTGGCAATAGAGCGGTCTTTGGAATAGGGTAACTAAAATAAATGAGAGGATAAAGTATTTTGTTAGCATTTTTAGAATATGCCATCAAAATTCCTATTGGAATACCAATTACAAGAGAAAGTGCTAAGCCAATTATTATTCTTTTTAAGCTATATAAAATATGCAAAAAAATGTTATTAGTAAATATATGGTCAAAGTGAGTATACACATCCATAGGATTTGGTACCACATTTGTATTCAAAATCATTGAAGCAATTAGCCAAATTACATTTATCAAAAAAAATCCTTGTATAAAAATTTCAAATTGTTTCATAATTTTACTCATTTACATCACCATCATTTGATTTTAATTTTTCTCGTAAAATTCGTTTTATTGATAAGTATTCCATTTCATTTGGGTATATTTGACCAAAATAAGGATTTTTAATTTCATACTTAATATTACCGATATCTTTTCCCATTACTAAAATTCTGCTTCCAAGATAAAGTGCTTCCTCGATGCTGTGCGTTACCAATATCGTAGTTGGTTTATACATCTTCCATATTTTTAAAAATAACGTCCTAGCTTCTTCCCGTGTAATTTCATCAAGTGCAGAAAATGGCTCATCCATAAGCAATAAATCAGGTTTTAAAATAAAAGCTCTGGCAATTGCTGCTCTTTGAATCTGACCGCCGCTTAGTTCTCTGGGATACCTATCAAGCAAAGCAGAAATATTTAATGATTTAAATATCTTTTCTATATTATTTTTTTGTTCATTATCGATTTCTTCATGACGTATTTTAAGCGGCAACAAACAATTATCCATAACTGTTTTCCACGGAAGAAGACCACAATTTTGAGGTATTATGCCTATTTTATGAATTTTAGGGCTCAACTCTTCTACAATATCATTCTGCAAATAGTTAATATCTCCGCTTTCAATACTTATACTTCCGGCTAGTGCATTTATCAGCGTTGACTTTCCGCAGCCGGATGGTCCCAGTATAATCAAAGCCTCTCCCCTGTCAATCTCTAGGGAGAGGTTTTTAATCACTGGTAATATTTCATTTTTAGCTTTATAATTTATAGAAACATTCTCTATTAAAAGCATATCATCACCGTATTTCTATTGTTTTTATTCAGAATAAACATCATAAACCATTTGTTCATATTTTAAATCCGAACTGCAAAGTCCTTTATTGCTAGCCCATGCTATTGCTTCTTCTATTTCTGATTTAGGCGGCAATTCGCTTGTTCTAAAAGGTTTTATCTCAATTTTACCAATCATTTCTTCCGGATAGCCTACGGCTTTTATAACTGTTTCTTCATAATCTCTAATGTCAGTTTTATTCATATAGTCAACAGCTTCATTATATGCCTTATATAAATTATGAATTGCTTCATCCTTTTCATCCAATGCAGTTTGAGAAAATGCCGATACTGCCGGATATAAGTCAAATTCATTTGCACTTCCCAGCAATACTGCTCCATCATTAAGAGCCAAAGTTGCAAATGGCTCCGGCATCAGTCCAAGGTCGATTTTGTCATTTCTAAGTAATTCTAACCTATCTGGTATCCTGGGAACTACTTCCCTTATTACATTTGTATTATCTATATTATTATTTTTCAAAATATCATCAAAAGTGTAGTCAATTAAAGTATTTTCTGAAATAGCAATACTTTTTCCTCTGATTTGACTTATATCTGTAATTCCGGTATCTTTCCCTGCAAGCAATAAATAATCTCCATCTGTAATACCTGTTATTTTAACATCAAAACCAGCATTTTGATACATGCACACCCCTATGTAATCAGTCAGAACTCCATCTAAATCTCCTGCTTGAAACGCCGCATCCCTATCTTTTGCAGAAGTAAAAACTTCCAAATTTAGTTTGAAATTGTACTTATCTGCTAAGCCATTTTCATTTATTAGAACATAGGGAATTACATCAGATGATGACATCATACCAATTGTAATTTCTGTTTTTTCCTGTGCAGACACTTCACCTGGCGATTCGTTCTGAGATTCGTTTGGTGCTTGATCTTTTGCTGTGCATCCTGTAAATAATAGTGTTAAAATTAATAGCATTGAGTAAATTTTTATTTTCATCTTTTTTACCTTTCAATTTTTATTATTATTTTATTAAATAAATGCATCAAGCAAACCACATACCAGCAATACAATGCTGACTAGCTGATTTATGCTATATGATGCTATATTTACATTTGTTAGATTAGTTGGTGATATAATTTTATATTCCGCAATAAACAATCCGGCTATAACAGCCAACCCCATATAATAAATTAACCCCAACTCTTGCGATAATATGCCTATGATGAACAAACATCCTAACGTTACAATATGAAATGTCATTGATATCAATAAAGCATTTTTTACACCAAACTCTTCCGGAATAGAATGAAGACCGTTAGCTCTGTCAAAATCATAATCTTGAGAACCATAAATTATATCAAAACCCGCAACCCATAATGTATTTGCTGCCCCCATTAATAACGGAATCAAAGATATTTTTCCCGTAACTGCAATCCATGCACCGACAGGTGCACAAGCGCATGTAACGCCAAGTATGAGATGACACAAAAATGTAAATCTCTTTGTATAAGAATAAATTATCATTAAAAATAAAGCAATTGGTGACAGCAATAAACAAACTAAGTTTAGTTTATACGCCCCAAATAGCATAATGATAAAACAAACTGATGTAAATATTATTACTTCAACCTTTTTTATTTCACCCTTTGGTATTTGTCTTGTTGCAGTTCTGGGATTTCTGGCATCAATTTCTGCATCTATAACTCTGTTTATAGCGTTAGCACCTGTTCTTGCTGCCATGAAGCAAACAAGTATCCAAAACATTGTAGATATCTGTGGTAAGCCCTTAGCTGCCAAAACCATAGAGACAGCCGCAAAGCTAAGTGAAAAAACAGTATGGGAAAACATAACGAGCTTGCCATACTCCTTAATTTTGTTAATAATTTTAGTCAATTCCATATTCGTCCCATCTTTCATTTACATATTGTTTAATTTCTTCTGACATTATAATATCATTAGGCCAATCCCTGGTGAGGCCTTCTTCCTTCATTTTTCTAGTAGCATCAATTCCCATTTTATTATCAATTATCAGTATATCTCTCTTAGCATCAATATTATTAAATAGTTTCCACATTATCGTAGATAAATCTTTCGTGTCAGCTACATCATCAACAACAATTACAAATTTATCAGGATTTACCTTAATAAATTCTTCCAAAGCCTTTTTACCTTGCCACGGTTTATTTTTTTTAATAAATAGTATTTGATAGGTATTAGTTATTCCATTTTTTTGATTAGTATTCATATTAGAAGTTGCATCAATACCCAATCGACTACCGTACATTGCGCTGTTTGATGAATGGTCCAAAGCATCTAACGGTCCATCTGAAAAAATCAGATTTTCTTTATTTACAACATTTTTCAAGACAGCATTGAGTACTTCATTTAGATTTTGAACATTTACAGTTTCATCCACAGCTATAATTAATTTAGTGTACATCATTTGACCCATACCCCAAATTGAATTCATAATTTTTTGAGCACAACCCGGATACTTGTTTTTTACAGATACAATTGCACAATTATGAAATACACCCTCAAAGGGCATATTTAAATCTATCAATTCAGGTATCAGCATTTTCAACATAGGGAGAAAAATACGCTCAGTTGCCTTAGCCATGTAACAATCCTCCATGGGAGGTTTACCTACAACAGTTGCAGGATAAACAGCATTTTTCTTATGAGTAATACATGTAACATGAAATTTAGGATAGTAATCTGCCAAGGAATAATATCCTGTGTGATCACCAAAAGGTCCTTCAAGTATCAACTCCTCTGCTGGGTCAATATAACCTTCTAAAATGATTTCTGCATTGCTGGGAACATAAATATCATTAGTAATACACTTAACCATTCTGACATTTGACTTTCTAAGCCAACCTGCAAGCATCATTTCATCAATCATTTTAGGCAGAGGTGCTGTTGCTGCATAAGTTATTGAGGGGTCACAGCCTAATGCTACCGAAACAGGCATTTTCTGTTTATTATCTATGTAGCCTTTATATATTTCCGAACCATCTTTATGTTTGTGCCAGTGCATTCCTGTACTTGTTTCATCAAGTATTTGCAGTCTGTACATTCCAACATTTTGTTGTTTAGATTTAATATCTTTTGTAAATACTAAAGGTAATGTTATAAATTTACCGGCATCTTCCGGCCAACATTTAAGCACTGGTAATGTATTTAGGTTTACTTCTTTTTCAATCACTTGCTGACACTTTCCTTTGAATTTACTCTTAACAGGAAATACATGTAGAAGTCTAAATAAACGTGGTATGCTTTTAAATAATTTTGCAATCGACAAATAATTTCCTAAATCCAAATATTTTGCAATTTCAGCACCAATATCATCTAATTTTTCTACACCCAAACCAATGCTCATTCTGTCATAGCTGCCCATTGCATTAATTATCAGCTGATATTTTGAACCTTTAACATTCTTAAACAGTAGAGCAGGACCATTATCTTTTGAAACTCTATCTGCGATTTCTGTTATTTCCAGTTCTGATGAAACACTTGTTTCTATTGATTTTAACTGGCCTATAGAGTTTATTGCTGTCATAAAGGTTTGTAAATCTTTATATGCCATGTAGCACAGACCTCATATTTCTTTAAAAATTTATTTGCTTAATGTTTATTTTTTAACAACAATTATAACAAATATAAGTATATTCTAATACATCAAACTAGATTTTGCAATAATGAATTAAACCAGCATTAATAAAATGAACATAATTTACTAATTACCCTATTATAATAACTAAAATAGCCCACCACTTTTAAGTGATGAGCTACTATAATATTGTATTTAATTTTCAGTTGGGGCTTGATGTGCATCAATATATTTAAGTGCGTTATAAATTTGTTCAGTTGCTTCTGCACGAGTGATTTTTTCTTTTGGATTTAATTTACCTTCTGCATCTAGCTGAACAATTCCATAAACAAGTGCACGTTGAATCGCTCCATCATAACTAACCGTCAACTTATCTTGGTCTTTAATTTCCGTAGGGACAATATTTATCATAGGAAGGTTTCCATGTTTTTCAATAGTTTGTATTAAATGATAAGTAAATTCCTCTCGTGTCCATTCTTGGTTAAGATCAATATCATTATTGAGTTCTATACCGTTAATAGTTGCAATAATTAAAGCATTTGCATACCAAGCATCATCAGCAGCATTTATAAAATAGTCAGTAGCTTTAGGCTCTTTAATAAATCTTACTGTATCAAGATTTAAATTAAAAGCGTTAACAAAAAGTTGTATACTCTCTGCAGCAGTAACTGTCTTGTCTGGAGCAAATATACCATCTGCAACACCATTTACATAACCTTTATCCCTAAGCTCATTTATTTTATCTTTTGCACTAACATTCTCAATATCTGTAAACGGAATCGCTGTTGCAAAACATTGCCCTGCTATTGATAGTGTTAAAACTGTTACTGTTGATATTGTAACTAATTTTGATTTAAATTTCATTTCATTTACCTCTCTAATTTTTTTGTTATACACATTAGACGAACTTCGATTTTAAAAGTTCCTGACTAGTTTTTACTATAAAGTGTTATTTCCTATTATTTATAAAAAGGTACCTATGTATAAACACATTTTTATGTGTCCAATTTATAGGTACCTTTTTAACACTAGTATTAAATTATTTTTTTATACCTGTGTAAATTAATATCGCATCTCTTAAAAATTCTGCTGCTCCCGGTTGCTTTTTATCATAATATTTTTTAAATCTTTCATCGTCTACATACATTTGAGCAACACCGGCGTGTGCTTCCTTAGTATAATTAGTCCAAGTATAACTCAGCCATTGATGATGCAATTTAGCTGCTTCTTGTGCAAGTTCACCAGATGGATCACCGGTAGCATACGCTTTTGTTAAAGTTTCAATTACCATATCCCCAAGTTTCTCCAACTCTGCAAATTGTTCTTCTGACATATTCATTAACTTGTCATTTGATGCTTTAACTTTATCATCACCATATTTATCTCTAATTTCTTTTCCATACTTTTTTTCGTTATCATCAATCATTTTTTTCTTAAAACCTTCAAATTTTTCTTTATCACTCATTTTAATACTCCCTCCATTATACGCTATAGTTTTCTCAACATTAGCTATTAAAATATCTAATTGTTTTCTTTTTGTAAGGAGTTTTTCATGATGTTCCATAAGTGCATCAGCTGCATTAAAAGAAGGATTAATTACAATATCTTTTATATTATCTAAGCTAACGCCCAATTCTCTATAAAATAATATTTGCTGTAATCTATCAACTTCTTCTTGACCATAAATTCGATATCCTGAGCTATTGATTCTTGCCGGCTTAAGAATTCCTATTTCATCATAATATCTAAGTGTTCTTGTACTGACACCTGCTAAATTGCCAAGTTTTTTTACTGTATATTCCATAGTATCTCCTCCTCACAAAATCATTCTACACCTTAACGCAACGTTAATGTCAAGAGGTTTTTATAGAGCGGTCTCTGACTCTTCTAAAATAATTTATATGAACTCATCAATCAATTTTTGAACGACTTTTAAGCCTGTCTTTCTGTCAAGCAAAGGTTCACCACTTGATAAAGTAATATTTCGCTGATGATAAGTATTTCTTTCTTCCTTATAAATAACACCAATAGGTATTTTGTCATCAAACTCCATTGATTTTTGAATTGCCCCTAATTTATTAGATGAATCATATTCTTCACCTAAATGATAAACTCTGCTTTTATAATAAGCATAAGTATTTATTTTATTAAAACTAACACATGGTTGCAAAATATCTACAATTGCATAACCATCATAAGAAATTGCTTGTTTCATCATAGAAACAAGATGTTCAGTATCGCCGCTGAATGACCTTGCAACAAAACCGGCGCCAGCCGCAATTGCTAAAAATATGGGATTCAATGCAGGGTTAATATTTCCGTTAGGCTGTACTCTAGTCACTTGACCTTCACTAGTTGTAGGTGATGCTTGACCTTTTGTAAGTCCATATATTTGATTGTTATGAACAAAATGAGTAATATTTACATTTCTTCGGATGTTATGTATTAAATGATTCCCACCTTCTCCATATGAATCACCATCTCCTGAATTTACAATAACTGTTAATTTTTCATTTGCTATTTTCGTGGCTACGGCAACCGGCAATGCCCTGCCATGCAATCCATTAAAACTATTTGCACTAATATATTGAGCTGTTTTTGCCGCTTGACCTATACCGGAAACCATTAAAACTTCATAAGGATCTTTATCAAGTTCTTCTAATGCTGTTTTTAAACATTTCAATATATTAAAATTCCCGCATCCAGGACACCATGAAGTTTTATAAGTATTAAAAGTATTCATATTATTGGTTTCCTCCCTTCAAGATTTGTGATACAATTTCTTCTCCGGACATTTGCCTTCCATCATATCTTAATATGCTTTGGCTGCATTCTATACCGGTTTTTTCTCTGATCAAACCGGCTAATTGCCCGGTTGCATTTTGTTCTACATTAATAATGCTATTAGCTGCCATTGCTTTTTCTCTTAATAATTTTTCGGGCAGGGGATAAACATCTCCAAAAACCAATGCTCCATATTTTTTTTCTCCATCTTTATTAAGAGTTTCGATTGCTTCAACAATTGCTCCATAGGTAGAACCCCATCCAACAAGCAGATTTTCACATTTTTCAAAACCGACAAATTCAGGTTCTTGTAAATCTTCTTCTATTAATCTTTCAAGTTTTTTCATTCTTTTATCAACCATTTTTACACGTGTTTTAGCTTCTTCACAAATCCATCCTTGTTCATCATGCTCATGGCTGTCAGCTGTAACAAAATTTCTTGATTTGCCTGGAATCAACCTTGGCGATACATAGTTATCCGTATAACGATATCTTAAATACTCATCTTCTTCGTTTGACGATATTGAAGGTAATTCCCAACTTATTTTGCTTAAATCATAAGGCTTCACACTTGCTGAGGAGTCTGCAAGATATTGGTCACTTAGAATAATAACAGGAATTTGATATTTCTCTGATAAATTAAAAGCCCTGGCTGTTTGATAAAATGCATCCTCATGATTTCTCAATGCAATTACCATCCTCGGAAATTCTCCTTGAGACGCTGATATTACAAATTTCAAATCAGATTGTTCTGTTCTGGTAGCTAACCCGGTTGCAGGTCCCGGTCTTTGAACATCAACTGCTACAACTGGAATTTCAGCAACACCTGACAATCCCAATGCTTCCACCATTAAGCAAAACCCTCCTCCTGATGTTGCAGTCATTGACCTAACTCCGGCAAATGATGCCCCAATTGCCATATTCATAGCAGCAATTTCATCTTCTGCTTGGTCAACTACTATTTCTGACTCCACACTTTTTATAGCTAAATAGTCCATTATCGATGTAGCTGGAGACATGGGATATGCAGAATAAAATTTCATTCCTGCTGCAATTGCCCCTAATGCCAAGGCTTTATTGCCTGATATGAGCATCCAGTCACTGAATTCTCCACTTTTATTTAAAAATATCGAATCCACACTGTCATATCCGACCTTTATAGCTTTAATATTAGCTTCAATATATTTTTCTTTTGTAGAAGCTCGTATTATATTTTCAAAGTTATTTAATTTTTCATTAAACATTTTTAATATAGCTCCAACTGCTATGCTTCCTAATACATTTTTATTCCCTATATCCATGGCCATTTTATTCATATCTAATTTAATCATCTGCGGACCGTTTGATTCCAAGCGTGAATCGCAAAGTATAAAGCCGTTATCTTTTAGCTTAGATTTATGTAGTTCTATTGTTTCATCATTGAGTGCTATTATAACGTCAACTTTATCACTGTGTGAAGTTATAATTTCATTTCCAAATCTCAATAAAGAAAAATTATGACCGCCCCTTACACGAGACATAAAATCTTTTGTGGTAAAAACATAGTAACCTGATTTCTTAAAAAACTTTTCCAAAATGGATGAAGTAGTGTCTATACCTTGACCTGCTTCGCCTCCAATTAAAATATTATACATTTATTTCCTCCCTTACTACAAACTTTCTATTCATAGTATTCCATGTAATTATCTTTATACCCTACAAATTTATATTGAAACAAAAAAGATGATAAATCAAATTTGGCTATTTTATAATATTTGAATAGCTTTTACAATGGATTTATCATCACGATGACAGTATGTCGTTACAATATTATTTACTCAAGTTCCTTATGATGAATTTTGTTTATAATAATTTGTTTAGCCTTCTCATGTCCATTTTTGGCTTTGCCTTGAATTTCCGGAACAGGCGGCACATCATTTTTAGGCATATGCATTTTATGATTGCTTTCTGTTCCATGTGGTTCTTTTGGATCTGGTCTCCTCATACCAGCTTTTGCCATAATTATCACCTCATAAATAGTTTTACTATTTTTTGAGCAGTTATACTAATGGTATTAAATTTTTATTTTTAAATATTAGAATTTGGCATAACTAAAATAATTAAAATAACACATCTCATAAAAAATTAAAGATGTGTTATTTTTAATTATTGATCATTATCTTAATACTTGTTCATACTAAAGAAAAGTTTATTAAATCAATTTTTGGCTAATCTATAATTTAGCTCTTTTAACCGCACTTTCAATTAGCGCATTTCTGCTAACTATAACTTTTTCATACTTCCCTTTGCAAAATTCACCAAGATAATCACTTCCTACAAATTCTAAATGAACTCTTTGTTTATCAACCTTTTTCACCGTGATAGTAATAGTTATTTTCTCTCCTATTAGAGTAGGATTATAGTGAGAAAGCTCTAAGTTCCTTCCAACTGTGATATAATCATCTGGTAACAACTTATCTAACATTTTACAAGAAATATCAATTACCATAGAAAGAAGCGACGGTGATGAAAGAAGGCTGTCTATCGAAGATGAATTAGATATATATGAATCTGCCGCCGTCGTAACTTTCTCGTAAGTAAAAGAAATACCTTCATAAATTTTATTATTTACATTCTCAAATGATTTTTCCATAACGTGACCTCCTTGCGTGATATCGTTTTCAATCAATTATAACATTAAATTCAGATTATTGCAAGATAGGAATTATACTATACTATATTTTGTAACTATAATGTTAAATATAAAAAGCAGAAGTCAGTAATGTATCTTCTAAAATTTATTGTCTGCCTTCAGCTTTTTAAATTCATATGATTTTCATAGATTAAATATAACTTTCACTTTCCATTTTCAATTTAAACTTATAGACCAAATCTTCAAGTACCTTAGCCTGCCCACTAAGTTCTTCACTAGTTGCTGCACTTTCTTCAGCTGTAGCTGAATTGGTCTGCACAACTGCTGATATTTGATCAACACCAATTGTAATTTGAACTACACCATCAGCTTGCTGTTGTGATGCAGAAGCGATTTTATCAATAGTAGTTACAATTTCTTTAGACGATATAACAATTTCTTCAAGCATTTTTGCCGTTTCATCCGCAATTTTCGTCCCGCTTTCAACTGATTGAACGGAACTCTCAATTAATATTGTTGTATCCTTTGCTGCCTCCGCAGATTTTTGAGCTAGATTTCTGACTTCGTCTGCAACTACTGCAAAGCCTTTACCCGCTTCGCCTGCACGCGCTGCCTCTACTGCTGCATTAAGCGCCAAAATATTGGTTTGAAATGCGATTTCATCTATTGTTTTAATTATTTTGCCAATCTGACTTGATTTATCACTTATACTGCTCATGGCATCAATCATCTGTTTCATCCGCTCATTACAATTATTAATATCTGAGCCTGTTTTTTCAACTATAGTATTTGCGAACTGAACATTCTCAGCATTTTCTTTAATCTGTACAGAAATTTCGCTAATAGTTGCAGATAGTTCTTCTATAGAAGATGCTTGTTCTGTTGCCCCTTGAGCTAAAGCCTGCGAACCCTCTGCGACCTGTTCTGAGCCGCTAGCAATTTGTTGAGAGGATACCTTAATTTGAGATAATGTATAATTCAGCGTCTTCGATATATTTAGTAATGAGGTTTTAATTTTATTAAATTCACCTATGTATTCGTTCTTTAATTCAAAATCTATATCTCCATCTGCAATTTTATTAAGAATTGCTGTGATTTCCTCTATATGATTTTTGTAATTATTCAAGGTTACTCCAATTTTTTTAAAAGAATCTATAAGCAGCCCCACTTCACCATTTGCTTTAGCATTAATGCTTACATTGAAATCACCATCAGCAACTTTTTGTGCACTTTCAGTAACAGCTTTAATCGGCTTAGCTATACTGTTACTAACGGCAATTCCTACTAAAATAGCTATAACTAGAACAATCAAAATCGTAAGAAGAATTATATTAATTAAAGCATTTACAACTGCCAGTAATTGATCCTCAGATACAACTGCAACATAGTTCCAGCCTGTATCTTCAGAAAGCATACTTTTGATATACCATTTTCCACCATTTAAATCAATTTTCTCAAAATCTGCATTTGTCGTAACCGCATTAACAAAATTTGTATCATAAACTTCTAAAATATTTTTAAAATTGTTTTCTTTGTCATGTGGGTCAGCAATGATTGTGCCATCCTTTCCAACCAGCATATAATAACCATTACTATTTTCACTTGCTTTATCAAACATAGACGTAAGGCTATCTAAGCTCATATCCATTGCCATTACACCAACAACATCACCGGAACTGTCTTTAATTGCCTGAGATGCACCAATAATCACAACATCATCTGTAGCATAATAGTATGGATCTCCCAGTACAGCTTCATCACCTGCTTCTACTGCAACAGGATACCAGGGTCGTATTCTTGGGTCAAAGGATCCTTCAATATTACCATCCGGATATTGAATATATCCCCCATTTTCAGTTCCCATATAGACATATTGATATGATGGATGTGCCTTCCCGAACTCTTGAAAGCTCTCAAATATTTCTTGCTCAATACCTTGATTTTGACCTGGAGTCATTTTAATATTCTGAGTATTATTTACATACGAAGTAATTGTACCATCAGACATTTTTAATAACTTACTTTTTGCGTAATAACTAACATTATTTCTCATGTTTTCAAAAACTACATCAATATTGTCACTTACAAGAGAGAGCTGCTTATCCACCGACTTTTTTTGGTCTTGCAGAAGGTTGATTCTCATTTGTGTTAAAAATATTATGCTCGCCACTATCATAGGTATTATTGCAAATACTATTAACATAAGACCTAGTTTAAATTTTAACGACTGAAAAACATTATTTTTCATTTGATTTTTATCCTTTCTTTGCTCAATTTTCATTTTTACCACTACTATACATAACATGCTTTAGCTCACAACCGCAACAAAAATAACGTTTTCATAATTTTTGAGCACAGATGTGCCTAATTAAGATGAACGAAAATTATATTACCATTTTTTTTGACAAAAATCAACAAATTTCTCAAAATTGTGAAAAATAAAATATATGACAATAGCCTTAGCTCTATTTACAGAATGCAAAAAATAAACTAAGATAAATAAAGTAACTGTAGTTTCTCCAAAATCTTATTTGCTATCTTTTAACACTTCAATTTCATCTCCCGGTTTAATCCAACCCGGAACGATAACTTTAGTAAATATACCCTCTCTTGGCATGACACAATCCCCGACAAGCTCTCTTATAGCGCATCCCGAATGGCATTCTTTACCTATTTGTGTCACTTCCATTATAACTTCTCCAGCTCTCATTCTCGTTCCTACAGGAAGTTCATATAAAATAACTCCTTTTGTTGTTATGTTTTCCGCAAATTTACCAGTAGACAGTCCATCTACTCCAGCATCTGTCATTTTATCAATGCTCTCCTGACCCAATAAACTAACTTGTCTGTGCCAATTTCCTGCATGTGCGTCTCCAACAAGTCCATGGTTAACTTCAAAATATCCTTTGTCTATAGAAACCTTTGGTACACCTTTTGCTTCACTTATATTAACTGCCACTATTTTAGCCATTTTTCCTCCACTAAATCAATTTTCTCTCAAAAACACCTGATATGCCGCCTATTTTTCTTAATAGCATAATATCTGAAATTATCATTTCTTTATCTATTGCCTTGCACATGTCGTATATAGTCAGCCCTGCAATGGTAACTGCGGTCAGAGCCTCCATTTCAACTCCTGTTTGTCCAGAATTTTTAACCGTTGCAATAATTTCAACTCTATTATATTCAAAATCAAGCTTAAAACTTATATCACATCCTGAAATCATAATGGGATGGCACATAGGAATTATGCTGGCTGTATTTTTAGCACCCATAATACCTGCAACCTGTGAAACTGAGAGAACATCTCCCTTTTTCATAGTACCTTCATTGATTCTATCCAGTGTTTCTCTCTTCATATACACATAGCCTTTTGCTATAGCTTCTCTGTTGGTTTCTTCTTTTTCACTGACATCGACCATTCTTGCCCTTCCCTGGTCATTTATATGTGTAAAATCCATTTTAACCTCCTATTTGATACATCATTTTATTAGTTTTACTTTTTTTATCCGCTTCTAAATGATGTTCGTCAGGTTTATTATATATTGCATCTTTAATTACTTGTTTTAACATATTTTCATCGTTTAAATATGGTTTTAAGCTTATTTCCTCATTAGAATGAAGACACGGCTTTATGGCACCTGTTGATGTAAGTCTAACTCTGTTACAATCATTGCAAAATTTACAGCTTATCGGACTTATAAAACCCACAGTTCCCTTTGCTCCATCGATTTTATAAACTGATGCAACATTGCTTTTGTCTTTTATATGAATTAAGTCCTTGCGTCCGCTTATTATTTCATCTATTTTCATACTGCTTTTTTCATAAAATTTCAATCCTTCGCCTATTGGCATGAGTTCAATGAATCTTACCTGTACCGGCATATCTTTTGTTAAATTAATGAATTTATCCACTTCATCATCATTAAAATGCCTCATCAATACAGTATTAATTTTGACTGGCTTTAAATCTATGCTTATGCATTTTTCTATTGCAGCTAAAACTTTATGGATATCTCCACCTCTCGTGATTTCTTTGTATTTATCTTCATCTAAAGTGTCCAGACTGATATTTACCCTGTTTAGTCCTGCGAGCTTTAACTTCTCAGCCTTATCATACAGCAAAATACCGTTTGTTGTCAGAGATACATCATCTATCTCCGGCATAGATGATGTAAATTTAATTAGCTTCTCAATTCCTTTCAAAATCAACGGTTCCCCGCCTGTAAATCTAACTTTTTTAATACCAAGAGCAGCAAATGCGCTTATCACTTTTTCTAGGTCCTCAAAACGAACTATATCGTTATGTGTTTTTTTCATTATTCCTTCTTCCGGCATACAATACACACATCTTAGATTGCATCTATCCGTTAGAGAAACTCTGAGGTAATCTATTTTTCTTCCTTTTTTGTCAAGCATTTTTCCAACTCCTCATTGGTGTATTATCTCGCCGGTTACAGTATAATTATACAGATTATCTGGCACATTCTCCTCCAGTACCATTAAGTATTTCTATACCATGTGGCAGTGCCGGCAGAACAAATTCTAAATTTTCAACAGCTCCTTTTGGACTCCCGGGAAGATTTATTATCAAAGATCCATACCTTATGCCCGATATTGCTCTTGAAAGCATTGCCTTAGGAGTTATTTCAAGAGACTTCTGTCTCATTGCTTCACAGATTCCAGGTGTTTCTTTTTTTATAACCATACGTGTCGCTTCAGGTGTTACATCTCTTTGAGAAAATCCGGTTCCACCATTTGTAAGCACAAGTTCAATCTTAAGTTCGTCACACATATATATTAATTCCTTAGAAATTATATCTATTTCATCCGGCACAACTTTATAATATTCAACTATATATTCTTTCTCATTGAGTGCTTTTTTTATTGCAGGACCAGTTTCATCTTCTCTTTCACCTCTTGAACCCTTATCACTAATAGTCAATATCCCTGTTCTAATCATCTGTTTCCTCCTATATCAATATGCAATCTCTTTTTCTCTGGCAATCATTAACATCTCCAATTAAGTCTAATCATAGTATAAGTCTCAGTTCATTGAATATGTATTACTAAATTCTAAATCAATAAACTATATTTGTCAATAAACGATTAACTTGGATAAATAATTGTCATATCATGTAATTTAACTGCACTTAATCAAGAAAACAATTCAATTTCATTAAGAAAATATTTTGAATTGTCTCAATGAAATTTAAATCACATTATTAGATTCATCCTCCAGTATTGCAATTACTTCCTGTTTCGTTAATGGAGGAAGGTGCCCAAATAGTGCTGTTTTAAAATCTATGTTTCGCATATTTTTTATCAAACTTTCAAGTTTATCTCTATAATATACAGGCTCCCCATGATGCAGATCTTCACATATAATATCTCCTATAAAAATTATTTTTTCCTGTGGCACATAGACAACAACACAATCATTGGAATGTGAACTTTCTATTTTTTTAAGTTCACAGCTAATATTTCCCAAATATATTGAAAGTCCACTTTCAAATACAACATCAGCAGTTTTAACAAAAATTTCCCTTCTATCAGGATATTCTTTCCTAATCATTGTATCACAAAATTCGATATCTTTTCCATTTAAAAGCCTATTTTGCATGGCTTCATCTGTCCATTCCCACTTGCTCATTTCATCTAAATACTCCTTTGTTTCACGACATGATATTGATACAGCATTTAAGCCACACAATCCATATGTATGATCCCAGTGAGAATGAGTTAAAGCCACATATACAGGATGCGGCAGTCCTAGTTTTGAAATTTCATCCAAAAAAAGTTCAGCATGTTTTTTTGAGTTTCCCGCATCTATCATCAATGAATAATCATCACCTCTAATGTACCCTAAAATTGGTCTATCCGTTTCTTCATTGTGTGGCATATAATATATTCTATCTGTTAATTTAATAAGCATTTCATCCTCCAAAGTTATTTCAACATACTTCCAAATTTTTTATCGTTATGAAATTATACTTTATATTTATTAAATTTTCAACTTTTTATTGTAAATTTAACAAAAGAAGCTACTTAAATTGATGTGACCCCAAAAAATTAAATTTTTGGTCTAACTTTTGTGGATCGGTTCAAATATCAATTTAAAATAGCTTCTTTTTTTAATGAATCGTATATTATTTATTGTAATGCTTGTTCTAAGTCGAAAATTATATTGTCGATGTGTTCAGTTCCTGTTGATTTATTTATTGGCTGTTCAAAAATTCCACTACTTTTAGCACATTTTCGAAATATCTCAGGCATTTAAAATTTTACCGTAATACTTATATTTTTGACTATGTAACCACATTATTTATATTAAATGTTGACAATTGGGTTTTTTTTATATATCATTCTATACATATAATTCTAATATGAAATGGAGTCCGAAAATGAGAATATCTGCAAAAGGACGATATGCATTAGCTGCAACAATAAGTATTGCTCAAGACTACAACAAAGGTGAATATATTACGGTAATTAGTATTTCAGAAAAGCTTGGAATCTCTAAAATATATCTTGAGCAGGTTTTTTCACTCTTAAAAAGAGGTAATATTGTCAATTCTATAAAGGGAGCTCAAGGTGGATATCAGCTAGCTAGGGAACCAAAAGATATATCTGTTTTTGAAATTTTATCGGCTGTTGAACTTTCCATTTTTGAAGATACAGAAAATACAGTATTGGAAAAAGCTCCGGAAATCGAAGCAGCTATGCGTTCTAATATTTTTGAAGCATTAGATTCTTCTATAAAAAATACTATAGAAAAAATCAGTCTATATGATTTGGTAATAGCATCTGAAAAAAACAGAGAAGAACAGGGATTCATGTTTTTCATTTAATTATGTATTATATGATTATAACTAATATAATCATATAATACATTTATTACCTCTTATCAAACTGATTTTATGTTAATCAAACAATGCTGTTGATAAATATCTTTCACCTGTATCAGGCAATAGCACTACAATCTTTTTACCTTTAAATTCAGAACGCTTCGCAATTTGTGTTGCCGCAAACAGTGCAGCTCCTGATGAAATACCTACAAGAAGCCCTTCAGACTTTGCTATATTTTGTGCTGATTGGAAAGCTTCTTCGTTTTTAACCTTGTAAATCTCATCAATTATATTCACGTTTATTACTTCAGGAATAAAACCTGCCCCTATACCTTGGATTTTATGAGGACCAGGAGTCCCGCCTGAAAGCACAGGTGAATCATAAGGTTCAACAGCAATTATTTTAATATCTGGGTTTTTTGATTTTAAAAATTCTCCAACTCCTGTTATTGTACCGCCTGTTCCTACACCTGCAATAAATGCTCCCACATCTCCATCTAAATCTTCCCAAATTTCGACAGCAGTTGTTTCTCTGTGAATTTCAGGGTTTGCAGGATTGTTAAACTGTTGTGGAATAAATGAATTTGGATATTGCTTAGATAACTCTTCTGCCCTATTTATAGCTCCCTTCATTCCTTCCGCACCCGGAGTAAGCACAATTTCTGCATTAAGAGCTTTAAGTAATTTTCTTCGTTCAATACTCATAGTATCTGGCATAGTTAATATTAATTTATACCCCTTTGACGCTGCAACAAATGCTAATCCGACACCCGTATTTCCACTTGTAGGTTCTATTATGACGGTGTCTTTTTTTATCAGACCCTTTTTCTCTGCATCATTTATCATAGCATATGCTATCCTGTCCTTTACACTTCCTGCCGGATTGAAGTATTCAAGTTTTGCAATTAGTTTAGCTTCCAGGTCATTTAT
Source organism: Sedimentibacter sp. (assembly GCA_032006665.1). Classification (GTDB taxonomy): domain Bacteria; phylum Bacillota; class Clostridia; order Tissierellales; family Sedimentibacteraceae; genus Sedimentibacter. The sequence goes on from DALZMP010000009.1 coordinate 108,604, forward strand.
GCTCTCGTAGTTTGATAATTCTAACAGTGGTGTTTTACCAATAAGTTCTGTTAAGTTTTTATATATCTTTGCCATAATTTTACTCTCCTTTTTTTATTTCATACTTATTCTATATGAATAGTATGTTTTGTTATTCCGTATTATATGCTATACATTTAAATTTGTCAATAGTTTTTTTACATAATTAGAATTTTATTGTAACTCCTATGTTTTAAATACATAATATAATTAAAACAATTAAAAGAAGGTGTTGATTTTCATGTATTACATAGAAGTTGAAAAGGGTGTAAACATTGCTGTTTATGATTTGAACCCATGTGGTAAAAAAAACATTTTCTTTGTTCACGGCTGGCCTATAAACCATAAAATGTTTGAATATCAATTAAATGTATTACCTAATTTTGGTTTCCGTTGTATTTCCATCGACTTAAGAGGATTTGGCAATTCATCTGCTCCATGGGATGGATATTCTTATGATCGGTTATCCGATGATATTTACGTAATCATTAAAAAACTTAACCTTGAAAACATAACTCTGGTTGGATTTTCAATGGGGGGCCCTATAGTAATTCGTTATATGTCTCGTCATTCAGGATATAAAGTTGATAAGCTTGGACTTTGGGCAGCTGCTGCTCCATCGTTTACTCAAAGACCAAACAATCCCTATGGAATGTCTATAGAGGCAGTCAACAAATTAATTTCAAGCTTTTATTATGACAGACCTCAAACTTTAGTAGATTTTGGGAGCATGTTTTTTGCAAGTCAAGTAACTCCAAGTTTTATGACTTGGTTTAATGGTCTGTCATTATCCTCATCCAGTTATGCAACCATTAAAACAGCTGTATCTTTACGTGATGAAGATGTCAGCTCAGATTTTTCATCCATAAAAGTTCCTACCGGCATCTTTCATGGGAAATTAGACCAAATATGCCCATTTCCCCTTGCATTATTAATGAATAAAGGAATTGCAGGATCCGTTTTGTATCCTTTTGAACATAGTGGTCATGGAGTTTTCTACGATGAACTGGCTCTTTTTAACAATAGATTTATACAGTTTTTGAACGAATAATTTTTATTTCAATATATTTTTATAAGTATATAATGGGTATTGAAAATCATAATAATATAATATATACTATTTTATATCGTCAAATTAATAGAACGATTCTACATTATAAGATATAATCAAAGTCTTTAATTATATCTTATATATTTTAAAAATATATAATAAATTAGGAGAATATTATTATGCAAAATTTTGTTTATTCAATACCTACCGAAATATATTTTGGTAAGGGTCAAATTAAGAATTTAGTTAATATTATTAAAAATCATGGTAGCAGAGTCTTAATTGTTTACGGAGGAGGAAGCATAAAAAAAATTGGATTATATGACACAATTACAACTATGTTTAATGAGAACAACATTAAATATACTGAATTATCCGGAGTTGAGCCTAATCCCAAACTTAACTCTGTAAAAAAAGGAATTGAGTTGTGTAGACAGTTTAATGCAGATATTGTTTTATCAGTTGGAGGAGGAAGCACCATAGACTGCGGCAAGGTCATTGCTGCCGGTGTAGCTTACGATGGTGACCCTTGGGATTTAGTTACAGATCCTAAAAAAATCAAAGATGTATTGCCAATTGTAAGTGTTTTAACTTTAGCTGCAACCGGTTCTGAGATGGATATGTTAGCTGTAATATCAAATATGGAAACAAATGATAAAATTGGTGTAGGAAATGTAAATATGAGACCTGTAGCATCAATTCTAGACCCCGAGTATACATATACTGTTTCAAAATATCAAACTGCTGCGGGTACAGCAGATATAATGAGTCATATTATCGAAGCTTACTTTTCTAATTCTGAAGGTTACATGCAGGATAGAATGGCAGAAGGATTATTAAAGACATGTATAGAATTTGGGGTAAAAGCTATAGAAAAACCAGATGATTACGAAGCCAGAGCCAATTTAATGTGGACATCAAGCTGGGCAATTAATGGATTCTTAGCGTTAGGAAAACCAGGTCCATGGAGTTGTCACGCTATAGAACATGAATTGAGTGCATACTATGATATAACTCATGGTGTGGGATTGGCAATAATTACACCTCATTGGATGAAACGTGTATTAAATGATAGCCATCTGGAAAAATTCGTTCAATATGGAGTAAATGTTTGGGGAATAGATTCTTCATTAGATAAGTATGAAATTGCTAATAAGTCGATTGAAAAAACAAGAGAATATTTCAACAGCATGGGAATTCCATCAACATTAAGAGAAGTGGGAATAGGGGAAGAAAAATTTGATATTATGGCAGAAAAAGCATCAAAAAAATTAACCAATTCTTATAGTCCGCTTAACAAAGAAGATGTGCTAAATATATATAAGGCATCTCTATAAATATAAATGAGGGGATTAAAAATCCCCTCATTTATATTTTTTTTCTATATTTAGAAGATTCTCCTTTATATTTAATCCACCTGCATAACCAACAAGTTTACCATTTGTTCCAATTACTCGATGGCATGGAACAACTATTGGAATTTGATTTTTATTATTTGCCATACCTACTGCTCTGCATGCTTTCTCATTTCCAACTGCTATAGCTATTTCCTTATAGCTTTTAGTTTCTCCATATGGAATTTCTTGTAATGCCCTCCATACACTTTTCTGAAAATTAGTTCCTGTTAGCTCTATTGGAAAATCAAATATTTTTCTTTTTCCATCTAAATATTCTTGAATTTGCTCAAATGCCCTTTTCAAAAGAGGAGTTTCATTTAATTCTGAATCTCTTTCATTTTCCTCATCCTCGAAAGAAATACAAGTTACTGCTGTTCCATCTTCCGAAATACGAATTTTTCCAATTACAGTATCATAAATAAATTCATTTTTCATATAATTTAACCTCCAAAGTTTTGAATATATAAATATATAAAGGCACATACAATTTTTTTATGTACATTATACTATTTCAAAATAATATTATCAATCTTTTTTTAAAATTACTTTACCTGACGTAGTAATTATGATATAATAAGATTACTTTATCAGACGTAGTAAAAAGGTGGTGATTATTTGATAAGCAGTGATGTAATAAGAGGCTATAACGATACTATAATATTGCATCTTCTATTAGAAAAAGACTCCTATGGATATGAAATTTCAAGAGAAATATACAGACGTTCGGAAGAGATTTATAATATAAAGGAAACAACACTTTATTCAGCGTTTAACAGATTAGAAAAAAAGGCTTTAATAGTATCTTATTATGGTGATGAAACTTTTGGTAAACGAAGAACCTACTATAAAATTACCAATAAAGGTATTGAATATTATAAAGAAAAGTGCAATGAATGGAATTTAACAAAAAAAGTTATTAATAAATTCACTATGGAGGTATAATCAATGAATCAAATTAAAAATTATGTAGAAGCAATGTTCTCAAGTTTACCCAAAACACAAGAAGTAGTAGAGATGAAATTAAATATCTTAGAAAACATGGAAGAAAAGTTTAGAGAATTATTACATGAAGGGAAAAATGGAAATGAAGCAATTGGCATTGTAATTTCTCAGTTTGGTAGTATTGATGAACTTAAAGCCGAATTAGGTATTGATGATTCAATAAATGATTATAATATAAGTGCTATCAATATCATCAATATTGAAGAGTTAAAAAATGAATATTTTAAATTCAGAAGTAAAACTCCATTTTTCTATGCAGTCGCGGTTATACTTTATATATTAGCACCATTATTTTTTGTAACTCTAGAAGATTACAATCTCGATTTTATTACTTTTTACTCCTTAATAGCTATTGCAACCGGCATATTTGTTTATCATAGTTTAAAGAATAAATATTATATCAGGATGCTAGGCATAAAAAAGAATACAGATACTGCTTATAATAATCCATGGAACGATTTAATATTGATATTATCTGTTACAATATATTTGATTTTAGGATTCAGTATGCATTTATGGCATCCTGGCTGGATAATATTTATAATTGCAATTACCATAAATATAGCCTTAGATCATTTATATAAAAATGAAATTATACGAAAAATGTAATTGTTTGGTAAACATGTTATGAGACGGCTCAACTTTAATCTTGAACCATCTCCTACATTGTTTACCCTTTTATTATATCAAAATTATCTTCGAGCAATTCCCAATTTTGTATGTATGGATAGCCTAATACCCAATAGCTCAATCCTCTTAAGCCGTAATCTTTAACTAAATCAAATTTTGCCAGTGCACTCCTGGCATCTTCAAACCAAACTTCATGGTCTATTCCATTTTCATCAGTGTATATAAAAAACGGAGATTGACTTATTACATCATATTGAATAGTAGATTTATATTTATATGCACGGTCAATCGCTTCTTGTACACTAAATGTCTCCGCCGTATCACCTTCGGTAAATGGAAGTTTCCAATCCCTTGCATAAATTTGAAAGCCCATCAAAATTTTATCCCTGGGTATAACAGATACCGCATAATCAAGAACCCTTTCTATTTCATTTATTGGAGATATCGCCCTTGGCTGACTTCCCCTCCAACCCCATTCGTATGTCATCAGTATTACAAAATCAGCAATTTTACCATGTGCTTCATAATCGTGAGCCTCATATAGAAGACCTCTTTGATCTGGACCATATTTTGGTGCCAGTGCAGTAGAAACAAAAAATCCTTCCTTGTGCAACCTATCAACAGTAGTTTTCAAAAAATTAGTGTAAGCATCTCTGTCAACCGGAAGAACATTTTCAAAATCAATATTTAATCCTTTGTACCCCTTTTCTTTCATTATATTCACTATATTAGACAGCAAATCATCTATAATTTGAGGATTATTGAGTACTACATGTGCAAGGTTTTCTCCCTTTGATGTTACAGAAAAATTTGCAATTGACATCATTGGAATAATGTCTTCAGATATGGCTGTTTTAATTGCAGCACTGTCATCTATACCCTCCAGACTTCCGTCTTCTTTGATTAAATAAGCAAATGGACTTAAATATGTTAAATCCTTACTAACCCCTTCGACTATCGGAACAGCCTCATCACCAAGTTTATAAGTATAAGCATTTACTTCTATTGCAGATTTTGATCTTTCAGGAATAGTTAATTTGGTCCCCGGAAATAAAACATTTGGATTTAAAATGTTATTAGCATCAATTAAATCTTGTAAAGAAACGCCATATTTTTCAGCAATTTTCCATAATGTATCTCCGTATTTTACAGTGTATACAGTGCCTCCGGTTGGAATTATTAATGACTGACCAACCAATAACTCATCTGGATTTTGCAAATTATTAACTTCTACTATGCTATCTATACTGCTACCATAGTAATTTGCAATTTCCCATAATGCATCTCCCCAATTTACTACATATATAACCATAGTACCCTCCTACGCTTTATAATACTAATATATTCATAAGTCTAACTATAATGATATAATATGGTAAAAATAGTTAAAATAGTTAAAATAAAAAGTGATACTTAAGTACCACTTTTTATCTATAGTTTTGCTATATCGCTTCTATATTCCGCATTTTCAAATTTAATTTTAACTATATTTTTATATACTTTTTCTCTTGCTTCATTTATTGTGTGTCCAAGTGCCGTTACTGCCAGAACCCTTCCACCATCTGTAAATACTTTTCCATCTTTCAGTTTTGTTCCGCCATGAAATACTATTACATCCTCATCCACTAAATCAAGTCCATATATTTCTTTACCTTTTTCATAGACATCCGGATATCCTCCGGATGCCAACACAACAGTAGTACTCTGTTTTTCCGTCCACTGCAAATCATCTGATGCAAGTGTTCCTTCTATTGTCTTTTCCATGACACTACATAAATCTGATTTCAATCTTGGCAAAACAACCTCTGTTTCAGGGTCTCCAAATCTGGTATTGTATTCAAGAACCTTAGCTTCATTTTCTGTAATCATCAGCCCGATGAATAAAATCCCCCTAAAATCAATTTTCTCTTTTATAAATCCGTCAAGTGTAGTATCAAGAATATTTTCTTTAATATATTGTTTCAAAGATTCTGTATAAATAGGATTAGGCGAAAAGCAACCCATACCTCCAGTGTTAAGACCTTTATCTCCGTCATAAGCTTTTTTATAATCCCTTGCACTTTCCATAGGTATTATGTCTTTGCCATTTACAAAACACAGAAGAGATGTTTCTGTTCCATCTAAAAATTCCTCAACAACCACCGTGCTGCCTGCATTACCAAATTTTCTATTTTTCATTATACTATTTATTGCATTTTCTGCTTCTTTTACAGTTTGACAGATAATAACACCTTTTCCTGCCGCCAGTCCATCTGCTTTAACTACAATTGGTGTATTAAAATTTTGTAAACCTTCAAGGGCTTTTTGCAAATTGGTGTATGTTTCATATTTTGCTGTGGGGATATTGTATTTTCTCATAAAATCTTTAGAATATGATTTACTGCCTTCTAGCCTGGCTCCTTTTTTATTTGGTCCAAATGCTTTAATTCCTTTTTTCATAAGCATGTCGACTAAACCTGATACTAGGGGAACTTCCGGACCAACTACTACCATATCTATTTTTTTATCAACAGAAAATTTTGTGATTTCTTCTATATCTTCTGCTTTTATATTTATGCATTCCGCTATTTGTGATATCCCGGCATTGCCAGGAGCACAATACATTTTAGTAACCTTATCGCTTTGATTTAGCTTCCAGCATATCGCATGCTCTCTTGCACCGCCTCCAACAACAAGTATCTTCATGTTTTCCTCCTCTTATATTCACTAGTGTCTAAAGTGTCTCATATCTGTCATAATCATTGATATATTGTGTTCATTGCATGCTTCAATAGATTTTATGTCATTAATTGAACCACCCGGCTGTATTATAGCAGTTATGCCTGCTTCGGCTGCAGCCTCTACGCAATCAGGAAATGGAAAGTATGCGTCGGAGCCTAAACACGCGCCTTTTAAACTGCTTTCTCCCAGATATTCTATTGCATGTTCTATGGCCTGTTTACATGCCCAGATTCGATTTACCTGACCAGGACCAATTCCAATTGATTGTCCATCCTTTACAATTGTTATGGCATTAGATTTTGTGTGTTTAACAATTTTCCATGCCATCATTAAATCTTTCATTTCTGATTCTGTTGGTTGTTTTTCTGTAACTGTTTTTAATTCACCATCTTCGGGTAAAAGTTTAGAATCTATTGTTTGTACCAGAATACCACCAGCTACTTTTTTTAGATCATATGAATTTTTATCTTGCTTTGTAAGTATATTTTCAATTTTCAAAAGTCTTATATTTTTCTTTGATTTAAGTATATCTAATGCCTCATCACTATAAGAAGGTGCAACAACTATTTCTATAAATATTTTGTTAATTTCTTCAGCTGTTCGCTTATCAATCTCTCTATTAGCAACTACAATTCCACCAAATATAGAAGTAGGATCCGCAGTATAAGCCTTGACATACGCATCATAAATATTGTTGGCCGTTCCTACACCACAAGGATTTGAGTGCTTACATCCAACAACTGTAGGTTCTTCAAATTCCTTTAACAATTCAAGTGCTCCATTTGTATCATTTATATTATTGAATGATAATTCCTTGCCATGAAGTTGTTCAGCTGATGCAAGAAGTCCGTTGTTTTTACTGACTTCTTTGTAAAATGCAGCCTTTTGATGAGGATTTTCGCCATATCTCATATCTTGAACTTTTTCAAAAGTCATAGTAAATGTTTCAGGCAAATCAAAATCTTCTCTTTCCTTTTTCATATACGTAGCAATAAGAGTATCGTAATGAGCCGTGTGTTCAAAAACTTTGGAGCATAAATAAAATTTAGTATCTAATGATACTTCCTTGTTTTTTTCTAATTCTTCTACAACTGAATCATAGTCTTTAGGGTCAACAACCACTGCAACATCCTGATAATTTTTAGCAGCAGAACGAAGCATTGTGGGTCCGCCTATATCTATATTTTCTATAGCCGTTTGTCTATTAACAGATTCTTTGAGTATAGTTTGTTTAAACGGATACAAATTAACAACTACAATATCAATAGTGTCAATATTTAAGCTGCTAAGCTGTTTCATATGTTCTTCATTTGAACGTATTGCTAATAAACCTGCATGAATGTTTGGATGAAGTGTTTTAACTCTACCATCTAAGCATTCAGGAAATCCTGTTATTTCAGATATGCCTATTACTTTTATACCAGCATCTTTCAATACTTTAGAGGTTCCACCTGTAGATATTATATCTACTCCTAATACAGATAGTTTTTGTGCAAACTCTACAATTCCTGTTTTATCAGAAACACTAATTAATGCCCTCATCATTATTCCTCCATGGTTATTTTAACTTTTCTATCTATTATTTCTATCTTGCCATTACAATAATATTTAACTGCTTGCGGCAAAATTTTATGTTCTATTTTAAGTATTTTTTTCTGCAATGTTTCCGCACTGTCACTATATTCCACATTTACTGATTCCTGAAGTATAATTGGTCCTGTATCTGCATTTTCATCTACAAAATGAACTGTTGCTCCGCTTATTTTAACACCATAGTTTATTGCTGCCTCATGTACTTTAATTCCATAGTAACCCTTTCCGCAAAATGATGGTATTAATGATGGGTGTATATTTATTATTTTATTATTATACTCCTCTATGAATTTTGGAGTCAATATTTTTAAATAACCTGCTAAAATTACTAATTCAACATCGCGGCTTTTTAACTCTTGAATTATAGCCTCATCATATTGTTCAGGGTTTGCAAATTCTTTTGAGCGGACAAAAACAGCATCTATACCATGCTGTCTCGCTCGCTCTAACCCATAGGCAGTTTCTTTATTAGAAATGACTACTTCTATTTTTCCATTAATTTCATGCGAATTTATACTATCTATTATTGATTGCAAATTAGTTCCAGAGCCAGATATAAGCACGCCAATTTTTATTTGTGACATATTTGGAGCTCTCCTTCTCTTTTTACAGTTTTGCCTATAATTACAGGTTTTTCACTTTTTTCATTGAGATAAGAAATTACTTTTTCAGCAACATCAGCACTAACCGCTATGACCATACCGATTCCCATGTTGAACGTCGAATACATTTCATCAACATCAATGTTACCTTCTTTTTGCATAAGCTTAAAAATTGGCAACACATCTATATTTTTTGTATATATATCTGCGGTAATTCCTTCCGGAAACATTCTTGGTATATTTTCATAAAACCCTCCGCCGGTGATATTTGACATACCTTTAATTTCAAATTTAGTAATCAAATCAAGTATTAATTCCGGATAAATTCTAGTTGGTACCATAAGTGCCTCACCTATAGTCATACCCAACTCTTCCACATATTCATCTATACAATAATTTTTATGTTCAAAGAAAATCTTTCTTACTAAGGAATACCCGTTACTATGTATTCCGCTTGATGGTATTCCTATGAGGATATCACCATCCACAATGCTGCTGCCGTCAATTATTTTCTTTTTATCCACTATTCCTACACAAAAACCTGCTATATCATATTCACCTTCGCTATAAAGTCCCGGCATTTCTGCAGTTTCACCACCAATGAGAGCTGCACCTGCTTTAATACATCCATTTGCTACACCTTTGACTATATCAGATGCTTTTTTAGGATCTAACTTGCCTGTAGCTATATAATCCAGAAAAAACAGCGGCTTTGCACCTTGACATATTACATCATTTACACACATAGCAACAGCATCCTCACCAATTGTATCATGAATATCCGTCTTGAAGGCTATCATAAGCTTTGTACCTACTCCATCGGTTCCAGAAACTAAAACTGGTTCATCATACTCATTTTTATCTATTGCAAATAAGCCTCCAAATCCGCCAATATCAGATACTACACCTTTTGTGTATGTTTTTTTTACATAATTTTTAATTAATTTGACTGTTTCATATCCTGCATGTATATCTACCCCGGAATCCTTATACGTTAATTTATCAGACATAATTTGCTCCTTTTGTTTATTTGAAATTTGGTACTTCCATTGGATAATCTCCATCTAAGCATGCTAAACAAAAACCATGCTGTGGTCCTGTAGCTTCTTTTAACCCCTCCAGGCTAAGATACGCGATGCTGTCAGCTTTAATAAATTCTTTTATCTCATCAATAGTCTTTGTTGCTCCTATCAAATAACTTCTAAAAGGAGTATCTATACCAAAAAAACAAGAATGAGTTACCGGAGGTGATGCAATCCTAACATGTACTTCCTTAGCTCCTGCATCTCTTACCATTTGAGCTAACTGTCTGGTTGTAGTACCTCTGACTATGCTGTCATCTATCATAACTACTATCTTATCCTTCACTATCTCTTTAAGGACACTTAGTTTTGTTTTAACTCCCTGTTCTCTAAGCTCCTGCTTAGGCTCAATGAAAGTACGCTTCGCATACCTGTTTTTAATAAGTCCTAAACCAAATGGTATACCTAATTCTTGAGCATATCCTATAGCAGCAGGAGTTCCAGAGTCAGGAACTGAAAATACTAAGTCTGCTTTGACAGGGGATTCTTTAGCAAGATTCCTTCCTGCATTAAATCTAGCTTGATAAACATTTATTCCGTCAATGTTACTGTCCGGTCTGGCAAAATATACATATTCAAATATGCATGATTTTTTTTTGGCATATTTAGTACTCTTTATACTTTGTACCCCTTCTTCGTTAATTATTACTATTTCTCCGGGCTCAACATCTCTGATAAATTCCCCGCCCATGGCATTTACTGCGCAACTTTCGGATGCAAGTATATATCCGTCTGGTCTTTTACCTAAGCATAAAGGTCTAAGACCAAAATGATCTCTGACACCTATTAACTCTTTTTCAGTCATTATTACAAATGCAAATGCACCCTTAATAATTTCCATAACATGTTTAATAGATTTTACTATATCTCCGTTAAAATTTCTTGCAAGCATATTAGCTACAACCTCTGTATCTGTTGAGGTTTGAAAAATAACTCCGCTATCCTCGAGAATTTCTCTCATAGAATCTGCATTTACAAGATTTCCATTGTGAGCTAAAGCAAGAGTTCCTTTTTTATACCTAACTACCAATGGCTGAGCATTTTCAACTTGGCTGTCACCACATGTAGAGTATCTAACATGTCCAACAGCAATTCCACCTGATAGTCTTTCGATTACATCATCAGTTAATACGTCTGATACAAGTCCCATATTTTTGTGATATTCAATTTTGCCGCCTGTATTTATTGCAATCCCTGCACTCTCTTGCCCTCTATGCTGAAGAGCAAATAATCCATAATATATCAATTGTGATGTTATTTCCGGGTTTTCTGAAAAAACCCCAACAACACCACATTCTTCATGCAGTTTGTCGTCATCAAGTAATTTTTCGTACATAGTTTCTCCTCTTATTGCTATTTTTTACTTATTCTATCCAGTACTTCCTGATATACTTCTTCTACTCCACCCATATCTCTTCTAAACCTATCTTTGTCAAGCTTCTTATTAGTTTCTGCATCCCATAATCGACATGTATCAGGTGATATTTCATCTGCTAGAATCACTTGTCCATCATACAGTCCAAACTCAAGTTTAAAATCTATTAACTTAATATTTCTCTCCAAGAAAAATTTAGATAAAACTTCATTTACCTTTAATGCATATTTTTTTACTGTATCCAGCTGTTCTCTAGTAGCAAACTCCATAGCATATATATGATAATCGTTAATCATTGGGTCACCTAAATCATCATTTTTATAGCTGAATTCAAGTACTGTTTCCTTCATAGGAATACCCTCTTCAATTCCAAGTCTTTGCGCCAATGAACCGGCTGAAACATTTCTTACTATAACTTCAAGTGGTAATATTTTAACTGCCTTTACAAGAGATTCTCTGTCGCTTAATAGTTCTATCTGATGTGTAGGTACTCCATTTTCTTCAAGAAGAGCAAATAATGCTGCTGACATTTTGTTGTTTACTACACCTTTCCCTAATATTGTCCCTTTTTTTACCCCGTTAAATGCTGTAGCATCATCTTTGTAATCTACTATATATTGTTTGTCATTATCTGTTCTGTAAACTTTTTTTGCTTTTCCTTCGTATAACATTTCTAATTTTTCCATTTTAATTCCTCCAAAGTTATAATTTTATTTGTTATTTATTTTTTCGTTTAATTTTCTGTCTTTGTCAACAACTTTTTGTGCCATTTTCTCTTTATATTCTTTGAATTTTTCTCTAAGCTCAGGATATTTTACAGACAATATCTGAACAGCTAAGAGGGCTGCATTTTCTGCACTATTTATTGCTACAGTTGCAACAGGAACTCCTGGTGGCATTTGAACAATTGCCAGCAATGCATCCATTCCGTCAAGTTCCGATGCTTTTATTGGCAGTCCTATAACAGGGAGAGATGTACAGCCTGCCAGAACTCCCGGCAAATGTGCAGCTTTACCCGCTGCTCCTATTATTAGCTCATATCCGTTTTCTTCTGCGTTTTTTGCAAATTCAAGTGCTGTGAAAGGTGTTCTATGCGCTGATATAACTCTTACATCAACTTCAACCCCAAAATCATTTAAAATTTTAAGTCCTTTTTCCACTACGGGAAAGTCTGAATCGCTTCCCATTACAATTGCTATTTTCATACTTCCTCCTCCATTTAATTAAAATTTATTATCTAAAGTATTTAACACCTGATTCAAATATTTTTTGGTCTTTATTTCCTTGTATGTTTAAATATAAATTATTGTCTAGCCTTTCAGAATGGCCCATTTTCCCAAGAATTCTTCCATCTGGACTGGTAATACCTTCAACTGATTCAATTGAACCATTTGGATTATACAGACCATCATATGTTGGATTATTGTTATCATCAACATATTGAGTTGCTATTTGACCATTTTCTTTTAATTTATTTACCCAAAATTCATTGGCACTAAATCTGCCTTCACCATGTGACAAAGGCATGTAGTGAATATCTTCTACATTACATCCATTAAGCCATGGAGAAAGATTTGACACAATTTTAGTTCTTGCAAATGTTGATATATGTCTTGAAATTTTGTTATATGTCAATGTCGGATAATCATCTTTTATATCAACTATTTCACCAAAAGGCACAAGTCCAAGCTTTATAAGTGCCTGAAAGCCATTGCAAATTCCAACTATCAAACCATCTCTGTTTTTTAGCAAATCCATAACAGCATCTTTTAGAATTTCATTTCTAAATACTGATGCTATAAATTTCCCAGAGCCTTCAGGTTCATCTCCCGCACTGAATCCTCCTGGAAATGCTATAATTTGTGACTTTCTAATAATTTTATTCATTTCTCTGATTGAGTTATCTACATCAATTGGATTTAGGTTTTTAAATACAAAGGTTTCTGCTTCTGCTCCTGCTCTTTCAAATGCTCGCTTTGTATCATATTCACAATTAGTTCCTGGAAATACCGGTATAAACACCTTAGGTTTTGTAATATTCAGTGAAGATTTAATTTTATTTCCAGACTTGTAGCTGTATGATTTTATTTGTCCATCAATGCTTTTTTTAATAGGATATATGCTGTTTAATGGCTGTATCCATGATTTGGTCATTTCATCTATTGTTATGGTAAAAGAACCGTTTATTACAATTTCTTTTTCCTCTGTTGTTTTTCCAATGTGAATGAAATCTAAATCACTAATTTCTTCTATGTTCTTCACTTCAAGTATTATATCTCCATAGTTAGAAGCAAAGAGTCCATTTGAATCAATCAGTAAACCGGACGCGCCGCTTTCTGTCTTTTCATATATGGTTTTAAAACCTATTTCGTTTCCAAAAGTCATTTTGCTTATTGCACCTGCTAATCCACCGTATCCGACTGTATGTGCACTTAATATATTACCTGATTTAGCTTCTTCATGTATAGAATCATATTTTAACTTCATATCTTCAAAATCAGGAATATCTAACGAATTCTTTTTTAATTTTACCAATACTACATCGCTGTTTGGCTTTTTAAACTCTGCTGAAACAATATTTCTGACATCAGATGCTGCTACTGCAAAACTTACAAGAGTAGGAGGAACATTTATGTCCATGAAAGTTCCTGACATACTATCTTTTCCGCCTATTGCAGGAATTCCAAGTTCACGCTGAACTTTAAATGCTCCAAGCAGCGCACTAAGAGGTTTTCCCCATTTTTCAGGTTCCTTATATAATTTTTCAAAATATTCTTGTAAAGTCAATCTAATATTTTTATAATTACCGCCCATAGCAACTATTTTAGCAATAGAATGAACAACTGCATACATAGCTCCATGATATGGGCTTGTTTTTGAAAGGTATGGATCAAAGCCATGGCTCATTATTGTACAGGTATTTGTTATACCGTTCTGAACAGGTATTTTTGCAACCATTCCTTCAGAAGGTGTCAGTTGTGTTTTCCCTCCAAATGGCATCAAAATGGTTCCGGCACCAACTGTAGAATCAAATCTCTCAACCAGTCCTTTTTGACAGGCTACGTTTAAATCTTTAAGATTTTCTATCCACATATCTTCTACATTATTAGATTTAAATTTTTTTATTAAATTTTGATCTATACCAATACTTTGTGGTTCTTTTATCACTGCATTTATTTTTTGCTTAACTCCGTTTGTATCAAGAAAATCTCTGCTAATATCTAATATAGTTTCACCCTTCCAGCTCATCTTAAGTCTTCTGTCATCAGTAACTTCAGCAACAACTGTAGATTCGAGATTTTCTTCATGTGCATATTTTATAAACTTGTCAGCATCACTTGGACTAACTACAACAGCCATTCTTTCCTGTGATTCTGAAATTGCTAATTCTGTACCGTCTAAACCTTCATACTTCTTAGGTACTAAATCTAAATTTATATTTAATCCATCTGCTAATTCACCAATTGCAACAGAGACCCCGCCTGCACCAAAATCATTGCATTTTTTTATTAATTTGCTTACTTCTTTATTTCTAAACAGCCTCTGTATTTTTCTTTCTGTAGGTGCATTACCTTTTTGAACTTCTGAGCCACATACGGATATAGAGTCTTCGGTGTGTTCCTTGGAAGAACCTGTAGCACCTCCGCATCCATCTCTTCCGGTTCTGCCTCCTACCAATATTACTATATCACCTTTGTCAGGTGTTTCTCTTCTAACATTCTCCCGAGGCGCAGCTGCTATAACTGCACCTATTTCCATCCTTTTAGCTACATAATCAGGATGGAAAATTTCAACTACATGTCCTGTAGACAAACCAATTTGATTTCCATACGAGCTGTAACCAGCTGCTGCTTCTGTTGAAATTTTTCTTTGAGGAAGCTTTCCTGTTAAAGTATCTTCTATATGTTGTCTGGGGTCAGCACTTCCTGTAACTCTCATAGCTTGATATACATATGAACGTCCTGAAAGAGGATCTCTTATAGCTCCTCCTAAACAGGTTGCTGCTCCTCCAAATGGTTCTATTTCAGTTGGATGGTTATGAGTTTCATTTTTAAACATAACTAGCCATTCTTCATTCTTATTATCAATTTCTACGTTAACAACTATACTACATGCATTGATTTCATCAGAGATTTCTAAATCATCAAGCATTCCTTTTTTTCTCAACTCTTTGGCTGCAACAGTAGCTATATCCATGAGACAAATGTCTTTGTCCTTTTCTCTGTCTCCATAGGAATAACTTCTGCTATTAAGGTAATCATTGTATGTATTTTTAATTTCTTCTGAAACATTTCCCTTTTCAAATTCAATGTTTTCAATTACAGTTGAAAAAGTTGTATGTCTGCAATGATCAGACCAATAAGTATCTATTACTTTAATTTCTGTAACCGTAGGATTTCTTTTCTCAGTTTCTTTAAAATATTCCTGGCAAAACAACAAGTCCTCCGTGCTCATGGCAAGACCCATATATGATTTATACTCTTCTATTTCTTCTACTGTTTTATTTATAAAATTTTCTACAACTTCTACTTGTGATGCTTCAGGATAGATTTCTTCAAGTGTTACGGGCTTTTCAAGACTTGACTCTCTCGAGTCAACTGGATTGATGTAATATTTTTTTATTTTTTCAAATTCATCATTGGTTAAATTTCCTTCAAGAATTATAACTTTTGCATATTTAACAGGTGGTTTTTCTTTGCCTGTTACAATTTGGATGCATTGTGAAGCTGAATCAGCTCTTTGATCATATTGACCCGGCAAATATTCAACTGCAAAAACTTTGTTTTCTGCTGTATAAATATTTTCTTTGTACAGCACATCTTGATTAGGTTCAGAAAAAACTGTAGATAAAGCTTTTTCATAATCTCCATCAGTTATGTGTGATACATCATATCTATTTAAAATTCTAATATTTTCTAAGTGATCCAACTTAAGATTTTCTTTAAAATTGTTTAGTAGATTAATAGCTTCTGTATTAAATCCATTCTTTTTTTCTACAAACACTCTTTTAACATCAAAATTCATAATTGGTTCCTTTCTTTATTTAAATATTTAAAAGCTCATTTATAAATTTATGATATCAAATTATAAAATGCTTGTCAATGAATTTCTTCATATATTTTTATGTTTGGCATGCCATCATTCGTTATATTACGAACATTGTTATTATGTTACATAATAAAATTCGTTATTTGTTTTCTTTTTCCAACTATTAAAATATATTTTTTTTTATTACTTCCTATTATTCCTTAAAAAGTGGGAACAATACTATAAAAAATTGCATAAAATATTAAATCGCAAAGCTATTAAAAAAAATTTAATAAAACTATTGTTTATATTTTTTGATAGCAACAGTTAGGAGGCAATAATGTGTGTGGAATAGTTGGATGGGTAAATAACGATAGTAATATATCGGATAATATTGGCATCATGGAAAAAATGACAGATAAACTTATAAGAAGAGGACCAGATAATTGTGATTACTACAAATCTGAAAATGTACTCTTTGGTCACAGGAGATTAATAATCGTAGATCCCGAAGGCGGAGCCCAACCTATGACTAGATATTCTGGAGAAAAAAAATATGTAATTATTTATAACGGAGAATTATACAACACTGATGAAGTCAGAGAAATACTTATTTCTAAAGGGTATGAGTTTGAATCTTATTCAGACACTGAAGTTTTGTTAAACTCATATATTGAGTGGGGTAAAGACTGTGTAAAACATATTAACGGTATATTTGCATTTGGGGTCTGGGACGAATACAATAAATCGTTGTTCTTAGCTAGAGATCCATTAGGTGTAAAGCCGTTATTCTATAGCTATATAAATAATAATCTTATTTTTGGATCACAAATAAAGGCATTGCTAGCTCACCCATTAATAGAGCCAATCATAAATGAGGTAGGAATAATGGAAATACTGGGGTTAGGTCCCGCTCGGTCTTTAGGTAACGGTATTTTCAAAGATATAAATGAAATTCCACCAGCTCATCACCTACTTTACAAAGATGGAATATGTAAACTAACTGAATATTGGAAATTGGAAGCTATTCCTCATGAGGAAAATTTTGAACAAACAAAAGAAACAACCAAGAATCTTCTTATAGATGCTGTAGAAAGGCAGCTTGTATCAGATGTTCCATTATGTACATTTTTATCAGGGGGTTTGGATTCAAGTGCCATTTCTGCCATTACATCAAATTATTATAAAAAGCATGGACGCGGAAAGCTTGATACATTTTCAATTGACTATAAAGACAATGATAAATACTTCAAAGCCAATTTGTTTCAGCCAACATCTGACCAAGCATTTGCCGAAATGATGTCTGAATACATTGGCAGCAATCATCATACAGTTATTTTAGATAATTATAAGTTAATGGAAGCGTTAAAGGATGCTGTTTTAGCAAATGATTTGCCCGGTATGGCTGATATAGATTCCTCTCTATTGCTATTTTGCAACGAAATAAGGAAAAATTCCACCGTGGCTCTTTCTGGTGAATGTGCTGATGAAATTTTTGGTGGGTATCCTTGGTTCACACGACCGGAAGATATAAATGCAAATACGTTTCCATGGTCTAAATCATCTAAGGAACGCAAAAATATTTTAAGTAAAAATCTATATAACCTTCCATTAGAAGAATATGTTGCAGAAAAATATATTAATACTATAGAACAAGTTCCTAAACTACACGGAGAATCAAAAGAAGAATCAAGAATGAGAGAATTATTTTATTTAAATATAAAATGGTTTATGATGACATTGCTTAACAGAAAAGACAGAATGAGTATGTGGAACAGTTTAGAGGTAAGAGTTCCTTTTGCCGATTATAGATTAGTAGAATACTGTTTTAATATTCCAAATGAATATAAATTTTACAAGGGAAGAGAAAAAGGATTGCTAAGGGAAGCTCTTAGGGGAATTTTACCGGAAGAAATTATTGAAAGGAAAAAAAGCCCATATCCAAAAACTCATCATACAGATTATACAAATGCCGTTCAAGGCTTAGCAACAAAAATTTTAGATAACAAAAATGCACCTATATTTGATTTAATTGAACGAAACAATATAAAAGAAATTGTTGATACTGGCGGCAAATCTTTTAAAGTTCCTTGGTATGGTCAGCTTATGACCGGACCACAATTAATTGCATATTTTATTCAAATTAATACGTGGTTAGAAGAATACAAAGTTAAAATTGAAATAAATTAGAATATCAACCTGAATATTTTTGACAAATAAAAAATCGTTGAATAACAACGATTTTTTATTTGTCTATTATTTTATTTGCCATTAAGCATTGTAAGGTTAATAATTTCGTTTTCAATTTCTATTATATTATTATTGATTTTATTTAATGATTCTAGTTCCATATCCTTTTTTAGACTGCCTTCTGTTAATTTTAGTGCATTATTAAATAATTTTCTGAGTTCTTCAACATCCTTTGTAAGCTCTTTTATTTGATCGTCATTAGCTTTCTTAACGACTTTTTCAGTGTTTCCTATATTTTCATCAGCAAGTGTCAAGCCATCTGAAGAAACATGTCTTTCTTTATCATCAACCCTAATTTCATGTACATGTTCAAACGGTTTGATATCATATACTACATTATATTCAGGAACAATACAATTCATACCCAGCTCCTTTTTAACAGCTTTTGCAAAATCTTCTTTAGACTCTGTCTCTCCATGAACTATAAAAACATTTTTTGGTTTTTCTTTAAATCCACTTAACCATTTCATCAGTGCCGGTTTATCTGCATGACCTGAAAATCCTTCAACATTATATATTTCTGCGTTAATATGTATTTCTTCACCTAAAATCTTTACATCCTTTTCGCCATCAATAATCCTTCTTCCAAGGGTACCTTCAGCTTGATATCCAACAAAAACAATGCTGCATTCTTTTTTCCACAAATTGTGTTTCAAATGATGTTTGATTCTACCTGCATCACACATTCCACTTGCAGATATTATAATTTTAGGCTCATCAGAAAAGTTTAAAGCCTTTGATTCTTCTGCACTTTGAGTAAAATGAAGATTCTCAAATTCCAATGGGTTATCTCCACCTAAAATATAATTTCTTGCTTCTTCATCAAAAACTAAAGCATTTGCTTTGAATATTTCAGTAGCCTTTGTAGCAAGAGGACTATCTATATACACAGGAATTTTTTTGAGCTCATTTTCTTTTACACCAGTTTCACTTAATTTCTTATCGTAATATTTATTTAACTCATATATTATTTCTTGGGTTCTCCCTACTGCAAATGATGGAATAATTACACTTCCACCTCTTCTTACAGTCTTTAAAATAATCTCTATTAGCTCTTCTGTTCTTTGTTCTATATTTTCATGAATCCTATTTCCATAAGTTGATTCCATTATTACATAATCAGCACTCTCTATTATGACCGGGTCCTTTAATATTGGTTTTTCATTCATACCCAGGTCACCTGAATAAACAAGTTTTGTTGTTTCTCTATTTTCTTCAAACCACATTTCAATAATAGATGAACCTAATATATGACCGGCATCATTAAATTTAACTGTCAAATCATCCTCTATATGTATGACCTGGTCGTAAAATATTGGCTTAAAGTATTTTAAACTTTCAATGGCGTCGCTTTGAGTATACATAGGCTCCACTAGCTTCCTACCTGAACGTTTAGCTTTTCTGTTCTTCCACTCAGCTTCAGACTCTTGAATATGAGCACTGTCGACTAACATTATCTGACATAAATCATATGTGGGTTTAGAACAATATATGATACCTTTAAATCCATTCTTTACAAGTAGTGGAATTCTACCGCTATGGTCAATATGGCTATGACTCAATAGCAAATAATCTATTTCACTAGGATTTACTTCCAATACTTCTTCATTCAACTCTTCATCTTTACCTTGAAACATACCGCAGTCAAGTAATATTTTTTTATCTTTAAACCTGATTAGATGACTTGATCCTGTAACTCCCTTTACTGCGCCTAAAAAACGTATATTCATATAACTATCCCCATTTCTTTGTTTTATATTTTCTCTAATATAATCTTTATACCACATAAGTATTTATTTAAACTTAATAAATATAAAAATATAAAAGTCTTTACAAAAAAGATGAATCCTCTAATGTAGAATTCATCTTAACAGGTATTAATCCTTTTTGTGTACTGCTTTTTAATTCTTTATAATGAGTTTAATTAGCTTTCCATCTGTCTCGATAAAAAGATACATGCTGTTCTAACCAATTTTTCCTCTATTTCACCCATTTTTGTATTTTTTTCTTTTGAAAGTAACATTACTGAACCTATTGGATCTCCATGTACTAATATTGGAGCTATTACTTGACTTGTATAATTGTCAGGATTAAATTCATTAGCAGTTACTCTAATTGGTTTTGTATTGCCAGTAGCAGTATATACTTCCCTGCTTTCTATAATTTTCTCAAGTTCCGGACTCAATCTTTTTTCTGTATAATCCTTTTTAGAACTACCTGAAACTGCGATTACACCATCTCTATCAGTTATTATAGCTATATGCCTAGTTGTTTCAAACATCGATTCAACATATTCTCCTGCAAATTCAGTCAATTCGCCAATCGGAGAGTATTTTTTTAATATAATTTCGCCCTCTCTATCGGTAAATATTTCAAGAGGATCTCCTTCTCTTATTCTCAATGTTCTTCTTATTTCTTTAGGGATTACTACTCTGCCTAAATCATCAATTCTTCTGACAATTCCCGTTGCTTTCATTTTATCGTTCCTCCAATTAAAATATTTTTATCTTTATATGACATTTCTTTTAATAGTTAGTATTATTTGCACTTTAATGAATATTATCCCCAATTTTTTTAGGATATTTCTGGTAAAACTTTGTCATATTTTATATTATATATTAATAACTAAAGAATAGCAACAAAAATTTACTAAATTTAACATTTATTTTCTTTCTATAGTTGCATTGCTTTTTAAATTTTCAATAAGTTCATTGTATTTATTTGTTTTATATGTTTCAATTAAACTATCTTTTGAGTTATCAAAGGTAACTGTATCATCTGTTTTCTTATCAGTAACTTTTATTATGTGGTAACCAAATTGTGATTTTACTGCACCACTTACCTCACCAATATCCATAGAGAAAGCAGCATCTGAGAATTCCTTAACCATGTCCCCATATGAGAAGAAATCTAAGTCCCCGCCATTGTCCTTACTTGGATCAACTGATACGTCTTTTGCCACATCTTCAAATGCTTCGCCTTTATTCAATCTATCTATTACAGCGTTAGCTTCTTCTTCTGTATTAACTAATATATGACTTGCTCTAACTTGTTGGCCCATCTTTGTATCTTCATATATTTTCTTCAATTCATCGTCAGTTGGTACAACACTTTCAACGTTTTTTTGTAAATATTGATTAATCACATATTCCTTTTTTATAGCTTCGGTTAAATAATCTTCTGTCATTTCATTTGTTTTTAAAAATGTTTGATATTCTTCATCTGTTTTAAAATATCCTTTATAAACATCTAATTCTTTCTTCAACTCTTCGTCAGTCATAGAGAAGCCCTCTTTTTCTGCTGCATCTATTAACAGTTGTTCGAGTATCATATTTTCCATTATTGCTTCATCTTTATAATAATCTCCAAATGTTTTACCATTTGGCATTTGAGTATCCCATGCGCCTTCACCATACTGTGTCTCTACCATTTTTTTATATGATGCAAGTGTTTCATCAAAATCCTTTTGTGTTATTGTTTTTCCATTAACCACAGCTAAAACACCTTCTTGATTAATCAAATCAGATTTGCCCTCATCATTTTTTGAACATGCCGTAATCGCTAAAGCCATGCAAAATACCAAAGTTAAACTAACTAAATTTCTAAACTTATTCATTATTTTCCTCCTTGGCAGGTTTCTTCAACCCTGCTTTATAATTGTATAATTTTTCAAATATATTTTCAAGATCCTCAAGTACCTTAATTTGTTCTAAAGAATCTAAGCGATATTTAATAACAGGCTCTTTTGACACATCAAATTTTATTTTATCTTTAAAATTATCAATCAAAAATCCTATTATATTTGAATTGAGATCATTACTTAAATTCAATTCTATGTTAATTGTATTGCTGATTTGTGTAATAGATTTAATATTTAACTTCTTACACAGGGATTTTATATATGATATTTTGAGCAAGTTATTAACTTGTTTTGGTGGTGTACCAAATCTGTCAATTATTTCTTCGGTTATGTCAAAAATATCTTCCTTATTTGCAGTTGCTGCAATTTTTTTATATATCTCTATTTTTTGTTCTTCATTTTCTATATAAGTTGATGGTATATACCCATCAACACTTAAATCAACAGCAGTTTCAACTTCTTCTTCAAGCTTTTCAGCACCTTGCAGCTCTCTGACAGCTCTATCCAAGAACTTAACATATAAATCATATCCTATTGCAAGCATATGACCATGCTGTTCTGCTCCTAGTATATTGCCACATCCTCTAATTTCTAAATCTCTCATTGCAATTTTAAAACCAGATCCAAAATCCGTAAATTCCCTTATTGCCTTGAGTCTTTTGTCTGCGACTTCTGACAGCATCTTATCTTTTTCATATGTCAAATAAGCAAATGATATTTTATTTGATCTTCCTATTCTGCCTCTCAGTTGATATAGCTGTGAGAGTCCCAAGTGATCAGCATTATCAATTATCAATGTATTTACATTAGGTATATCCATTCCTGTTTCAATTATAGTGGTACAAACAAGTATATCATATTCTCTTTTTACGAAATCAAGCATTACATTTTCAAGATGCCTTTCACCCATTTGTCCATGTCCGACAGCTATTCTGGCTTCCGGTAACAATTTTTGCAGTTTTGATGCTGTACTTTCTATGTCAATTACCCTGTTATGAACATAGTATACCTGTCCGCCTCTAGATAGTTCCTTTTCTATTGCATCTTTTATTATGCCTTCATTATATTCTATTACGTATGTTTGTATAGGCAGTCGGTCTCCTGGCGGTTCAGATATAATACTTATATCCCTAACACCAATCATAGACATATGAAGCGTTCTTGGTATAGGTGTTGCTGACAATGTTAAAACATCTATATTGGTCTTAAGTTGCTTAATTGATTCTTTATGTTTTACACCAAATCTTTGTTCTTCATCTATTATTAGTAGACCTAAATCCTTAAATTTTAAATCTTTTGACAATATTTTATGAGTTCCTATTACTATATCAATTAGTCCCTTATTTAAGTCATTTATTATTTTAGCTTGTTGATATGGTGTCCTAAACCTACTTAGCATTTCTATTTTTACTGGATAACCTCTGAATCTCTCAACAATATTTGTATAGTGCTGCTGTGCTAATATCGTAGTCGGAACAAGAACAGCAACTTGTTTAGAATCCATAATTGCCTTGAAGGCAGCTCTCATAGCAACCTCTGTTTTACCGAAACCAACGTCACCACAAAGCAGTCTATCCATAGAAGTTTGCTTTTCCATATCTTTTTTTATTTCTTTTATGCACCTAAGCTGGTCGTTTGTTTCTTGAAAAGGGAATTTATATTCGAATTCTTTCTGCCACTCCGTGTCCGGTGAGAATCTGTAACCTTTTACAACTTTTCTCTCAGCATACAGTTTTACCAATTCATTAGCCATATTTTCGATGGCTGCCTTTGTACGTTCTTTTGTTTTTACCCAGTCCTGAGTTCCCATTTTATTAAGCTTAGGTTTCTCAGAATCTGCACCAATATATTTTTGTATAAGAGACATTTGGTCAACAGGAACATATAGTTTGTCTTCACCTTTGTACTTTATACATAAATAATCCTTTTTTATATTTTGAACATCAATCTTTTCTATGCCAATATATTGACCTATACCATGATGTTCATGTACTACAAAATCTCCTACTTTTAAATCGCTAAAAATGCTGATTTTCGAACCGTTTATTTTTTTCTTTTTTTTAGTTTTTTTACTTACGGATCCAAATATTTCATTTTCTGTCAAAATGAGAATTTTGTTATCATAATATTCAAATCCTTTTTTTAATTCACCATTAATAATTGCAACCTGACCACTCTCTATTGATTCACTTGAATTGCCATACAAAATTGTACTGCACTCATAATCATTTAATAGATTGTGGAGCTTTTTACAACTTTCCTGATTGCTTAAAACTATAGCTACTTTATATCCTTTATATTTATATCTATTTAAATCTTTTGATAAATCTTCAAGCTTACCATAATAAGAAGCAGCCTCTTTAAACAAAAATTGAACCGAATAATCAGTTTCAATGGTTTTATTCAGCTTTCCATTAATGGAAATGTAATTATTCTCTAATATTTTAGATTTTATTTCATTGGCATTATAATAAACATTGCTTTGCTTTGCAAATATTTCTCCTTTTTCAAACAATTCGCTGTATTTTATTTCAAATCCTTCGTTTAAAGTATCTACTTCTTCAAATACTCTTTCAGGCTCGTCTATTAAAATAAGAAAATCATCACTAAAATAATCTAAAACATTTACAAAACCATCCTTTAGAAAAGGAACTAACAAATCAGAATTTTCAAAGTTCAATCCTTCTTGAAGTTTATCTTTATAACTATTAAATAAATTCTTCAGCTTTTTATTAAGTTCTTTGGAATTAGGTAAATCAACAATTTTACTGAGCCTCTTATTATAATCTTTTTCTATTTCAGCAAGTATTTTATTTATTTCCCCATCCTCAAATATCAGATCACTGCAGGGTATTATTTTTACGGATTTTTGATTTTTGATTGACCTTTGTGTTTTTAGGTCAATTATTCTTATTGAATCTATTTCATCATCAAAAAATTCAATTCTGCATGGATTTGTTTCCGAAGGAGAATAGATATCAATAATTCCTCCTCTGACAGAGAACTGCCCCATACCCTCCACCGAGTCAACTCTTTCATACTTTAACTTGACTAAATTATTTTTTAATTGATTGAGGTCATAGCTATTTCCATATTTTAATTCTATAATATTTTCCTTAAATCTATCTTTAACCATTACTCTAGTAATTATAGAATTCACTGATGCAGTCATTATCAGTTTCTTAGATGAAAGTATTTTCTCTAATGCATTTGTTCTCTTATGCTCAATATCTTTGCTGAGTGCATCAACATTATATAAAATAAATTCTTTCGGTTGAAGCCTTTCGACATCAGACGTGTAAGCCTTTAGTATTTCTTCGTATTTTTTTGATTTTATTTCGCTATTTGTTAAGATTAATATTTTGTTAACCGAATTATCAATTAAATTACACGCTAAATAAGCCAGTCCTTCTTCATTGATACCTTGAACAAGCTGGCGTTTTTTATTTTTAATATTATCAGAGATAATATTAAATTTTTCTGTTTTTTGAAATTGTGAAAATAAAATTTTATCCATCTTTTTCCTTACTCGAGAGTTTTAATTTCTCTTCTATCTTTAATTTTCCTTAATATTTCAAAGTATGCACACATATTTTACGTCATATGTATCTTTTTATTCCTAATAAAAGCAGCAATGAATAATATACTAACATTTTACTGATATTTAAATCCCTCTAATCCATACTCCAATTGTCTCTTATAGTTTATTATACAATTATAGTTTTAATGTTGAATTTTTGCATCGCACTGTCTAAATCTTTAAAAATAATTTCTTCAACAGCATCAGAGGCTGATTTTATTATACTGTCTATTTTTTCTCTTTCTTCTTTACTAAATTTTTGGAGTACGTAGTCAGCGAGATCCATGTCAGGATTCCTGCCTATACCAATCCTCAGACGCGGAAATTTATCATCCTGCAACTGATATATAATTGACTTCATGCCATTATGCGTTCCCGAACTCCCATGAGGACGTATACGCAATGTTCCCGGAGGTATATCTATATCATCATATATAACTATAAGATTTTCGATTGGAATTTTATAAAAGTTTACTATTTCAGCTATTGCAATGCCGCTTCTGTTCATATACGTAACTGGTTTAACAAGCATAACTTTTTCTCCATTTATATTTATTTCCCCATAAACAGAGTTAAATTTTAATTTATTTAAACTTACATTATATTTTTGTGCCAGACAGTCAATTGTGTCAAAACCCACATTGTGCCTTGTGCCAGAATATTCTTTACCTGGATTTCCTAATCCTGCTATTATGTACATGTTAATTTTTTACCTCTTTTCAACTTCCACTTCTAATTAAGCGGTTTCTTAGAACCTATTTTTCCCTAACCCTTTTTTATTTACCTGCCTTGCTCTTGCTATTGCTAAATCGTCTGTTTCAACATTTTTTGTTATGGTTGAACCACAAGCTACATAGCCGCAATCATTAATAGTAACAGGAGCAACAAGATTAGAATTGCTGCCTATAAAGGCACCATCTCCAACAATAGTTTTATTCTTGTTTTTGCCATCATAATTAACAAATACAACTCCACATCCTATATTGACATTTTTACCAACTTCAGCATCACCTATGTATGATAAATGTGAAGATTTTGAATTATCACCTATTACAGATTTTTTTACTTCTACAAAATCTCCTATTTTTACATTTTTCCCAAGTTTTGTGCCTGGTCTTAGATATGCAAAAGGACCAACAGTTGTATTATCATCTATATATGATTCTATAACTTTTGAACTTTCAACATTAACATTATCTTTAATATCAGAATTAATTATTCTTGAATTAGGTCCTATGATGCAGTGGCTTCCTATTGACGTATTATCCTCTAAAATAACACCCGGATATATAATTGTATCACTTCCAATTATGACACCATCTTCGATATATGTATTGTCTGGGTCAATTAGGGTTACACCTGACAGCATGTGTCTTTTATTAATCCTTTGCTGCATTATTTTATTTACTTCAGATAACTGTACTCTGTCATTAACTGCCTTAATTTCAGATTCATCTTTAATTATGTATCCGCCAATTTTATATTGTTCATTATTTAAAACTTTTATGGTATCTGTAAGGTAATACTCATTCTGCGAATTGTTTGTGTCTATTTTTTCTAATGATTTCTTTAACATTCCACCATTAAAGCAATATATACCAGTGTTTATTTCTTTTATAGCTTTAATTTCTTCAGTTGCATCTTTTTCTTCTACAATACCTGATATAGTCATATCTTCATTTCTAACTATTCTGCCGTATCCTTTAGGATTGTTAAGCACAGCAGTCAATACTGAGGCTTCATAACCTTTATCGTTATGATACTTAATAAATTCCTCCAATGTTTCTTTTGTTATCAATGGTCCGTCTCCACATAATATCAGAACTGTATCATCATCATTTATATGATTTTTTGCGGACATTACAGCAAATCCGGTTCCATAAGCGAAACCTTCCCCAATAGGCTGTACTACAGTGATAACACCATAATCATCAATGTTTTCTTTAATCTTTTCTTTGCCATGACCTAAAATCACGATATTTTTTTCTATACCCGATTTTTCAGCAGCTTCAATTACATATTTAACCATTTCTTTTCCACAAACTTTATGCAAGGTTTTTGGAGTATCCGATTTCATTCTTGTTCCTTCTCCGGCCGCCAAAATTATTGAAATATTCATTTACCATATCTCCTTATAATTTATAATCACCAGCTATTATACATCATTATATGAACTTCTTCAAGAAATAAAACTTCTTTAGCACCAAAAATAGGGTCTTAAATAAGACCCTGAAACTGTTGCTGTTTGTCAACAGTTGTTCGTTACAGCGGCATAGCTTCTTCTTCTAATTCATTTTCCTCTGTACGTTTTTCTTCATAAGCCTTGAATACTGCCTCTGCAACAAGATTCCTTGTTTCAGAATTAATTGGGTGAGCAATATCCTTGAATTCTCCATCAGGCATTTTTCTGCTTGGCATAGCTATGAACAGACCATTTTGTCCTTCAATGATTTTTATATCATGTACTACAAAACAATCTTCAAATGTTACCGAAACGATTGCCTTCATCTTACCTTCTGAGTTTATTTTTCTTACTCTTACGTCCGTTATCTGCATGTTGTCACCACCTTCCCCCGAAAAAATTATGTCCAATTAATTGTATTATACTACATCTTCCAAATAAATGCAAAAAAACATTTTCATTTTTGTTAAAATAATTATGAAATTATTTTAACAATTTAAAATTTGGCTCAATTTCAATAGTTTCATCTTTTTCGCTGAATTTTTTCAACACCATCAAAGATAAGTAATTATCAACAAGTTTCTTTTCAGGCTCCATTGTTTCAATAACAACTGCAGTTCCTATAACTTGTGCATTAAACTCCCTCATCATGTCAGACATACCTTTGGCAGTTCCTCCACCTTTCATAAAATCATCGACCAATAAAACTTTACAGTTTTCTTTTAAAGATCTGCGGGATAAGGACATAGTTTGTATATTATTTGATGAGCCAGATACATAATTTATGCTGACTGTAGCGCCCTCTGTAACCTTATTATTTCTACGTATAACTGCAACCGGAACATTTAATTTTTGCGCAGTTAATATGGCCACAGGTATACCTTTTGTTTCGACGGTGACTATATAATCTATTTTCACACCGCTAAACTCAGATGAAATTATTTTAGCTAGGCTGGAAACAACATTTGGATTATTAAATAAATCTGTCATATAAATATATCCACCTGCTATAATTCTATTTTTTTGTGAAAATAAATCACAAAGATTTATTAATATTTCCCTTTTTTCTTTCACTCCTAAAAACGGTATAAAAACTGCTCCGCCAGAAGCACCCGCTATAGTCTCTATTCTTCCACATTCAATTTCTTCAACTAGCTCTTTAACTATTGATATATCTTCACTTATGGTTGATTTAGCTGCATTAAATATCTCAGAAAAGTAATTATAAGAAAAAATATAATTAGGCCTTTCTGCAAAAATTTTCATTAGGGCACCAATTCTTTGATTTCTTTTATATTTTTTCATCATTTGCTCCTTTAACGTATATTGTTGTAATTATATAATAAAATATTCGTGTTTTTTAATAACATTATTAATAAATTGCTATTGTATATTTTTCCTAAATCCTCTCAATATCCAATCATATCCCACTTCTGCTATTAAAATTGATAAAAATATAATTATAAAAGCAAATATCATTATAGGTGAATATTTTTCATTTAAAAATACAACTGCAAATATACTTCCTATGACAGACTCCAGGCTTAATATTATTGCAGCATGAGTTGAAGTGGTGTATTTTTGCCCTAAAGTTTGAATTAAGAAACATAACATTGTTGATACAAGACTCAAATATGCCATGCTTATCATTCCTTTAGCATTTATTACCAATGATGATTTATCAAACATCATCATGACTAAAAATATTATTGTGCAGGTAGACATCTGTATAGTAGCTATAACATAGGGGTCCTTATCCTGTGCAAAAATACCTGTTGAAATTATATGACATGCAAAAGCAACTGAGCAAATAAATGTAAGCATGTCCGATACATTAAAGGCACTTAAATTTTCAAAATCAACCGTTAAAAGTATTATTCCTCCAAACATTAATAATGCTGCTATAAGATTGTTTTTTCCAGGTCTTTTTTTTGAAACAATCCAGTAAAAAAAAGGTACCATAACAACATTTGTTCCAGTTAAAAATGCCGAATTCCCAGCCGTTGTCCCCTGTAATCCAAATGTTTGAAAAATATATCCTGCTGACAGAAATATCCCCATAACAATTCCTGCTTTTAAATCTTTTTTATTCATACTTCTCATATTTTTATTAAATATTAGTAAGGATACCACAGATGCTATTAGAAATCTAAAAAATAACAACTGAACTGTTGAAAATACTTCTAATCCAATTTTAGTCACCGTATATCCTGTACCCCAGAAAAAAGCAACAAAAAAAAGCATAAGATCAGCTTGTCTAGATGATAATTGTCTCATTTATTCCTTTATTCCTCCCTTAACCTAAATCTTACTTTGAAATATGTAATCTAAATTAATTGTCCACCTGCAAACTTTATTGATTTATCAGCAAGTATTCCAATTGGATTGATAAAATCATCTTTAAATTTAAAAATAAAATCTGCTGATGATAGTTCTGTACATCCCAACAATATAGTTGTTGCGCCCATTGACTTAAGTTCTTCAACTGTTTCAAACATAAGACCAGGTCCCTTTTCATATCTTCCGCTCTTAATTACATCATATATAAAACTCATTACACTTTTTTGAGTATCTTTGGGGGTTATTGTTTTTATACCCTTTTTTGCAAAGCTAGTTTCATATATTTTTGATTTTATTGTCCCATCAGTGGCAAGTATTCCTACAATTGCATTTTTCCCATGTTTTTCATATGTATAATCCACTGTTTCATCGACCATATTAAGCATAGGAATTCCTATATTTGATAATATTTTATCAATAAAAAAGTGAGCAGTATTACATGGCATTATCAAGAAATCAGCCCCACAAGATTCTAAATGTTTCGCAGAAATAATCATTTCTGTTGTAGGATCATCACCGTTGCCTAATATTGCCTTAGTTCTATCCGGAATATTAGTATTGTTGTCAATCAAGACATGTATATGTTCCTGATCTTTTTGTGCTTTTGTTCTTAATACTATTTGTTCAAATAAATGGGCAGTAGCAAGAGGTCCCATGCCTCCAATAATTCCTATAGTCTTCAATTTAACACCTCAATGTTATTAAATATTATTCCTTTTATGAATTATATCACAATTTGTACTATACAGGCAAACTAATTTTATATGTTGTATTTAAATAAAAAAAGAACAAGCAACATATACGCCTGTTCTTTCTACCACTTAAGTAATTAGCACAAATCTAAATAGTTCAACCCATCCTCCGGTACTAACATTAATATTTTAGGTGAATTACCATATTCACCAATAACAAAAAGCGTGTAGTACATTCTTGGTGCAAAATCAATTGTTGGAACTGTCAATATATTCTCGCCTGATTTCGTTTCTCTTAGATGCAATATATATCGACCAGCAGGTAACGCAATATTATCAGTAGTATCACCATATTCTACACTCGAAAACAAAATCGTTCCATCATCTGATATCAAGTCCATAGAAGGTGCATCCGGGCTCATATGAATAATTTTAACTGCCGCCATATTGTTCATATTATAAGTTTCTTTCGCTTCAGGAATCATATAAACACTTAAATTAGGCACATCTGCAATTTCACCGGTTAGGATACCTGTGTACGCCAGATTTCTATCAATAGTTATGTTTGTTTCAAAAATGGCACTGTTCTGCCTTCCGGAAATATATACGCTAAGGGTGTAATTACCAGGCATAAACTGCATGTATCTAGAAAAATCACCATATTTTAAATTTGAAGCTATGAGCATTTCATTAGCATACACATCCAGTGCAGGTGACCCTGTTATAGCATTTAAAATTCTAAAATATGATTTAACACAGCGACATTTATTTTGGTTATCCATATTCTGGCTATTTAAATATCCAATATTATTGTACATCTGATTTTGAAAATTAGTCAGATATCTTGTATCATACATAAATTCACCCCATTTCATTATGATTATAGTATATGAATTTAAATATGAAATGTTCAGTATGTGAATTATTTAAATAAATTCATCTGGAAAAGCAACATATTTTATCAATATTTCTACAAATTTCTCTATATATTTTTTATCTTCATTATCAAACCTATTGACTATAGGACTGTCAATATCAAGTACACCTATAATTTTATCACCTATTATTATCGGTATAACCATTTCGGAATTAGAATCGCTGTCACATGCTATGTGTCCGGGAAAATCATGTACATCCCTTACTAATTGTGTAGCTCTTGTTGCTACTGCTGTTCCACATACTCCTCTTCCTATTGCAATATGAGTACACGCCGGTTTACCCTGAAAAGGACCTAAAACTAGCTCTTCGTTTTTGTATAGATAAAACCCTGCCCAATTTATTTCATCAAGTAACATCCACAACAATGCGGAAGCATTAGCAAGATTTGCTAACCAGTCATTTTCTTCACATATTAGGCCAGTTAATTTCATGTTCAAGTAGTTATATAATTTGCTTTTATTCTCAAAATCTATTTTTTCTATTTCTTTCATAAGTCCTCCAAAAAAATAAGTATATGGATATTATAATTAGAAATTATATTTTTTACAACATTTATTCTATTAAAACGCCTTTTACAACCAACCTATGTGTATAGGTACCAATTGGAGTACATGTTATCATAGTAATTTGTGCATCTGATGTTTGCCTCAAAACCCATGTGTCTTCAGGACTGACAACGAAAGAATTTGTAACAACATATGTGTATGTATTTGTATCTTTTTTTACAATAACTTCGTCTCCTATTTCCAGTTCGTCAAGTTTTTTAAAAAATTTTCCATAACGATAGTTTCTATGCCCAAGTAAAACAAAATTGCCTTTTTCCCCAGGACCTGCTGTTTGAGGATAATGCCCTACTGTATATCTAAGCGCATTGTTATCTGTTCCTTCTAATATAGCAGTGTATATGTTTATCTTTGGAATTTTTATTGTACCAATCATTGCCGGTTCCTCAGTTTTTTTGATTTCAGTTTCATTATTTTTCACATCATCGGGATTAATTATAACTTTTGGCATAACAATATTTTTATCTGATGTAATTTTATCATCTAAATTATTTTGTGTATTCACATCTTGTTCTTCGCTATTTTTCAATTCGCTTATATATTTTTCATAATTTTTAATATATTGATTTTGATAATAAATCGTCATTAATCTTGAAATTACGGCTACTGCAATTATTATTACTCCACTGGCAATCAATATATACGGTATGTATCGAAAATATTTTTTCAACATAATTTCATTCCTTTATAGCGTAAAGGGAGCATTATAATTACACTCCCCTTACCTTTTTATATTTCCTTATCCTATAAAACGTCTTTTAAATATTAGAACAGTACCTGCTAATATTAGTATAAACCCAATAGCTATTAATGTGAATGTTCCAAATATTGACCCTGTATCTGGCAATATGCCGGGTGATTTAGGAATCTCCGAGTCATCAATGGGCACCCACCCGCTAGGAACATCCGGATCATCTATTTCTTCTAAAGGTATATTCACAAAATTATATGAATATGTTTTTGCATCTTTAACATTAACGTTCATTACATCAGAAACCAATTCATATCCCTCTGGTGCCATCGTTTCTCTGACTGAATAATTTCCTAGCTGTAAATTGTCAAATAAAACTGTTCCATTAATATCTGACACAACATTTTTAATTGCAACTCCATCTTTATCATATAGAGTAAATTTTGCACCCCCCAGTGGGTATTGATTTTCATCTACTTTGTTTATTAGGATGTTACCCACTTCAACGCTTGGTTTAATATCTGGTTCATTCGGTAAAACCGGATCTTTTGGATCATCCGGTACTGCCGGGGTTTCCGGTACTACAGGAGTTTCCGGTGTTGACGGCGTTTCCGGTGCTCCCCCTCCTCCACCAGATGATTTTTTGTTATTGAGCTTTTCTACCGTTATGGTAGTGATTTGATTTTCTAAAATTTCAAATTCTACCGGTTCACTATTTAATTTATAATTTGAAGGGGACTTTACTTCTATTAGCTGATACTTTCCGGCTTCCAGATCTGTTAGGTTTATTTCACCATTTACATCAGTCGTTAGTTTTCCTTCATCAATTCCACCAACAACTTCATATACACCGTCTTTTTCTTTTCTTAATTCAAATACGGCTCCCTGCAGCGTTAATGATTTGCTGGAGTTGTATTTTATTAACTTAACAGAATGGTCCTTTTTCGTATTCTCTAAAGTTAATGCAATTTCTATTCCATCAGTATTTCCATTTAGCAGTACATCTATAGGTGTATTGCTAATAACATAATCTGGATGTGCAATGTTTTCTGTTAATGAATAAGTTCCATAAGGTAAATCTGAAAATTCAATTTTACCATTTACATTGGTAGTTAAAACTTTTGTAATTGAATTATCATCGCTTACAAGAATAAACTCCACACCGTTAAGCAAAATTTCATTATTTGCTGAATCAACTTTGGTTACTATAATACTTCCATTACCTCTTTTATTTGTCTTTTCAACATCCGTAAAGGCTGTTTGACCTTCTGTAATTGTAAATACTTCTGTTTTGCTATTATTTCCTGTTGGTTTCAAATAATAATCCGGTGATTCTATTTCGTCAAAATAATAGTTTCCAGGAGAAAGCTTATTTACTTCAATTTCGCCAAATTCGCCAGTTACAAATGTTTCTGGTAAAGCATCTCCATCTTTGTTTTGTGTGACAAGTGTTCCATTAGATTTATATAGTTTGTACACTGCTCCTTTTAATTTTATATAATTATTATCCGCATCAACCTTTGTCAATTTAACCGCTTGGTTAATTTTTTCATTTTTAATTGTGATTTCATTTGAAGCTGAGTTAACAACTATTACCTTACCATTATCAGAAGGTTTTACAACATAGTTTGATGGGGCTATGGTTTCTCTTAATAAATATTCTCCATATTTTACATTTTCAAATGTTGCAACACCATTTTCATCACTTAGTGTAGACATATACATTGGCTCTACAAATGTAGTATCATTAACATCATATAATTTAAATAAAGCACCTTGTAGTGGCTTGTTATCTAAAGCGTCAACTTTGTTAATGATGATATTCCCTTGTCTCGAATTTATTACAGTCTTGCTAACAGGTTCTGTTTGGTCTTTAACAACTGTAAATTTAACAGGTGTAGTATCTAACCAATATCCTTCTTTAGCTTTTGTTTCTACAAGTTGGTAGTCTCCAGGTGTAAGTAAATCTCCCAAATATATTTTACCTTCACTATTTGTTTTAAGGTTTTCATATCCTGAAACAATATTGTAGTTACCTTCCACATTCTTCATGAGAAGTTCAAACTCAACCCCTTCAAGCGGATTATTTTCATCATCAGTTTTTGATAATTCTATTGTCTGATATATTTTTGTATCTGTTATTGTTTCAGTTTGAATACCGCCTGCTGAGGAACTTAATTTTAATTCGATTTCTTGAATACTGTTTTTTAAATATCCTGTTGGTGCCTCCACCTCTTTCAATTTGTACTTGCCTTCTCCTAATTTATATGGAAAAAGAAGTACTCCATTCTCATCTGTTGTGCCTTCAATTAACTTTATATTATTAGAATTATAAAGCTCAAATTTAGCTCCTTGCAATTTCTCTCCTGAATCTTCATCCGTTTTAATAATCTTA
Source organism: Sedimentibacter sp. (assembly GCA_032006665.1). Lineage (GTDB taxonomy): Bacteria > Bacillota > Clostridia > Tissierellales > Sedimentibacteraceae > Sedimentibacter. The sequence continues at coordinate 144,375 of DALZMP010000009.1, forward strand.
AGTTGAACTTTTTTCGTAGAACCTGAGCCGCTAAACCAGTAATCGAAATTTTTAGATGATATTTCTTCTATTTTATTTGATATAATGTTGTAAGTTAAGTTTGCTGTATTTGAAAGATTTTCATTTGGTGCACCTAAAAATATAGCTTGATATTCAATATAGTAAGCATTTGAAATTGGATTGTTAAAAGTAAGTGTAAATTTCCCATTTTCATTATCTATATTTACATTATATCCTCCAGTCACCAATGTTTTTGTTTCAGTTGGTGTTCCGGATTTCATATCACCGGTCAATGTCACTTTATATACCTTAAATGAATCTTCGAGTATTAATTGATTTGGGTTTCCATCACTGTCTTTGCCTACTGTATCAACAATAGTTACATCCGATAGTTCAGACTGACTATAGTTTAATTTAAAATTCCAATTAATTAGTGATGTGTTGTTAAATCCACTGCCTTCTTTTTTAATCGTTTCATTAGTGTATGCAACAGTTACTTCATCACTCCATGAGGAGTTTACTGTTTCGCCATCCAATAGCTGTGCCGAATTTTTAATTTTTACATTACCATCTGTTTTAGGGAAAATTCCATCAGTATCTACAGATGTATAAGTAATTTCATATGGTCCTGTAATTTCCCCCAGAGCTATTTCAAATTCGTTCTTTGTTTCATTAGTGGTAATATTTAATGGTGTAATTGATTCTCCATAAGAACCAATACTACCATTAGCATTTAAAGTTACGGGTCTGACAACAATGCTAGATATGTCAACAGTCTGTGTTTCTGGCAATGTATCTTTGAATATAGCATCGTCTAATGTGTTTTTATTGAAGTTAATAAGTGATGTCCATTTAAACTTTTTTGTTTCATAATTATAAGCACCATTTTTATAGCCATTTGCCTTTTGTTTAGCATCAATGTTTGCTGTTGCCGTAGATGAAGAGTTATATTCTTTAACACCAACATACCATTTTATTGCAGACGTGTTTTTATAAGTTCTATTATTAGTACCAATGTCATTAATCGTATAGTCGGTTGTAAATTTAATGGTAAATGGTGAACTTATTGTAGTTCCGGTAGTCACTGAAAATACAAATCCGGATGTACCATTATCCGTAAATGTATACTGGCCCTCAGCTAAACCTGTTACTGCCAATGTGTCCGCCTTGTATTTCATCCCCATACCATTATATGTATCAGTAATGACAATATTATCCATAGGATAGCTATCTTGATTAACTTTTATTTGCCACTCTATTGTTTTATTGTCGTAATCGGTTCTTACTGCACTTTTTGCAATTGCCGGATTGCTATATGTGAAGTTCGACGTGCTTTGTTTACCATCATTTTGTCTTGTTACAGTGTTGGATACACTGCCACTTGCTTCAAAGTAATCCGTCTTATTTGATGTATACTTTATTTGATATGGTTCAGTAACATCTTGATTGAATGTCAAAATATATCCTTTACCATCTTCATCAAATACAACATTATACATAGAACCATCTATTTCAGTGTTATTTTCACTATAAACTTTTATTGTTGACGCATCAATTTTATGATTACCTGTAATTTTATCAACAAGTATGGCAGTATCTTTTGGTATAGTTTTTCGATTGTAATTATATTTTACAGTCCAATTTGCACTTGCTCCGAAACTATTAGATCTAGATACTGACTTTTCAAGAGGCGAGCCCCATGTTACAGTTATTGGAGTATTTGTATCGCTTACAGTCACTCCATTATTTGTGAGTGAAGCTTTGTTTTTATATGTAGCACTGCCGTAATTAGAATCATTTTCATCTATTCTTGTTTTATAGGAAATTCTATATGCTTTATTTCCATCCGGAAGTTCAAATGTCAATTCTGTATTTTCTGAATTATATACAGCAGTTATCGCAGCCGGAGTAGTTGGATCTCCCGGAGATACCTCTCCTTTTGCATTTACATTTAGTTCTATAACAGAAAGTGAATCCTGGATATAAGTATGATTACCTGGATTTCCTTGTATCAACTCATCTTTAAAGATTGTATTTGAAAGTGTATCTAAGCTTGTATTAACATCAACAATCCAACTGATGAAATTGCTGCTTATTCCACCATTTTCAGGTGTTCCGTCTTTAATAATTGAATTTCCACCTATCGGTTTAAAATTCAGCTGGATGTTTTCTTGACCCGGAATTTTTAAAGTATATTCTAACAATTCATTAGTTTCACTATAATTGGCACCAACAGAAAAAGACGCATCGTTTACCGCAACACCTTGATTTGCATCATCACGTATTGAGCCGTTAAATGTTACAACAACTTTTCCATCTTCGATTTTAAAATTACCAACTGTACCCAAGTTCCCAGAACCATATGCATTTGTAAAAATTGACGGCAACTCATATGTTAATTTTGAGCCATCTCCATAGTCATGTCCCGCATCTAATTCGATATCCAATTTTAAAGTCACAGAATCACCATTTTGAGGTTGGTAGTCAGCTATACTAGTGATATCTTTTAGACTTCCATCTGACTGTGCAAAAACAGATACCTTTTTTATACAATCCTGAGAAACACTTATTGCTGCTCCTGTAAAATTTAAAGGAATAATTAATTGCAATACCATAAAAAATACAATAATAAGTCCTAACATCTTTGTTTTCTTCATACATGTCCTCCATAAATTTTATATTTTAATAAAAAAATGGTCGCTAAATTATTTAGCGACCGAACCATCATAGAGTATAATACTCCTTAGACTTCATGTTTTGCGTCCTTTCCTTTCGAAAAGTTTGCCATTAATAAATATAAATCTAGATATGCTTTTTTAAGCATTTTTGTGTTTATAAATTATTGAATATATTTTGAAGAATATTTACCCAAAACAAAAAGTTCTAAACAGTATTTAATATTTCTTATTTTATTTTTTTGACCATATATTATAAATTCCCACTATTTAACAACAATATTAAATATTTTTCCTGGTACATAAATTTCTTTAACTACAGTTTTACCTTCAATATATTTATATATATTTTCATCTTCCATAGCTACTTTCTTTGCAGCTTCTACATCAGCATCTTTGGAAACCAAAATTTTTCCTCTAACCTTACCACTTATTTGAACTGGAAGTTCTATTACATCATCAATAGTTTTTTCTTCATCCCATGTTGGCCATTCAGTTTTATTAAGCATATTGCCAAAATTTTGTTCCTGCCATATTTCTTCGGTTATATGAGGTGCCACCGGATTTAACAATGTGATAAATGTTTTAAGTTCATCTCCGGTAATGTATTTATCATTATAGAAATCATTAACTGCACTCATCATAGCTGCTATAGCTGTGTTAAACTTCATTGCTTCATAATCTTCACTAACTTTTTTAATTGTTTTGTGCATCAATGAAGTATGTTGTTTTGAATATCCTTTTTCATCAGTCAAAAATTCCTGAAGTTTCCAGACTCTGTCTAAAAATCTCTTACAACCTTTAACACTTGAATCTGACCATATAGCATATTTTTCATAGTCACCTATAAACATAGTATATGTCCTCAGTGTATCTGCACCAAATTCGTTTATAATGTCATTAGGATTTACTACGTTTCCTCTTGACTTAGACATTTTTTCTCCGTCACTGCCAAGAACTAATCCTTGAGCTGTTCTTTTTGCATATGGCTCTTTAAAAGGTACAACTCCTATATCGTAAAGGAATCTATGCCAGAATCTAGAATAAATTAAGTGTCTTGTAACATGCTCCATTCCGCCATTGTACCAATCAATTGGTCCCCAATAATCAAAGTTTTCTTTTGATGCAATTGCATCATGATTATTTGGATCCATATATCTTAAGAAATACCAAGATGAACCGGCCCATTGCGGCATTGTATCAGTTTCTCTTTTTGCATCTTCTCCACATACAGGGCATTTCACATTAACCCATTCCGGAATATTGGCTAAAGGTGATTCTCCGGTTTCTGTTGGCTTGTAGTTATCCACTACCGGCAATGTAACAGGAAGCTCATCTTCCGGAACAGGAACCATCCCACATTTTGGACAGTGAATTATTGGAATAGGCTCTCCCCAATACCTTTGCCTGTTAAAAGCCCAATCTTTCATTTTGTAATTTGTCTTTCTTTCACCTATTTTATTTTCTTGCAGATAATCAATCATTTTATCAATTGCATCTTTTACTCTCATGCCATTTAAAATGCCTGAGTTTATCATTATGCCGTCATTTACATCTGTAAATGCTTCATTTTGTACATCTCCGCCCTCTATAACTTCAATGATAGGTATATTGAATTTCTTTGCAAATTCCCAGTCTCTCGTATCATGCGCAGGAACTGCCATTATTGCTCCTGTTCCATAACCCATCATTACATAATCAGCAACCCAAACAGGAACTGTTTCTCCAGACACAGGATTAATTGCAGATAATCCTTTTATTTCAACGCCTGTTTTATCTTTTGCAAGCTGAACTCTTTCAAATTCTGTTTTCTTTTTAGATTGTATTTGATATTCTTTTATTTCATCTAAATTTTCAATTTGAGAAGAGTATTTTTCAAGATACGGATGTTCCGGAGCAATAACCATAAATGTAACTCCATAAAGTGTATCCGGTCTGGTTGTAAAAACTCTCAAACTGTCATTTGTATCCTTTATTTTAAAATCGACTTCCGCTCCATATGAACGTCCTATCCAGTTTTCTTGCTCAGTCCTGATTCTAGGTAAAAAGTCAACTTCATCTAATCCGTCTAACAACTTATCTGCGTATTCTCTTATTTTTAAGAACCAAACATCTTTTTCAAGCTGAACTACTTCACTGCCGCATCTATCACATACACCGTCCTGTGATTCTTCGTTTGCAAGTACAACTTTGCAATTATTGCAGAAATTAACGTATGATTTATCTTTAAATGCTAAACCATTCTTAAACATTTGCAAAAATATCCATTGAGTCCACTTGAAATAGTTAGGATCAGTAGTATCTACAGTTCTTGACCAGTCAAAAGAATATCCGGCAGCTTTTAACTGGCTTGTAAATACCTTTATATTCTCGTCTGTAACTTTTCTTGGGTGTTTTCCTGTTTGCATTGCGTAATTCTCTGTCGGTAAACCAAAAGCATCCCAACCTATTGGAAATAGAACATTATATCCTTCTAATCTTCTTTTTCTTGAAATTACTTCAAGAGATGTATATGCTCTAATGTGCCCAACGTGTAAGCCTACTCCTGAAGGGTATGGAAATTCTACTAATGCATAAAATTTCTTCTTTTCACTTTCATCAAGTGCTTTAAATGTTTCATTTTTCTCCCATATATCCTGCCATTTCTTCTCAACAGCGTGTGGATTGTATGATTTCATAAATTTTTTCCTCCAATAAATTCTTTGTATTCTTCATATTTTTAGTTATTTCAAAACAAAAAAGCCCTCTCCCTAATGGGGCGAAAGCTTTCCGCGGTACCACCCAAATTAGGCATTTACATGCCTCACTCTTTATGTTAACGACTTACGCCGTTTGAAACTACTGTATTCGCTTCAAATACTCCCAGATGAGTTCAGTTTTCACAAATACTGTCTCACACCACGTGACAGCTCTCTTAAAATATGCCTAAACCTACTACTTCCAATCATTGCATACATATTAACTTATTTTAGTGTATTATATCAGAATAATATTTGTTATGCAACAAAAAAATACTCATATTGCAAAATTTGCATTATATTTGTCGGTCATATGCATAACTGATAAAATTCTTGATATAAGTATAAGGTTATGCTAAAATGGACAGGATAATTGAATCAATTCAATATTATTTTAATTATAATACAGGAGTAATTTAATGGGTACAATAACTTTATTTTTTACATCCCTTGGTTTATCAATGGATGCATGTGCTGTTTCAATTTCTAACGGTATGTGTTTTACTAATATTCGCAAAAAACAAATTATATATACTGCATTTGCTTTTGGATTTTTTCAAGCGTTTATGCCTGTAATTGGATATTTAGTTGGACAGACATTCAGTGATTTAATCTCATTCTTAGACCATTGGATTGCACTTATTTTATTAGGATTTATCGGTGGTAAGATGATTGTTGAAGCATTAAAGGAACTAAAATATCCCGAAGCATGCCTAACTACTGTTAAAACTCTTTCGTTTAAAACATTGATTATACAATCTATTGCTACCAGTATTGATGCTTTGGCTGTCGGAATTAGTTTTGCAGTCATGCAAGTTAATATTTTATATGCAGCACTTTCAATAGGATTTATAACTTTTATATGTTCATTAGCTGGTTCATTTCTTGGCAAAAGATTCGGGCAAATGTTCAAGCAAAAAGCAGAAATTTTTGGTGGTTCTATTTTGATTTTTATTGGGATTAAAATATTTATAGAACATACCTTATTATAATAAAATCTTTAACTACTGATTATAAATAATTACTATTTCAGGTAATCCAATAGGTATCCACCCGTACTTTTTATCTATTCTGTAACTCTGTTTAACTTTAGCAAAATCAACATAATATATTCCTTCAACTGGAACCATTTCTTCTATTGCAGTATCATATGCCTCAAAAATATCGTTCATCTTTTTATCACGATATCCATTATCCATTAAGTACTTAATTTGTTTTTTTATATCTATTATTTCTTCTGCTCCTAAAATTTTTTCTTCGGTCTCTATGGATGAATAATATGCAGTTGCTTTTAATGCCGATAAAAATACCATAAAAATAATAATTACTTTTATTCCCTTAATAACTAGTTTCTTTTCATTTTCATGCATTAATACACCTCTTTTTTTGAATTTACCAATTATTTAGTTTTGAATATATGAATTTTATAGACACATTAGCTCTTCTAAAAAGACATTAACATAATCAATATATCTTTTCACATATCCACATCAACAAACATAATTTAATATATTAATATTAATTCAATAATATTTTTATACATTATTTAAGGAATCTTATCGTAAGTTATTTTAATTGCATTATTTTATATAAATTATAAAAATATTTTCTTACAGCTTCCGTCAGGATGGAATTTTCCTGTTACATTAAAAACCACTGAATCCTAATATAATTCAGTGATTATTAACATCTTATTCTTCTTCCTCTTCTTCTGGTTCATCCCAGTTGTGGTAGATTTCTTGTACGTCATCATTATCTTCTAATGCATCTATAAGTTTTTCCAGCATTTTTAGATTTTCTTCTCCTTCAACTTTTACAGTTGTTTGAGGAATATACATTACATCTCCCTTTAAATTGTCGTAGCCGGTAGATTTCAAGTCTTTTAAAACGCTTATAAAATCCTCCGGACTTGTAGTAATTTCGTAAGTATCTTCTTCTACTTCAAAATCTTCTGCTCCTGCATCTAATGCAGCCATCATAATTGTTTCTTCATCTATATTGTCATTCATTTCGAGGGATATTATTCCTTTTCTATCAAACAGATATCCTACACATCCTGTTGTTCCAAGGTTCCCATTATATTTTGAAAAGTAATGTCTAACATCTGCCGCTGTTCTGTTCTTGTTATCAGTTAAACATTGTACCATGAAGGCTGTACCGCATGGACCATATCCTTCATATGTGATAGTTTCGAAATGTTGACCGGAAGCCGCACCTAAACCAGCTTTTATAGCTCTATCTATGTTATCATTAGGCATATTTTCCGCCTTTGCTTTTTCTATTGCGGTTGCTAATGCAGAGTTGTAATCGGGTTCAGCTCCACCTTCTCTTGTAGCTACTGTAATAGCTCTGGCTAATTTTGTGAAAATTTTACCCTTCTTAGCATCCTGCTTCCCTTTTCTGTGCTTCATATTAGACCATTTTGAATGTCCTGACATATATATCCTCCTAACACTTATACTTTTTTATTTTACAAACTATATTAACGAGATATTTTAACACATAAGAAAAAATCATTCAACTATTTTTTACAATTCTGTTATTCGATTATGTAACCTTGATTATTTATTGAATAATAAGATGATTGACCTATATTTAATTCTGCTTTACCGTTTGTAATTTCATTTATTAAATTATTTAATCTCTCGACTTCCTCATCACTAGCCAGAACAGCTATATCAACACTCTCACCATATTTTTTATCTTTCACAATGAAATTGTTCTTTGCAAATTCATTTTCAATTTTACCAAGCATTGTATAATCAATTTTAGTATTAATTTCAAAGAATAATTTTTTATCAACAATTATCCCTTTTTCCAAACCTATCTTGGCACTTTTAGCATATGCTCTTGCAAGTCCGCCTGCACCAAGCAATATACCACCAAAGTATCTTGTTACAACTACTGCCACATTTTTTAGATTTTCATGATTAATTACATTTAATACTGGCATTCCGGCTGTGCCGGAAGGCTCACCATCGTCCGTGAACCTTTGTATATTGCTATTTTCTCCAATTACATATGCATAAACATTATGAGATGCTTCCTTAAATTCTTTCTTGATTTTCTCAATAAATTCTATTGCTTCTTCTTCATCTCTTACAGGTGATACAGAACAAATAAATTTTGATTTATTTATTATTATCTCATCCTGACCATACTGATGAATTGATTTGTATGAACCCATTTTAATAAATATCCTTTATATATTTTTCATACATCTTTAATTCATTTTCATACAAAACAGCATCAAATATTATTCCCTCTGAATCATATTCCACATTATCTGTATATCTATTTTCATAGAGATTATAATATACTTTAAGCTCACTATTAGGTATTTTCAGTTTTAATTTAATTCTGCTTCCATTAAGCTTATAATCAATTACATCCAGCAATTTGTCAACATTATGCTTATTTGCAGCTGATATATATAATATATCATTTGACGGAATTGTTGTAATATTTCCATTAAGTATCTTATCTACCTTATTGTAAACTGTTATAACAGGTATTTCTCTTCCTGTTATTTTTTCAATCAGTTTTGTAGTAGTTTCTTTATGTACTTGTAAATTTTCATCATTTATATCTATTAAATGAATAATTATATCCGCATATTTAACTTCCTCTAACGTTCCTTTGAAAGCCTCAACTATTTGGGTAGGAAGTTTTTTTATAAATCCAACAGTATCTGAAAATACAACCTTCCTGCCTCCTGGAAGTCTGACCCGCCTAAGTTCTGTGTCAAGTGTTGCAAATAGCATATCCTGGGAAAAAACTTTTTTATTTTCAAATTCTTCATCGCTGAACTGATCTTCTATCAATGCATTTAACAATGTAGATTTACCTGCATTTGTATAGCCTACTATTGATATTATAGGAACTTCGTCCTTCATTCTTTTTTTCCTTTTTGTATCTCTAACCTTGCTAAGTTCATTTAATTGATTTTGTATATCATCAATTTTTTCTTTAATTTTTCTTCTGTCAGTTTCTAATTTTTTCTCTCCGGGACCTTTACTGCCAATTCCTCCGCCCTGTCTTGATAAATTCTTATTAATACCAATAAGTCTTGGTAAACTGTATTTAAGTTGAGCTAATTCTACCTGCAATTGCCCTTCTTTGGTAAGTGCCCGCTTTGCAAATATATCAAGTATTAAATTCGTCCTATCTATTACTTTTGCATCAACAACTTCTTCTATATTTCTGATTTGTGAACCGCTCAATTCATCATTAAATACTACTGTATCTATTTCGAGTTCTTTTACATAAGCAGCAATCTCATCAGCTTTACCTTTACCTACATACAATCTGTTATCTATTTCATGTTTATTTTGTATAACTCTTGCTATTGCCACTCCCTCAGCTGCTTCGACAAGCTGTTCAAGTTCATCCATATCATTTTCATCGCTACCGCCGGTTAATTCAACAGCAACTAATAAACATCTTTCTTTATTGTCCATTTTTCCTCCATAAATACATAAATGTATTTTTAAAAAACTTTATGTTTTGTATTTTATCACAAATATTATATATCGTACACATAAATTTATACATTTCAGTCAATCCTCACATATATTTGAAAAGCCTTTCATCTTTATGTCTTTATCAGCAATCTGAGAACTGAAAAATCAGTTCTCAGATTGAAAAATACTTAGTGTTGTGCCTGGAAACAAGAAATAACTGTTGTTTCAGCTGCTCCACCTGTAATTGTATATCTAGCATTTTGTAAGAAATTGGTGACTGTAATCATTTTGGAAGTATTAAATGGTACTGTTATTATTGATCCCGTATCTTCTATCCAATTAACTCCATCCGGACTTAGTTCAACCACTAAAGTGATATCTTGATCAGAAGAAGTCGTACCTGTGTTTTTTATAAACCAGTTGTATGACGTTTCTAATGAAACATCTTGTGAATCTGCTGTTACAGTTGCTGTTGCCCCAACTGTCATACTTGTTAAAGGTGTAGGATCTCCAAATGCATCTACATTTGTAAATACAAGTTGATTTTCTACTTTACCTATAACATTTGTCCCCGTTGATAACCCTACATTTAAAGGTGTTGCACCGTTTACTATTTTCACATCATTGGTTACTGTGTCTAATGTTGTTACAGTCGTTACAGTTGCTACATTATCTATATCTGCTCCTGCAGCCAATGTTACTTCTGTTCCTGCTGCAAGTCCTACTGTCAGGTCAGTTGAACCATTTACTATTTTTACGTCATTAGTTACAGTGTCTAATGTTGATACTGCCGTTACAGTTGCTACATTATCTATATCTGCTCCTGCAGCTAATGTCACTTCTGTTCCCGCTGCAAGTGCTACAGTACCAGCTACATTAAGATTTCCTGTATTATCTACCTTTAATGGTTCCACTGAACTGGTAGTACTGTTCAAAACATATATTTGTCCTTTTAATTGGGACGGTGAATCTTGGAATATTGGCATTCCGGGCATATCAAATCACTCCATTTTTATTTTTGGGGGGGTTATCCCTTTTATAGTATATGTCCAACTTTTAAAATTGATAATTATTTTTTTCCCTGATACCATACCTTAATTAAATTGGAACCATTTGGAGGCATGTTTTCATATGAGAGTCTTATATACCTACTATCCCTCATAGGCTGTAAATAAGCCACTTCTTTAGACTTTATAATTAAAAATTCTGAATCTTTATATATTAATTTTTTGTCAGGACTAATTTCAATAGATACAATTACATCACTATCTCCTAAGTTTTCAATAAAATAATAATATTTATTTAATGAAATACACTCTATCCACTCTGAGTGGCTTAAATATTGATTCGATACATATTCATTGACAATATTAACTATGTTTTGATCCGGATTCAATAATTTCTCATCAATTATCAGCTCCAAAACAGGCATTGTATCAGAGTCTACAGCTTCAAATTCTTTTATACCACATTGGCTTATCCACATTTTAGGATATACGCACAAATTTAATATTTGATTATTACAATTCTTTACTAAACTTGTGACATCCCATTCATAATCACCTTCATCATTTACATCTCCATTTATATCGTCATTGTTAATACATATATTAATATAATCGTTGAAACCGCAAACTTTCTTACAGTGCATTTTCAAAACAGCGTTTATAAGAATTTCATTAAAATTTATTAATATGGTTTCAAAAGTCAAATTTGATAAATAGTATGAATTGTATTTACATTTACCAATCAAAATGCTATTTTTTTTTACATTATCGCAATGCCTTATGAAGCTCTCTACTTCAATAGGATTGAGTTGTACAATACGCATGTTTTCACATCCTCAATTTTTCGCTACTTCATAATATCCAGATATATATACTTTGTTACAAAAGAAAGGACAAAAAAGAAATTTTTGCCCTTTCTTTACGTTGAAAGATTTTATGTTACTCTTTTAATGGAAATTTCATATACGATTCTGGCACCTCTCCAACTATAACAATTTCAGCTATTAGTACATTATTATTTACGGTTACGTTGCTCGTTGTTACAGGACTGATAATTCTCATATCTACTGTAACGGTAATATAAATCTTATACCTTGTTTGATTAATTCCTGATTCATCAAATTCTGTCACAAAATCAACCAGAACACTGCCTTGATGTAATATAGTAAAGTTAAGTAACGGACCCGTATTTGAAAGAAGTTGACTATCTAGTGCAGAGCCCAAAGGAATAGAAAATTTTTGATTGGCAAGAGATACAATTTTATTCTGAACTTTATTGGCTATATTGGAAGATACTGTATTCATTGCCATTGCATCCGTCCTAATCATATTAATTTTTCCATCATTATCAAATGTTGGTATTAAAATTTGTTCTTTCAAAATATCATTTTTTAACTCCTCTCTAACTGTAGCATTTATTATCTCAGTTGCAATGACTTTAGCTTTCACCTCGCATATGGATTCTAATGTTGGTTTTATGCTTTTTTCTATGTAATAATATGAAATTAATAATAAAATTACTAAAAAAAGGATAATAATATGCATGTTTTTCCTCTTATACTTTTTCAACTATTGCATTCCCTCCTTTTTTGTTCTATTATATAATATGAACAAAATTAAAAATTTTGACAATATTAGTTTATTTTGTGGTATACTAATGTGGTAGTTTTTTATGGAGGTTAAAATGTCAAAAGAAAACAATAACAATATAGAGAATCCAAATAATAAAAAATCAAATGAAACAAAATCTAAAAAGAAAAAAAATAGAAGAAGAAGAAAAATAATATTTAGAAGCATATTACTAGTTATGTTAATAGCCATAATAATTGGCGGAGGTGCTATAGCAGGAATGCTGATTGGAATCATTAAAAGCGCACCTGAAATTGACCCTACAAATGTATTGACAAATTTAACAGAAAGTTCTGTAATTTTGGATGAAAACGGAACCGTTATTGAACAAATTCATGATCCTAACGAAAACAGAGAAATTGTTAAATTAAGTGATATACCAGAACATCTGCAGCTTGCTTTTATAGCAATAGAGGATCATCGTTTTAGAGACCATCCCGGTATAGATATTCAACGTATTTTTGGTTCGTTGCTTCATAACTTCAAGGTTGGTAATGCTACGGCTCAAGGTGCCAGTACCATTACACAACAATTAGTTAAAAATTTATATCTGACAAACGAAAAATCCTGGGAACGTAAAATTAAAGAAATGTATCTGGCTGTTAAAATTGAGAGAGAATTATCAAAAGACCAGATACTGGAAAATTATTTAAACACAATCCCTCTTGGGCAAAGTTCATATGGAGTACAAACTGCGGCATATACATATTTTTCAAAAGATGTTAGTGAACTGACGCTTGCCGAAAGTGCTCTTTTGGCAGGTGCGGCAAAAAGTACAGTGCAATATGCACCATTTAACAGATATAATTTAGAAGACATAGATGATATTCCTGAAAATGATATAGTAGGATATGTATTTATCGGTTCTGTTCAATATGCGTGTGTTTACAATCAGGACGCTATTGATAGGCAGCATGTAATATTGGACAGAATGCTAGCACTTGGATGGATTTCCCAAGATGAATATGATTCTGCTATGGCTGAAGATATGCATGTTGCTTTAAATCCAGGTCAGACAAAAATAGAAGGAATCTCTTCTACTTCTATGGATTATGTCAAAGAAAAAGTTATTGAAGATTTAATGAAAACATTGGATATGAGCTATGAAGATGCTGAAAGCTATCTATACAAAGGTGGTCTATCAATAACTACTACTATAGATATCAATATGCAAAAATCTCTTGAATCATCATATGATAATTTTGCAAAATTATTTCTTGGTGTAGACCCAACAGGAGATGCACCTATTGCTCAAAATTGGAAATATTTCAAATGGTCCGGCGGTTCATCCACCGGCAGCCTTGATTCCGCATTAAATATACTAGATGAAAATGGTCAGCTAATCTATTATGATAAGAAAAATATTTTAGATGAAAACAACAGCCTTTATTTCAATCCGGATGAATATAGCTATGATGAAAATAAAAATATAATTATAAATTCTAAAAAGATTAACATATATTCAACTACTATAGATGTTGTTGATTGTTATACAATTGATGATAAACTTAATTTTGTTTCACATAGCATAGGTGGTTTAAATATTGGTAATAATTACGAAGTTGTTGAACAAAAAGGCAATAAGGGAAGCATAAAAATCCCCAATAGCTACATTGAGAAAAACCCTGAAATGTTTTCAGTTGGAAATGATGATGTTTTGAGAATACCGGAAGGATATTTCTTCTATCAAGAAAAAGGCACAGTTCAACCACAATCTGCAACTGTAATTATGGATTACAGAACAGGTAAAATAAAAGCTATGATAGGTGGAAGAGATATTGAAGGCAGCAAAACATTCAATAGAGCAGTAGATGCAGCCAGACAACCGGGTTCGACAATTAAACCATTATCCGTTTATCTCCCTGCATTGAATCTGGGTTATTCGGCTGCTTACGTTCTAGATGATCTCCCACGATATAATAAGGATGGAGAAAGGTGGCCCAAAAACTGGTACGAATACAAGGATGTTAAATATTGGGGCAAGGTTACACTTCGTAAATCGATTGAGCAATCAATCAATACAAATGCCGTTACTATGCTTGAAACAATAGGAGTAAATGCAGCTATGGATTCTCTTGGTGCATTGGGAATGATTAATTCTGAAAATCCTAGTGAAGATACATTTATATCTCCTGAGGAAAATCCAACAAGCAATGATGTTAATTTGGCATCTCTTGCATTGGGAGGACTCACTAAAGGTTTTTCACCTCTGGCTATGACTGCTGCCTATGGTGCTATCGCAAATGATGGTATATATATTGAACCTATTTCTTATACGAAAGTAGTGAATAATAAAAATGAATTGATTTTGGAAAATATACCGGAAACTCATGTTGCTGTAAGCCCTGAAGTTGCGTCATTAATGAAAGACATATTGAGGACTACTGTAAATCCAGGTCTATCATATAGAGCGAAACTTCCAGAAAGTATGGGGATTGAAGTAGCCGGAAAAACAGGAACAACTCAAGCTAATGGTGATTTTTGGTTTATGGGTTTCTCTCCATACTATGTAGGTGGTATATGGGTTGGAAATGATAATGTCCAAATGAAGCTTACTGGTGACAGTGGTAATACAGCAAGGCTGTGGAGTGCAATTATGACACCAATACATGAAGGTTTAGCACCTGCAAAATTTGAATTAAATAAAAACTTAATTCCTGTACAGGTATGTAGTCAATCAGGCAAAATTCCTACTGATTTATGCACGCATGACCCAAGAGGAAGTCAAGTTATTACAGAATACTTTATTCCTGGAACTCAACCTACTGAACCATGTGATATACATGTTAAAGCTCAAGTATGCACTAGTTCAAATTTGTTAAAATCACAATATTGTCCGGGAAACCTCACTGTAGAAAAAATATTTATAAAAAGAGATTATGATGTTGATGCAAATCCATATAGCAAAGGTCCAGGATTTGAAGCCAACTATCAAGCTAAAAAATTATATCAGCAAATACTTGAAGATTCTATTACTTTTTCTTTAAAAGAAATAAAGCAATTGTATACAGGTCAGGTAGAATTTGATGAAAACAATAGATTAAAATCTGTAAACGGAATAGCTGTAGAGGACTTAAGCACAAGTGGAATTGTACCTCTTGATTATCAATATCAGCTGCCATCGCAAATATGTACTTACCATACAAAATGGCATTATAATCAGTGGTTAAACAATTCAGATAATCCAAATAATAATGATAACAATAATGAAAATTCAAATGGTAATCAAAATAACAATCAAGAAAATGATGAAGATGATCCAGATGCTGATGACAACAATGGTGATATAATAGAAACGGATGACCAAAATGATTCAGATATAATTGATTCAATATTAGATTCAATAACTAATTAAATATGAATAATAAAAAAGAGTTTATACAATTGGAATAAACTCTTTTTTATTTAATAAATATATTCAAATTTATCACTTCTTCTTAGGATTAAATACTATAGCTACAATGTAACCAAATAATAAAGCTGCTGCCACTCCAGGAGCTGTTTTCATAACTCCTCCACTTAAAGCTCCCATAAAGCCATTCTTAGAGGCTTCTTCAATAGCGCCTTTTGCCAATGAATTTCCAAATCCAGGCAATGGCACAGTTGCACCTGAGTAACCTATTTCAATTATTTTATCATATATTCCTAAATAATTTAAAAATACTCCACTAACTACAAATGTAACTAATATATAAGCAGCATTTAATTTAAATTTATCCATTATTATCTGACCGATAACACATATCAACCCGCCTATTACAAAACTCATTACATAATTCATAGACTAACTCCTTTAACCCTCAATACCAATACAATGCGCTATGCCCGGTATGCTGTCACCCTGTAGTGATACTGTAGGTGAATGCAGTGCACCGGTTGAAGTAAACAAAAGTTTTTTTATTTCTTTGTTCAAAAGTTTTTTATATAAAAATGAACCAAATACAACTGCCGAACAACCACAGCCACTTCCACCGGCATGCACATCTTGCTTTTCAATATCAAAAATAATGGTACCACAGTCATCATATTTTTTTTCTATGCTCATGTTATCATCATTAAACATTTTATTTACAATACTTTTTCCAACAGTTCCTAAGTCTCCCGTTACTATTAAATCATAATCAATTTTAGTGTCTAATATGTTCTGTTTTAAGGAATCATGGGCCGCCGGTGCCATAGCTGCACCCATATTATTTGCATCTTTTACACCCAAATCTATTATTTTTCCAAAAGTTACGTTTTTTATTTTAGGTCCTGTTCCTGAATTAGATAACCACACCGCACCTGAACCTGTTACAGTCCATTGAGAGGACATAGGTCTTTGCCCACCCATTTCTAATGGTAATCTATACTGCTTCTCCGCACTACAGAAGTGACTTGATGTTGCGCAAATTACATTGCTTGCAAAACCTCCGTCTATGAGAAGGGAACCAATTCCCATACTAAGTGCCATCGTTGAACATGCACCATATATCCCTATATATGGCAAACCTATATCTCTGGCTGCAAACGAAGAAGAAACTATTTGATTTAAAAGATCACCAGAAATCAATAAATCAATATCATCTTTTTGAAGTCTGTTTTTATTTAGTAAAGTTTCTACTGCTGTCTTTTGAAATTTTCTTTCACTTTTTTCCCATGAATCTTCTCCCCACAAATCATCTACAATCAAATCAAAATTATCTTTTAGCGGACCTTCTCCTTCTTTAGATCCAACAACTGTAAAAGTATCTCTGATTATTACATCATCTTTAATGTTATATGTTTGTTTTCCTATTTTTTTCAAAATTATTATCTTTCCTTTCTTTTTAATGATAAATTAGAATTTATAATTTTTATAAATAAACTATTTAAAAATTAAACTCAATATACCTACAACAAAGGCAGATAAATATCCATAAACTAATACCGGACCAGCCAATTTGAATATATTTGCCGCAGTACCTAGAACTAAACCTTCTTTTTTAAATTCTAATGCAGGAGATACAACAGAATTAGCAAATCCGGTTATAGGAACAATAGTACCGGCACCGGCAATTTTGCCTAAATTATCATATACTCCAAAGCCTGTCAATACGGCACTTAAACCTATTAACACAACCGAAGCCATAACTCCTGCATCATCCTTGGGAACGTCAAACCCTGAAATAAAAATATTTTTTATTATTTCTCCCAATGTACATATAGCTCCTCCAAAGATAAAAGCCATTACGCAATTTTTTAGCATTTTATTTTTTGGGGTATAATCATCTACAACCTTTTTATAGCTTTCTTTAGTATACTTCATAGTTCCTCCATTATAATAATACAGCACTTTCAGGTATTTTTTTTAATGATTTATCTATGCTGTTACCAAAAACAATAGCTGATATACTTATTAATAATACTATTACTAAAAAAAATATCTTTTTTTTCATAAAAATCACCTCAAAAGTATTATTTACAAAAAACTTTATTGCATACAAAAAAAAAAGCACTAACCGTGCTTTTTTTATCAAAAGTTGCTATTAATTTCATTTTTTGAACTGATTGTTTTTCTTAATATTACTTTTGTTCCAATATCTTTTTCTGATAATACAACAAGTTCATCCATAAATGTTTCCATTACTGCAAAACCCATTCCTGATCTTTCAAGTTCTGGTTTAGATGTGTACAATGGTTCCTTAGCCTTGTCCACATTTACAATACCACAACCAAAATCTTCTACAATTATTTCTATAACATGATTTTTTATTCTACATTGTATTACTATATCTCCAACAGTATTTTCATATCCATGAATTATTGCATTTGTTACAGCTTCTGATACGGCAGTCTTTATGTCAGAAATTTCCTCTATAGTTGGATTTAAACTTGAACAGAATGCTGCAACTGCCGCTCTAGCAAATGATTCATTGGTTGAAAGACTTGGTATTTTAATATATACATAATTATTATGCATTTTATCCCCCTATTTAATATTTATTATTTTTCCTATTCCGCTCATATCAAGTATTTTTCTTACTTTTTTATTAGCGTTTATTATTTCGATGACCCCATTTCGTTTTCTAATATTCTTATAGCGACCAATTACAAATCCAATACCAGAACTATCAATAAAATCAATTTTTTTGAAATCAATAATAACTTTATTAATACTATCATCCATTATTTTTTCATCAATTGTATCTCTATTTTGATCCGCTCCATGATGATCTAAATCACCTTTAAGTCTAATGACAAGTTCTTGTCCTGATTCAATAAATTCTATGTTCACAGACGTCCCAATCCTTTCTCTTATAGTGTAAGTTCATTATACTATTGTTTAAGCAATTTTTCCTTGACTTGTTTTGTAATCTTTTGTCGAAGATTGAAGCGATATGTGATTTTATAGTATTGTTTTCAATTAAGTTAGGATATTTTTTTCAAAAATGGTAACATAATTGAAAATTCGGACCCTTTATCTACAGTACTCTTAACTTTAATTTTACCTTTATGTCCTAGTACAATGATTTTGGCGATGGATAATCCTAAACCGTGGCCACCTATATCTTTGTTTCTCGATTGCTCTGCCCTATATAATCTGTTAAATATTTTATCTAAGTCTTTTTTTTCAATACCCATCCCTGAATCAGATATCTTAATAATGTAATAATCATTATCTATATATGATGTTATTCTTATATCACCGTTTTGCGGTGTGAATTTAATGGCATTTTCAATTAATATTCTTATGGCCTGCTTTATCCTGTTTCTATCGGCATATAGGGTTACATCATCATAGAATCTAAAATAAAAATTATGTTTAGTATCAATCATGCCAGTTTCTTTTTCTATCTCAAATAGAATTTCGCAAATTCTAAAATCCTCCTTTGTAAATGAAACTGACTGTTTGTCACTTCTTGCAATAAATAAAAGCTTTTCTATCAAATCCTGCATGCTATCTGTTTCATTTTTAATTGCATTAATTGATTCTTCAAGTACATCCTTATCATTTTTGCCCCAACGATCCAGCATGTTGACATATCCTTTTATAACTGCTATAGGTGTTCTAAGTTCATGAGATGCATCAGATACAAATTGTTGCTGTGTTTTATAACCTTGCTCAATTCTGTTCATCATTTCATTAAATGTTTCTGAAAGTTCTTTTAATTCATCCTGAGTATCTTTAACATCTAATCGTGTATTAATGTTATTCACCGTTATCGTTTTAGTAGTTTCTGTCATCTTTTTTATTGGTCCAATTATCTTATAACTGGTTCGAGATACGATAGGAACAAAAACAAACAGTCCAACTACACCGGATACAAGTATCATAACACATATTCTAAATGATTCTGCCAATATATCATTCACAATATAATTAATATTGACATAATATTCTAACCCGTTATAATAAAACGTGGATGAATAAACATACTCACCATCATTAATCAGTTTTTCCAACAACACAATAATATTGCTTGAATACCTGCTTTTATCCCATCCCGAAGAATAAACATTTTTAAGATTATTGTCGAAAATATTAATTGATTTAATCTTTTGATTATCGGCAATTATATTAATTTTACTAATATTGGGAAATTGATTTTGTATATTATCCTTATCCTTTTCCATAACTTCTAATCTATATTTATTTAATTCATAAACTGAATAACCTATGGTTGTAGTTGCTGTAACAATCAAAATTACAATTATATACAATAACAAATATGAAGCTGAGATTTTAAATGCTATAGAAAACTTTAGCCTTTTTATTAGCTTTACAAAAATTTTTAAAAACACCTTAAAAGGTAAGCAAATTATAGATAATATTGTTTTTATAATAAATTTTAAAAAACCGGAAAAAGATTTTGATTTTATATGGTTATTGGCATCATAATAAGATTTTTTATTTTTTTTGCTTTTTTTCTTTTCTTTTTTTCTTTCTCGTTTCAATTGTTTGTCTATTTTTCTTTGCTCTAAATTTTTCATAGCAATTTCCTTTTATTAATTTCTGATTATGTAGCCTACACCTCTTACAGTTTCGATGAAATTAACATTGTATTTCTGATCTATTTTACTTCTTAAATACCTAATGTATACATCTATAATATTAGTATCTCCAAAATAATCATATCCCCAAACTTTATCGAGAATTTTTTCTCTTGTCATGACAATATTTTTATTAATCATCATCATTTCCAGAAGTTCAAATTCTTTTTTTGTTAATTCTATATTTTCATTATCATATTCAACTCTATAATTGTTTTTGTACAGTTTTAATTTTCCGATTTCTAATATAGTAGATTCATCTTTATTATTTGCTACATATTTTCTTTTTAATAAAACTCTTATTCTTGCTAAAAGTTCTTCAACTGCAAAGGGTTTAGTCATGTAATCATCTGCACCTATATCAAGACCTGTAACTTTATCTGATATATCATCCTTAGCAGTTAGCATAATTATAGGTATATCCGAAGTTTGTCTCAGCCTTCTGCATACTTCTATACCACTTAATCCGGGTAGCATTAAATCAAGAATAATTAAATTCACATCCTCACTTTTACCTTTTTCAAGTCCATCTCTGCCATTGTTTGCTATATCAACATCATAGCCTTCATACTTTAGCTCCAGTTCAAGGAAACGTGCAATTTTATGTTCATCTTCCACAATTAAAATCTTCTTTTTATTATCCATATAAGCCCACCTATGCTTTTTTATATATTATACTATTAATTACAAAATTTATCAATTATAGCTTTAATGTTTAGAGGGCGGATATTTTTGTTTGAAAGTTTACCTTCAAGCAAAATATTCGCCCTCTGTAGTTTGTTATTCTATGATAATTTCATTTTCATCCGATTCATTACGACCTTCTTCTTTTATAGATTCCTCTTCTTCTATTATTTCTTCTGATTTAACTTTTATTTTTTCTACAGTTTCTTTCATGTTTCTTTTTATATTATGAATGTTAATGGAATTCTTGTCTCTGTAAATTTTCATTTTACATGATGTTAACAATGCAATTATTAATCCAGCTATAACTACCCAGAATGCCATAATAAAAGTCGCGAGCACAAGAACTACTGGTACATTTATCAAAGTATTTCCATCTTTATTTTTAACAGAAAACCTTAGTTGTAACAATCTATCGGCAAAACTGGTAAATCCATCTCCATGTCTGTGCTTTTCATTTCCTTTGGCACCCTTTCTTTTTTCTAATTCAATTATTGATTTAATTAAATCTCCATCATTTTTTTCCAAAGTGCTTTTAGCTTCTTCATATGTTACATTAACTCTGTTTCTAAGTTCATCAATTTGTTCTAATGTCACTTTCATTTTTTCCTCCATAAATTTGTTATGTTTTATAATAGAAATATACAATAGTTTTATTAACCAGTCTTTAGGTCTTAATTAAAAAATCATTAGAATTAAATTTATTTCTTTAACTTTAACTATTTTTGAACTCATATTATTAGACTTGGTAAAATATATATGATATAATTATTAAAGCACAATTTATATTTAGTAAAAAGAAGGGTGGGATATGTCAAAATCATTTTAATTTGACTATAATTTTATGAAGTTTTTTTTAAAGAATCAAAAAGCAAAAGGTTATAAATATGTTGATATGGCGTTAGATTTAGTTGATGATGGTGACGATTTAGATCTGGCAAATTTACCAAAGAACCATTTACCCGGCAATATAACCTCAAAAATGCTCTATAGGGACATCATCAATATTGCATGGCCTTCAGTACTTGAATTAACACTGACTCAGCTTGCCTCAATGGTTGATTTAATGATGGTCGGGCAACTGGGTCCATGGGCTCTTTCGGCAGTTGGTCTAACGTTACAGCCTAAGTTTTTACTGATGATAATGTTCATGTCGATGAATGTCGGAGCAACTTCTATGGTTGCAAGATATAAGGGTTCTGGCAACAGAGAAAATGCAAATTTAATTTTGCGGCAGGCACTTCTTCTCACCATAACATTTTCAATTATAGCATCGATTGTTGGGTTTATTTTTTCAGAACCTTTAGTTAAGTTTATGGGAGCCGCTGATTCTCAAACTCTATCAGGAGGAACCATATATTTAAAAATTCAAATGGTTGGATTTGCATTTATGGCGCTTACAACTACTATTACAGCAACTCTGAGAGGTGTTGGAGACTCCAGAACTGCTATGATATATAACTTAACTGCAAATGTTGTTAATGTTATTTTTAATTACTTACTTATTGGAGGAAATCTTGGTTTTCCGAGATTAGAAGTAGCAGGCGCTTCTTTGGCAACAATAATTGGTCAACTAGTTGCATTTATTTTTGCATTTATTTATATAACTAAAGGAAACCAGTATTTGCATTTACGTTTTAAGGATGGTTTTAAGCCTGATAAAACTGCTTTAAAACAAATTTTCGTTATAGGTATACCAGCCATGATAGAGCAATTGGTAATGCGTATAGGTATAATCATATACTCCAAAGCTGTTGCAGGCTTAGGTACAATAGCCTTTGCCGCTCATCAGGTATGTATGAACATACTGTCGTTATCATTTATGAATGGTCAGGGGTTTGCTGTTTCAGCAACATCCCTAACAGGGCAAAGTTTGGGAAAAAATCGCCCGGATATGGCAAATGCCTATGTTATGAGAACCAGGAGAACCGGTATGATTATATCAATAATCATGGGAGTTGTATTTGTCATATGGGGTGGTAAAATAGTTTCTTTGTATTCTGATGATGCAACTGTAATAGTGAAAGGGGCAAGGATTATGATGCTCGTAGGATTAATACAGCCATTTCAATCATCACAATTTATTTTAGCAGGTGCTCTCAGAGGTGCCGGAGATACTAAGGCAACGGCAATTATTACATTTGTAACTGTATTAATTGTTAGACCTGGTTTAGCAATTTTACTAATAAATTTTATGAATTGGGGTTTAGAAGGTGCCTGGATTGCTTTTGTTGCAGACCAGCTTCTAAGATCATTATTTGTACTGTTAAGATACAGTTCAGGAAAATGGAAATCTATCAAACTATAACTATAAAAAACAGAAAGCGGCGGTTAAAATTACCACCACTTTTTATTTTTATATATTTTACCGAAAGATTACTACAATGATGCCATGTATCCACTAAATTTATTTAGACCATCTTCCAACATTTTTGAATCGAAAGCATACCCGATACGTACACATCCTTCTAATTCAAAGCATTCACCAGGAGTAAAAAACACTCCTGTTTTCTTAAGTAAATCTTCACAAAGTTCCCTTGAAGGAATATCAAAATCGTAGTATAAAAGTGCAGTTGTTCCTGCAACGGGTTTGACATAGTTAATGTGTTTTTCCTTTTGTACCCATTTATCTAAAATTTCTCTATTTGTCAGTAAAATCTTGCGGTTTCTATTTATAATTGCATCTTTATTTTTCAGTGCTATAGATGCAAATATATCGTCTAATACACCACAGCTTATAGTATCATAATCTCTACGTTCTCTTGCAGCAGAAATGACATCTGAGGCTCTCGATGCCAGCCATCCCATTCTCAAACCTGCTAAAGAAAATACCTTTGACATAGAGCCTACACTGATTCCTTTTTCATATAAATCTACAATGGATGGCATATAGCTTCCGTCTTCACTTAAACCTCTATATACTTCATCGCTTAGAATGAATGCATCAACGCTTTTAGCAATTTTAACGATTTCCTCCATAGTCTCTAACGGAATCCACGAACCAGAAGGATTGTTAGGATTATTAATAGTAATCATTTTAGTGTTACTATCAACTAATTTCTTTAATTCAACCAAGTCGGGCAGAAATTTATTCTCCGGTTTTAAATTAATAATTTTAACATCTACTCCTATGGACTCTGGAATAGAATAATGCTGCTGATATGTAGGCATAACAGAAACCATGCTGTCTCCTGCCTCTAACACAGACATTATGGCCATGTGATTTGCGCCTATTGCTCCGTGAGTCGGAAGTACTTGATTTTGGTCAATTTTCTGATATAAACTGCAAATTCCTTTTAAAAGTTCCGGCGAACCATAAATATGGCTGTATGTCATGCGAGTATTGCCAAGGCTGCTAAGAAATCTCTCCGGATTTTCTCCTGATAAAGTCAAAAGTTCACTAATGGTAAGAGAATCAACGCATGTTTCTGCTAAATTATATATCGCATCATTTTCATATTTATCCATCCATTGTTCAACTTTAAAAGTCTTGATTTTCATTTTCTTACCTCCTGTTATGCAGAATTAAAACTATAAGTCCTAATTCTGCATTTTTTTCACTATTTATTATTTGCCATTATCTTCTTTAATCAAATTTCTTATAGCTTCTATTGCTGTCTCAATAGCTGCTTCTGTATCGTGACATTGTGGGTCATCTAATCCTTTTCTTCTTCTTTCTTGGTTTGCCACAACATTTAGAACTGTACCAACACGAACATTGCGATAAGCTCCAACGATAAACAATGCTGCTGATTCCATTTCAGATGCCAGAGCTCCCAGTCTCAGCCAAGCTTCCCACTTGTTAGTAAGTTCATAACTGACAGGTTTTGTTTCAGGTTCATGTTGTCCGTAAAATGAATCTTTACACTCAACTATTCCAACATGATGTTTTTTACCCATATCTTTAGCTGACTTTACAAGAGCATTAATAACCTCATAATTTGCAACAGCTGGAAATTCCATCGGAGCATATTCCCTGCCTGTTCCTTCCATACGAATTGCTCCGGATGCAATGACTAAATCGCCTCCCATGACATTTATATCCATACCTCCGGATGTGCCAACTCTTATAAATGTATCCGCGCCTATATTAGCAAGTTCCTCCATTGCAATAGCAGCCGAAGGTCCTCCTATCCCTGTTGATGTCACACTTACCTTTTCTCCGTCAATATATCCTGTGTATGTCACAAATTCTCTGTGATCTGCTACTAAAACAGGTTTATCGAAATGCTCTGCTATTAATTTACATCTTTTAGGATCCCCCGGTAAAATTACATATTTACCAACATCTCCTTCTTTCATATTAATATGATACTGAACTTCTTCTGAATATGCTGTACTCATAAACACTTCCTCCTTTTTTGTAATTACCTCACCTTTATTCCTTATTATACTACATGATGTACTTATTCAATATCGGAATTTTACTTATTATGTAACTTACAATAAAGCTTAATATAAAAATAAGCAATACAATTATTGGAATTAAAAAAATCGGGTTAAACAACATTGTAGTTATTCCCTTTTCAGTTAATACAATAATGAAAAAGTCATGAACTAAATAAATTCCGAAAGTACACGAATTTATTGTATTTATAATTTTCAAACTACTTTTACTGAATCTAATTTTAGATACTTCATACTTAAAAAATGTAAAAACTGCGACACTTGTTATCATTACGTTAGGGGAAAAATATCCATATAAAATGGCATTTGCTTTCCCTTCCCTCATAGAAATTAAATCTGTAAATACGACAGTGCTTGCTATTCCTAATATTCCTAAAAAATATATTATTTTTCTCGCTTTTTTATTTATTGTGAAAGTATTCATATAATATCCGCCTACAAAATATCCAACGTAACCTATAATGAGATGAATATTAAATTTGTTAATAAAAATATCTAAGTCAGCAATATTTGAAATTTTTATGACAAATGGAAGTATAACAGTAAATATAAACCATAATATAAGAAAATATTCTGTGGTACCCCTGTCATTTGAAACAACTTTTCTCAATATTGGAGTTATTATATATAAGCCTGTAATCATAAAGAGAAACCACAAATGATAGCGTCCTTCAATAATATCTGAAATAAGTTTATTAGCAAATTCACTGTTAAATTCATCGTAATTAGTAAAATTAATATATATTGAATAGAAAGTTGACCAAAATAAAAACGCTGTAAAAATTCGCAATATATATTTGCTATAAATTTTTTTATAACTTATATTCTTGTCCTCTTTTAAAAAAAACATTCCACTTAACATTACAAAAATTGGTACACCAAATCTCACTAAACTGTCATAAAAATTAAAAACTTTCCACTCAAAAGTTTCAATATTAACCAAACTCCATTTACTAGCAGAAACATGTAAAAGTATAACTGAAAATGTTGCAAATATTTTTAATATATCTGCATATACAATTCTTTCCTCTTTCAAGTAGTCCACCTCTAATACTTTTGTATTAAAATCATTTTATTAGTATTAATAAATAAACTTACAGCATCCTACTAAAAGTCGAATGCTGTATATAGTTGTTTTTTACTTAGTGTTCACATTCATCAAATGTTATTATATTGATTGTGGCGAGTCATTTTCTCTTGTTTTTATTTTATTTAATATGATGTCAGAGATTTCTTTTATAGTCATACTTCCAATGTCACCTTTTTGTCTTTCTCTGACTGATACAGAATTTCCTTCTGCTTCTTTCTCTCCAACTACAAACATGTATGGAACTTTTTCCAACTGCGCTTCTCTGATTTTATAACCTATTTTTTCTGCCCTTGCATCTATCTCAGCTCTTATATTCAATGATTCTAATTCTTCTTTCACTTTTTCAGCATAGTCATTGAATTTATCTGATATAGGCAAAACTTTTACTTGAACAGGAGATAACCAAGTTGGGAATGCACCTGCAAATTGTTCAATTAAAATACCAAAGAATCTTTCTATACTTCCAAATGCAACTCTATGAATCATTATAGGTCTATGTTTTTGTCCATCTGCACCTACATATTCAAGGTCAAAACGCTGCGGCATTTGATAATCCAATTGAATTGTTCCACACTGCCATGTTCTTCCTATGCAGTCATTTAAGTGGAAATCTATTTTTGGTCCGTAGAACGCTCCGTCGCCTTCATTTATTATATAATTGAGTCCAAGTTCTTCAAGTGCTTCTTTTAATGAGTCTTCTGCCATATTCCAATCATTTATATCTCCTAAGAAATCCTCAGGTCTTGTTGAAAGTTCAACATGATAAGTGAATCCAAATGTTTTATACATGCTATCTATTAAATTGGCAACATTTTTAATTTCATCCTTTATTTGTTCAGGAAGCATGAATATATGAGCATCATCTTGAGTAAAAGCACGAACTCTCATCAATCCATGAAGGGCGCCTGACAATTCATGCCTGTGAACTCTTCCTATTTCTGCTGCTTTAATTGGGAAATCTTTGTAAGAGTGCATGGAATTTTTATAAACCATCATTCCTCCGGGACAATTCATAGGTTTAACACAGAAATCTTCTTCATCTATTTTAACTGTGTACATGTTGTCTTTGTAATGGTCCCAATGCCCTGAGTTTTCCCATAAGTGTTTGCTAAGCATCAATGGAGTTTCAATTTCTACATAGCCTGCTTTTTTGTGTACTTCTCGCCAATATTTAAGGAGTTCATTTTTAACTACAATTCCTTTTGGTAAGAAAAACGGAAATCCCGGTCCTTCTTCGGACATAAAGAACAATTCTAATTCTTTACCAAGTTTTCTGTGGTCACGCTTTTTAGCTTCTTCAATCATATGGATATATTCTTCTAATTCTTTAGCTTTTTCAAATGTTATACCATATATTCTCTGAAGCATTTTATTTTTTTCATTACCTCTCCAATATGCTCCTGCTATACTTAAAAGCTTTATTGCTTTTGGTTTTTTAGTTGATTCCAAATGTGGTCCTGCACATAAATCTACAAAGTCACCTTGTTTATAAAATGATATTATAGCATCTTCTGGAAGGTCCTTTATTAATTCGACCTTGTATGGTTCTTCTTTTTCTTCCATAAATTTGATTGCTTCTTCTCTTGGAAGCTCAAATCTTTCAAGCTCAAGACCTTCTTTCACTATTTTCTTCATTTCTGATTCTATTTTTTCAAAATCTTCTTGTACTAATCTATAGTCTAAATCTATATCATAGTAAAACCCGTTTTCTATAGATGGTCCTATTGCAAGTTTAGCTTCCGGCCATATTCGCTTTATTGCTTGTGCCATTATATGTGATGATGTGTGCCAAAATATATCTTTGCCTTCCTTATCTTCAAACTTAAGAAATTTAATATTTCCATCTTCATTTATTTGTTCTTGAAGACCTATTGTCTTTCCGTTGAAGCTTGCTCCAACTACACTTCTAGCCAAACCTTCACTGATGCTTTTTACAACATCTATTGCTTTTATTCCATTTTCATATTCTCTGATACTCATATCAGGCAATGTTAATTTTATCATAATATTACTCCTTTATTTTTATTTCTTTTATTTTCTTATATAACAAAACTCTCGTCTTAAACATACATTAACATTAACATGTTTAAGGACGAGAGTTACCTTCGTGGTTCCACCTTATTTACTTCTCAATAAGATTTAAGGCATCCATACCAAATCTTTACATCCAGATTATTAATCTAAGATTTTCAGATTTAACTCCGAATTAGTTTTCAAACAGTCATATATAAGATACTCCCAGCAAGTTGTATCTTTCTCTGAAATATTGTATCTGTTCTACTCGATCCATCATAGTTTATATTACAGTTTACTATTTTTATAGATTATATTCCTCATGTATCTATTTTGTCAATAAACTTTTTAATATTTTTTAATATTTTTTTCTAAAACTCTGGTTTTTATGTCTGAATCCTTTATCATTGCTTCCACCAAACCCGCTTTTAGATTTTTTTTCTTTAGAGATTTCTACGATGACATCTTTACCCTTTATTTGTGACCCTTCCATTCTGCCGAGTATTGCATCTGTATGTTGGGATGCTGCATTGAAAAATGAATAATTTTCAAGTATTTCAATCGCTCCGATATCATTTCCTGGAATATCACATTCTCCAGCTATTGCACCAAGTATATCTCCTGGTCTTATACCTTGCTTTTTACCTAAGTTTACATGGAATCTAACTGTATTGCCAATATCTCTTGATGACCCTTTTGTTCTGATAAATTTCTTTCTCTCAGGGAGTGTGTCGTTTAAATCTCTTTCTGCTGAAGAATCAAATTTGACAAGTTTTTTTATCATTGCAGCAATCAATGTTTCCGCATCGTAGCCTTTTTCCATTAACTTACTTGCAAGTGCCCTGTTTTCTCCTAATTCATCATTTTCAACAACATCAATTATATTTCTGATAAATTTGTCTTCTTTTACTTCATTAACTTTATCTACAGTAGGTACTGATCTTTTTCGTATTTGTTTTTTTGTATATCTTTCAATATTCTCAATTTTCTTTATTTCTTTACTTGAGGCAAGTGTGAAGGATGAACCCTCTCTACCAGCTCTTCCCGTTCTTCCAATACGGTGTACATAATAGTCCTCTTTGCTTGGAACTTCATAATTTATTACTGCTTCTACCTCTTTAATATCAAGTCCTCTGGCCGCGACATCTGTCGCAATTAAAACATCTGTTACACCATTGTTAAATTTGTTCAAAGTATCCAATCTTTGAGTTTGCTTAATATCACCATGTATTTTATCACAGTTATATCCTTTTTCTATAAGTTGATCATATAAATCATCAACACTTTTTTTAGTATTACAGAATATCAAAGTTAACTTTGGTGTATAAGTATCTATAATTCTCATCAATGCTTCAACCTTATCGGTATGCTTTACAAGAAAATAGCTTTGTTTAACTTCTTTTGCTGTAATTCCTTCTCTCATGGTTTTAATAATGACTGGATTTTTTTGAAATTTCTTTATTATTTTAGATATTCCATCAGGAATGGTAGCGGAGAATAAAAGTGTCTGAGTTGTGTGATTTACTTTATCAAGAATCAACTCAATATCTTCTCTAAAGCCCATTTTCAACATTTCATCGGCTTCATCCAAAACTGAGACTTTTAATTCATTAAGTTTTATTACGTTTCTGTCTATTAGGTCTATAACTCTGCCGGGAGTTCCGACTATTATCTGTGCACCATTTTTCAACTTCGAAATCTGGTCTCTAATATCTGCACCGCCATAAACGCTAACAGTTTTAATACCTTCCATGTACTTCCCGATTTTTCTGAATTCATTTGCTACTTGCACTGCAAGCTCCCTTGTAGGTAAAAGAACTATTGCCTGCGGAAGTCTCAAATTTTTATCTATCTTCTCAAGAATAGGTATACCAAACGCTGCCGTTTTGCCTGTTCCTGTATTTGATTGGCCAATTATATCTTTTCCTTCAAGTATTACTGGAATTGCTTCTTGCTGAATTTGGGTACAACTATGAAATCCCATTTCATCCAAAGCTTTTTGAATGTTTTCATTCAAATTTACATTTTCAATTTTCATTAATTTTATCATCCTCGTTTACTAATTTTATTAACTTCTCATTATACTACAAATATTTGCTCATTACAAACATTATTTTATAATTATTATTATGTTTACAAATTTGTTCTCCATGATATAATAAATACACATAGGAAACAAAGACTGACGTCTTTGTCTTGATGTATTTATTGAATTGTTGTGATGCAAGCCGTTTTCTGGCTTGCTTTATGATATAATGTAATAGCACTGTTAAGTATACAAAATACTAAGTTAGTTTTACTTTAATGAGTACAATTATTCACAAGTCATTTATTGTGTACTGATAAAAAATTAATTTAAGGAGTTGATATTTTGAAAATTTACTACATACATCACAGCTGTTTTATAGTTGAATCAGATAATTCATTTTTGATATTTGACTACTATAAAGAAAAGCCTTATCAATCTGATTTTGATTTTAATTTTAAAGACCTTATTAGCAGAATTACGCAATCAAATAAAGTTACATATGTGTTTGCATCTCATAGCCACAGTGACCATTATAACAGTGAAATATTAGCTTGGAATAACAGCAGAAATATTTACTATATACTTAGTGACGATATAAAAATATACAAACAAATTAAAAATTGTTATTTTGTGAAACCAAATGAAGAATTTTTGATTAACGATATAAAAATAAATACTTTTGGCTCAACTGATTCTGGCGTTAGCTTTATGGTTAACATAGAAAATAGCAATATTTTTCATGCCGGCGATTTAAATTGGTGGAAATGGAATGATGATTCACCTTCTGAGGAAGAAGAAATGGAATCTGCCTTTAAGGGAATTATCAATGACATATTAAGATTAGATGTTAATATTGACATAGCCTTTTTCCCTGTTGATAAAAGGCTTGAAGAAAACTTTGACTGCGGCGGGAAATATTTTATAAATAAACTGGCACCAAAAATATTTATACCTATGCATTTTTGGGATGACTTCAGCGTAATACATGATTTCAAACAATCACTTTCTGATAAAGACACTTTAACTAAGATAACTGAATTTAAACATGCAAATGAATTACTAATTTCATTATAAGCTTTGATTTTAAATATCTACTAATTTTTAGAAATATGCCGTGTACGATAATACGCGACATATTTTTTAATTTATGCCGGATTTATACTTGATTATTAGCTTTTTTAAATAGAAAGTTATATAAATTTATGCTAAAATTCAAAATGCACAATATATTTTTACAAATAATGTTTATGTAGTTATAAAGGGGGATTGTGTTAAATGAAAATTACTATTACAAATGAGAGTGGTGACTTTAAGGAAATGCTTTATACCAAAGATAAGGTTACATATGAAGTGAAAAGTCAAGAAATTATTGATTTTTTCTCTAAGCTAAGCGAAGCTTATGTTAATGATTATAATATGGATGAAATGTATGAATGTTTATATAATTTAATCAACTATGGTTATTTGTATACGGATATTGAATACGAGAATACTGGTTATGACAGTTACGGCGATTATGATGATTATTCATATGATGAAGATGATCAGGATTACGACTATGTTGCACCTGCTGAAGGAATCAAACTTATTGATTCTGAAATAGAATATTTTGTTGATGGTGATCAAGTTACAAAAGAAGAATATGATGATGCATGGGATGAAAGGCTGGGTTATTTAGGATCATCTGACTGGGAAGAAAAAGGATTATGCATAACCAATACTGATACGGAGGAAATACTTTTCTTAGGAAAAATATCTTAGCAATAGGAGAACAGCAGGAGAGCAATTATAATCCTATCGTTCTCCTACTGTTCCTCAATTGTTCTTCTATTGTTATCAGAATCCTCTTCCGGCACCGCCGCCGCCTGAACGACCTCCGCCGCCAAAACTACCGCCGCCGAAGCCGCCAAATCCTCCGCCGCCTCTGAATATACTAGGTGGAATGTAAAAGCTTCTTCGTCTTCTTCTCCCTGGTCCACCGCCAAATCCGCCAAAAAATAATAATAAGATTATTATTAGTATAGGTTTTATTAAATTAAATACCCTAACTTGATTTCGATTTTCGGTTTGTTCCTGAACATCTACATTCATGTTTTCAAATATTACATTATCATCATAGTCATACTCTTTGTTAACTGCTTTTGCTACTTGAAAAAAAATATTTTCAATACCTTTGGAATAATTACCTTCTGAAAGATAACTGGTTGAGGAATCAAGTATACGCCCTGCTAAAGAATCAGGTATAGTACCTTCGAGTCCATAGCCGGTTTCAATTTTAACTCTTCTCTCATCGATAGCCAGAAGTATCAAAACACCATTATTATATTCTTTATTACCTATTTTCCATTTTTCAAATAATTCAGATGCATAACTATTTTCATCTAATCCCTGCATATTTTGTACTGTTGTAACAACAATTTGCGGTTTTTGAGCAGTTTTTTCGTAATTAAGATTAACGTTTATTATACTGGCTTCTACATCTTCATCTATAACATCCGCAAAATCATTTGCATAAAACATTTTTGTAGGTTCAGGCATCACTATTTCACCATATGCGGCTAAATTAGTGAATAGAATCAAAACAATTAGAACTGATGTTAATATTCTTTTTCCCATATCTACCTACTTTCTATTTTAATCAAAGTTTACCTCCGGAACTGTGTCGGCTCCTTGTGTTGCTTCAAAATATGGTCTTGATTCAAAGCCAAACATTCCAGCCATTATATTTTTAGGAAAACTTCTTATGGCTTTATTATACTCTCTTACTACTTCATTATATCTATCTCTTTCTACAGATATTCTATTTTCAGTACCTGCTAATTCATCCATAAGTGCTGTAACATTTTCATTTGATTTAAGCACCGGATAGTTTTCTGTAACTACAAGAAGCCTTCCTAATGCTCCCTCTAACTGATTCGATGCCTCAACTTTTTCACTCAGGCTTTTTGCACCGGCCATTCTTGACCTTGCATCAGCTATAGCTGTAAAAATTTCCTGTTCTTGTGCCATAGCACCCTTAACAGATTCCACCAAATTCGGTATCAAATCAAATCTTCTTTGAAGTTTGCTTTCTACGTTTGCCCACTGTGTGTTTACATTTTCGTCTAATGCTACTAATGAGTTATAGCTTCCAAAAAAGGAGACAGCCATTACACCTATTACTACTAAAATTACAGCTACTGCAATTAATCCTTTTCTCAAAATAATCCTCCTCTTTATAAAAAATTGTAAATATCATACTACTAGTATATATAATTCCTATAATATTATCAATTACATTTTAATTCATTTTTTACTATAACAAACAGATACCCAAAAAATTAAATCTTAAAGCATGAAAATCACTTTAAGATTTAACCATTTATTATTTAATCCTCATCATATTTTAAAACTGCTAAGAATGCTTCCTGTGGAACTTCAACACTGCCAATTTGCCTCATTCTTTTTTTACCTTCTTTTTGTTTCTCCAACAGCTTTTTCTTTCTTGTTATATCTCCGCCATAGCATTTTGCTAATACATCTTTTCTAAGTGCACTCACCGTTTCTCTGGCAATAATTTTTCCGCCTATTGCAGCTTGAAGCGGTACTGCGAACAAATGCCTTGGTATTACATTTTTAAGCTTTTCAACTATTCCCCTTCCTCTTTCATATGCTTTACTTTCATGCACTATAATAGAGAAAGCATCTACTAATTCACTGTTAATAAGTATATCCATTTTCACCAGTTCAGAACGTTGATATCCTGCAAGTTCATAATCAAGGGAAGCATATCCTCTTGTTTTCGATTTTAAGGAATCAAAGAAGTCATAAATAACCTCATTTAGAGGTAATTTGTAATGCAGTATGACTCTGGTTGCCTCCATATATTCCATATTCTCAAATGTACCTCTACGATTCTGACATAGTTCCATTATTGCACCCACATGCTCTGTAGGTGACATAATCTTTGCATCAACTATTGGTTCTTCCATGTAGTCTATTTCCTGAGCCGGAGGCATGTTAGTAGGATTTTGAAGAATCATCATTTCCCCGTCAGTTTTATACACTTTATATATTACACTGGGAGTTGTAGCAATGATATTCAAATTAAATTCTCGCTCTAATCGCTGTTGTATAATTTCCATATGTAACAGACCTAAAAAGCCGCATCTGAATCCAAATCCTAACGCAACTGATGTTTCATGTTCAAATGTTAGAGAG
The DNA here is from genome assembly GCA_032006665.1 of Sedimentibacter sp. Classification (GTDB taxonomy): domain Bacteria; phylum Bacillota; class Clostridia; order Tissierellales; family Sedimentibacteraceae; genus Sedimentibacter. Next base: position 179,323 of record DALZMP010000009.1, read on the forward strand.
GCATCATTTACCTGTAATTTTTCCAAAGCATCTCTAACCTCGTTGAAGTCTTCTCCTTCAGCAGGGTAAACTCCGCAATAAACCATTGATGTAACTTTCTTATAACCAGGAAGAGCTTCTTTTGCAGGATTTTCAGCAGATGTGATGGTATCCCCTACATTGCAGCTCCTGACTTCTTTCATGCTGGCGCACAAGTAACCTACATCACCTGAATATAATGCAGGTACAGGCTTCTGGTTAGGTGATATTATACCAACCTCTGTTACATCAAAGGTTTTACCGGTAGCCATCATTTTTATTCTGTCACCTTTTTTCACCTGACCCTCTTTTATTCTTATAAAGGCTATAACACCTTTGTAGCTATCATAATATGAATCAAAAACAAGTGCTTTAAGTGGTGAATTCTCATCTCCTGACGGAGGTGGGATAAGATTGACTATCGCTTCTAATACTTGGTCTATATTAATATTATCTTTAGCCGATATAAGTGGTGTATTTTCACAATCAAGTCCAATTACATCTTCTATCTCTTGTTTTATTTCTTCAGGTCTCGCACTTGGCAAATCTATTTTATTGATAACAGGTACAATTTCAAGATTTTGATCTAATGCTAAATAAACATTTGCCAACGTTTGAGCCTCGATACCCTGTGCAGCATCAACTACTAAAACAGCCCCTTCACAAGCTGCCAAACTCCTTGAAACTTCATAATTAAAATCAACATGACCTGGGGTGTCTATTAAATTCAAAGTATAATCATGCCCATCTGACGCTTTGTACAAAAGGCTTATATTTTGAAGCTTAATTGTTATACCCCTCTCTCTTTCTAAGTCCATATTATCTAATACTTGTTCATGCATCTCTCTATGAGATAAAAGACCTGTATTCTCAATTAATCTATCTGCTAACGTTGATTTGCCATGATCTATGTGAGCTATTATGGAAAAGTTTCTTATATATTTTTTTCTATCCAAGTTAAATTTAACCTCCCTATTTTTCATAATACAAATATCATAGGGTATTATATCAAAGTTTATGTAATATTTAAAGCATTAATTATTAATTTTTGCAACTGTTTCACACAGTATTTCAGATAATAAATCTGCTGAATACTGAGCTTCTTCAATGTTGTTTAATGTAGTTCCGATTTCTATCAGCATGGCATAATCAGAAAGATACTGATTGAAATATGCACCGTTTCTTATTACAATATCTCTAAAAAGCCCCGGGTACATTTCATTGGCAGTATCATATGTGGTCTGGGCAATTTTTTTTAGCTCTTCAAAATTTCCATTCTTATCTCCTATAACTAATGTGCATGTTGCAGCTGACTTTCCATTTATTTGAGTTGATTTTACTTTAGATAAAAATTCTTCATAACTTGAACCTTCGTCTGCAGCATCTCTATGTATATCTATCATCAAATTTTTCTTGCTATTTGACAATACTTGTTTTACATTATAATTTGAATTAGCGTATGACTGATTATAGTCAGGATAATCATTATAGTCTTTTAAATGGGTTACATCCAATCCATAATTATTTAAGTTAGATGTAACTCTATTACCGAGACCCATCACGTTATAATTTTCGTCTTGCGTTCTGTAATTTGCTTCTGTACTTGGAAAATATGATTCCGTTGCATGAGTATGATAGATAATAAAATTAATATTTTTATTTATAGAAGCAGCATCTATTGAAATCTTTCTTGGGACGCTGCTTCGTGATGTAGGTTCTGTCTCTATAACCTTAAAAAAATCATCTTTTCTATTGCTGGCTAAATACACTTCTTTTTCTGCTAATTGGCTATCATTATACTCTTGCTCATCAAATACCTGTAAATCATCTGTCGGCTTTTCTTCGCTGTCAATTATCTTATAGGTCTCTGCAGATTCTTCATTTTGATTTTCGATTATCCTGCTATCCTCTGATTCTTTAAAAGTTTCTTCGAAAAAAATATTAAAGTATGACATTACCTTATCAAAAAATTCGTTATATTTATCAACAGCCCCCTCTCCATCATAGTTCAACGAAATAGTCGTAATTTCTTTCCCTGTCTTTCTGGCCTCAGAAAGCTTATATACGTAGCTGTATCCTGCAAAAAGTACAACCAGGCATATAACTGACATAACCATGTAAAATTTTGTTTCATTTTTTTTCCTTCTACGTCTCTTCATAATTAAATTCAACTCCACATTTTTCTCAATATAGTAATATATTAATGTATATGTGTATTGTTTCCGGAATAATACTGTTTATTTTTACAATATTATTACGAATTTAATTCGTAGCCTGGATGCACTGCTTTATTAATGGATTCGGCAAGTATGTCCGATAAAATTTCTATTTGTTCATCAATTCCATTTGGCGTAACAATTGATTCCCCATGTAACGGGCTCAATATCTCTTTAATAAACATATGTTTCTCATTTTGTTCCAAATCACTTAGTATACCCATTATCTGCCCTACGTCATCTGTTTTATCTTTTAATGCTTCCTCCATCATATCGATAGTATCATTCACTATAGTTGCTGTATCTACAACAGTTGGTACACCAATAGCTATAACTTTAACACCAATAGTATCTTTATTTAATGATCCTTGCATATTGCCTATACCAGAACCTGGTTCGATTCCTGCATCTGTAATTTGAACAACAGAGCAAAGCCTTCTCATTTTTCGTGAAGCAAGAGCATCTATTATTATAAGTAATGTAGGCTTTATTTTCTCCACGACACCAATTATTGTATCAATAGTTTCTATACCTGTTATACCTAACACCCCTGGTGCTAATATACAAACCTCATTATAATCTTCATCAAATTTTTTATTATAAGCCTTAAAAAACTGTCTTGTAACTTTTATTTTATCTACTGTTCTGGGTCCTAATGCATCTGCAGTTATTTTTCTGTTGCCCAAACCCACTACTAAAACCCTTTCTCGTTTCAAATCTGCTATATTTTTTATATTTTCAGACAAAATTTCAATAACTTGATTTCTGGTTTCTTCGCTCATATTTTTAAAACTTTTTGTTTCATAAGTCACATATTTGCCTATTTTTTTTCCAATGGCTTTTTCCGCTTCTTCATTCATTATTTCCAGTTCAATTATTTCACCATGATTAAAATCCTGTGTTTCAAGCTTAACCCCTTTAAAGTTTTTTGCTAATGATTCACTTGCCTCATATGCTAGATCCGTTCTGTACATAATTATAGTCCTCCGTTAAATTAAAAACCCATTTTTGAAATTATTTACATATACTAATACATAATAAAATATTAACTAAAACATAAAATATCTTACAATGGAGTTATTATATATTTTTTTTAATTTTTTATTCTTTTCTATTGATTTTTGTTCCTTTTACCTGTATAATTGACATGCTGTCTTAAATATTATCACTTTATAAATAATAACAGTGTTAAAATATTAAAAGATTTAAAGGAGGTGAAAATATTGGCAAATATTAAATCTGCTAAGAAAAGAATATTAGTTATTAATAAAAAAACTGAAGTTAATAAGAGTAGGAAATCTGAAATTAAAACTTATATAAAGAAATTTGAAACAGTTTTAAATGAAGGTAACTTAGAAAAGGCTAAAGAATACTTAGTTATCATTGAGAAAAAATTATATCAAGCTGCTGCTAAAAATACTATTCATAAAAAAGCTGCTTCAAGAAAAGTAAGTAGATTGGCGCACAGATTAAACAAAGTAGCGTAGTTGACTTTTATTATAGTTCAGTTGGTGGGTAATCCACCTCTGAAGCTAAAAGTCTGAGATTCATCAACTAACCTCATAATCCAGGAGAATTTAGAAATGTGATGTTAGTTGGTGAATCTCTTGGATATAAAAAGACCGAAATTTTCGGTCTTTTTATATTGTTAATTTAAAAAATTGTACCATTCGTTATAATTTTTTAATTCAATATTAACGAGTAGCAGTAAGTAGAAATATTTTAATTTTAAAATATTGTCTGTTTCAGCAATTAATTAAGACAAAAACTCCACAAGTTTGAAATGATTAACCTCAAATGTGGGTTTTTCTTAAATTTAATTAAGTGCACGGTCTTCCATCATGGCATTAAGGGAAGCGATAGATCCTCCATCATATAAAATATCAACACCACATAGATAGCTGCACTCGTCGCTTACCATAAAGGCCATCATACGTGCAATTTCTTCTGGCTTACCAGTGCGCCCCATAGCTCCTTTTTCGGCAAAGGAAGTAGCTTGCTGCCCCTCTAACTTACCCATAGGGGTCTCAAATGTTCCAGGAGAAATGGAAACGATACGGATGCCTTTTTTACCATATTTTACAGCCATCCTTGCTGTGTACCAAATGACGAAATTCTTGGACATGGTATACGCCATGCCTGCTCGCTGTTCTTCTGGTACAGAGACGATGATCTTGTTCATGGCAGCCTGAAAAGCACCTACATCCTGTAAGCTTAACTTATAAATCTGCGTCGGAGTCTTATCAGCCGGCAACATATAAGCAGACATGGATGAAACATTCAGTATACAACTTCCTTCTCCCATAACTTCAACAAATTCCTCATCGATATTTATTGTACCTACTGCATTGATGGCAAAAATCTTGTCACCGTCTGCCATATGAGGTGATATACCTGCAGCATGAACTACAGTTTTTATCTTTCCCTGCTCTGCAGCATAGGCAACTAGTTGCTTGATAGACTCTCTGTTGCTGGCATCTGCAGGGTATGCCTCTGCTTCAATTCCCAATGTTTTCAGCTGGTTAAGTGCATTATCTAGTTTAGATACCGTTCTTCCTACAAGAATAATCTTCTGATCCTTTCCAACAATCTTTGCCAATTCTAATCCCATGCCACTCCCGCCTCCAGTTATGACACAAATATTTTTCATAATCTTTCCTCCTTTTTAATTTTTAAGTGTTGCAGATATCTTTTTTCAGATAAAGAACAATAATCCTCTATTTTCTATATAATATCATACTTCTTTGTAAAGCCCAACTATCTTTTAACTTCATAATACAACTTAGAAAATGGTACCATTTGTTATAATTTCTAATCCTACTTTTTTATCAATCTCTCCTACCTTAATTTTCCTATCTATTTCTAAAAATTTATCCATATAGCCTTCAATTTTCTTTAGTGTAAGATTTTTTGCCAATTTAGATAATTTTATTGCAACAAATTTTTTTATTTTCATTCTATTCATAATATAATCAATATTATATCCCTTGCTATAAAGTAATACATATTGATACAGCATTCTATATTGTCTGGTTATCATATGAATTATATATTGCTCAGGAACATTGTTCAAAAGCATCTCTTCTAAGATATCATATGCTTTTTCTTTACTTCCTTCGCACACATAATCCACTAGTTTAAATATATTACTTTCAATTGAAATAATCATTAAATTATCTATATCCGCCCTTTGAACCTTCTTTAAATCCATACAATAAGATACAAGCTTATCAAGCTCATTATTAACATCATAAAGACTTGTCAAACTTTCATACTCCAAATAACCTGAATTGTTCGATATATAATCTGCATCTGATAAATTTATTGTAATACCATGTTTCTTAAAATAGTCAATAATATACTTATTTAATTCTGTTTCATTTAATTTATTTATTTCAAAAACTGCATTTTTTTCCTTTAGTTTCTTGACAATTTTTTTCCTTGCGTCAGGTTTACCTCCTTTAATTAAAAATACTATAATGCATGAATCATAATTCTTTTCAATTAGGTTTAATAACTTATCCTCATCCTTTTTATTTATACTACCTGTTGAAGTTAAAAAGTCAGATTCTTTAACAACACAAAGCTTCTTTTCAGAAATAAAAGGTAATGTAGTTACAGATTCGTAAAATGCATTTATATCAGTGTCTATTTTTTCAAATTCACAATAGTTCATATCTTCAAAATCTTTATTTATGTATTTATTCTTTAAATCTTTAACAGACCTATCAATTAAATATACCTCCGCACCATAAAATAAAACGAAAGTTGGTATTTTGTCTTTATTTATTAAATCAGAAATAATTCTATAGCTCATAATTAACCTCTTTTTTTATATATACATTAATAATCATCCACAAAACAAACAATCCAAATAAAATCAGTTTTGGCACTATCCATACTAAATATAGCTCATAATAATTATCAGATTTTAATCCTGTATATGTATTATAATATAAATTAGCTTCATTTAAAACAAAATTTATTTCTCCATTATAAAACGTTGATATAATTTTACTTTTAGCAACTGTATATCTTAACAAAATTTCATCCGATGGAATGCCATAACTGTTTTTGCCATAGCTTATTACAGCAAATTTAGGACTAACAGCATTGACAAATTCCTTTGAAGATGATGTTTTGCTTCCATGATGTGGTAATATTAGTATATCTGATTTAAATAAATCATTTATGAGTTCATGCTCTATTTCTGATTCAATATCACCAGGAAGCAGTATATTCCATTTATTATAGTTCAACAAGATAACAAGAGATGAATTGTTTTTGCTATTTGTTATATCAGTATCACGTGGAGACAATATTTTTATTTTAAAAACATCATCTATTTTGGCATAATCATTTTTTTTAAGAATGTTTATATTGCTATTTATATCTTCATTATTTGATGAGGAATATATATTATTTACATTTATATTGTCATTTTCAAATATACTAAAAATTCCTGAATAGTGGTCTTTATCCCAATGACTTATAAAAAGCCCCTCTATTTCATAAATTCCATTTTTAGTTAAATATGGCACAACCACATATTCTCCTAAATTTTTATTACTTGTACTTCCACAGTCAAATATAAAATTATGGTTCTTATAGTTTACTGTAGAAAACATACCCTGTCCAACATCTATTATATTAAAATATAGGCTTGTATCAGCAATGGGAATAATAAAACAAGTAATCATATAAAATGATATAATTATAAAATAGCCTATTTTTAAAAATAATTTTGTTTTAATATTGTATGAATATAATGTGTAAAAAGTAGATATATAAATTAACATAACTTCATAAATGGATGGTGTAGCCATTATAATTCCGTTATAATTAATGTTCTCAGTAATGTTAATTATATAGCGTAAACTGTAAAGAAAATAATCAAATAGCTTAAATGGAACTATCAAAGCGTACATAAATAAACTGTTAAAAATTAAAAATATAAAACTGCATATTAAGACAAATGTAAATATTGGTATTAAAAGTAGATTATATATTATTCCTAATACAGGAAGATAGTTATAAAAATATATAACTACAGGAAATGTAAATACTTGAAGAAACAAATACATATATATTGTTTTAAGAATCATACTTTTAGTTTTAATATTATCTTGAATATATTTATTAAATAATACTAAACTTAAGGCAGCTGTAAATGATAGAAGAAATCCGACATCAAAAATCCAAAATGGGTTAATAATCGTTAATATCAATGCGGCTAGTGCTATTGAATTAAGTGAATTGTATCTTCTATATAACATTTCAGAACCAAATAAAAATGTGAACATAACTAATGCTCTCATTATTGATACAGGAAATCCAACTAGAAAGCCATAAATCCATAATATAGACCAAGTAATTAACCAACTAATTCTTCTATTAATGCCTAATAATCTAAAGCATTTGAACAAAAAAGCATACAACAATCCAATATGCAATCCTGAAACTGCAAAAATGTGCGCTAACCCCATTTTTCTAATGTTATCATATAACCCATCATCAAGGTAATCAGTATCTCCCAGAATCATAGATAATATTATTTCAGAATTATTTTTATTAAGTTTACCATAAAACAAGTTCTCAGCGTAAGATTTAAATTTATTCGCCAATTTATTAAACACTGAATAACTGTTTTTTATAACAGCGGGCTGATTACTGCAAAATATAGTGGCGTATATCTTTTTTGATCTAAGGTAGTTTTTATAATTAAATAATATAAAATTCTTGCTAAATTCTACATCAGCTACTTTTCCTTTAATATTAACTATTGTATTTGCATTTAAGCTTTGATTTTTATCTATATAAATTATTGTATTCTCTTTTGATTTTAAATTTTTATTGTTAATTTTTAAGATTGTTGCATTATAGCTATTGTAATTTGAATCATCACCAGCTATATTATTTGTACTCTTTATCTTAGCAACAAAGTCTGTCTCTTTATCTATGTATTGTGTTAAAATGGATTTTGAATTATAATTATAATTGACAAAAGACAACAATATAAATGAAATTATCACAAAATTATATATAATTTTCTTACTTTTTATTGTATTATATAGAAGCACAGCAAAAATAATGAAAAAGTAATAATAAAAAAAATTATATTCACAAGATAATATTCCAATTGCATAAGATACAAAAATCGACAATATTATATACATATGATTTAGACACCTCTGTATATTTTAGCAAATAATGGAGGAAAAATCAAAGCTATTCTTTTGGAGGAAATATGATTGTAAAATGTACAGAAATAGAAAATATTGAAACAAAAAATAAATATATAAATAAATTATTTAGAGAATCCTTTTTTTTCGACATAGAAACAACGGGTCTATCCCGCCTATACAGTGATATAATATCAATTACAGTCTTGTTTATGGAAAATAATACATATAAAATATACCAGCTATACTGTGAATATAAAATTGACGAAAAAGAAGTTATCAAGTTACTTGAAGAGTTAATAAAATCAAAAAAATATATTATTACATATAATGGCAATAGTTTTGATATTCCATTTATTATGAATAAATGTAGAAAATATGAATTAAGCTTTGATTTAGATTCTTTCATAAAAATCGACCTTTATCGAGATATAAAAAATATTCATAACAAAATTGATACTGATAATCTTAAGCTCAAAACAGTTGAAGAGTTTTTTAAAATAAAAAGAAATGATACTATAACGGGTCAGGATGTTTTAATTCTATATGAAGCATATTGTATAGAGCCACGAAAGGAATTTTCTGAGATAATATTGCAGCACAACTATGAGGATGTATATAATCTTCCCATTTTATTTAAAAAAGTCTTTAATTTATACGATAAAGTCATTTCATATAACAACTTAATTTTAAAAATCAATTTTTCCGATTTTTCTTTTAAAAAGAACACACTGACAGGATTTTATCATATTGTTACGTGTTTAGAAAAGAATTACATACATAAATCCTTGAATTTTGACCTTGAGTTAGATATAATTTCCCAGCTTCTTAAAATTAATATACCTATAAAATTTTATACGGACCAAAAAATAAAAGAATTTTACTACTTAAATAATGATGATTACAATATATTAAATTATACTACCATAGAGGGTATAAAAAGGAATCTGATACCTTTAAAGTTTAATGATCAAGTATATAATGAAAATATTGTATCTGTTATGGAAGGTATTATGAATTTAATATTTAAGTAATTTAAAATGCATCAAAGGTGTTGTTATAAAGCAAAAGACTTATACATCATAACCATATGAGTATAAGTCTTTTTTGTGGTGCCCAAACGCGGAATCGAACCACGGACACGGAGATTTTCAGTCTCCTGCTCTACCGACTGAGCTATCTGGGCATATACAATTTAAAGTGGGCCTTCAAGGACTCGAACCTTGGACCTACCGGTTATGAGCCGGGCGCTCTAACCAACTGAGCTAAAGGCCCAAAATAATAAATATTTTGGTTTTGGTGGGCTTAGATGGACTCGAACCATCGACCTCACGCTTATCAGGCGTGCGCTCTAACCACCTGAGCTATAAGCCCATTTCCTTTAAGTCGGGGCGGCAGGATTTGAACCCGCGGCCCTCTGGTCCCAAACCAGATGCGCTACCAAACTGCGCTACGCCCCGATTATTAAATTGATTGTCCTGTCCAATTTTAATTGGCAGGAGTGGCAGGACTCGAACCCACGACATTTGGTTTTGGAGACCAACGTTCTACCAACTGAACTACACTCCTATAGTGTAAATGGTGGGCCTTCAAGGACTCGAACCTTGGACCTACCGGTTATGAGCCGGGCGCTCTA
>DALZMP010000010.1:0-88012 GCA_032006665.1 Sedimentibacter sp.
TTATAAATAATAGGTGAGTAGCCTTAGCAGCTATATCATCATTATACAAGGAGGTTTGTTTTATGAAGATTGGTGGAAAGAAGGTTGGTTTAACAACACAAGTTTTTCTTGCTATGATCTTAGGTGCTATTTTTGGACTTGTTATAGGTGAGCCAATGACCAAAGTAGGATTTATTGGGGATATATGGCTGAATATGATAAAAATGATTGTTGTTCCTATGGTTATAGTGACAATTATAACTGGAATTACTTCTCAAAAAGATATTAAGTCTTTAGGTCGTATCAGTTTTAGAATAATGAGTTATTACATTGTAACTACATTGATTGCTGCTGCCGTTGGACTAACTGTAGCATCAATAATTAAGCCAGGAAACATTGCTAACTTTACCGGACTTGCCGCTAAGGAAATTACTGGTGGGTCTGAAATAACTATCGCCGATTTCTTTAAGAGTATGTTTTCTTCTAATATGTTTAAAACTTTTGCAGACGGTAATATTTTGCAAACACTTATTATTTCTATATTAATAGGTGTTGCAATTTTAAGGATGAAATCAGAAAATCTAAAAGCTACTATAATAAATGGCTTTAATGCATTAAGTGAAATGGTGTTTTCCCTTATTGGAATGATTATGATTATATCACCTATCGGTGTATTTTTTCTAATGGCAGATTCTTTTGCCACTTATGGAGCAGGAATATTTACTAGTATGGCTACATTAGCAGGAACTTACTATTTAGCTTGTATAATTCAAATAATATTTGTTTATGGTGTTGTATTATGGATTGCAGCTGGTATTAATCCATTTAAATTTATTAAAGATAGTGCAGAATTATGGGTTTATACAATCTCAACATGCAGTAGTGTGGCTTCAATTCCTGTAAACATTAAAGTTGCGAAAGAAAAATTTGGCGTTCCTGAAAGTATTTCTGGTTTCACAGTACCTTTAGGTTCTCAAATGAACTATGATGGAAGTGTATTATTGTATGGAGTTGTAATTGTTTTTATAAGTCAGGTTGTTGGTGCACCGCTTAGTATAGGTATTATGCTTAAAGTTATTATATTATCTGCTATATTTTCAACTGGGGGTGGAGGAATTCCCGGCAGTGGTATTGTTAAACTATTGGTAATGGTAGAAGCATTTGGACTTCCAACAGAAATAGTAGGAATTATTGCAGCTTTCTACAGATTATTTGACATGGGTACAACAACTAACAACTGTTTAGGAGACTTAGCGGGAACAGTCTTCGTTTCAAAGCTTGAGAAAAAAGCTGTTAAAAAATCAGTATAGAAAATGAATTAAAAAGAGAAATTTTGTAGTTAAAAGATAGGCAAAGTAATAACATGCCTATTTTTTTGTTGCATATCTTTTCTGAATTAGCTCAAGGTAAGTGTTGTAACTGAAATTAAATAATTATGAAATTATTAAAAATAAAAGTTTGTTAACTGAAACAAAGGGTATAAATTGCTTCGATAGTAAATTATTTCATAAAAGTCATATATTGATTTATATGAACATTCGATATTATAATGAGTGAAAGATTTTAGAAAACAATTTAATTTATGTAACATACTGTTCCATTATATTCATTTAGACCTATTTTTATGTCAATGAAGAACAAAATACCATAAAATGAAACAATATAGTAAATATGTTGCATTTTGATAATGCAATATATTCTATAAATTTAAGGATTTTTAGCAATTAGTTTATTTTTTTCCATTAAAAAGCAGTATTAATTTGTTATCATTTTATATAATATTGAAATAAAAAGATGCATTAAAGGAGATTATATATTATGACAGTAGAACCCATCAGAGAAAAAGCTAAAATTAAACAACTTTACAACTATTTAAACGGTGTCAACCCAAAGTATGCACTTCTATTTAAAGTGGGAATTAATACCGGATTAAGGGTTGGTGATATAATTTCGCTCAAAGCCAGCGATATTTACAGCGATAAGTGGCATTTTAAAGATCACCTCACAATAACTGAGCAAAAAACATCAAAACAGAGGAAAATAAAATTAAACGAGACACTCAGAAAGTGTATAAACGCTTATGTAAAATCCCATAATTTATCAATGGAAGATTATCTTTTTCACAGTCAAAAAGGTGGATATGTAGGTAGAATACAAGTTTATAAAGTTTTAAAAGAAGGAGCTGGTGTTTTGGGTATAGAAAATTTTGGCACTCATAGCTTACGTAAAACTTGGGGATACTGGACTTATAAAATATCTAAATATAATATAGGACTTATCATGGATACCTTTAATCATAGTTCTCCTAGTGTCACATTACGATATATCGGAATAAATCAAGATCAGAAAGATGAGTTATATTCTATAGTTCAGCTATAAAATATTTACTAATACTAAAAATAATTTCTATAAATGGCTTTATTTTACAAAGTTGTTGACACGTTGGAATATATAAAATATAATGTTAAATAGTAAATATATTGCATTATCAAAATGCAACATATTTACTATATTGTTGTATTTACAAATATAATAGGATGTGATGATGTGGGGGACGTAAAGCCAACTTATTCAACAGCAGAGGATGCCTTGAGTATAGATAGTATAATAAATGCCAATACATTGCGGGATAATTGCAAAATTTGTCTAAAACTAAATAGTACAGAAGAATTAAAGAATTTTTTTCAAACATCATTAGTTAATCATAGATGTCTAGATTGCCGATTTAAGCGCTTGGAGATTAAATCTTCTACTCGAAATATCCAATCAATATATTATTCTATATTTCTTTCTAAAATAAAAAATTATTTAAGTTTAAAACACCCTAATGGCTTTTTAAAGAAAAAGAGTAATTGTAATTTTAGTGAAATACCCGAACTGATAAAAGAGATTTCTATGATACATGAGATTTTTTTTATAGCTATGGATGTATTGTCTGAAACGAGTGATAATGAAACAATAAATCATATGAAAAGAACGCGGCTGTATGTAAAGGAATTAGTTGAATTTCTTGAACAAGATGAAATTTACAATGAAATTTTGACTAAAGAAGCTGGAGAATTAATTGTGACTTCAGCTTTGATTCATGACATTGGAAAAATAGGAATACCTCAATATATACTTATGAAAACAGAGGCATTGACAACTCAGGAATTTGACGTCCTAAAAACGCACACAACTCTTGGCCTGGAGGCTATCTTATGGGCAGAGAGTTGCGTTGGTGAGGTTGATACTTTTTTCAAGTATTCAAAGGAGATGATATGTTATCATCATGAAAGGTGGGACGGTAGCGGATATCCTGATGGAATATCTGGACGAGATATACCCCTTTCAGCGAGAATTATGGCGGTAGCGGATGTTTATGACGCTCTTACAAGTGAAAGAGTTTACAAGGACGTTATTGAACACGAGGCAGCAGTTAAAATAATATTAGAAAATACAGGAACACACTTTGACCCTGATATTGTTGATGCATTTATTAAATTACAACATAGGTTCAAGGAAATTAGTAGCAAACATATTTAGAGTTAGAAATTTGTTGCAACTGGTAATGTAGGAGATATCATATAACTATGATGGGGGTGCATAATACACCCCTATTTTTTGTATACTAGGACGTTAGCGGAAGTTGCGTAGCAACTTTTTTTTATTTGCATTTAAATTTACTTATAATATTCTGAATTTCAAAAAATAGTAAAGTACTTGCTTCTAAAAAAACAAAATATAAATTCGATATAAGAATAAATATGCAATATTAAAATGTAAAGTAATAATATTTAAGTACAAAAACAATAAAATTAACAAATAATTCCTATTGACATGACATGTGGATGGCTGTATAATATCAAATACCAACGAATGAATAAATAAAGGATAAATTGAATAATAATAAAGATAATTTAAATAAATAAATTATAATTAATATTTTTACATAAAAATGGAGGACGAATTTATGAATTCTATTGAAGAAAAACCATACGTAATACCTGGTGATAAATGGTTTCCAAAGGAGACAAGCTTTGAAGATGATATGCCACTATACTGGGGGAACTGGGGAGTTAGTTCTGAAGTTGATGATTTGAAGGCTGTTTTAATGAGGAGACCGGAAAAGGAAATTGAACATTTTGACCATGATGTGGTTAGATATAGAGATAATGTTGACGTTGAATTATTTAGAAAACAACACGATACATTGGCTCAGATATACAAAGATTATGGTGTGAAGGTTTATTATGTGGAAGAACAACGTGATGACAGACCCAATGCTGTATATTGTAGAGATTTGATGTTTATGACACCGGAGGGAGCAATTATAACAAGACCAGGAATGGCAGCTAGACGTGGAGAGGAACGGTATGTAGCTCAAGCTTTAGCTAAACTGGGAGTTCCTATTCTTAGAACTATTAATGGAGATGGTATATTTGAAGGTGCTAATGCAATGTGGGTTGATAGAAAAACAGTAATACTTGCTACTAGCAGCAGAACTAACAAATCTGGTTATGAACAGGTTGAATACGAGCTGAAAAGAATGGGTGTTGATAATATTATTCATATGCAAATACCTTCTAGTAATATTCATATTGATGGATTATTAAATTTTGCAAGCAATGATGTGGCAATGCTTCACGCTTCACAAGTGCCATATGATGTATGCAATGCATTGAGGAAAAAGGGTATAAAGTTGTTGGAAGCTCCATCTACTAAGGAAGTAGTAGATACTCTTGGATGCAATTTTGTAGCTATAAAGCCTGGCGTAATTGTACAAGCAGCTAATAACCCAATGTGTAAAAAGCTTTTGGAGGATAATGGTATAAAAGTAATATCTGCTGAAATGTCCGAATTTTTAAAAGGTAGAGGAACAGTTCACTGTTCAACTGCTTTTTTAAAGAGAGGTTAACTTATTTTTGCAGTTAGCCATTAAAATTGATTATAGAAAAATGATTCTACTTGATATTAATAAAATTTAATATAAAAATTTAAAAAGGAATTATGGAGGAAGAAAAAATGAAAAAAATTATTTCTATTATTATGATTGCATTATTAGTATTTTCACTTGTTGGTTGTTCTTCAGGAAATACTGCAACTGCAAGTAAAGATGTTTCTACAATAGAAAAGATTCAAAAAAACGGTAAACTTGTAATCGGTACGGCACCTGGATATTTACCTTTTGAAATGAAGGATGTAGATGGAAACTTTGTTGGATATGATATTGATATTGCAAATGCTATGGGAGCATCCCTCGGAGTTCCTGTAGAGTTTAAGCAATATGAATTTTCTGGACTTATACCTGCACTTCAAACTGGTGATATAGATATGATATTAGGTGCAATGACTATAAGGGGAGACCGTGCTTTAGCAGTAAGCTTCAGTAATCCATATTATGCAACAGGACAAGTTTTAATGGTTCCTACTTCTGATACAACTACAAAGTCTTGGCAAGATTTAGATGTTGCAGGCAAAAAAATAGCAGTTGGACAAGGAACAACAGGTGCATTGCTTGCTAAGCAGCTCTATAAAAATGCAGAAGTTGTTGATTATGCAGATTTCCCAACAGCAGGT
The DNA here is from genome assembly GCA_032006665.1 of Sedimentibacter sp. Taxonomy (GTDB): domain Bacteria; phylum Bacillota; class Clostridia; order Tissierellales; family Sedimentibacteraceae; genus Sedimentibacter. The sequence goes on from DALZMP010000010.1 coordinate 5,539, forward strand.
ATGGCATTAAATCAGGGAAAAGCAGATGGTGTTGTATACGATGAGCCACCTGTAAGACAATATGAAATTATGTATAGCGATAAGGTAAAGGGAATTTATGATTTGATTTCAGCAGAAAATCTTGGTATTCCTGTTAAATTAAATGATTTAGAAACGGTACAATGGGTTAATTCATTCTTGGAGGGATATAAGGGTGGTCCGGCAGATTTACAATCTATTGATAAATGGTTCCATTCATCTGATTGGATGTCGACTATAGAAAATAAATAAAATGTAAGTAAGTATAATCAAAAAGTTTTAAATGGTGTTTACTATCTGTGTAATAAACATTGATAGTAAACATTTTTATTTAGCTAATTAAGAGGAGGAATAACTTTGACGTTAAATTGGTCTGTAGTAACTCAAAATTTAGGAATATTTTTTGAAGGTGCTGCATTAACTTTGCAAATATCGGCATTAGCTTTAATCATTAGTATTCCTATTGGTGTTATAATAGGTTTGCTCAGAGTTTCAAGTAATAAAATATTATCTTTAATTGCAGCTTTATATGTTGAGTTTATGCGTGGTGTACCGCTGTTGGTACTATTGATTTGGATTTATTTTGTAATGGGACAGTTTTTGAATTTAGGTGCTTATTGGTCTGCCGTTTTAGGATTAGCAATATTTTCTGGAGCATTTATTGCAGAAATTGTGAGGTCTGGTATTCAATCGGTTCCTCGTGGACAGTTGGAAGCTGCTCGTTCATCGGGAATGTCATATATGCAAGCTATGATGCTCGTTATTTTACCACAAGCTGTAAGGACGGTTTTACCACCTATGGCTTCGCAATTTATAATTCTTATTAAAGATTCATCATTAGTTTCAACTATATCAGTAGTTGACCTGACTCTTGTAGGGAAAAATTTGGTGGCAACTACTTTTCGTTCATTAGAAGTGTGGACTTTTATAGCACTATTATATTTTGTTATGACATTTACATTGTCACAGATTATCAGATACTTTGAGCGTAAATATACAATTAAACAGTGAAATGAGGTGTTATATTGATTTCAATTAAAAATGTATCTAAATACTATGGAAAAAATCAAGTTTTAAAAAATATAAATTTAGAAATACCAGAGCAAAATGTTTATGCAATCATTGGTCCTAGCGGTGCTGGAAAAAGCACTTTGATACGAACTATTAATGCTTTGGAAAAGATTCAAGAAGGGGAAATTATTGTAGATGGCGTAAGTATCAATGATTCTAAAACTGATATAAATAAGGCTCGTGCTAATATTGGATTTGTTTTTCAGTCGTTTAATCTTTATTCTCATTTAACTGCTTTGCAAAATGTAACACTTGCACCTATTAATGTTAAAAAAATTAATAAGGATGAAGCCGAAAAAAAAGGTAAAGAAATCCTTGCTTCATTGGGATTGGCTGATAAATTTGAATCATATCCAACACAGCTGTCAGGCGGACAACAGCAGCGTGTGGCTATTGCCAGGTCATTAGCCATGGATCCAAAACTAATGCTCTTTGATGAGCCGACATCAGCTTTAGACCCGGAAATGATAAAGGAAGTACTGGATGTTATGAGAAATCTTGCGAAAACAGGTATGACTATGGCTGTTGTTACTCATGAAATGGGCTTTGCAAGAGAAATATGTGATCAGATAGTTTTTATGGATGCTGGAAGTATAGTTGAAATAGCAACTCCAGAGGTGTTTTTCTCTAATCCGCAGACGGATAGAGCTCGAGATTTTTTGAGTAAAGTTTTGAACCATTAGAATTTTAGTTATATTACAAAGCGCGAAACTCATATATGTGTTTCGCGTTAATTTATGTTTAGAGGTGTGTTATATATAAATGATTAATATTAATTTTTTAATTGTAAAAACTATTTATATAAATTATAATAATTTTAATGAATAGTTTAAAATATTGTAATTGTGGGTACTATTAAAAAACATATACAATAAAAAATTAGCCAAATATACTACAGGAGAGAAAATATGAATGAAACAATCAATTTACTATTAAACCATATGTCTATTAGAAAATATAAGGATAAGCCAATTGATAGAAAAATAGTTGATTCAATTATCCAATGTGCTCAAATGGCGCCTACTTCAAGTCATTTTCAGGCATATACTATTATTGAGGTAAGAGATCAAGTCAAAAAGAATGTTCTTTCTGAAATAGCAGGAGGTCAGGTTTGGGTTACAAAAGCACCGCTAGTATTGCTGTTTTGTGCAGATTTAAACAGAGGTAAAAAATATTACGATGGAACTGACAAAGAGATGTTTAGTAATACAGAATGCTATACAGTAGGCGTTGTAGATGCAAGTCTGGCTATGCAAAAAGCATATATTGCAGCTCAAAGCTTAGGATTGGGAGGTGTTGTTGTAGGTGGAATCAGAAATGACGTTGAAGCAGTTTCGAAAGAATTCAAACTGCCGGAAATGGTTGCACCATTATTTCTATTATGTTTGGGCTACCCTGATGAGATGCCGGGATTGAAGCCACGTTTGCCACAGGAAGAAGTACATAAAATAGACTTTTATGATGATGAAAGACAAGATCAATTAATAAATGATTTTAATGAAACGGTAAGTAAATATTATATAGAGCGCACAAGCGGTAAAACTAATGATAATTGGACGAATAGGTGTGGCAAGGCATTAATGGCAAAAAACCGCGATAGTGTAGGTGTGTTTTTCAGAAAAATTGGGTTATTGAAAAAATAATAATTGACTTGAATCTAAAAAGGTCTTATTGTATAATCAATAGAGTCATGTAGTAAGGAGCTGTTTTATGAAAGATATTGATATAGCTAAGGCATTATTAGAAAAAGATGAATTAACATTGGCGATAGTAAAAAATGAAAAAATAATTTTTCAAAGTAGAGAGAAAGGTATAAAACCTTTATTTACGGTTGTGAATGATCTTAAAGAAGAACTTAGAGGCTCGAGTGTTGCAGACAGGGTTACGGGAAAGGCAGCTGCAATGCTTTGTGTATATGCTGATATAAAAGAACTTCATACGAAAATTTTATCTGAAAATGCAGTCAAGATATTATTAGATTCACATGTTTTATATGAATATGAAAAAAATACCCCATACATAAAAAATCGTGACCAAACAGGAATGTGTCCCATTGAAACATTATCGCTCAAGGTCAATAACATACAGGAATTATTATCGAGTATATCTACTTTCTTAGAAAGTATAGGAAAGGAACAATGATATGAAGATAGCTGTTGTAGATGGTAAAGGTGGAGGCATTGGGAGTCAGGTTGTTGAAAGACTGAAATCTTTAAAAAATGATGATATTGAAATCCTTGCACTTGGAACGAATTCTCAGGCAACTGCTAATATGATAAAATCAGGTGCTGATGATGGTGCAACCGGCGAGAATGCTGTAGTATGGATGAGTGGAAAAGTTGATATAATAATTGGACCAATTGCAATTATTTCTGCAAATTCAATGATGGGTGAAATTAGTCCTAAAATGGCGGAGGCTATAGCGAGTAGTCATGCTAAAAAACTTTTACTGCCTGTGAGTAAATGTAATATTAACATAATTGGATTAAAAGATTTGCAGTTTAAAACAATATTTAATGAATTATTAGAAATGATAAAAAAGATATTAGACGAAAAATAAAACCACGAACTTACTTTTGCAGAAAGTAAATTTATGGTTTTTTATTTTATAATAAAAATGCAGAACATATAATTGCTTTGCAATTTTACATCCTGCATTTTTAGATATTATTTTTAATATCTGACATTCAATTATTTATAATTTCTTTCTCTGTAAATATCCTTCGCTATCCTTGCGTAAAACATCATTTTTTTTAGAGATGACAAACTTTGTCTTGTCTGTATTACCCTTTCTGATTTCATAAGAATTGCAGCTTTTTCATTCTGTTCAAAAATATTATCTATTGCATTTACATCTATATATCCATAGGCTGCATCATGAGCAAATAGAGGTTGCCTAACATTAATATATATATATATTAACTCATCATTAACTACAATTGGAACCTTATTGGTTATGCCTAGTTCCGAACCATAATTTAATCTATTGTGGTATAAACTTATATTATAAAAATCTGCTAGGTTTTTAATACATGTGTCAATTGTGGTGGTTTTAATAAAGGTAGTTTCAGATGTTATAATTTCCGTGCAATTACCTATATCATTTGCGTAAATGGGTAGCATAGCATCAATTTTGTTATATTTTAAAAGATTTTTCAAATTCTTCACTTCTTTCAGTCCTTAATAAATATTCATATTTCAACAAAGATTAATTGATGAAATTTAATCAATAACCCAACCGCGTAGTTAATACTCCCTCTTTTACTAAGTTTTAATTAGAATTTATAATAATTATTATCACAAATACAGTTGCAAGAAAGTTTTGTGATTTTCAAATAGGAGAACTAAAAGATGGACACTGATATTAATTATATTATTCTAGAATCAATAAAAGGGGACAAAAAATCCCAAGAAATTTTATTAAATAAATTGCATCCACTGATATATAAAAATATTTATCAATACTATGAATCAGACGACGAAAATATTGATGACTTGGTACAAGAAGGGTATTTAGTCATACTAAACTCACTTAGAACTTTTGATGAAGGACAAGATGTTCATTTCTTGGGTTATGTTAAAACAAAAATTGTTTATTTCTATAAAAATTACTATAGAAATAATAAAAATCAAAGAAATACAATTAGCTTAAATCAGGAAATAAAGAATTACAATAATGGAACAGAACTCCAAGACATTATATTAAATAAAGAAACTGACATATTCGATAGAATTATTAAAGAAGATGAAATTAGAGAACTTTTATCGAATATAAAGAAATTATCTAAAAAAGAACAAGATATATTAAATATGTATTATCGAGATAAGTTAAGCATTACTGACATATCAAATCAGCTTTGCATGGCGTACAGTACTGTAGTATGCAGAAAATCTGTAGCTGTAAAAAAATTGAGAGAATTAATGTGTAAAAATTAATAGGTGAAAGAATAAATGAATTAAAAAAACGGGGTCGCATTGAAATGCAACTCCGTTTAATTTTTAAAATGGTCCGTAATTAACTAATGTTGCAATTACCATAAATACTGCAGCCATTAATGTCCACATTAACATGAGGGGCCATACAAATTTAAATACTCCAAAAATTAATATAGCTAATATAAAGTTATATTTTAATATCACGGTTCATATAATTAATAAACGAGCTATATTCGAATCGAATTAGGAGGAAATTATATGGATGATAGAGTGGTTCAAAGCTTATTGCTTGAAAATAAAGAAACTTTAAACGTTACAGGTGTTGAAGGCGTAGATAATTTCAATGATGAGACTGTTGTTCTGTTAACAAATAAGGGTAAACTGACAATAAAGGGTCAGGGACTCAATATTAGCAAGCTAAATGTAGATGAGGGCAAACTCATGGTTAAAGGAGATATTAATGTGCTAATATACTCAGACAACGACAGTAATAGGGAAAAAGTAAGCTTCGTAAAAAAATTATTTAAGTAGAGAATTGTTATGGACTTTTTACCTTACTCTCAAGAATACATGCTCATGGTATCTGTTATGGGAGGTATGTTTCTCGGATTCATTTGGGACATTTACAGGCTTATCAGACATTATGTAAAATTTGGTGTGGTTGGAACTGCTGCAGGCGATATAGCTTATTGGATTATTAGCGTTTATTTAAGTATTCAATTAATATATGATATTAGTTATGGAAATCTAAGGTTTTTTATACTTATGGGATTCTTGCTTGGTGCCATTCTATATTTTTATGGCATAAGTAATAATGTACTAAAAGTTTTTATTTTTTGTATTGATTTTATTTTATCTTTAATTAATAAATTTATATCTTTTATGATTTATCCAATAAAATTCTTAATGGAGAAAATAAGAGAATTATTGCGTCCTGTTAGGATAAAGGTTGAAAAAGGTGTAAATAAAGCGAAAAGGAGATATAAATTTTTTAAATTTAGGTTAAAAAAGGTTTCCAAAAATAGAAAAATGTTATATAATAAAAAGAAGCAAATGAAAAAGGTTAATGCTAGTCACAGAAGAAAGGGGCAAAAGATGAATGAACGAAGATCAAAAAATAGTAGAGCTAAAAAACAGAATAAACAACGATGATTTTCGGAGACGTGAAAAGGAAATAAAAGAAAACAAAAAAAAGAGCAGTAAAGAAGATTCAGTTAAGAAGAAAAAAAATAAGTTAAATATCTTAAATTTATTTTTTGCTGTTTTTGTTTTGTATTTTGCATACACTGCCTTTAATCAAACTCAGATGATTAATGCTTTAGACATTCAAATTGCTGAAAAAACAACAGAAAAAGAAGAAACCGAAAAGGAAGCTCAAAAACTAAAGCAAGATGTAGAAAAAATTAACAACGATGATGCTCTTTTAGACCTGGTTGAGGAAATTGCCAGAGATCAGTATAAAATGGTAAAACCGAATGAAATTATATATATTGACAAAAACAAAAATAATAATAAATTTATAAAGGGTATTGGATTTGAAGACGAAACAACCGGAGAATAAAACTACAGTTCAAGTGAATATTGATTGATAATATATCGGATGCATTTTGTGCATCCTTTTTTATATTATTATGGAACACAGAAAAGAGAAATGTGTAGTAAATAGAAAAATTTTATAATACAATCATATTTTGACAACTTTTTACATGGCAATCTGTTAACATAAGCTTAATACTTATAGGGGTGAGGGATTATGTTAGATAGAGCAAATGATAAAAAGTATAATTTTAGTTTTATTTTTTTAGGTTTGAAGAATGCATTTGAACACATTAAAGATAATTGGATAATTTTGTTAGTGTGTTTTTTTATTTCTCGATATAGCATTATAGGAGAAATATTTCCTTTTTCTATTATAGTTTTATGTTTATACTCTTACATTAATGGTCCGTCTATAGTTGCTCTTTTAATTTCAATTTTAGCAATTATATCGGTTGAATTCAACTTTGTTTACATTGTTATGCTAATAGCAATTTACTTGTTTTTTTATTATTTAAGAAATGATGAAAAAAAACCTATAGTCATAATATCAGCTTATGCTGCCATTGTTTTATTTTGTTCAAAAACTTCGATTTTAATTGTTGACGGTTTTACATTAAGTGGATTAATGCTAAATGCTTTTGAAGCACTTTTTATTTTTAGCAGTATTATTTTAATAAATGAAGGAATCAATTTCTTTGAAAAAATTAAAGACAATAGGAAAAAAGAAAAAATACATACTTTCAAAGAAAGTGCAATAAAAAAGGAATTAGTAAACAGAGGAGTAGATAAACAAATAGAAGCTGCAGCAGCTACTACAACTTCAGATGACATAACTAAAAGATATAGGAAAATTTCAAGGTCTAAATCTGCTGATAAAAAATTGCTCAATATATTTACAGATAAAGCAAAAGATAAAATTAAAGAGCAGCTTTTATGGGAAAATATAAATGTTAAATATATGGAGGTGTTATCAGGTAATGGAGGTTCAATTTTCTTAAGTGTTACGGTAAAGTCTGAAAAATCACCTGAAAAATCTGAAGAATCAATAATATTTGCAGTTAGAAATGTATGTGGAGTAAGAATAAAATGTACTGAAAAAATTACTGCTTCACCAAATTATTATGTATTGAAGTTTAAAAATATTAATAGAGTGAGAATTAAGACTTATGTAGCGAAGGCCACAAAGGACGGTAGTCCTATGTCCGGCGACAGCTATTCGTATGCAGGGAAATCTGACAAGTATTATACAGTTTTGTGTGATGGAATTGGCTCTGGTGAAATGGCTTTTAATGAAAGTAATGGAACTGTAGGAATGTTGTCAAGATTTCTTTATACTGATTTTACAGAAGAACAAACCTTAAAAACCTTGAATTCACTTTTAATGCTAAAGTTTGATGATGAAAGATATGTAACATTTGACATGAATATAATTGATTATAGTAAAAAAGAGATCCGACTTTATAAAGCCGGTTCCCCTCCTTCTTTTATATTAAGTGGTGGGACTGTTGAAAAAATAGAAGGCAAGAGTCTTCCAATGGGTATTCTTGATAATTTTGAATATAATATGTTTAAAAGAAATATTAAAAAGGGAGATATAATTATAATGATTTCTGATGGAATAGTTGATTCCATTAGTTTAGACAATAAAAAATCATTGGAACGATATTTGGACATGATAAGGGGAAAAGACCCTCAGGAAATTGCTAACTCAATATTAAGTTATGCATTAAGAGGACAAAATACAATTATAGATGATATGACAGTGCTGGTAACTAAAATTGGATAAAATATTTAAGTGACGTAGTTATTGAGAGATTCACAAATAAAGTCTTGAAATAAGCTCAAAAAAAGAAAGTAGGCGAATTTATTACCTACTTTCTTTTTTTAAACAGTAAATTATTAAACAAAAATCCTTACACATCCCGGATGCTAGAATTCATCTTCCCATAAAATCAATTTATTTGTATTTGCTGATTTTTTTATATCTATTATTCTTTGGTTTGAAGAACCTTTGAACTTTAAATTATTTTTGAAATAAATTTTATCAAATTTTCCATCTACAAGAACATCGCAATATAGCAGTAGACTAAAATAAATTTCATTACTAATTATTTCTTCATATGTGTGTCCGCTATATATCCAAATAGTTTTATCTGTATTTTCCTTTATTTTTTTAGCTAATATAGTTAGAGCTGACGCCTGAAGCATAGGTTCGCCACCTATGAATGTAACATTTGTAAAGTTATTTGCAATTTTTTTGTAAACTTCATCTACCGTCATAACCTGTCCTGATTTTATATCCCACAGTTCTTTATTATGACAGTCTTCACAACATATATCACAACCGCTGACATAAACAGATGTTCTGAATCCCTCACCATCTACAATGGTATTTTCAACTATATTAGCCACATATAGTTTATCCTTTTCTAACAACTGTGTTTCACCCTATCTTTCAATTCTGCTTTTTTAGCATCATTCCAACTATCAACTCCACCGACCAGATAACCCGTTATTCTTTGGATTGTATCTATTCTTTTGCTTCCGCATTCCGGGCATTCAGTCAAGCTCTCAGATGCATCTTCATATCCGCAATCCTTGCACCTGTTTCTAGTGTGATTTACAGACCCGTATCCGATATTATATTTGTCCATCAAATTAACAGTTTGCATTACTACGACAGGGTTGTGAGTTGCATCACCGTCAAGTTCCACATAAAATATGTGACCGCCCTTTTCGTATTCATGATAGGGTGCTTCTATTTTTGCCTTATGTTCTATTGAACACTTGTACCATACGGGAACATGTGAGCTGTTTGTGTAATATTCCTTATCTGTTATATTAGGTATGATTCCAAATTGTTTTTTATCTTTTTTAATAAATCTTCCGCTCAATCCTTCTGCCGGTGTTGCTAATAAGCTGTAATTTAAATTATAGTAATCAGCTTTTTCCTTTATTTTGTCATTCATAAATTTAATTATTTCAATACCAAGTTCTTGAGATTTTTCATCTTCACCGTGGTGTTTTCCGGTTAAAGCTATTAATGTTTCAGCTAAACCGATAAATCCTATACCCAAAGTGCCATGCTTTAAGACACTTTCTACTTTGTCGTCGGGGTCAAGTTTTTCACTTTCAATCCACAATCCGGACATCAACATTGGAAACTGTTTCTTAATAGCTGTACATTGAAAAACATATCTATCATACAATTGCTCTGAGGCTGCATCTATGCATTTTTGCAATTTGTTATAAAAATTTCTTTTTCTATCATGTTCATCTAATATATCTTTGCATTCCAATGCTAACTTAACTATATTTACTGTTGTAAAAGAAAGATTTCCTCTGCCGATAGAAGTTTTTTCACCATGTCTGTTTTCAAAAACTCTGGTTCTGCACCCCATTGTAGCAACTTCCTTTTCAAATCTTTTAGGATCATTTGCATCCCAATTTTCATGCTGATTAAATGTAGCATCTAAATTTAAAAAGTTAGGAAAAAATCTTTTGGCAGTAACCTTGCATGCTAATTTATACAAATCATAATTTTTATCTTCCGGCAAATAATTAACCCCTCTTTTTTTCTTCCAAATTTGTATTGGAAATATTGGCGTTTCACCGTTTCCTACACCTTGATACGTTGATTTAAGAACTTCTCTTATTATGCACCTGCCTTCTGAGCTTGTGTCGGTGCCATAGTTGATTGAACTGAATACTACCTGGTTTCCGCCTCTTGAATGTATTGTGTTCATGTTGTGGATAAAAGCTTCCATAGACTGGTGAACACGTCTTACTGTGCAATTTATTGCTTGCTGAACATATCTATCTTTACCATCAAGACCTTCTATTGGTTCTTCTGTATAGTCAGGTATTTCCAAGTCGTAAAGTTCCTTTAAATCCACATCTATAAGCTGCTCAATCTTTTTGATTTCTTCCTTGTAGGTAAGGCGAACATATGAGGCTAAATAGAAGTCAAATGCTGGTATTGACTGACCGCCATGCATTTCGTTCTGCACTTGCTCCATTGAAATACATCCTATTATAGATGCCGTTTCTATTCTTTTTGCAGGTCTGCTGGAACCGTGACCGGCTCTGAATCCATTATTTAATATATAGTCCAATGGGTGGTGCAAGCATGTAAGTGATTTTGTTGGATAGTAATCTTTATCATGGATATGTATATAATTGTTGTCTACATAATACTTCGATTGTTCTGACAATAAACAGTCATCTACAAAAGGTTTTGAAGATTCACTTGCAAATTTCATCATCATACCTGCCGGAGTATCAGCATTCATATTTGCATTTTCTCTTGTAACATCATTAGAAACGGCGTTTACTATATCCATATATATGTCATATTGTTTGCGTCCTCTTGCTATATTGCGCTTGTTTCTGTAAATGATATATTCCTTAGCCACGTCTTTTCTTTCGCTTGCCATTAATTTCTTTTCAACTAAATCCTGTATTTGCTCCACCGAAATAGTTTCCTTTGTGTTGTCGGATATATCCTGCGCTATTTCCTTTGCGATTTTTATGTCTTGACCTTGTATGGTGTGGTTCATTGCCTTAAGTATTGCATCTGTTATTTTATTTTTGTTGAATTCTATAAGTCTGCCGTCTCTTTTAATTACATTCATTTTGTTATAGTTCCTCCATTTCTAATTTCTTTTTTCGTAAATCATTTCTATTCTACTCAAAGATGTTGAGCACAAAAAAACTGTGACAAACGTCACAGTCCGTATTTACTGCTTCTATCAAATCACTTTACCAATTACCCGTTGGAGTGATATCTGTTTTATGCAGGTCTTCTGGCTTGCATATTGACGTCATTTTCTCCTTCCCGAAGGTTCAGTGGATATGAAAATAACTACATGCATACAGCGGCGGGACCGCGCAGGATTCAAACCTGCTTCCCTCTTAGCTATCCTTTACTAGATAGAACATAAAACTACTATTTAAATATGTATAAAGGTTATCATTAATAATTAACTTTGTCAACTAGATTTTCGGGAGGTCTGGTTAACTGTCTGATTGATTTATAATAGTGTATCATTTAACTTTAGCTATATTTTTTATAAATGAGCAGCCCAGAAAAAACAGCAGTCAATGGAACGGTAATTAAAAGGCCGATGCTTCCTGCCATTGTTCTTAGAATTTCTGTGGCTATGACTTCTTGATTTATCAGATTATACATAGAGTTATTTTCTGCAACGGCAATAATTAGCATGTCGATGGCCCCTCCGGCATATGCTAAAATTAATGTATTGGTCATTGTACCGATTGTATCTTTTCCTACATTCATACCGGCCTTTATTAATTTAAATGGACTTATATTGTGGGAGTGTTCTTTTAATTCATTTATAACGGAAGCGATGGACATACTAACATCCATTACCGCTCCTAAAGAACCAATGATGATTCCGGAAAAAAGTAATCCTTGATAGCTAAATGATGATTTTAGAGGTAAATATTGCATTAAGTAAAATTCATCACCCACAATTCCTGTAATATGAGACAAAGAACCAAATATAATTGCAAGATAGGCAGAAGCTATCAATCCGCACAAAGTTCCTAAAATTGAAGAAAATGTTTTAATATTAAATCCTCCGATTAATATTAATGAAATAACAGTATTTATAGAACATAAAATCAGTGTGATGTAAATTGGATTATACCCTTGTATGATAAGTGGGAGAAGAATTTTGATAATCATAAAATATGTAATAATTAAAGATATGATAGATCTGAATCCTCTAAAACCGCCAATCAATAAAAGTATTGTAGTGAAAGCCAAAAAAAGATAAAGCATGTACTTATCTCGTGCAATATTGGTAATTGTAATACTTTTAACTTCTTTACCTTCATCAAGCGAAATCGTTACAAAGACTTCATCAGATTCTCTCAAAGTAATTCCATAAAAGTTGAAGGTTGAATAAAAGTCAACTTTAAACTTCTTGTTTTTATAAATCCCTTCCAAAATAATTAATTCAACGCACTGATGATCTTCTTTTTTATATATCACATCCGTTACTTTTGCTCTCACACGTTTTATTTCTAAAGATTCAGCATTCGTTTTAAGTGCAGTTGATTGTAATGCAAGAACAACTACAAGCATCACTAAAAAAAAGATCACATATTTTAATTGGTTATAAGTTTTCATCGGTTTCTCCTCTAGACATTTTTATTTGTTTGTTAGATTTATTTTTATATAAAAAAATAAATTCTGATCAATAATATATATGCGTAATAATTTATTTTATTATTACTTAGGAAAAATTAGGCCTAAGGATATAAGGTTATCAAGGGAGCGGTTAGAATATTAGTTTTGTTAGATGCGTAAGACCATATGAAGTGTCAGGGAACAGTGAAAAAGATGTGGTATACTAAGACATTATAATAAATCAATCAGAAAATATTTAAAATTATCAAAATTTTTGTTGACAAATATTTAATATCCAAATATAATAATAAAAATCAATTATATAAAAAATAAATACTGTGATTGAGGAAAGTAACCTTTAGGAAGATTTACAGAGAATCGGGGTGGTGAGAGCCGATAATTGAAATTCTGGTGAAGTTCCCTCATGAGTTGTCGGCTGAATTGCAGTAGGCTTGACCGTGTTTCTTACGTTAGTAGAAGGGAATATTAAAACAGATAATGTTGCGTATTCTTCAATGAGTGGACTGTAAATTACAGTCAACAAAGGTGGTACCGCGAGTTAACCTCTCGTCCTTTACAGGATGAGAGGTTTTTTGTATGCCCTAACCCTTATCGACTACGTAAGAATCTAACTGCAAAATAAAAAAATATGGAGGACTTTAAAATGTATTGGAATGAAGCAAAAGAATGTATGAAAAGAGATGAACTGCAAGCACTTCAATTAGAAAGGCTTCAGCAAATGGTAACAAGAATTTATCACAATGTACCATTTTACAGAGACGCCTTTCAAAAATCAGGTATTGAACCAGAAGATATAAAATCTTTAGATGATTTATCAAAACTGCCATTCACTACAAAACAAGATTTAAGAGATAACTATCCATATGGGTTGTTTGCAACTCCAATGTCCCAAATAGTGAGACTTCACGCGTCCAGTGGGACTACAGGGAAACCTACAGTTGTTGGTTATACAAGAAATGACATAACCACCTGGTCAGAAATTGTAGCCAGATCAATGGTATGTGGAGGTGCAGATCATAATTCCGTTATACAAGTTTCTTATGGATACGGTTTGTTTACGGGTGGACTGGGAGCACACTATGGAGCTGAAAGGCTAGGCGCATCGGTTATTCCTATGTCAGGTGGAAATACAGAAAAACAAATAATGCTTATGAAGGACTTTGGTGCCACGACATTAGCATGCACACCTTCGTATGCTATTTACCTGGCAGAGGCAATGGGTGAAATGGGTATAGAGATGGACGAAATATCTTTAAAAACCGGAATTTTCGGTGCAGAGCCATGGTCTGAAAATATGAGAGCCCAAATTGAAAAGAAGTTGAATATTAAAGCATATGACATTTATGGTTTATCTGAGATTATGGGACCTGGTGTTGCTATGGAATGTGAATGTCAAAATGGAATGCATATTTGGGAAGATCATTTCATTCCTGAAATTATAGATCCAATTACGTTAAAACCACTCCCATATGGAGAGAAGGGAGAACTTGTATTTACTACAATAACTAAGGAAGGGCTGCCTTTATTAAGATATAGAACAAAGGACATTTCAATGCTTACAGTTGAAAAATGTGAATGTGGCAGGACTCATGTACGAATGCAGAGAGTTTCAGGCAGAACCGATGACATGTTAATTATCAGAGGAGTTAATGTATTTCCATCCCAAGTTGAAAGTGTTCTTCTTGAAATTGGCGAAGTCGAACCACATTACCAGTTGATAGTAACGAGAAATGGAAATCTTGACGAATTAGAAATTTTGGTGGAGTTATCTGAAAAATCTTTTTCTGATAAAATAAGTATGATAGAAGCTTTGGAAAAAAGGATTAAAGGCAGGATATCTTCTGTTTTGGGAATATCAGCTAAAATAAGGTTTGTAGAACCTAAAACTATACCTAGAAGTCAGGGTAAGGCTGTAAGAGTAATAGATAAAAGAAATATATAATAAAAATAATAATAGAGGTGATTTTATGTTAAAACAAGTATCAATTTTTTTAGAAAATAAAAAGGGTCGATTAAAAGAAGTATTAAAGCTATTGGCAGATAATAATATTGATATTAGAGCATTAACAATTGCGGAAACAGCAGATTACGGTGTCTTGAGATTAGTTGTTGACGATGCAGACAAAGCAGTAGAAATTTTGAAAGAAAATAGCTTTAGAGTTAATGTTACAAATGTTTTAGGAGTAGAAATACAAGATATAAGTGGTTCAATGTATGAATTTGTAAATTTGCTGTATCAGCATAATATTAATGTTGAATATGCACACACATGTACACCGTCAAATTTAGGTAAATCAGCATTTATAGTCAGAGTGGACGAAGATAAAATTGATGAAGCATTAGAAATAATAAATACTTGCAGCGATGTAAAGATAATAGGTCAATAATATTGAATTAAAAGATTTAGCGTATGATGTTTAACAAAAAACTAGGAGGTAATTAATTATGGATGGTTTACTGGCATTAACAATTATTTTTATAGCATATGCAGTTGGTGACTATGTTTCTAACAAAACAAAAGCAACATTTTCAATGCTTTTTACAACGGCATTTATTTTTCTTGTAGCATTTTGGATAGGATTGCCTGCGACAATTTTTAATGATTCTGGGCTTTTTACTGTAGGTATGATTGCAATGCCGCTTTTATTGACTAACATGGGAACACTTATCAGCTTAAAGGAACTGACTGATCAGTGGAGAACTGTTTTAATAGCATTAGCAGCAGTCGTTGGTATAGGAATATTCGTATATGCAATTGGTGGTCCCATTTTCGGTAAAGATATGGCAGCATCAGCTGCTCCGCCAATTTCAGGAGGAGTTGTCGCAGCTTTAATAGTAAGTGGTGCTGCAACGGCAAAAGGATTAGATACTATAGCTGTATTCACTACATTGCTTCTCGTTACACAATCATTTTTCGGTGCGCCGGTTGCATCTTACTGCTTGAAGAAAGAAGCAAGACGTGTATTAGATTCTATTGAAAAGAATCAAGATGCGGAAAAAGAAACAGAAATTGTGGTGACTCTTGATGAGAAACCCAAAAAAAGACTTTTTCCTGAAACAAAGAAAGATCTTCAAACCAGTGCGATATTATTGTCAAAACTTTCTGTTATAGCGTTTCTAGCAACTAAAGTTTCAGCATTAACAAATGGTACTGTAAATTCACTTATTGTTTGCTTAATATTTGGTATAATTGCCAGAGAAATAGGTTTGCTTGAAAAAGATTCTATGACTATGGCAAATGCACAGGGATTTGTGATGATAGCTTTATTAACGGTTGTATTCAATAATTTGTCAAGCGCTACTCCGCAAATGCTGATATCACTAATTGGACCAATAGTGGGCTGTTTGATTTTAGGTGTTATAGGATTTAGCATTTTTGCTGGAATTGCCGGCAAATTATTAGGAATTAACAAAGAAATGTCCATAGCGATAGGTGCTTCGGCTTTATTTGGATTTCCGGGTACATTTATAATTCCAAATGAAGTTGCTAATGCAGTTGCCAAAAATGAAGAGGAAAGAAAAATCATATTAGATGCAATATTGCCTAAAATGATTATTGCGGGGTTTGTTACAGTTTCTATAGCCTCTGTTTTTCTAGCAGGAGTAATGACTAAGCTAATATAATGAAAAAAATAGTTTTAAAGGAGAATAGTATGAATATAAAAGAATTATCACGCAAATATAAAGAGTATGTTATAGATATGAGGAGGGAGTTCCATGCCAATCCTGAATTGAGCTGGCATGAAAAAAGAACTTCGCAGAGAATTATTGAGGAATTAAATAAAATGGGTGTTCCATGTGTATCTATTGCCGGTACTGGAGTGCTGGCAACAATTACCGGTAAAAATGAAGGAAAAACTATTGCACTGAGAGCTGATATAGATGCATTGGAAATTACTGAAAGAAACGAGGCTTCTTATAAATCTCGAAATGAAGGTGTAATGCACGCATGTGGTCATGACGCGCATGGAGCAATGCTTTTAGGCGCTGCTAAAGTGTTGAATGACATTAAAGATGAACTCAATGGAACAGTTAAGCTAATGTTTCAGCCCGCTGAAGAAACTGCAAGCGGTGCTAAAAAAATGATTGAGGAAGGAGCACTTGACGGTGTAGACGAAGTATTTGGAATGCACGTTATGAGTAATTTTCCGATAGGAAAAGTAGCAGTTGGCTCAGGACCACGTATGGCATCTGCAGATATGTTCAGAATTGTTGTGAAAGGTAAAGGCGGTCATGGCTCTATGCCCAATATGGGGGTCGACGCAGTGCTGGCAGCTTCGGCTGTTGTAATGAATTTACAGTCTATTGCAAGCAGAGAAGTATCGCCCATGGATTCAGTAGTTGTAAGTGTTGGTAAATTCATATCCGGTACAAGATTTAATATTATTGCAGATGAAGCTATACTAGAGGGAACTACAAGATGCTTTAGCTACGAATTGAGAGATGCTCTTCCTGACATCATGGAAAGGATCATTAAATCTACAGCTAATAGCTACAGGGCAGAGGCAGAGTTAGAATATAACCGTGCAGCAGCCCCCGTTATTAATGATGAATTATCTACAGAAATAGCGAGAAAAGCAATAGAGAAAGTTCTATCGAAGGATGCGGTTGTGGAATTTGATAAAACTACTGGTTCTGAAGATTTTTCTGAATATTTAGAAAAAGTACCGGGTACTTTTGTTATAGTAGGCACGGCAAATGAAGAAAAAGATACCTGTTATTCAAATCATCACGCAAAATTTGATATAGATGAAGATGCTTTAGAATATGGAGTTGCGCTTCATGTTCAATATGCAGTGGATTTTTTGAACGGAAATGATTAATAGCCAGCAAAAAAATTATCAAATAAAGAAGTAGTCATTTTTAAATGCGTATTTGATTTAAGAAAGGATGATTTATAGTGGAAGGGTTAAATGAATATTATGAAAAAGCATTGAAAATCAGTGATGAAATTATTAAAAATCGAAGGATTTTACATAATTATGCCGAAGTTGGTTTTGAGCTGCCAAAAACCATATCATATGTGAAGGAAAAATTAAAGGAATATGGTCTAAATCCAAAAATGGTTGGCAGGGGCGGAATTACTTGTACAGTGGGGAGTCCTGGCAGGACTATTTTGCTTCGAGCTGACATGGATGCTCTGCCAATGAAAGAGGAGACAAAGTTAGATTTTGCTGCCACAAACGGAAATTGTCATTCTTGCGGGCATGATTGTCATACGGCAATGTTATTAGGTGCGGCAAAATTATTAAAAGAAAATGAACATAATTTAAATGGAACGGTTAAATTTATGTTTCAACCTGCTGAGGAAATTTTGGCAGGTGCAAAAGATATGATTGAATCTGGTATACTAGAAAATCCTACAGTAGATGCAGCAGTCGGTATGCATATATCTGTTGGGAATGAGCAATCTCATACAGGAACTGTTTCCTATGCAAATGGTACAGCACTTTTTTCCGGAGATGCAATAAAAATTACTGTCAAGGGGAAAAATGCTCATGGAAGCACTCCGGAAAAAGGAGTTGATGCAATTAATATCGCGGCTCATATTATAATATCATTGCAGGAAATTATTTCTCGTGAAATACCTTGCCAGGATAAGTCAGTTGTTATTGTAGGAAAAATACAGGGCGGGGATACAGTAAATACGTTGGCAGGAAACGCAGTATTAGAAGTATCTGTTCGTGCGACAACAGAAGAAAAACGTGAATATTTAAAAAAAAGAGTAAAAGAAATCAGCGAAAATGTCACTCGTACTTTTAGAGGAGAGGCCATTATTGAATTTGTATATGGTATAGGACCTCTTTATAATAATCCTGAATTAAGCAAAGAAATTGCAGGATACTGCAAAGAAATCTTAGGAGATAATAAGGTAATGGAAATTGATCCGGCTGCCGGGTCTGAAGATTTCACCGCTATAGCAAGCCTCGTTCCTTCGGTTATGTTAAATTTAGGCGTAGGGAGCATAAAAGAGGGATATGTATATTCCATGCATAATCCGGGAATGTTGGTTGATGAAAAAGTTCTATTTAAAGGAACTTCTTTGTATGCACATTGTGCAGATCAATATTTGAGGAACTTTATGACAAAATAGGGATGTCGCTAGATGAAATCTATTATAGTTCGGAAATTAGTGTCTTCAATTTCAACAAAAAAAATTTGGACGTAGAGTTGCCAACTATAATAGATTCTGTTAAATTGCGGTTTTTACTACTTTCTTGAGGGTACAATTAAACTATCTATATATGGTAAATTTTTAAATAATCAGATTGACTAATAGTAGTATTTTTAATATAATTAAGTCAATATATTAAAAGAAATGTCTCTAGGTGAGAAATGAAAATAGTCGAACGATTTAAGAGAATATGGCAGTAGCATGTCTTATAAATTTAGTATAGGGCATTTTTTTATTGAAAGGACTTAAATAATATGGAAGAAGAATTAAAGAAAAATTATATTTTTACTAATAAGAGTTTGAGAGAATTGATATTTCCATTGGTGGTGGAACAGCTTCTTGCTGTGACGGTAGGTATGGCTGACTCCATTATGGTTGCCAGCGTAGGTGAAAATGCAATGTCTGCTGTTTCTCTTGTGGATTCAGTGAATATACTGCTTTTTAATATTTTTGCTGCTCTGGCCACAGGAGGAGCGGTGGTTGCAGGTCAGTACATAGGACAAAATCGCAGCGACAAAGCATGCAAAGCCGGAGAGCAACTACTAGTATTTGTAACATTTATTTCGATTGCTATACTTGCTGTAATGTATATTGGTAAAGGATTTATTTTAAATGTAGTATTTGGAAAAATAGAGCCAGATGTGTCTGCTTATGCTAATACATACATGATTATTGTTTTTGCAAGTATTCCGTTTATGGCTCTTTATAACAGCGGAGCTGCATTGTTCAGAGCTATGGGAAATTCAAAGGTTACTATGAAGACATCTATTATTATGAATGTCATAAATGTAGCAGGAAATGCCATATGCATATATGGACTTCATATGGAAGTAGAAGGTGTTGCTATTCCGACACTTGTTTCAAGGGCAGTGGCAGGAATATTAATTCTTGTACTAATTAGAAATGAAAGCCTTAAAATTCATATTAGCAGACCATTTCGCTATAAATATGATAAAGACATGGTTCGAAATATACTGCATATAGGTATTCCGAATGGTGTTGAAAATAGTATGTTTCAACTTGGAAAAATTTTGCTGCTGAGCGTTGTTGCCGGATTTGGAACTGCTTCAATTACTGCAAATGCTGTAGGAAATACAATTGCGTCTTTTGAAATTTTGCCGGGGGTATCAATAGGACTTGGATTGATAACCGTAGTAAGTCAGTGTGTAGGTGCAGGTGATTTCGAGCAGGTAAAATATTATACAAAAAAACTTCTTAAGTACACATATCTTTCTTTAATATGCCTAAATGTAATTATATTGCTTGCCCTTCCATATATATTAAAAATTTATAATTTATCGTCAGAAACATCAATTATGGCAAAACAGGTCATTATATTTCATAGCATAAATGCATGCTTTTTTTGGCCAATAGCATTTACTTTGCCAAATACACTAAGAGCGTCAAATGATGTTCGATATACTATGATAGTAGGTGTATTCTCTATGTGGATTTTCAGAATTGGCTTTGGTATTTTGCTTGCTAAATATATGAATTTTGGAATGTTTGGTGTGTGGGTAGCTATGATTATTGACTGGATAGTACGTGTGATTCTATTTGCTATACGCTATCATATACTAATGAAAAATAAGATTGGAAAGGAAATGTTATAATTGTCTTAATAATATAATAAATACACAGAGGAAACAAAGATTGACTCCTTTGACTGATATGTATTTATTGAGTCGTTGTGAAGCAAGCCGATTGGCGGCTTGCACTATTATATAATAGAACTTTATTTATAACTATTTATTGATTCTTTAGTATTAACTAATATATAATAATGTTTATTAAATCTACTGTAAATAATTTAGTACAAAAATATAAGATGTGGAGATGACAAATATGACAGAAAAGAAGTTTCAGGCAGCTGCACCGAGTGTGATAGAAATGAATGACAGTGATTTTGAATTAACTGAAACAACAGCTGTATATTGGCTGGGATCAGGAGGCATATTGATTAATAGTCATGGCACTATAATTATGATTGACCCTGTTCTTTGCACAGATCCTAATGACAGTTCTAAAAGTGAGACAGGACAAACACTATTAGTAGGGTCTCCTATAGTACCGTCAAAAATTAAGAAAATTGATGCAGTATTATATACTCATTCTGATTACGATCACCTTGGGAGATTAAGTGCTATTGGGTTATCAAGAGAAGGAATGTTGTTTCATGGTACAGATTTTGTTGCTAACACACTTCAGTCATTTAATATAAATGACCGAAATATTCAAAGTCATAAAATTGGCTCAACTTTTAAAATTAGGGATGTTGAAGTGACACTTACTCGTGCTTCACATTCATGGCAAGAAAATAGACCCGAATTTGATTGGCATTTCGGTCCCGATGACTGTTGTGGATTTTTCATAAAAACTTGCGATGGTAATATATGGGCTCCCGGAGATTCGAAACTATTAGATGAGCATTTGCAAATGAAGGAAGTAGACTTGATGTTTATAGATTTTTCAAATGATGAATATCATTTTGGTTTTGATAATGCATTATTATTAGCAAATACAATGTCAAACACTGAATTAATAATGTATCATTACGGAACTTATTATAATCCGGATAAAGACGCCTTCAATGCAAATCCGAAAGACGTAGATGGCAAAATTGTTAATCCAGACAGACTTCACATTTTGGCTCCGGGTGAAAAATACATATTAAAAAATAAATAGATGATGTAAAAATATAATTAAAGAATGGAGGAAATTGATGATTAAAAAATTTAAAACAGGAATGCCGGCTCTAGTTGAATATACATCATTGATACAATTAGTTGAGCTATGTTTAGATTTAAAATTAGATTTTATTGAACTAAATATGAATTTGCCATACAATTTTATAGATAATATAAATCCGTCAGAGCTAAAAAATATTTCAAAAGAAACAAATATAGAGTTCACTATGCATATGCCGGATGAAGCAGACTTAGGCACATTCTATGAAAGTGTGAGAAAGGGATATGTAGAATTATTTTCTGATACATTGGATTGGGCATATGAGTCGGGAGTAAAATTGTTGAACCTTCATATTATAGAGGGGGCGAAAATGACTCTTCCTGACAAAAAGATATATATTTATGATCAATATTCTGATGAATACCTAAACAGTTTCCTTAAATCAATAGAGACTTTATCGGGAAAAGCAAATAAGTACGATATTACATTGTCAATAGAAAACAGCCATAATTTTGGCAAAACTTATATACAAAGAGTTCTAGATAATGCTATTACATATCCAAAAGTAAGCCTTACATGGGATACAGGACATGATGCAGTAAGTAATTTTACAGATAAGCAATATTTGATTAAAAATGTTAATAAAATAGAACATATGCATTTCCACGATGCCAAAGGGCAAAAAGACCATCAGGTTCCATTTGATGGAGATTTAAATATTAGAGAGCTTATAAAATTTGCAAAGCAACAAGCTATAAGAATGTTAATTGAAGTAAAAACCAAAGATTCTTTAAGAAAATCCGTACAAATATTAAGAGATGAAAAATTGATATAATCTTCAGCTATGTAGGTATTACTTATCATTTTTAAATGTATGCAGAGGAAGGAGTGAAAATTAAATGAATATTTTTGATGAGCCTAAAATTGACTGTCACAACCATATTTTTGATCCGGTAAGATTTCCATATGATGATAGGGTTGCATATCATCCCAGCGGACATGAAATAAGTACGGCTGAACAACTATTTCAATTGTTTGATGCATATGGACTGAACTATGCTTTGGTGGTTGGTCCTAACTCAGGATATGCTACAGATAATAGATGTTTATTAGATGCTATTAAAAGAAGTGACGGTCGTTTAAAAGGAATTGCTGTTGTGGAAAATAATACTGAATTGTCAGAATTGCAACGTTTAAAAGAAGCCGGCATTATGGGGGTCGCTTTTAATACCTCGGCACTGGGAATAGAATACTATATGAATTCACATGAACTCATTAAAAACCTTGAAAAGTTAGATATGTTTTTGCAAGTGCAATTTGAGGGTGATGAAGTTTTGCCTTTGATGCCATTGCTTGAAAATTCAAGCGTTCGCTTACTTATTGACCATTGCGGTAGACCAATTTTAAAAAATGGTATAGAGCAACTTGGTTTTCAATCTGTGCTTAAGCTTGGAAAAACCCGACGTGCTAACATCAAACTATCCGGATATGAAAAATTTTCAAATGAATCTGCTCCTTATTCTGATGCATGGCCATATGTTTATAAATTGGTAGAAGCTTTTGGAATAGATAATTGTATCTGGGGTTCTGATTGGCCATTTTTAAGAGCACCAGAGAGAATTGACTATGGTACTTTATTAAAAGTTGTCGAAAGACTTTTTCCCGATAAAAATGATCGAAGTAAAGTACTGTATGACAACGCATTTAGGTTGTTTGATTTTGGTAATAATTATTGATATTTTTAATTGCTCGTTATATAATAATATGTATAAAAATATAAAGTGAGGTTAGAAGAAATGAGCTTAACGAAAGAAGATTTAAGAGCCATATCCGACCTGATGGAAATTAAGCTGGAAGTTCAATCTCAAAGGATTGAAAAAAGATTTGAAGAACAAGATGAAAAATTTGAAAAAAGATTTGAAGAACAAGGTGAAAAGCTTGGACAAAGGTTTGAAGAACAAGATAAAAAGATTGATCAAAGGTTTGACGAACAGGATAAAAAGATTGATCAAAGATTTGGAGATCAAGACAAAAAGATTGATCAAAGGTTTGACGAACAAGATAAAAGGATTGATCAAAGATTTGACGAACAGGATAAAAAGATTGATCAAAGATTTGAGGATCAAGACAAAAAGATTGAGCAAAGGTTTGAAGTACAAGATAAAAGGATTGAGCAAAGGTTTGATGAACAGGATAAAAAGATTGATCAAAGATTTGAGGATCAAGACAAAAAGATTGAACAGAGATTTGGAGATCAAGATAAAAATATTGAGAATAAATTTGAAGAACAGCGTCTTGAATTTAAAGATATGCTAATTGATAATAATTTACTTATTGCTGAACATGTACAAATTATAGTGTCTCAATCTGAGGAAAGACTTTCCAGAGAAATCAAGGAGATAAAAAGAGTAACTGCGGATAATTGTTACAATATAGTTGAATTAAAAAATAAGATATCTTAATTGGAGTAATATTAATTTTTTTAATCATAATTTTACAGAATTTAAAACCCAGGGATGAATTCCCTGGGTATTGTTTTAAAATTTATTTGCTCATTTCTTGTGTTCCGGTAACTTTGCTGGTTTCATCCATCGTAAACGAAGATTCTGCTTGTTCAGTAGTAAAATATAAGTTTCCTTCAATAGTTGCATCAACTAGTTGGAAATTTTCAGCTAATACATAAACATCGCCTATGAATGTACCGCTTTGTATTCTGGCATTTGGGCTGTTAATTGTCAACTTAGGTGCTGTGAGAGTAAATCTGTCTGTTACTTTATGGTCTTCATCCTGTGTATAAAGGGCTATTTTACGTTGTATGATATCTTTTCCAGCCTCGTCCTTTTTACCATTCTTAAATTCGCCATCAAGAACAAGTTCTTTATCAAAAGTTAAATCTTTTAATGTAGCAATAATCCATGTTCCATTGTTGCTTATTGCGTTTTCAAACGCTGCATTACTGTCTACAATTGAAGCCGTTGTCATCACGTCAGGAGTTGTATCTGGGGTTGTTGTATCTGGGGTTGTTGTATCCGGTGTTGTCGTCTGAGGTGGTGTTGTATCTTGTGGATTTGTATCTTGTGTTGTACAGCCTGTAAATAGAGACATTATTATAATTAATGTCAATAATATGTTTCTAAATTTCATTTTAGAAACCTCCTTTCTTTAATATTTTTTCCTGATATATAGTATAACCAATAAAATAATATTTATATGAAACAAAATAAAAAGAACTCTTTAAAATGTGCTACAAATATTTTTTGTCTAACGTTTGTAGCACATTTTATTTCAGAGATCTTTATAATTGAACATGAATTTATTAAATTTTAGAAATGCAATTTATAATAATTGGTTTTTATAAATTACATGCGTTTTATTTTTTGGTTTTCTTAGCTAATGGATCACTAATCATGTCATATCCGCCAGCACTAGCTATAGTTATCATAATTGCATTTATTATTGTAAGAATTATGTCTTGAACTTGGTTTCCCTGTCTTGCAAAAACGAAAGTAAGAATTAGTGCGATAATAAAACTATAAAGTCTAACAAATGAATCCCCGAGTTTGTTTTTTATTATTGATTTAGTGAATTGTACTATCAACATTACTGCACCCGTCAGACCAGCAAAAGTTGTTAATATATCCATAGTCATAAAGTCATTAAACATAGAATTCCCCCCCTTTTTTTACATTGTAATAGATTATATGTCCATTATTAAAAAATATGATATTTTGAGGGAAAATTACATATTAAAAAACTATGTTATCAACTTGTTTTTAATTATATGTACTGTTAAGTTTCGATAAAAACTTTAAGATTTGCTATGAGCATATCCTTCTCACTATTCCAATCGCTCCATTATTTTCAACCTGTATCCGATTTGTTCAACCTGTTTTCTGCTCAATATCTCTCCCTCTGGCGGTCGTTCATTTAATTTAAAAACAATTGCAATTTGACCTACTTCTTGATGAAACTGAATTCTATTCATAGGTATGTGATACCCTAATAATTCTGACATTATTTCTGCTGTAGCCTCATGACCTATTGCTGAGATAAAACCATTTCGCTTTAAATATTCTTTTGCATTCTTTAAATCAATATCTGATATACGATATAATCCATCTGTAGTAGCAACTGTTCCGTTAAAGAGTCCAACCGGTAAATTTTCACCTTTCATAAGATGTACACTCCTCTCTATGTAAAAAAATTAGAACTTCTAGAAGTATTATACTTTGAAATAAATAGCTGTCAAGTTTTTTATTTGACGTAATAATATATTTCTACATGTTTAAACATATTTATATATAAGAATCAGAAAAAATTTTTATCTATAATAAAATTTATGTGAATTTTTGTTTGTTAATGGGTATAGATAGAAAAATAATAAAAAATATATTATGGAGGAAAAGGCAAATGAGAGGAGCAAACATAAAAAAAGAAAGCATTCCAATAAGAAGCATTATTATAACTGCATTTATAGCACTGCTGTTAGCAACTGTAAGTATAATTTCCTATATTATATTCTCAAATTGGTTTTCCTTTGTAAACGATACCATAGAAAAAATTTCTGAGGACATGAATGAGGAAATTCTTGATAAAATTGATGAGTTTATAAATGTTCCTGTGCATATTAATGAAGCTAATCATGGTCTGATAGAAAATGGAATCGTCGATATTAATAATGAAGAAGAAAGAGAAACATATTTTGTTGATGTTTTAAGTACATATATTGGAAAGGATGTATATAGCTTTAGTTTTGGTACACAAAATGGAAAATATTATGGTGCCAGAAAAAATGAAAATAATGAAATAGAAATCATGAGAAACGATGAAAGTACCCAAGGTGAATCATGGTATTATTCAGTTAACAAAGATATGAGTGCGGGTAAATTTGTTTATAATGCCGGAAAATTTGACCCTAGAACCAGGGATTGGTATAAATCTGCGATAGAGTCGGGAGGACTGGCATTTTCTCCGATATACAAGCACTTTGTCCTGAATGACTTGACCGTATCTGCGGCATATCCAATTTACAAAAATAACGAGCTTATGGGAGTATTGGGAACACATATAACATTGACAAGAATAAATGACTATTTAAAAGAAATTGTAAAAGCTAGAAATGCGGTAGCACTAATAGTGGAAATAAACTCTGGAAGTTTAATTGCTAACTCAATTGATGCCAATAACTTCAAAACTCTCGAAGATGGTAGCGTAAAGAGATTAACCATTGAGGAAATAGATAATCAGGCAATAATTCAAGCTTACAAAAAATATATGAGTACTAATGAAAGCAATTTTATTATCAATGATAATAAAGATAAATTGCATGTAAATTTAACTCATCATCATGAGAATGGATTTGATTGGTTAGTTATAACAGCTATTCCATCAAGCCCTTTTATGGTAAATATTATAAAAAACATTAAATTAACACTAAGTTTAACAGTACTGGCACTAATGGTTTCGATAATAATTTCATACAAGTTAACCGATAAATTTTTGAAGCCTATAGATGATTTAATTGAAATCAATGAAAAATTTGCGAATGGAGATTTGTTACAAAGAGCAACCATTATAAGAAATGATGAAATAGGAATGATGGCTAAATCTTTTAATAAAATGGCTGATACTATTTATATGCTAATTAATAATCTTGAGAGCAAAGTAAAAGAAAGAACATTAAAATTTGAAGAAATCAATAATGAATTGAAAGAAAGTAAAGAACAACTTCATCTTATTTTGGATTCAGCAGCAGAAGCAATATATGGTCTTGATAATGAAGGCAACTGCACATATTGTAATGCCAGCTGTTTAGAAATGCTGGGATACAAAAGTCAAGAAGAATTAATAGGAAAGAATATGCATAAACAAATTCATCATAGTCATAGGGATGGTACACCAATGCCTATTGACGAATGTAGAGTACATCAAGCATACCTGACTGGAAAAGGGACGCGTGTTGATGATGAGGTTTTTTGGAGAAAAGATGGTACGAGTTTTGACGTGGAATATTATTCATACCCACAATATAAAAATGGTGAAATAATAGGCGCAGTTGTTACTTTTTTAAATATTACGGAATCAAGAAGAAATGCAGCACACATAAAATATTTGAGTCAACATGATTCACTGACAGGACTTTACAATAGAATGTTTTTTGATGACGAGCTTAAAAGGTTAGATAACAAAAACAATTTACCTATATCAATTATATTTGGAGATATAAACTGTTTGAAACTTACTAATGATATCTTTGGTCATGCTGCAGGAGATGAACTTATAAAAAAATCTGCTAAAATATTAAAAAGAGTTTGCAGGGACGGTGATGTTGCTGCTCGTGTAGGGGGAGATGAATTCACTATACTTTTACCTAATACAGAAAAAAAAGATGCAAAAAAAATTATAGCAAGAATAAAAAAAGAAATTTCTAAAGAGCGTATCGTTGCAATAAAAGGTAGCATATCTATGGGGTGTTCGACTAAATCAAGCATGGATGAAGAAATTGAAGATGTTATGAAAAATGCAGAAAGCGCAATGTATAAAGAAAAAACATTTGACAGGAAAACTATTAATTCTGAAATGATTAATACAATTATAGAAACATTGCATGAAAAAAGTCCAAGAGAGAAACTTCATTCAATAAACGTTAGTAAAATTTGTGAAAATATTGGAAATTTAATGAAGTTATCAGAGACGGAAGTGAAAAAATTAAAGGAAGCTGGATTTCTTCATGACATAGGGAAGGTTGTATTTGATGAAGATATACTTAACAGAAACAAAACAGCATTTGAAGAAGATAATAAAGAAATCCAACAGCATGCAGTTGTTGGATACAGGGTTTTAAATTCATTTGGAGACACAATTGATTTAGCCGAATCAGTTTTGGCGCATCATGAAAAATGGGATGGATCTGGCTATCCTAAAGGACTAAAGGGTGAAGAAATTCCATTACTAGCAAGAATTATAGCGGCAGCAGATATTTATGATGAAATTGTAAATAACATGAACAAAGAAGACGCATTAAGTAAAGATGAGGTCATTCTTAAAATCAAAGATTATATGGGTAAAAAACTAGATCCTGAAATTGCAACCCTTTTGATGTATTTAGACTGCTAAGAATAACTTCAGAGAAAATGCAGATGCCGATAGAACTTATTTCTGACAAAAAGATGCTCAACAACTGGCTATTATCAAGTGCATGGTAGTATTTAAGTTGATAAATACACTATAATTTGCTATAATTTAAATGTAAGAGTTTGATTACATAATAGGAAGGTCTAATTAATGTATACAATTGAAACGACAACAACTAAAACAAAAACAGACGATTTAATAAAAAATTATTGTGATAAAGAAAGAGTCGAAGGGTATTGCAAACGGTGCAGCAACTATAGCAAAATATGGTCATGTCCGCCTTATGGTTTTAATACGGAGGATTATATACGCCAATTTGATATTATTTATATTATAGGAACAAAAGTTATTATTGATGAACAGACCATAGAAAAAATCAGGAAAAAAGAAGAAATCACTAAGTATTCATATGAGACTGTCATTGCCGTTAGAAAAATGGTATATGATAAACTCATAAAATTAGAGAAAGAATATTGTGGCAGTAAGATTATTAATTCAGGTAACTGTACAATATGCAAAGAATGTACAAGAAGTCAAAACATTAAATGCAGACATGAGGCAGATATAAGATATTCATTGGAATCATTGGGATTTGATGTAGGAAAAATCACAAAAGAACTGTTAAATATAGAGTTGAAATGGCCTTTAAATAAACTTCCTGAATATTTGACATTAGTAAGCGGATTTATGACTAATTGCAATATAGAAAACGATAAGGTAATTAGGGCAGCTCAGCTGAAAAAGCGGTAAAAACTTATGGAATGTAGAATTTTAATTGATTTAATTGTAATTACTAAAACATTATTTTAAAAAGTATTTTTAATTTATTTTTATATGTGATATAATTACAGACATGCAATAAATACGAGGATAAAATATGTATAATTTAATAAAATATAATATATTACAAAACAATTTAATAAATCGAGGAGATAATATCCTGATTGGTTTATCAGGCGGACCTGACTCGGTTTTCTTATTCCATAATTTAAGGTTGTTAAAGGAAACTTTAAGTTTTAATCTGTATGCTTCTCATATAAATCATATGTATAGAGGTGCGGATGCACAACATGACGAAGATTTTGTCCGATCATTATGTGAACAATATGGTATAAAATTATATGTAAAAAGAAAAAATGCCACAGATTATGCCAATGAGCTTCATGTAACAGAAGAAGAGGCCGGTAGAATTCTAAGATATAATTTTTTTAGAGAAAATTTAAAGTCAGTTGGTGGTGGGAAGATTGCTGTTGCTCACAACCTTAACGATCAGGCAGAAACAGTTCTTCAACGTATTATAAGGGGGACGGGTATAGATGGTTTAGGTGCTATGTCATTAAAAAAAGATGATATAATAAGACCGATGCTTAATATTAATAGAAGTGAAATAGAAAGATATCTAAAAGAAAACAATTATGCATTCTGTATAGATAAAACTAATGCCAAAGCAATTTATGGCAGAAATAAAATCAGATTGAATCTGATACCATATCTAGAAAAGGATTTTAATCCTAATATTCAGAATACCCTATTCCGAATGTCCGAGGTAATGGAGAAGGACAGTAAAATCATTGAGAAATACATAAACCTAAAATTCGATGACGTACTGGTTAAAAAAAATGAGAATGAAATTTTTTTAGACTTGTATAAATTAAAAAAAATGGAACAATATGAAGTAGGTAGAGTCATTAGAAAATCACTTGAGCTAATAAAAGGTAATACAAATAATATTGAGATGAAACATATTGAGTATGCTAAGAATTTCATAAGAGCAGGAAAAACCGGAAAAAAAATTGATTTATCAGAGGGTTGCACACTATCAATTAGTTATAACAATTTAATAATTAGGAAAATTGTTGAAAAATTAGATAGATTTGAATATAATATTATGATAGGATTACCATTACATATCAAAGAAACCGAAAAAGTTTTACTTTGTAAAGTTTTGGATGCATCGGAAAATAAACAGCTATTAAATAAAAAAGATGTTAGATTTGACTATGACAAGGTAATAGGGAAGTTAACTGCAAGGAACAGAATGCCAGGTGATAGCATAGTACCTTGTGGAATGTCAGGAAGTAAAAAATTGAAGAATGTTTTTATTGATATGAAGGTGCCTGTAGAAGAAAGAGATAAAAAACTTATTATTGAAGATGAGAGTAATATATTATGGGTTGAAGGTTATCGAATCCACGATAATTATAAAGTATCATCTTCGACAAAAAAAATATTATATTTAACAATTATGGAGGAATTGAATGAACAAGGACATTAAAAAAATTCTCATAGATGAGGATTCATTGCAAGCTAAGGTAAAAGAATTAGGTGCTAAAATAGCAGAAGATTATAAAGGAAAGGATTTGCTTTTAATATGCGTACTAAAAGGAGCTGTAGTTTTTGTTAGTGATTTAATGAAAAGGATAGACTTGCCACTAGAAGTTGATTTTATGGCTGTTTCAAGTTATGGTTGTGATACAAAATCATCAGGAGTAGTTAGAATATTGAAGGATTTGAATAAAGGAATTGAAGGTAAACATATACTTATTGTAGAAGATATAATTGACTCGGGGTTGACATTATCTTATTTAATAGAGAATCTCAAAGCAAGATGCCCTGAATCTGTAGAAATATGTACAATTCTTGATAAACCTGATAGAAGAAAGGCAAATATAAATATTAAATACACTGGCTTCCAAGTTCCTGATGAGTTTGTAGTAGGCTATGGTCTTGATTACGCTGAAAAATATAGAAATTTACCGTATGTTGCAGTATTAAAAGAAGAAGTTTATTCGGAGCAGTAATTAATCAATAAAATATTTGTAATATAAAATTCTTTATGTTACAATGTTAATAGTTGAAATTTAAGGGTCTTTTAGACAGAAGGAGGCTGTAATTGAAAGGATTTATGCGTAGCATAGCAATGTACATAGTTATATTTGTTGTGATAATCTTAATAGTACAAAGTATGGTTGAACCTGCTGCACAAGTTCAGCAGATAACTTATAGTGAACTTATAGTTCAAGTAAAGAATGACAATGTTAAGTCTTTAACTTTTACAGAAAGTGAAGTTAAGGGAGTTTATAAAGATGATACACCTTTTACATCGTATGTTCCAAGTATTTTTGTCTTTTCTTCAGGATTTTATGAAAAATATCTCGCAGACAAAGTTGAAAGTGGAAGCATAGTTATTGAAGGCAAACCGGTACCTGCAACACCACTATGGGTGCAAATATTACCTACTCTAGGTATGCTGGTTTTGTTAGGGGTATTATGGTTTGTTTTCATGAGACAATCCCAAGGCGGCGGAGCAGGAAAAGCTATGTCTTTTGGAAAAAGCAGAGCAAAACTTCATAAGGATGATGATCCGGATAAAAAGATTACATTTGCAGATGTGGCAGGCTTAGATGAAGAAAAAGAAGAATTGAGTGAAATAGTTGATTTCTTGAAAAATCCGGTTAAATTTATAAAATTAGGTGCACGTATACCCAAGGGAGTTCTGTTGGTTGGACCTCCTGGAACAGGTAAAACATACTTATCAAAGGCTGTTTCGGGAGAAGCAGGAGTTCCGTTTTTCAGTATAAGTGGTTCTGACTTTGTTGAAATGTTTGTTGGTGTCGGAGCATCAAGAGTAAGAGATTTATTTGATCAGGCAAAGAAGAATTCCCCATGTATAGTTTTTATTGATGAAATTGATGCAGTTGGCAGAAAAAGAGGCGCTGGCATGGGTGGCGGTAACGATGAGAGAGAACAGACATTGAACCAGTTATTAGTTGAAATGGATGGGTTTGGTGGAAATGAAGGTATTATCATTATAGCTGCTACAAACAGACCAGATATACTTGATCCTGCATTGTTGAGACCAGGCAGATTTGATAGACAGGTTCATGTTGGCTTACCAGATGTTAAGGCAAGAGAAGAAATATTGAAAATTCACGTTAAAAAGAAACCATTAGGCGATGATATAGATTTAGAAATTGTAGCAAAGAGGACACCTGGATTTACTCCGGCCGATTTAGAGAATGCTATGAATGAGGCAGCCTTATTATCTGCAAGACACAATAAAGCAGTAATAACGATGGATACGATAGAAGAAGCAATTACTAAAGTTATTGCAGGACCTGAAAAGAGAAGTAAGATTATAAGTGATAGTGAGAGAAAGTTAACTGCTTTTCATGAGGCTGGTCATGCTGTCGTTGCCAAGCTGTCATCCTCTAAAGATCCTGTTCATATGATAACAATTATTCCTAGGGGTGGAGCAGGTGGATTTACAATGTATTTGCCAGAGGAAGACAGATCGTATGCTTCAAAATCAGAAATGGAAGAGAATATTGTTAGATTGCTGGGTGGAAGGGTTGCAGAGAAATTGGCCCTTAATGATATTTCGACAGGAGCATCGAATGATATTGAAAGGGCTACAAAGATAGCGAGAGCAATGGTTACTACCTATGGTATGAGTGATGCATTAGGACCAATGGCATATGGAACAAATGATGATGAAATATTCTTGGGCAGAGATTTTAATAAGATGAGAAATTACAGTGAAGAAGTTGCTGCTAAAATAGACAATGAAATGCGTAGAATAATAGATACTGCATATAGTAAGACAGAGTCCCTGCTAAGTGATAATTTTGAAAAACTTGAAAGGGTGGCAAAGGCACTTTTAGAAAAAGAGACAATATCAGGTAAAGAATTTGATTCTTTGTTTGAGGGAATATAAAGAAAACAATTAAATTATATGAAATGTAAGGTGGAAAGCATGTAGGTTGAGATTATCTCCTATATGCTTTTTTTAATGTGTTCACAATGAATAAAAAAAATATATACAAAATCTATAATTCACGCAAAAACTGCTAATTGCGCCTCCTTACTGTTAGAAGTAACGTGTATTATAGGTTGTTCATATATTATCATAAATAGCATTTATTAATACATCTTATAGCTATTTGTAATTAATTGGAGGAAGATTTATGAGATTCAATAATAGAGGTTTTCAAAATAGACCAAATAATGGGTGCTCAAATTGGGATTGTGAGCAAGATTGGGTAGACCCATGTCAATGTCAACCAGTTGAACAATGCTGTGACCCATGCCGCTGCTTTGTAGGTCCGACGGGTCCAAGAGGCCCACAAGGTCCACAAGGTCCACAAGGTCCACAAGGTCCACAAGGTCCGCAGGGTCCGCAAGGTATACAAGGTCCAACAGGACCACAAGGACCACAAGGTCCACAAGGTTCACAGGGTATACAAGGTCCAACAGGACCACAAGGTCCGCAAGGACCACAAGGTCCAACAGGAGCAACAGGAGCAACAGGAGCAACAGGAGCAACGGGTCCAACAGGGGCAACAGGAGCAACAGGAGCAACAGGAGCAACAGGAGCAACAGGTCCAATAGGCCCACAAGGACCAATAGGCCCACAAGGTCCAACGGGAGCAACGGGAGCAACAGGAGCAACAGGAGCAACGGGTCCAACCGGTCCAACGGGGGCAACGGGGGCAACGGGAGCAACAGGAGCAACAGGTCCAATAGGTCCACAGGGTCCAATAGGTCCACAAGGGCCAATAGGTCCAACAGGTCCGACGGGAGCAACGGGAGCAACAGGAGCAACAGGAGCAACAGGACCAACAGGTCCAACAGGAGCAACAGGGGCGACAGGAGCAACAGGTCCAACAGGTCCAATAGGTCCACAGGGTCCAATAGGTCCAATAGGCCCAATAGGTCCAACAGGACCAACGGGAGCAACGGGAGCAACAGGAGCAACAGGACCAACAGGACCAACAGGGCCAACAGGAGCAGTAACACAGTTAAGAGGAATTCAGGCGCAGCTTATTAGTACAACACCGGGAACTGTTGATGATGGTGCTAATGTAATATTTAACACTGTAACAAATGATCAAAGTCCAAGCATTAGCTACAATGCATTAAATGGAGAATTTACTATTACAGCAGTAGGTAACTATTATGTAACATGGTGGGTAGCTACTGATGGAGCAGGACCATCTATAAATGTATCTTTCGGTATAGAATTAAATGGTGGAGCTGGAATACTTGGTTCATCACCTATAGTGACAGGGCAGGTAAATGGTAGTGCATTGGTAACAGTAGGAGTAGCTCCGGCTGTTGTAACTCTAGTTAATGAAACTGGAGAAACTGTTGGATTTGGCACAACTCCTGTTCAAGCAAATATAGTGATAACCGAAGTTGCTATATAATGAGCGATATAGCGCTATAAATAGAAAGGTCAATAGCAGGATATGTTGGTGTTAACAACAATGTAGTGTTTGATACAACGGCATATTCAGCAGGAAATATTTCTGGAGCAGATCCACGGGCCCAATAGACCTAACGGCAATACGGGCCCGATATGTCTGCATAACAGAATCGACAGGTACAACAAGAGAAACAGATGTAGTAATTAGGAGCACAATTGAATTTAATCCTTCTTGGATAATTAATATAAAAATACAGCATAATCTCAAATTAATAGGACTGCCCTATTTGGGTAGTTCTATTAACAATAAAATCTAAAAAGCAAATAAAGTAATCAGAGGTAGTGATATAATGAGTGATATAGCATTGCAAATAGAAAGATCAATCGCGGGATCTGTAGGCGTTGGTAGTAATGTAGTTTTTGATACAACGGTATATTCAGCAGGAAATATTAGTTATAATAATGCGACGGGTGTAATTACCTTCAATGAAGCAGGAAGATATGTTTTTAATTGGTGGGTTGCAACTCAGTCTTCACAATCGACAAATGGAGCAGTATTTGCGCTTTCATCATCTCAAGGTGACTTTTTGGAAGGCGATTCTCCTATTAAAACAGGAGAAGTAGTTGGAATTGGAATAATTGATGTAGCTTCGGCTCCTGTGACGGTGTCATTAGTAAATGCTAGTACGGATGCTGTGTTTTATGCTCCGTTTGTTCCGCTGACAGCAACACTTGTTGTGGTTCAGGATGATATATCTGGAGCAGGACCAACAGGCCCGACGGGACCAACAGGCCCAACAGGTCCGACGGGAGCAACAGGTCCAGCCGGTCCAACAGGAGCAACAGGTCCAGCCGGTCCAACAGGAGCAACAGGTCCAGCTGGTCCAACAGGACCAATAGGCCCAACAGGAGATACAGGCCCAATAGGCCCAACAGGAGATACAGGCCCAATAGGCCCAACAGGAGATACAGGCCCAATAGGCCCAACCGGAGATACAGGACCAATAGGTCCGACCGGAGATACAGGCCCAATAGGTCCGACAGGAGATACAGGACCAATAGGACCGACAGGAGACACAGGGCCAATAGGTCCGACCGGAGACACAGGGCCAATAGGACCAACAGGAGACACAGGTCCGACAGGAGACACAGGGCCAATAGGACCGACAGGAGACACAGGGCCAATAGGACCAACCGGAGATACAGGCCCAACAGGACCGACCGGAGACACAGGCCCAACAGGACCGACAGGAGACACAGGTCCAACAGGACCGATCGGAGATACAGGCCCAATAGGACCGACCGGAGATACAGGTCCAATAGGACCAACAGGAGATACAGGTCCAACAGGACCGACCGGAGATACAGGTCCAACAGGACCGATCGGAGACACAGGCCCAACAGGACCAACAGGAGATACAGGTCCAACAGGACCGACCGGAGATACAGGCCCAACAGGACCGACCGGAGATACAGGCCCAACAGGTCCTGGAGCTATCATACCTTTTGCCTCAGGAGGGGTGACAACCATGACTACAGTTTTAGGTGGATTGGCAGGAACTCAGGCACTTGTAGGATTTGGAAGCAATGATACTGCTTTGATTGTTGGTGGATTGATTGACGTTACAGGGAGTTCAAGTCTTGCTTTCTCAGCTCCAAGAGATGGCACAATTACTTCGATGGCTGCGTATTATAGTGTTGCAGCAGCAGTAGCCCTTGTTGGTAGCACTGTTACAATTACTGCACAATTGTATAGTTCACCAACGCCAGATGACAGCTTTGCACCTGTACCTGGTGCAACTGTCACTCTTGCTCCTCCATTGACTGGAGCTGTAGCAATTGGTACGACTTCAAGTGGTTTAACTACGGGGCTTTCAATACCTGTTACAGCTGGTACTCGTTTGATGCTTGTCTTTTCAGCTAGCGTTACTGCTGGTATTGATATTGCAACAATACTCACCGGTTTTATAAGCGGAGGCCTTAATATCGAATAAGTTCGACGTAAATCGAATTTAATATTACTTGGATAATTAATAAAGAGATAAGTACAATTTTTGAATTAATAGGACTGCTCTATAATAGAGCGGTTCTATTAATAATAAATATTAAATCATGTGAGGTGGATGCATTTGTAATACCTCATATTTAAGTAAATATATTAATAACAGAGGTAAGTGGTATAATGAGTAATATAGCGTTGCAAGTCGAAAGATCAATAGCAGGATCTGTAGGTATTAATGATAATGTAGTTTTTGATACAATTGTATATTCAGCAGGGAATATTAGTTATAATAATTTGACAGGTGTAGTAACCTTTAATGAAATGGGAAGATATGCCTTTAATTGGTGGGTTTCAACTCAATCATCTTCATCATCAAATGGAACGGTGTTTGTATTATCATCATCTCAGGGTGATTCCCTAGAAGGGACTTCTCCAATTAAAACTGGTGAAGTTGTAGGTGTTGGAATTATAGATGTAATATCAGCTCCCGTAACAGTATCACTGGTAAATGAAAGTTCAGATGCTGTCTACTATTCTCCGGTTGTTCCATTAATTGCAACTCTTGTGATAATACAAGATGATGTTCCGGAAAGTGGACCGACAGGCCCAACAGGAGACACAGGACCGACAGGCCCAACAGGAGATACAGGTCCAATAGGACCAACGGGAGACACAGGACCGATAGGACCAACGGGAGACACGGGACCGACAGGCCCAACAGGAGACACAGGGCCAACAGGACCAACAGGAGATACAGGTCCAATAGGACCAACAGGAGACACGGGACCGACAGGCCCGATAGGAGACACAGGGCCAACAGGACCAACCGGAGATACAGGTCCAATAGGACCAACAGGAGACACAGGACCAACCGGTCCAAATTTAGCATTAGAAGGATTCTCAGCATTTCTTCCTGCCGTATCTACTTCAGCAAGCACACAGTTAACTGGATGGACAGTGACATCGCCATATTTTGATAGTCCTACGTTTGATGAAATTACAGGTAATTACACGGTACCTGCAACTGGAAATTATTCAATTTATGCTACGATTAATTATTCTACAACTGCTGCAATTACAATTTCTCTGGGTGCTGGTATAGACCCAGCATTTGTTGTAAGAAGAACATCTCCAACTGTTACGGACTTAATCAGTGGTCTTTTCCCATTGTTAAATGTAAATGTGGCATTGGTACTGACATTAAGAACCATATTAGGAAATGGAACAGTTACTTTAGCCGGCGAAGTTGAATTGGACGCAGGAGATGTAGTAGGTTTGTTTTATGAGGCGAATGGATTAACTATACCTCTTGATCTTGGGGGAACTGGTACACCTGGTATCGTTTGGTCAATTAATAGATTAACCTAATTATGGTTATGAAAGTATAATTTCTTTAAGCAATTTTATTATTATTTTAAATATTGAGAAAGTGTGTTATACGCTTTCTCAATTCCTTTGCAAAAAAATTGTAAACTATTAATATAAGTATCAAACAAAACCTCCAAATCATATATATATAATATTAAAAATAAAGTTGTGAGGAGTTTTAATATGAATCGGTATAAGATTTGTGTTTACGGTATATGCAAAAATGAAGAACAATTTGTAGACCGCTGGATGGATGCTGTATCAGAGGCAGATATGGTAATAGTAACAGATACAGGATCAACGGATAATACTGTTGAGAAACTAAGAAAAAGAGGAGCAATTGTATATACTGATATAATTAAACCATGGAGATTTGATGTTGCAAGAAATACTGCAATGGATCATATTCCAGAAGATATTGATATTTGCGTTTCTAACGACCTCGATGAAGTATTCGAATCAGGGTGGAGAGAAAAACTAGAGGCCGAATGGATGCCCTTCCATACCAGAGCAAGATATATGTTTACATGGAGCTACAACAGTGACGGTAGTCCTAACAAGCAATATCCGATGGAAAAAATACATTGTCGTAATGGATATAGATGGGTTCATCCTGTACATGAAATACTTGAATACAACGATAAAAATAAAGAAAGATGTGTTGTGATAAAAGGTCTGACCTTGAATCATTATCCCGATACGACAAAACCACGAAGTCAATATTTGCCTTTGCTAAAAATTTCTGCTGAAGAAAATCCTAACGATGATAGAGTTATGTTTTGGTTAGGTCGAGAATACATGTATTACAATATGTATGATGAAAGTATTAGTACTCTAAATCGTTATCTGAAAATGAGGACAGCAATATGGAATGAAGAAAGATCTGCTGCTATGAGATTTATTTCCAAATGCTACACTAAAAAAGGAAATTCACAATTGGCAAAGGAATGGCTTTTTAAGGCAATTTCAGAATGCCCAAAAACTCGGGAACCTTACCTTTATATGGCTAGATATGGATATGGTGAAAAAGACTGGCCCCTGGTATACATGATGGTTAATGAAGCACTAAAAATTACTGAAAAAACAGGTAGTTATTTGCTTGAGACAAGTTCGTGGGATCAGACATTTTATGATCTTGGGGCAATTTGCACTTATCATCTTGGTCTTTATGATAAGTCATATGATTTTGCTAAAAAAGCGTGTGAAATGGATGCTAATAATGAACGTTTAAAACAAAATCTTGAGCTTATAAAGTTAAAATTGAAATAATTTGTGGGGGTGAAAGTATTTTGAATAGGTATAAGATATGTGTATATGCTATTTGTAAAAACGAAGAAAAATTTGTTGATAAATGGATGGATTCAATGAGTGAAGCAGACCTTGTTGTTGTGACTGACACTGGTTCGAGTGATATGACGGTTGAGAAACTTCGTGATAGGGGTGCAACTGTATATATTGACATAGTCAATCCTTGGAGATTTGATGTTGCAAGAAATATCTCTCTCGAACATGTGCCGAAGGATGTTGATATATGTGTATGTACAGACCTTGATGAAATATTTGAAAAAGGATGGAGGCAAAAACTAGAAGATGCCTGGAATCCAAATGCAACGATGGGTAGATATCTATATAACT
Organism: Sedimentibacter sp.; assembly: GCA_032006665.1. Classification (GTDB taxonomy): domain Bacteria; phylum Bacillota; class Clostridia; order Tissierellales; family Sedimentibacteraceae; genus Sedimentibacter. Next base: position 45,491 of record DALZMP010000010.1, read on the forward strand.
GGAGTATAAAAGATGACGGGACACCGGATATTCAGTTTAATTATTTTAAAATACACACTAGAAATGATTACAAATGGGTATATCCGGTTCATGAATGTATAAGATATATTGGAACTTCAAATGAAATTAAAATATTTCTTGATGGAGTTGTGCTTAATCATTTTCCTGATAGTACAAAATCAAGAGGTTCGTATTTACCCCTCTTGGAGCTTGCTGTTAAAGAAACACCAGAAGATGATCGTGTAACCTACTACTTGGGTAGAGAATACATGTATAAAGGAATGTGGAAAAAATGTATAGAAACCTTGAAAAAGCATTTATCACTGAAGTCGGCGACTTGGAAAGATGAGAGATGTGCGTCAATGAGATGGATAGCACAATCGTATTATAGACTTTCTAATATAACCGAAGCTTACGCATGGTATTATAGAGCAATAGCTGAATCACCGAAGATGAGAGATCCGTATGTAGAGTTTGCAAGGACGGCATATTTTTTAGGCGATTGGGTTACTGTGTTTTGTATGGCTGAGGAGGCGTTGAAGATAAAGGAAAAGTCATCCACATATGTAAATATGGGTTATTCGTGGGATTATACTTTAGATGATTTATGTGCTATAAGCTGCTATCACCTAGGAATGTATGAAAGATCTCTCAATCATGCGAAAGAGGCACTAGCTAAATCACCTAACGATGAAAGATTGATTAATAATTTGAAATTGATTGAGAAAAAGATAGAAAGTTTTAATATATAATAATGAGACGGTCGGTGACCGTCTCTAATTTTTAGCATTTAATAGGCTCTTCAGTTCCTGTTGCTATTTTGACGCAGTGTCTATGTCCATCGTTATAACATGTAACGGATTCAATTAGGTGAATATGTTCGCCATTACTTGTTTGAATAGCGGGACCGGTTCTTCCACAAAATTTGTGGCAGTGACAATCAACAATGTCAGTTATAAATTCAACTTCGTGAAAGTGATTGCAGCTTCCACAGGGTATTCCTTTGCTGGTAGTTGTACAGAAACAATGGAAGTGGAGACAGTTTCTTTTTCCTCCTATTTGCACAGGACCTTCTGCTTCATGCACATGCATTAAACAATTTTGTTCATATCTTTCGTTATCATTTCTATTATAATACATTATTAAAACTCCCTTTAATTTACCTGCTAATATATTAGTAGGTAGAAAATACACATACGTACCAATCTGTTTAGTTTGTACTATAGTATTATCTATGAGTATAATATGTATTGTCTTATAATTTGTGAATGCATATTAAATAAAAACATAAAAAATAAATTGTGTAATTCTGCAATTTATATATAATATTAAGCATATTGTTAAAATTAATCATGACAGAGCTATAAAAATATAGTTATTTTTTGTTATTTTATAAATTAATTTTAAATATTTGGCAATACTATAAATGCTGAAAATTCAATGTAAAATAATATTGTATTAATAAAAAAATACAAGTTTTGGTGCAAGATTTAAAAAAGTTAAATCATTTTTGACAAAGAACTTGCAAAAAAATAGATTTTGGATTATATTAGTTCAGTAATAGATTTTAAATTAAATATGTTATTAAGTGAATACCATAGGGAGGTACAAACAAACATGATTGAAAAAGAAAAACTTTCTCAATTAAAAGTAGCCAGAGAGAATTGGGAAGAAAAAGTACTAAACAAATCATTAAACAAAGCACCTGAAAGTAAGTCAGAATTTAAAACAGGTTCAGGTGATAAAATTGAAAGACTATATACTCCGGAAGATGTATCTGACATTGATTATGAAACAGAAATAGGTTATCCTGGACAGTATCCTTTTACTAGAGGTTATCAACCGACTATGTACAGAGGCAAAAACTGGACAATGAGAATGTACGCAGGATTTGCAACTGCTGAAGAATCAAATGAGAGATACAAATATCTTGTTAATCAGGGTTCAACAGGCTTGTCTGTTGCATTTGATTTACCAACACAAATAGGCTATGACTCCGACCATTCGTTAGCTCAAGGTGAAGTTGGAAAGGTCGGTGTTGCTATAGATACATTAAAAGATATGGAAATTCTTTTTAATGGAATTCCTTTAGATAAAGTTAGTACATCAATGACTATAAATGCTCCAGCAGCAGTCCTTTTAGCAATGTATATTGCAGTGGCTGAAAAACAAGGAGTATCTGCAGATAAATTAAGAGGAACAATTCAAAATGATATATTAAAAGAATATATTGCCAGAGGAACTTACATATTCCCTACAGAACCGTCAATGAGACTTATAACTAATATATTTGAATATTGTTCTAAAGAGGTACCAAAATGGAATACAATCAGTATATCAGGATACCACATTAGAGAAGCTGGTTCAACTGCAGCTCAAGAGGTAGGTTTTACATTGGCTGATGGTATTGCATATGTTGAAGCTGCTATAAAAGCAGGACTTGATGTTGATACATTCGCACCAAGATTATCATTCTTCTTTAATGCACATAATGATTTACTTGAAGAAGTTTCTAAATTTAGAGCTGCAAGAAGATTATGGGCAAAAATTATGAAAGAAAGATTTGGAGCTAAGAGTGAAAAATCAATGATGCTTAAATTCCATACTCAAACAGCTGGATGTACTCTTACAGCACAACAACCAGATAACAACATCATTAGAGTTGCTATGCAAGCACTGGCTGCAGTTCTTGGTGGAACTCAATCATTACACACTAATTCTAGAGATGAAGCTTTAGCTTTACCAACTCAAGATTCGGTTACTATAGCTCTTAGAACTCAACAAATAATTGCAAGTGAAACTGGTGTTACAAACACTGTTGATCCATTGGCAGGTTCTTACTATATAGAAGCAAAAACAAAAGAAATAGAAGAAAAGGCTATGGAATATATTAACAAAATAGATGAAGTAGGCGGAGCTCCAAAAGCAATTGACCTTGGCTATATTCAAAAAGAAATAACTGATTCAGCTTATCAATATCAAATGGAAATAGAATCTCTTGATAGAATAGTTGTCGGAGTTAATAAGTATCAAGTTGAAGAAAGTGCTCCACAAGGATTATTAAAGGTTGATCCAATTGTTGGCGAAATGCAGAAAAAGAAAATTGATGATGTTAAAGCAATGAGAAATAATGAAGCAGTAAAAGAAAAATTAGAAGCATTGAGAAAAGCTTGCGAAGGTACAGATAACGTAATGCCATTTATTTTATCAGCAGTTAAAGAATATGCTAGTCTTGGCGAAATATGTGGAGTTATGAGAGAAGTATTTGGAGAATATGAGCAAGCAGTGTTGCTTTAATAGGAAGGATAGGGAGGATAAAAATGAGTAAGCCAATTAGAGTTTTAATAGCTAAACCAGGTCTTGATGGACATGACAGAGGAGCTAAGCTTATAGCTAGAGCATTAAGAGATGCTGGTATGGAAGTAATATATACAGGATTAAGACAAACACCGGAACAAATAGTTGCAGCAGCTATTCAAGAGGACGTTGATGTAATAGGAATGAGCATATTATCAGGTGCTCACAATCACTTATTCCCAAAAGTTGTTGAGCTTTTAAAGGAGCAAGGTGTTGATGACGTATTAATTGTAGGTGGAGGGGTTATTCCTGATGATGATATACCATCATTGAAAGCAGCTGGTGTTGATGCAATATTCACACCTGGAACGACGACATCTACAACAATAGATTATATTAAAAACAACGTAAAAAGAAAATAGGAGCAATAGTTTTAATAATAGGTTTAACAATAGTTGAGCGATAGCTAAGCGATTGATGGGTCGCATTTAATGTGACCCATTTTTTTACAATTCTTCATCTATTGTTCTCCTATTGTTCTCCAATAGGTTTACTATTGTTAAAGGTGGTGAATAATTTATGGAGATGATAGAGAAGATGCTATCGGGTGATAAAAGAGCATGTGCTAGGCTTATAACCCTAGTAGAGAATGAGCCTGACGAAGCAGAGAAAATCATCAAAAAAATACATAAACATACTGGAAATGCTCATGTAATAGGAATTACCGGACCTCCTGGTGCGGGGAAAAGTACACTTACAGATAAAATTGTTAAATTCCTTTTAAATGAAAATAAGAAGGTAGGTATTATAGCTATAGATCCTACCAGCCCATATACAGGAGGATCAATACTGGGAGATAGAATCCGTATGCAGGATTTAGCTCTTGACCCAAATGTTTTTATTAGAAGCATGGGTACGAGAGGATACCTGGGAGGACTATCTAAATCAACAAAGAATGCTGTGAAAATACTGGATGCTGCTGGATATGATTACATAATTATTGAAACAGTAGGTGTGGGGCAGTCAGAGATAGATATAGTTAAAACTGCTGATACTATTTTAATGATTATGGTCCCTGGTCTTGGAGATGATATTCAGTCAATTAAAGCTGGAATTATGGAGATCGGTGATATTTTTGTTATTAATAAAAGCGACCTGTTTGGTGCTGATCGTACTGCTACAGAAATCAGTATGATGTTAGATTTAAATCAAAATATTGAGAGGAGACCTCCCATTGTAAAAGTTACAGCTGTTAAAAATGAAGGAATTGATAAATTAGTTGAAGAAATCAAAAATCATATTGAGTACTTGAAAGAATCAGGTAATTTTTTAGAAAGACGTCGAAATAATTTAAAAATTGAAGTTGTTGAATTGATAGAATCTGAACTTCGAAAAATAGTAATATCTCACACAGATAGCGAAAATAAACTTGATACACAAGTTATTAATATAATAAATAAAGAAAAGAACATCTATGATGTAAGGGATGAATATTTGGAAGCAATAAAAAACAACTAATTAAAGACTTATGGTGAGTATCTGATACACATCGAAAAATTTGGAGTTATACTAAAATTGGAGGGACTAAAATGGTTAAAAAATTAGATCATGTAGGAATAGCAGTGAAAGATTTGCAGGCAACATTGAAGTTTTATGAAGAGACATTAGGTCTAAAATCGGCAGGAACAGAAGTAGTTGAAGAGCAAAAAGTTCGTGTTGCGTTTTTACCTATTGGGGATACAGAAGTTGAGTTATTAGAATCAACAGAAGAAGATGGACCAATAGCAAAATTTATAGCTAAAAATGGCGAAGGTATTCAGCATATGGCATATCGTGTAGATGATATAGAAGCTGCTATAGCTGAAATGAAAGAAAAAGGCGTCAGAATGATAGATGAAAAGCCAAGATATGGTGCTGGTGGTGCCAAAATAGCTTTCTGTCATCCGAAAAGCACTTCTGGAGTTCTTGTAGAACTTTGCCAAAGGGATTAAAGATTTAAAACATAAAAGATGCAAATGTAGATATCTTATCGAGGAAAGTGTTGTATTTTATTCTTCCTGCTAAAATTTTGGAAATTGTAACTTCAGTAAAAAAAACAATGGCGCACATCCGCTTCGCTGAATGCGCCAAAACTGTTTTTTAAACTTTGTACAATTTTACAAAATATACGCAAAGTCAGAATAAAATACAACACTTTCTGTTTGTTTTGTAATGAAAAAGGAAAGTGTAATATTTTATTCTTCCTGCTAAAATTTTGGAAATTGTAACTTCAGTAAAAAAAACAATGGCGCACATCCGCTTCGCTGAATGCGCCAAAACTGTTTTTTAAACTTCGTACAATTTTACAAAATATGCGCAAAGTCAGAATAAAATACAACACTTTCCTACTTATTTATCGAATATTTAAAGTATAAAAGATTGAAAAATAAAAAGATAAGGAGCACTTTGTGCTCCTACATAAAATCTTTCAAACCCATCGTTTCCCTATTGTTACAAAAGATTGTATATTCCTAAGGTTTTTAAATGATCTAGTTTCTCGTCCATTATGTCTTCTAAATCTAAGTTCAATGCATCGCATAATGTCGCTATATAAAACAAGAGGTCACCTATTTCTTCTTCAATCTTCTCTTTGCATTTCGGACATAATTCCCCTGTTATGTGATTGCTAAAATCTTCTTTATTTTCTTCTAAAGTTTTATCTTCTAAATAAACTTGTTTAGAAGCATTAATCTCTATACATCCGCAGTGGGTTGCAGATTTAAAAACAGCTCTATTAAGTAAAGAGTTCTGTTCACCAAGCTTTGTAACAATATCTAATATACTTTTGTTTCTCAGTTGCAAATTTGCTGCATAATCTTGAAATTCAGCACAATCGCAAGACATAATATCAACTCCTTGTTTTTTTATAAACATGTTTATTTCTTATATTTATTATACTTAAAGACAAGCTAAGATGTCAAACACTTTATTTTAAATATAAATATAAATAGGTATGAAAACAAAGCATAAAATTTGATGGGTAGAATAAAATATAAAGAGTATACTTATTATTAGGGGGATGTTTATGAAGAAAATACTTTCAGTTGTTGCATTGATAATATTTATTGCCGCTCTTTTATATTTTTTCAGGTATTTTAAAGGGAAGGGAGTAAAAAACGTGGGATTTGATAAAGTGGAATTAGACAATATACCTGCCCAGATAAATGAAGTTCTGCCAAATTACAGAGTGAAGGAAAAAGCACTTGTTTGTAGAATTAATGATGAAATATTTGTTGTAGTGACAAGAGGAGAAAAAAATTCAGCTGGATATGATGTTGGGATTGATAAAATAACATTAAATACTTCGGATGGACAAAAGGTTTTAACAGTGTATGCAGAATATACAGATCCTAAGCCCGGAGATGTGACGGCACAAATATTGACGTATCCTTTTGTTGTTGTGAAGACCGATTTGACTGAGTTGCCGGATAAGGTTATTCTTGAAAAAGAATATACACATTAAAAATAAAATAACAATTAATTAATAAATCTTAAATGGATTTAAGTCATCTAAAATGGCTTGAATCCAATTTTTTTTGCAATTAATACAAACTTTCCAAAAAAAAACATTTCATTTTACTTGAAAATGGAGTAAAATATTATAAGATAAAGTAGATTATTGTCAAATTATAAAATAAATATTCATAGGTAACAGGGGTGAAAAAGTGATTGAATTTAATAATGTAAGTAAAATATATAAAAAGGATTTTGCAGCGGTTAAAAATATTAACCTACATATAGAGCCAGGTGAATTTATTTTCATAGTCGGAAAAAGTGGTGCAGGAAAAAGCACACTTATTAAACTATTGCTAAAGGAAATTAATCCAACAGAAGGCAGCATAAGATATAAGGAGCAGGATGTAACTAAAATCAGAAAAAGAAATTTAGCTGAATATAGACGAAGAATAGGTTTTGTTTTTCAAGATTACAGGTTGCTTCCTAAGTTAACAGTATATGAGAATATTGCTTTTGCTATGGAAATGATATGTTGTTCTTCTAAAAACATCAGAAGAGAGATACCTGTGGTTTTGAGCATGGTCGGTCTCAGTGATAAGGCAAAATATTATCCGGACGAGCTATCTGGTGGAGAACAACAGAGGGTTTCAATTGCTAGGGCTGTTGTAAATAAGCCGGAAACAATAATAGCGGATGAACCAACTGGTAATTTGGACCCAGAGACATCAAATGAGATTATGAAAATTTTTAATGAAATTAACAAAAGGGGAACAACAGTAATTATGGCAACACATGACAGAGAAATAATAAATAGCTGCCAAAGAAGGGTGATTGAATTAAAAAATGGCTTGATTTTAAGAGATATTAAGGCTGGAGGTTGTGTGAATGAACCTAAAGAAGACTAAATATATTTTCAAACAGGCGTTTAAAAGCATATGGAGGAACCGAATGATGGGACTAGCTTCTGTGGGTTCTGTCATGGCTGTTCTAATAATACTTGGATTTATATTGCTTATCGTACTTAATATAAATAATTTAGCGATGGTTACGAAAGAATCATTTGATGAAATTGCTGTTTATATAGATGACAATATGGATGAAGATCAAATTAAGCAAATGGGGAAAGATTTTAGTGAGATAGATGGAGTGTTGTCGGTCGGTTATCAAACTAAGGATTATGCACTTCAAAAGATGAAGAATGATTGGGGAGATGATGCTTCTCTTTTAGACGGTCTCGAAAATCCGTTACCGAATACATATATAGTTCAGCTTACTGATGTAGAAAATTCTGAAAGCGTAATAAAACAGCTAAAGAAACATGATGGGGTGGAAGATGTTCAATTTTATAAAGATGCTGTAAACAGTTTAATTGTTATTGACGATTTTGTTAAGAAAGTTGGATCGGGTTTAATAATTACATTATTGCTAATTAGCATTTTTATAATTTCTAATACAATTAAAATTACAGTTTTAAATAGGCGCAAGGAAATTGAGTTAATGCAATATATTGGTGCAACCAATGGTTATGTAAGAGGTCCTTTTATGATTGAAGGAATTATACTTGGATTAATCGGCTCATTTGCAGCAATTGTAATTTTAATGTTAGGATATAATTATTTTATAGAATATTTAGCTGGTAAATATGTTACTCTTTTATCCGGTCTTTCCGGTTATATAGTAGGATTAGATATGATACTTTCAGATATAACTATTATATTTGTAACAATAGGAATAGGAATAGGTATTTTAGGAAGTTTAATATCTTTGAAAAAATTCTTAAGTATATAGAGGTGGGTATATGTTTAAAAAATGTGTTATGCTGATATTAAGTATGGTTTTAATATTAGGAACGGTTTTTCCGGTAGGAGTAGGTGGCAGTATAGCTGATTTGCAGCAAAAACAAAAAGCCATTGAAAGCAAAATAAAAGAATACAAGCAGCAGGTAAATGAATTAAAAAATAAGGAAAATACCGTTCAAGAAGAGATTAATAAGCTAGATTCTGAAATGAGTGTTATGAACTTGGAAATAGAGAGTTATGAACTTCAAAAACAAGAATTAGATATGCAGATAGCGGCAAAAGAACAAGATATTGCTAAATTAACTCAGGATATTGAAGATAATAACAAACTATTAGAAGAAAGACTTCGTACAATGTATAAAAAAGGTACAGCGGGGTACTTAGAAGTAATATTAAATTCTAAAGATTTAATGGATGCGTTGACGCGTGTGGATATGATAAAGTTGATTGTTAAAAGTGATGTTGATTTGCTTAAGAGTATAGAACAGCAGAAGATGGAAGTAGAAGAAATACAAATTAGCTTGGAAGAAGAAAAAACTCAGGTTGTCACAGTTCAAAATAATGTGTTGGCAAAAAAGGGACAAGTTCTCAAGGCATCACAGGAAAAAGAAGCATACATATCAGGATTGAAAAAAGATATTAAGCAAATTCAATATTTACAGGCTGCAGAAGAGGCACAATCAGCACAAATAGAAAAAGATATATTAGCTGCTCAGCGTGCAGTTGATTACGCAGGTGGTGAGATGCTTTGGCCGTCTCCAGGTAATTATAGAATTACATCTCCATACGGAAAAAGAGTAAGTCCAATTACTGGTGTTTGGTCGACTCATGGAGGGGTTGATATAGCTGCACCATATGCTTCAAATGTTGTGTCAGCTAACGATGGTGTAGTACTTTTTGCAGGATGGCATTATTCATATGGCAATTATGTAATAGTTGACCATGGTGGAGGAATTTCAACTGTTTATGCACATAATTCAAAATTGCTGGTGACTGCGGGACAAGAGGTTGTTAGGGGTGAAACAATAGCGCAGGCTGGTTCAACTGGTGAATCTACTGGAAATCACGTTCATTTTGAAGTCAGAATTAATGGAGTAAGAACTGACCCAATGAAATATTTGAAGTAAAAAAGAATAAGAAAACACTGTACATAATATAATTTTTTTAGTATAATTATAAAAAATATGCTAAGGAGATTGTAGGACGGTCCTTTTTGATGATTCGTTAATCAATCAAAAAGGACCGTTTATTTTATATGATAGGGCAGAAGCCGTCCTTAATAACGAAAAACGGAGGGAACTATGATAGATATAAAGATATTGAACGGAAAAATAATAGATGTTGAAAATCGGAAAGTGATAGAAGGTGATATTGGTATTAAAAATGGAAAAATTACTGGAATCGGTAGTGTTCCATCTAATGCAGCTATTGAAATTAATGCAGAGGGTAATTGCATATCACCGGGTTTTATAGATATACATATGCATGAAGAAGACCTGTCTCTTACAAAAAAACTTGAATATGATATTTCTCAAACTATGCTTAATATGGGTGTGACAACTTGTGCAGTCGGTAATTGTGGAAATAACAGACAGAGTATTCAGGAATTATATAACTTTATAGAAGAAAAAGGTAACCCTGTAAATTACATGTCATTTATTGGACATAATTATTTGAGAAATCAGGTAGGCAGTACAGACATATACAAAAAATCAACAAAAGACCAGATTGAAAAAATGCAAAAAATGGTTGCAGATGCTATTGACTTTGGAGCCATTGGAGTATCATATGGTCTAGAGTATTGTCCTGGCATAGACATTGAAGAGGCTATTGCAATAACAAAATTAATAAAAGGCAGACACGACCTGTTATTATCAGCACACTATAGAAAGGATTCAATATATGCAATAGAAGCAATAAAAGAAATGGGTCAAATAGGTAAGGAAGCAGATATACCATTTCAGATATCTCATTTATCAAGCTGCAGCGCATACGGAAATATGACAGAGGCACTCTCTGTTATTGATGAATTGTCAAACAGTGGACTTGATTTGCAAGTCGATGCGTATCCATATGATGCATTTAGTACATATATTGGCTCTGCTGTATTTGATGAGGGGTGTTTAGAATTATGGAGTAGGGATTACGATTCCATAATGCTGACAGAAGAACCATTTAAAGGCGTAAGATGTAATAAGGAACTATTTGAAAAAGCAAGAAAAGAATATCCTGAAATGCTTGCAGTTGCATATGTCATGAATGAAAATGAAATAATACAAGCTTTAAATCACCCTCTGGTCATGGTTGCAAGTGACGGTATTTATAGAAATCATTCAGGTCATCCAAGAGGAGCTGGGACATTTCCAAGAGTTATAGGAAGATTTGTGCGCAATAGAAAACAAATGGAATTTTTTGATGCAATTTATAAAATGACATATATGCCTTCTCAAAGGCTCGGTTTAAAATCAAAAGGTTTGTTAGCTGAAGGTTATGATGCTGATATTGTTATATTTAATTATGATACAATAATAGATAAAGCTACATTCCAAGACCCGCAATTAAAACCGGAAGGAATAGAATATGTAATAATAAATGGAAAAATAGCTGTTAAAAACGGGAATTCCATCAATAATAAAATCGGACGATTTATCAAAAGAAATTTAGAATAATATATTAAGGACGATTAATTTCTTTAATAATCGTCCTTAAACTTTGTTTTTATGACATTAAAGCTTTTTTACTGCTTTCTTCCATGATTTCATCTAATTGTTTGGAATTCATTGTTTCATTAACTATAAGATATTCAGCTACATTCTGCACTAGATTTTCATTTTCCTTGATAATTTTTAAAGCCCTGCTGTAAGCTTCTTTAGTCATTTCTGCAGCCTCATCCTTAATACTGTCTAGATAATATTTAAATAAACGTTCATCTATACATGTGTTTTCAGTATTTTTTCCCATCCCGTAACTGCATATTATTTCATATATTATATTGGTTGATTCTTTTATATCATTTGAAGCACCTGTAGATATTTCACCTATAAAAATTTCTTCGGATGCCCTTCCTGCCAAAAGAACAGTAACTTTATCACTTAATTCCTTTTTTGTATAAAGAAATTTATCTTCCGTTGGGAATTTTAAAACATAGCCGAGTGCCTTATCTCGAGGTATAATAGATATTTTTTGTATTTTATCTATATTTAGAATTTTTGAAACAATGGCATGACCAGCTTCATGAAATGCTACAGTTCTTTTTTCGGCTTCAGATACAGTCGAATGTTTAATTTCTAAGCCTGCAGCTATTTTTTCAATAGCAAATTCAAAATTATCATTGTTTATTTTTTTGCACTTGTCTTTTATGGCTTTTAATGCAGCTTCATTTGCTATATTTGCAAGTTGTGCACCTGAAAAACCATGTGTCTTAGTTGCTATTTCACTTAGTACAACTTTTTTATCAAGTGGTTTATTTTTTGTATGAACTTCTAGAATTTTTAGTCTTGAATAATAATTGGGATTGCCAACATATATTTTTCTATCAAATCTTCCTGGTCTTAGCAAAGCATCATCAAGCAAATCAAGTCTGTTAGTGGCGGCAACAACAATTACATTGCTTGTGTTGTTGAAACCATCGAGTTCAATTAAAAGCTGATTTAAGGTCTGGTCTTTCTCATTGTTACTTTCTGAATTTCGCTTTGAGCCAAGAGCATCAATTTCATCTATGAAAATAATGCTAGGTGCTTCCTTTCTTGCCCTTTCAAATATCATCCTGACACGCTTTGCACCTACACCTACATATTTCTCAACAAATTCAGAACCGCTTGAATAGATAAATGTTGCTTTTGCTTCTCCTGCAATAGCCTTTGCTATAAGAGTTTTGCCTGTACCGGGAGGTCCATATAATAATATTCCCCTTGGAACTTTGGCATCCATTATCTTGTATCTTTCCTCATTGTTTAAAAAATCAATAACGTCCATCAAATCATCTTTTATCTCATCTAAACCTGCAACATCATTAAAGCTAATTGGTATTTTTGTTTCCTCAGGTTTTTTTTTATCAAAGCATGTAGTAGAGTTTACTGTTTCATGAGATTCTTCCATATCCAAATTATCTTTATCTTTTTTGTTTGGTACTGTATTTTTTAATATGTAAATTGTATATATTAATACAGGTATATAAAAAAGTATTGACAAAGAATATTTTTTTGATATCATCAAAATAATGACGTTATATATAATAAAAATTGTGGCAAAATAATAATACTTTTTTTTCATTTTAGCTCCTCAGTTTGTAATTGTTTTAATGTTAAAATTACTCAATGACTTGTAATTTGACCACTCAATATAAATAAGCGAATGGGGAACATAGTCTATGAATAATATGACTTTGTAAAAAATAATTTTATTGAAGTCTAAATTTAGCTTTACCATAACACAAAAAGTTATTACATGAAATTGTAAATAATTATTGACAGATTATGTAATGTTGTGTATACTGTTATAGTACGAAGAAGAAGTAACCGCTTCTCACCTTATGGCGTTTAAGCAAACTGTTAGTAGGGTTTAAATATAAATGCAATTTATTATATTTGTGTTTTCTATTGATAGCGGTGAAAATTAGCTATCTTTTTTATTTTATGGAATTTCCGTTTAATATGATAATGGTAGTGTCCCAAAATTTAGGAGGTGTAAATTATAAAAGAACTTCAGCTTAACGAACAGATTCGTGAAAAGGAAGTAAGAGTTATTGACTCTGATGGAAGCCAACTTGGTGTTATAGAAACAAAAGAGGCTTTAAAAATTGCAGAAAGCAAAAAGATGGACTTGGTAGTAGTTTCTCCTACAGCTGTTCCGCCAGTATGTAGAATTATGAACTATGGGAAATACAAGTACTCCATGGAAAAGAAAGAAAAAGAATCAAAAAAGAAACAAAAAGTAATTAACATTAAAGAAATTAGGATGACTCCAAATATTGAGGATCATGATCTTGGTGTCAAAGCGAAAAATGCATCTAAATTCCTGCAAGACGGCGACAGAGTAAAAGTAGTTGTTAGGTTTAGAGGAAGAGAATTAGGTCATACAGACGTTGGACGCAAAGTGTTATTACAATTTGCTGAAATGACAGCAGATTATTCAACTATAGATAAATACCCTATGATTGAAGGGAAAAACATGACTATGTTTTTAGTCCCTAAAAAATAAACTTTAAACATTAAAAGGAGGAACTGTTATGCCTAAAGTTAAAACTAACAGATCAGCAGCAAAAAGATTTAGCAAAACTGGAAGTGGAGCTATAGCAAGATCAAAAGCTGGAAAAAATCATTTTACAGGTAAAAAAGCTTCTAAATCAATTAGAAATTTAAGAAAAGGCACTCTTTTATCGAGCGCAGATACAGCAAGAATAAGTAAAATAATACCATACAAATAAACTATTAACATAAAGGAGGAAATTTTAAAATGGCAAGAGTTAAAAGAGCTGTAAATTCGAAAAAAAACCATAGAAAAATATTGAAACTTGCTAAAGGTTATTATGGAGCAAAGAGTAAATTATATAGAACTGCTAACCAAGCGGTAATGAAGTCACTTTCATATGCTTATGTAGGAAGAAAATTAAGAAAAAGAGAGTTTAGACAATTGTGGATAGCGAGAATTAATGCAGCTACAAGAGCAAATGGAATGTCTTATAGTAAATTTATAAATGCATTAAAGGTGAACAATATTGATATAAACAGAAAAATGCTTTCTGAAATGGCGGTTTATGATCCGGCAGGATTTACAAGCTTAGTAGAACAAGTTAAAGTTAGCTAATATATATTATAGATATGAATTAGACTGTAAAGGTTGTTATACAGTCTTTTTTATATTCAAGAAAGTTCTTTTCCCAACATATAAAAGAGGATTGCAGGGCGGGACGTCCTTGCCAGGGTAGTGCTCAATAAAAATGCGTAACAACTTCTTTTATTTTAACATAGTTTAAATCATTATTGTAAAAATGAAATTTAGTGATATAATAACAAGTAATATTTAATATAAAACAACAAATAGTCGTAAAATACGTTTAAAACGTTATTGTACGAGAGGATTAAACATAATGAAAGATTTTTATTATAAAATAGAGAATTTGAAAAAAAATCCATATATGGTCTTTGTTATTGCTTTTGCGATAATAATATTTTTAGGTGCAATATTGTTAAATTTGCCAATATCTTCGAACAATGGTAAAAGCATTGGGTTTGTCAGTGCATTGTTTACCTCTACATCAGCCATGTGTGTAACTGGATTAACTGTAGTAAATACTGCTGAACATTGGACAGTTTTTGGCAAAATAGTGATATTAATTTTGATACAAATGGGTGGACTTGGCGTGATGTCAATGTCTGCAATGATTTCATTTTTACTTGGAAAGAAAATATCGTTAAAAACAAGAGTTTTCATTATGGAAGAAAGAAATGTAGATGAATTGCAGGGCGTGGTACGGCTTACAAAATCTATTTTGATTTATACATTTTTAATAGAATTTATAGGTGCAATTTTACTGTCGTTTGTATTTATTAATGACTATGGTTTTGATAAAGGTATATCTTTTGCTATATTTCATTCCATATCAGCTTTTTGCAATGCTGGTTTTGATGTAACAGGAAATAGCATGATAAATTATGTGCACAATCCAATTATTACTTTTACAATTTCATTTCTAGTTATAACCGGTGGTATAGGATACTTTGTATTTTGGGATATGTATGACAATAAAGGATTTAGAAAACTTTCTTTACATTCAAAATTAGTAATAATAATAACAGGAATACTTCTGATATTAGGATTTATTTTTGTCTTTATTTTAGAATATAATAATGCAAAAACTTTAGGGAATTTGTCAATGTCAGGTAAAATTCAAGCCTCCATTTTTCAATCAGTTGTTCCCAGAACCGCAGGATTTAATTCCATAGAAATTGGGGATTTGAGGGTTCCAACGGCAGAATTAATGATAATATTCATGTTTATTGGTGGTTCTTCTGCTTCAACTGCAGGTGGAGTAAAAATTACAACAATTGGAGTAATTTTTATTTCAATTTATAATTTTGTTCGAGGTAAAAGAGATGTTGAAATATTTATGAAAAGAATAGAACATACAACAATAATTAAAGCTGTTTCAATAGTTGGGATCAGCATGCTTTTAATAAATGTTGTATCATTTATTCTGACAATAACCGAGGCAAACAGCGGTTTTGATTTTCTCGACATATTATTTGAAACGGTTTCATCTTTTGGAACAGTAGGTTTATCAAGGGGATTAACTCCATTACTCAGTGATGCCGGAAGGATAATTTTATCTTTAGTTATGTTTATCGGAAGGCTGGGACCGCTGACAGTTGCTTTTGCATTTATGAAGCAGTATAAAAACATAGGAAATTATACTTACCCTGAAGGTAAAATAATAATAGGTTAATCGAGGAGAATATATATGAAACAAATTATTGTGATTGGATGCGGAAGGTTTGGAACTTCTGTTGCAAAAACTTTAACAAAATTAGGACACGATGTAATGGTGATAGATAATGATTCTGAAACGGTAAAAGAATTGTCTGAGTATGTTACTCACGCAGTACAGATGGATGCAACAGACGAAGCTTCTTATAAAACAATAGGTATCAAGAACTTTGATGTAGCAGTTGTTACTATAGGTTCCAATATTCAGGCTTCTATTATGGCGACCGTAATAGCCAAAGAAATGGGTGTACCGATTGTTGTATCTAAAGCTCAAAACGAAATTCATGGGAAAGTCTTAAGTAAAGTTGGAGCTGATAAGGTAATATATCCTGAAAGAGATATGGGAGTCAGACTTGCATACAGTTTAGTAACACCTAATATCCTGGATGTTATAGAATTTTCATCTGATTACAGTATAATAGAGACTGTGGCTCTTAATGAATGGGTCGGAAAAACGTTAAAAGAATTAAAATTATCGCATACTTATGGGTTAACTGTCATTGCAATAAAAACGGGAAATGATATAAATATTTCTCCGTACGCTGAAGATGTTATCAGGGAAGGCGATGTTGTAGTAGTATTAGGAAATAAAGATAATTTGAAAAAAATAAAAGAAAATTAGTTGAAATATGGTATTGAATTTAAAAATTGGATATTATAATTATGTAGGAGAAAAATGAACAAAAGAATTGATTTATTAGAGGGTAATATTTTTACTTCGCTGACTAAGCTTGCAATACCCATTATGGCGACATCCTTTATACAAATGGCTTATAATATGGTTGACATGATCTGGATAGGTAAACTTGGCAGTGGATCCGTCGCAGCAACCGGAGTAGCCGGTATGTATATATGGCTATCTAATGGATTTACAACTTTGGCAAGAATGGGAGGGCAAGTAAAAGTAGCCCATTCCTTAGGAGCAAAAAAACAGGAGGAAGCTATAGCCTATGCAAAAAATTCTTTGCAGCTTTGCGCACTTCTTGGGTTGATATATGCCCTCATAATGCTGGTATTTACAAAACCACTTATAGGTTTTTTTAATTTAACTGATAAAAAAGTAATATATGATGCAAATTTGTATTTAAAAATAATTTCAATTGGACTAATTTTTACTTTTCTAAATCAAGGAATGACAGGTGTTATAACTGCTTCAGGAAATAGTAAAACACCTTTTACTGCAAATGCGATAGGGTTAGTTGTTAACATTATTCTAGATCCCATATTGATATTTGGATTTTATAAAATACCTCCTATGAATGTAGCAGGAGCAGCAGGAGCAGCAATAGCAACAGTTGCATCTCAGATTTTAGTATTTCTATTATTTATTTTATATGCTAAAAATGATGATTTATTATTTGTAGGAATAAAATTATTTTCCAAGCCTGATATAAAATATATCTTTACGATTGTTAAAATAGGATTTCCAGTAGCTGTTCAAGGGTCATTCTTCACTGTAGTAACGATGTTTATATCGCGTATGGTTGCAAATTGGGGGGATATTGCTATAGCGGTCCAAAAAGTCGGGAGTCAAATAGAATCAATTTCTTGGATGACTGCAGAAGGATTTGCATCTGCAGTTAATATATTTATAGGACAGAACTATGGCGCCAATAATTATAACAGGGCTAAAAAAGGATATAGAACATCACTTTTGACAATTGCAATATGGGGTATTATATCAACCGGACTATTAGTTTTCATACCAAAAAGTCTTTTTACTATATTTATAAATGAGGCAGATGCAATTCCTTATGGCATAGATTATTTAATTATACTTGGATATTCGCAATTGCCTATGTGCATAGAAATCGTCACTGCAGGTGCATTTGCAGGATTTGGAAGAACGATATATCCTTCAATAGTGAGTGTGGTTTTAACGGGACTTAGGTTGCCATTAGCAGCTATTTTAGTGTATGTTGGACTGGGACTAAATGGAATATGGTGGAGTATAACTATTTCAAGCATATTAAAAGGTTTAATATTAATTATAATATTTATTATTTTTATTAAGAAAAAAGACAAAGAAAACACAGTATTATTTGAAACTAAATATTAAGTGCTTCATATAATAAAAAAATTCGCAATAAGATGAGATGAAAATGGAAATAATTACGAGTAAAGATAATAATAAAATTAAATATTTAAGGGCTTTAAATTCTAAAAAAAGCAGAAATAGTGACCATGTTTTTGTTGCGGAAGGGATTAAGTTTGTAAGTGAATCCTTAAAGGAAAAAGTTAGTATTAAATTTGTTATGATAAGTAATGACATATTGGATAAAGAAGAAACAAATGATTTGATTGAAACATTAAGGAAAGAGAAAATTGATTTTTTTATTTGCGAAGAAAGTATTTTTAGCAGTATAACAGATACAATAAATTCACAAGGGATTTTGGCTGTTATTTCTAAACTGGAGAATAAAAAAGAAGAAATACTGACAGATTACAAATTTATTGTACTTTGCGATAGAATTCAGGATCCGGGAAATTTAGGAACCATAATAAGAACTTCAGATGCTTTTGGACCTGCAGCAGTAATTTTAAATAAGGGTTGCGTTGATGTATATAATTCAAAAGTTGTCAGGGCAACAGCCGGATCAATGTTTAGAGTTCCCTTTATAATCGGTGACGAAACTCAAGAAATATTAGAATATTTAAAGAAATATGAATATAAAATAATATCTACAGTTATCCGTTCTGAGTTGTCATTTGATGACATAGAAAAATCAGAAAAAATCTGTTTGGTAATAGGAAATGAAGGGCAAGGTATTTCTTGGGAAATAAAAGAAGCTTCGGATATAAATATTACCATAAAAATGGATGGGAGAGCTGAATCTTTAAATGCATCTATAGCAGCAGGAATCTGCATTTATGAAATTAGAAAAAAACTATTGTAATTTCATATCATATTTGATATAATCAGTTCGAACTTCTGTTAAATAGCAGCTTAGAATGGTTTAAAGTTAGTAAATATTTTAGTGAAAGTTAACTAAATATAAAATAGCGATGAAAAAGAGCAGTAAGCATATTTATAGTTTTTAGAGAAAAATCATCTTGGCTGAAAATGATTTTAAACGATATATGTTGAAGTTTCGCTTTGGAGCTTGCAGGATGAAGATGAGTAGTTCTGTACGGATAACCCCGTTATGCGCAATGAGGCTTTTATATAATAATGTACATTATTATATAAAGGCAAAATGAGAGTGGTACCGCGAACTTCGCCTCTTTGAGGTGGAGTTTTTTTATATTTACGCTCTAACCCTAATTTTTCGAGCGCAAGCGAAGAAAAATTGGTGGTAGGTCAAACGCAACGAGTTCCAAATTTATACGAACGTAAGTGAGTAAATAAATTTGTGAACGAGACTGCGATATATTCTAACATATTTTGAGACTTAAAAATACAAAATATTATTTACGTTAAGAAAGGAGTATTATAAATGAAAGAACAATTATTGAATGTAAAAATGCAAGCATTGAAGCAACTGATGGAATGTGTAGATGCTGCTGATGTCGAGAGAATAAGAGTTCAGTTTCTCGGTAAAAAGGGAGAACTTACTCAGATATTGAGGTCAATGGGTAGCTTATCAGAAGAGGAAAGACCTGAAATAGGAAAACTTGCAAATGAAATGAGAGAGCTAATAGAGAATGAAATTAAAGAATTTAAAGAAAAAGTTTCTTCTCGTGCTTGTGAAGAAAAAGTAAAAAAAGAGACATTGGATATAACAATGCCAGGTAGAATCCCAGAAATAGGAAGACGCCATCCGCTTATGAGAGTCAAGGAAGAGCTTGAAACCTTATTTATGAATATGGGTTACGATGTCGTGGATGGTCCGGAAATAGATACAGTTGAAAACAATTTTGATGCATTAAATGCACCATATGACCATCCGTCAAGAGATTGGTCAGATACATTTTATTTAGCGGATAATTTACTCCTTCGAACTCAGACATCACCAGTCCAGATAAGGGTCATGAAGGAAGGGAAACTTCCTATTAGAATGGTTTCTGCAGGAAGAACATTTAGATTTGATGATGTTGATGATACTCATTCACCAATGTTTCATCAGATGGAATGTCTTGTTGTAGATAAAGGTGTAACATTAGCAAATTTAAAGGATTCCATTGACGAATTTGTAAAACAATTATTTGGAAGCGAAATGAAAACCAGGTTTAGACCTCATAATTTCCCTTTTACAGAGCCAAGTGCAGAAGTTGATGTATCTTGTTTGAAATGTATGGGAAAGGGCTGTCCTTCATGCAATGGAACAGGATGGAGCATGGAGCTTTTAGGTTGTGGAATGGTACATCCAAATGTACTTAGAAACTGCGGTATTGACCCTGAAGTATATTCTGGATATGCCTTTGGAATGGGTATAGACAGGGTTACTATGGTGAAATATGGAATACCAAATATAAGGCTCTTATTTGAAAATGATGTAAGATTTTTAAAACAATTCTAAGGAGGTAAAAAATGTTAGTACCTATTAAATGGATGAGCCAATATGTTGATATAAATACTGATGAAAAAACATTGGCAGATAAATTGACACTTACGGGGTCTCATGTTGACTCTATAATAGATAATGAAAAAGAAGTTGAAAATGTTTTAACAGGAAAAATTCTAGATGTAGAAAAACACCCAAATGCAGATAAACTGGTAGTGACAAAAATAGATATAAATGAAAGTGAACCGGTACAGATTATAACTGGTGCAAAAAATATTAAAGCAGGAGATATAGTTCCTGTTGCACTTGAAGGGGCGAAACTTCCAGGTGGAATACATATCAAAAAAACTAATTTTAGAGGACTTCCTTCATATGGAATGATGTGTTCTTATGAAGAATTAGGATTTGATGATAAAGTTATTCCTAAAGAATTTAGAGATGGTATTCTTATATTGCCGGAAGATACAGAGCTTGGAAAAGATATAAAAGAAGTCCTGGGGTTAAATGGCAAAACTCTTGACATAGAAATTACCTTCAATAGACCGGATTGCTTAAATATTGTTGGTATGGCAAGAGAAACTGCCGCTACATTAAATACGGAATTTAAATTTCCTGATATAAAAATAAAGAATGAAACAGAAGATATTAAAGAATATTTAAATGGTGTTGAAATAGAAGATGAAGATCTATGCAGCAGATTTTATGCTAAAGTTATAAAAGATATAAAAATAGAACAGTCACCTCTTTGGATGCAAAGAGCATTGATGGATGCGGGTATGCGACCGATAAATAATATAGTTGATGTTACAAATTATGTTATGCTTGAACTTGGTCAACCTCTTCATGCCTATGATTTGGAAAAACTAATTGGCAGAAAATTAATAGCCAGAAGAGCGAAAAAAGGTGAAAAAGTTGTTACTATAGATCAAAATGAAAGAGATTTACAAGAGAGTATGCTTGTTATAGCTGATTCGGAAAGTCCTGCATGTATAGCTGGAGTCATGGGTGGATTTAATACTGAAATCAGTGATGACACTAAAATTATGGTTTTAGAAAGTGCAAATTTCAATCCTAAATCTGTAAGAGAAACAGCCAAAAAAGTTGGTCTCAGGTCAGAAGCATCTGCAAGAAATGAAAAACCAATGCATTATAAAATGACAGAATTTGCAAGTCAAAGGGCATGTCAGTTAATTGAGATGATAGGTGCCGGAAAAGTTGTAGGCGGATATATGGAGGCAGGTAAAAGCGATTATCAACCACCAGTAGTAACTCTTCGCCCATATAGAGCTACAGAATTACTAGGAGTAGAAATCCCTGTAGATGACATGTTGACAGCATTAAATGCACTTGAATTAAAAAGTACATTTGATGGAGAAAAAATAAACAGTGAAATACCGTTTTTTAGAGCTGATATAGTTGAAGAGGCTGATTTAATTGAAGAAGTAGGAAGAATGTATGGTCTTGAGAATATAGTTTCACAGCCTTTACAAGGAAAAATTAAAAAAGGAAAAAAATCTGAAAAAAGAGAAGTTGAAGATGAAATAAAAAATATTGCCACCGGTATTGGATTGTATGAATTGACAACATATTCGTTTATTAGTCCGAAATCATATAATAATATATGTGCTTCTGAAGATAGTGAGCTTAGAAAATATATTAAAATATTAAATCCATTAGGGGAAGATTACAGCTCAATGAGAACAACTCTTATGGCTAATATGATGGACGTAATTCAGAGAAATTCGTTTAGAGGTGTTGAAGAAGCAAAGTTGTTTGAAGTCGGGAATGTGTTTGTGCCATTTAAATTACCTATAACTGAACCTCCTATGGAAAAGAGCAAACTATGTATAGGAATGTATGGAAAGTATGATTTCTATGATATTAAGGGTATCGTAGAAGCGATAATATCTAGATTTGGGATTTCAATTTCTTTGAAAGCTATAAAAGACAATGCGACTTTTCATCCGGGACGAACTGCTGGTATGTATATAAACAATGAATTGATTGGAATATACGGAGAGGTTAGCCCTGAAGTCATTAGTAATTATGGACTGAGCCATAGTGCGTACCTAGCTGAAATAGATATAGAGAAAATATTGGAATATAAGAACACTAATTGGAAGTATGAACCATTACCCAAATATCCTGCAATGGTTAGAGATATTGCAGTAAAGGTTAAGGATGAAATTCTTGTAGGTAATATGGAAGATACAATTAGAGCTATAAATCCTCATATCATTGAAAGTGTTAAATTGTTTGATGTTTATAGAGGTGAACATATAGAGAAAGGGTATAAAAGTACGGCGTTTTCGGTAACCTATAGAAATAAAGAGCGTACTTTGAAAGAAAAGGAAGTTGAAAGCATCCATAAGAGAATTCTAGAAGCATTAGAAGTAAAATATGGTGCAACTCTCAGATAAAATTAAGGATAGGAGGTATTAATGGATCCGGTAGCTTTTAGTATTTTTGGTATAGACATAATGTGGTATGGTGTTTTGATATCATTAGGTGTACTCTTAGGTGTTCTAGTGGCACTCAAAGAATGCAGGAGAGTAGGCTTTAAAGAAGAAGATTTGTTAGACTTTTTATTATTTGCCATTCCAGCAGGCATAATTGGTGCAAGAACATATTATGTGATATTTTCCTGGGATTATTATAGCCAGAATATGAATCAAATTATTAATATTAGAAATGGCGGTCTTGCTATTCACGGAGGGTTAATTGCAGGAGCAATAGTTGGGATAATTTTTTGTAAAATTAGAAAAATTAATTTATGGCAGATACTTGATATAGTAATTCCTAGTGTCGCTCTAGGTCAAGCAATTGGTAGATGGGGAAATTTTATAAATCAAGAAGCTTATGGGGGACCTACTAGTCTTCCATGGGGTATAATGGTGAATGGTGTTAAGGTACATCCCACATTTCTTTACGAGTCTATTATTGATATATCAGTATTTATTTTTCTTATGTGGTATAGGAAAAACAAAAGGAAAAATCAAGGTGAAGTATTCGCTTTGTATTTGATATTGTATTCAATAGGTAGATTTTTCGTAGAAGGGATGAGAACTGACAGTTTAATGTTTATGAACATGAGAATTGCTCAGCTAATTAGTCTAGGATTGGTGCTTTTTGGGATAATAATATTTGTGACTTTGAGAAAAAAAGGTAAAGAATAAAAAATGACACGGTATGCAAGTTTGCATACCGTGTCATTTTTTGCATGTCTTGAAATTTGCAGGTTGCGTCTCATTATTTAGAAAAAATTACACTTATTAAAAGTGGAGGTAAAAACTTTTTTTTATATTTTAAAAAATAATAGTGGAACTTTTAACCCACTTTGTGGTATAATATGCCCAGTAGGTGGTAGAAAATGTTTACTGGTGAATACGTACATTCATTTGATGAAAAGGGAAGAGTTATAATTCCCTCAAAATTTAGGAACGAACTTGGTGAAACTTTCTATATAGGCAAAGGTTTGGATAAATGTTTATTTGTTTATCCTATTGAAACATGGGTAGAATTCGTTGGTAAACTTAGAAATTTATCAACTTTCAATAAACAGGAAAGATTCTTTTTGAGGCAATTTGTTTCTGGTTTTAGTGAATGTAGTTTTGACAAACAGGGGAGAATATTGGTACCACCGACACTGCGAGAATTTAGCGGACTGAATAGCGAAGCTTCTATAATAGGGGTTATAGACAGAATAGAAATTTGGAACAAAGATAGTTGGGATGCTTATTCAAATAATGATGAATTAGATTTCGATTCAATCGCAGAAAAAATGTCGGATTTGGGGATAGGTTTATAAAGGAGGAATTGGCATGGAGTATACCCATAAATCGGTTTTATTGAATGAATCAATAGATGGATTAAATATAAAACATGATGGAATTTACGTTGATGCAACTTTAGGCGGGGGAGGACATACTTTCGAAATCCTTAGGAGAGTTACTACGGGGAAAGTAATAGGGATTGACCAGGATGATTATGCTATAGGGAAAGCATCAGAAAAATTAAAAGATTTTAAGAATTTTATACCAGTGAGGAATAATTTTCACAATATCGATGAAATATTAAAAGAATTAAACATAGAGAAAATAGATGGAATGATATTCGATTTAGGTGTTTCATCTTTTCAATTAGATATGCCAGAAAGAGGATTTAGCTACAACTATGATATGCCACTTGATATGAGAATGGACAAGAACCAAACTACAACGGCGAGGCATATAGTTAACGGTTATGAAGAAAATGAGCTTGTTCGAATTCTAAGAGATTATGGAGAAGAAAATTGGGCTGCGAGGATTGCCAAATTTATAGTTCAAGAAAGAGAACAGGAATTTATAGAAACAACAGGACAACTAGTAAGCATAATAAAAAAAGCAATACCGAAACAGGTTAGACAAGATGGATCTCATCCTGCTAAGAGAACATTTCAAGCAATTAGAATAGAGGTTAATAAAGAACTTGAAATACTTGAAAATACAATAAAAAAATCTGTAGATTTTCTAAATGTAGGTGGGAGAATATGTGTTATAACCTTTCATTCATTAGAAGATAGAATAATAAAAAATACATTTGTTGATTTAAATAGGGATTGCATTTGTCCTCCAGAATTTCCACAGTGTATTTGTGATCATAGAAGAAAATTAAAAATTGTTACAAGAAAGCCAATAGTGCCATCACAGGAAGAATTAAATGAAAACAACCGAGCTCGTAGTGCGAAG
The DNA here is from genome assembly GCA_032006665.1 of Sedimentibacter sp. Taxonomy (GTDB): domain Bacteria; phylum Bacillota; class Clostridia; order Tissierellales; family Sedimentibacteraceae; genus Sedimentibacter. Next base: position 70,739 of record DALZMP010000010.1, read on the forward strand.
CTGAGAATAGGTGAAAGGATGTAGGTGATTAAAATGTCTGCTTTGAGAAAAGAAGCAATTGTATATGAACAGGAATCTCTCGAATATTATCCGAAGAAAAAGAGAATAAAAACCAAGAATAAAAATAGAATAGTTATAGAAAGTTTTAAAAATACAGCTATGATTGCTATCACATTTCTTTTAGGAATTTTAATAATTTATAATTATGCTGTAATAACAGACAAAAAGATGGAAATCAGCAGAATTAATGAAGAAATTGTATCGCTGAACAATGATATAGATGAATACAATGTATCTTTAGAAAGCATTAAAAATACAAATAAAATTGAAGAAATGGCGAAAACTTATCTGGGCATGAACTATCCTACTAGGAAACAAACTGTTTTTATAGATTTTGCATATGGTCAAACTGAAGAAAATACTAATTTACCTATAGAAAAAAATCAAAATCAACTATACGGATTAATAGACAAGGTTATTGGGTTTATTCAGTAAAGGGGGCTTCCATATGAAAAGACGCAAGGAAAGAGGAAGTACTGACCTTCGAAATAAAAAAAGAATGTTAGTATTTTTAATTTGCTTTTTTTTAGCTACCGTTGCATTGATTGTAAGATTAGGCTATATTCAATTAATCAAAGGAAATGAATATAAAAAAGCAGCCATGGAAAATTGGGCAAGAGATATTACAATAAGTGCAAAGCGTGGAACCATATATGATTCAAGAGGTAAAAAATTAGCAGTTAGCGTAAACTCTAATACAGTTACCTGTTTTCCGGCAGATGTAAAAAAGGGATCAAAGTCAATTGAGGCGGATTCAGCTTCAACAAAGGGAGGATTCATAACCTCTATTTTGAGAAGTATAAATAAATCATTATTTAATCAAGAAGAAAGTACTGACACAGAACAAACAGCTACAAATGTTAAAACTCCTGAACAAATAGCAGAGAGTTTAGCTTCTATACTAGAAATGGATTACGATGAAATTTTAAAAAAAATAACCTCTAATACATCGTACGTGGTATTAAAAAAATGGATAACAGATGAGCAGGCTGCTAAAATTAGAGAGGCGGAACTGAGTGGAATTAATGTAATAGAGGATAACAAAAGAGTGTATCCGTATGGGAGTTTTGCACCATATGTACTAGGATTTACAAATGTTGATCAAGACGGTTTATATGGAGTAGAAGCAACATATAATGAGTATTTGACAGGTGTTCCCGGCAGAATGGTTGTAAATACCGATGCAAATGGGAGAGAGCTGCCATTTGGGTATAACGAATATTATGAATCACAAGATGGTCTTGGCGTAGTTTTAACAATAGATGAAGTAATACAGCATTTTGCGGAGTCAGCTGCAGAGAAGGTGAAAAGTGATTATAATGCAAAAAGAGCTACTATAGTTGTCATGGATCCAAATAATGGTGACGTTTTAGCATTGGCCAGCAAGCCTGATTACGATCCTAACGATCCTAAGATACCTACAGATAAAGAGCTACAGGAACAATGGAAATCATTGTCAGATAAGGAACTTCAAGAAGCTTGGTTTGATATGTGGAGAAATCCGGCAGTTAATGATATTTACGAACCAGGCTCGACATTTAAATTATTGACAGTTGCAACAGCGCTCGAAGAAAATGCAACGAATTTGGAAGCTCATTATTTTTGTGATGGATATGTAAGACAAATAACAAGTGCAAATATAAAATGTTGGAGATACTATAATCCGCATGGAGACCAAACCTTATCTGAGGCACTACAGAATTCTTGTAATGATGCATTGGCCCAAATTGGATTAGATATAGGTAAAGATGCATTTTATAAGTATTTAAGGGCATTTGGCTTAGAGGAAGTATCTGGAATCAAGTTAAATGGAGAGGCACCAGGTTTAGTTAAACATCCTGAAAATATGAAGGATGTTGACCTTGTAACGCAAGCATTCGGGCAAGGTGTAACATTAACGCCTATTCAATTGGTTACTGCAGTTTCGGCACTTTCTAATGGCGGAAATTTATTAGAGCCTAGAATTGTAAAACAACTTATTGATGAAGATGGAAATGTGGTTAAAAATTTTGATACAGTAGTAAGACGAAAAGTTGTTTCTGAACAAACATCAAAAACAATGCTTCAGCTTATGAGAGAATCTGCAGAGTCAGGTACAAAACAGGCTTATAGGATGGGATATCGAATAGGAGGAAAGTCAGGTACGGCACAAAAAGTTATAAATGGAATATATCCGGATGGCAAATTTATTTCGTCATTTATTGGTGTAGCTCCTGTAGATGATCCTAAAGCAGTTGCTCTGGTAATGGTGGATGAACCAGACAGGAACATAGGTTATTATGGTAGTGTAGTGGCAGGCCCTGTTGCAGCAGACTTATTAGAGAATATAATGAAATACTACGATGTTGAGCCTGTCTATACCGAAGAAGAGCTTAGCGGTGTTGAAGCACAGACTGTTGAAGTACCTAACCTATTAGGACTTACTATTGCAGAAGCAACTGAAAAATTAATTAAATCGAATTTGACAAGCAACATAACAATAGAAGTAGAGGCAGATAAAATTGTTAAATCTCAATTTCCTAAAGCTGGAGAGAAAGTTGTAAAAAATTCTGTTATTACGTTAATGCTAAACTAGAGGAATGCAACTTTATTTTTGAAATGCACATTTCATAATTGAAGTTGCATTTTAAATATGATAAAATTGCTTAAATAGTTTACAATAAAAAGGGGAGTTCAAACCATGAATATAAAAGACTTGCTAAAAGAAATAGAATATCAAAATTATTTAGGAAATAGAGATATAGAGATTACTGGTATAACTTGCAATTCAAAAAAAATAAAAAAAGGTGATATATTTGTAGCGATAAAGGGATATACTTCTGATGGACATAAATACATTAAGGATGCAATAAAAAATGGTGCATCTGCCGTAATGTGCGAATATATTCCAGATGATTTAAAGGATTCAAGTAACTTCCTGATAGTAAAATCATCAAGAGCATCTATGGCGCCAGCAGCAAATGTATTATATGGTCGTCCTTCAGAGAAAATAAATATTATTGGTATAACAGGTACCAATGGAAAAACAAGTTCAACATATTTGTTAAAAGGTATTTATGATTATTTAAAAGAAAAATCTGGGATAATAGGGACCATGGGAACTTTGGTTGATGATGAAAAAATAAAAACAGATAATACAACTCCAGAGTCAACAGATGTACAATATTATTTGAGCAAAATGGCAGAGAAATCCATAACACATTGTTTTATGGAAATTTCCTCACATGCTCTTGAACTGAACAGAGTAGATGATGTTTTAATAGATGTTGGTATATTTACTAATTTGACAAGAGACCATTTAGATTTTCACAAAACTATGGAAAATTATTATCTTGCAAAGAAAAAACTTTTTTATAAAACTAAAACAAACAATATCATCAACGTTGATGACACATACGGTGATAGACTTTATAGGGAGTTGATTAAGGATTCTATTCCTGCAATGTCTTATGGAATAGATAATGAAGCTGATATAAAAGCATCAAATCTTGTTACTACTATGAAAGGAACAAGTTTTGATTGCAATATTAAAGGAGTAATCAAAAAAATTCATGTAAACACTCCTGGAAAGTTTAGTGTTCTAAATTCACTTGGTGCACTTGGAGCTGCATATTCTCTGGGAGTAGATTTGGATGATATTATCAGTGCCTTAGGATCATTTAAAGGTGTAACTGGAAGATTTCAAATATTAGAAACAGCTCTTGATTGTACCATAATATTAGATTTTGCACATACTCCTGATGGATTGCAAAAAGTAATGGATACTATAAATGAATTTGCAAAGGGAAGAAAAATAGTTATGTTTGGTGCCGGCGGAGAAAGAGATTTATCCAGAAGAGCGCCAATGGGTGAAATTGCAGGAAAATATTGCGACTTAAGTATATTAACATCAGATAATCCAAGATTTGAAAACCCCTATGATATATGCATGGAAATTGCTAAAGGTGTTGAAAAATACAATGCAGAATATAAAATTATAATTGAGCGTGATGAAGCCATTTATTATGCTATTGACAACTACCAGAGTAAAGATGTAATATTACTAGCGGGAAAATCCACTGAACCATATCAGGATATGGGAGTTGAAAAAGTTCCATATGATGAAACAACAATTGCAAAAAGAGTTATTAAGGAAGTTGAGAAAAAACGCGGATTAAGTAAGAATTAAGGAGAGAAAAATGCAAGATAGCATACAAGTTATTAGGGTAATTATTGTTTCGTTTTTAATAGTATTGTTTCTAGGACCAGTAGTTATCCCTTTATTAAGAAAATTAAAAGTAGGACAAAGCATCAGAGAGGAAGGACCTAAGTCTCACATGTCTAAATCAGGTACTCCCACGATGGGTGGAGTTCTAATAATACTTGGAATTATAATATCTATAGCAACAAGTGGCTATTATTCAAAAGAAATAATTGCGATGACATTTTTTATAGTGGGATTTGGATTAATAGGATTTATTGACGATTATATAAAAGTTGTTTTAAAAAGAAATTTAGGCTTAAAAGCATATCAAAAAATTCTGGGGCAGCTTATTTTTGCTGCTTTACTATCTGTTTATGGATCTAAATATAGCATTAATGGAACTATCTTGGTTATTCCATTTTTTAATGCCTACATTGATTTGGGAATATTATATATTCCATTTACTATTTTTGTAATTTTGGGAATAGTGAATGCAGTAAACTTGACAGATGGTTTAGATGGATTGAATACTGGAGTTACTTTGATTGTTATGGCAGCATTTAGTTTGATTGCAAATAGTCTCATATCAACCAATGAAGAATATCAGGGCATAGCAATGATAAGTGCAGCTGTGTCAGGTTCATGTTTAGGATTTTTAAAGCATAATGCACATCCTGCCAAAGTGTTTATGGGAGATACAGGATCTCTTGCACTTGGCGGAGCGGTGGCATCTGTTGCTGTTTTGACTAATTTGATACTTGTCATACCAATAATAGGAGGAATATATTTTGCAGAGGCACTATCAGTTATAATTCAAGTAACTTATTTTAAAAAAACAAGAAAAAGAATATTTAAAATGGCACCTCTTCACCATCATTTTGAAATGTGTGGATGGAAAGAAACAAAGGTTGTAGGAGTTTTTTGGTTTGTTACAGTAATATTAGCATTTATAGGAATTTATTCTATATAGCGGCATAAAATTTATTAGACGGCTTTTTTATAGGAGATGAGAGGTTTAAAATGTGTATAGAAAATAAAAAAATACTTGTTATAGGTCTTGGTGTTTCAGGGATTGCATGTGTTAAGGGATTAAGTGAGTTAAAAGCTCAAGTCTTTGTTTATGATGAATCACCAAAGGAAAAATTATCTGAAAGATTGAAAGAACTTGATGGGATAGAAGCAAAGTATTATTTTGATGATGATGTATTTAGCATAGATGATATAGATTTAGCAATTAAGAGTCCAGGTATAAAATATGAAATACCTTTAATACAAGAATTAATTGCAAGAAATGTTAAGGTCATAAGTGATATAGAGGCTGCATATATGATAAATAAGTCGACTATAGTATCCATAACGGGCACAAATGGTAAAACTACAACTACAACCTTAATTGGTGAAATTGTTAAAAAAAGTGGAAGAAAATATAAGTTAACAGGTAATATTGGTTATGGTATGTTCTATGATGCCCTTAATGCTGATGAGGATGAAATTCTTGTTGCAGAAACAAGTAGCTTTCAATTAGCAGGTACATATGAATTTAAACCACACATAAGTGTTTTAACAAACATAACACCCGACCATTTGGATTTTCATCATACTTTGGAAAATTATATAAGTGCCAAGTTTAATAATATCAGGAACCAAGATGAGAATGATTTTGCAATACTTAATTATGAAGATGAAGTAATAAGAAACTATAGTAAAAATATAAAAGCAAAAATAATATTTTTTAGTGCCGACAGAGTTTTAGAAGAAGGTATTTTTGTACAAAATGATGAAATAATATATAAAGATAAAAGCCGTACTGTATCAATTGTAGATGTTGACGATATATTTATACCAGGCAAGCATAACATAGAAAATGCTTTAGCAGCTGCGGGTGCATGTATATCACTCGGCATCAATCCAGAAATAATATCAAGTGTATTAAAAGAGTTTAGAGGCGTTGAGCACAGGTTGGAATTTTCAGGCATTTATAATGGAGTGAAATTTTATAATGATTCCAAGGGAACAAATCCTGATGCTTCAATAAAAGCGGTTCAAGGCATTGAAAAACCAATAATTCTTATTGCTGGGGGATATGATAAAAAATCTAAATATGATGAATTTATAGAATCGTTTGACAATAAAGTTAAAGCGTTGGTGCTGTTGGGTCAGACGGCAGATGAAATTGAAAGATGTGCACGTAAACATGGATTTAGTAATATATACAGAGTTTGTAATATGGACGAAGCAGTAAAAAAATGTTTTGAATTAAGTAATAAAGGCGATAATGTCGTACTTTCACCTGCATGTGCAAGTTGGGGAATGTATCCTAACTATGAGGTTAGAGGTAAAGACTTTAAGGAAAGGGTAAAATATTATGGAGGGTGCACGAAAAGTTAATAAAAAATCAATTGATTGGATTTTAGTGCTTGTAATAATTGTATTGGTATTAATAGGATTCCTGATGGTGTACAGTTCAAGTTATCCGGATGGATATTATAAATTTAATGGTCAACCATTTTATTTCCTAAGAAAACAAGTATTTGCAGCCGTTTTAGGATTAGTGGCAATGATATTTGTTTCAAATATAAATTATAAAGTATATGGACGTTTAAATAAAGTTATACTAATCACTTGTATTGGGTCAGCTCTTTTAACATTAATTATTGGTGTGGCTTCTAACGGCGCACAAAGATGGATAAATATTGCAGGATTAAATATTCAGCCATCCGAAATAATAAAAATAGGTGGCGTTTTATATATGGCCAATTTTTTCGACAGAAATCGAAAAAATATTGGTGAATTTAAAAGAGGCTTTGTTCCGTCGATGCTGGCAATAGGTCTATTTTGCGGATTAATTGCCATCCAAGACGACTTAAGTACATCAATTATATTGGGATTAACTTTAATAGTAATGTTTTTTTGCGCAGGTGCTAAAATTAAACATCTAGTTATTACAGTTTTAGTTGGTATTGCAGGAGTAGTTGTATTAATTGCCATGCAGCCATATCGAATAACTAGAGTAATTGTGTTTTTTGACCCATTTAAATATATGCAAAATGAAGGATGGCAAATTGTTCAATCATTGTATGCATTAGGTACTGGTGGATTATTTGGTATGGGCATAGGAAAAAGCAGGCAGAAGTTTTTTTATTTACCAGAACCTTATAACGATTTTATTTTTTCAATAATAGGTGAAGAGTTAGGATTTATTGGATGTGTGGTAATTATGCTTTTATTTGTTATTTTTGCCTGGAGAGGACTTAGAATTGCAATGAATAATGTAGATTTTTATGGGGGAATGGTAGCATTAGGTATGACAACATTAGTTTTAGTTCAATTTCTAATACATATTGCTGTTGCAACCTCATCTATGCCACCAACAGGGAGAGCCCTTCCTTTTATAAGTGCAGGAGGATCATCTCTTTTATTTTTATTGATATCAATGGGAATACTTTTAAATATATCGAAGTATTCAAGTTCATAATAAAATTACGAAGGAATGGGATTGATTATGAGAGTTTTAATAACTGGTGGTGGAACAGGCGGACATATAAATCCTGCCTTGGCAATAGCTCAGAAAGTTAAGTCCAAGGATGCTTCAAATACTATATTATATGTAGGAACAAAAACAGGAATGGAAAGTGAGCTTGTTCCAAAAGAAGGATTTGAGTTTAAGTCAGTAACTGCGAAATTTCTGCAGAGAAAAATTAGCATTGAAAATATAAAGACTTTATTTGCATCAGCGAAAGGTATAATAGAAGCAAATAAAATAATTAGAGAATACAAGCCGGATATAGTTGTGGGAACAGGGGGATACGTTTGTGGTCCTGTTGTTTTGGCGGCGTCATTAAAGAAAATACCTACAGTCATACACGAGCAAAATGTATTTCCGGGCATTACAAATAAGTTGCTGGCGAAAGTGGTTGATGTCGTAGGAATAAGCTTTGAAGAAGCCCGCAAGTATTTTCCTGAAAATATTAGACATAAGCTTGTAATGGTAGGAAATCCGGTAAGAAAAGATATTTTAGATTCAGACAGAAAAAAATCCAGAAGATTTTATAATTTAAAATCTGATGATATTTTGATATACTCATTTGGTGGCAGCGGTGGACAGTTGAGTTTGAACAGAGCGATATTAGATGTTATAAAAAAATATAATGGGAAGTTTAACGTAAAACTTATTCATGTAACAGGAAAAAGATTATATGATAGCTTTAATGATGAATTAAAGAGTGCAAATTTAGATATTAAAAATAATATTGAAATTAAAGATTATATGTATGATGCTCCGACTGCTCTATCTGCCAGCGATATTGTTATTGGCAGTGCGGGTGCTATTACTATAGCAGAAATAACAGCTATAGGGGTTCCGTCGATATTGATTCCTAAAACATATACAGCAGAAAACCATCAAGAATATAATGCCAGAGCATTGGAAAAAAAGGGTGCTGCTAAAGTGATTCTAGAAAAGGACTTAGATGGAAAGAAACTAATTAAAGCCATAGATGAAATTATTGAAAATAAGAATACACTTAATACAATGGCATTGAATTCAAAGAAACTTGGCAATGTTGATGCAGAGGAAAAAATATATAATGCAATGCAAAATGTTATAAACAGTAAAGCTATATGAAGTAACAAGTGATGAAAGTTTGCATAACATATAATATGTAATATGTATGTAACTTGTTGCGGAGGGATAAAATGGGAAGCTTTATTATAGAAGGAATAAGTAATTTAGAAGGAATTGTAGAAATTGGAGGTTCAAAAAACTCTGCACTTCCTATTATAGCAAGTACTGTTATTGTTGGTAGAGAATACATAATTGAGAATATACCAGATATTGAAGATGTAAGGATGATGTTTGATATACTTTCAAGCATGGGTTGCAAAACGCAATATGATAATGGTATAGCATTAATTGATACAAGAGAGCTAGATACTCATCTAGTGCCAGAGAACTTAGTAAAAAAAATTAGGTCATCCATCATATTAATGGGAGCAATATTGTGTAGAACTGGGAATGTTGAAATAGCATTTCCTGGAGGATGCGAAATTGGACTTAGACCTATTGATTTACATTTAAAAGGATTACGAAAATTGGGAGTAGATATACATGAGAAAAATGGAATACTTGTTGGCTCTGTAAATAATCCACAAGGGTGTGAGATTCAGTTGGATTATCCAAGTGTAGGTGCGACGGAAAATATTATGCTATTTGCAGTTGGAGCCATGGGTAATACTATTATATACAATGCTGCAAAGGAACCTGAGATAGTTGATTTGCAAAACTTTTTAAATAAATGTGGCTTTTCTGTAAAAGGCGCAGGTACAGGTACTATTATCATAAATGGCAAAAAGAATGAAGATAAAGATACATTAGAATACAAAATTATTTCAGATAGAATTGAAGCAGGTACATATTTAAGTGCAGCAGCTTCATTAAAAAGTAAAATATACATAAAAAACATTGAAAAAGAACATTTTAAGTCGATAACATCATTATATGAAGATGCAGGATGTGAAATTAGAGAGACCCACGGGACCATAGTAGTATCAAATAGAGGACGGCTTAATTCAATAGAAAAAGTTACGACGCAGCCTTATCCTGGATTTCCTACTGATATGCAGGCTCAGTTCATGGCATCCATGGCTATTGCAAATGGAAATACGATCATAGAAGAGACCGTATTTGATAGCAGATATAAACATGTGCCTGAGCTTCGTAAAATGGGTGCTGACATAACTACTGTCGGAAGAGTAGCAGTTATAAACGGTGTTTCGAGGCTTCATGGTGCCGAAGTTGATGCGAAGGACTTAAGAGGAGGGGCATCTTTAGTGATCGCAGCTATAGGAGCTGAAGGTACTACAAAAATAAATGATATATATCATATAAATAGAGGTTATGAAAAATTCATAGATAAATTAAGAAATCTCGGAGTATTTATTTCAACAATAGATAATTAGAAATATAACATTTAATTCTTCACAAAATATGCGTCAAGTCAGAATGAAATATTATATTTCTAAAAAGAACTATAGGAATATTTTCAACAAATACTAAAGGAAAAAGCGATGGCTAAGAGAAGTAAAGAACAGAAGAAAAAACGTAAAAGAAAGAGAAAAATCAGGAAGTCTTTTGTGAGTATGGTAGCTTTCTTTTCGGCTGCTATACTTATTGTTTTTTGTATTTATCATATAGCGTTTAAAACAGAATATCTGAACATTAAAGGGATAGATATAGCTGGAAACAATTCATATGATAAAGACTATATAATTGAAAAATCAGGATTAAAACTGGGGGAAAAAATATTTAAAATAGATAAAACTAAAGTTAAAGAAAATATTGAAAAAGAAACATATGTAAAATCAGCTCGAGTGGTCTATGAACTCCCGAACAGAATATATATTGAGCTGAATGAGAGGCAGGAAAAATATCAAATTGATTATAATAGTGAGTATATTATAACTGACAATGATGGAATAGTATTAAATACATATAAAGAGAAAAGTAAATTATTAGGTATTGAAAGTTTGACAGATGTGATATACAATGTAGGAGATAAGATAGAATTTAAAGGAATAAATGATATAAATACAGTATTTCAAACTTTAGATTATTGTATGAATGAATATGGAGAAGACACGATAAATAAGTTAACAGTTTTGAATAGCAATTCAGTTCTATTAGATACAAAATATGGAACCAGAATAAAAATTGATTTACAAGATGATGTAAAATATCAGGTTTCATTCGCTATGGAAATTATAACGGAAAGACTTAATAATAATTTAACAGTAATATCTGATTTAATAGATTTTACAAAAGGGGACAGTCCAGTATACATAGAGGATTTTCAAATGGAGGATATTTCATGAAAAAAGCAGGTCAAAAAGCAATATTATTTATAATAAGTGTAGCATTAGGTATTTTTATAATAATGCAATATCAGACAACACAGAATATACTTGGTAACGCTAAAACTCAGAATGAAAAATCGACCGATTTAAATAAAGAATTAGCAGAATTAAGTATTGAAAAAAGCAAGCTAAGAGAAGAAGTGGATCAGTTGAGAGATGAGGTAAAGGCAAATGAAGAAAAATCACTTGCGAAAGAAAACCAAATAAATGAAATCAAAGATGAATTGAATAAACAAAAAATTTTATCCGGATATTATGATGTAAAAGGTCCGGGAGCAATAATAACAATTAATTCAGATCCAAGTTCATATGTGAATTTAGCGTACAGCCATCAATACATATTAGCTCTGATTAGTTACCTGAATAATGCCGGAGTTGAAGCAATATCTATAAATGGTCAAAGATACACAAATTATACAGAAGTTGTTCCGGTTTTAGACCATATAAATGTCAACGGGGTTGCATTAGTATTGCCTCTCGAAATTAAAGCAATTGGTAATTCAAGAACAATTGAGGCATCTCTTAATTTTGTAGGAGGAATTGTTACACAGATGACTGAGATTGGATTTACAATAGATACAGAGTACCTGGATGAAGTTGAGATAAACAGGTATGAAGGTGAGAAAGAATTTAAATATGCTGTTCCGGTTGATACAAGTGATTTTGAATAAGTAATTAACAACTTTTATTGATAAAGGGGAGGGATTTACTATTAAAATTAAACTATTTAATATTTTTATATTTTTTATTGTTTTTATCTCAACTGCAGGTGTTGTGACAGGCGTTTATGCAGGAGTTGATGAAAATGACATATACAATTTAAGAGAGTTATACAGATATGAGAACAATGTAAATGATGTAAGAAAAATAGTTGAAAATTTGAGAGAAAATGTCAAAGAAGAAAACATTAAGCTTGAGCAGAACATTGATCCTGATTATTTAGATGAAATGATAAAGATGAATGGGGAAATACAAGATCTTAAATTTTACAATGGATTTACAGATGTTAGAGGTCCTGGTATTATGATTAGAGTTTCTGACAGTAAAAGCGATGATTTATCGATAGATATTATGGATAAGATTGTACATGATGTGGATATAACAGTTTTACTTAATGATTTAAAAAATGCAGGAGCTGAAGCGATAGATGTTAATGGTAAAAGAATCATTAACATATCGGAAGTTGTGTGTGCAGGTCCACTTTTGAAAATAAATGGTGAATGTGTTCCGGCTCCGTTTGTTATTAGAGCTATAGGTGACCAAGAATCATTATACAATGCAGTTAATGATGAGGGTACATATGCATATACATTGAAAAACCAGTGGGGAATGGAAGTTACTACAATGATGAGCGAGAATTTGGTTATGCCGAAATTTTATGGTGACGAACATGAAATAGAATATACAGAAATTATAAATTAGAAGGAGTGGATTTTTTTGCTTTATGTAATTGCAGGTGTAGTTTTAGGAATAATAGCTGGTTTAAAACTGAATGTAGGATATAATCCAGAATATACAGTATATATTTCACTTTCAATATTGGCTATGGTAAATACAACATTTACTATATTATGTGAAAATATAAAAAGTGAATCAAAATTAATTAAATCTGTTCTATATTTATTTTCAGATTTGATATTTGCTTTGTTTTTAGGATATCTAGGAGAACGGCTGGGGCTCCCAATTTATTTAGCGGCAGTTTTTGCTTTTGGTAATAATATATATAGAAATTTAAAAATTATGTTAGGCTATGTGATTGAAAAATATAATATTATGTAAATTGACGATAAAAAAATGTATGAAAATATGAAAATATATGCTATAATACTTTTTATAATATGAAAAATTTCTCTTGTGTAGGAGGTCAATATATGTTTCAATTTGAAGAACCATCAGAAAAGCTTGCTAATATAAAAGTTATAGGCGTTGGTGGTGGGGGAAATAATGCAGTAAATCGAATGATAGATGCTGGAGTAAGAGGTGTAACTTTTATAAGTGTGAATACCGATAAACAAGCGTTGCATTCTTCAAAAGCTGAAATAAAGTTTCAAATAGGTGAAAAGCTGACTAGTGGTTTAGGTGCAGGATCTAAACCTGAAGTTGGTGAGAAAGCGGCAGAAGAAAATAAGACTGATATTGCAGATTTAGTTTCAGGTGCAGACATGGTATTTATTACTGCTGGAATGGGTGGAGGAACTGGTACAGGTGCAGCTCCATACATTGCTAATATAGCTAAATCTCAGGGCATACTAACAGTGGCAGTCGTGACAAAGCCTTTTATGTTTGAAGGAAGAAATCGAATGAAGAATGCCGAATCAGGGCTTAAAAAATTAAAAGAAAGCATTGATACGTTGGTTGTCATACCTAATGATAAACTTTTAGAGATTTCTGATAAAAAAACTACAATGCTTGAAGCTTTTTCACTTGCAGATGATGTTTTAAGACAGGGTATCCAGGGTATTTCGGACTTGATAGCAATACCTGCAATAATGAATTTAGACTTTGCTGATGTTGAAACAATTATGTCAGGTCAGGGATTAGCTCATATGGGTATAGGACAAGCAAGTGGTGAAAATAGAGCACTAAATGCTGTTAAGCAGGCTATACAGAGTCCTCTTTTAGAAACATCTATAAATGGGGCAAGGGGAGTACTTCTCAATATTACAGGTGGAATTAATATGGGTATTCATGAAGTTAATGAAGCTGCAAGACTTATCGAAGAAGCAGCCGACCCTGAAGCGAACATTATATTTGGTGCTAATATTGATGAATCAATTGGTGATGCTGTTAAAATTACTGTAATTGCTACAGGTTTTACTGATGCTAAGTCAGGTGAAGGAGTTAAGTCAGATATATCAAAAGGCAGCAAGGATAATTCTGATAAGGATGGTAAGGGTCAGGATAAATCTAAAGACAACCCATTTGATTTTAAAATACCTGATTTTTTAAATAAAAATTTGAGATAATTAAGGTTTAAATGTATAAGTTACAAGGGTTTGGTGTGAAAACCACGCTAAATCCTTTTTGTAATGGACGAGAACAATGGATGAGTGAAATTATTGTATATATGAAATTTTTTAAAATTTCATATACGAATAAATTATATAATTATAATAAAAATAGTAATACAAATAAAAGATAAGGATGTAAAAATGATAACAGTAACTAATTTAAGCCTCCAATTTGGAGGGAGCAAACTATTTGATGATGTAAATCTTAAGTTTGTACCGGGAAACTGCTATGGAGTAATAGGAGCAAATGGAGCAGGAAAATCAACATTTTTGAAGATATTATCTGGAGAATTGGATTATTCTTCAGGAGAATTAACAATACCACCAAAAATAAGAATGTCAGTTTTAAAACAGGACCATTTTAAGTTTGACGAATTTAATGTAATGGAAACTGTAATTATGGGAAATAAAAGGCTTTATGAAATAATGAAAGAAAAAGACGCACTGTATGCGAAAGAAGACTTTTCAGATGAGGACGGAGTAAAGGCATCGGAATTAGAAGGTGAATTTGCTGAAATGGATGGTTGGAATGCAGAAACAGAAATATCTCAGATACTGCAAGGACTTGGGATTGGTTCAGATATGCATTATAGTTATATGAGAGATTTAACTGGTGGAGACAAAGTGAAGGTAATGTTAGCCCAGGCACTTTTTGGGAAACCGGGAATAATTCTCTTGGATGAGCCAACAAATAACTTAGATATAAATTCTATAAATTGGTTAGAGGATTTTATACTTGATTTTGAAGGGCTTGTAATAGTTGTATCACATGATAGACACTTCTTAAATACTGTATGTACACATATTGTTGATATTGATTTTAAGAAAATAAAAATGTATGTTGGTAATTATGATTTCTGGTACGAATCAAGTCAGTTAATGCAAAAACTTATGAAAGATCAAAATAAAAAAAGAGAAGATAAGATGAAAGACTTGCAAAATTTTATTCAGCGTTTCTCTGCTAATAAATCAAAGGCGAAACAAGCAACGGCAAGAAGAAAGTTGTTAGATCAATTAACAATGGATGAAATGCCGGCATCATCAAGAAGATATCCATTTGTTGGGTTTACTCCAGATAGAGAAGTAGGTAATGAAATATTAACTGTCGAAGGACTTTCAAAATCTGTGGATGGAATCGATGTTTTAAAGGATATATCATTTAGAGTTAACAGAGATGATAAAATAGCATTTGTAGGTGAGAATGAACTGGCACAGACAATATTATTTAAAATACTGGTTGGAGAACTTGAACCGGATGCAGGAACAATAAAATGGGGTCAAACAATAACCAAATCATATTTTCCAAAAGATAACTCAGAATTTTTTGACGGATGTGAATTAGATCTTGTTAATTGGTTGAGACAATATTCAGAAGACCAATCGGAAAGCTTTTTAAGAGGTTTTTTGGGACGTATGTTATTTTCAGGTGATGATGCACTAAAACCTGCAAATGTATTATCTGGGGGAGAAAAAGTTAGATGCATGCTTTCAAGAATGATGCTTTCAGGATCAAACGTATTGATATTAGACCAACCTACAAACCATCTAGACCTTGAATCAATTACAGCACTCAATAATGGTTTAATTGATTTTAAGCAAATAGTATTATTTGCATCTCATGACCATCAGTTTATACAAACTATAGCTAATAGAATAATTGAGATTACACCAGATGGAATGATTGACAGAGCCATGACATATGATGAATATTTAGAGAGAAAATAAATATAATAATGACAAATAGAAGATGAAGGTGAACTATGTTAAAAAAGTATGCTCAAGATATGAGCTTTGATGAATTCGAAAAATCTATAACTCCAGAAATGCTTAATGAACTGTCGAAAATGAATATTTCATATAATAGAGCATACAGTATATTTAAAGATATACTAAAAGAATCTGAGCTTGATGAAAATGATGATATGGGTACGATGGATAGTATAGTCAGAAATATAATATTGGATTATACAGATGAACTATTAGCAGGAGAATTTAGCAAATATGACTCGGATTGGGAAGCTTAATCTGATAAAAAAATGCGTTTGGGAATGTCCCAAGCGCATTTTTTTATTAGATTATTTGAACAAATTTTATTGAATATAAGTCTCCTACTAGTAAGTCGTTCGATTGAAGCATTTCTAAAACTATGTAATCTGTACCGACTTCTTTGAGTATGCCTTCTTTACAAATTAGTGTATCACTGCCTACTAAGAAATCAATCTTTACGAGCCTACCTATCATTGATTTTAAATATTCTTGAAGATAACTAGCGCTATCAGAGAATTGTGGAGAACCCCAAATAGGAAGTTTGTTTGTCTCTGTTCTTTGAAACGATTGATCTTCAACATCATCAAAAGATTTAAATTTTAATACATTCATTTAATCACTTCCATAAAATATTTTTTACAATTGATTATATCACTATATAATATTTGCTAATGATAAAATTGTTACAAAATACAAAATAAATATTTTGAACTATTGACATATAGCTTAAAATATGATAATGTATAAGAGTATTACAGATGTATTTATAGATTTCACATGTTTTTAGAGATTATATATATTGTGTTTGTATATATGATTTGTAAAAATATGTGAATTTTTATTTACAATGGAGTATAAAAAAATAAAAATTAGGAGGTACCCATGAATAAAGGTACAGTTAAATGGTTTAATGCAGAAAAAGGATTTGGATTTATATCTAGAGAAGACGGAGATGATGTATTTGTACATTTCTCAGCTATCCAAGGAGATGGATTTAAATCATTAGAAGAAGGTCAGGCAGTTAGCTTTGAAATTACTCAGGGTAACAGAGGAGACCAAGCAGCTAACGTTTTAAAAATATAATTTAAATAATTAGATGAGCTAATGAGATGATTCTTTTAGGGAATCATCTTTTTTATACCATAAAAGTTTTTTCACTGGTATATATAAATCTAAAATTTATTCAATATATTGGAAACCGGCGATAATTGGTAAAAAAATATGAAAAAATATGAAAAAATATAAAAAAATATATTGACAAAAACAAACACATGTGTTAGTATGAGAGAGTATTACAGATGTATTTATAGATTTCACATGTTTTTAGAGATTATATATATT
>DALZMP010000010.1:88036-112667 GCA_032006665.1 Sedimentibacter sp.
TTGTACATTTCTCAGCTATCCAAGGAGATGGATTTAAATCATTAGAAGAAGGTCAAAAAGTTAGCTTTGAAATTACTCAAGGCAATAGAGGAGACCAAGCAGCTAACGTAACTAAAATATAATTAATTTTAAATAATTGATATAGTATAGAGTATGGGCGAAGAAATGGGAATTATATTCCCGTTTTTTTTTATATTTTTTTAAATTAGTGCAGCTTTCTTACATTTACAGTTGCAATTATGTGTGTTATAATGTTAAAAAATTATTGGAGGTTAACAATATGCAAATTAGAGATATTTTTAATAAAAAAAAGTTTGTTTTTTCATTTGAAATATTTCCGCCAAAAGTAACATCCTCTGTAGAAACAATATATAAAACTTTGGAAGCATTAAGTGACCTAAGACCAGACTTTATTAGTGTTACATATGGAGCAGGAGGCGGCAGCAATCAAAATAAGACTAAGGAACTTTCATCACTCGTAAAGAATAAATATGGAATTGAAGCAGTTGCTCATTTAACATGCATAAGTTCCACCAGAGAAGAAATTAACTGCATATTAAGGGATTTAGAAGCAGAAGGAATTGAAAATATACTTGCATTAAGAGGTGATATCCCATTAGCAGAGGAAGTTAAAGGAGACTTTAACTATGCATCAGACTTAGCTAACTACATAAATAAAAATGGTAAATTTGACATAGCTGGTACATGCTACCCAGAGGGACACAACGATAGTATAAGCCTAGAAGAGGATGTTAAAAATCTAAGATATAAAATAGATGCAGGTGTTACGCATCTCATTACTCAGCTTTTTTATGACAATAATGATTTTTATAATTTCTTAGACTTAGCTAAGAAATATAATATTAATGTTCCTATAGAGGCGGGCATAATGCCGCTTACAAATAAGAAACAAATTCAAAGAATTGCCACCTTAAGTGGTTCCAGAATACCGCAAAAATACAATCGAATTATGGATAAATTTGAGTATGATAACGAAGCGCTGACTGATGCCGGAATTGCCTATGCAACAGAACAAATAATCGATTTAATTGCGATGGGTGTAGATGGAGTACATCTATACACTATGAATAATCCTTACGTTGCAAGAAAAACTCATAACAGTATAATATCAATAATTCACTCGGTAAACAGAGAATAGAGAGGATTGATTTCTAAAATGAATTTAAATGAATATATTAAAAAAAATATAGTGGTATTTGATGGAGCAATGGGAACTATGCTTCAGAAAAAGGGGCTTAAGTTAGGTGAAATCCCTGAAATCTTAAACATTAATCAGAGGGATAAAATAATTGAAATTCACAAAGAGTATTTAGATGCGGGTGCCCATGTTATAACTTCTAATACATTTGGTGCAAATGAGAAGAAGCTTTCTAAAACAGGATATTCAGTAGAGGAAGTGGTGGATGCGGCAATTTCATTAGCCAAAGAGGCTATAAGATCTAGAGAAAATACAAATTTATTTGTGGCGTTAGATATTGGACCTATTGGAGAACTTGTTGAACCTATGGGTACATTATCATTTGATAATGCATATGAAATATTTAAAAGACAAATTATTCAAGGTGCCAAATCAGGTGCTGATTTAATATTGATTGAAACAATGACTGATTTATACGAGTTAAAAGCTGCGGTTTTGGCAGCAAAGGAAAACAGCAACCTTCCTGTTATTGCCACTATGTCATTTGAAAAAGATCATAGAACCTTTACGGGATGTCTGCCTAGCAGTATGGCTATAACATTAGAAGGTTTAGGTGTGGATGGATTAGGTATAAATTGTTCTCTTGGACCTAGAGAAATATATCCAATAGTAGAAGAATTAATAAAATGGACTGATGTTCCCATTTTGGTTCAGCCTAATGCCGGACTTCCTGTTATAAGAAACGGTGAGACCTGTTACGATGTAGGGAAAGAAGAATTTGCACTAGAAGCAGAACGATTTGTAATGCTTGGAGTTAGAATGGTTGGAGGTTGTTGTGGAACTACTCCGACATATATAAAGTCCATTCAGGAAAAAATAAGGGGCCTTTCTCCCAAAAATATTGAGAAAAAGGATTATTCTGCTTTGTGTTCACCAAGCAAAACTGTCGTAATAGAGGGAGTTAAGGTTATTGGTGAAAGGATAAATCCAACAGGTAAAAAGTTATTTAAAGAAGCACTTAGAAACAATGATATAGACTATATCCTAAAACAGGGCATATCCCAAGTGGAAGCAGGAGCTCATATATTAGATGTAAATGTAGGGCTGCCTGAAATTAATGAACCGGAAATGATGGTCAATGTAATAAAGAAATTACAAAGTGTAACGAGTGTTCCACTGCAAATAGATTCTTCTGATCCAGTTGCTGTTGAGTTAGGTCTTAGGTATTATAATGGTAAAGCAATTGTCAATTCTGTAAATGGAGAAGATAGGGTATTGGATAAGATATTACCGTTGGTAAAAAAATATGGAGCTGCTGTTGTTGGCTTAACACTTGATGACAGAGGTATACCAGATAATGCCGAAGACAGATATAAAATAGCAGAAAAGATAGTAAAAAAGGCGGATTCATACGGCATAAAAAAGGAAGATGTCTATATAGATACTCTTACACTAACTTGTTCTGCTCAGCAAAAAGAAGTTGTAGAAACAATAAAGGCATTAACTTTAGTAAAGAATAATCTTGGTGTAAAAACTGTTTTGGGTGTATCTAATATATCATTTGGAATGCCGAAAAGGGAAATTATAAATGAAACTTTCTTATCAATAGCAATGTCTGCCGGACTTGATTTGCCAATTATTAATCCAAATGATGAATCAATGATGGATAAAATAAGTGCATTTAATGTATTATACAATTATGATTCAGGAGCAAAAGATTATATTTCTAAATATGCAACTGAAAAGTCAGATAATAATAATGTTAATAATATAAAAATTACGAAGGTGGAAAATCAACTTGGATTGATAGAGATAGTTTTAAAAGGCTTAAAAGATAATGCTGCAGCAGCAGTCAAAGAACTTATTAAAACTAAGGATGAACTTCAAATAGTAAATGATTATTTAATTCCTGCATTAGACATGGTTGGAAATGAATATGAAAAAGGTACAATATTTTTACCGCAATTGATTCAGTCAGCAGAAACTGTAAAATGTGCATTTGATGTGTTGAAAGAAAGTTTAAAGAGCAAAGCAGCAGCAGGAATTACTAAGGGAAAAATTATTTTAGCTACAGTTAAAGGTGATATACATGATATAGGAAAAAACATTGTGAAAGTTATACTTGAAAATTATAACTATGATATAATTGATCTTGGTAAAGATGTTCCAATCGAAAAAGTAGTTGAAGAGGCTAAAAAACATGATGAACTGATTATAGTGGGATTGAGTGCATTAATGACCACTACTATGAGGAGTATGGAAGAGACTATAAACGAGCTTCATAAAAATAATATAAATTGTAGGATAGTAGTGGGTGGTGCTGTTTTGACACCGGAATATGCTAAGAAAATTGGTGCGGATTATTACGCAAAGGATGCAAAGGAGGCTGTCGAAATAGCAAAAATAGTCTTTAAACAATAGAGAAACGGCGGGAAAGCTACTGGAATGCAATGGGTGAACAGTTGTAAAATTATATGTTAGTTGAGGTTAGTATAAAATGGAATTTATGAAATGGATGGATACAAAAATTAAACGTGTCGATGAATGCTTAAAAAATTTTATAGAAATTAAAAGTAATCCGCAAAAAATTATATATGAATCAATGATTTATAGTTTAATGTCTGGAGGGAAAAGGCTGCGCCCGATTCTCATGCTGGGAACATATGAAATTTTTGAATGTAATGATGAGGCAATTATGCCATTTGCATGTGCGATGGAGATGATACATACATATTCACTTATACATGATGATTTGCCTGCAATGGACAATGACGATTACAGGAGAGGAAGACTTTCAAATCATAAAATGTATGATGAGGCAACTGCCATATTAGCAGGTGATGCTCTTTTAAATAAATCATTTGAAATTGGACTTGAAGCTATAACTGATTTTAATCTGGAAATTAGCAGAGCAGTTAAAGCACTTGCTATAATTAGCAGCTCATCTGGAACTGAAGGTATGATAGGAGGACAAATAGTAGATATACACAGTAATGAAAAAATTCAAACTCTTGAAGAACTAAAATATATGTATTCACTTAAGACAGGTGCTATCATAAAAAGCAGTGTAGTTGCAGGGGCAATTTTAGGAGGCGCCACCGACAAAGAAATAAATGCATTAAACATTTATGCTGAAAAACTTGGTATCGCATTTCAGATAGAAGACGATATCTTAGATGTTGAAGGAATACAAGAGAAACTGGGAAAGCCTATTGGCAGCGATAAAGAAAATAATAAGATTACTTATTTATCGTTCGTAAAGATTGAAGAGGCAAAAAAACATGTAGAAAAGTTCACGCAAGAAGCGATAAAAAGTCTTCAAATTTTTGGAGAAAAATCAGAGAACCTAGTGGAAATAGCGAAATACTTAACAAATAGGGACCATTAACAATTGGAGAGCAATGGAGGAGCAATAGGGAAGCAATTGTTTTTACAATAGCTCCACTATTGTTCACCCATTGCTCCACTATTGTTCTGCAATTGTTAACAGATTTATTATTTCATTTACGTTTCCAGCTCCCATTGTTATAACTGTATCTCCGTCACTAACTATTTCATCTAGTAAATCAACAGCATCATTGAAACTTTTAGCATAAAATCCTTTACCATTAAGTTCTTTGATTTTATTCGCTAAATCTTTTGAATGTATTTTATTTGTGTCTGCCTCTCTCGCAGCATAGATATCAAGAAGTATAGTTTCGTCTGATAATTTTAATGCATCAGCAAATTCATCCAATAATGCGATGGTGCGAGTATAGGTATGCGGTTGAAAAATAGTTATGGTTTTACCTTTAGAATAAGTTTTTGCTGTCATCAGTGCTGCTTTTATTTCTGTGGGATGATGAGAATAATCATCAATTATTGATGCACCTTTATAGAATCCTTTGAATTCGTATCTCCTATGAGTACCCTTGAAATTCGATAATCCTTTTTTTATATCTTCTAAATTTATGCCTAGCATTACACATGCTGCAGAAGCTGCAATTGAATTTAATATATTGTGTTCTCCAAAAACTTGAAGTGTTATATCTATAAGTTTTTTTCCCTTATGCATAAGCGTGTATGATGGAGTAGGGAAGTATTTCATATTTGATGCATATAAATCTGCATCGCTATTTTTACCAAATGTAACTACAGTACAATTTAAATTTTTAAAAAGATGTTTATTTTCAATATTCACAATAAGATATCCATTTTCGGGCAGCTTATTAGCATATTCTAAAAATGCATTTTCTATATCGTTTAAATCTTTATAGTAATCAAGGTGGTCTTCATCAATGTTCAATATTAATTCCATTGTAGGATTAAATTTTAGAAAATTTCTTTTGTATTCACACGCTTCTGTTAATAATAAGTTATTTGAACCACGCTTTATATTTCCACCAATTGAATCCATTTCACCACCTAAGAAAATTGTAGGATCAAGGTTTGTTTCCATAAGTATTGAAGATAACATTCCGGTAGTAGTTGTTTTGCCATGAGTGCCGGAAACACAAATAGAGTGTTCATAATTTTTCATTACATATCCTAAAAATTGAGCACGGTCCATTATGTTCAAATTTAATTGTAAAGCCCTTAGCAATTCGGGATTATCATTAGAAATAGCGGATGTATATACAACGAGGTCTATATTATTAGTAATGTTGTTTTCATCATGATTAAGATTTATTTTTACACCCATGCTTGCAAGCTTCTTTACAATGTGTGAATTATTTTTGTCAGAACCAGATACATTACGCCCTTCATCCAGCATTAATTCAGCCAGTCCACTCATACTTATTCCACCAATACCAATAAAATATATATTATTAAAATTATTTTCCATTTATATTCTCCTTCAATAATTATTTATGTTTTAAAGTAATAATGTATTACTAATATTATTCATTCTTACATATGATTAATACTGTTTTTATTAAATTATCGACAATAATTTAAAAAAGCACGCAATATTATAACATGTATAATTATTTTGTTCAATTAATTTTTTATTAAGAGTAATGAATATTCCTTGATTTTTTAACTATAAAAAGATATAATTAACGTTGCAAATATAAAAATTATTAGTTTATAACTAAGAAGTTAAGGGAAAAAAATGAAAATAAAAGTATGTAATCTTGAAGATACAAAATTAATTGGAAAAATAATAGCGAGGAATTTATTAAAAGGTACAGTGTTATGTCTTGATGGTGACCTGGGGGCAGGAAAAACAACATTGACACAGTTTATTGCACAAGAATTTGGAGTAGATGAGAATATAACTAGTCCTACATTTACTATAATTAAGGAATATGAAGGTGTTTTACCATTGTATCATATGGATGTGTACAGGATAGATTCTGATGATGATATGTATGACTTAGGGTATGAAGAATATATTTATTCGGAAGGAGTTTGTATAATTGAGTGGTCACAAAAAATCAGTAACATGCTCCCTATGAATAGAATAAATATATATATACAAAGAACTGACGATGAAAATATGAGAATATTTTTAATAGAGGGACAAGGTCATGCTTACAACAAAATAATAGAGGAGCTTAAAAATTATGAAAATACTTGCAATTGAGTCTGCATCAATTACTGCTTCCTGTGCTGTATCTGAAAATGATGTGGTTTTAGGAGAGTATTCGCTGGGACATAAAAAAACGCATTCGGAAAAATTAATGCCACTAATAGAGAAATTGTTAGTAGATACAGAAATAGAAATAAAAGATATAGAGTTGATTGTAATATCTGAGGGACCCGGTTCATATACTGGATTGAGAATTGGAGCAGCAATAGCGAAAAGTATAGCTTATGCTATAAATGTTCCAATAGCAAATGTTCCTACAATGAAATCACTAGCTTCAAATATATATTCTATAGACAAATATATAGTGCCGATAATGGATGCAAAATCAGGAAGGGTATACTCAGGGATATATAGGTGGGATAATTATAATCTTATAACTGTAAAGGAACAATTTCCAACAAATATTGATGAACTGATAGATATATTAAACAATATATCATATCCCGTTATATTAAGTGGTGATGGTTCGGAAAAGTATAGAAACTTATTTATAGAAAAATTGAAAAATGAATATACATTTTCACCAAAACAATTTAATTTTCTTAGAGCATCATCTTTGGCTTGCTTGGGTTATAACATGGCTTTAGGTGGCGAAACAATAGATTCATCCGGATTTTATCCCAAGTATTTAAGATTATCACAAGCTGAAAGAAATAAAAATGAAGTAATACCAAATTAAAAATTAAATAAGATGGGGGAAACTAAATGGAAGTTGAGGTTAGGGAAATAAAATTCAATGATTTAGATGAAATTGCCGAAATTGAAAAAATATGTTTTTCTTTACCTTGGTCAAAGGAATTATTATCGAAAGAGTTATTAAATAAAATGGCATACTATCAGTGTGCTACCGTGAATGGAACTGTAGTTGGGTATATGGGTATGTGGAAAATTTGTGATGAGGGTCATATAACTAATATTGCTGTACTGCCTGAATATAGGAAAAAAGGGATAGCATCCAAATTGATAAGTAAAATGTTTGATGTTTGCAGATGCAGTGAAATTAAAAATATAACATTAGAAGCCAGAGAATCAAATTTAGAGGCTATAAGGTTGTACGAAAAATTTGGTTTTGAATCTTCTGGAAAACGACCAAATTATTATCAAAGACCAAATGAAAGCGCGGTAATAATGTGGAAAAAAATAAGTATTTAAAATAAATGGCATAAATATATCACAGGAGAAAAATTATGAGTAGAAAAAGCAGAAGAAAAAAGCAAAGATTTGCATTATTAGTAACAACAATATTGATAATATTACTACTACTAATAATAAAATCAATTAATGGCAATTCAAAACAAGATCCGGACACATCAAAACCTATACCAAACGAAAGTAACGGGCAATCACAAAACGTGAATGGCGATGGAATATCGGAAATAAAAGTATCACCTAATGTATGTACTGTAAATACAGGTGCAGTAATCGATATAAACAATTTTGAGGTTAATGTAATATTTGATTCCGGAAAAAGCGAAGAGCTAAATGAAGGGTTAAATAATGATATTTCATTTTCGACAGACAGCGATTTGTTAAAAATTGAAAATAATAATATTACCATATCCGATAAAGCATTGACAGCAGATACTGCAACAGTGACTGTAAGTTATAAGGAACACAATAGCGATATAACAATAAAAATATTTAATGACTTAGCAAGCACTATAGATGAAAATGGAGTAGTAACTAATTCAAGTTCATACGACATGATAGTAAATAAAACAAGACATCTATCAGGTTCATATATTCCAGATGATTTGGTGACTCTGGACGACGTGCCCACGAGTTTGCAAAATCCTGAAGTCAATCAACTTAGAAAGGTAGCATATGATGCTCTAAAAGAATTGTTTGCAAAAGCGAAAGAAGAGAAATCATTTGAACTTTATGCACGTTCAGGCTACAGGTCATATAATACTCAGGTATCATTGTATGGGGCTTATGTATCTAGCCAGGGACAAGAGGCAGCAGACAAATTTAGTGCTAAGCCAGGACAGAGCGAGCATCAGACAGGTCTCGCTATGGATATAACGTGTTCGGCAATGAATTTTCAATTAGATACTACATTTGGAGATACAGAGGAAGGAAAATGGGTAGCGGATAATGCATATAGATTTGGATTTGTTGTAAGGTACCCTAAAGGAAAGGAAGACATCACAGGATATCAATATGAACCTTGGCATCTAAGGTATGTGGGTCTATCATTGGCAAAGGAAATACATGAGAGCCAATTGACTTTGGAAGAATATTTTGAACAATATCCCAACAATGGGGAACAATAGCTGAACAATAGGTGAACGATGGTTGAGCAATTGTAAATAAACTATATAATAAAAAATGTACGCATGAGGTTATGCGTACATTTTTGTCACATTATTATGTAAAAGTATGCTAAGACTATAATTCCTAAGATTATTCTGTAGTAACCAAATGCTTTGAAATCATGTTTCCTGATATAATCCATAAGAAATTTTATGGCTAATATAGATACGATGTAAGCAACTAAAGAACCTACACCAAGTACAATCCACTCAAATCCGGAAAATGCAAATCCAGCTTTTAATAATTTAAGAGCGCTTGCTCCAAGCATGGTAGGAATAGCCATAAAGAAGGAGAATTCTGTTGCTACAAAACGTGAAGTTCCAAGCAATACTGCTCCAATAATTGTTGATCCTGAACGTGAAGTTCCGGGTATTAAAGCTAAACATTGAAAAATACCTATTGAAAATGCTAAGCCATATGAAAGTGACGAAAAGTCTTTTACTTTGGATTTTTTGTTTCCACTTTCAATATAAATCATAATAATACCATAAACAATTAATGCCAATGCAACAGTAACTGGGTTATAGAACATCTCATCAATTTTGTCATCAAATAATAAGCCAACAATTCCAGAAGGTATAATTGCTATTATAACTTTAACCCATAGTGATATGGTATCTTCCTTTTCGGATAAAGATTTTTTATTAGAAAAGGGGTTTAGCTTATGAAAGAATAAACTGACAACTGCGAGAATCGACCCAAATTGTATTACAACAAGAAATGTGTTTACAAATAAGTCGGAAAAATCCAACTTAATAAATTCATCAACCAATATCATATGACCGGTACTGCTAACAGGCAGCCATTCAGTTATTCCTTGTACAATACCAAGTAATACTGCCTTTAAAATTTCTATCAAAATAATTACCTCCAAACATAATATTTTCAAGTATACCAATATTATTAATTATATTCAATAGATAAAAGAAAATATGTAATAAACTTCGAATTTATGAAAATGGAACGATATATATAAAATATATCGTTCCAAATAAAGTTTATCTGTATTTTTGAAATTAATCTATCTTAGAAGTTCGCATACATCATTTGCATACTGTACAGGGTCTTCAATTGGTAAACCTTCAATGAGTAATGCTTGATTGTATAAAACATTAGTAAGTTTTTTTAATTTTTCCTTGTCGGTTTCATATGTGCTTTTAATGGTAGCAAACATGTCGTGACCAGTATTAAGTTCTAATATTTTATCTGCATGTATATCACCTTTGTTGTCAGGCATTGAACTTAATACTTTTTCCATTTCTATTGATAATTCACCTTCACTGGCAAGGCATACTGGATGATTTTTCAATCTCTTAGATGCTCTGACTTGTTTTACCTTGCCATCTAATATTTCTTTCATATAATTAAATACATCTTTATTTTCTTCTTTTTCTTCTTGGCTGCTTTTTTCATCTGATTCTATGCCTAAATCGGAACTTGAAACTGATTTAAATTCTTTGTCCTTGTAATTCAGTAGCATCTTAATAGCAAATTCATCTATTTCATCAGTAAAGTAGAGTATTTCATACCCTTTATCTAAAACAATTTCGGTTTGAGGGAGCTTCGAAATCTTGTCATTAGTTTCCCCGGTAGCATAGTATATGTATTTTTGGTCTTCTGCCATTCGTGATATGTATTCATCTAGAGTAACTAATTTTTTCTCGCTAGAAGAATAAAACATGAGTAAATCCTGAAGTATTTCTTTATTAGCACCCCAACCTTGATATATACCATATTTAAGCGTTCTGCCAAAGTTATTATAGAAATCATCATACTTTTCTCTTTCATTTTTTTGCATAGATAGGAGTTCGCTTTTTATTTTCTCCTTAATTTTCTTAGCTATAAATTGAAGCTGTCTATCATGTTGCAGCAACTCTCTGGAAATATTTAAAGACAAGTCAGCTGAATCTACTAAGCCTTGAACAAAACTAAAATAGTCAGGCAAGAGGTCGCCGCATTTATTCATTATCATTACGCCATTAGAATATAATTCAAGACCTTTTTCAAATTCTTTAGTATAGAAATCATATTGGGCCTTCGAAGGTATGTACAAAATTGCATTGTAGCTTGTTATACCTTCAACACTGGCGTGAATATATTTCAATGGTTTTTCATAACCAAAATGTTTATCCATATAAAAATTATCATAATCCTCAGGCTTAAGTTCGCTCTTGTTTCTGCGCCAGATAGGAACCATACTGTTTAATGTTTCATCTTCTATATATTCTTCGTAATCTTTATCCGAGCCTTCTTTAAGTTTTTTCTTAACAACATTCATTTTAATAGGGTATTTAATAAAATCAGAATATTTTTTTACTAGAGACTTTAAGTTGTATACATCAAGAAATTCATCATAATTATCATCATCTGTGTTAGACTTTATATTAAGTGTTATCTTAGTGCCAGTTGTTTCCATTTCACAACTCTCTATGCTGTAACCATCAGTTCCGCTTGACTGCCATTTGTATGCTGCATCAGAACCGAGAGCTTTACTTTCAACAGTAACTAAGTCCGAAACCATAAATGCTGAATAAAATCCGACACCAAACTGACCTATTATGTCAATACCATCTTTAGATTCATTATTTTCCTTGAAATCAAAAGAACCACTTTTAGCAATAGTACCCAGATTTGATTCCAACTCCTCCTTTGTCATTCCAATACCTGTGTCTGCTATGGTAAGAGTTCGGCTTTCTTTGTCAGCAGCAATTCTAATATAGAAATCGTCTTTATTAAAGCTGATATCATTATCAGAAAGTGATTTATAATAGCTTTTGTCTATAGCATCACTTGCATTAGAAATAAGCTCTCTTAAAAAAATTTCCTTATGAGTATAAATTGAATTAATCATTAAATCAAGAAGTCTTTTTGACTCCGCTTTAAATTGTTTTTTAGCCATCGTATCTATTCCTTTCTTAATTCTTTTTAATGATATTAGTAATTTATTAACAATTTGTTGTTAGCACTCTTAGTTAATGAGTGCTAATTACATTGTAACAAATCACTACAATTTGTCAATAGTCTACGAGGAAATTTTATTAATTTTTTACTTTTAAAAATCTAGTAAATAAAAAAGTTTCTCAGTATTAATGTTACTACTGAAAAACCCGTATTTATGTTATTAAGTGATAAATTTATTTTATATTACTGTTCGTGTAATCTGCAGGTATTATTAACACTAGAAAGCGAATTCCAGGTTTTTATATCTACAATTCCAGTGACAGGCAATTTATTTATAGTTTGAAACTTTTTAATAGCATCTTCGGTTTCATTATCATAAATTCCCGTTATGTCAACTCTTTTAAAGTTTTTATATTTTTTGCTGAAACCATTTAATAAAATTTGTATTATATAAACTATATCTTTTTCATCATCTAATTTAATTTCTGATATATTGCTGGGAAAGCAATCAAGCTTATTAGGTGTATTGTTCATTTTTGAATATTTATTGTATTCGTAAATCATTTTGGTCCAAGTGGATAGGTCAATAGTTCCAGTTGGTTGCATACCATATATTTCTTGAAATTTAGTTATTGCTTTTTTAGTTCCGGAATCAAATACGCCATCAGTGTTTTCAACAATTATTTCTGGTCTATATTTTGAGATTTCCTTTAAATAAATTTGTATCTTTGTGATTGTATTGTCATTGATAGTATTAATTAGTTCACCCATTATTTACCTCCGTACTATTAAATATTTAATTAATTAACTTAAATTGATTTCCTGCGTTGGTTCCGTTAAATTTGTTTGACCATATTTCAAATCCGTGTATACTTCTAACATCCTGTTACCCGTATTTTCATCAACTATTCCATTTGGTTCAAGACCGTACTGCTCTTGGAATGTAATTACAGCAGATTCAGTAATTGGTCCAAATACTCCATCTATGAGATTATATGGAACATACGTTATATTTGGTATATATGAAGAAATATATGCAAGTAGTTCTTGTATTATGACCACACCAGGTCCGACATCTCCTCTTCCATATACTATTCCTGGATAAATTAGTTTTGGTATTGACACCAGATTAGGTGGTAAAGTTACTAATATTTCTAAAATAGTGTTATTTATTGCATCCCATGTTCTGTTGTCAATTATTCCTGTAGTAGGTAATCCAAATGTTCTTTGAAATGCCATTATTGAGTTTCTTGTCGGTGGATCCAATATTCCATTAATATCAACAGCTTGAATAGTATTGTAATATGCAGATAAAATATTTAAATAATATTGCACAAGTTGTACTCTAGGAACTACTAAACCACCTTCGATTGCACTAACTGGTATATCACTGATAAACATTCCCTGGGATGACAACTCTGCAAGCTTTCTGATTGCTACATAAATGTTCTTAATTCTGTACCAGGTTGCTTCGTCAATTATTCCTGTAGGCGGTAAATTAAATACTGTCTGAAAGGACTTCACGGCTGATTCCATAAGAGGAGAAAAAACTCCATCCACAGGGTAGATTTGTGGGATTGCGGGATAATTTTGAGATATATTATTCAACTCAAGTTGTGCTAAATAAACATATATGTTTGAATCCCCCAATTTAAGTGGAGTGCCAGGGTATGTAGTTTCAATATTTCCAACGGGTGCACCTGTTACTATAGATATGTCATCCCCGTAATAATACTGTAATATTTCTAATGGAGTATACCCTATATCAGCTAGGTCCACGGATCCCCATTGATACATGCCATCACATTGTGATATTCGACCATCGCAATATCGGGCGAAAAGGGGTTCGATACGTGAATCTCGGACTATATAATCATCAAATATTTCATCTGCAATTTGCGATATGTTTTCAAAGATTCCTCTATTTAAAACAAAGGATTGGTCAAATTGAGTTGAATTGGTTATATCGAAATCATATCCTCTACTTCTGTACCATTCAGTAAATATTCTATTCAATGCGATTGAAACTATTGCATAAATATTTGCCCTAAGTGCACTTTCGGGCCACGTGGGGTAAAGTTCACTTGAGGCTACATTCTTTATGTAATCAATAAAATTCACTGTAACATTTTCAGCAGGTTCATCCGGCGCACCAAGGTGAACCGTAATTGTTTCTGGAATTACAACATTGGTAAAACCTGGTATAGACATACTCATTTATAACTACCTCACTCAGTTTATTAATATTTTTTAATGCTGGATGTATAAAGCTCTTTATTAGCTATACATTTCTGTACCTTAAACTTTGATACACTTCCATTAATTTATTCCAAGTTGCTTCATCTACTTTTCCATTTGCTTCAAGTCCGTATAATCTTTGAAATTCTATTATGGCTCTTTCTGTTGCATCGTCGAATATGCCATTTGGATTAGAATAATTTATATCAGGAATTACTGTAGATATATATGACAATAATTCCTGAACGATTACTATTCCGGGGTATTCACTGCCAAGTCCTATTTGATAATTAGTTCCTGGAAATCTTAAATTAGGTAAAAAAATCTCTGAGTTAGGAAGAGTAAGTAAAATTCCAAGAATATTTTGAAACAATAAACTCCATGTTTTATTATCTACAATTCCAGTAGGATTTAGCCCCAGGTTTTTTTGAAATTCCATTAGAGAAACCCTGGTTTGAGGATCGAAAACGCCTGTATATTCTACACTTGGTATAGTACCATAGTATGCTGACATTAAATTTAAAAAGTATTGTAACAAATCAACACGAGGGAGTATATCTCCTTCTAATATTAAACCGGAATATAGTTCGTCAATATCACTTAGCAATAAACCTTCAGACGTCAACTCATTTAGTCTGGAAACTGAAATGTATACATTTCTGATTTTGTTCCATGTAGCTCTGTCGACTATACCGGTTACGGATAAATTAAATACTCTTTGAAATGCAATTACTGCTGCTTCTGTAGTTTCATCAAAGTAACCATCTAAAATTCTTATTCTAGGAATTCCGGGATAATTATCAGATATCCTATTTAAAGAATGCTGAAATCTCAGAACATAGAAGTCAGAATCTCCTCTTTGCAAGGGAGTTTGGGGATATGTTTCTGCTATTGCACCTATGGGCGCGTCTATTACCAGAGATATGTCATCGCCATAATAATATTTTAGTATTTCAAGTGGTGTATAGCCTTGATTTGCTAAATCTACACTTCCCCATTGATACATACCGGGGCACTGAGAAGTTCTTCCATCGCAGTATTGCGCAAATAGAGGTTCCAATCTTCCTCTTTTAACAATGTAATCATTGAATTGTTCGTCTACTATTTCGGATATATTTTCAAAAATACCTCTATTATGGACAAATGACTGGTCATATTGTGTTGAATTTGTTATATCGAAAACATATCCCCTACTCCTGTACCATTCTGTAAAAACTCTATTCATTGCAACTGATACAATGGCATAAACATTTGCCTTTAATGCATCTTCTGGCCAAGTAGGGTACAATTCGCTGGAAGCTACATTTTTAATATAATCTATAAATGGCAGCGTCACATTTTCTGCTTCTTCACTAGGGGCACCAAGATGAACAGTTATTTCATCTGGAATAGTGACAATTACATTACTTGGAAACTCATATCCGGGGATGTAAGTATAATTATAATTGTAATTATAATTGTTTTTTGTAATAATATACATTTGATCCATTTTGTCACCTCTTTTAATGTGAGTGTACTATATATTGAGTTTCCAACTTTTATGGCTCTGAATTTTGTGTCAGGGTTGTTCTTTCACCAAATCTTAAATCACGATATACTTCAACTATTCTATCCCATGTATTTTGACCCACAATACCATCAGGCGTAAGTCCAAATCTGTTTTGGAATGCAATTACAGATGCATTTGTACTAGGTCCAAATATACCGTCGGGAGTAACAGCTGGTATATCTGAAAAAAATGATGAAATATATGATAGATATTGTTGTAATATATAAACACCTGGACCTTCTGAGCCAGTTCTGTATTGTATATTTTGGTATAATAGACTTGGCAGAGCTATAGCAGATGGTGGCAATGCGTTTAAAATTCCTTCTACACTATTAAACATAGAAGTCCAAGTTTGTTCATCAATCAAGCCTGTTACAGGTATATCTACCGCTTGTTGATATGCTATTATTGATTGTCTTGTTTGTGGACCTAACATTCCATCTATATCTACCGGTGGAATTGTATCATAAAAAGCTGATAATACATTAAGAAAGTATTGAACTAATTGAACTCTTGGAACCACATTACCTATATCTGTAGGTAACTCTGTTGGTATTTCTGAAATTAATATACCTCGTGATGTTAGTTCAGCTAATTTTCTGACTGAATTGTATATATTTCTTATTTCGTACCATGTTCCCTTATCTATAACTCCAGTAGGGGTTATGTTAAATATAGTTTGAAATTCTCTAACAGCAGCTTCTGTAGAGTCATTAAAATTTCCATCAACCGGATATATTCTCTGAATTGCAGGATAATTTACAGATATAGTATTTAGCATGATTTGTGCTAATAAAACGTATTGACCGCTATCTCCCAATCTTAGCGGGTTACCTGGGTATGTTACTATAGATCCGCCAACAGGTGCATTCTGCACAATGTTTATATCGTCACCATAATAATATCTTAAAATATCATAAGGTATATATCCTTCATTTGCCAAGGTTACAGTACCCCATTGGTACATGCCTTCACATTGTGCTACTCTTCCATCACAGTATTGTGTGTATAGAGGTTGTATCTGTCCTTGCCTGGCAACGTAATCATTGAAAACTTCATCGACTATATCACTTATATTGTCAAATATACCCCTATTATTTACAAAGTACTGATCATATTGGGTAGAATTAGTTATATCAAAGTCATAACCTCTGCTTCTATACCATTCGGTGAATACTCTGTTTAATGCAATCGAGACTATTGCATATATATTTGCCCTCAAGGCACTTTCCGGCCATGTTGGATACAGCTCGCTAGAAGCTACATTCTTGATGTAGTCAATAAAAGATACAGTTACGTTTTGAGCAGGTTCATCAGGCGCGCCTAAATGAACAGTTATAGTATCTGGAATTTGAACAGTTGTTAGTCCTGGAATTGATATACTCATTTATAATCACCTCACTCATTTGATTCATCTATAGGACTTGGAGGAATAACAATTGTTTGCTCAGGGTTTTCTTCAGTGGATCTAGCCATTACAGGAATTAAATCAATTTTGTAAACTGTTGTTATATCCGGGAAAACACGAACATCAAGAATATTAACTGTGTAGTAATTTATGGCCTGAACCCTTAGGTTGTACGGTGTAAAGTAATATTCGGAGCTTACTAATGGATCATTTGGGTTGTACGAAACAGGCAATTCTACATCTGGTATTCTGCCATTTTCGTCTGTAACTAGGATGTAGAGGGCTTCTTCTTCTCCATCGCTATTAAAAAGGTAAATAGTTACAACAGCGTCGGGTACGGGTAGGGCTTGTAAAGCGGTAAAAACTCCCACAGATATGTAACCTGTTTCAAATTCGCCTCCATTTTCAGGTGTTGTTTCCTCTTGATTTGTTGGTGGAGTACTAGTAGATGGGGTCTCTTCTGATGGAGGCTGAGTTTCAGTTGGAGGTGCGTTTTGATTTATATCTTCATTATTATTAGGTATTTCGGATTTTTTTACGATCATATTTAGTGCACGATATGGTTTGCTTGCATTGTTCATATTATCATAATCTTTTATACATATATTATTATTTAGCTGGTGATAATTATAGTTATACATTAAAATCGGCCACTCCTTTCATATTTGGATTCATTAACATATTAATTAATATATGCAATAAATAGAATTTTGCTTACTTTGAATTAACAATATATAGAAAGTATCAGAAAAAAAGCAAGACAGGAATGAAACTCAAACTTGCAGCATAAAATAAGCGTATGCAATTATATGTAGAAAAGTTAAAGAAAAAAGTAAATTACTTAATAAAGGTAATTAAATTATGCAGAATAATAAAACTGTCTTGCAATTTAATAAAAAGGGTTGACTTTACTAACGAAATTGTATATTTTATATGTATGTCATTTTAAAAAATAAACATTGAAATAATAAAGTAGGAGGTAACAAAATTGCCAAATGAAAAACTCATTGAACTTCGAGAGAAGAGCGAGAAGATAAGATTAGGTGGCGGACAAAAGGCAATACAAAAGCAACATGAAGGCGGGAAGCTAACTGCCAGAGAAAGAATTTTAATGCTTTTAGATGAAAGTAGCTTTGTGGAAATTGACGCATTTGTTGAACATAGATGTGTTAATTTTGGTATGGAAAATAAAAAAGCCCCTGGCGAAGGTGTTGTAACAGGATATGGTACGATAGATGGAAGATTAGTATATGTATTTGCTCAAGATTTTACAGTTATAGGTGGTTCTCTGGGAGAAATGCATGCAGCTAAAATAGTTAAAGCTCAACAAATGGCGCTTAAAGTTGGAGCTCCAATTATAGGCATTAACGATTCAGGTGGAGCTAGAATTCAAGAAGGTGTGGATGCTTTATCGGGTTATGGAAAAATATTCTATAACAATACGATTTCATCAGGCGTTATTCCGCAAATATCAGTTATTTTGGGACCTTGTGCTGGTGGAGCGGTTTATTCTCCAGCTTTAACAGATTTTATATTTATGGTTCAAAAAACAAGTAAGATGTTCATAACAGGACCGCAAGTTATTGAAACTGTTACAGGTGAAAAAGTATCTGCTGAGAAACTTGGTGGAGCGATGACACATAATAGTGTAAGTGGTGTTGCCCAGTTTTTAGATGATACAGAAGAGGAATGCATGGCAAATATAAGAAAATTAATAAGCTTTTTGCCACAAAACAATTTAGAAACAACTCCTGTTGTAGAAGTACAAGATAATATAAACAGAATCGATGAAGCATTAAATGAAATAATACCAGATAACCCAAATAAAGCTTATGATATGAAAGATGTAATTTATACACTTGCCGATAATAAGGAGTTTTTGGAATATCAGCCGTACTATGCTAAAAATATAATAACTGGTTTTATGAGATTAAATGGTAGAAGCGTAGGGGTTATAGCAAGTCAACCCAAAGTATTAGCGGGATGTCTTGATATAAATGCATCAGATAAATCATCTAAATTTATTAGAACATGTGATGCATTCAATATTCCGATATTAACATTGATGGATGTCCCAGGATTTTTACCGGGAACACATCAAGAGTATGGTGGAATTATCAGGCATGGTGCTAAAATGTTGTATGCATATTCAGAAGCTACAGTGCCTAAAATCACTGTAATAACAAGAAAGGCATACGGCGGTTCTTATTTAGCAATGTGTTCGAAAGAATTAGGTGCAGATGTTGTACTAGCTTGGCCGACTGCTGAAATAGCAGTTATGGGACCGGATGGTGCAGCTAATATTATATTTAAAAAAGATATAGATGAAGCTGAAGATAAATTAGCTAAGAGAAGCGAAAAAATAGCTGAGTATAGAAATACAGTGGCAAATCCATACATTGCTGCAGCAAGAGGCTACATAGATGGAGTAATAGAACCAGCCGATACAAGAAAGAGGATAATCAGTGCATTTGACATGTTGTCAGGAAAAAGAGAACTAAGACCTGAGAAAAAACATGGAAATATTCCCCTTTAAGATAGGAGTGATGAAATGGGTTTGTTTAAAAATTTATTTAATAAAAAAGAAACAGCGCCTTCAAGCAGTAAAGTAGAACCAAACCATTCAGATGATGAAGATGAAATAACAGCAGTAATTTCAGCCGTATTAGCATCAATGGATGAAGAAGAAACTGTTGCTGCTATATCAGCGGCAATAGCTTGTATGCTTGGAAAAAGTACAAGTGATTTCATAGTGAGAAATATTAAAAGAACACCTGAATTAGACTCTATTTGGGCATATGCAGGAAGAGCAAAATTAATGAGATAAAATAAATAGAATAATAACTACAATATACGATAATATGGAGGATTAAAATGAAAAAATTCAATGTAACAGTTAATGGAAAAGCTTATGCAGTTGAGGTAGAAGAGGTGGGTTCAGGTCAGCCAGCATTTACTTATGCACCAGTACAGCAAGCAGCACCAGTGCAACAAGCGGCACCAGCCCCACAAGCAGCACCGGCACCAGCTCCAAAGGCAGCACCAGCTCCAAAAGCTGCATCAGCATCAGTAGCTGGAGAAGTAGTTGAAGCACCAATGCCAGGAACAATATTAGACATTAAAGTATCTGAAGGGCAAACTGTGAAAGCAGGAGATATAATACTAATATTAGAAGCAATGAAGATGGAAAATGAATTAGTTGCACCTACAGACGGAACAATAGCTAAAATTCATACTTCAAAAGGAACAGCAGTAAGTACAGGTGATGCTTTAATTACAATAGGTTAATTATATTAATAATATAAAAAAACTCTTCTTTGTAAAATTTGTAAAAAAGAAGAGTTTTTTTATGTTGAAATATGTGATATAATTTATCCGTCGGGTATTTTGCATTTAGTAGCTTTATATGGCAAAATCTCAGAAGATATATGAATTAGGAGTTAACTAATATGATAAGTAATGAAAATATAATCAGGTTACAACTTGTTAAAGGACTGGGTAGAAAGACAATTAGTAAAATCTTAGATTATATAGATTCTAAAAATATGGAGTTGGACGATTTCGCTTCAATTATCAAACTTGTTAAAGGGTTGGGAATAAAAAAACTTAAAATTGACGAAGATAAAATTGAAGAAGAAGCAGCAAAAATTTTTGAAATATGCAAAAAATTTAAAATTAGCATTGTTGGGTTATATGATAAAGAATACCCAAACAAACTTAAAAATATTGAAGATAAGCCCTTGATATTATATGTAGACGGCAATACAGATATTCTAAACCAACATAACAATATCGCAATTGTAGGAACAAGGACACCTTCTCAAAAGGGATATGAGGTAAGTTCGATATTAGCAGAAAAACTTGCAGAAGAAAAATGCTGTGTAGTTAGTGGTTTTGCAACAGGATGTGACGAGGCTGCCCATAGAGGCTGCCTAGCTGTAAAAGGAAAAACAATAGCAGTGATACCATCTGGTCATCATTGCATATATCCGAAGGGTAATAAAGCACTTTACAATACGATAATCTTAAACGAAGGTGCTGTTGTTTCTGAACTTCCACCAAATGCAAAGGCGGAGTTGCATACATTTATTGAAAGAAACAGAATTATAGCAGCTTTATCTGAGGGAATAATTATAATTGAAGGTGGTAAAAAAGGTGGCACTTCGCATACTGTGAAGTTTGCTAACTTATATTGCAAACCGATTGCTTATACGAGTATGCTTGATATTCCAACAGAAATTAAGCAAGAGGAACTTGTCGGAAACAATGATATATATATGATAAACAGCTTTGACTCCCTTATAAAGTTTAAAGAAAAATCTTTTGAAAAAATACTTGACAAAGTTTATTCCATGTAATATAATAAATCTTGCTGTTGGGCATATAGTTCGCGGATGTGGCGGAATTGGCAGACGCACTAGACTTAGGATCTAGCGGGATACCGTGGGGGTTCGAGTCCCTTCATCCGCACCAATGGGAAATAAGATACTTCATACATAAATGTGAGTATCTTATTTTTTTTTATGGGCAAATAGGAATAGGAGTTACTGTGTTGACGCAATATAAGATAATTTAATAATATACAGCTTTTGGATCTGACGGGAAGGATTTGTCCGTTTATGATATGTAGAATGAATATCAATTATTTTCCTCTTTAAAAAATATGTCGAAAAAGGTATAATCAATATAAACTACATATTATAAAGGAGGCGATTGTAATTATTTTAAACAAAAGAATAAGAAGCAGCATTTTGATTATATTCCTGGTAGCTATGCTTTTCTTAAACATCGGGCCGTCAAACGAAACTAATGCAGCAGAAAAAGAATTTAGAGGTGTTTGGGTTTCGACTGTTTGGGGAATAGATTATCCGAGTAGGGCAACAACGGATGAAGAAATTTTGAAAAAGGATGCTATTGAGATTTTGGATAATGCAAAGGACATGGGATTCAACGCGGTTTTCTTACAAGTTAGGTCATGTTCCGATGCTATATATGAGTCTGAAATCTATCCTTGGTCAAAGTATTTAACAGGTACACAAGGAGTTGCTCCGGAAAACAACTTTGATCCTCTTGAATTTTTCATCGAAGAGGCACATAAAAGGGGATTAGAACTACATGCATGGATTAATCCATACAGGATTACTGCATCTGCTTCGGATAACAATAAACTAGCAGCAAATAATCCTGCAGTTGTAAATCCGGATTTAACGGTTCTTCATACAGATGGAAAATTGTACTTTAATCCAGGAGAACCGCGTGCTCGTGAATTGGTTATAGATGGTATAAAAGAAATATTGGATAATTATGATGTTGATGGTATTCATTTAGATGATTACTTTTATCCCGATAAAAATTTTGAAGATATTAATACATACATAAAATATGGTGGTAACTATACAGATATAAGTGAGTGGAGAAGAAATAACAACAATATATTAATAAAAGAAATAGGGGAAACTGTACGAAATAAAAGTTCTGAAATAAAATTTGGAGTGAGCCCGGCAGGTATATGGGCAAATAAAACAACATCATATTTAGGAAGTGATACAGATGGCTGGGGAACTTACGTTAATCAATTTGCAGATTCAAGATATTGGGTAAAACAAGGTTACATAGATTACATAATGCCACAAATATATTGGAATATAGGTTATAGAATTGCCGATTATGAAACTTTGGTTTCTTGGTGGAGTGATGTGGTAAAAAATACAGGTGTAAAACTTTACATAGGTCAAGCGGCATATAGGTCTGTTGATGCAGAACCTAACAATGTATGGTATGGCGGAACTGAAATAGAGAAACAAATTAATTTAAACAGAGCAAACAGCTATGTTGAAGGATATTGTATGTTCTCGTATAAATCATTTGTAAAAAATAAAGAATTGTATGCGACAGTAAAAAATGCAAATAAAACTGAGAACATAGTTGTCGCGAATAATGATGCTTATTTTAGTGATATTGAAGATAATCCATATAAAGAAAATATAAAATATATGGCATCCAGGAGTATTATAGTTGGTTACAATGGCAGATTTAATCCTGAGCAAAATATAAAGAGAGCGGATTTTGTTTTGATGTTAATGAGGATATTTGGAATTGAAAATTTAGAAGGGATATCAGGATTTGATGATATACCTGGTGATGCGTATTATTATAAGGAACTAGCTACAGCGAAACAATATGGGCTAATATTAGGAATTGGTGATAATAAATTTAGTCCAGAAAGTGAAATTACCAGACAGGATATTTTTGTAATGACATACAGAGCTTTACAAGCATTAGATAAAATAGATTATTCTGAGGATAATTCTGTAATAAATAAGTATGCTGACAAAGATATTATATCTGATTATGCTGTTGAAGCTATATCATATTTTACTAATAAGGATATATTTACAGGTGAAAATACAGCTATATATCCTGTAAAAATTGCCAATAGAGATGAAATAGCAGATTTTCTTGCTAAATTATTAAAATCTGATATTATGATGGTCGATACTTCTAATTAAAAATTAAATTGAGTAAAACTTATTGAAAAGCAATCATGAAAAACATGGTTGCTTTTCTAGCTATTCTAATTAACAAAAAACAAAACTATTCATAACATAGTTATATGACAAGCATAATATCAAATTTATGTTTAGAAAATATTATGTAGGAGCGATTGCGTTGAAAATAATAGTAGATACAAACAGATTACTGATTAGAGAATTTATTAGGCAAGATGCTGAAGACTTATATAAATTAGAAAGTGATTCCAGAGTTATTGAATATATCCCGGGCAGCAGGTTGCTCTCGTTGAATGAATGCAGAAGAGAAATAAAAAAGTATATAAATAATTATAAAACTAACAATCTAAGCAGATGGCCGGTTTTTTTAAAAAGTACAAACGAATTTATAGGAGTAACTGGTTTTAGATATTTACCCAGCCTTAAAAAAACTGAAATAGGAACCAAATTAATCCCCTCTTTTTGGGGTAACGGGTATTCCACTGAATTAGGAAATGCAATAATAAATTATGGATTAATAAAGATGAAATTAAATGAAATAATAGCAATGGCTGATCCTGAAAATATTAAATCAATTAAATCATTAGAAAGCCTAGGTATGAAATTTGTCAAATATGGATATTATAATGGAAATAGAGTGGCATACTATAATATTTATAAATGATAAAAAAAATAAAAAAAGGGATTGACAAAGACAAATATGTGAGCTATAATACAAAAGCACTTCAGCAATGAAGTAAAAAAATTCAAAAATGTTTAGAAAATAGTTTAAAAAGTGATTGACAATAAAGTAATCCTATGATAAACTGATAAAGTTACTCTTGGTGAGTAATGAAAATAAGAGAGAAAAATAAATGAAAAAAGTTCTTGACAAGCATCGACAACTGTGATAAACTATTAAAGCTGTCGAAGAGAAGAACGGCAGTAATAAGAACAACAAACAGCACATAGACAATAAAACAGCATAAGAAAAACC